>CAJTIY010000002.1 GCA_910576555.1 uncultured Alistipes sp. | reverse complement strand
GTGCGCTGAAGGATGCCGTGGGCATTCCCGAGGAGCAGCTCCGCAAGGCCGCCAAGAGCGCCGTCTGCAAGATCAACATCGACTCGGACGGCCGTCTGGCCATGACCGCAGCCGTGCGCAAGGTCTTCGTGGACAACCCGGCCGAGTTCGACCCCCGCAAGTATCTGGGTCCGGCACGCGACGAGCTGAAGAAGCTCTACATCCACAAGTGCGAGAACGTCCTCGGTTCGGCCGGCAAGGCTTGATCGAAGGATATCGCAGATACGAAAAATCCGAAGGCGTTCCGGCCTTCGGATTTTTTTATGCGTGCGGGTGAAGTCCCGGCCTTCGGCGGGCAGCCTGCGGCCGTCCTCGGGCGGAGCGCCCCGCCGCCGGCTGCGGAGCACAAAACGCAACCGGCCTCACTCCGCCCCGACATACCGCCCCACGAACTCCTTCACGCGCCGCGTATACTCCTGCGGGTAGTCGCGGTACGACATGGCGTGCGTGGCGCCCGGCACGATCCACAGCTCCTTGTCGTCGCCCGGCTTGGCTTCGTAGAGCGGGTAGACCATCCACGTGGGGACGAACGTGTCGGCCGAACCGTGGATGAAGAGCATGGGCAGCCGGCATTTCGCCACCTGATCGAGCGCCGAGGCTTCGCGGAAGTTCCAACCGTACTTCGCCTCGCAGAGCCGGCTGGCGATGTGCAGGATCGGAAAGGCCGGCAGCGCGAAGCGGTCGCGCAGCTCCTTGCGGAACTCGTCCCAGACGCTCGTATAGCCGCAATCCTCGACGAAGCAGCGCGCATAGGGTCCCTGCGGCTCGCCCGAGACCATCATCGTCGTCGCGGCCCCCATCGAGATGCCGTGCACGACCATCCGCGCGGCACCGCCGAAGCGTTCGTTGGCCACCTCCATCCACCGCAGCACGTCGAGGCGGTCCTTCCACCCCATCTGAATGGCGCGGCCGCCGCTGTCGCCGTGGTAGCAGAGGTCGGGCAGCAGGATGTTGAATCCCAGATCGCGGTGGTAGAGATAACCGATCATGAGCATCCGCACGGCGCAGTCGGTGTATCCGTGCACGATCACGGCCGTGCGGTCGGTCGGCACGGCGGCCTCGGCATAGAGCGCATGCAGCCGCACGCCGGCACGGTCGACGATCACCGTGTCGCGCAGCGCATCGGCCCGCTCGAGGCTGTCGAGCCACGGCACGATGAAGGGGTATTCGCGCCGCATGTCGTCCCACGCCGCGGCATCCTTCGCCTCCACGACCGCCGCCGGGGTCAGCGAATAGGAGAGCAGGTAGAGACCGCCGCCCACGACGGCGAACAGGAGCACCGCCACGACGGCGATGCCCGCAATGAACCATTTTTTCATAAGCTATCCATAAGAATCGTTATCGTCCGAGGAAGAGGGCGGCCCATGCCGGCGTCTTGCGCCGCGACGCTTCCGACCGCCCGCGGCGCAATGTCCGCACACCGGCGCCGCACGCTGTCGCCGGCCGACCGGAAGAGCCACGAGCAAAGAGAGTACCGAAAACGGTCGGCACGCGCCGGGATGCCGCGATTTGCCGCTGCCCCGATGCGCCGCAGGCCCGACCGCCTCCCCGCCGGGTCCACGGAGGCCCGCCGGCACGCCACATCCATCAGTCCAACAAGGGGCCCGTCCTCCCGCAGCGCCCCGACCGCCGGACAGAGGGATCGCCGCCCGCTTCAGCCGGCTCCCCCGCCGCCGGATAGACGCGCGCCGAGACGCAGCATGCCGCCTCCCCATCGCCGAATACACGACCGACCGAGATACAGCATGCCGCTCGCCCGGTCTCCGGACACACGGGCCGCCGCCGGACGATCCGACGGCGGCCCGCCATCTCTTCGCCGAGCCCCGCGGCTCCGCGGCGCAACCGCTACCTGCCCAGCTTCGTGCGGATGTGCGCCAGCATGTCGTCGGTCATGCGCGAGAGGTCCCACTCGGGTTTCCAGCCCCACTCCTCGCGGGCGCAGTTGTCGTCGAGCGAATTGGGCCAGCTCTCGGCGATCTCCTTCTTCACCGGGTCGACATCGTAGTCCATCGCGAAGTCGGGCAGCCGCTTCCTGATCTCGGCCGAGATGATCTCGGGCGTGAAGCTCATCGAGGCGATGTTGAAGCTGTTGCGGTGGACGAGCTTCGCGGGGTCGGCCTCCATCAGCTCGACGCAGGCGCGCAGCGCATCGGGCATGTAGATCATGTCCATGTAGACGTCGGCCGGCACGGGGCAGGTGAACCGACCCGAGCGGATCGCCTCGTAGTAGATCTCCACGGCGTAGTCGGTCGTACCGCCGCCGGGCAGCGTGACGTTGGAGATGATGCCCGGGAAACGGACCGAACGGGTGTCGACGCCGAACTTATGGTGGTAGTAGTTGCCGAGCAGCTCGCCCGTCACCTTGCAGACGCCGTAGATGGTCGTCGGCTGCATGATCGTGTCCTGCGGAGTCCGGTCTTTGGGCGACGTGGGTCCGAAGGCGCCGATCGACGAGGGGGTGAAGAGCGCGCAGTGGTGCTGGCGCGCCACCTCGAGCGAGTTGTTCAGCGCGCCCATGTTGACGTTCCACGCCATCTGGGGGTTCCGCTCGCCCACGGCCGAGAGCAGCGCCACGAGGTTGAAGATCGTGTCGATGCGGTAGCGCGCCACCACGGAAGCCATCGCCGTGGCGTCGAGGGCGTTGAGCACCTCGAAGGGGCCCGTCTCGCCCAGCGCCTTGCACTCGCGCATGTCGGTGGCCACGACGTTGTGACCGCCGTAAATGTTGCGCAGATAGACCGTCAATTCCGATCCGATCTGACCGCCTGCACCTACTATTAATATCCGTTTCATCGAAATTGGGTTATGATTGGGAAGTAAAGTTAGAAAATAATCGGGAAAATCGTGCAATTTTTTGGTCTTTTCATTTTTCTTGCGTACTTTTGCACCACTCGAATGAGGAAATCGCTGTTGTAGCTCAGTGGTAGAGCACTTCCTTGGTAAGGAAGAGGTCACGAGTTCAAGCCTCGTCAACAGCTCTGAAAATCAAGAGATTGCAAAATTTGCAATCTCTTTTTTTGTGCTGTTCGGCGTAGAAAAAGTGGGTGAAGACGTAATATACGGCACGGTGTCGTACCCATTGCGTACCCCGAATCTGCTATCCCCGACCATCGTGTGCATCGTACCGAACAACAGATTCACGACAGGGTGCATAAGGTTGTGATCCATATAAACCGGGAACGGAAAGAGCGGAGTAACCGGCTGTGATCGGCAACCGATCTGAGTACCTACGTTGTCCGTCATATCTTTGCGACGGTTTCGAAGCGGTCAGGCGTGAGCGCGTTTGAACAAAGCCGGACTTTGTAAGGCGGTATGATCGATGACGGTGCCGGCCCATCCGCCGGAGGAAAAGAAGATGGAAACGTTCCATTTACCTTTCAGCGCGAACCTGTTTGCCAATCACGACAAGAGCGACGCCGTCGGCTTTACATCTACAGCGACGGACGGCACGCAGAACGATTTCAAACTCCCGCCGACCGGATTCAAAGAGCGACATTTGGAGCAATTCGTGCAAGGAGCAACATTAAGATTCTTTAAAGTTCTTCAAGCATTTTAAAGAATTTTACTACATTTGCACATACAAGAATTAGATGAGATATGATAGAATCTCCTCCGAAAATACGCAAAGAAGATTTCGATAAGGCACTCCGTATGAGTTGCGATCCGGAAATCGCCGATATGGTGAACGAGATCAATAAGCAGTACCAATATTGGACGGAGATTAAATACAAACATCTTCCGGACAAAATACTCGCACAAGATTTATGGGCTTGTGTCAAGTTGTCGCGTATGTTTGCCAGAACATTGGGAATAGGCAATTACCGGTTCAAATTATACGTGACAGACCACATGCAGCAGCTGTGCCATGAATTCGACATGAATCTGGGCGGATATTTGGGGACGCAAAGTTTTATTCCCGAAGCGGATAAGAATCGTTATCTGATCAGTTCCAATATGGAGGAGGCGATTGCTTCCAGTCAGATGGAAGGAGCTGCTACGACTCGAAAAATCGCAAAAGATATGTTGCGGAAATCTATTTCTCCGCGGACGCGGGGGGAACAGATGATCCATAACAATTATGAAACGATCCGTTTCATCCTTCAGCACAAAGACGAGGAATTTACGAAAGAGACCTTATTGCATCTCCACCGACTGATGACTTACAGGACATTGGACGACAGCAACGATGAAGGTCAGTTCCGTACAGACAACAATGTGGTCGTCGAAGACGGGATCACTCACGAAACGATTCACACCCCACCCGATTGCAGCGAGATCGAGGGACTGATCGACAGCATATGCAGCCTATTCAATGACGATGATTTCAATGGCGTATTCATTCATCCCATCGTTAAGGGAATCATCATTCATTTCTTAATCGCATTCATTCATCCGTTCGTAGATGGAAACGGGCGTACTGCCCGTGCCATATTCTACTGGTATATGCTCCGTAAAGGATATTGGCTGACTGAATATCTCTCCATTTCTCGTATAATCAGTCGAAGTAAACGACAATACGAAAAAGCCTATTTATATACCGAATGCGATGGAAACGATTTGGGTTATTTTGTAGCCTACCATTTACGGGCGGTCAGTTTAGCCTATAATGAACTCAGACAGTATATTCAACGAAAAATAGATGACCAACAGCAAACTTCCGATTTTTTGAAATTGGGCAATATAAACGCTCGCCAAGCTCAAATTATCAAATGGTATAACGATTCTCCCAACCTTACATTCTCCGTCAAGGAAATTCAGACACGCATGAATGTATCTTATCCGACGGCAAAAGGGGATTTGGAGGGACTGGTAAAACTTGGCTATGTAGACATCATACCCGTAAACAAAGTGAAAAACATATATGCAAGAAGTATGAAGTTCGAAGAGCTGGTCGATTAAACATTAAAATCCTTTAAATTTCTTTGAGTTTTTTAAAGAATTTTACAGCAGCAAATACTCTTTTAAAAGGAGAGAGCGGAGCGTGGATATTTTTCCCGCGCGTTTTTTCCGGCAGAGTGGTCACGAGTTCAAGCCTCGTCAACAGCTCGAAAAGCCATGCAAGGAATCCCCCTGCATGGCTTTTTTCGTCGTACGCTCCCTGTCTATTTCCGTCGCAGCCCCTCGGGCAGCGGAAGGCCGATCCGCGAAAGGCCGAACAGCGCACCGACGAGCGCCGTGCCGCCGGCCAGCCACAGTGCGGCCCGGGTACTGTGCCCGGGCGCGAGGCGAAACAGCAGGGCCATCGTCGCGGCGCCCGCGGTCTGCCCCAGCAGACGGGCCGTGGCGAGCATGCCGCTCGCGCTGCCGCTCCGCTCGGGCGGCGCCGAGGCGATGAGCAGGCTGTTGTTGGGCGACTGGAACAGCCCGAAGCCGGCACCGCAGAGCATCAGCCGCCACACGATGTCGCCCGCCGCAGCGCCCTCGGGCAGCGTCGCCAGCAGAAAGAGCCCCGCGGCCATGAGTGAGAGGCCCGCACCGCCGAGTGCGCCCGCATGGAGGCGTTCGGTCAGCAGCCCCGCCGTCGGTGCGGCGACCACGATCACGGCGGGCCATGCCGTGAGCAGCAGCCCCGTGGTCACGGCGTCGTAACCGCACGTGTGCTGCAGGTAGAAGGGCAGCGCCACCATTGCGAGCATCTGCCCGAAGTAGGAGCATACGGAGGTGGCCACCGAGACCGAGAAGAGCGGCTTGCGCAGCAGATCGAACGGCAGCATCGGGAAGGGCCGCCGCAGCTGTCCCCGCACGAAGAGAAGGCCGACCGCGACGAACAGCGCGATGCCGGCGGCGGCCAGACGCGGGTCGACGCCGTGCGAGTAGGACTCGACCGAGGCCATCAGCAATCCGAACGTCAGGGCGTTCATCGCGGCGTCGCTCCAGCGGAAGCGGCGCCCGGTCGTACGCACGGGATTCTGCGGCAGGAACCGGCGGCTCAACGCCACGGCGACGATGCCGACCGGGATATTGACGGCGAACAGCCACGGCCACTCGGCGACCGAGAGGATCGCGGCGGCGACGCTCGGGCCCGCGACCGACGAGACGGCGACGACCGTGGCGTTGAGCCCCATGCCGCGGCCCAGCTGCGCCCGCGGGTAGATGATCCGGATGAGGGTGGTGTTGACCGACGTGACGGCCGCGGCGCCGAAGCCCTGCACGACGCGCGCCGCGACGAGCCCGGCGAAGGATCCGGCCGCCGCGCAGCCCGCCGAGGCGAGCGTGAAGAGCGCGAGCCCCGCGACGTAAATCCTCCGGTAGCCGATCGTCTCGCCCAGCGCCGAGAAGGAGAGCAGCGACACCATGACGGCCAGCTGGTAGGCGTTGACGATCCACACCGAATCGGCGGCCGAGATGTCGAGCCGCGCCCCGATCGTCGGCAGCGCGACGTTGGCCACGGCGCCGTCGAGCACGGCGAGTCCCACGCCGAACGCCACGGCGAGGATGGCTCCGAGCCGGCGGGGCATCGGAAGTCCGTCGGGGATGGATTGCGGTGCGTTCACGGCTGCAAAGGGAGATTATTTCGACACATCCAGAAACCTGCGCGCCAGCCACCGGCGCACCGGTTCGTCGTAGAGTTTCAGGCAGCCGTAGGCCAGCACGATATTGCCGGCGAACAACCCCGCGGCGACGGGCCACGCCCGGTCGAAGCCGATCGGCTCGCCGCGCCACAGCCACGCATAGAAGAGGTACATGGAGGGATAGTGGATGATGTAGACCGGATAGGAGATGTCGCCCAGAAAACGGCAGACGCCCGTCGAGGTCCGGTCGGTCGTGCGGCCCGAAGCCCCGAGCCACAGCAGCGCGGGGAAGCAGACCAAGACGCACACGGAGTCGTAGATGCCGTTGAGCCACAGCGCCTCCGCGCCGCCTGCATGGGGCACGGCCAGCAGCAGGGCGAGGGCCGCGGAGCAGATCCAGAACGCGCCCCGCACGGCCACGGGCCGGAAGTTGCGCGCGAGGAGCAGGCCCGCCGGGAACGAGAAGGCGAGGCGCAGCAGCCCCCCGAGCAGGTTATGGTCGCCGAGCGACCACCCCACGCCGAGGTGCCCGAAGCCCGAGAGGTCGCCCACGGCGAAGGCGGCGAGACCCGCTCCCGTAAGGGCGACGAGCGCCGCGAGGGCGCGCGTCGAGAGCCGCCGCAGCACGAGCGCATAGAGGATGTTGCCTATGTATTCGAAGAAGAGCGACCAGCTCGGACCGTTGAGCGGAAACATCTCGCCGTTGCCGCGCACCTCGGCGCCCGCGCCGGGTGCCACCGGGAGGAGCAGCATGGCCAGCAGCATGGCCGCCAGCACCGTCGGAAAGGCGACCGGCGTGCCGTCCCACCGCACGCTCCCCTGCAGGCAGAAGGCGACGGCCCCCAGCACGGCCGCCAACACGACCATCGGGTGCAACCGGATGAGGCGCCGCCTGAAAAACGCCCCGAGCGTCATACGCCCCCGCCAGCGGTCGTCGTAGGCGTAGCCGATGACGAAGCCCGAAAGCAGGAAGAAGAAGTCGACGGCCAGATAGCCATGGTTGAACCGCTGGTCGAGGGGGCTCGTGGCGAATCCCTCGAAGACATGGTACCAGATGACGAGCAGGGCGGCGACGCCGCGCAGTCCGTCGAGGATGTCGTAATGAGGTTTGGTGTCGGCGAATGCCGCGGCCGGATGTTCGGTTGTCGTTCGGGTCATAGGTTCGATCGTATGCTTCGGTCCGTTGCTTCGGTCGGGATTCGTTTAACTTCATGATCGTGTCCGCACGCAGGAACCGGCGGGCGATCGGCGCCTCTATTCGGCGATCGCGCCCGACCCCGCCAGCACGTCGCCGTCGTACCACGCGGCGAACTGCCCCGCCGCGATGCCCCGCTGCGGCGCGTCGAAGAGGATGTAGAGCCCCTCCTCGCGCCGGTGGAGCGTCGCCTCCTGCAACGGCTGCCGGTAGCGGATGCGCACGCGGTAGCGGCGGCTTTCGCCCGGACGCATCGCCTCGGCCGGGTCGAGCCAGTGCACCTCCCGGGCGGCGATGAAGAGCGCGGGGCGCCACAGCCCGGGGTGCGCATCGCCCTCGCCCACGTAGACGACATTGGCCGCGACGTCGGTCGCGAGCACGAACAGCGACTCCCGCCGGCCGCCGATCCCGAGCCCCTTGCGCTGCCCCACCGTGTAGAAATGGGCGCCTCCGTGCTCGCCGATCTTCTTGCCGTCGCGCACCGTATAGCGCCACGGCGCAGCCAGCGCGCGCAGCCGCTCGGTCGTCGGCGCATCGATCGTCGTCGCAGCACCTTCGTCCGCAGCCGCATCGGCCGCCGGACCGCCGCCGACCGCATCGCCGGCGGCACCGGGCGACGTCCCGCCTCGCTCCGATGTTCCGTATTTGGGCCACCCGGCCTTGATTTCGTGCACGTTGCCCCGCTTGGCGGCCAGTTTCTGCTGGAGGAAGACCGGAAGATCGACCTTTCCCACGAAGCAGATGCCCTGCGAATCCTTGCGCTTGGCCGTGGCGAGGCCCTGCTCCTCGGCGATGCGCCGCACCTCGGGCTTGAGCAGTCCGCCCACCGGGAAGAGCGCATAGCGCAGCTGCTCCTGCGCGAGCTGACAGAGGAAGTAGCTCTGGTCCTTGTTGGGATCGCTGCCCGCGAGCAGCCGGAAGACCGTCGTGCCGTCCGGCCGGAGCTCCTCGGCCTTGCGGCAGTAGTGGCCCGTGGCGACGTACTCGGCGCCCAGCGCGAGCGCCTCCTTCAGGAAGACGTCGAACTTGATCTCGCGGTTGCACAGCACGTCGGGATTGGGCGTGCGTCCCCGCTCGTACTCGGCGAACATGTAGTCGACCACGCGCGTACGGTATGCCTCCGAGAGGTCGACCACCTTCAACGGGATGTCGAGCCGCTTGGCCACCAGCTCGGCGAACAGACGGTCGTCGCGCCACGGGCAGTCGCCCTCGAGCGTGCCCGTCGTGTCGTGCCAGTTGACCATGAAGAGCCCCGTCACGTCATGCCCCTGCCGCTTGAGCAGGTAGGCGGCCACCGACGAGTCGACGCCGCCCGAGAGTCCTACGACCACGCGTGCCATACGCTACAGTTCGAGCAGCCCTTCGGGCAGGATGAAACGGACCTTGCGGCCCTCGAAATCGATGCCGGCGATGAACTCCTCGACGGCGGGCACCAGCACGCTGCGCCCCCCGATCTCGAGCTCGAACAGCGGATTGGCCTCGCTGTCGTAGTAGTCGGTCAGACGGCCTGCGACGCAACGGCGCGCGGGGTGCTCCTCCTTCGAGGCAGGCTCCGCGACGAGCTCCTCGACCTCGGCGGCGAAGCCGATCAGATCCTCGAGGAAAAACTCGTCGTCATCGCCCTCCTCCTCGTCGGCGATGCCGAATTCGAGCCCCACGAGCTCCTGCGCGCGGCGTTCGGTGTCGAAATCGGCGAAGGCCGCGACGGCGCCCGCCATGCCGCGACGCTCGAAGCGGTCGCAGTAGAGCGGAACGTCGAGTCCGTCGATGCGGACGAAAAGGGGCGTATCGACGGCGAAGTCGTCGGGAAATGCGGGATAGAGCGAGAGCATCACCCCGCCTTCGGTGCCGAAGCGTTTGTTGATTCTACCGGCTGGAACGATCATATCGGAACGGTTGAGGAGGGTGCAAAGATACGAATAAGCCGAATACAAAACCAAACTTGTTTGGGTTTTGTTGAGGCGAAGTATCTTCGACGAAGTCAAAGATACGAAAAGTCGAGCGCAGAAGCAAGCGACAGCTTGATTATGCCGAGACGGAGTATCTTGGGCGCAGCCAAAGATACGAATAAGCCGAATACAAAACCAAACTTGTTTGGGTTTTGTTGAGGCGAAGTATCTTCGACGAAGTCAAAGATACGAATAAGTCGAGAACAAAAGCAAGCTTGCCTGCGGTTTGCCGAGACGAAAGTATCTTCGAGATACGAATAAGCCGTGCGCAGCGGCGAACGACAGCCCGATCATGCCGCGCGAGAGCACCATCCACGCAGCGAATGGGACGAAAAAAAAACGGCAAACTCCCCGGAAAGGGGAATCTACCGTTTCTATCGCATGGGCGAATACCTATTCGGCGGCGGGAGCCTCCGGAGCCTCGGCGGCAGCCTCCTCCGCAGCAGCGGCAGCGGCCTCCTCGGCGGCCTTCGCAGCCTCGGCCTTCTTCTCGGCGATCGCTTTGGCGCGATCCTCGTTCACCTTCGCCTCGGCGGCCAGACGGGCCTTCTCGGCCGACTTGGCATCCGATGCGAGCTTGTTGGTCTTCGCCTCGATCTTGCCGTTCTTGGCCTCCATCCACTTGTTGAAACGGGCCTCGGCCTCGGTCTCGGTGAATGCGCCCTTCGCTACGCCGCCCAGCAGGTGCTTCTTGTAGAGCACGCCCTTGTAGGAGAGGATGGCACGGCAGGTATCCGTAGGTTGTGCGCCTTTGAGCAACCAATTCAGGGCTTTCTCGAAGTCCAGATCGATCGTAGCAGGATTCGTGTTGGGGTTGTAGGTACCCAGCTTCTCGATGAATTTACCGTCACGCGGCGCTCTGCTATCTGCGGCAACGACGTGGTAGAAGGCGTAGCCCTTCTTGCCGTGGCGTGCCAGACGAATTTTAACAGCCATTTCGCTTTAAAATTTGATGAATGATTGATTAACGCTCAACCCTTTCGGGCATAAAAGCCTGCAAATTTAGGGAAAATATTCCGTCCGGCCAAATATTTCGATCGAAAAGCGGCCGCCGCCGGGAGGCAACCGATCCGCGGCAACCGCCGAGCGGACGCCGGAGCGGCCCATGCGAACACCGGAGCAGGCGCCGGGACGAACATCGGGGCAGGCGCCGGGACGAACACCGGGGCAGGAGCCGGGGAGAAGCGTCGGGACGAACACCGGAACCGCCCGAGGCGCCGGAAAGCACGAGGACCGGCTCTCCGCACGGAAAACCGGTCCTTCGTCGCTGTGATCCCGGCGGGATTCGAACCCACGACCGACGGCTTAGAAGGCCGTTGCTCTATCCAACTGAGCTACGAGACCATCGTTCGGAAACGCTGCAAAAGTACGAAAATTAAAGCCATCTGCAAACGAAATCGGCAATTTTATTCCGCCCCGGCAGCTGCGGAGAGCCGGATCGGGAACACGCAGGCGACGAACCGCAAGAGGAGCGCATACCGTTACCGCGAAGAGCCGCCCCGCAAGGAGCCGGCCGTACAAAAAAAACGGAGTCCCGGCGCTTTTCCGGAACTCCGCTCCACAACTGCGGCTTGTTCGCCCGGACCGCGAAGAGGTAATGCCTCGCGCATCTCGGACGCTTCGAACTTTTTATTTTAAAAATTAGGTCGTGTGGTTTTCGGCCGCCGACCGCGCGTCGTCTTGACATGCGCCGCGACAACTGCGGTTCGGCACTGCAAACATACGAAAGAATATTTGAAAAACAAATAAATTTTATTGTTTTTCGATAATCATCTGTTGTTTTGCGCAATATCCACCGCGTAAGGCTTTCGCAGCCGGCAACGGAACGACGCAGCCCTCGCGCACCGCCGCACGGCACGTACGGATCCCCGCCGCCACGATCCGACGCGTCCCCGAACGACGCCGCTTCCCGGCGCGAAGAATCCGTGCGGCCGAACGACCGCTCACTCGGCGTCGACGAACTTGTAGAGCTTGTCGCCGCGCCGGATGACGCCCGTCGTACGCACGGCGCAGAGCTCGCCCTGAACGACGCGTCCCACCGCCGTGCCGTCGGGACCGTGCAGCTCTTCGAGCCGCTGCTCCGCGACGCCCGTCGTGGGTCCCATGAAGAAGATCTCCTCGCCGACGGCCAGCGGCGCCGCCTCGACCAGCACCTCGGCGACCGAAAGGCGCTTGTAGAAGTTGACCGCCTTGCCCACGTAGACCTTGCGTTTGGTGGCCGACGAGCCGTAGGCGGCGCTGTGCTCCGCCACGGGACGCCCGGCGTAATAACCCTCCCAGAAACCGCGGTTGAAGACCTCGGCCAGCCGCTCCTTGAGGCCGGCGGCCAGCGCGGGGGTATAGGTCCCCGCCTCGATGGCCCGCAGCGCCTCGTCGTAGCACGTCACGACGCGCTTCACGTACTCGGCGCCGCGCGCACGCCCCTCGATCTTGAGCACCCGCACGCCCGCGTCGAGCATCCGGTCGAGGAAGTCGACCGTGCAGAGATCCTTCGGCGAGAGGACGTAGCGGCCGTCGACGTCGAGCTCGGCACCCGTTTCCGCGTCGCGCACGGTGTATTTGCGGCGGCACAGCTGGCGGCAGGCGCCCCGGTTGGCCGAGCAGCCCGTCTCGTAGAGCGAAAGGTAGCATTTGCCCGAGATCGACATGCAGAGCGCCCCGTGGGCGAACATCTCGATCGCGACCAGCTCGCCCCGCGGACCGCGGATGTCGTTCTCGACGATCTCGCGGCGGATGGCCGCCACCTGTTCGAGCGTCAGCTCGCGCGCCAGCACCACCGTATCGGCCCACTGGGCGTAGAAGCGCACCGCCTCCGAGTTGGAAATGTTGCACTGGGTCGAGATGTGCACCTCCTGCCCGATGCGGCGGGCATAGAGGATCGCCGCCATGTCGGAGGCGATCACGGCGTCGACCCCTTCGGCTTTCGCCCGGTCGATCACCTCGTGCACGGCGCGCAGCTCATCCTCGTAGACCACCGTGTTGACCGTGAGGTAGGTCTTGACACCGTGCTCTTTGGCGATCGCGACGATCCGCGCGAGGTCGTCGAGCGTGAAGTTCGCGGCCGAAGCCGAGCGCATGTTGAGTTTGCCGACCCCGAAATAGACGGAGTCCGCCCCGGCGTCGATCGCGGCGGCGAGGGATTCGTACGACCCCACGGGGGCCATGATTTCTATATCGTTGCGTTGCATGATTCGGTGAAAAACGGATTCGACGCCGGCGCGGAGCACGGCGCGGAGCGGCCGGCGGCCGGGAAGGCTCCGCCCGACGGCCGGCCCCGGACGGCGGCCGGTTCCGGGAAAAAACCGGGGTCTATTTCTTGCGGCCCATCAGCCCGGCGGCGTATTCGCGCAGCATCTGCGTGCGGGCCGCATCGACCGAGAGCCCGTCGAGCATCGCGAGCGCCCGTTCGAAGCGCAGCCCGATCTGCTGCTCGGTGAGCCGCGGCACGTCGAGGCGGTCGTAGATCGCCTTCACGCGGGCGATCTTCTCCGCGTCGGAGAGCGCCGCGTCGGCATAGGTGCGGCGCAGCTCCTCGCGCGTCGCCTCGTCGGCACGGCTCATGGCCGTGATCATCAGGTAGGTTTTCTTCCCTTCGAGGATGTCGCCGCCGATCGCCTTGCCCAGCCGCTCGTCGCCGTAGCTGTCGAGCAGGTCGTCCTGCAGCTGGAAGGCGAGGCCCAGTTCGACGGCGAAGCGGCGCAGCCTGCGGCAATCCTCCTCCGAGGCTCCGCCCAGCAGGGCGCCGATCTCCACCGCCCCGGCCAGCAGCACCGAGGTCTTGAGTTCGATCATGTGCATGTACTCCACGACCGAGACCTTGAGGCGCCGTTCGAAGTCCATGTCGTACTGCTGCCCTTCGCACACCTCGAGCGCCATGCGGTTGAAGACGGCGAGCACCTGCGGCAGCCGCCCGGCAGGCACGCCCTGCAGCAGCCGGTAGGCGCAGATGAGCATCGCGTCGCCCGAGAGGATCGCTACGTTGGGGCCCCACTTGGCGTGCACCGAGGGCTTTCCGCGCCGCACGGCGGCGTTGTCCATGATATCGTCGTGCAGCAGCGTGAAGTTGTGGAACACCTCCACGGCCGCCGCCGCGGGCAACGCCCCCGGCACCTCCTCGCCGAAGAGCTCGGCGGCGAGCAGCAGCAGCATGGGGCGCAGGCGCTTGCCGCCGCCCGAGAGCGAATAGGCGATGGGGGCGTAGAGCAATTCCGGTTCGGCCGGTAACTCGGTCTGGGCCAGATGGTTTTCGATGGATGTCAGCAGTTGCTCGAGGGTGCGCATAATCTTCATTCAAGTCGCCTTTCGGCGGTGATTCCGTTCCAAAAGTAGGAAAAAAGTTTGGAGTAGCCGAATTTTGCGCTAACTTTGAAAGGATTTTAACCCCCTATAACCTGCTCGATCATGAAAAAACTCGTTATCGGCGTGGACATCGGCGGCATCAACACCGCATTCGGTCTCGTCGACGAAAACGGCGACCTCTATGCCGAATCGGTCATCTCGACCAAGAAATACCCCTATGTCGAGGACTACCCCGCTTATGTGGAGGATCTCTGCCAAGCCATGCACGCGCTGGCCGACAGCCTCTCGTTCGATTACGAACTGGCCGGCATCGGCATCGGCGCCCCCAACGCCAACTACCACGCAGGGACGGTCGAAATGCCCGCCAACCTGTGGAAGTTCCGCCGCGACGAGACCGACCTCGACGAGAACCGGCGCATATTCCGCCTCGCCGAGGATATCTCGAGCCGCTTCGGCGGCGTGCGTACGCTCGTGACCAACGACGCCAACGCAGCGACGATCGGCGAGATGGTCTACGGCAACGCCAAAGGCATGCGCGACTTCGTGATGGTGACCCTCGGCACGGGCCTCGGCTCGGGCTTCGTGGCCAACGGCGAGATGATCTACGGCCACGACGGCTTCGCCGGCGAACTGGGCCACATCATCGTCGAGCGGCACAACGGCCGCGAGTGCGGCTGCGGCCGCTACGGCTGTCTGGAGACCTACGTCTCGGCCACGGGCATCAAGCGCACGGCCTTCGAACTGATGGCCAAGATGTCGGCCCCGAGCCGCCTGCGCGACATCGCCTTCAACGACTTCGACGCCTCGATGATCTCGGCCGCCGCCGAGCAGGGCGACCCCGTGGCGCTGGAGTGCTTCCGCTTCACGGGCGAGATGCTGGGCCGCGCACTGGCCGACGTGGCGACGATCACCTCGCCCGAGGCGATCTTCCTCTTCGGCGGTCTTTCGAAGGCGGGCAAGTTCATCTTCGAACCCACGCAGTGGTACATGGAGGAGAACATGCTCTTCGTCTACAAGAACAAGATCAAGCTGCTGCCGAGCGGCATTCAGGGCAAGAACGCCGCCATCCTCGGCGCCTCGGCGCTGATCTGGCAGGCCGAGAAATAGCGCCCGGACATTCGCTGCAGGGGGATTTCGAAGGTTCGAAATCCCCCTGCAGCGTTTCCACACCCCGACAAACGGCCGGCATAGCATCCGCCGCGCGAAGACCCCGATGACGACCGTCCGGCCGCAGCACGTATATCCGGACGACAGCCCGTCCCGGCACCGCCCCCATAAGCCGAGCCCTGCAGTACGCCCCTCAACCGGTACGCCCCCGCACCGCGCAACACGCCACCGGCACGTCGGCCCGCAGCGGACCGAACAGCCGCCCGCCCCGCAACGAAAAGGGCCGCTCCGCGCAAAGCGGAACGGCCCGTTCTATTCCGTCGGCCGACGCTACCGCATCGACACCTGCGCCGTACCGATCAGGCGCCCGTCGCTGTAGAGCTCGACCTTGTAGACGCCGGCGGTGAATCCCGTGCTGTTGTAGTAGATCGACACGTCGAGGTCCTGATTCTGGTAATCGACCTCGCGCATGGCCGAATAGCTCAGGCGCTCGCCCTCGAACTCGAAGGTCGGCATCGCCTCGGTGGTGAGCACGTAGCCGTCGGGCGAGGTGATGCGCACGTAGACCGCACGGTTGCCCGGCTCGGCCAGCTCGTTTGCCGTAAGCGCGAAATCGGTGCGCAGGCGCGCGGCGTTCCTGATCCGCGACACGGGGTTGCTCTTGGCGTTGAGCGCCGCCAGACGGATGTCGCGGGCCTTGACGACCGAACCCACCCGCACCTTGTTGTCCAGCTCGGCGGCCTTCTCCTCGGCCATGTCGGCCCGCAGCCGCGCCGAGGTGATCTCCTTGCGGTAGGTGACGTTCTCGGTGATGAGCTGCTTGTTGAGCGTGTTGAGCGAGTCGATCTGACGCAGGTAGCCCTTCATGACGGTGCGCAGCGTACCCACCTCCTTCTCGTACTGCTTGATCTTGGCGAGGCTCCACGACCGCTCCTTCTTCAGGCGCGTCATGAGCGAGTCGGCCCGCTCGCGCTCCGCGCCGAGGCCGGCCGAGATCGAGTCGTTGGCGATCTGCAGGTTGTCGTAGTCGGTCATCAGCCGGCCCAGATCGTTCTGGATCGAGTCGCGATCGGCCTGCAGCAGCTCGTTGTCGCGCATCTGCTGGCGGTGCATGCCGAAGTAGAGCAGCGAAAGGGCCACCAGAATCACCGACAGGATGATGATGACGATGCGGTAGCCGCGGATCGACTTGTCGGCCGCAGGCTGCGGATAACCGTACTCCTCGTCCTCCTCGAATTCGGAGGGATCGTATCCTCTGTTCTCTTCCATAATCGTTAAGCGTGTTTGAAACCTTACGAAGCGGCGCATCGCCTGCGGCCCGCCCGTCGAAGGCGAGACGGCCCCGCCCGAGAGCTCCCTCCGGAGCGGATCCGAAGACCGCTACAGGCAGACGCCGCGGTGCGCGCGATGCGTTATCCGTTCGCAAAGATAATCAATTTTCGCCGGCATTGCACGCGCGCGCCTATTTTTTCATATCTTTGGCTCCGCCCAAGATACTCCGTCTCGGCAAGCTGCAGGCAAACTTGCTGCCGTGTTCGACTTTTCGTATCTTTGGCTACGCCCAAGATACTCCCGCTCGGCAAAATGCAAGCGAGCTTGCTTTTGCCCTCGCTTATTCGTATCTTTGCCGTCTATAATCCGCGCACCGAACATGAATCTTCCGAAACGCCTCGCCACCCGGCTCCTGCCGACGGTCGTCGCCCTCGCGCTCTTCTTCATAACGAGCGCCCTCTACTTCGCGCCGCAGTTCGGCGGCGAGGTGCTCCCGCAGCACGACGTCCGCCAGTACGAAGGCATGGTCAAGGAGATCCGCGACTGCCGCGCCGCCACGGGCGAGGATCCCCAGTGGACGGGGGCCATGTTCGGCGGCATGCCGGCCTACCTGATCTCGGTGGCCTACCCCGCGCAGCTGGTCAAGAACACCGTGGGGCGCATCACCCGCCTCGTCGACACCCCCGCCGGGTTCCTCTTCTTCGCCATGACGGCCATGTGGATCATGCTCCTCATCGTCGGCACGGGTCCGTGGGCGGCCCTCGTCGGGGCGCTGGCCTACGGCTTTTCGACCTACTTCGTGCTGATCGTCGGCGCGGGCCACATCACGAAGATGTGGGCGCTGGTCTACGCGCCGCTGATGATGGGCGGCGCATGGATGACCCTGCGGGGCGACATGTGGAACGGAGGCGCCCTCACGGCGCTCGCCGCTTCGCTCGAAATCGGCGCCAACCACCCCCAGATCGCCTACTACTTCCTCGTGGCGATGGGCGCCTTCTGGATCAGCGAGGGCATCGGGGCCCTGCGCGCACGGCGCCTTCGCGACTTCCTGCGCCGCACGGCAGTGCTCGCCGCGGCGGGTCTGCTGGCCGCCGCCTCGAACTTCGCGCCGCTCTGGTACACGGCCCAGCACACGAAGGAGACCACGCGCGGCGGTTCGGAGCTCGCCGCGACGCAGGGCGCCGCCACGGGCGGACTCGATCTCGACTACGCCACGGCGTGGAGCTACGGCCGCGCCGAGACGCTCAACCTGCTGATCCCCGACTTCATGGGCCGCGACTCGGGCACGGCCTTCGCCGCCGACGGCCCCGTGACCGCCGCGCTCGACGGCTTCGGCCTGCGGGGCGCCGCGCAGCAGCTCCCCGCCTACTGGGGCACGCAGCCCAGCACGGGCGGCCCCACCTACCTCGGCGCCGCGGCGCTCTTCCTCGCCGCACTGGGCCTCGTGCTCGTCCGCGGCCGCAACAAATGGTGGATCGTGGCCGTCTCGCTCTTCATGGTACTGCTCGCTTGGGGCCGCAACTTCATGGATTTCACCGAACTTGCCTTCCGCATCCTGCCCGGCTACGCCAAGTTCCGCACCGTCTCGATGGCGCTCGTCGTCGTCCAGTGGAGCGTGCCGCTGCTCGGCGCGCTGGCGCTGGCGCGGCTGTGGCGCGACGAGGTGCCGCGCGAGCGTCTGCTGCGCGCCACGGCGTGGGCCGCGGGGGTCACGGGCGGCCTGTGCCTCCTCTGCATCGCGGCAGGCGGCGCGCTGTTCGACTTCGGCCGCGACGAGAGCGCCGCGATGATGACCGAGCAGTTCAACTACCTGTTCCGCGCCAACGACATGCAGGAGTACATCGACCGCGGCACCGACATCGAGTGGGGCGCCGCCGCGGGCGACGCGATGGCCGCCGAGCGTGCCGCGATGATGCGCGCCGACGCATGGCGGTCGCTCGGCATGATCCTCCTCGCGGCAGCGGGTGTGGCGCTCTTCGCCCTGCGGCGGATCGGCAAGTACGCCCTCACGGCATGGACGGGCGCCGTCGTGCTGCTCGACCTCGTGCCGGTCGACCTGCGGTTCCTCTCGGCCGAAGACTTCGTCTCGCCGCGACGCCAGCAGATCGCGGCCACGGCGGCCGACAAGGCGATCCTGCAGGACAAGGATCCGGGCTACCGGGTCTTCAACCTCACCGTCAGCCCCTTCAACGACGCCACCACCTCCTACTTCCACCGCTCCGTGGGCGGCTACCACGGCGCCAAGCTGGCACGCTATCAGGACCTGATCGACCGCTACCTCGCCGCCGGCGACGAGCGGATCCTCGACCTGCTCAACACGCGCTACCTGATCGTCGCCGGCGCCGACGGACGCCCCGCAGCGCGGCGGCGCACCACCGCCTACGGCCCCGCATGGTTCGTCGACACGCTCCTCGCGGCCCCCGGGCCGCAGCGCGAAATCGAGCTGCTGGGCGAGGTCGACCTGCGCCGCACGGCCATCGTCGGCGCGCGCGACCGGGCGATCGCCGGCACGACCGCACCGCCCGCCGACACCGCGGCGCGGCGCCGCATCGCGCTCGCGGAGTACCGCCCCAACTACCTGAAATACGAGTACGAAAGCCCCTCGGAAGCCGTCGCGGTCTTCTCGGAGATCTTCTCCGAAAAGGGGTGGACGGCCTATGTCGACGGCACCCCGGCGCCCTTCTTCCGGGCCGACTACGTGCTGCGCGGCATGCGCCTCCCCGCCGGGCGGCACACCGTCGAGTGGCGCTTCCGGGCTCCGGGCTGGACGACCGTCGAGGGCGTCACGCTGGCCGCCTCGCTCCTGATCCTCGCCGCCGTCGCCGCCGTGGCTGTCCGGCGGCTCCGACGCGACAAACCCACGAACGCATAGATCCGTTTCCCGCACCGCGGGAAACCCGCAACACGATACACGCCATGAAAGACGAAAAACGTTTGAAAAGAAAGGTCCGCAACTCCTACATCGTCTCGACGGTCAGCGTCGCGCTGGTCCTCTTCCTGCTGGGCTCGGTCGGCTACCTGATGACGGCGGCGCTGCAGGTCGCCCGCACGCTGCAGGAGCGCATCGCCGTGACCGTGGAGCTGAAGAACGAGGTCACCGAGGAGCAGCGCGAACAGATCCGGCGCCAGCTGGCCGCCTCGGAGATCGTCGGCTCGGTGCTCTTCGTCGACAAGGCGGAGAAGGCCGAGGACGCCGAATTCCGCAAGATGTTCGACGGAGAATTCGAGGAGCTGCTGCAGGAGAACCCGCTGCTCGACTCCTTCGAGCTCACCCTCACGCCCGAGGCGGCCGACAGCGAGCTGCTCGAGGCGTTCATCGCCCGCACGGAGGCGATCCGCGGCGTCGACCGCGTGGCCTACCCGGCGCTCGTGGCCGAACGGCTCCACGCGACGATCGGCAAGATCCGCCTCGTGCTGCTGCTCTTCGGCGGCTCGCTGCTCGTCGTCTCGCTCATCCTGCTCAACAACACGATCCGGCTGGCGATCTACGCCAAACGCTACCTGATCAACACGATGAAGCTGGTCGGCGCGACCAAGTGGTTCATCATGAAGCCGTTCCTCGCCAACAGCGTCACGCAGGGCCTGCTGGCGGGCGCGGGCGCCTCGCTGCTCTTCGCGCTGTCGGTCTACGGCCTCAACGAGACGGTGCCCGAGCTGGCCTCGCTCGCCGAAGCGGCCCGGATAGCGACGATCGTCGGCTGCATGGCGGCCGGGGGCGTCGTCGTCTCGGGGCTCTTCACAGCCCTCGCGCTCAACCGCTTCGTCAACATGCAATCGAACAAAATCCATTTATACTGATGAAACAGAGACACGACACCGGCGGCACGCCGCAGGAAGATCCCCGCATGCCGCTCGGGCGGCGCAACTACATCCTGCTCGCCGTCGGCTTCGGCATCATCCTGCTGGGCTTCGTCCTGATGGCCGGAGGCGGCAGCGACTCGCCCGACGAATTCGACTACGCCATGTTCTCGTGGCGCCGCATCACGCTGGCTCCGATCCTCGTCGTCGGCGGCTTCGCACTGGAGGCCTACGCCATCCTGAAGCGGTTCGACGGCAAATAGCCCCGAAGGCACGCTGCGCAGCCCGCCGCAAACGCCTGCGCCGCGAACAGCGACAGCGGACCGGCACGCCCGGCCGCACGCCGACACCCATCCACGAACCCATACACATCCACCCACCGATGGACACCCTACAAGCCGTCCTGCTCGGCATCGTGCAGGGCATCACCGAATTCCTGCCCGTCTCGAGCAGCGGACACCTCCAGATCGCCAAAGAGCTGCTGGGCGTCGAGCTCGACAACAACATCACCTTCGACGTCACGCTCCACGCCGCCACGGTGTTGAGCACGATCGTCGTCATGCACCGCGAGATCGCCCGCCTCATCGCGGGCCTTTTCGCCCGGCCGCTCAACGACGCGCAGCGCTACATCCTCAAGATCCTCCTCTCGATGATTCCCGCGGGCATCGTCGGCATCGCGCTGGGCGACCGCATCGAGGCGCTCTTCGGCTCGCTCGCCTTCGTGGGGGCGATGCTGCTGCTCACCGCGGCGCTCCTCGCCTTCGCCTACCGGGCCCGCCCCCGGCCCAAGGCCGAAATCACCTACCGCGACGCCTTCCTCATCGGCCTCGCGCAGGCCGCCGCCACCCTCCCGGGCCTCTCGCGCTCGGGCTCGACCATCGCCGCGGGGCTGCTGCTGGGCGACTCGAAGGAGAGCACGGCCCGCTTCTCGTTCCTGATGGTGATCCCCGTGATCCTCGGCAAGATGCTGCTCGACATCGGCTCGGGCGAGATGGCCGCCCTCACGGTACCGACCCCGGCGCTCGTCGGCGGCTTCCTCGCCGCCTTCACCGTCGGAGCGCTGGCCTGCCGTTTCATGATCGAGGTCGTGAAACGGGGCAAACTGATCTGGTTCGCCGCCTACTGCGCGCTGGCGGGCCTCGTATCCATCGCAACCGCCCTGATCCGATGACGGAACCCACACCCGAACTCCGCGACCCGAACTTCGAGGAGGGCTACATCGCCGTGCTCGACAAGCCGCTGCAATGGACCTCGGCCGACGTGGTCCGCAAAGTCAAATTCGCCCTCCGCCGCCTCGGCTACCGCCGCATCAAGGTGGGCCATGCCGGCACGCTCGACCCCCTCGCCACGGGGGTGCTGCTGGTCTGCATCGGCCGCGCCACGAAGATGGTCGATGCCCTGCAGGCCGAAGAGAAGGAGTATGTCGCCGACGTGATGCTCGGCGCCACGACCCCCAGCTACGACCTCGAACACCCCGTCGACCGCACCTACCCGTGGGAGCACATCACGCGCGAGGCGGTCGAGGAGGCGCTGCGCTCGCTCACGGGCGAACGGCTGCAGGAGCCGCCCCTCTTCTCGGCCAAGAAGGTCGAGGGAACGCGCGCCTACGAGATGGCCCGAGCCGGCGAGGAGGTCACGCTCCGCAAGGCGCTCGTCACGATCTACGAACTGGAGCTGCTGGCGTGCGAACTGCCCCGCATCCGCATCCGCGTGCGCTGCAGCAAGGGGACCTACATCCGCTCGCTGGCCCGCGAAATCGGCGAAGCGCTGCAGAGCGGCGGCCACCTCACGTCGCTCCGCCGCACGCGCAGCGGCGGTTTCACGGCCGAAAAAGCCTCCTCGCTCGACGATTTTCTCGAAAAGCTGCAAAAAATCGAAACAAAACCGGAATTTCCGCGTATTTAATTCAATGTCGGTCCGATTTCCGACCGCACAGCGGAACGGCCGCGCCGCACACCGCATGCGGCGGCGCAGTGCGGGCCGCCCCGCGCAAACCGAACCTCATTTTAAAATTCGCATAGATCCGAACCCATGAAACTATCGCAATACGGCTACGAGTTCGAGCCCGAGATGCTGGCCAAATACCCGGCCGAAAACCGCGACGAATCGCGCCTGATGGTCATCGACCGGGCGAAGGGCACCGTCGAGCACCGCATCTTCAAGGACCTGCTCGACTACTTCGACGAGCGGGACCTCTTCCTGTTCAACGACACGAAGGTCTTCCCGGCGCGCCTTTACGGCAACAAGGAGAAGACGGGCGCCGACATCGAAATCTTCCTGCTGCGCGAGCTCAACCGCGACCTGCGTCTGTGGGACGTGCTGGTCGACCCGGCCCGCAAGATCCGCATCGGCAACAAGCTCTACTTCGGCGACGACGACCTGCTGGTGGCCGAGGTGATCGACAACACCACCTCGCGGGGCCGCACGCTGCGCTTCCTCTTCGACGGCTCCTACGAGGAGTTCAAGCAGGCGCTCTTCGCGCTGGGCGAGACGCCGCTGCCGAAGTGGGTGCGCGAGCAGGTCGAGCCCGAGGACGCCGAGCGCTACCAGACGATCTTCGCGGCGCACGAAGGGGCCGTGGCCGCTCCGACGGCGGGCATGCACTTCTCCAAGCACCTGATGAAACGCATGGAGATCAAGGGCGTCGAGCGGGCGTTCGTCACGCTGCATGTCGGCTTGGGCAACTTCCGCACGGTCGACGTCGAGGACCTCTCGAAGCACAAGATGGACTCCGAGCAGTTCTTCGTCACGGAACAGACCGCCGCCACGGTCAACGGCACCAAACGCGACGGCCACAAGGTCGTCGCCATCGGCACGACGGTGATGCGCACGATCGAGACGGCCGTCTCGACGGGGGGCATGATCAAACCGATGGAGGGTTGGACCAACAAGTTCATCTTCGCGCCCTACGACTTCACGGTCGCCGACGCGATGGTCACCAACCTCCACCTGCCCTACTCCACGCAGCTGATGATGGTGGCGGCCTTCGGCGGCTACGAGACGATCATGAACGCCTACCGGATCGCCCGCGAGGAGAAATACCGCTTCGGCACCTACGGCGACGCGATGCTGATCCTGTAGCCGCCCGGCGGCCGGGAGCCGATGGCGGCGTTTCGGAATTTTTTCGTACCTTTGCAACACAGGCGCAACTAAAACAGAGATATCATCATGGCAAGCAAAATTCTTTACGTATGTCAGGAAATCGCCCCGTATCTTCCCGAAACGGAAGAGTCATCGCTTTGCCGTACGCTCGCACAGGCGATGCAGGAGCGCGGTAACGAGATCCGCACCTTCATGCCGCGTTACGGCTGCATCAACGAACGCCGCCACCAGTTGCACGAGGTGATCCGCCTCTCGGGCATGAACCTCATCATCGACGACAACGACCACCAGCTCATCATCAAGGTGGCGTCGATCCCCTCGGCCCGCGTGCAGATCTACTTCATCGACAACGACGACTACTTCTCGCGCAAGGCCGTGCTGACCGACGACGCGGGCGCATACTTCGCTGACAACGACGAGCGCGCGATCTTCTTCGCGCGCGGCGTGCTGGAGACGGTCAAGAAACTGCGCTGGACCCCGACGGTGGTGCACTGCCACGGCTGGTTCTCGAGCATCGTGCCGATCTACCTCCGCCACGCCTTCGCCGACGATCCGATCTTCCGCGACGTGAAGATCGTCGTCTCGCTCTACGGCGACGCCTACCCCGGGCAGCTCGACCCGGCCTTCGCCGGGAAGATCGCCAACGAAGGGGTCGCGGATGAAAATCTCGCCCTGCTCGGGGAGCCGTCATACGAAAATCTCTGCCGCTTCGTTCTACAATATGCCGACGGCGTGGTCGCAGCATCGGCCGATGTCGCCCCCGAGGTGCTGGAGCTGGCGCGTCGAAGCGGGAAACCCCTGCTCGAATACCAGTCGCCGGACGCTGCGGACTTTTTCGACAATTACAAAAAATTCTATGAACAGATCCAATAAGATCGGCCGCCTGCTGCGGGCCTTCGCCGGAGCGCTCGTTCTCGGCGCCGCACTGCCCGCGGGCTGCACCGATGCGGACGATACGCTGGGCGGCAACCTCGTACCGGAGGACCAGCAGATGAACGCCGGCTACGCCGTCTTCGACGGTCGGGGCATCGACCAGCTGAACCCCCGCAAATTCGTCGAGACCCGCCTGTTCCAGACCGACTCGATCGTCTCGTCCAACCTCTCGAACGGATATATGGGCACGATGGCGAACGACACGTTCGGCATGCGCAAGGCGGGCTTCCTCTCGCAGTTCGTCACCCACTACTCGATCCCTGCGGGTTACTTCGGCTACAAGCCCTTCCTCGACTCGGTGCAGATCCTGCTCTCGATCGACGGCTACGGCGCCGACACGCTCACCGACCAGCGCTTCGGGGTCTACGAGGTCGTCAGCAACGCCTACCTGACCGAAAAACCGATCGCCGCGGGCAAGACCGAGCGCGACACGACCTTCTACGTCACGTTCGACCCCGAAAACACGGGGTATGCGGGCGACGTGATCGGCGACAAGCTCTTCGAGTTCTCGATCGGCGCCGGCAACGGCACGGGACCCGCGACGACGGCCATCACGATGTCGCCGACACCCGCCGGGCGGAAGTTCATCGCCCGTCTGATGCTTCAGGAGGGCAAATACAGCCAGCAGGACGGCAAGTTCGACCCCGACTACTCGATCTATGCGCAGGACAGCCTCGAGGAGTGGGTCGACGAGTTCAAGGGCCTCTACATCAAACCCGAGCAGGGCCCGACCTCGGCCGGAGGCAGCACCCAAGGCACGATCTACGGCACGAAGCTCTCCGCCTCGGGCTTCTCGTTCTACGGCCGCAACCGCATGGAGTCGAATCCCTCGCTGATCGCCGACACGATCGGCATGACCTACTACTTCTACGAATCGTACGCCGACCACGGCAACGTCTCGGTCAACTCGATCCGCCACGATTACGACGGCGCGAAGTTCGACATCGCCGACGCCCGCGAGGTCAACCCCGACGGACAGCCCAACGAGCACCGCCCCGAGAACACGACGCTCTACGTCGCGGGCATGGGCGGCGTCATCTCGGAGCTGACCCTCTCGCGGGAGTTCTTCAACGGCGTGAGCGAGCTGATCCGCAAGGAGAACGAACGCAGCGGCAAGTCGTTCACCTCGCTGGCCTTCAGTCAGGCCCGCCTGTCGCTCTACTTCACCGGCAGCGACTACGCTTGGGAGCAGATCCCCGGCAGCGCGGGCATCGACCGGCTGATCGAGCAGATGAACGCCGCGCAGAGCCGTCTGGGCCTCTACACGGATTTCAAGACGCTCACCCCGATCGCCGACTACGCCTACCCCTACGAGCAGTCCTACGACATGAAACTCCCCTACGGCGGCTACGTCAACCGCAGCCGCGGCTGCTACACGATGGACGTCACGGGCTACCTGCAGGGGGTCTGGAGCAGCTTCGTCGAGGCGCGCCGGACGCTGCCCGACGGCGACACGCCGCGCGAGATCACCGAGAAGGAGTGGGAGACGATCGAGGAGCAGATCGAACACCGCAGCATCTACCTCGGCCCGGAGGCCTACGGGCTCTTCACCGACGCCTACAGCGTGCTGCAGGGCGAGCGGGGCGGCGACAACAACGCCTCGGTCCGCTTCGACCTGACCTACAGCATGATCCGCTGAACGAACACGAACCCCGACTGCGAAAACCTGCACCCGCGGGTTTTTCGCATTTACGACAAAGCCATAAAACACGATGCAGGAGAATTTAGTCATCGTCGAGTCCCCGGCGAAAGCGAAGACCATCGAGAAGTTCCTCGGTGAGAATTTCGTCGTCAAATCGAGTTTCGGACACATCCGCGACCTCGCCAAGAAGGACCTCGGCATCCATATCGACGACGGCTTCGCGCCCGTCTACGAAATCCCGCGCGACAAGAAGAAGGTGGTCGACGAGCTGGCCAAGCTGGCCAAGACGAAAACAGTCTGGCTCGCTTCCGATGAAGACCGCGAAGGAGAGGCCATCGCATGGCACCTGACCGAAGTGTTGGGTCTCCCGGTCGACCGCACGAAGCGCATCGTGTTCCACGAAATCACCAAACGTGCGATCCTCGAGGCGATCGAAACGCCCCGCACGGTCAACATGGATCTGGTCAACGCCCAGCAGGCGCGGCGCATCCTCGACCGCTTGGTCGGCTTCGAGCTCTCGCCCGTGCTGTGGAAGAAGGTGCGTCCGTCGCTCTCGGCGGGTCGCGTGCAGTCGGTCGCCGTGCGGTTGATCGTCGAACGCGAACGCGAGATCATCGCCTTCGCCTCGGCGCCCTACTTCCGCGTCGTGGCGCAGTTCTACCCGGCGAACGACCCCGAGAAGACGCTCTTCAAGGCCGAGCTCTCGTCGCGGTTCGCCACGCAGCAGCAGGCCGAGGAGTTCCTGCACGGTTGCATCGGCGCCGCCTTCACGGTGTCGAAATCCGAGGAGAAACCCGCGCAGCGCCACCCGGCGCCGCCGTTCACCACCTCGACGCTGCAGCAGGAGGCGGGCCGCAAGCTGGGCATGAGCGTCTCGCAGACGATGTCCGTGGCGCAGCACCTCTACGAGCAGGGTCTGATCACCTACATGCGTACCGACTCGGTGAACCTCTCGCAGCAGGCGCTGGCCCAGTGCAAGGAGCAGATCACGAAGCTCTTCGGCGAGAACTACTCCCGCTGGCACAACTACAAGACGAAGACCAAAGGCGCGCAGGAGGCCCACGAGGCGATCCGCCCGTCGTACATCGAGCGCCAGTCGATCGAGGGCACGCCCGCCGAGAAGCGGCTCTACGACCTGATCTGGAAGCGCACGGTCGCCTCGCAGATGGTCAGCGCCGAACTCGACCGCACGACGGTCGTGATCGACAGCTCGAACTCCCCGCTGCAGTTCGTGGCGCAGGGCGAGGTGATCCGCTTCGACGGCTTCCTGCGGCTCTACTCCGAATCGACGGAGGAGGAGCAGACGCCGGAGGGCGGCGAAGGGCTGCTGCCGAAACTCACGGCCGGCGACCGGCTCTGCGCGACGCAGATCACCGCCACGGAGCGCTTCACGCAGGCCCCGGCCCGCTACAACGAGGCATCGCTCGTCAAGCGGCTCGAGGAGCTGGGCATCGGACGCCCGTCGACCTACGCCCCGACGATCACCACGATCATCAACCGCGGCTACGTCGTCAAGCAGAACCGCGAGGGGCAGAAACGCAGCTACACGCAGCTGACGCTCACGGGCGACCGCATCGCCTCGAAGACGCTCACGGAGAATGTCGGCAAGGAGAAGAACCGCCTCTCGCCGACCGACATCGGCATGCTGGTCAACGACTACCTCGAGACGCAGTTCGGTCCGATCATCGACTACAACTTCACGGCCAACGTCGAGAAGGAGTTCGACCGCATCGCCGAGGGCGAGATCACGTGGGAGAAGATGATCGGCCGCTTCTACGAGCCCTTCCACAAGATGGTCGACTCGGCCATCGAGCAGCAGACCGACAAACGGGCGCAGGCCCGCGTGCTGGGCACCGACCCCGCGACGGGACGCACGGTCAAGGCGCGCATCGGCCGCTACGGCCCGATGGTCGAGATCGAGGCCCCCGAAGGCGAGAAGAGCCGCTTCGCCTCGCTGCGCAAGGGCCAGCTCATCGAGTCGATCACGCTCGCCGAGGCCCTCGAGCTCTTCGCGCTGCCCCGCACGCTGGGCGAGCTGGAGGGCGAGGAGCTGACGGTGGGTCTGGGCAAATACGGCCCCTACGTCCGCTACGGCAAGTCGTTCGCCTCGCTGCCGAAGGGCGACGACCCCTACACGATCGGTTACGACCGCGCCGTGGAGATCGTCCGCGCGCACAAGGCTGCCGCCGCTGCGGCCAACACGCCGCTGCGCACCTACGCCGAGGAGCCCGACCTGCTGGTCAAGAACGGCCGCTACGGACCCTACATCGCCTACAAGGGCAAGAACTACCGCATCCCGAAGGGGGCGAAACCCGAGGCGCTGACCCTCGAGGAGTGCCTCAGGATCGTCGCCGGCGCGAAGAAATAGCGACAACAACCCCAAAAACGCATACCCCGAAATGAAAAACCTCCTGCTGACCCTCCTCGCGCTCGGTGCGACCCTCGCCGCCGGCGCCGAGACCCCCGAACCGACGGCCTCCGAACCCGAAGGCTACCGCTTCACCGACATCGAGGTGATAGAAACCACGCCCGTGAAGGACCAGAGCCGCAGCGGCACCTGCTGGTGCTACTCGACGCTCTCGTTCCTCGAAAGCGAAATCCTCAAGGCAGGCGGCGCCCCGATCCACCTCTCCGAGATGTGGATCGTCCGCCACTCGTTCATGGACAAGGCCGAGAAGTACATCCGCATGCACGGCAAGATCAACTTCGCCGAGGGCGGCGCCTCGCACGACGTGACGGAGGGGATCAAGGCCCACGGCATCGTGCCCTTCGAGGTCTACGAAGGGTTCAACTACGGCACCGAGAAGGCCGACTTCCACGAACTCACGCCCGTGCTCACGACCTACCTCGACGCCGTGCTCGCAGCCAACGCCAAGTCGGGCAAACCGCTCTCCACGGCGTGGAAGCGGGGCTTCGAGGCGCTGCTCGACGCCTACTTCGGCGAGCGTCCCGAAACCTTCGTCTACGAAGGCCGGGAGTACACGCCGCAGTCGTTCGCCGCATCGCTCCCGATCGACATGGAGGACTACGTCGACATCACGTCGTTCACCCACCACCCCTTCTACACGAAGTTCGTGCTCGAGATCCCCGACAACTGGATGTGGGGCGCGAGCTACAACCTCCCGCTCGACGAGCTGATGGCCTCGATCGACCACGCGCTGGCCAACGGTTACACCGTGGCGTGGGGCACCGACGTGAGCGAGAAGGGCTTCAGCCGCACGAAAGCCATCGGCATCGTCCCCGAGGCCGATACCGAGAGCATGAGCGGCACCGAGGCCGAACGGTGGGGCAAGCTCACCGAGCGCGAGCGCGAGGCGGCCCTCTACAAGTTCGACAAGCCCGGCAAGGAGCGCACGATCACGCAGCAGATGCGTCAGGAGGCCTTCGACAACTTCGAGACCACCGACGACCACGGCATGGTGATCGTCGGCACGGCGAAGGATCAGGCCGGCAACGACTACTTCAAGGTGCTCAACTCGTGGAACGACCTCCCGCCCTACGGCGGCCACTGGTACTTCTCGCGCCCCTTCGTAGCCTACAAGACCACCTCGGTGATGCTCAACAAGCATGCGCTGCCGAAGGAGATCGCCAAGAAGCTGGGCCTGAAATAACCCGGCCGCAGGGCCGGCGCGGGTCGCCGCAGCACGCGGCAGCCGGCGGATGTCCGTCTTCGGGAGAGACCGCAGCGCGGCCGCGAAGGAAAGATCCGCACGCCGCCGGCAATCCGTCCGACTCTCCGCATACGATTCACCCCTGCCCGGAACCGACTCCGGCAGGGGTGAATCGTTTCTGCCCGACAAAAAGATCTCCGCCGTCGCAGCGCAGTGCTTGCCCGACACCCGAGCAAGCTACCCGACACCGACCCGCATAAGCGCGCCGCAGATACGGCCCGACCGCCGGGCAACGCCTCGCTGCGGAATCCGCTGCATCCCGACGCACCTCCGCTGGATCTTCTCTTCCCGGCACTCCTCCGCCACAAAATCTGCCGCCCGGCAAAGCCTCTCCGGACCCGCACCGTTCGGGCGCGCGATGCAGCCGGCAGGTCCGACCCGCTACGGCACCTCCTCGATCTCCACGCCGAGCAGCGCCGCGAGGTCGAACGCCTGCGCACGGTCGATCCGCACGCCCTGCAGCTCGGGCGACGCGATCGCCGTCACGCGGATGCCGCCGATCTCGGACCCCGCCAGCGAGACGCCTCCCAGCCGCGTGCCGAAGAAGGCCGCACGCGCGAGGTCGCAGCGCAAGAACGCCAACCGCTCGACGCGGCACTCCTCGAACGCCGCATCGCGCAGCATCCCCTGCTCGAAACGCACGCCCCGGAAGCGGCTGCCGAAGAGCGACATTCCCTCGGCCTTCGGTCGCTCGAACACGACGTCGCGCATCGCGGCGCCGGACAGATCGGCCCCCGAGAAGCGGCAGTCGACGAAGGCGACGCGCTGCCACGAGCAGCCGCGAAGATCGGCAGCGGCGAAATCGCAGCCGCGGAACAGCACATCGGTGAAGTGGGAGTTGCGCACGCTGCACCCGGCGAAGCGGCAGCCGCCGAACGCAGACTCCCGGACGAAGAGATGTTCGACCGCCGTCGCGCCGAAGTCCGCCCCGACGAAGTTCGTCGCGGCCACCTCCTCGTCGCGCAGCAGCGCATCGCGACCCGATGCCGCAACGAGCCTCTCCGGCAGCTCCGGCTGCCGCAGCGTATCGTTTTTCGTTTTTTTCATCGAATGGAATTATAAGGGAAGTGATGCCGGAACCGGCTCCGACCGCAGCTATACGATCGTTACGACCACATATCCGTCGGCGACCGTCGCGACGAGCTCCGTCCGCTCGCCCCCGGCGATGCGCCCCGCGATCCGGCCCGTAAAATACGCCCCGGCGCACTCCTCGGAAAAGGTTCCGGAACACTCCTCGAAACACTCCCCGGCGCGCACCCCGGAACGCCCCCCGAAACACGCCCCGAAAAAGCCCCCGGCAGGCCCCTCCGCAAGCTCCCCGATGCGCCCTCCGGCCACTGCCCCGCACCCGTCCGTGCACCGTTCGACCTCTTCGAGCCGCAGATCGCGCAGCAGATCGAGGCCCGGCCGGCCGGCATATTTGTAGAGCGTCTCCTTCGCGCACCACGCCACGGCGAGCCACGCAGGATCGGCTGAAAGCATGCGTTCGTCGGGGGTGAGGTAGCGGGGCGCCGCCCGCTCGAAATTCCGCGCCGCAGGCTCTATGTCCACGGCGCAGCGCCCCGCGGCAAGCAACACCGCCACCCGCCCCGGACAATGCGACACGGAGATATGCGCCTGCCCGTCGGGCAGCTGCGGAGCCCCCGTCGCCGCATAGCCGATGCGCACGTCGCGCCCCAGCTCCCGGCGCACGACGGCCCGCCATGCGAGGAACTCCCTCCGTCGCGCGGGGGCGAACGCCGCGGCTGCGGCCCGCTCCTCCGGCGTCGTCCACGCAGCGGCCTCCCGCTCCGCCATCGGGGGCTCGACGATCAGCCGGGGCGTCATGGCATGTCGATGCGGATCTTGTCCACGCGACGCCCCTCGGTCGCCTGCACCGTGAAGCGGATGCCGTGCGAGGTGAAGGTGTCGCCCTTGCGCGGGAAATCGCGCTTGAGCTCCAGCATCAGCCCCGCCAGCGTCTCGGCCTTGCCGCGCACGTCGGCGAAGAGATCCTCGTCGAGCGACAGCACCCGTTCGAAATCGCCGATATGGGCCTTGCCGTCGAAGAGATAGGCGTTGGCGTCGAGCCGCTCGTAGAAGCGCTCGTCGTTGTCGCTCTCGTCCGAGATCTCGCCCACGATCTCCTCGATGATGTCCTCCAGCGACACCAGTCCCAGCGTCGAGCCGTACTCGTCGACGACGATGGCCATATGCACCTTGTTGGACTGGAAGTCGGCCAGCAGGTCGTTGATCTTCTTGTGCTCGGGCACGAAATAGGGTTTGCGCACCAGCGCCCGCCAGTCGAAATCGGCGTCGCGGTCGATGTGGGGCAGCAGGTCCTTGACATAGAGCGTGCCCCGGATGTTGTCGATATCCTCCTCGTAGACGGGGATGCGCGAGAACCCCGACTCGATGATCGTGCGGCGCACCGTGGCGTAGTCGTCCGAGAACTCCAGCGCCGTGATGTCCACCCGGGGTTTCATGATCTCCTGCACCTCCGTATTGACGAAGTTGACGATCCCCGAGAGCATCACATGCTCCTCGGGCGTCGTGTTCTGGGTCATGTCCACCGCATCGGCCAGCTCGTCGAGCGACAGCTCGCTCCGGTGCGCGGCCCGTTCGCTGATGGTGCTGCTGGTCCGCACGAGCACGAACGACAGCGGATAGAAGAGCCACCGCAGCGCCGCGAGGGGCCGTGCCACGAAGCAGGCGAAGCGCACGGGCATCGTCTGCGCCAGCACTTTGGGCAGGATCTCGCCGAAGAGCAGCAGCAGGAAGGTGACCAGCACCGTCTTGAACAGGAACTCGAAACGCACGAAGGTGAAGAGCGCGTCGACGATGCCCGACGTCAGGATGACGATGCAGATGTTGACCAGATTGTTGACCACCAGAATCGTGGCCAGCAGCATGTCGACGTCGCCCAGCAGCCGCAGCACGGCCTCGGACGAAGCCGTACCGCGCGCCTTGAGGCGGCGCACGTCGTTGTGCGACAGGGAGAAAAACGACGTCTCGGCACCCGATACGAGTGCCGAAACGCAGAGCAACAGCAGCGCCGCGGCGCCGAGCAGCGCGATGCGGCCCGAAAAACCGTTGCACACGATCCAAGAAAGCGAGGTCTCCAAAGCGGGTTGTATGGGTTAGTCGAACAGCGAACCGCCCTTCGGCGCCTCGCGCACTTGCGGCTCGGCGCTCTCCTCGCGCAGCACCTCCTTGCGGCCGCCGGGCATCTGCACGACGAACTTCGAGTTGCGCGACTGGTAGGCCGGCTTGGCGAGCAGCATCTCTATGTTGCCGTAGCGCGTCGGCTTGGCGCCCAGCACCACCTGCTCCGCAGGGCGTTGCGGCGCACGCTGCGGCGCCGCGGGTTTGACGGGCTCCAGCGCCGGCGCGGCGACCGGAGCCTGTGCGCGGACCGGAGCCTCGGCCGCCCGCTGCAGGCGTCCCCCGCCCATCGGCTTCATGCCGGGCAGGTCGTCGGTCTCGAAGCCCGTGGCCACGACCACCAGCTCGACGGCATTGCCCAGCTGCGGCTTCTCGCTCGTACCCCAGATGATGTTGGCGTTGTGGATCGTGCCGTTGTCGTCCTGCACGCTGGCGTGGGCCTGAATGTACTCGAGGATGCGCACCACCTCCTCGTACATCAGCTGCTCGGCGTTCGACACCGAGATGTTGAGCAGGATGTTCTTGGCACCCGAGATGAGGTTATGGTCGAGCAGCGGCGAGCGCAGCGACGCCTCGGCCGCAGCTTCGGCGCGGTTGTCGCCCTCGGCCGTGGCCACGGCCATATGGGCGCGGCCGCTGTCGCGCATCACCTTCGACACGTCGGCGAAGTCGACGTTGACCAGATCGCTCTCCACGGTGATGATCTCGGCGATGCCCTTCGCCGCCGAGGCGAGGATGTCGTCGGCCTTGCCGAAGGCCTGCTTGAGCGACAGACGCCCGTAGATCTCGAGGATGTTTTCGTTGTTGATGATCAGCAGCGAGTCGACGCTGCGGCGCAGCTCCTCGATGCCGCGGAACGCCTGCTCGTAGCGGATCTTGCCCTCGACGGCGAGCGGCGAGGTGACGATCGCCACGGTCAGCAGCCCCATCTCTTTGGCCAGCTTCGCGATCACGGGCGAGGCGCCCGTACCCGTACCGCCGCCCATGCCGGCCGTGATGAAGATCATCTTCGTGCCGGCCTCCTCCAGCCGCTGGCGGATCTCGGGCAGCGTCTCGACCGCCGCACGCCGGCCGTTCTCGGGGTCGTTGCCGGCACCGAGCCCCGGATCGAGTCCGTCGGCCTTCAGGCAGATCTTCTGCATCACGGGGCTCTTGTCGAGCGCCTGCTGATCGGTATTGCATACCATGAACGTCACGCCGCGAATGCCCATGTTGTACATGTGGTTCACGGCGTTGCCGCCCGCACCGCCGACGCCGACGACCGTAATGATCGAGCCGTCCGTCCGCGGCACCTTGATTTCAGACATCAAATCGTCCGTCATATCGTTGTATTTTACACTATTTCGCTACAAATTCCCGCCTACGGCCCCGCGCACCCACGGCCACAGGCGCCGCAGCGCCCGAACCGCTCCGCGGCCGGACTAAATCTCCTCGTCCTCGGCGGCCGAGAATCCGCGGTTGATCTTGTCGAAGGTCTTCTGGAAGATCGACCCCCAGTCGCGGCGCCGACGCGGTTCGGCCGGTGCCTCCTCCTCATCGCGCACGGTCTGCTGCGGCGCGGCATCCGGCTCCGGCATCGGCTCCCCGGCAGGCTGCTGCGCCGGCTGCGCGAACTGCGCGGGTTGCGGGCTGCGCGGCGGCACATGGCGGAATTCGGGCATCCGCCCCGCCGGCTCCGCCGGAGCGAAAGGCTGCCGCGCCTCCGCCGGGCGTTCGGGCTGCGCCTCCTCCGTCCGTGCGGCGGTCGCCGGACGCTCGACGACGGCGCAGGCGCCCAGCTCGGCACCCTTGAGCAGGATGCCGATCGCCGGCGCATAGACCGGATCGGCGACCTTCTCGCGCGACGCCTCGTCGATGCCCGTATCGGGCACGCCGATGCGCACCTCCATCTTCGTCACGCGGCGGAACAGCTCGTCGATATCCTTCAGGTTGGCCGAGCCGCCCGTCAGCACGATGCCGAAGGCCAGCTTGTCGGCATACCCCGAGTCGCGCAGCTCCTGCAGCACGAATTCGGCGATGTCCGTAGCGCGGGCTTCGACCACCGTGGCCAAGTTGCGCAGCAGAATATCCTTCGCGTCGCGGCTCGTGCGGCCGTTGACGCGGATGAGCTTGTCCTCGGGCGCGAGGTCGGCCACCGCCGAACCGTATTTGCACTTGAGGCTCTCGACATGCTTCTCGGGCACGCTCATCGTGCGGATATCGCGGTTGATGGCCGAGGCACCCATCGGGATCGAGGCGATGTAGCGCACCACGTTGCGGTAGTAGACCGTCACGTCGGTGACACCGCCGCCCAGATCGACCACGGCCACGCCCTCCTCCTTCTCCTCGGGCGAGAGCACCGCCTCGGGCGTCGCGAGCGCATCGGATACCACGGCGAGCATCTTCACCCCGACGCGGCGCAGCGCCATGTCGAGCCGCTGCATGGGGGTCCGCAGGCAGAGGATGAAGTTGAAGGTCGAGGAGAGCTTCTTGCCGAACGAACCTACGGGGTTCTTCACCTCCTGCGCGTCGTCGATCATGTAGTTCTGGGGCACGCGCTCCATGATGGTCTCGTCGTCGGGTGCCTGCACGTTGCGCATGCGGTCGAACAGCGCCTCGACATCCTTGCGGTTGACGCCGTTCTGCGGATCGAACACGTATACGTGGTCCGTATGCCGCGCGCAGCGGACGAACTCGCCCGAAATGCCCGCATAGGCCTCCGTAACGCGAATCCCCGCCCGGCGTTCGATCTCCCCGAACGCTTCGCCGATGGCGCTGCTCACCGACTCGATGTTCTCGATACGGCCCGCATGCACCCCCTCGACGGGTTTCGACACGACGCAGACGACCTCCAGCTCCGCCCCGGCACCGCGCTCGCCGACCGCCGCCACGACGTTCGACGAGCCCAGATCGACGGCCACGATGTAATTCTTTCTTTCCACGGTTTTCAATCTTGTTTGGCGATCGTCCGCTCCGACCCGACCCCGCGCTCCCGGCCTCCGGGAGCGGGTCTCTCCGGCAAGCCCCGCAGGAGCCGCCGCACCGCCCGAAGGCGGCGCCGGGCACCCGCCGCAGCGGCCGGAGCGTCGGGGCGCGCGATCGCGTCCTGTTCTATCGCTCTTGCTTGCTACAAATCACCTGATCGCCGAAGCGGATGTCGATCGTCCGGTAGGCATCCCACCCGACGCGGGTCAGTCCGCTGCGATAGAAGCGCATGAGTTTGGCGAACTTGCGCTCCGTATCCTCGAGCCGCCCGAAGCGGATCGTGCAGCTCCCGCTGCGGGGCACCAGATCCACCTCCAACGCTCCGCTGGAGGTCGTTTGCGCGATGATCTGCACCACCTCCGACCTCCAGAAATCGTCCTCCTCGACGAACTTCACAAAGGTAAGGAGTTTCAGGAAATCTTCGTAGCTTTTGTCCAACTTTTTTTGTTCGCGCCGCTGCGCCTCCTGCCGCTGCGCGACGGCCTCGATCCCCTCCTCCACGAGGCGGGCTTCGTAGCGGTAGCGGCGCCGCAGCGCAGCCTTGAGGGCCCGCAACTCCTCGACGCGGCGATCGAACTCCTCGCTCCCCTCGCCCCGCCACCAGCGCCGCTTGATGCGCATGCGGCGCACCTCGGCGAGGTTGCGGTCGTTCGCCCGCTCGCGCCGGTAGAAGGGGTACTTCTCGGCCTCCAGTTCGGCGATGCGGCGCTCGATCTCGGCCTTGCGGGCCTCGATGTGGGCCCGCACCTCCCCGGCATACGCCGCCGGGAAGGGAGGTCGGTAGGAGCCCGTGACCACGGGCACGTAGAGCGCCGAAGCGCGGGGCACGGGGAAGACATAGCCCCCTTCGGTGGCATAGGCGTCGTAGCCGTCGAGGGCGAGGCGCAGCAGCGGATCGCGACGGCCGATCTCCACGCGGAGCACGCCGTCGTAGGTCACGTAGGCCACGGCCCGCTCGACGAAACCGCTCCGCAGGACCGTCCGTTCGATCGCATCCAGATCTACCGCATCAACAGCCGTGCCGACCGTGGCGATCCCCTGCTCGGCGATCCACGATCGCACGCGCGCGGCCGAGACCAGATGGCCCTGCGCCGAGCTGTCGGCCGCCTCCACTTCGAGGCGCTGCACGACCTTTCCGGCGCGCAGACGACGCGCCGTCGCGGCCGCGTAGAGGAGATATCCCCCCACAGCGCCCCACGCGAGGGCGAACAATGCGTATCGTAGCATCCGATTCAAAAAACCTATCTTAAAAATTTTCCGGTTTCACTCCGCGGCCGGACAGCCCGGCATCGCAGAGGCTATCTCCGAGCCTCCGCCGGCCCGTAACGCAGAGCTGCCGCACCATCATGCAGCGAAGCCGCCCGGCCCGCTTCGCAACGGCTCCCTTCGCGGCTCCTGCGGCTCGCCCCGCAACGCAGACCCGCCGCCTCGTCATACAGGCCCTCCCGGACCGGCCGGCCCGTCACGCCTTCGGGCGCAGCGCCGCAGCGATCGCCTCGCAGCAGGCGTCGATGTCGCCCGCGCCGAACGAGATCACCACGTCGGTCTGCATCGCCCCCACCGTCGCGGCCAGCTCGGCCCGCGGCACGATGCGGCACGGCACCGTCACCCGCTCGGCGATGAGCTCCGAGCCGACGCCCGGGATCGGCTCCTCGCGCGCCGGGTAGATCGGCAGCAGCACCGCCTCGTCGGCCAGCGACAACGCCTCGGCGAACCCCTCGTAGAGGTCGCGCGTGCGGGTGTAGAGGTGGGGCTGGAAGAGCGCCGTGATGCGCCGCCCGGGGAACATCCGCCGCACGGAGGCCAGCGTCGCGGCCAGCTCGCGCGGATGGTGGGCGTAGTCGTCCATGTAGACCTGCCGCGGGGTGTTGATGTAGAACTCGAAACGACGCTTGACCCCCTCGAACGAGGCCAGCGCCTGCCGCAGCCGCTCCTCGTCGAGCGTCTCGCCCGCGACCTTCGCTGCGCACCACGTCAGGGCCGCGGCCGCCACGGCATTCTCGACGTTGATCCACCCCGGAATGCCGAGCGTGCAGCCGGCGATCGTCCCCGAGGGCGTCACCAGATCGTAGCGGTAGTGGCCGCCCCCGACCAGCTCGGCGTTGCGGGCGTAGAAATCGCAGGGCTCGTCGTACGAATAGCGGTAGACGGCGATATCGGGGTTGTCGATCGCGATGTCGACCCCGCGTTTGATCACCAGCGCGCCGCCCGGGCGGATCTGCCGCACGAACTGCGCGAAGGCCTCCTTCACCGCCTCGTGCGTGCCGTAGATGTCGAGGTGGTCGGCATCGGCCGAGGTCACCGCCGCCACGTCGGGATAGAGCTGCAGGAACGAACGGTCGAACTCGTCGGCCTCGACCGCCAGCCGCGCCCCGTCGCCCAGCACGAGGTTGCCCCCGAAGTTCTTCGAGATGCCCCCCAGAAAGGCCGAGCCGCCTCCGGTGAGGCCCCGGTTGAGCCACGCCGTGAGGGTCGAGGTCGTGGTCTTGCCGTGCGTGCCCGCCACCGCCATCACGTATTTGCCCGCAGCGAGGCGCCCGAGCATCCGCGAGCGCTTCTCGACGACGAAGCCCCGCTCGCGGAAGTAGCGCAGCTCGCCGTGCTCCTGCGGCACGGCGGGGGTGTAGACCACCAGTGTCTGCGCCGGGTCGAGGAATCCCTCGGGGATCAGCCGCACGTCGTCCTCGTAGTGGATCGCGGCCCCCTCGGCGGCCAGCCGGTGGGTCAGGGCCGAGGGCGTGCGGTCGTAACCCGCGACGCGGCACCCCTCGTGCAGGAAGTAGCGTGCGAGGGCGCTCATGCCGATGCCCCCGATGCCGAGAAAGTAGTAATGCGTGTATTCCATCGTATTCGTATCGTTCGCCGACCGCCGACGAGCGGCAGCCGGTCCTCTTCCCTATTTCGCCGCAGCCCCCGTCGTCTTCAGGATTTCGTCGACGATGTCGTCGGCCGCCCGCGGCGTCGCCAGACGGGCGATGTTGTCGCGCATGGCGGCCAGCGCCTGCGGATCGGCGAGCAGCGCCAGCGCCCGCGGCATCGCCTCCTCGCGGCACACCGCGTCGGGCACCACCACGGCCGCGCCCTTCGCTTCCAGCGCCCGGGCGTTCTTGGTCTGATGGTCCTCGGCGACGTTGGGCGAGGGTACGAAGATCGCCGGCTTGGCCACGAGGCAGAGCTCCGAGACCGTGCCCGCGCCGCTGCGCGAAATCACCAGATCGGCCGCCGCATAGGCGTAGTCCATGCGGTCGATGAAGGCGACCTGCCGGACGTGCGCCGCGGGGTGTGCCTCGAGGAAGGCGCGCATCTCGCGCTCGTAGTACTTGCCCGTCTGCCAGATCACCTGCACGGGCGCCTCGGCCCCCGCGGGCGAAGCGATCCACGCCTTCATCATCTCGTTGAGCGAGCGCGTGCCGAGCGAACCGCCCACCACCAGCACCACGGGCCGGTCGGCCGCGAGGCCGTAGTGGGCCAGCGCCGCGGCGCGATCGGCGCCCCGCTGCGAGAAACCTCCGCGCAGCGGATTGCCCGTCAGCACGATGCGGTCGGCCGGGAAGAAACGCTCCATCCCCTCGTAGGCCGTGCAGATGCGCCGCGCACGCCGCGCCAGCAGCTTGTTGGTCACCCCCGCATAGGAGTTCTGCTCCTGAATCACGGTCGGCAACCCCATCGCCTGCGCGGCGCGCAGCACCGGTGCGCTGGCATAGCCGCCGAAGCCGACCACGACGTCGGCACCGAACGCGCGGACGATCCTCCTTGCCCGGCGCAGCGACCGCAGCACCTTGAAGGGCACCAGCAGGTTGCGCCAGTCGAGCCGCCGCTGCAGCCCCGCGATCGGAAGGCCCTCGATGCGGTAGCCCAACGCGGGGACCTTCTCCATCTCCATCTTGCCTTCGGCACCCACGAACAACAGCTCCACGCCGTCGCCCAAGCGCCGTTCGAGCGCCTCGGCCACCGCCACGGCCGGGTAGATGTGGCCGCCCGTGCCGCCGCCCGAAAGAATGATCCGATACTTTTTTCCGTTCTGTTCCATATGTCGATCGAGGGCTTCCGCCCCGTTTGAATCCGTTTTTCCATCCTACACCGCACCGCAGCGGCTGCACCTCCCCCGGCGGAAGAGCTCCGCATCGCGCATCGGACGTTCCGTCGCCGGCTCCGGCGGTCGCCAACCGGCCTCGCCCGCCCCGGTATCCGTCGCGAAATCCGGATACGGGAAGGTCCGTTTCCTCACCGCCCCCACGCCTCGCGGTCGAGCGAGCGGTAGCCGATCGCCTCGGCCACGTCCGCCGCGGCGATGTCGGCCCGGCCCGCCAGATCGGCGATCGTGCGGGCCACCTTCAGGATGCGGTCGTAGGCCCGCGCCGAGAGCGACAGCCGCTCCATCGCCCGCGCGAGCAGCGCCGCGGCGGCCGCATCCGGACGACAACAGTCGCGCACCATCGCGGCGTTCATCAGGGCGTTCGCATGCACCCCTTCGGCACCCCGGAACCGCTCCCGCTGCACCTCGCGGGCACGCATCACCCGCTCGCGGATCGCGGCGCTCGGTTCGCCCGGAGCCGCCCCGGCCAGCTCCTCCGGCGTTACGGGCGTCACCTCGATGTGCATGTCGATGCGGTCCATCAGCGGCCCCGAGATCCGCCCCATGTAGCGGTGCACGGCGCCCGGCGAGCAGGTGCACTCCTTCGTCGGGTGGTTGTAGTAACCGCACGGACAGGGGTTCATCGCCGCCACGAGCGTGAAGTTCGCGGGGTACTCCACGCTGTACTTCGCCCGCGAGACGACGATCGCGCGGTTCTCCAGCGGCTGCCGCAGCACCTCCAGCACGCTCCGCCCGAACTCGGGCAGCTCGTCGAGGAACAGCACGCCGTTGTGGGCCAGCGACACCTCGCCCGGCCGCGGCGACTGCCCGCCGCCGATGATGGCCACCTGCGAGGCGAGGTGGTGCGGCGCCCGGAAGGGCCGCCGCGTCATCAGTCCGCCCTCGAAGCCCCCCTTTCCGGCCACGGAGTGGATCTTCGTGGTCTCGAGCGCCTCCTCGCGCGTAAGGGGCGGCAGGATCGTCGGCATGCGGGCCGCCAGCATGGTCTTGCCCGACCCCGGAGGGCCAATCAGCAGCACGTTGTGGCCGCCCGCCGCGGCGATCTCCAGCGCCCGCTTGGCGTGCGCCTGGCCCCGCACATCGGCGAAGTCGGCCTCGTAGCGAGTAGCGGCCCGTTCGAAGGGCTCCGCCTCCGCGGCGCGAGCCGGCTCGATCGCCGCCTCGCCCGCGAGGTAGGCGACGCACTCCTTCAGGTCGCCCGCGCCGATCACCTCGATGCCGTCGACCACGGCCGCCTCGGCGGCGTTGCCGCGCGCCACCACCAAGCGGCGCAACCCTTCGCGACGGGCCCGCACGGCGAGCGGCAGCACGCCCCGCACGGGCCGCAGCGAACCGTCGAGCGACAGCTCGCCCGCGAACATCGTATCGGCCAGCGCCGCGGCGTCGATGCGCCCCATCGCCGCGAGGATCCCCACGGCGATCGGCAGATCGAAACCCGAACCCTCCTTGCGCAGATCGGCCGGCGCGAGGTTCACCACCACCTTCCGGCCCGACATCCGCTCGCCCGAGTTCTCGAACGCCGCGCGGATGCGCTGCTCGCTCTCCTTCACGGCGTTGTCCGGGAGCCCCACGAGGTAGAGCCCCAGCCCGCTCGCGGCGATGTCGACCTCGACGGTCACCGCCACGGCGTCGATGCCGACGAGCGCTCCTGCATGGGTTTTGACGAACATATTCCGATTCTTATTCTTTATCGCATTTCCGGCCGCAGCCGGACATCTCCCGTCAGAAGGGCGCCTCGTCGCCGATCGACGGCGAAGCCCCGAGGTCGAACTCGCCGCCTCCCATCGCCGCGCCCAGACCTCCGCCCGGCGCGATGCCCGGCACGCCGCCGTTCGAGCCGCTGGCGTAGTCGTCGTAGGCCTGCTGGCTGTCGGCGGCCTGCGCCGGGGGCAGCATCGAGTCGTCCATGTCGGCGAAGCGGGCCTGCTCCTTGAGGAAACGCAGGTTGACGTCGCACACGGCGCCGTTGCGGTGCTTGGCCAGAATGATCTCGGCCATACCCGCCGTGGGCATGCCGTTCTCGTCCTGATTGATGCCGTAATACTCCGGACGGTGGATGAAGGCCACGATGTCGGCGTCCTGCTCGATGGCGCCCGACTCGCGGAGGTCCGACAGCTGGGGGCGCTTCGAGCCGCCGCGCATCTCGGTGGCGCGGCTCAACTGCGAGAGGGCGATCACCGGCACGTTGAGCTCTTTGGCGATCGCCTTGAGCGTACGCGAGATGAAGGCCACCTCCTGCTCGCGGTTGCCCTTCGAGTCCTGATTGCCCGTCATGAGCTGCAGGTAGTCGATGATGATGATCTTGATGTCGTTGTGTATCTTCAGCCGGCGCGCCTTCGAGCGGAACTCGAAGACCGAGAGCGCCGGCGTGTCGTCGATGAAGAGCGGTGCGGCGCCCAGCGGCTTGGTCGCCGACTCGAGGTGGCGCCACTGCTCGGGCGAGAGGCGGCCCGACTTCACGTCGTTGCCCGAAAGGCCCGTCTCGGCGATGATCAGACGCATCATCAGCTGCACCGACGACATTTCGAGCGAGAAGAAGGCCACGCCCTGCTCGTGGTCGACGGCCATGTTGCGGGCCATCGAGAGCACGAAGGCCGTCTTGCCCATCGAAGGGCGCGCCGCGATGATGATCAGGTCCGACAACTGCCAGCCGAGCGTCACGCGGTCGATGGCCATGAAGCCCGACGGCACGCCGCTGAAGGCGCTCGTGTTCTTCGAGGCCTCCTCGATCTGCATCAGCGCGCGGGCCAGAATGTCCTTCGACGACTGCACCGAGCGCTTGACATGCCCCTCGGCCACCTTGAAGATCTCGCCCTCGGCATAGCCGATCAGGTCGGTCACGTCGGTCGACTCGTCGTACGAGCGGCGCTGGATCTCGGTCGCCGAGCGGATCAGCTCGCGCTGCACGTATTTCTGGGCGATGATCTTGGCGTGGAACTCCACGTTGGCGGCCGAACCCACCTTCTGGGTCAGCTGCGCGAGGTAGGAGGCGCCGCCCACCTTCTTGAGCTCCTTCTTGGCCTTCAGACGCTCGGTGACGGTGTAGAGGTCGATCGGCTTGAGCTCCATCGAGAGCTCCTCGATCGCCTTGTAGATCGTGCGGTGCTCCTCGGTGTAGAACGACTCGGGGGTCACGTACTCCTGCACGGCGATGATGCTGTCCTTCTCGAGCATCAGCGCGCCCAGCACGGCCTCCTCCAGCTCGACCGCCTGCGGCGGCACGTTGCCGGTCGTCTCGGTCAGGGCCGCGAAGGCCTCCCGGTTGCGGGAGGAGGGGGTATATTCTTTCGCCATATCGGTTGCAAACTTTGGGACTCCAAAAGTACGGATTCGGCGGCAGAATTTCAAACCCGCGGGCGCGAAAAGTGACCCGCCCCCGAAAAAAGCGCCGCAGCGTCCGCCGGCAGCGGTCCGAACCGCGATCGCCGAATCCGCGAACGGCTCCGGTCCGCACCCCACCGCAACGCCGAGCGGCCCACACGCATACCGGCCTTCACAAACGGACCTGCCCTCGCAAGCGCACCGGCCCCACACGCATACCTGCCCCCGCAAGCATACCGGAACCCTCCTGCGAGCGGCCCTTATCCCTTCACCCCGAGCTCGCGGCGCGAGACGGCCAGCGCGGCGATGCTCACGCGGCAGTCGGGCACGGCGCGCAGGATCTCCCCGGCGCACGAGAGGAGCGTGCTGCCGGTGGTCATCACGTCGTCGACCAGCAGCACGTGCCGCCCCGCGAGCCGCCCGGGATGCCGCACGACGAAGGCGCCCTCGACGTTGCCCGCACGCTCGTGCCGGGGCCGGAGCGCCTGACTAGCGGTGTTGCGCCGGCGTCCCACGCTGCGGCGGTCGACCGCCGCGCCCAGCTGCGCCGCGATTCCCTCGGCGATGTACTCCGACTGGTTGTAGCCGCGCCGGCACCGTTTGAGCGGATGCAGCGGCACCGGGATCACGAGGTCGACGTCGTCGTGGAGGCCGCCCGCGCGGAGCCGGTCGCCGTACCACTCGCCCATCGCGCGTGCCGTGCGCCATGCGCCGCGGTATTTGAAGCCGTGGATCAGCCGCCGCCAGCCGCTGCCGTGCACGAAGAAGAGCAGCGCCGAGGCCCGTTCGACGGGCAGCAGGTCGCGGCACCGCCGCAGCACGGGGTTGTCGGCCTCGCGCCAGTAGCCGGTCAGGGGCGCCGTCGCGCGGCAGAGCGTGCAGACCGTCCGTTCGCCCGGAGCGAGCGGATGGCCGCAGACGGCGCAGTGCGGCGGAAAGAGCAGCGCCGCGAGGTCGGACAACAGGTCATTGAGGATCGACATCGCAGACGACGGTCAGGGATTTGAACCGGGCCTCGGCCCCGAAGCGGCGCAGCTCCCCGCCCAGCAGCTCGCGGGCGCGCGCGGCCGAGGCGCCGCTCTCGATCTTGAGCAGCAGCCCCGCGATCCACTCGCCGCGGATGCGGTCGACGGGGGGCGTCATCGGCCCCAGCACCCGCCGCCCGAAGCGGGCGCGCAGGCGCGCCGCCAGCTCGACGATCCCCTCGCGCAGCAGCATAGGATCGCGGTGACGGAGCGTCAGCTGCACGAGGCGCGCATAGGGCGGATAGAAGAAGGTGCGCCGCTCCTCGAGCTGGGCGCGGGCCATCGCCTCGTAGTCGCCCGCGGCGACCTGCCGGATCACCGGATGCCCCGGTTCGGAGGTCTGGATCACCACCGTGCCCGGCTCGGCGCGCCGCCCGGCGCGGCCGGCCACCTGCGTCATGAGCTGGAAGGCCCGCTCGGCGGCCCGGAAATCGGGGTTGTTGAGCAGGTTGTCGGCATTGAGCAGCCCCACGAGGGTCACCCCGCCGAAGTCGAAGCCTTTGGTGATCATCTGCGTGCCGACCAGAATGTCGGTCCGCCGCGCAGCGAAGTCGGCCACCACGGCGCCGAACGCCCGCTCCGAGGTCGCGCTGTCGCGGTCGAGCCGCGCCACGCGGGCCTCGGGAAAGAGCCCGGCGATCTGCTCGGCGACCTTCTCCGTGCCGAAACCCATCGGGACCACCTCCGTGACCGCGCACGAAGGGCACTTCGCCGGCACCGCCTCGGTATGGCCGCAGTAGTGGCAGACGAGCCGCTGCGACGCCTTGTGGTAGGTGAGCGTCACGTTGCAGTCGGGGCACCGGGCCGTCCACCCGCACTCGGTGCAGGAGACGTAGGGGGCGAATCCGCGGCGGTTCTGGAACAGCATCGCCTGCTCGCCCCGCGCGAGCGTCTCCTCGAGCCGGTCGAGCAGCAGCTTGTTGAAATGGCCCTGCCGCTCGCCGCGCCGCGCCGCCCGGATCGTGTCCGAGACGAGCACCTCGGGCGGTCTGGCATCGCCGTAGCGCTCGGCGAGCGTCGCCGAGCCGTACTTGCCCGAGCGGGCGTTGAGCCACGTCTCGAGCGACGGCGTGGCGCTGCCGAGCAGCGTGCGGCCGCCGAACAGCCGCGCCGCCATCACGGCGCAGTCGCGGGCGTTGTAGCGCGGCGCCGGGTCGTTCTGCTTGTAGCTGGCGTCGTGCTCCTCGTCGACGACGATCAGCTGCAGCCGCTTGAGCGGCAGGAAGATCGCCGACCGAGCCCCGACGACGAACTCGCCCCCCTCGGAGCGGTTGAGCCGCAGGTAGGTCTCCGTGCGGCGGCGCGGCGCGAGCTTCGAGTGGTAGGCCGTGACGCGGCTCCCGAAGATGCGCTCCATGCGCTCGATGAGCTGCGCCGTGAGGGCGATCTCGGGCACGAGCAGCAGCACGTCGCCGCCCCGGGCCAGCACGCCCGCGATCAGGTGGATGTAGATCTCGGTCTTGCCCGAGCCGGTCACGCCGTGCAGCAGCGCCGTGCTCCGCCCTTCGGCGAACTGCGCCTCGAGCGCTGCGAGCGCCTCGCGCTGCGCGGATGTCAGCTCGGGCAGCCGGAAGGTCGCGGCACCCCGCTCCACGGTGCGTTCGCGCGCGACCGAGCGGATGAAGCCCTTGCCTTCGAGCGCATGGAGCACCGCCGCATCGGCCGCCAGCAGCCGGCGGGCCACCTCGCCCGCGGCCCCCCGTCCGCCGCCTCCCGCCGCCGCGATCTCGAGCAGCGCCGCATACTGCTTCGGGGCGCGCCGCTCGAGCCGCTCGCAGAGCTCGTCGAACCGCTCCTCGTCGCACAGCTCCGGCGCGAGAGAGAGGTAGCGCTCCGTGCGGGGCCGGAACTCGTCGGCGGCGAACTCCTCCTCGGTCGTGCCCGAAGGCTTGACGAGCGACGGCAGCGCCACGCGCATCACCTCGCCCGTCGTACACATGTAATAGGATGCCACCCACTCCCAGAGCCGCATCTGCCGCTCGGTGAGCAGGGGCGCGTCGTAGAGCGTCCGCTCGATGGATTTGATCCGTTTGAAATCGGGCCGCCGGTCGTGCACGCGCCAGACGATGCCCGTGTAGAATTTGCGGGGACCGAACTGCACCGCCACGGCGCGCCCCGGCTCGACCGCCATCCCCTCGGGTACGGCGAACGTATAGGCCGGCTGCGCCAGCGGAAGCACGATATCGGCGTAGCGCATGGCCGCAGGGTCACTTCTTCTTCGCCTCGCCCGTATGCCCGCCGAACATGCCCCCTCCGATCATGCCGAAGCCCTTGCCGTAGACCCCCGTCACGGAGGTCACGGAGATGAACGCCCCGGGATCGATCGTCTTGATGATCTTGAGCATGTCGTTCGTCTCGCGCTTGCGGCACATGACCATGACCACCTGCGTCGGCTGCTTCGAATACCACCCCTGCCCTTGGAGCATCGTCACGCCGCGGTGGGCCGAGCGGGCGATCTCGTCGGCGATCTCCGCATGCAGGCGGCTGATGACGAGCAGCTGGTTCGACTGCTGGTTGCCGAGCAGCAGGGCGTCGGTCGTGTAGCTGAAGACGATCGTGAAGAGGAAGCCGTAGATCACCGTATCGGGGCCGTTGCCCACGAGCAGCGAGGCCAGAATGACGGCCGAATCGTGGATGATGACCACGCGGCCGTAGTTGATCGGGTGGTACTTGTTGATCACCAGCGCCACGATATCCACGCCGCCCGTCGAACCTCCCTGCACCAGACAGAGCCAGATGCCGACGCCCGAGATGAGCGCGCCCATGATGACCAGCAGGATCGGGTCGAGATTGCCGAAGACGCTCACCGAACCGACGGGAAGCGATCCGCGGTCGATGAGCCACTGCTGGAACGCGGGCAGCCCCGACTGGAAGAAGTTGAGCACGAAGGGCAGCAGCAGGATGCAGTAGATCGTCTTCACGCCCAGCTTCCAGCCGATCAGGAACACCGAGACCACCACCAGCGTGCCGTTGATGATCAGGGTCATCGTACCGATGTCGATCCGCACCCCGAAGAGGTTCTCCATCGCGGCGCAGAGCACGAGCGAGAGGCCCGTGGCACCGCCGCCCGTACCGTTGGCGGGGATGATGCAGGCGATCCATGCGAAGGCATAGAAGATCATACCGACGAACATCAGGAAATACTCCTTGATGCCTTTCAGAACTGCTTGAAGAGTCAGGCTTTTCATCGCGACGGGCGGATTATCCGGTTACGGGAGCAAAGATAGAAAAATTTCGCCTTGATAGGTATCGCGCGCCGCCAATCTTTCGTCGAGCATCGCCCACAGCCGCTCGTTGCGCAGCAGCCCCCAGTCGGGGCCGTAGTGGTAGCGGGGCGGCGCCTCCGAGGCGAAGCGTTCGACGACCAGCGTCGGCCGCAGCCGGCGCAGGATCTCGACCGCCAGATCGATGTAGGCGTCCACCTCCCAGAAGGGGAACCGCGCGGGGTCGGCGTCGTACTCGGCGGCCATCGCCGTCCCGCGGAACACCTGCAGCTGGTGGAACTTCACGGTCGTGAGCGGCAGCGCGTTGATCTGCGCGGTGCGGTCGAGCAGCATCCGCTCCGTCTCGCCCGGCAGACCGAGGATGAAGTGCCCGCCGACGGGAATGCCCCGCGCGGCGGTCATCTCCACGGCCCGCACGGCGCAGGCGTAGTCGTGGCCCCGGTTGACGGCGCGCAGCGTGGCGTCCGACGTCGACTCGATGCCGTACTCCACGGCCACGTAGCGGTCGCGGGCCAGCTCCGCGAGCCAGTCGAGCTTCCGCTCGTCGACGCAGTCGGGCCGCGTGCCCACCACGATGCCCGCCACGTCGGGATGCGCCAGCGCCTCGCCGTAGAGCAGCTGCAGCCGCTCGAGCGGCGCATAGGTGTTCGAGTAGGACTGGAAGTAGACCAGATAGCGCGACGAGGTGCGGTAGCGCCGCCGGTGGAAAGCGATCCCCTCCTCGATCTGCTGCGCGACGCTCTTGGTCGGCATGCAGTAGGAGGGGGTGAAGGCGCCGTTGTCGCAGAACGTGCACCCGCCCCGACCCGCCGTGCCGTCGCGGTTGGGGCAGTCGAACCCGGCATCTACCGAGAGCTTCTGCACCCGCCCGCCGAACCGGCGCCGGAAGTAGGCCGCATAGGAGTGGAAGCGGCGCTCATCGCCCCACGGGTAGCGCATCGCTACAGCCCCCAGTCCGACGGGTTATAGGTATCCTTCGGCGCATTGGGCACGTTCTCGAAGAAACGGAAGCCCGTGAGCCGTTCGATCTCGGCCACCGAACGCATGTCCTTCGCCGAAGGCTGATGCCCCTTGCCCATCGCATGGCTCATGACGAAGGCCACGCACTGCAGCTCGTCGCGCGAGCAGTCGGCCACCGATTTGCCGGTGTTGCCCCGCTTAGTGCGGAGCAGCAGCGTGTAGAACATCGTCGGCACGCTGGCCTGCACGCCGCCGAACGACACCCGTTTGGGCGAGGCCGCGTTGCCGTAGGAGTCGGTCCACGTCTCGAAACGGCAGCCCGACACCGTGTAGAGCGTATCGGCGCACCAGTAGGCATCGATCTTGTCCTCGAGGTTGTTCCACGCTCCGCCGCCCGTGTTGAAGGTCGTGCCGTGCTGCGCCGCCATGTTGGTGTAGTAGGAGACCTGCTTGTTCATGCCGCTCGTGCGCGAACGCTCGCGGTTGCCCAGCATGTGGCCCTTGTTGTAGGGCGAAGCCACCGTCTTCGAGGAGGGCTGGATGCTCTTCGGGATCACCGGATCGGGACCGTAGTTGCGGTTGCCGCTGCCGCCCGTGTAGCATTCGTGCACGGGGGCTGCCACCCACACCGGGCAGTGGTGCTCGGCACTGTAGCATACCGTGAAGTTGCGGGCCGCATGTCCGCCCGCGCTGAAGTCGGGACAGATGTGGTAGGCGTAATAGTAATCCTCGTCGGCCACCTCCACGGGCAGCTCGGGCCATCCGCCGTACTTCGTGTCGCCGGTCACCGTGCCGCCCGACTCGGTGAGCGTGGTGAACGAACCCTCGGTGCTCTCGAACAGCGCTCCGTCGATCACCACGCGCAGGCGGAACACGTAGCGCGTCGCCGCCGCGAGGCCCGTGAGCTGCGCGCTCTTGGCGCCCTGCGCCGTCGTGAGATCGACGCGCGTCGCCGCCGCCGAACCATTCGGGCCGTAGAGGAAGTAGACCTCCGACACCGAGCCCCCGCCCGAATAGGTGTAGGCGCAGGAGATCGTCGCGCTGTTCTTGGTCACGGCGCTGTGGCCCGGCGCTTCGAACGAAGGCTTGATCAGCGGCGTGGGGTCCTCGCCCTCGCCGCCGCAGACGATGCGGATGCGCTGCACGTAGCTGGCGCCGTCGCCGCTCACGAGCGTGAACCAGTGCGCCGCGCGGTCCGAGCAGTCGAACAGGTAGATCCCGTCCGAGAGGAAGGGCTTCAGCTCGTCGCCCACCGGATGGGGTTCGTCGCCCAGACAGAGCCGCAGGTTGCAGCGCTCGCTGCCCTTGTAGGTCACCTCGATGCGGCGGATGGGTCCCATGTCCTCCTTATTGGCGACGTATCCCGAACTCTTCTTGAACTGGATGCCGTTGCCGTAGCCCGTGCCCACATCGGCCACCTCGAACGCATGTCCGTCCAGCTGCACCGTCTTCGCCGTGCCGTACGACTCCGGCCACCCTGCGGTCTCGGCCGTCAGATCGATCTCCGTTGCGGGGTTCTGGGGGGGGGTCGACGCGCCGGCCGCCTGCCGCACCGCGATGCGGCGCGATTCGGCTCCCGTGCAGGTCACTTCGATCTCGGCCGTACGCGCGGCGCCCGTGTTCGCATCGACCTCGAAGGCGATGGTCCCGGCCGCCGAATTGTCGAACCCGCGCACCCATGCGGCGGCGCAGCTCGCCTCGGCCGGAGCCTCCGACTGCGGGTTGAGCACCTCGTAGTCGATCGCGAAGCGTCCGCCCGTCGCCTCGACGGCGAGCGTCGTGGGGGTCAGGATCTCGAGCACGGTCTCGCCCGGAGCCACGGCCTCGGTGGTGAAGGTCGCCGTCTCGCTGCGCACCTCGAACTCGCCCGAACGCATGCGGGCGTAGACCGCATAGCGCGTGTCGGGCGCGAGCCCCGCGAGCCGGGCCGCGACCGTACCCTCGCCCGCCGTCGCGGGAGCGCTCACCTCCTCGGCCGACTCGTCGTCGGTCGCCGCGCAGACGAACTCCACGGGCAGGTCGTCGAGCGCCGCAGCGCCCCGCACCACGCGGCACGTCACCGTCGCGGCCGTGGCCGAAACGTCGCTCACCTCCGGGCTGTCGAACCGAAATCCCTCCATCGCCGTGTTCTCGTCGTTGCAGGCGCCGAAGGCCGCAGCGAACGCCCCCATCATCATCGATACAAAAAACCTTTTCATAAATCCTTTTCGGTTATCTCATTTATCCATCGTTTCAGTCTCTTAGCGCCCCTCGCCTTGCGTCCGGGGCCTACTCCCTGCGTTTCGAATCCATCCAGATCGTCACGGGTCCGTCGTTGACCAGCGCCACCCGCATGTCGGCGCCGAACACCCCGGTGGCCGCCTCGCGGCCGAGCAGCTCCCCGACCCGGGCCGCGAACCGCTCGTAGAGTGGCCGCGATACCGCCTCGGGCGCCGCCGCGACGTAGGAGGGGCGGTTGCCCCGGCGCGTCGCGGCCAGCAGCGTGAACTGGCTCACCACGAGCGCCTCGCCGCCCGCCTGCCGCACATCAAGGTTCATCACCCCCTGCGCATCGTCGAAGATCCGCAGGCGGACCAACTTGCCCGCCAGATATTCGAGGTCCTCCTCGCCGTCCTCGCAGCCGATGCCGACGAAGACCAGCAGTCCCGCCCCGATGCGGGCGTGCAGGGCGCCTTCGATCGCGACCGACGCTTCGCGTACGCGTTGTATGAGCAATCGCATGATTCCTTTCCGTTTAGAGTCCAATCATCCCGTCTGCGAGACACCCGTTCCGGCGCCCCGGCCTGCGGTCAACGCACCCCGGCCTGCGACCGGTCGCGACCTGCGGTCAGCGCTCCCCGGGCCCGGCCGTCTTCTGCTCGAAGTAGGCCCAGAGGTTGTCCTCGCGCGGCACGGGCGCCGTGACGCCGACCGTCTCGTGCCGCACCGGGTGCTCGAAGGCCACCGACCGCGAATGGAGCGAAATCCCGCCGCCGGGCAGCGAACGCTTGGCGCCGTACTTCAGGTCGCCGCGGATCGGACAGCCGATCTTCGACAGCTGGGCCCGGATCTGGTGGTGGCGGCCCGTCAGCAGCTCGACTTCGACGAGCGTGTAGCGGGTCGCCGCCCCGAGCGTCGCGTAGCGCAGCAGCGCCGGCTTCGCATCGCGGCACGGCGCATCGAGCGCCTTCGAGCGGTTGGTCCGCCCGTCGCGCAGGATGTAGTGGCGGAGTTCGCCCCGCTCGGGGTCGGGCATCCGCTCCGTGAGCGCCCAGTAGGTCTTGCGGATACGGCCCTCGCGGATCATTTCGTTGAGCCGCGCGAGGGCCTTCGAGGTTTTGGCGAAGATCACCGCGCCCGACACGGGGCGGTCGATGCGGTGCACCACACCGAGGAACACGGCGCCGGGTTTGGCGTCGCGCCGCTTGATATAGGCCTTGATCTGATCCTCCAGTGCGCTTTCGCCCGAGGGATCGGGCTGCACGAGGTCGCCGCAATGCTTGTCGACGATCAGCAGGTGGTTGTCTTCGTAGAGAATGTCGTTCGGGGTAAACATAGTGTTCGATCGTGGGGTCCGCACCGCGGCTGCCGGCCGCCGGCCGCGGGCCCGGTTCAGAGCTTGAAGGTGAAGGGCAGCAGCAGCGATGCCGAAGCGACCGCCGAGGCCGAACCGCCGCCGCTCATCACCACGCGCATGGGCACGCCCTGACGCCGCTCGACGTCGACCATCACCTGCCGGCACTGCCCGCAGGGATAGCACTCACGCTCGGAGGGATCCGAAGCGATGGCCAGCGTCTCGACCGGATCGTCGGCGAAGTTCGACTGCAGGAAGAAGAGCAGCGACCGCTCGGCGCAGAGCCCCGCGGGATAGACCTCGCTCTCGAAGTTGCTGCCGCGCAGGATCCGGCCGCTGCGCAGCCGTGCGGCCGCGCCCACATGGAAGTGCGAATAGGGCGCATGGGCCTGTGCCGTAGCGCGCTCGGCCTCGGCGATCAGCAGACGGTCCGCTTCGGGAAGTTCCTCCTTCGTGCCGTAATATTCGTAATCGATGCGATACTGCTTCTCCATAACTGACTCCTTTTTTCAGGGGTGAACCACAAATATAATACAAAAAAACGAATCCGAGCGCAATTTTCCGCATTCCGGCCGCCTCCGCAGCCGCTTCCCCGCAAACGGAGCGGGCCGCGCAGCATCCGCCGCATGCCGCCGCACGCCCCTCCCGGACACAGAAGATCCGGACCGCCCGCTGCGTGCCCCGACCGCACACGCCTCGACCGCACACGCCTCGACCGCAGCACCGCACCGACATCGCACCGACATCGATCCGGCACCCCTCCGCGGCCGCCGACCGCCATCGAACGTCGTACGTCCCCGAACGTCGCGCGGGCCGAAACCCGGCCGCTGCGGAGCGCGCAGCCCCGAATCGCACCGCCCGCCCGCGCAAGTGCAAACGGAAAACACGGAAAAGGGCCCTCCGACCCATGTCGGAAGGCCCTTCCATGCGGTTCGTCCGCAGCGGATTTAGGCGTACTTGAACGTCGACTCGTCCGATACGGTGAGTTTCTTGCGGCCCTTCGCACGGCGCGCAGCCAGCACCTTGCGACCGTTCGCCGTAGCCATACGAGCGCGGAAACCGTGCTTGTTGATGCGCTTGCGACGCGAAGGCTGGTAGGTTCTCTTCATTGCCATAGCTATATTCTTTTTATTGTTTCTGACTTTTTTACGGATTGCAAAAGTACAACAAAAATATCATTCGCAAAAATTTTTCGCGAAAATATTTCCGCACGCCCCGAAAAAGCGCGAAAACTCGCTATCTTTGTCCGAGGACCGATCCGGTCCCGTACCCCTTAAAGAAACGATAACGCAATGGCAGTCTTCAAAGTCGAAGGAGGACACCGGCTCCACGGTGCGATCGCTCCGCAGGGAGCCAAAAACGAGGCGTTGCAGATACTCTGCGCCGTGCTGCTGACCCCCGAGCGGGTCGTCGTGCACAACATCCCGCAGATTCTCGACGTGATGCAGCTCATCGAACTGCTCCGCCGCATGGGCGTCGAGGTGGAGCGCCTCTCGGAGGAGAGCTACGCCTTCACGGCGCGCGAGATCGACTTCGACTACATCCGCTCCGACGACTACCGCCAGCGCGCCATGCGCCTGCGCGGCTCGGTAATGCTCATCGGCCCCATGCTGGCCCGCTTCGGCACGGGCTTCGTTCCCAAGCCGGGCGGCGACAAGATCGGCCGCCGCCGCCTCGACACCCACTTCCTCGGCTTCCAGAAGCTGGGCGCGAAGTTCGACTTCGACGCCGCCGAGGAGTTCTTCACCGTCGGCGCCGAGCGGCTGAAGGGCACCTACATGCTCCTCGACGAGGCCTCGGTGACGGGCACGGCCAACATCGTGATGGCGGCCGTCATGGCCGAGGGCACCACCACGATCTACAACGCCGCCTGCGAACCCTACCTGCAGCAGCTCTGCCGCATGCTCAACCGCATGGGCGCCAAGATCACGGGCATCGCCTCGAACCTGCTGCGCATCGAAGGGGTCCGCGAGCTGGGCGGCACCGAGCACACGCTGCTGCCCGACATGATCGAGGTGGGCAGCTTCATCGGCATGGCCGCCATGACCCGCTCGGAGCTGACCGTCAAGAACGTCTCGTACGAAAACCTCGGCATCATCCCCGCGCAGTTCGCGCGGCTCGGCATCCGCCTCGAGCAGCGCGGCGACGACATCTACATCCCCCGGCAGGACCACTACCGCATCGAAACCTTCCTCGACGGCTCGATCATGACCATCGCCGACGCGCCGTGGCCGGGCCTCACGCCCGACCTACTGTCGATCTTCCTCGTCACGGCCACGCAGGCCGAGGGGGCCGTGCTGATCCACCAGAAGATGTTCGAAAGCCGCCTCTTCTTCGTCGACAAGCTGATCGACATGGGTGCGCGCATCATCCTCTGCGACCCCCACCGCGCCACGGTGATCGGCCACGACCACCGCGTCCGGCTGCGGGCCACGCGCATGACCTCGCCCGACATCCGCGCCGGCGTGGCGCTGCTCATCGCCGCGATGTCGGCCGAGGGCGTCTCGACGATCCAGAACATCGAGCAGATCGACCGCGGCTACAAGAACATCGAGGGGCGCCTCAACGCCCTCGGCGCCCGCATCGTCCGCATCGACGAGGGTCTGTAGCGAACCGCCGCGACCCGCACGATCGCCCCGCGACCCTGCGGCGTACCTCCCCGGCCGCCGGGCGACCCGACAGCACGGCTGCCCGACTATACGACTATCCGGCACCCCGGCCGAACCGCCGCGCCGGCCGCACAAAGAAACACCCCGCCGCTCCGGCCGCCGCAGGCCGCCGGGCGGCAAGCAACCCGTACCGAATTATGTTTTTGGAAAACGCCTCGAAAAAAGGCTGGATCGAAGTAGTCTGCGGATCGATGTTCTCGGGCAAGACCGAGGAGCTGATCCGCCGCATGAAACGGGCGCAGTTCGCCCACCTGAAAGTCGAAATCTTCAAACCGCGCATCGACTGCCGCTACTCGGAGGAGGAGGTCGTCTCGCACGACGCCAACGCCATCCGCTCGACCCCCGTCGAATCGCCGCAGAACATCCTGCTGCTGGCCTCCGGGGTCGACGTCGTGGGCATCGACGAGGCGCAGTTCTTCGACGACAGCCTCGTCGACGTCTGCCGCCGGCTGGCCGACAACGGCGTGCGGGTGATCGTCGCGGGCCTCGACATGGACTATACGGGCAAACCCTTCGGGCCGATGCCCGCGCTGATGGCCACCGCCGAGTATGTCACCAAAGTACACGCCATCTGCGTCCGCTGCGGCAACCTCGCCCACCACTCCCACCGCCTCACGAGCGACGACAAGCAGGTGATGCTCGGTGCGCAGGAGACCTACGAACCCATCTGCCGCCACTGCTTCCGCGAGCTCGTGCGCGACAAGTAAAAAGCCCGGCCGGCTGCCGAGGCACGCTCCGGCCCCCGCGAAGAGACGACGATCGCAGGCTCCCGCACGGAAGCCTGCGATCGTCCGTTTACCGCGCCTTCCGCCGCACGGAACGCCACCCGGTCGCTCCCCGCCGCACGGCGCGGCCGGGCCTGCGGCGGGCACGCCCCGGCCCTTACGCCTCGCGCAGCGCCTCGACGAATCCCGGCCAGAGCACCCACAGATTCTCGGTGCGCAGCCACAGCTCGCGCGCCAGCGCCCGCTGCGAGGGCCGTTCGCTCTCGATATCGCGCAGGTAGTCCTCGTCGGCCGGATGCTCCGCCGCCGCGAACTCGGCATGGTAGGGCGCGAACCGGCTGCGGAACCGCTTCAGCTCCCCCTCGGGCAGACGTCCGTCGCGCCGGTAGGCCGACCAGAGCAGCAGCAGTTCGCGGCTGGGCGACTTGTCCGACACGTCGTTGATCACCTCGTCGAAGAGCTCCTGCTCGTCCATCGCCAGATAGTCGAAGGCCAGCAGCTCGCTCCCCTCCAGATGATCCTCGGGATCGAGTTCGAGCAGCATCTCGAGCAGCGCCGCCGAGAGCTCGAAGTCGTTGATCAGGAAGTGGTCGATGGCCGAGGCGTGGATCACCTCGAGCGCGGCCCGCGAATTGGCATGGTTCCACTCGAGGTTGATCTCCTCGTCCTCGGGAATCAGCTCGGCAAGCCGCTGGAAGGCCTGAAAACGTTCGTTGCAGGCCCCTTCCACGTCGCCTGCGACCTGCATCTCGCGGGAGCGGGCGAGCACCCTCACGAAGTTGCAGGGACCCTCGCCGATCACCTCGAAGGTCTGATCGGGGGTGGGATTAAGTACGGTTTTTCGCATCGCGTTTCGATTTCGCATACATGATTGCACACACCGCCAGCGTCGCGGCGCCGCCGGCCGCATAGGCCGCCGCGCGGTGCTCCATGCCGCACATGAGCGGCGACACGAAGACGTAGCTGGCGCATACGTAGGTCATGATCGCGGCCGGAACGGCCCCGACCCACGGGTTGCTCCGCCGCCGGCGGAGATAGGCGACGATCATCCACAGCGTCACGGCGGCCAGCGTCTGGTTCATCCACGCGAAGTAGCTCCAGATGGTCTGGAACGGCAGGGCGAAGATCACCGCGAGGCCGAGGGCGAAGAGCGGCACGCAGACATAGATGCGCCGGCGCAGCGAGCGCTGTTCGATCCCGAGGAAGTCGGCGACGATGAGCCGGGCCGAACGGAAGGCCGTGTCGCCCGACGTCACGGCGCAGGCCACCACGCCCACCATGACGAAGGCGGCCGCCACGGGCCCCAGCGTCCCCCTCGCGATCGTGTCGACCATCACGGCGGCCTGCCCGCCGCAGGAGGCGATCGCCTCGTTCAGCCCCTCGACGCCGCCCCAGAACGACATGGCCGCGGCGGCCCAGATCAGCGCCACGATGCTCTCGGCGATCATGGCGCCGTAGAAGACCGGGCGGCAGGCCCGCTCGTCGCCCATGCACCGCGCCATCAGGGGCGACTGCGTGGCATGGAAGCCCGAGATCGCGCCGCAGGCGATGGTCGTGAAGAGCATCGGCACGACGGGGAAGCGGGACGCATCGGCGATGCCGTTGCGCAGCGACGTCAGTTCGGGAATCGTATAGTCGCCGTCGAAGAGCAGCACGCCGAGCATCCCGAGCGCCATCAGAAGCAGCGCGCAGCCGAACAGGGGATAGATGCGTCCGATGATCCGGTCGACGGGCAGCAGCGTCGCGGCTATATAATAGAGGAGGATGATCCCCAGCACGAGGAGGAGCAGCCACGAGAACTCCCCGAAGGCGATCCCTTCGAGCGCCGGCACGTCGAGCCGCGCGACGACGAGTTCGGCCGGCTGCGAGAGGAAGACCGCCCCGACGAGCACCATGAGCCCCGCGGCGAAGAGCCGCATCGCCCGCCGGACCCCCTCGCCGAGGTAGATGCCCGCCGTCTCCGGAAGGCTCGCCCCGTCGTGGCGCAGCGACACCACCCCGGCGATGAAATCGTGCATCGCGCCCATGAAGATGCCGCCCAGCGTGATCCACAGGAAGGCCACGGGGCCGTACGCCGCGCCGAGCACGGCGCCGAAAATGGGTCCCAGCCCGGCGATGTTGAGCAGCTGGATCAGAAAAACGCGCCAGCGCGGCAGGGGAACGTAGTCCACGCCGTCGTAGAGCCGCCGGCAGGGCGTCTCGGCCGCCGGATCGATCCTCACGAGGCGCTCCAGATAGCCTCCGTAGAGGAAATAGGCCGCCACCAGCGCAGCGAGGCAAACCAGAAAAGTGATCATAAGTCGGGTCGGTTTCGATGCGAAGATAACAAGAAATGCGAAATTTTCGCCCGAAGTGTTGCAGGAAAAAAATTTTTTTCAGATATTTGCAGTCCCAAAGAGAACCGAACGGGTTCTCGCAAGGCCGAATTAGCTCAGCGGTAGAGCACTTCACTCGTAATGAAGGGGTCCCGAGTTCAAATCTCGGATTCGGCTCGAAAAGCTCCCGGAAACCGATCGGTTTCCGGGAGCTTTTTCGTCGGGACGAGGCCGACGCTCCAACCCCGCACGAAACAGGCACCCATAACTCCGCTCGCGGCAGCCGCTCCCCCCTCGCTCGTCCGTTCCGCGCCGGTCCCTTCTCTTCTCACCTCCGTTCCGAGCCGGTCCGCCCCGCCCTTCGCTCCGGCCCCTCCGCACTCCGGAGCCTCGGTGCTCTCCGACCCCTTCGTGTTCCGGGGCCTCCATCCTCTTCGACTCTCCGCACACTCCCGTGCTCTCCGGCCCCTCCGTACTCTGTCCCCACCTCCGCTCCGACCGCTCCATAGCTGCCGCATAGCCGTCCCGTCCGCCGATCCCACACGCTCCGGCCGCCCTCCCCGGCCTGTCCGTCCACCCCGCTTCTCCCTACCGCATCCTTCACCGAGCACATCCCGCCACTCCGCACGACCCTTCCTCCCGTCCCATCGCCGCGCCCGTCGCTCCGCACCGACCGAAGTCCTCCTCCCGACCCTGCGCAGCCGCTGCCCGCACCCGAGCCACGTGCCCGAACCGCGCAACCGTCGTCCCGCTCCTTGCCGCCGCCCCCTCGCTCCGAGCCCCGCCTGTCCGGCAGCTCCCTCCGCCGGCTCTCCTCCGAACAACGCCCCGCCCGGCTAAATACGCCGAAAAGGCGCGTGTATACCGCAAAAGATCGCTATATTTGTATCCGGCATCGCCGCGCGGCACGCCCCGACGCATGTCCGCCGACACACCCCGCGACGCCCGAACCCGCAACTACCCGCCACCGCCTTGACGCCTCCGAACCTCCGTACGCTCGCCGAGCGGCTCCGCCGCATCCCGCTGCTGACCGTCGCCGCAGCCTTCGCCGCCGGCATCGCGCTGGCCGAACGCTTCGTACTGCCGCCGTGGCTGCTCGCCGTCGCGCTCCTCTGCACGGGGACGCTGGCCCTGCTGTTCCGCTCGTCGGTCTGCACGCTGGCGCTGGTCGCCGTCGCAGGCTTCGGCGATGCGCAGCTCCGCCGCCGGGAGCCCACCGTACCCCGAAACACACCCATCGTCCTCGAAATCGCGGTCGAAGGCATCCCCGCCGACCGGGGCAGCTACACCCGCAGCGAAGGACGCGTCGCGGCATGGCGCGACCCGCTGTCGGGCCGCTGGCTCCCCTCCGGCGACCGCATCCTCGTCTATGCCGACAGCCTCACGCCGCTCGCGGGCGGCGAACGGCTCCGCTGCCGCGGCACGATCCGCCCCTTGCGCGGCGGCTCGGAAGGGTACCGCAGGGCGATGACCCGCCGGGGTTATGTCGGCACGCTGCGGCTCACGCAGCGCTCGCTGCTGGCGCGCCTTCCCGCCTCGGACACCGACCTCCACCGCGCAGCGGCCCGCCGCATCGAACGGCTGGGCATCGCGGGCGATGCGGGCGCCGCGGTGCGTACCATGACGGCCGGCGACCGGAGCGCCGTCACCCCCGCCCTGCGCGCGATCTACGCCCGGAGCGGCTTCTCGCACCTGCTGGCCGTATCGGGTCTCCACACGGGCATCCTCTTCCTGCTGGTCAACGGCGCGCTGTGGTGGCTGCCCCTCGTGCGGCGCGGACACATCGTGCGCCACGTGCCGGCGACGCTCGCCGTGTGGTGCTTCGTCGCCGCGGCGGGATTCCCGCCGAGCGCCGTGCGGGCCGCCGTGATGTGCACGGCGCTGCAGTTCGCCCTCGCCTCCGGTTCGACCTATACGGCACTCAACGCCCTCGGCGGCGCGGCCTTCGGCATGCTGCTCTGGAATCCGGCGTGGGCGGGCGACGTCGGCTTCCGGCTCTCGGTAGTCTCCGTCGGGGCGATCCTCGCATGGGGCGTGCCTCTCTGCCGCCGGCTGCGCACAGGTCGCAAACCGCTCGACGCCGCGATCGGGGCCTACGTCATCGGCACGGTCGCCTCCCTCGCCACGGCACCGCTCGTCTCGCACACGTTCGGCATCGTCCCGCTCGCGGGCATCCTGCTCAACCCCGTCGCCATCGTGCTGGCCGCCGCGGTGGTCGGCGCCGGCACTCTCTGGCTGATCGCACCCCTCCCGTTCCTCGCACCGCCGCTGCGCTTCGTCGCCGGACACGCCGCCGAAGGGATCGACGCGCTGGCCCGCCTCGCGGCCGAACTCCCGGGCGGCACGCTCGAATACACGCTTCCGGCCGCTCCCACAGCCGCCGCATACGCCCTTTTCGCCGTCGCGACGCTCTTCGCGTGGAGCCTCGACGGCAAACGCCCGCCCACGCTCCGGGCATAACGGCGCCCGACGCATCCCCGCACGCGCCCCTCCGACGCATCCCCGCACGCGCCCCTCCGACGCACCCGCGGCACACACCCCCTCCGTCGTTTCCGCTCCGAGGCACATCCCGCGTCCGGCTCGGCCCCGCGCCCCCGAAATTCGGCCCGAACGCCCCGGGGCGCTGCGCAGTGTCGCCGAAAAAACGTACCTTTGCACCCGTGATCACCCCCGAAGAACTCGCATCGCTCCTCACCGACGAGGTGCGCCGCGCGGTGGCGGACAACCGCGACCGCGACCCGCTCGCCGTGGCCCTCGACCGCAAGGTCCCCTGCGCGCGGCTCGTCGCCACGCAGGTCAAATACCTCGCCCGCGCCCTGCGCAAGCTCCCCGCCTACGCCGCCGCGGGGTGCATCCTCCCGCCGCGCGCCTTCGAACAGGCCTCGAGCGAAGCCTGCGCCCGCCACAAGCGGATCGGGGGCGACTCGGTGCTGGACCTCACCTGCGGCCTCGGCGTCGACGCTTGGGCCCTCGCGGCCCGCTTCCGCCGCGTCGTGACGCTCGAACGCGACCCCGTGCTGGCCGCCGTCGCCCGCGAGAACTTCCGCCGGCTGGGCGCGACGAACATCGAGGTGGTCGACGCCCCGGCCGAGGAGTACCTCGCCCGCACCGACGAGCGGTTCGACTGGATCTACGCCGATCCCGACCGCCGCTCGGCCTCGGGGCGCAAGCTCGTCCGGCTCGAGGATTGCTCGCCCGACATCCTCGCCCTGCGGCCGCTGCTGGCCCGCACGGCCCCGCGGCTCTGCCTGAAGAACTCCCCGCTGTTCGACACCGACGAGGCGCTGCGTCTCTTTCCCCGCTGCCGCGTCGAGGCGGTCTCGCTCGACGGCGAATGCAAGGAGGTGACCCTCTACGACGACGGCTCGGGCCCGGCCGTCGTCGCCACGGCCCTCGGACTGGGCTCGTTCGCCGCAGCGCCCGACGAGCGGCCCCTCCCCCCGCCCGAAAAGTTCGATCCGGCGCGCTACCGCTGGCTCGTCATTCCCGACGTAGCGTTGCAGAAGGCCCGGCTGGCACGCCTCCACCTGCAGGGCGCGGCCGACATCTGGAGCGACAACGGCTACGGCTTCGCCGCGGAGGAACCCCGCGGCCTGCTGGCCCGCGCGCTGCCCGTGCGGAGCATCGAGCCCTTCGATCCCAAGCAGCTGAAACGCACGCTCCGGGGCGCCGGCGCCGAGCTGCTCAAGCGCGACTTCCCGCTCCCGGCGGAGGAGATCGCCCGCCGCCTCGGCCTGCACGCCGGCAGCGACCTGCGCCTCGCCTTCACGCAGATCGGCACCCGCCGCTGGGTCGTCCTGCTGGAGTAGCCGCCCCGACACCCCCGGTTTTTCGCCGCCGGAACCGCCCGTCGGACGCCGCCTGCCTCCTTCCCCTGCCTGCAGCCGCTCCCCGTCGACACGCGGCATGCCCCGCACAGGCCGCATCCGTCTGCAACGCACCCCCGCCGCCCGCACCGCAGCCATCCCCCGTCCGCTCCGCTCCTTTCGCCCCGCAGCGCGAAGAAACGGGGCACGACTATTGGGCGATCGGGTTAAAATCGCTAATTTTGTCCGCAAGAGCACCCGCGCCATGAAACTCCGCAACCTGTTCACCTACTTCACCGACACGATCTTCCGCCGCGACATCCGGAAGTGGCGCAACCCCGTCGTGCGGTGGGCCGTGCAGCAATACCGGCTCCTTTTCTACACGGCGCGCGGCCTGAAGGAGCACAGCACGATCGTCCGCTCGGCGGCGCTGACCTTCTACACGTTCATGTCGCTGGTGCCCGTCGCCGCGGTGATTTTCGCCGTGGTGAAGGCCTTCGGCCCGGCCGACGGACTGGTCCACAACCTCTACGAACTCTTCCCGTCGCACCCCGAGATCATCGACTACCTCGTCGGCTTCTCCGAAAAGGCGCTGGCCCGCACGCGTGGCGGCTGGGTGGCCTCCGTGGCGCTGGTGATGCTCTTCTGGGCCGTGATCCGCGTCTTCTCGTCGATCGAGAGCGCTTTCAACAACATCTGGGAGGTGAAGTCGGGCCGCACGGTGGCCCGGCAGTGGACCTCCTACCTCGCCGTGCTGATGCTCGTCCCGGTGCTCTGGATCGTGGCCGACGCCGTGGGCGACTACCTGCGCGATGCGCTCTCGTTCAGCGGCAACCGCTTCGTGGGGCTGCTCTCGCCGCTCGCCTCGATGGTCGTCATCTGGGGCATGTTCACGCTGCTCTACCTGCTCATCCCCAACGCCCGCGTCCGGCTGCGCAGCGCCCTGACCGCCGGCGTGATCGCCGGCACGCTCTTTCTGCTGTTCCAGTGGGGCTACGTCCACCTGCAGCGGTGGATGACCTCCTACAACGCCATCTACGGCAGCTTCGCGGCTCTGCCGCTGCTGCTCATCTGGATCCAGATCGCATGGGAGATCCTGCTCTTCGGCGGCGAGCTCTCGTTCGCCTACCAGCACATCGCCCGCTTCGCCGAGGAGCGCGAGTCGCTGCGCATCAGCTACGACCAGCGGCGCAAGATCCTGCTGGCCGCGATGCTCGTCATCGTGCGCCACTTCCGCGACGGGGGCGGCACGCTCTCCGCCGACGCGATCCGCGACCGGCTCGGGCTGCCCACCCGCATCGTCAACGACATCCTCTTCCAGCTCGTGCAGGCCGGGCAGCTGATCGCCGTGCGCAGCGGCGACGACGACCGCGACATCGCCTACGCCCCGGCGCACGACATCGCCTCGTTGAGCGTCTACGGCATTCTGGAGGCTGTGGAGCTGGCGGGCGAAACCCGCTTCGACCTCGCCTCGCCCTCCGAGCTCTACCGCGTCGAGCAGGAGCTCGACCTGCTGAAGGCCACGGCGCGCTCGGCGCAACAGAACGTCAAACTAACGGACCTGCTCGAATCGTGAAACGCATCGTCATCGTCGGCAGCGGCAACCTCGCCGAAGCGCTGGCCCGCGCCGTGGCCCGCACCGAATCCCTGCGGCTGGTGCAGATCTGCGCCCGCAACGAGGCCCGCGCCCGCGCCGTGGCCGCCATCGCCGGCACGTCGTGGACCTGCGACCCGCAGCGGGTCGCCCCCGCCGATCTCTACATCCTCGCCGTCAGCGACCGCGCCGTCGGCGAAGCGGCCGCCGCCCTCGCAGCCCCCGCCGGAGCCGCCGCGGTCCACACGGCCGGCAGCGTGCCGCTCGACGCCCTCGCCCCGCGCTTCGCCCGGCGCGGCGTCCTCTACCCGCTGCAGACCTTCACGCAGGGACGCCCGGTCGACTTCGCCGAGATTCCGCTCTTCATCGAAGCCTCCGACGCGGCTTTCTTCGCCGAGCTCGAAACGCTGGCCCGCACCCTCTCGCGCACGGTGCTCCCGGCCGACTCGTCGCGCCGCGCCCTGATCCACCTCGCGGGCGTCTTCGCCTGCAACTTCGTCAACCACGCCTACGCGCTCGGCGAGGCGGTCGTCCGCTCGGCCGGCCTCGACTTCGCGATCCTCAAGCCGCTGATCGGCGAGACGGCCCGCAAGGCCCTCGACGCCGCATCGCCCGCCGACGTGCAGACGGGCCCCGCCGTGCGGCACGACGCTCCGACGCTGGAGCGGCACGAACGTCTGCTCTCCGGCGACGAACAACTGCAAACCCTCTACACCGCAATCAGTCGACACATATGGGAAACTTCAAAGAAGAGATAGTCCGCACCGAGGCGTTCGTATTCGACGTCGACGGCGTGATGACCGACGGGGGCATCATCCCCACGCCCGACGGCGACTTCATCCGCCGCTACGACGCGAAGGACGGCTACGCGCTGGCCTACGCCGTGAAACTGGGCTACAAGGTCTGCATCATCAGCGGCGGCCGCGGCCGCACGCTCGAACATCGGCTCCGCATGCTCGGCATCGGCGAGTACCACCTCGACTGCATGGACAAGATCGCCACGCTGCGCGCATTCATGGCCCGCGAGGGGCTCGATCCCCGCTACGTGATCTACATGGGCGACGACATCCCCGATCTGGAGTGCATGCGCGAGGTGGGCATCCCGGTCTGCCCGGCCGACGCCGCATCGGAGGCGATCGAAGCCGCGCGCTACGTCTCCGAATTCCGGGGCGGCCACGGCGCCGTGCGCGACATCGTCGAGCAGGTGCTCCGCGCACGCGGCGACTGGGCCCGCGACTCGATGGGCGTCACCCCCTCGAGCCTCGTCGCCTCGCGGTAACACCCCTTCTCCGGACGACTCGCCCCTTCGGATGCGCACGCCGCGTCCGAAGAGGTTGTGTGCGCCCGCGCATCGACGACCGAGCCGCCGATGCGCTCTTCCGTCATTTCCTTCCGGCACTGCCCGACACACCCTACGCCGCTCTATACCGCCCCGGCGCTCCTTCCGGCACCCCGCTCCGACACTCCATAGCAGTGGCCCTTTCCGGCCGTCCTTCCTGCCGCCCCGCCAGTCGCCTCCCGCCAGTCGCTTTCAGGCAGGCGTTGCGGCCGGCATCGCGCAGCTTCCCGACACTCCGTTCCGCCGCTCCCCGACACGAAAAATCCCGGGAATTCTATTCCCGGGATCATCCGTTCGTTTCACGAAGTCACCGCACGACATCCGCCGCAGCCCGCGCCGCGAACCGCCACGAACCCGCACAACCGGCCGCGAATCGCCGCACGCACCGCCGATCCGGACACGCCCATCACCGAACGCACCCCTACCATCCGAGCAGCCTCCGTCCGCACGGAACCGCCGATCCGCCCCGAAGCTCCGCCCAGCGGAGCTACGCGTTGCGGAACAGATCGATCTCGCCCCGCTCGACCTTGCCGTGCATCGCCGCCAGCTCGGCGATCGCCGGCGAGACGAACTCCAGCGTATCGGCCACGGCCCCCTTGCCGCCCTCGCCCTTGATGCGGTAGAGCATCGCGGCGTAGAGCGCCCGGAAGCAGAGCTCCGTATCGCTCATGCCGGGGTTGCCCACAAGCTCGCGCAGGCGCGGCAGCTCGGGCTCCAGCCGGGCGTAGGTCGTGCGGTAATGCGCCCCCACGGGGAGCTTCATCAGCTGCAGATGCAGGTCGTGGAGCTCCTGAATGAGGTGAAGCGTATGTTCCAAATGGCCCTTCTCCTCCTTGCCCTCCTGCCGCAACAGCGTGGCGATGTCGAGGTACCACATCAGAAAGATGGGTTTCTGCTCCTCGGCGATGTCCTTGCGCGGCGCGATGAGCGTCGAGTGGATCGCCTCGGGACTGAACTGCAACGCCCGCAGCAGGTCCTCCAGCTGCCACAGATAAAGAATGTACTCGGCGATGTTCTCGCGCCGTTTGGTCTTCGCTATATCCATATACGATCGAATCGGTTCGTGCGGACCCCGCCGAGCCCCGCACCGTAAATCTTTTGTCGCACGTAAAAAAACGCGCGGGTCGCAGCTATCGGTAGATGACCCGAGGCTCCCTATCCCTGCGGGCCATCCTTCCCAAGCCGCGTCCCGCGCTATAAACAAACGCTGCAGATGCGCCAATTATTTTATGTCGTTCGCTCCGCCGCAGGATTTGCCGCAAATCCTTCGCAGCACCCGCCGAAGCATCCTTCGCAAAGCCTGCCGCCTGCCCCGGCCCCGCCGGTTCCGACCGCCGTGCCGCCGCAGATTTCGCTCACCTGCCGCCGCATCCCTCGCGAGTCTGTCTCCGCATCCCTCGCGAGTCTGTCTCCGCATCCCTCGCGAGTCTGTCTCCGCACCCTCCTCGAACCCGAATCAGCTGCCGCACTCTCCTCGAACCGGCATCGGCCGCCGCCCCGTCTCGAACCTGCCGCCCCGTTCAACCCTGCAGCCTCACTGCTGTCCGGCACGCCCGGCCTCCTCCGTCGCCGCTAAAACCACTTCTTGGCCTCGTTGCGGTGCTTGAGGAAGTACTGCTGCGACTTGAGCAGGTTGCGCGACTGGAGCACCATGTTCTTGGTCTCGGTCAGGATCGTGAAGTAGAGCATCGAAGCCTTCGTGTTCGACTTCTCCTCGTTGATGCGCGCGAGCTCCGACTTGATCGCCTCGGCGATCGACTCGAAAAGCTGGTCGCGCATCGTGAGCACGGTCTCTATCTCCGAGAAGTCGCCGTCGCGCAGCATGCAGTTGATGCGGCGGTAGATCGACTCCACATCGTCGTTGATCGACATGAGGTTGCGCGCCTGCTCCTTCGAGAGGCCCTCGTGGTTGTTGTCGATGTGCTCGAAGGCCGGTCGCGTGATGTGCATCAGCGCTTTGGTCATCTCGTTGAGGTAATCGACCACCTGCACGTAGTAGTGCGCCGTGTTGACGTCGCCGCTCTGCAGTTTCTTGAGCGTCGGCAGCAGCGTGTATTTGCGTTCGCGCGACTGGTAGAAGAGGTCGTTGGCCTCCTTGACCATGTTGCGGAGCTCCTTGCGGTTCTCTTTGGTCACGGCGATGAGCGTGCGGTCGTAGATCCGCGTCGCGCTCTCCATCGTGCGGCACACCTCGTCGCGCAGGTCGACGATGATGTCGCCGCGGCTCTCGGCTGCGGTCTCCTCCCCGGGGTCCTTGCTCCGCTTGGCGAAGCGGTTGCGGAGCAGCATCCAGCCGCAGAGCACCGTGACGATGACGAAGGTCACCATGCCTCCGTAGATGAGCGCCAGCCCCACGGCGAGCGAGATCAGGAAGCCGCCCAATGCCGTGACGAACCACCCCGCGACCACGGTCATCACGCCCGAGATGCGGTATACGGCGCTTTCGCGGCCCCAAGCCCGGTCGGCGAGCGACGAACCCATCGCCACCATGAAGCAGACGTAGGTGGTCGAAAGCGGCAGCTTGAGCGACGTGGCCAGCGCGATGAGCAGCGCCGAAGTGGTGAGGTTCACCGTGGCGCGGATCATGTCGTAGGGCGCGCCGCTGTGCTCGACGTCCTCGAATTCGAAACGCCGCGAGATGGCCTGCAGCAGGCGCGGCGGAATCACCCGTTCGACTCCGGCGTTGATGTTGATCGCCGCGCGCACGATCGTGCGCGAGAAGAACGACGAACCGTACTGCTCCTGCCCCTCGTCGCCCTGCGTCGAGAGCGAGAGTTCGGTCTTGGTGACGCGCAGGATGTCGTTCTTCGAGGTCCACAGCGTGCAGATCATGATGACGCCCGCCATGAGCAGGATCGTCATGTTGGCCGGCACGTTCTCGTTGAGCGCCCCCATCAGGATGGAGGTGTCGCCCGCCGCACGGGCCACGTTGTAGGCGTCGAAGCTCGCCACGGGCACGCCGATGAAGTTCACCAGATCGTTGCCCGCGAAGGCCAGCGCCAGCGCGAAGACGCCCGAAAGGATGGTGATGCGCAGGATATTGATCTTGAAGCGCTGGATGATGAACAGCAGCAGCGAGCAGGCGAGCCAGCAGACGAGCACCGCGAGCGGCAGACGCTCGTCGATCGTCGCCACGAAGGCGTTGTCGGCCAGCAGCGACTTGAGGCCCTTGAACACGGCGAAGTAGATCACGGCCGTGAGCGATGCGCCGCACCAAAGCGCGCCGAAACGGCGGAACAGCAGCGTGTAGCGGAACGAGAAGATCAGACGCGAGACGTACATGACGATCGTGCCGCACGTGAAGGCGATGACCACCGAGAGCAGAATCGCCGAGACGACGCCCATCGCCCGTGACGTGTTGATGTAGTCGCCCAGCGCGCCCGGTCCCACCCCGGGATCGTTCGAGATCTTGAAGATCGAGACGGCGACGGCCGACCCGAGCAGACAGAAGATCAGCGACACGGTGGTCGACGTGGGGAGTCCCAGCGAGTTGTAGAGTCCCAGCAGGATGACGTTGGCGAACATCACGCCCAGATAGAGCATCATCACCTCGTGGAAGGTGAAGAGTCCCGGGTTGAACATGCCGCTGCGGGCCACCTCCATCATGCCGCTCGAAGTCGCCACGCCGATCAGGATGCCGACCGAGGCGACCACGAGGATCACCTTGAGCGAAGCGGCTTTGGAGCCGAGCGCAGAGCTGAGGAAATTCACCGCGTCGTTCGTAACGCCGACGAAGAGTCCGGAAACGGCCAGAATGCCGAGAATAACGACGATGACGGTGTAGATTTCGCTCATAAATCAGCGCTGCGTACTTTTTCCGAACAAATATACGCCAAAAAATCCGATCGGCACGACATCCCGGGCCATTGTTAACGTTAATTTAACATCCGACCCCTTCCGGCCGGCCCTGCGCGCCTCTCCGCCTCTCCGCCTCTCCGGCACAGCACCTCCGCAGCGGACACCCCTGCGCCCCGCCGTCCGCCATCCGTTCCGCCGCATCCCGGGCACCTCCACTCCGCAGCAGCGAAGCGCCCCGCCGGATCCCTCTCCGCGCGCCCCGAAAACCCCCGCCCCGCCGAATCCCGTCCCTACAATCCTACGTCCCGCCCACGAAAAAGCCGCCCGAACGGATCGGGCGGCCCGGTGCGGCAAGAGGCCGCGGCATGCGCGGCACCGCTATTCGAGCATGCTTCTGTCGGCCGTGACGAAGACCTTGACCAGCTCGCCCGGCTCGCCGTCGGCATCGACCGCGATGCCGCAGAAGACCACGTCGCCGCCGAACATGCAACCGGCGCCGACACGCTCCTCGTCGGGTTCCTGCTTGAGCAGGTCGGCGACGACCTCCGCATCGGTCAGGTCGACCCATGCGCCGCCGACATTGCCGTCGACGCTCTTATAGACGTTGATGTACCAGTGCGCCGCGTCGGCGTTGGGCACGGCATAGCCGTAGATGGCCACATCGTAGAGCGAATGGGCCTGATATTCGAACCGGAAGTCGAGGCTCGCGGGGCTCGTCGCAGACTCGGCCTTCGTGCGGAAAGGCACGACGGTGAGCGGCGTGGTGGCGCCGCCCGCATAGCCGAAGGCGAAGAAGACGTACTCGCGGTCGACGAGCAGCTGTCCGTCGACCCGCTCGTAGAGGTAGACGCCCCGCCGGAGCCCCAGCCCGGCCGACGTGTGGACATACTCCATGAAGGCCTCGTCGCGCCCCTCGTAGGCCGCATACTGTTCCTTGAGGATCGCCCCGGCGTAATAGCTCTCGTCGTCGACCGACGGCGTGACGCGGATCCGCGCCCCGGCGACGAGCTCCTCCAGCACCTCGATGGCGAAGGTCATATCCGAACGGGGCACCGCGAGCGTCCGCACATCGCGCCGCGCGACAGCCGTGGTCCGTTCGCCGAGCGCGCTGACGCCGAAGACCACCACCGAGTAGCTGCGTTCGGGCTCCAGATCGCCGATTCCGAGGTCGTCGATCGTGTTGAAACTCCGCGTGCCGGTATGGAGCGAACGCGACGACGTCCAGTCGATATCGGCCGCATCGGCCCGCCGGATGAACTCCGTGGCCACCTCCTCGACGCTCTGCCCGTCGAAACACTCCGTGTCGCAGAACCCCGCGTAGTACCGGGTCGCCGGATCCGAAGGGGTCACCGTGAAGGTGAACTCGACTTGGGTCAGCCCCGACACCTCGATGTCGAAGCGGCAGGGATCGACCGCCTCGAAGGGCCGCGTGGCGAAGCGCGCCGTCGCCACGGCCGTCGTCGCACGCCCCTGCTCGTCGCAGCCGAAGGCGAAGGCCACATACTCCGTCTCGGGATCGAGCGCGTTGCTGCGCGACTCCGAGCGCCCCGGGCTGTTGAGCACGTCGAGCCACGTCCCCTCGCCGTACTCGGCGCGCAGCGCCGCCAGCTCCTCGGCGAGGAACCCGGTCCATGCGGCGACCAGCGCTTCGGGATCGTCGGCGAACCGCGCGTCGTACTCGGTGCGTTCGAGCAGGTTCCACGTGTAATAGGTGTCGGCATCCTGCGGCGTTACAGCGATCGTCGCACCGGTCGAGGTGATCGCCTCGAAGGCGAAGACAAAGGGTGCATCCTCGGCCGGCGGGCCGCTCTTTCCGCCGTCGTCATCGGAGCAGGCTCCTGCCGCCAGCAGCGGGAACAGAAGGGCGAACAACAGTTTTTTCATACGCATCGGGATTTTGAAGGAAACATTTCGCACGGGAAACACGACCCGCACCGCCGGCCGCGGCGCCGCACCTCCGCCGCCCTCCGCCGCGCGATCGTCCTTCCCGGACCCAATATACTATATTTTCGGCGGTTTCCCGCTCCCGGCATCCGAAAAAATAGAATCCGCCGCCCGTTCCGCCCCCGCAACCGACTGCACCGCCGCCCGCACTGCCCTTGCATCCCCCGATCGATACCTCCGGCAACCCACCGCCAAGTACCGCCTCACAAAACCCTCTCGCTCGCCCGAAACACGTCGCCGCGGCATCCCAGCGCGCCATCGGCTCCGCCCCATCCGCTTCCGATCCGCCCGCCGACCCGTTCCCTGCCGACAGCCCGCCGCAGCGTCCCGCCCCGAAAACCCTCCGCCAGCCCCTGACGAAAAAGCCGCCCGAACGGATCGGGCGGCTTTGCGCATCGGAACGTCGGAAGCGGATTACTCCTCGTCCGTATCGGTGTAGGCCTTGAGCAGCTTCTCCTGCACGTCGGCGGGCACCTGCTCGTAGGAGGCGAACTTCATCGTATAGGTGGCCGAGCCCGACGTCAGCGACGAGAGGGTGGTCGAGTAGCGGTAGAGTTCGGCCAGCGGCACCGTGGCGTTGAGGCGGTCGAAGCCCTTGTCCGACTCCATGCCGAGGATCATCGCGCGGCGGTTCTGCAGATCCGACATCACGGCGCCCATGTAGTCGCTCGGTACGAGCACCTCGACGTTGTAGATCGGCTCCATGATCTTGGGTCCGGCGTTGCGGAACGCCTCCTTGAAGGCGTTGCGCGCGGCGAGCTTGAACGAGATCTCGTTCGAATCCACCGGGTGCATCTTGCCGTCGTAGATCACCACGCGGATGTCGCGGGCGTAGGAGCCCGTCAGCGGACCCTCGTCCATCTTCTCCATGATGCCCTTGAGGATCGCGGGCATGAAGCGCGCGTCGATGGCGCCGCCGACGATCGCCGAGTAGAAGAGCAGCTTGCCGCCCCACGGCAGGTCGTACTCTTCCTTGGTCTTGACGTTGACTACCATGTCGCCTTTGCCCGGCACCTTGTAGTTCTTAGGCTCGGGCATGCCGTCGTAATAGGGTTCGACGATCATGTGCACCTCGCCGAACTGCCCCGCGCCGCCCGACTGCTTCTTGTGGCGGTAGTCGGCCTGCGCCACCTTCGTGATGGTCTCGCGATAGGGGATCTTCGGCGCGATGTAGTCGAACGCGATCTTGTTGGCGCCCAGAATGCGCGTGCGGAGGATGTTGAGGTGGTGTTCGCCCTGCCCCTGAACGATCGTCTGCTTGAGCTCCTTCGAGTAGTCGACCAGAATCGTCGGATCCTCGAACTTGGCGTCGTTGAGGATCTTGCCCAGCTTCTCCTCGTCGCCCTGCTCCTTGCACTTGATCGCGGCGCGGTAGCGGGGCTCGGGGAAGACGATCGGCTCGACGGCCACGGGGGCCGACGGGGCCGCGAGCGTGTCGTTGGTGCGCGTGCCCTTGAGCTTCACCGTGCAGCCGATGTCGCCGGCCGAGAGCTCCGTCACCTTGATGCGGTTCTTGCCCGCCACGGCGAAGAGCTGCGAGAGCTTCTCCTTGTTGCCCGTGCGGGTGTTGACCAGCTCCGTGCCCTCGGCGATCGTGCCGCGCACCACGCGGAAGTAGGTGATCTCGCCGATGTGCTGCTCGATCTGGCTCTTGAAGACGAAGGCCGCAGCGGGCGCCGCAGCGTCGGCCGCGAGCTCCTCGCCCTCGGTCGAGAGGAACGCGGGGGCCTTCAGCGGACCCGGCGCCACGTTGATGATGAACTCCATCAGACGCTTCGTGCCGATGTCGCGCTTGCCCGAGGTGCAGAACACGGGCATCACCTCGCGGTTCGCCACGCCGATCTTCAGACCGGCGCGGATGTCGTCCTGCGTGAGCGAGCCCTTGTCGAAGTAGAGCTCCATGAGGGCCTCGTCGTGCTCGGCGGCCATCTCCACCAGCTCGCGGTTGAGCTCCTGCGCACGCTCCAGCTCCTCGGCCGGGATGTCGAGCTCCTCGCGATGGCCGTCGTGGTCCTTGAAGCGGTACATCTTCATCATCAGCACGTCGATGAAGGCATCGAACCCGGGCCCTTGATTCACCGGATACTGCACGATGACGGGCTTCACGCGCGACGCCGCCCGGATCGACTCGAACGTCGCCTCGAAGTTGGCCTTGTCGGCGTCGAGCTGGTTGACGACGGCGATCACCGGCTTGTGGAGGATGCGGGCGTAGCGGGCCTGAATCTCGCTGCCCACCTCCCAGCCGTTCTGGGCGTTGAAGAGGAAGACGCCCACGTCGCCCACCTTGAAGGCCGAGAAGAGGCTGCCGCAGAAGTCGTCCGAACCCGGGCAGTCGATGATGTTGAGCTTGCGGTCCATGAACTCCGTGAAGAGGATCGTGGAGTAGATCGACCGTTTGTATTCGTGCTCGATGTCCGTATTGTCCGAAAGCGTGTTGTTCGTCTCGATGCTGCCCCGGCGGTCGATGACCTTGCCTTCGTAGGCCATCGCCTCGGCGAGGGTCGTCTTGCCCGTGCCGGGGGCGCCTATGAGTACGATGTTCTTGATCTCTTTGGCTGCATAGTTTTTCATAACCGTGAAGTTTTATGGTTTGTTTTCGGTCGTCGGTCGGATCTCGGGGCGATGCTCCGGCATCTCCGCCGTCGAAGCCCCGTCGCTTCCGCATCGCGACTATAAATATACGAAATTTTCGAAAAAAACAAGCATCGCCGCGCTTTCCCCGCCGAAAAAACACCCTTCCCGACCCCAACGGCGCCCACCGACCGGCCGCAAGCTGCGGAGCACGCCCAGCCCCAGCCAACGAAGCCTCCCGGCCGCAAGCTGCGGAGCACGCCGCGGCGCAAGCCGACGAGCGGGCCTCCATCACTACCGGACATTCGCCCTTTCGGATCGGAACCCTCCGGCCCCTCCGACCCGCAGCTTATCGAAACCCAGCTCCCGAGATCACCCGGCCGCAGCCTGCGGAGCACACCCAGCCCCAACTAACGAAACCACCCGGCCGCAGCCTGCGGAGCACGCCCAGCCCCAACTAACGAAACCACCCGGCCGCAGCCTGCGGAGCACGCCGCGGCGCAAGCCGACGAGCGGGCCTCCGCCGGGGGAGGCTGCGGCCCGCGCGACTCCTCGGAGTCGCACCCCTTCCATTCCGCGACACCGTCCAACCCGCCACAACCAAGGCCGCCCGCCGCCCGACTCCTCCTCCCTGCGCGCCGGGCCCGCGACACACCGGGCCTCCCCGCAAAACGCCCGGCACACCGCATCCCGCTACACGTCACCCCACGACACGACGAAGCCGGTGCCGCTCCGCAGAGCGACACCGGCCCGTATCCCTTCCGAAAGGCGCTTCCGGCAACCGCCGCCAGCGGCAGCCCGGCCGCAGTCCGGCCCGCGCCTTCCATTCCGACGCCTTCCGGCAACCGCCGTCAGCGTCCGCCGCCTTCCGCTACCGTCCGACGACCGCCTCCAGCTCCTCGACGGTGACGGGCAGCCGCCGGTCGCCCAGCATGCGACACCCCTCGTCGGTCACCAGCAGGTCGTCCTCGATGCGGATGCCGCCGAAATCGCGGTAGGCCTCCAGCGCGTCGTAGTCGACGATCCCCGCATAACGGCCCTCGGCGCGGCACTTGTCGATCAGCGCCGGAATGAAGTAGAGCCCCGGCTCGTCCGTGAGCACCGTCCCCGGCCGCAGGCGCCACGCCGCCCGGTAGATGCAGGTGGCCGACTCGGCAGCCCGCCCGGCGATCGACGCGAAGTCGAACGAACGCTCGCCCATCGCCTCGCAGTCGTGCACGTCCATGCCCAGACCGTGCCCCAGACCGTGGGGCATGAACATCGTCAGGGCGCCCGACGCCACGGCATCGGCGGCCGTACCCTTGAGCAGCCCCTCGGCGATCAGCCCCTCGGCGAGCGTCCCGTAGGCCGCCTCGTGCACCTCGGTGTACATCATCCCGGGCTTCACGATCCGCGCCACGCGGTCGTGGGCCGCCAGCACGATCTCGTACATCGCCCGCTGCCGCGGCGTGAACCGTCCCCCGACGGGATAGGTGCGCGTGTGGTCGGAGCAGTAGCCCTCGACGCTCTCGGCACCGGCATCGCAGAGCAGCAGACGCCCCTCCTCCAGCACGCCGTCGGCGCAGAGGTTGTGCAGCGTCTCGCCGTGCTGGGTCACGATCGAGGGGAACGACACCCCCTGTCCCTTCGACTTGGCGATCCCCTCGATCGCCCCCGCGATCTCGCGCTCGACGACCCCCGGGCGGCACATCCGCATGGCGGTCGTGTGCATCTCGTACCCGATCGCGAAGGCGCGCTCCATCGCCCCGATCTCCTCGGCGCTCTTCGTCTCGCGCATCTCGGCCACGGCCAGCATCAGTTCCACCGACTTGTAGTCGTGCAGCAGCGCCGGCGCGATGCCCAGCAGCTCGGCGAGCTGCAGCTTCGTCTCGCCGCGGTAGGGCGGCAGGAAGTGGATGCGGCGCCCCTGCGCGATCGCCTTGCGCAGCCGCCCCGCGAGCTCCGCCATCGGGAAGGTCGCCGCGACGCCCGCACCGGCGCCCAGCTCGCGCAACGTGGGCTGCGGTCCCGTCCACACGATATCCTCGACCGTGAAGTCGTCGCCGTAGAGCGCCTCCTCGCCCGAGTCGGCGTCGATCACGCCCGCGACCGAGGGCACGTTCAGACCGAAAAAGTAGCGGAATGAGGAGTCCTGCCGGAAATAGTAGGCGTTATTGGGGTAGTTGTTGGGCGTGAGCGGATTGCCCGGAAGCAGCACGAGGCCGCCGCCGATCTTGCTCCGCAGCGTCGCACGCCGCGCCGCATAGGTGGATGCTGAAAACATGACTTTCGAATTTTGATCTCCCCAAAGATAAGAAAAATAGGAATCCGACGTACCGCCTGCCCCGCGAATTTTCCCCGGCCGCCCGAGCGACCGCCCCCGCCGAGCACCGCCGGCTCGGCCGAAACCGCGCCGCAACACCCCGCCGAGCGCCGCCCGCTCGACTGAAACCGCGCCGCAACACCCCCGCCCAGCGTCACTGCCCAGCCCCGCAGCCTCCGCCCTCCGCTCGGCTCCCGCCTGCAACCCCGTCCCGCTCCACGCAAGCCTACGCCTTCGTCCGCCTCCCGACTGCAACCCCGTCTCGCTCCACGCAAGCCTACGCCTTCGTCCGCCTCATCGGTTCCCCGACGGATCGCCCGCCATCGGCCCACTCTCTTTCTCCGCCACACCCGCCCCGAACCTCCCGAAATTCCCCCAACACCGGCCCTGCCTACCGCCCGATTCCTCAACGCACGAATCGCCCCGCCTCCCGTCCGACTTCCCGCGGCGCGCAGCGTTCCGCATCCGTCGCTGCGCCGACCGACCGGCCACGCACCCGATCCGCCGCCGGCTCGGCCGATACCCCTCCGGCATCGGCCCGCCTCCTGCCCGGCCCTCCCGGACGAACGATCCCCGCAGCCTCCGACCGCCGCCCCGGCATAGCCCGCACCCGACATCCGCACCCCGTCCCGCGCCGGCCGCTCCCGCCCTGCGCCCCGATCGCCCCGTACGCTCCAGCGCTCACTCCCGGCCCCGCCTCCAGAGACCCGCGCGGAACCCCGCCGCCCGTCGGAATCCGCCCCATCGAACGAGGCTCCATCAAACGGCGCCCCGGCGTCTCCGGCACGGTATTGGAAGCGATCGGACACACAAGGCGCAGCCCAAAACGCAGGCAGCGCCCCGAAAGGATTCCCGTCCCGTAAACGACAAACGAACATGCCCCGGCCGATACGGCCGAGGCATACTCATTATTAATATGTCTGCGCTTCCGGGCATCCCCCGAAACGCGGGCCGAACGGCATCCGACGAAAACTCCGCCGCTCCGCGCATCGGAGCATCTCCGCACGGGAACACGCGCCCAACCCTCCGCATCCGCGGCGGCACCGCAGCCGCCCCCGAGGCCGATCCGCCGATCAGTAATACTTGACCGTCGTCCCCTCGATCGCCGAAAGAAGGTTGTTCGCGGCCGACGAAGCGCCGATGCGGAACAGGTCGGTCGTGAGCCACTCCTTGCCGAGGATCTCCTCCACGACGGTGTAGTAGAGCGCCGCGTCTTCAGCCGTGCGGACGCCGCCCGCAGCCTTGAAACCCACCTTGCGGCCCGTCTTCTCGTAGTAGTCGCGGATGGCGACACACATCGTCACCGCAGCCTCGGGCGTCGCGGCGACGGAGATCTTGCCCGTCGAGGTCTTGACGAAGTCGGCCCCGGCGAACATCGACAGCAGCGACGCCTTGCGGATCAGCTCGGGCGTTCGGAGCGCCCCCGACTCGATGATGACCTTCAGCACCAGCTCCTCGTCCATCTCCGAGCGGATCGCCTCCACCTCGCTGGCCGCCTCGTCGTATCGGCCCGTGAGCATGCGTCCCACGTTGAGCACGATGTCGATCTCGTCGGCACCGTTCTCCACGGCCATCGCCACCTCCAGCGCCTTCACCTCGAGGAAGGTCTGCGCCGCGGGAAAACCGCCCGCCACCGACGTGATGCGCATCGGCGTGCCGTCCACGGCCAGCCCGACCGTCTCGACGAACGAGGGATAGATGCAGATCGAAGCCACGTTCGGAATGTGGGGATACTTCACGTAGAACTCCGCGGCCTTGCGGGCGAACTCCGTGACCGAGGCCTCCGAATCGTTGCACGACAGGGTCGTCAGATCGATGGCCGAATAGCAGAATTTATAGACTTCCGTCGTATGATTGCGCTTCGACACCTCCCGGATACGGGCGACTTCGGCATCGACCCGCTCCTCGCTCCATGCGGGAGCATACTCCTTCAACTGATTGGCATATTCCATAATACGATGTATTTACCGGTTTCCGTACAAAAATAGCAAAATTTATTCATTTCCCCTACACGCAAACCGCGGGCCGCATTTTTTCCGGAGCCGCGACCGGTCCGGTTCAGGCCGCAGGACCTCCCTGCACGGGTGCGACAGCCCCTCACCGCAACGCCGCTTCACCCCGGCACAGCATCCCAGCGCCCGGCACCCGACACCCCGTCACCTCGACACTCCGGCATCCCGTCACTCCGGCATCCAACCCCCGACACCTCGTCGCGTAGTCACCCCGCACTACCGCTCCATCGCCCCGTCCTCCGGCATCCCGGTACCCCAGCACTCGGCTCCCCGCACTACTGCTCCGGCACTCCGTCACTCCTGCAACCCGGCATCCCACAACCCAGCGTCCCGGCATTTCGGCACCCCGGCATCCACCCCCGCACTCCGACATCCCAGCACCCCGAAGGCGCCCCGCACGACCGCCCCGGCACGCAAAAAAAGAGGTCCGATCTCGAAAGACCGGACCTCCCGTATCGCATCGTCTGCGAATTACTTCTTCAGCGCCTCCAGATTCACATCTTTGGCAGCCTTCTCGGCGAGCTTCGGGTTCTTCGCAACCGCGCTCTTGAGCTGAGCCTCGGCGGTCTTCAGATCGCCCTCCTTGCAGCCGATCACGGCACGCAGGTAGTCGGCAGCGGCCGAGTTGTCCTTCGCGATCGACTTCTTGGCAGCGGCCAGATCGTTGTTCATCACCTGCGCCACGGCGGCGTTGTAGCCCGTCAGGCCCTGTGCGGCGGTCTTGTAGTCGCCCTCGGCGGCAGCCATAGCGGCTTTGGCCTCGGCGTCGGCAGCCTTCGCATACTTCTTGGCCTCGGCGGTGTCGCCGTTGGCGAGGTTGGCCAGCAGGAGGTTCTTGTTCAGCTCCTTCGACGAATCGAGCTTGGCAGCCTTCTCGAACGACTTGAGGGCAGCGGCCTTGTCGCCGGCCTTCGTCTGTGCGACACCGAGGTTGTTCCATACGCGGGCGTCGTCGTACTTCTTCGAAGCGACCGTCAGGATGGCCACCTGCTCCTCGGCACCGTCGGCCAGCGTCTCGGCAGCGTAGAGGTACTCCTCGACACCGAGCTTCTGACCGTTCTTGAAGGCGGCCATGATCTCGGCGTCGGTCTTACCCTGCAGGTCGGTGCTGTTGACGATCTGTGCGCGGCGCAGCTCGGGAAGGATCTCCTTCTTCAGCTCGTCGAACACCGACGACATGTTCTTGATCTCGCTCTCGCGCTGTGCGGGCGAGTTGTAGAGGCTCAACACCTGCAGAATGAGGTTCTTGTCCTTGATGTCCGACTTCTCGACCAGCTCCTTGAAGCCGTCCCAGTCCTCGCCGTACGCTGCGGCGTCGATCTCCAGACCCGAATCCTTGAGCAGCTTGGCGACCACCTTGTGCCCCGACTCGCTGCGGGCCTTCGAGAGCTTGTCGTTGAACTTCTCCGGACCGTCGGGCGAAGCGTAGCCCTTCACGGCGATGTTCTGCGTGGCGCGATCGTTCGCGAGCTTGCTGTCCACGTCGGCCTTGAAGGCATCGAGGTTCGCATTCTTCTCGTTCTTCTTGGTCACCTTCGACGAGTTGATCGCATAGAGCAGATCGGTCTTGTCGACCGTCGTGGTCACCTTCTTGTAGTTGTTGGCCATCGGCGCCATCAGATCGCCGTAGGCAAGATCCTTCTGCAGCGTGTTCAGGCCGTAAGCCACCGTCAGACCGCACTCGCGGGCCAGAGCGGCCTTCGCAGCCTCGTCGTCGCCCTCCATCACGGCACGCTGGGCTTTGGTCAGCGGCGCGCCGTCGTTGAGGTTCACGAGCTGGAACTCATCGGCCCCCTTGCACTTGGCCTCGGCACGGAGCTGGAGCGCGCAGCGATCCATGCGGGGATCGTACGGGAACTCGACATGCTGCGTGTAGGTGCCGCCGATCTTCTTGTCTACGACCGTATAGTTTTCGTCGACCTTCGAGCCCTGGAAATATTTGGGCGTGCCGGCCACTTCGCCGCCCTCGAACACGATCACGGGCGTCACCTTGACCATAGCCTTCGGGTTGAAGAAAGCCTCGGGAATCGTGACGTTGATGTCGGCAGCCACGACGTTGCCGTTGAGCGTCAGGATCTCGGGTGCGACGGTCAGCTGAACGTCATCGCTGTTCTTGGCCATCTTCTTGAAGCAGTTGCAGCTCGAGAAGGCCAGCACGGCCGCCGCGAGCACGATGCTCGATTTCATGAAATTTTTCATAATAATAAGGTATATTAAAGTGTCTCTTTCCGTTCGCACGTTCGGAGCCTCCGCCGGATCGCGGAACGCGCTCTGAACAACGCAAATATAGAAAACTCTCTCTAATTATGCAATATTCCGGGCGGAAAAAATCAGGGATTTCCGCCCGGAATACTCCTTGCCGCGAGGCGTTACTCCTCCCGACGTTCGCGGCGCTCGCCGCGGTCGCGACGCTCGCCCCGCTCGGGACGCGGACGGCGCTCCCGCTCGACATAGCCTTCGGGCTTGGGCAGCAGCACCTTGCGCGACAGCTTGAGCTTGTTGGTCTTCGGATCGACGCCGATGAGCTTCACATCGATCTCGTCGCCCTCCTTCAGGCCGGTCTCCTCCATCGTCTCGAAACGCTTGTAGTCGATTTCGGAGATGTGCAGCAGCGCATCCTTGCCGGGCATGATCTCGACGAAGGCGCCGAAGGCGACGATCGAACGGATCTTGCCGTGATAGGTCTCGCCCACCTCGGGGATGGCGACGATCGCCTTGATGCGGGCCAGTGCGCCGTCGAGCGCCTCCTTGTCCACGCCGAAGATGTCGACGATACCCTTGTTGTCCACCTCCGTGATGGTGATGGTGGTGTTGGTGGTCTTCTGAATATCCTGAATCACCTTGCCGCCGGGGCCGATCACCGGACCGATCATATCCTGCGGAATGGTGATCTGCACGATGCGGGGCACGCAGGGCTTGTAGTCGGCACGCGGCTCGGCGATGCACTCGGTGATCTTGCCGAGGATGTGCATGCGTCCCTTGCGGGCCTGCTCGAGTGCTGCGGCGAGCACCTCGTACGAGAGGCCGTCGACCTTGATATCCATCTGCGTAGCGGTAATACCGTCGCGGGTACCCGTTACCTTGAAGTCCATGTCGCCCAGATGGTCCTCATCGCCCAGAATGTCCGACAGCACGGCCCACTTGCCTGTGGCCGAGTCGGAGATCAGACCCATGGCGATACCCGACACGGGCTTCTTGATCTTCACGCCGGCGTCCATCAGCGCGAGCGTACCGGCGCAGACGGTGGCCATCGACGACGAGCCGTTCGACTCGAGGATGTCCGACACCACGCGCACGGCGTAGGGGTTCTCCTCGCCCAGCGGGATCATCGGCTTCAGGGCGCGCCATGCGAGGTGGCCGTGGCCGATCTCGCGGCGCGACAGGCCGCGTGCGGCCTTCGCCTCGCCCGTCGAGAAGGGCGGGAAGTTGTAGTGGAGCACGAACTGCTCGGTGCCCTGCACCAGCACTTCGTCCTTGATCTTCTCGTCAAGTTTCGTGCCGAGGGTCACGGTCGTCAGCGACTGCGTTTCGCCGCGGGTGAAGATCGCCGAACCGTGCGCCGCGGGCAGGTAGCCCACCTCGCACCAGATCGGACGGATCTCGTCCGTGCGGCGGCCGTCGAGGCGCTTGCCCTCGTCGAGGATCATGTTGCGCATGGCCTTCTTCTGCACGTCGTCGTGGAAGTACTTGTGGATCAGCGACGCCTTCTCGGCGAGCTCCTCCTCCGTGTAGCGTGCGGCGAACTCGGCCTCCAGCGCGTTGAACTTCTCCTCGCGCTCGTGCTTCATCGTGCCGCTCGTGGCGATGGCGTATGCCTTGTCGTAGAGCTCGGCGACGATCGTCTGCCGCAGCTCCTCGTCGTTGGTCTCGTGGCAGTAGGTGCGTTTCACGTCCTTGCCCAACTCTTTCGAAAGCTCGATCTGCACGGCGCAGTGCTTCTTGATCTCCTCGTGCGCGAACTTGATGGCGCCGAGCATCACCTCCTCCGACACCTCCTTCATCTCGCCCTCGACCATCAGGATGTTGTCGATCGTACCTGCGACCATGATGTCGAGGTCGCACTGGTCCATCTCCGAGAAGTTGGGGTTGATGGCGTACTCGCCGTTCTTGCGCACGACGCGCACCTCCGAGATCGGGCCGCCGAACGGGATGTCCGACACGGCCAGCGCCGCCGACGCGGCCAGACCGGCCAGCGCATCGGGCTGAATATCCTTGTCCGCCGAGATGAGGTTCACCGTGACGTAAACCTCGGCGTGGTAATCCGAGGGGAACAGGGGGCGCAGGGCGCGGTCGATCAGACGGGCGACGAGAATCTCGGCGTCGTTTGCGCGGCCCTCGCGCTTCATGAAGCCGCCGGGGTAGCGGCCGCAGGAGGCGTACTTCTCCTTGTATTCGACCTGCAGCGGCATGAAATCGGTGTCGGGTTTCGCCTCTTTGGCGGCCACGACGGTACCGAGCAGCATCGTGTCGCCCATCTTGACGACCACCGAGCCGTCGGCCTGCTTGGCCAGCTTGCCCGTCTCGATCTCGATCTGCCGGCCGTCGGCCAGCACGATCGTCTTGCGGACGGCGTTGTACAGCTTGTTTGCTTCCATAAAAATTTTTAACCTATGTGTTTTTCCTGTGAATGTTCCAACAAATGAAGGCAACTCCCGCGGGAATTGCCCTCATTTCGTCCTCGCGGCCTACTTGCGGAGGTTGAGACTCTTGACGATGGCGCGGTAGCGCTCGATGTCGACCTCCTTGAGGTACTCCAGCAGCTGGCGGCGCTTGCCGACCAGACGGAGCAGCGAACGCTGCGTGCCGAAGTCGTGCTTGTTGCTCTTGAGGTGGTTCGTAAGGTGGCTGATACGGTACGAGAACAGCGCGATCTGGCTCTCGGGCGAGCCCGTGTCGGTGTTGGACTTTCCGTACTGACCGAAAAGCTCCTGCTTTTTTTCAGGCGTTAAATAAGCCATTGTGTTGAGTTTATTTAAGTTCCACTCTACGACGCATCCCCCTTACCGTGGATAACGCCAGAGCGTTCGGCAAAGGTACGAATATAATCGGTAATTAAGAACCGAAACCGCAAAATTATTCGTTTCGGGAGGCGCTGCGGAATAAAAACCGGGGGAAAATCGTAAATTTGCGGCATAAAAGACCGAAACCATGCCGAAAAAGCCGCTGCGCATCCTTCCTCTCGTCGCCTCGCTCCTGCTCGCCTGCGCCTGCGGCGGGCGCACCGCCTCGCCCTACGTCGAGGTCGAAGGGGCGATGCTGGGCACTACGCTCCGCATCGTCGCCGACCTTCCCGGCAGCTCCGCGGGCGAGCTCTACGCCGCGGCGATGCGGCTCGACGCCGAGGCCAAAGCCTCGATGTCGCTCTTCGACGAGGGGTCGCTGCTCAACCGCCTCAACCGGGGCGAGACCGACCGCGTCGACCGCCACATCGCCTTCAACCTGCGGCTGGCCGACAGCATCGGGGCCTTGAGCGGCGGGGCCTACGACGTCACCGTGGCGCCGCTGGTCGAGGCGTGGGGCTTCGCCGGCAAGGAGCGCTGCGCCGCCCCGAACGTCGACTCGCTGCTCGCCTTCGTGGGCCGCGACAAGGTCCGCATCGAGCAGGGGCGCCTCGTCCGGGAGGACCCCCGCGTGCGCCTCGACTTCAACTCGGTGGCGAAGGGCTATACGGTCGACCTGCTGGCGCGGCTCGTCGACTCGCTGGGCGCCGAAAACTACCTCGTCGACATCGGCGGCGAGGTGCGCTGCCGGGGCGTCAACTCCCGCGGCACGGCGTGGCGCGTGGGGATCGAAACCCCCTTCGACGGCAACATGACCGACGGCGAGTACCTCCGGAAGCGGCTCCTGATGCGCGACGGCGGGCTGGCCACCTCGGGCAACTACCGCCGCTTCTACCGCGACGCCGAGGGGCGCAAGGTGGCCCACACGATCGACCCGCTGACGGGCCGCAGCTCCCTCTCGCGGCTGCTCTCGGCCACGGTCTGGGCCCCGACCTGCGCCGAGGCCGACGCGCTGGCGACGATGTTTCTGGCGATGGGCGCCGACCGGGCCCTCGCAGCGGCCGCCTCGATGCCCGGCGCGGCCGTCTACTTCATCCTCGCCGCGGCGGACGGCGACGACTACGAGGAGTACCTCACCCCCGCGATGGAGGCGATGGTCATGGAATGAGACGCCGCTCCCGCCGCGACGACAAGCATCCGACGATATGAAACAAGCGATTTTCCTCTACAACCCCCGCTCGGGCAAGGGCCGCATCGCATGCGACACGGAGCGCATCCTCGCCGAGTTCCGCGCCTGCGGCTACGCCATCGAGGCACAAGCGATCGACTTCGCGGCCAACCCGTTCGACGGCAACGAGACCATCGACCTGCTGGTGGCGGCGGGCGGCGACGGCACGGTGAACTTCGTGGTCAACGCCATGAAGCGCAAGGGGCTCGACATCCCCGTGGGGGTGATCCCGGCCGGCACGGCCAACGACTTCGCGGGGGCGCTCGGCATGTCGCGCGAGCCGCTCGAGGCGGCGCGGCAGATCGCCGCGGGCCGCATCGCGCGGGTCGACTGCGGCTGCGTCAACGACCTGTGGTTCGTCAACATCTTCAGCTTCGGGCTCTTCACCACCACCTCGCAGCGCACCCCCGACGAACGCAAGCACCGCATCGGCAAACTGGCCTACATCCTCGAGGGCGTCAAGGAGCTGCGCACGCTGCACGCCCTGCCGCTGGAGATCGAAGCCGACGGCCGGCGCTTCGGCCTCGACGCCCTGATCGTGCTGATCTTCAACGGCGAGACGGCCGGCGGCTTCCGCCTCGCACGCCGCTCCTCGATCGACGACGGACTTTTCGACTGCCTCCTGATGGAGCGCCGCAGCCTCCTCGCGTCGCTCTGGGCGATGGGCCGCTACCTGCTGGGCGGCCGCCCGCGGAGCATCCGCCACCTGCGTGCCCGCCGCCTCGACATCCGCACCCCGGCCGACGAGCCCACCGACGTCGACGGCCAGCGGGGCCCCCGCTTCCCGCTCCGCGCGACGTGCTGCGCCGGCAGCCTGCGCGTGGTCCGTCCGGCACAGCGCCCGTAGATCGCGCACGGACGCGCCGCCGCGCCGCGATTTTCGGCGGGGAGTTGCGATTCCGCGCCTTTTTGACTAATTTTGTGCGAAACGACACTACGATATGACGGATAGCGGTAAAACGAAAACGACGCGCGGCGGCAATCGCGAAGGGCTGCGCAAGGTTTCGATCTCGCGCATCAAGCGCGAGATGAGCGATGTCTTTTATCTGTCGGACGATCTGGTCATCACGACCCTCGACGCGCAGCGGAACACCACGGCCGACTACCCGGTCTCGATCGACGGCTTCTCGGCCGTGATCATGATGGCGGGCGAGGCCACCGTGTCGATCGACATGCAGAACTACCAGATCCGCCCCAACACGATCGTCTTCTTCAACCCCGATGCGATCATCCGCACGGTGAAGTGCTCGGCCAACGCCGCGGCCTACGTGCTGGCCTTCTCCAAGTCGTTCGTCAACGAGATCCAGATCGACCTCTCGACCTCGCTGCCGGTCTACATGCGCTTCGGCAAGGCCCCCGTGCTGGAGGTGCGCCGCGAGGACGTCGACGAGATCCGTCAGCTCTTCCAGCTCATCAAGACGATGCTCCGCAGCGACAAGGAGCGCTACCGCCACGAGATCATCCGCACGCTCTTCACCACGGCCTTCTACATCATCACCGAGATCAACCAGCGCGAGGAGCCCCGCCCGCTCAAGCAGGGCCGGAGCGAGGTGCTCTTCGACGAGTTCATGTCGCTGCTCCAGCAGTACAACAAGCGCGAGCGCAACGTCGGTTTCTACGCCAAGCAGCTCAAGATCACGCCCAAATACCTCTCGGCGGTGGTCAAGGAGGTGAGCGGCAAGACGGCCGCCCGGTGGATCGACGAATCGGTGATCCTCGAAGCGAAGGCGCTGCTCAAATACTCGGGCATGAGCATTCAGGAGATCGCCTACCACCTCAACTTCTCCACCCAGTCCTTCTTCGGCAAATACTTCAAGCAGCACACCGGCACCTCCCCTTCGCGCTACAAACGCAAGGGGTAGCGGACGCGCCGTCTGCCCGCTGCGACCGTTCCCGCCCGCCCCATCGGTCCGCGCCCCGCCGCCTGCGGAGGATGCGACCGAACCACCGACCGGCCGCAAACACACCCCGATCCGCCGCGCAGACATCTGCCCGCCCCATCGGTCCGCGCCCCGCCGCCTGCGGAGGATGCGACCGAGCCGCAGGCGCAGGGAGCAGCCCTCCGCCCGGGGGAGGCGGCGGGCTGCCGTTTTTCGGATTCCCCGAAAAACGAACCGCTCACGCCGACTCCCGACCCGCCGACGCCTGAAATTACGCCGTCGCCCGCCCCGCAAACTACCCCTTCGCACCTCCCGGCAACGTCCCCGACCGCCCCGTCGCCATCGACGGAAAATCCCCCCCCGCTCCACCGCACCCCGGCTCCGCACAGCCGCAACCGCCCGCACAGCCGCCCCTCGAAAAAAAAAGAGGAGCGTCAAACGCTCCTCTTCCGTGCGATGCGGTCGTATCGGGCCCGCAGCCGTTCGCGAAACAGTTCGCGCCGGTACTTCAGGTCGGCCCGCCACCCCTCCCAGCGGGTGTAGCGCTCGCGTTTCTCGGGATAGATATCGGCGATGGTCACCAGAATGCCCGTCTCCTCGACCCCTCCGAAATCGGGATTCGACACCGTGTCGAACACCCGCATCGTGGGCGAAAGATTCATGTAGGCGTTGATCAGCGGCGGGATGTGCTCGTTGAACTCGCGGATCATGCGGATCAGAATCCGGTAGTTCTCCATGTAGTTCCTGCCCGTGAAGAGCTCCTCGTAATAGGGGTCGTCGAGGTCGAGCCGCAAGGGACGGATGCCCTCCACGAGCCCCTCGCGATCGGGGAAGTAGCGGCGCAGGAACCAGATCAGCGCGTTGCGCGCCACGGCCTTGTAGGTCGTGTACATGGTCACCTTGCCGAAGAGGTACTTCACCCCGGGGTTGAGCACGATGAGGGCCCCCAGCCCGTCCCAGAGGTTGTCGAGGGCATAGAGGCTCTTGGGGTTCTGCCGCGCCTGATAGGCCCGCTGCACGAACGAACGCCCCAGCTCGATGGTGCGGGGCAGGTACTCGCTGCGGAAGCGGTCGCTGAAGCGGAAGTAGTGCTCGGTGGAGAGGTGCCTCGGGTGCTCCGAGGTGCAGACGATGAAGCGGTAGCCGCCGACGATCTCCCGCGCCGCGGGATCCCAGACGATCAGCTGGCAGTAGCCGTCCGGCGCGAGGTCCTCGGCGTCGATGTCGACCTCCTCGCCCGTGCCGCCTCCCGCCGCGCGGAACGCCTCCTCGCGCAGCCGTCCCACCTCGCGCATCAGCGCGGGGCACTCGGCCGCCGTGAAAAGATAGATTTCGTTGCCCGCCTTCTTCGTGTCGCGCGCCTTGCGCTCGGGCGTCAGTTCGGCCTCGAGCAGCGCCCGCTCGACGGGCCCTATGATCGGATTCATTCGTTCTTCGTTTTATGTCGTACCCCTTCGCCGACCCTCCGCGCGGCCCCTCGCCGGAACGCTGCGCGCACGAAAAGGCGGCTTGCGGCTCTCACGGCCGAAGCCCGGACGATACAAAGATAGACAAATCAGCCGTTCTTCGACCCCGCAGCGAGCTTTTTTTGCAACGAATACGCTTTTCTGCGTACTTCGGCCACCTGTTCGCGCAGCGATCCGAAGCACTGCAGGTCGGCCGGGGCGATCGGATCGCCCGCGACGATGCGGAAGTGGCGGCCCTGCTGCGAGAACATCTCCGCGGGCAGCCGCACCATCTCGACGTTGAGCTTCACGCCCAGCATCCGGCGCAGATTGGCGAGCCGGTAGAACCCGTCCGAGAGCCGCCCCTCGACGAACAGGGGCACGATCTGCCGCTGCGCGGCGAGCGCCTTCTTCAGGAAGTTGGACTTCCACTCCGTGTCGGTCACCTCGCCCCGCACGCGGCGCGAGCAGAGGCCCGCCGGGAAGGTGAGGATCGGCACGTCGCCGAAGTAGGCCTCCTCCATGCGCCGGGCATAGTCGGCGCGCTGCACGCCGTGCTTGTTCACGGGGAGCCACAGCGGCCGCAGCGGATCGAGGTGCATCAGCAGGTCGTTGACCACCACGCGCGCATCGCCGAAGCGCTCGACGAGCACGTCGGCCAGCATCATGCCGTCCATGCCCCCGAAGGGGTGGTTGGCCACGAAGAGGTAGCGCCCCGCGGGGTCGAGCCGCTCGAGCCCCTCGGCCGCGTAGGTCACGCCCCACTCGCGGAAGCAGGCGCGGATGAACTCCTGCGGCGGCAGCTCGCCGTAGGTCGTAAGGATGTGGTTGATCTCCGCTTCGCGCACATAACGGCGCAGCGCGTCGACGACGCAGCGGGGCATACGGCGCGCGAGGCGCGGAGCCTTGCCCGCGAGGACGGCTCCGATATCGATTCGAGGCATCTGTTGCGTTGCGAAATTTATCTTGTGCAAATATAAGTATACTTTTTCGAATTTTACCTAACTTTGGCCCCGTCATAATCCTGAAAACAGCCCCGCGATGGCCTACCACATACCCGTATTGCTCGAAGAATCGGTCGGTTTGCTCGACATCCGGCCCGACGGCACCTACGTCGACCTCACGTTCGGCGGCGGCGGCCACTCGCGGCGCATCCTCTCCGCGCTGGGTCCCGCAGGGCGCCTCTACGGCTTCGATCAGGACCGCGACACGCAGGCCAACCGGCCCGACGACGCGCGCTTCACCTACGTGGAGAGCAACTTCCGCTTCCTGCGGGGGGCGCTCCGGCTGCGGGGCGTGGAGCGCGTCGACGGCATTCTGGCCGATCTGGGGGTCTCGTCGCACCACTTCGACGCCCTCGAACGGGGCTTCTCGTTCCGCGGCGACGCACCGCTCGACATGCGCATGAACCAGCGGGGACGCCTCACGGCGGCCGATCTGGTCAACGGCGCCACGGCCGGGGAGCTGACCCGCATCTTCGGCGACTGGGGCGAGCTCGACACCCCGTGGAAGATCGCGGGCTGCCTCGTGCGGGCCCGTGCCGCGGAGCCGGTCCGCACCACGGCGCAGCTGGTCGCGGCCGTCGCCCCCTGCACCCCGAAGCGCGACGAGGCGAAGTTCCTCACCAAGCTCTTCCAAGCGCTCCGCATCGAGGTCAACGGCGAGATGGAGGCGCTGAAGATGGCCCTCGAGCAGAGCCTCAAGGTCCTCGCCCCGGGCGGGCGGCTGGTCGTGATCTCCTACCACTCGCTCGAAGACCGTCTGGTGAAGAACTTCCTGCGCAGCGGCAACTTCGCGGGCCGCGTCGAGAAGGACTTCTACGGCCGTGCGCTCGCCCCTTTCGAGGCGGCGACGCGCAAGGCCGTGACCCCCACGGCCGAGGAGCTCGCCCGCAACCCCCGCTCGCGCTCGGCCAAGCTGCGCGCGGCGACCAAGATTTAAACCGCGGACGGCCCGGCCGCGAAACCCGGGCCCCCTTTTCGACCCACACGACGATGCGCGACCACGAATTCGACCCCATAACCCCCGAAGAACGGGAGCAGCAGGCACGCGACGCGGAGTTCGACCGCCGCGTGCGGCGCGAGGTGCTGCGCATCCAGCGGGGCGAGGCCGACGACGACATCCGCGCCGACGAGGAGCGCGAAGCCGCCGAACGCGCCGCCGGGGAGGAGCGCGCACGGCGCGAGCGGCGCCGCCGGTCGAGCACCTTCTGGCAGCTCTTCTCGGGCACGATCCTGCTGCGCGAGGGGGTCTCGAAATACTACCCCTACATGCTCTCCGTCGCGGGGATGTTCTTCCTGAGCATCGTCGTGATGTTCTGGTCGCTGCACCTCGACCTGAAATACTCGCGGCTCGAACGCGAGGTGCAGGTGCTGCGCGAACGCTCGATCCGCCTCGAGGAGCAGCGCTACCGCCGCACGACCCACTCGGCCGTCGCCGCACGGCTGCGCGAGCGGGGCATCGACCTGCAGGACCCCCGGACCCCCGGCGAAACGCTCGACGACTGACCATGAAACGCGAACCCTCGAAGATCAAAAGCGACATCCTGCTGCGGGTACGGCTGCTCTACGTGCTGTTCATCCTCGCGGGCGCCGTCGTGTTCGGGCGGCTCGTGTGGGTGCAGCTCTTCAGCGCCGAGGTCGACTACAACGCCCGCCGCCTCGCGGGGCGCATCTTCACCGAGGAGCGCATCCCGGCGCAGCGGGGCAGCATCCTCTCGCGCGACGGCGAACCGCTCGCCGCCTCGCTCTTCCGCTACCGGGCCGCCTTCGACTTCGGCTCGCCGGGCCTCGACTCGCTGAAGACCTTCCACGAGCAGGCCGACTCGCTCGCCAAGCTCCTCTCGGCCTTCTTCGGCGACCGCACGGCCGCGGAGTACGGGCGCCTGCTGCGGCGTGAGCACGACCGCCGCTACCGCCTCGTGCGGGGCCGCGACACGACCTACGTCCGCTCCGAGGGGTGGTTCGCGCGCCTTCTTGACCGGCTGCGCGGCGAGGAGTTCGTCACGCGGCGCATCTACGACACGATCCGCGACCACACGCCGGTCGACATCTTCCCCCGCGAGGTCGACTACGCCGAGTGGGAGACGCTGCGGCGCTACCCGCTGCTGAACTGGAACATGGGCATGGTCTACCGCCTCGTCGAGCGCGACGACCGCATCTACCCGCAGGGCGAACTGGCGCGCCGCACGATCGGCCTGACGGGCGACCGGGGCAACTACGGCATCGAGGCGATCTACCGCGAGGAGCTCGCGGGCCGCGACGGCAAGGCGCTGCGGCAGCGCATCGCGCGGGGCTTCTACGGCCGCGTGGCGGGGGGCGGGCAGCAGGACCCCGAGGACGGCCTCGACGTGGTGACGACGCTCGACCTCGAGCTGCAGGACGTGGCCGACAAGGCGCTGCGCCGCCAGCTGGAGGCCCAGAACGCCATCTGGGGCACGACCGTCGTCATGGAGGTCTCCACGGGCGAGATCCTCGCCATGGCCAACCTCGGGCGCAACGCCGACGGCAGCTACTCCGAGCGCGAGAACTACGCCATAGGGCGCCGCATGGAGCCGGGTTCGACCTTCAAGCTCGCGTCGATGCTCACGCTGCTCGAGGATGCGCGGATGCCCGTCGGGACGACCTACGAGACCCACAACGGCGATCCGGTGACGATCGGCCCCGCGAAGAAGATCCGCGACTCGCACCGCGGCGACCGCGTGATCGACTTCCGCCGCGCCGTGGCCTCGTCGTCGAACGTCTACTTCGCCAAAGCGATCTGGGAGCGCTACGGCATCACGGGCCGCAAGCAGGCCTACAGCGACTTCCTGCGCGAACGGCTGGGGCTGGGCGAAACCGTGGGTCTGGAGGCCTTCGGCGAGCGGCCCTCCGACGTCACGGCCGACTGGAAGGTCCCCGACCCGGGGGTCATGCTCGTGAAGATGTCCTACGGCTACCGCGTGCGGCTGGCCCCGATCCAGACCCTCGCGCTCTACAACGCCATCGCCAACGAGGGGCGGCTGATCGCCCCGGTGCTCGTGCGCGAGCTGCGGCGCGGCGGCAAGACCGTCGAGCGGTTCGAGACGCATACGCTGCGCCGCTCGATCTGCTCGCGCGCGACGCTGCGCACCGTGCGCGAATGCCTCGAGGCGGTCTGCACCGAAGGCACGGCCAGCAGCTTCTTCCGCGACACGACGCGCCTGCGCGTGGCGGCCAAGACCGGCACGGCGCAGATCACCGACGCCCGCAGCCGCGAGGGGCGCTACTACCTCGGCTCGATGGTGGCCTACTTCCCCGCCGAGGCGCCCCGCTACTCGGTCATCACGGTCATCGAGACCAAAGCGCAGCCCGGCAAGGCCTACTACGGAGGTCCGCTGGCGGGCCCCGTGGTGAAGCGGATGGTCGACTACATCCACGGGCGTACGGGTTCGCGGCGCGGCGACGCGGCGGCGGAGGGTCCGCGCCGCTACCCCGAGCGGATCAAGGGGGGCGACATCGCGCAGATCCGCCGCGTGGCCGACGCCCTCTCGCCCGACGTGTCGTACGACCGCCGCAAGGGGTGGGGCACGGCCGCGGTCGACAGCCTCGCGCGGGTCTCGGTGACGAGCCTGCCCGACGACCCGGCGCGCATGCCCGACGTGCGCGGCATGGGGCTCAAGGACGCGCTCTTCCTGCTCGAAAGCCGCGGCCTGCGGGTCCGCTTCTCGGGCCGCGGCGCCGTACGCCAGCAGAGCCCTCCGCCCGGCGCGCACATCGCCCCCGGCACGGCGGCGGCGCTCGTACTGAAATAGAACGACACGGACTCCGACCGCCCCGGCGGCGGAGTCCCGCAACGACGATACGATGAACACACTGCACGAACTATTGCGCGACACGGAGGTCCTGCGCCTCGTCGGCGCGGCCGACACGCCCGTCGCGCACCTCACCTACGACTCGCGGACCGCAGGCCCGGGCGACTGCTTCTTCGCCGTGGCGGGCACGCAGTGCGACGGCCACCGGTTCATCCCGGACGCCGTGGCGCAGGGCGCCGCGGCGGTGGTCTGCGAGCGGCTGCCCGAGACGTGCGACCCGCAGGTCGCCTACGTCGTCGTGGCCGACACCTCGGCGGCGATGGCCCGCATGGCCGCGGCCTTCTACGACCACCCGAGCCGCGAGCTGCAGCTCGTCGGGGTGACGGGCACCAACGGCAAGACCACCACGGCGACGCTGCTCCACGACCTCGCGCAGGCGCTGGGCCACAAGGCGGGCCTCGTCTCGACGGTGGTCTACCGCGTGGGTGACCGCACGCTGCCCTCGACCCACACCACGCCCGACGCCATCCGCCTCAACGCCATGATGCGCGAGATGGTCGACGCCGGCTGCACCCACTGCTTCATGGAGTGCTCGTCGCACGCCCTCGTGCAGGAGCGCACGCTGGGGCTGCGCTTCGCCGGCGCCCTCTTCACCAACATCACCCACGACCACCTCGACTACCACGGCACCTTCGCCGCCTACATCGCGGCCAAGAAGCGGCTCTTCGACACGCTGCCGCGCGACGCCTTCGCGCTGGTGAACATCGACGACCGCAACGGCCGCGTGATGGTGCAGAACACGGCGGCGCGCGTGGCGACCTACTCGCTGCGCTCGGCGGCCGACTTCCGCTGCAAGATCGTCGAGATGCACGTCGACGGCATGCTGCTGCGCATCGACGGCCGCGAGGCGTGGGTCGGCATGCCGGGCCGCTTCAACGCCTACAACCTGCTTGCGGTCTACGGCGCGGCCCTCTCGCTGGGCTTCGACGCCGACGAGACGCTGCGCGCGATGAGCGCGCTGCACGCCGTGAGCGGCCGCTTCGAGGCGATCCGCGCGGCGAACGGCACCACGGCCGTGGTCGACTACGCCCACACGCCCGACGCCCTCGAGAACGTGCTGCGCACGATCGACGAGCTGCGCCGCCCCGGGCAGGGACTCCTCGTCGTCTGCGGCTGCGGCGGCGACCGCGACCGGACCAAACGCCCCGAGATGGCGGCCATCGCCCTGCAGCACGCCACGACGGCGATCTTCACCTCCGACAACCCGCGGCACGAAGACCCCGCGGCGATCCTCGACGAGATGACCGCGGGCCTCGACCCCTCGGCGCGCTACCTGCGCATCGCCGACCGCGCCGAGGCGATCCGCACCGCCGCGATGCTGGCCGCCCCGGGCGACATCCTGCTCATCGCCGGCAAGGGCCACGAAACCTACCAGATCGTCGGCGACACGCGCCACCCGTTCGACGACCGCGAGGAGGTCCGCAAGGCCTTCGAGCGGCTCGCCGCACCCCGCCCCGAAACACGATAATCCGCACACGCACATTTTTCCGTACCCATGCTCTACCACCTTTTCCGTCTGCTCGAACGCTACTGGGACATCCCCGGCTCGGGCATGCTGCACTACATTTCGTTCCGCGCGGCCGCCGCGATCATCCTCGCGCTGCTCATCGCCATCATCTTCGGCCGCCGCATCATCGACTTCCTGCGCCGCAAGCAGATCGGCGAGGAGATCCGCGACCTCGGCCTCGAGGGCCAGCTCCAGAAGCGGGGCACGCCGACGATGGGCGGCGTGATCATCCTCTTGGCGATCCTCGTCCCGACGCTGCTCTTCGGGCGCCTCGACAACGTCTACGTCCAGCTGATGATCGTCTCGACGCTCTGGCTGGGCCTGATCGGGGGTCTGGACGACTACATCAAGGTCTTCCGCCACCGCAAGGAGGGGCTCAACGGCCGCTTCAAGATCGTGGGACAGGTGGGCCTCGGCCTGATCGTCGGCACGACGATGTGGCTCTCGCCGCAGATCGTCGTCCGCGAGACGACCCTCCGGCCCGCCGCGACGGTCGAGACGGTCGCGACGGTCGACGGGACGCCGAGCGACGCCGCGGCCGACGCCGTTACGGTCGTCGCCGAGAACCGCAAGACCACGCAGACGACCATCCCCTTCATCAAGAACAACGAATTCGACTACGGCCGCCTGACGGGCGGGCGCGACACGGCCACATGGCTGCTCTACGTGCTGGTGGCGATCTTCGTGGTCACGGCCGTGTCGAACGGCGCCAACCTCACCGACGGCCTCGACGGACTGGCCACGGGCGTCTCGGTGCCGATCGTCGCGGTGCTCGGCGCACTGGCCTACCTCTCGGGCCACATCGTCTACGCCGACTACCTCAACATCATGTACATCCCCGACTCGGGCGAGCTGCTGATCTTCGCCGCGGCGATGATGGGCGCGCTGGTGGGTTTCCTGTGGTACAACTCCTTCCCCGCGCAGATCTTCATGGGCGACACGGGCTCGCTCTCGATCGGCGGCGTGATCGCCGTCTTCGCCCTCTGCATCCGCAAGGAGCTGCTGCTGCCGCTGCTGTGCGGCGTCTTCCTCGCCGAGAGCGTCTCGGTGATGGTGCAGGTCGGCTGGTTCAAGTACACGAAGCGCCGCTACGGCGAGGGCCGCCGGCTGCTGCTCATGTCGCCGCTGCACCACCACTACCAGAAACGCGAGATGTTCGAGACGAAGATCGTCCTCCGCTTCTGGATCATCTCGCTGCTGCTCGCGGCCCTGACGCTCGCGACGCTGAAGATCCGATAGGCTTCCGATTTCCGTTCGTTCTTCGGCTCCGCTGAAGAACGGCAGCCCGCAGCCACCCGGCGCGGAGGGCTGCTTTTCTCGCCCGAAGGCTCGGCGCAGCCTCCGCCGGCTGCGGGCCGAACACGAACGGCACGCAAACAGTCCATACAGAAAAAAACGATACCGATGAAAAAAATCGTCGTACTGGGCGGCGGCATCAGCGGCTACGGCTCCGCGATCCTCGCCAAAAAGAAGGGTTTCGACGTCCTGCTCTCCGACGCCGGACGCATCGCCGACCGCTACCGGGCGAAACTCGACGAGTGGCAGGTGCCCTACGAGGAGGGCGGCCACTCGGAGGAGCTCATCCTCGCCGCCTCGGAGGTCGTCAAGTCGCCGGGCATCCCCGACTCGGCGCCCATCGTGCGCAAGATCCGCGAGCGGGGCATCCCCGTCGTCTCCGAGATCGAGTTCGCGGGGCGCTACATCGGCCGCGCGAAGTGCATCTGCGTCACGGGCTCGAACGGCAAGACGACCACCACGTCGCTCATCTACCGGATCATGCGCGACGCGGGCATGAACGTGGCGCTCGGGGGCAACATCGGCGAGAGCTTCGCCTACTCCGTCGCCACGGGCGACTACGACTGGTACGTGCTGGAGTTGAGCTCGTTCCAGCTCGACGGCATGTACGCGTTCCGCGCCCACATCGGCGTGCTGACCAACATCACGCCCGACCACCTCGACCGCTACGACCACTGCTTCCGGAACTACGTCGACGCGAAGATGCGGATCGTCCGCAACATGACCTCGCGCGACTGGTTCGTCTACTCGGGCGACGACGCGACGATCGCCGCCGAGCTTCCGAAGTACGACCTCGCCATGCGCCGGCTCCCCTTCATGGCCCGCAGCGCCGTGGCGAGCGTCGCCGGCGACGCCTTCCTGCTCGACGGCAGGTTCACCGCGACGGCGGGCAAGGCCTCGGTCGAGATCGACACGGCGAAGATGCGCATCGGGGGCCTGCACAACGCCTGCAACGCGATGGCCGCGGCCCTCGCGACCCTCGCCGCGGGCGTCGATCCCGAACAGGTCCGCCGCTCGATCTACGCCTTCGACCCCGTGGAGCACCGCCTCGAACCCGTCGCCGAACGGGGCGGCGTGCTGTGGATCAACGACTCGAAGGCCACCAACGTCGACTCGGTGTGGTATGCGCTCGAGAGCATGACGCGCCCCACGGTGTGGATCGCCGGCGGCACCGACAAGGGCAACGACTACGCCCCGCTGCGGGAGTTCGCCCGCGCGAAGGTCCGCACGCTGGTCTGCATGGGCCTCGACAACGAAAAACTCATACGCGAATTTACGGGCGTCGTCCCCGAGGTGATCGCCACCGACTCGCTCGACGCGGCCCTCGCGGCGGCACGCGCCGCCGCACGCCCGGGCGACGCCGTGCTGCTGTCGCCCGCCTGCGCCAGCTTCGACCTGTTCAAGAACTACGAGGACCGCGGCGCCCGCTTCAAGGCGTGGGTCGCCGAACACGCCTGACGCCCGATGAACGACGATCCGAAATACGACCGCGTCGCCCCCGAGCGCCCGCACGCCGCGGACGACACCGACCCCGGACGCGCGCGCACGGCTGCCGGCCGCCCGGAGCCGACAGGCCGCACCGCGCAGCGGGAGCGCATGCACGACGCATCCGACGGCGGCGTCCCGCAGAGCGGCCCCGCGCGCCCTGCGCGCCCCGCCGATGCCGCGCAGGGCGACCTGCCGCCCGGGGAGGAGTCGACGCTCCGCCGGCTCTTCTCGGGCGACCGCGTGCTGTGGATCATCGTCGCGGCACTGGCCGTGATCTCGGTGCTCGTGGTCTACTCCTCGACCGCCAAGATGGCCTACGACGCCCACACGGCCCGCACCACCTCCCACTTCCTGCGCCAGCAGCTGCTGATCCTCGCGGCGAGCCTCGTGGTGATGATCTTCGTGCAGAAGATCAACTGCCGCATCTACGGCTACTTCGCGCGCCCTGTCTACGCGCTGTCGGTGCTGCTCACCGTCGCCGTCTACTTCATCGGCGCCACGACCAACGGCGCGGCGCGCTGGATCCCGCTCGGGCCCTTCCAGTTCCAGCCCTCCGAGGCGCTGAAGATCGCCACGGTGCTGCTGCTGGCCGGCCAGCTGGCCGGGCGGCAGTCGAAGATCGACAAGATCCGCATCGTCCCCTCGTGGCGCTTCTGGACGTGGCGCACCTCGCGCGAGCAGCGGCGCATCTGGCGCGAGGGGACGTGGCCGATCCTCTTCCCCGTGCTGCTGTCGTGCTTGGTGATCTTCCCGGCCCACACCTCCTCGGCCGTGCTGGTCTTCATGGCCTCGTGGGTGATGATGCTCATCGGGCGCGTGCGGCTGGGCGAGCTGATGAAACTCATCGGGTGGGCCGTCGCGGGGGTCTTCGTCATCATGACGCTCAACCTCGGCCGCAGCGAGACGGCCGAAGGGCGCGTCGCGACGTGGATCCACCTCTGGACCCGGTCGCAGACCGACAAACCCATCGAGCACCTCACCGACACCGAACGCTCGATGATCGCCATCCACAACGGCGGCATTCTGGGCGAGGGCGCCGGCCAGAGCGCCATGCGCGTGGAGATGATCCACCCCGAGAGCGACTACGCCTACGCCTTCTTCGTCGAGGAGTACGGCCTGCTGCTCGCCACGGGGCTGCTGATGCTCTACCTGTGGATCTTCTTCCGTGCGATCGAGATCTTCCGCCGCTGCGGCACCGCCTTCCCGGGTCTTCTGGTGCTGGGGCTGGCGCTGCTGATCACCTGTCAGGCGCTGCTCCACGTCATGGTCACCGTGAACCTGATCCCCGAGACGGGCCAGACGCTGCCGCTCATCTCGCGCGGCGGCTCCTCGACCCTCTTCACCACCATCGCGCTGGGCATGATCCTGAGCGTCAGCCGCCAGAACGACGAACGCTCCCACGACACGCCCCGCTCGGAAACGCTCTACGAACGATAACAGCCTTATGGAAGTCCGACTCGACAAATACCTCTGGGCCGTGCGCGTGTTCAAGACGCGCAGCGACGCCGCCGAGGCGATCCGCACCGGCAAGGTCACCGTCAACGGCACGGCCGTCAAGCCGTCGCGCACCGCGAAGGCGGGCGACACGGTGGCCGTGCGCAAGCAGCGCGTGACCTACACCTACCGCATCCTCGACCTCGTGTCGAGCCGCCAGCCCGCCAAGAACGTCCCCGACTACTGCCTCGACACCACGCCGCAGGAGGAGCTCGACAAGCTCGTCGCCCCGCGCGAGACGATCTTCGTGCTGCGCGACCGCGGCACGGGGCGCCCCACCAAGAAGGAGCGCCGCGAGCTGGACGGCCTGATGGACGGCATTTTTTACGAGGAGGAGTAGCGTTTGGCCGGGCAGGAAATATTCGCTATCTTCGCACCGAAATACAAAAGGAGTTTTGTAATCCTCATCGGAGGGCTGCTATAAGGCCGGACAAGATGACTGGGTAAAACCACGACGCTTGTCCGGCCTTTTTCGTATCCGCCGGTGAATAACGGCAATTTGGGTTTATGGAAAGAGACGCATTGGACCTCGGGACGGAACATGTCGGCCGCCTGTTCCGCAAGTTTTTCGTTCCCACGCTGCTGGGTATGCTCAGCATCTCGGCCGTCACGGTCGCCGACGGCATTTTTGTCGGCCATGGGGTCGGCAGCGACGGCATCGCTGCGATCAACATCTGCTACGCCCCGGTGATGATCTTCACGGGCATCGGGCTCATGGCGGGCATCGGCTGCTCGGTGGTGGCCTCGATCCACCTCGCCCGCGGCAAGGTCAAGGCGGCGCGGCTCAACGTCACGCAGGCCTTCCTGCTGGTGACCCTCGCGACGCTGCTCCCCGTGGCTGCGGTGTATGCGGCGCCCGAGCCCATCTCGCGCCTGCTCGGCGCCTCGGACCGGCTGCTGCCGCTGGTCGAGGAGTATATGGTGTGGTACGCACCGGCGCTCGTGTTCCAAATCTGGACGGCCGTCGGGCTCTTCGTCATCCGCCTCGACGGCGCGCCGCGGCTGGCCATGCGGTGCAGCGTCGTCTCGGCCGTCGTCAACGTGGTCCTCGACTGGATCTTCGTCTTTCCGCTGGGCTGGGGCCTGATGGGCGCGGCCCTCGCCTCGACCGCCGCCATCGTCATCGGCGGCACGATCGTCGTCATCTACCTCTTCACCGGCGCCCGCACGCTGCGGTTCCATCCGCTCAAGATGAGCCGCACGAGCCTGCGCCTCACGCTGCGCAACCTCGGCTACCAGTGCCGCATCGGTTCCTCGGCACTGCTCGGCGAGGCGACGATGGCCGTGCTGATGTTCACCGGCAACCGGGTCTTCATGCGCTATCTGGGCGACGCGGGCGTGGGGGCCTTCGGCATCGCCTGCTACTACGCGCCCTTCGTCTTCATGATCGGCAACGCCGTCGCGCAGTCGGCCCAGCCGATCGTGAGCTACAACTTCGGCGCCGGCAACCCGGCGCGGGTCCGGAGCGCGCTGCGCATCGCCCTCCTCACGGCCGTGGCGTGCGGCGCGGTCGTCGCCGCAGCCTTCCTCGCGGCCCCCGAAGCGCTCGTCGGGCTCTTCCTCCCCCTCGACGACCCTGCGGCGCGCATCGCCGTCACGGGCTTCCCCCGCTTCGCCGCAGGCTTCGTCTGCTTCGTGGTCAACCTCGCCGCGATCGGCTACTACCAGAGCGTCGAACGGCCCCTGCCGGCCACGTTCTTCGCCCTCCTGCGGGGTCTCGTGCTGCTCGTCCCGAGCTTCCTCCTGCTCCCGCGGCTGTTCGGCACCGCGGGTATCTGGTACGCCATGCCGCTCTCGGAGCTCCTCACCACCCTCGCCATCGTGCTCTTTTTCGCAGGCCGGCGGCTGCGAAGGTAAGCCGAACGGCTCGAAATCGCCGCGCGAGCCCGCGGTTCGCCACCCACGCGCCATCGCCCCGATCCGGCACACCCGACTCGCGCCGCAAGCCTCCCCGATATCCCGACTCGCGCCGTAAGTATCCTCCCGGCACACCCAGCTCGCGCCGTAAGTCGCCCCGATACCCCGGCCGCGCCATGCGCGGTCGGCAGTTCGCCGCCGCCCCATGCGGCGGACTGCGACTCGCCCATAGCTCGCGCCGTCCCACCGCCGCCGGCGAACCGCCATACGACCGCCCGCCCCGATCCGGCACGCCCCCTCGATCCGAAATGCCGCCTCAGTCCCGAACACCCCGGCCGCCCGAACACCCCGGCCGCCCGACGCCGCCCCTCCCCGAACACGAAGCGACGGAACCCCGCACGGGATTCCGTCGCTCGCTTTTCGATACGTTCCGGCCGCCGAACCGCCTACCGGCCGTGCCTCTGCCGCACCGCACGACGGTCGGAAACCGCCGCCCGCGCCGCTATTTCTTATTGAAATAGTTCATCGTCATCGCCGTGCCGACCGCGGCGAACGACTTGATCGCATCGCCGAAGAGCTTCAGCCGCTCGGGCAGCGCCTCGCGCTCCTCGGCGGTCCACTCGCCCAGCACGTAGTCGACCTGATGGCCGCGCGGGAAGTCGCCGCCCACGCCGAAGCGCATCCGCGCGAACTCCTCCGTTCCGAGCAGCTCGGCGATGTTCTTCAGTCCGTTGTGACCCCCGGCGCTCCCTTTGGGCCGCAGCCGCAGCGTGCCGAACGGCAGCGCGATGTCGTCCGAGACGACCAGCAGACGCTCGCGGTCGACCTTCGCGGCCTCGAGCCAGTAGCGCACGGCCTTGCCCGAGAGGTTCATGTAGGTCGAGGGCTTGAGCAGCACGAGGGTCCGGCCCTTGTACTTCACCTCGGCGATGTCGCCGTAGCGCGCCGTGGTAAAAACAGCGTTGGACGCCCCGGCGAGGGCGTCCAACACATCGAACCCGATGTTGTGCCGGGTCCCGGCGTACTCCGCGCCGATGTTCCCCAGTCCAACGATGAGGTATTTCATGCCGCGTCAGCGATTATTTGCCTTCGGCAGCGGCGGCGCCGCGCGAAGCACGGGTCACGCGCACGGCGCAGACGGCCGTCGTGGCGGGGGTCACGAACTTCAGATCGGCGTACTCGAGGTCGCCCACGAAGATGGTCTTGCCGACACCGAGCGACGTTACGTCCACGACGATCTCGTCGGGCAGGTTCTCCACCAGCGCGCTCACGGTGAGCTTGCGGGCCGACAGAGCCAGCTTACCGCCGACCTTCACGCCCTCGGCGTTACCGGTCAGACGCACCGGAATGGCGATCGATACGGGCTTGCCCTCGGCCACGCGGTAGAAATCGAGGTGGAGGATCTCCTCGCGGATCGGGTGGAACTGCGCCTCGCGGAGCACGGCCTTCACCGTCGTACCCTCGAAATCGAACTCCACGATGTAGGAGTTGGGGGTGTAGATCAGGGGTTTCACATCGCGCGGATCGACCGAGAAATTCACGGTCTCGCCGTTGCCGCACAGCACGCAGGGCACCAGACCCTCGCGGCGTACCGCCTTCGCAGCCTTCTTGCCGAAAGCCTCGCGCTTCACGGCCTTGATCGAAATGGTTTGCATAATGTTTTGTTTTTTAGTAGTGTTACCTCGGGCGGTTCTCAACGCGGCCTCGCGGACCGCATCCCATTTCCGCCTGTTTCGGAGGGCAAAGATACGTCGAATAATCGGAATTCGGAAATCGCCCGCACGATATTTTCCCCGCGCACGTGCGGCGCAGCCCCGCCGCCCCTCCCGAAGCGCGGCCCGCACCCCGCCGCACAGCGCGCGAACGCAGCCGGGCGCCCGCCGGCATCACCGCCGCCGGATGTTGTCCGACAACGCCTCCACGACGCAGGGGCCGCCGTAGCGCACCTCCGCCTGCTGCGAGGCGCTGACCTTCAGCCGTCCCGAGCACCAGATATCGGCCGAGGCGAAGGCGGCGACGTCGATGTCGTAGTCCCGGACCTGCAGCTCCCGGGCCCGGAATGAGGCGCCGGACCCCACCTTCACGCGCGCCTCGACGACCTGCGCCGCACCGCGGAGCGCGAGCTCGCCGTAGCTGCCCACCGAAGCCGTGAAGGCGTCGCCCGCGAAGGTCGCGCCGAGCGTCGCACCGCTCTGCAGGGTCAGTCGAGCCCGCCCCGCGGCGATCGTCCCCGTATAGGAGGCGTAGCTGTAGAGGTCGAGCCGCAGCCGCTCGCACGCGAGCGCACCGCGGAGCGTGGCACCGCTCTGCACCGTGACCGCGGCGTCCGGGGCCTCGATACCGCCCGACAGCTCGGCATAGCTGGCCGCCGTCGCCCGCGCCTCGCCGCGGCAGACGACCGGACAGGCGATCGTCGCATAGCTCGCCGCACGCAGGTCGCACGTGCCGCACGTCGCCCGGCCCCTGAAGCTGGCGTAGGGATCGATCTCGATCTTCGCCGCACCCGTCGCCTCGATCTCGGCCTTCACCGAACCGTAGCTCGACACCGCGACCGAGACCGTTTCGCCCCGCAGCGGCATCCTGCAGACGATGCTGCTCCGCGTCCCCGCCTTGAGGCTGCACAGCGACGACGAGGCGGGCACCACCACCCGTATGCCGCTGTACCCGCGGACATTACGGATATGGAGGCTCCGCACCGCGAGGCCGAAGCGGAGCACGCCGCCGCTGCGCTCCATCGTCACGTAGTCGATCAGCCGCTCGTCGCCCGTCACGACCACCGTCCGCACCGCGGAGCTCACCTCGATCGAGAACTGATTCCCGCACTCGAGCCCCGCATAGTCGCCCGCCGGACCCAAGTCGCGGGTCGCCTCCCGGCCCGGTCCGCGCAGCGTCAGCGAGGCGGCCTCCTTACCGGCCGCGGCCCGCTTGATCTGCGTGCCGATGCGCCCCTCGATGTTGTAGAAGCGGCGGATCTGCTCGGCGGTGAGCACCTCGGCGAAGCGGTCGACATAGTCGCGCTTGATCTCGGCCGCGGCGGCGATGTTGGCCAGCTTGGCCTTCAGCGCCCGCCGCTGCTCCTGCTCGGCGTCCGATTGCGCGGAGGCCGCGGCGGCATCCACCGCCGTGCGGAGCGCCTTGCGGTAGGCGTCGTAGAGCGGGTCGAAGCGCTGCCGCTGCCGTTCGGTGAGCTCCAGTTCGCGGGCCACCTCCTCGCGGGCCGCCACATTGAGGTCGTCGAGCGACTGCGCCGCGAGCGCCCTGCGCTCGGTCGCGTCGATCAGGGCGTGCGCCTCGGCGCACGCACGCTGCCGCGCCCGGTCGGCCGGTGCGGCGAAGCTCTGCAGGGCGAGCCCCGCGCAGCAGATCAGAAGATAGAGTCGGTTCATCATATGCGCAATCGGTTCAAAGTTGCGGGTCGTAAAGGATATCGTCGTAGTTCTCCGCGGCGGCGCGCGCCACGGTCTCGGCGGATGCCGTGGCGAGCAGTTCGTCGAGCTCCCGTTCGTGCGGCGCCTCGCGGTGCGCCGCGACGACGAAGAGCCCCGCGACGAGCAGCGCGGCCGCAGCGGCCGGCACCGCAGCGCGCAGCACGCGGCGCATGGGGCGTATGGGGCGGCCATCGGGGCGCCTCCGGGCGGACGGACCGCCCGCAGCGGCACAGCTCGCTGCAGCACAGTTCCCGGCGGCCCGGCCCGTGGTGGCGAGGCGGATCCGCGCACGGAGCGCCTCGAAATCGGCATCGCCGAGCTCGGGCAGGTCGAAAGAGGCCCTCCGCCCCGCAGGCTCGCGATCGTAGTTCACAGTTCGCATTTCAATCTCTTTTTCAACGTTTCGACGGCATGGTGGTAGTTGACCCTGTGGGTCTCGGCCCGCCCGCCGAGCACCTCGGCGATCTCGCGGTAGGAGCGCTCCTCCCGGTAGCGCAGGTCGAAGACCAGCCGCTGGCGCAGCGGCAGCTCCATCACCGCCTGCCGGAAGCGCACCAGCTCCCGGTCGGCATCGGGTCCGCAGAGCTCCTCCATGCGCCCCGCCAGCTCGCGGCTCACCTCGTCGAGCGACGCGAAGGGGTGGCGGCGGCGCCTGCGGAGCGCCGTGAGCGCCGCACGGGTGGCGATGCGCCAGAGCCACGCGCGCAGCTCCCCGGCCCCGCCGCGGAAACTCCCGATGCGGTCGTAGGCCCGCACGAAGGTCTCCTGCACGACATCCTCGGCATCCTCGTGCACGGCCACGATCCGCCGCGCATGGCGGTACAAGGGCCGGATGCAGCGCTCCGCGAGGAGGTCGAACCCCGCATCGCGCGTCGCGGGGTCGCGCAGCGCTTCGATCAGTTCGGGTGTTATGTCGGGGTCCGTTCGCATGGGGTTCTGCAGATAAGACGCTCCGAAGTTGCGAAAGTTAAACCGAATACGGAAATTTTTTTCGCTCCGGCGCGTTTCGGACCTCGGCGAACAGCGCCGGACAGCGCCGGACGGCTGCCCGACGACCGCCGGGAAGCCGCCGGAAACACGCCCCGGCGGGCACGCCCCGCTACCCCTCCGTGAAGAGCCTCCACCCGGCCCGCACCTCGTCGAGGTCGGCCTCCCGGCCGTTCTCGACGCGCGAAACGGCCGCCGCGAAGGGGATCATCGTCGCCGCGTCGCGCGTGTCGATCGGGGCATCGGGCGCCGTGCCGACCGCCCGGGCCACGGCGCGGACGTAGGCCCCGGTGTCGTTCTCCGACGGCGGCGCCCAGCGGGCGATCATCCCGGCCACGGTGTCGAGTCCGTACCGCACGCGGTAGGTGTGCAGCAGCACGAAGATCGCCCGGTAGCCCCACGCGAGCGACGCGAACTGCTTGAAGGCCGCGTCGCGCGACGGCCGCACCTCGCCCCGGTAGCGCACCTTCGACTGCCGGATGTTGCCCGGATTGCAGTTGCGCAGACCCCGGCTCATCGCTCCGCCTCCCCTCCGATACGGCTGCGGACATAGCGGCGCAGCAGCCGGAACAACGGTCCGTCGGAGAGCTCCGCGGCGTTCTCGAGGAACGACCACAGCTCCACGCCGCAGACGAAGCCGGCGAACAGACGCGCGAGGTGCATCTCGCGAAACCCCGCGAGCACGCAGCTGTCGAGGAGCCAAGCCATCGCGATGGCCGTCGCGACGAGCGAGAGCTTGCGCACGGTGCGCCACGCCGCGCGGCTCTCGAAATACCACGGCCGCCCGGCCCGGCGCGCGCGGTGGCGGTCGGCGGCCACGCCCGAGACGAAATCGATCCCCACGAAGAGCGTCGCGCAGGCGACGAGCGGCCCCACGGGGGCGAACAGGGCGGCGATCCCCGCCGCCGCGCCGCTAACGGATCTGTACAAGGTCTCCATCGGTCGAACAGCGGTTGAGGATGTCGCGGCGGGGATCGTACTCGGGATAGAGGTCGGGCCGTGCGGCGATGTGGGCGGCGGCCCGGCGCAGCAGCGCCCGCGCCTCGGTGCGGAGGCTGCGCATCGCGCGGCGGCGGGCCTCCGCGTCGGCCGGGCGGCCCGAGGCGGTATAGGGGGCGGCGGTGCCCGTGCGGTCGGTCCGGATGTCGAGGCGCGGCTGCGCGGCGAGCCGCACGAAGAGCGCGAGGGGAGCGGCCAGATGTTCGGCGACGAGCTCGGGACAGGCGCCCGCGAGCAGCCGCTCGTGGAGCGCACGCCCCACGACCGGGACGAGGTAGCGCTCCTCGGCGGCGGCGATCTGCGCCTCGGTGAAGGTCGACGGCGGCAGATACTCGCCGTCGCCGAAGGCCAGCTTGAGGGCCTGAAGGGGTGTGATGAGGGTGTTCATGGGTTTGCGATCGTAATTCGGGAACGGCGGCATCGGGGGTGGGTCTCACTCGATGCTGCGGATGTTGTACTTGGTGATCTCGGAGAGGAACAGCTGCTGGCGGGGATCCTCGGCATCGTAGCCGAGGCCGTCGGCCTTGCGGGCCTCCCAGACCTTCATGTAGATGGGTTTCGAGCGCGTCGGCGGCCGGTTGACGGCCGCGAGCGACGAAGCGTCGATCCCGGCCGTGTCGCGCAGCAGCTCGCGGATGGGCTCCACGAGTTCGGCCTGCTCGGCCAGTATCACCGTATTGAGCGCCACCTCGTACTCGTGGAGGATGCGCTCGGCGCTGAATCCGCTGCCGTAGTCGAGGCCGCTCAGGGTGCGGAACCACGAGTGGGCCACGACGATGTCGCCCACGGCCTGCTCGTGCAGCGACCGCCAGTCGCCCTCGTTCTGCGACGCGATGGGGATGAAGCGCGAATTGTCGGGCGCCTCGTCCGAGCCGTCGCGGATGAGGAACATCACCTGCCCGGGGTTGCCGGCGAACTTGCGCTCGGCCAGCCGGGCGATCCGCTCGGCCTCGGCCTCGCTCCCGACCGATGCGTCGAGCATCAGCACGCCCGAAAGCTGGAACGAGTTGTCGAGGCGCGAGATGTTCCAGCGGTCGGTCTTGTAGGCGATGGCCGAGGCGCCGAATCCGGCGATGTAGGCCGGCACGCCGTAGTGTTCGAACATCGGCTCGTAGTCCTTGTAGTGGATCATCGTGCGCAGGGTGCCGTCTGCCTGCCGCTCGAAGCGGGGATAGAGCGGCAGCGACTTCGCCTCGTCGGCCCTGTAGGCCGCCCAGTCGTGGTGTAGCAGGATGCGGGCCGAGTCGCGGGCCACGCGGCAGCGCGAGGCGTCCTGATGCCAGAGCGCGAGGAAGCTCCGCGCGGGGTCGGTCGCCACCTCCAGAAAGGCGTTGCCGAAGAGCGCCTTGTCGTAGGCGAGCCTGTTGACCACCTGCCGCAGGCTCTCGCGCTCGTTGGCGCGGCGGATGAAGGCCGCCAGCCGGGGCTGGGCCTCGTCGCAGACGAAGCCCTTGCCCGAGACGTAGTCGGCCTTGTCGTTGATGATGCGGCGGTGGATGGTCGAGCGGCGGGCCATCAGGGCCAGCGCCGCGGGAAAGAGGTTGTCGTCGCCCCAGCGCCAGAATTCGTCGCTCTCGACGCGTCCGGCGCCGAGCGAGAGGTAGGGGTCCGTGCGGTCGACGACCGCGACGGCGGATTTGTGCGATCGGATTTCGTTCATGGATCGTGCGGTTCGAAGGTGAAGGAAAAAAGCTCCGCGCGGCCCGCGGGGGATCGTCAGGAACCGCCCGCGGAGCGCTCCGGAGCCGTCGCGGGGCATCACGCCTGCCGGTAGGCGTAGCAGATCATCGTCTCGTCGAGGATGTCGCAGCCCGCCATGAAGAGGGCGCGCTGGCGGTTCTCCATCTCGTCGGGGTTGTACCACATGCGGACCTCGTTGCCGGGGAAGTCGGCCGTGTTGACCGCCAGCACGAGGTTGCGGCGGTCGGTCAGCAGGCAGAACGACTTGGAGAGCGAGGTCTCCTGCAGGTAGTTGCCCAGCCGCACGTCGATCACCGGGATGCCGTGGTAGGCGAGCGTGCGGCGGCCGTTCACCGCATCGAGGTAGGCGGCGTCGACCCCCTTCGCGTCGAGGTACTTCTCGTAGAGGTAGCAGAGGTCCGAGGTGACGAAGAAGGCGAGCTGCCCGTCGGCCTTGAGGTCCTGCAGCCGCACGTCGGCATTCTGCCACAGGTCGTCGAAAATCCCCACCGCCGACTCCGGGTCGGCCAGCGCCGCCGACTGGTAGGGCTTGTTGTAGATCTGCTCCTCGACGACCATATCTTCGATCGCCTTCAGGAAGCCGTCGAAGGTGTTGTAGCCCTTCGTCGCCGTGCTGTCGCCGACCCACATCGTGGCGCGGATGTTCTCCGCCACGGCCTGCCGGAAGAGCTCCGTCTCGGCGCGTTCGAGCTCGGTGCCCGTCAGGTCGTCCATGTTGACGTCGGCGCTGGCGGCGATCTGTTCGTAGACCATCGAGAAGTAGTCGGCCGCCGAGAAGCCCAGCTCGGCCTTCACGCGCTTCAGGTCGATGGTCTTCTGGTACTTGGCCGCGGGGGCGCCGCCCGTCCATCCGGCGGCATGCTTCTGGAGGATGTTGCGCTGGCCGTCCCAGAGCTGCACGGTCGTGGGCGAGGGGAGGTTGTAGAGGACCCGCACGCCCAGCTCCTGCGCCGAGGCGCCCGTGAGCATGGGGCGGAAGAAGATCCGGTCGAGTTCGGATCCGGTGTACTGTTTGGGTTGTTCGAGCAAACTCATGTTCGTAAAGGTTTTAAGGTTAAACGATGAATGGTATCCGAAGGTCGCGGGCGAAAAAGGCCGCCGACGCTCCTTCAGGCCGAGCGGAACCGCTTCGCGTCCTCGGCATAGGCCCGCTGGTTGGGCGTCAGAAGGCTCTCGCGGCACGAGGGGTCCTCGCAGGGCCGCACCCGCGTGGGCTCGGCCCGCAGCGCTCCCCCGGCGACGGCCGCCGGAAGGGCGTCGGGCGCCGCAGGAAGCGGATCGGCCGCAGCGGGAACTCCGTCCCGGAGGGCGGACGCCGCGTCGCCGGCGGCGCGGAGGACGTTGCGGGAGGTGTGGAGGACGTTGCGGGAGGCCGGGCGCTCCCCGCCGCGGCGCCATCCGGCCCGTTCGAGCAGCCGCTCCCACCCCCGGGCGATGTTGCGCATCATTCCGGCGGCCGGGGGCTCGACGATGCGGTCGACGAGCCCCGCGGCGAGGGCCTCCTCGGGCGCGAGCCAGCGCCCCGCGCCGTTGTTGGCGGCCATCAGGCGCTCGAACTCCCCGACCGGACGGCCCGAACGCGCGGCGTAGACCTCGGCGATGCGGCGGTCGGTCTTGCGCAGCAGGTCGAGCGTGCCGGCCAGCTCGGCGGCGTTGCCCTCCGAGGCGCATACGGCGTTGTGGATCAGGTAGAGCGCATTGGCCGAGAGTTCGCGGCACCCCTCCGAGGCGGCCTGCGCGATGACGGTGGCCGCCGAGGCGGTGTAGCCGTAGCAGCGGGTGACGATGCGGGCCCGAAGGCCGCACAGGGCGTCGTGGATCAGCAGCGCGTCGTTCACGTCGCCGCCCGTCGAGCGGATCTCGACCACCACCTCGGGGGCCTCGATCGCCTCGATGCGCCGCAGCGCCTCGCGGAACCGTTCGTAGGTGGCCACCCGGTCGTCGGGCTCGTCGAACTGGCACTGCTCGGGGACGCCGATCGTCCCCTCGATGCGGATGCGGCACACGTCGGCCGCGTCGTCGATTCTGATTTCGGTTTTCATGGGTTTTCAGGTTTTGTCTTTGCGGTAGAAAATGGCGCGCACCTTTTCGTAGGAGCAGCTGAAGCGGTCGGCGGCGTGGACCATCGCCTCGCAGTGGGGCGTGCCGCGGCGGATCGAGCCCTCGACCTCGCGGCGGATCGCCCGCCGCTCGCAGGCCCGCAGGTCGATCAGGCCCGCGGCGAGCAACCGTTCGAGCAGCCCCGCGGGGACGGCCTCGCCCGCCGCGTCGCGCAGCGCCGCGGCGAGCAATCGTTCGTGGCGCGTCATGGGCGCTCCCCGGGCAGAAGGGTGAAGAGACAGCGCACCGACGCCGCCTCGGGGTCGTAGCCGTCGATGCCCTCGAGCGTGGCTGCGACGGCGCCCCGGCCCGTGTCGAGACGGAACACGGAGCGGATGCCGGGGGCCCCGGTGCCCGCGGCGAAAAGGGCCTCGTACTCGTGCGGCTCGATCCGCAGCGAGAGGGCGATGCGCCGGCACGCGGCCTCCTGCGCCAAGCGGCCGTCGTAGAAGCGGTGGAGCCCCGCGGCGCCGTCGCGGTCCTCGAAGCAGAGCGTGAAGGGCTCCGCCGCGGCATCGCCCCCGAAGTGGAAGGCCGCCAGCGGATAGGAGGCCCCGAGCCACGGAGCGCCCCACCGCTCGCCCTCGGGCAGGGGGTGCATCCCGGCATAGCGGACGATGCGGGGCACGAGCGGCTCGGGGGTCGCGGCATCGCGGTCGCCCACCCGCAGGATCCGCGCCGAGGGGGCGTTGCGGTAGCCGCCCTCCTCGCTCGCCGAGGGTGCGAAGAGCGGGTTGCGCACCCGCTGCGTCCCCTCCTTCGCGGCGCACGAGGCCACCTCGAAGGCCCACTCCCCGAGGGGTCCCGCGGCGCCGGTGCCCGAGGACGTCTCCCCGGCCTCCGCATCGAGGCGCCGCACGGCCCCGTCGCCCTCGCGGTAGCCCCACACCCGCCGCTCGTGGACCTCGGAGGCGATGTCGGAGAGCACGACCGGCTGCGCGAAGTCGCTCTTCGCCCGCCAGTCGGCCTCGGGTCCGTCGAAGAACTCCGCAGCCGGCTCGACCTCCACGCAGCGCAGCTCCTCGTCGGTGCGGAAGCGCAGGTCGAACAGATGGGCGAGGGCCGCGAGCAGCTCCGACTGGCGGATGCCGTGGCGGGCGACGTCGGCGAACGAGAGCGCCGCGCCGTAGCCCGGCCCCGCGGCGAAGCACGAGCGCACCGAACACTCCTTGTGCAGCGTGAGGGTCATCCCCGGCTCGGCCCCCGAGAAGTGGATCAGGTCGAAGCGTGCGGGCGAGGCGGGCGAGCAGCGCTGCGCCGCGGTCCGCACGCGCAGCTCGACGACGGTCCGCCCCCGCTCCCCGACATGGCCGTCGTAGAGGGCCCAGTCGCCGCCGTAGACGACCCATGCGCCGCCGCTGCGCACCTCCAGCACCGGATCGGTCGTCGTGCCCGCCGCCGGGGTCGCCACCGCCGCCGTGCGCTCCGCGAACTCGGCCCAGAGCCGCCCCGCCACACCGTCGCGGGTGCAGGTCAGGCGGTACTCCGCCCCGGCGGCATGGGCGAAGACCACCGCCCGGTAGCTGCGGCCCGGCGCCACGGCCGCGCGCCGGTCCTCGTAGCGGTTGGCGAGCGTGCAGCTCACGCCGGCCCCCGGCCCGAGGTACACGGCATCGAACCCCGCGAGTCGCTTCCGGTCGAGGATCCGGTGGTCGGTCGTGTAGCGGATGCGGTAGTCGAACCCGACGCTCACCTCGGTCGTCGGCACGAAGCGGATCTTGCCGTCGACCGCGGTGAAGCAGCCGCCGTTGTCGCGAAGCCCGGGCATCGGCTCCCCGTCGGCGTCGAGGGTCCCGGGCGCGGCCGTGTCGACGAGGTTGCCGACGGTGTGGGCCAGCAGCTTCGGATCGGCGTAGACGCGGCCGATGTCGTCGGCCGCGGCGGTCGCGGGGCCGAGCCTGCGGGCCGCGAAGCCCATCCGCGCATCGAGCGCCGCCGTGTCGCGCGCGGCGTAGGCCCCGCTCATGTAGAGCGAGCGGAAGAGCTCCGACTCCATGAAGCGGCTGCGGATTCCGTAGCCCGCCTCGGCGAAGATCCGCCGCACGAGCGTCTCCACGTGCAGGAAGGGGAGATAATCGTCGGTCGAGAGGATCCGCTCGGCCGGCAGCAGGTCGTCCGGGGCATTGACCTGCGGGTATTCGTCGCGGAGGACGGGGAAGAACTTCACGGGGCTGTCGTCGGTCCAGCTGCCGCAGATCGTCGCGGGGTCGAGGCGGGCGCTCCACCCGATGCCGAGCGCCCCCAGCGTCCGCTGCGCCGCCTGCCGGGCCCAGCCCGCGCCGCCCTCGCGGATCTCGATCGCGTAACCCGCGTCCGACGCCGCCAGCAGCCGCGCCGTGCCGGCGAAGAGGGTCGCACCGGCGGCCGTCACCGCCGCCCGGTGCCGCGCGTCGTTGAACCGCTCGAAGGCATGGGGGTCGCGGGCGAACCCCGTCGCGGCGTCGTTGCGGGGCGTGGCGGGGAGCTCGATCCGCAGCGACCGCCCCTCCCGGGCCGCCGCGGGGTCGGCGAGCCGGGCGGCATCGTAGCCCGGAACGACGCAGCGCGCTGCGCCGAGGTCGCAGGCGCGTCCGTCGATCGTCAGTTCCACGGCTGCGGGGTTTCGGCGGTGGAACGGAACGTCGCCTCGAACGACGACAGCGTGCCGTGGCGGTGGACGACGGCCTCCTCGGTCACGATATCGACGGGCCGGTAGCCCTCCGGCTCCGCCGCCCACGCCTGCGGCGCGGCGAGCAGCCCCGCGAGCGCCCCGAGCATCGCCGAGGCCTCGTAGGCCGACTCCACGGTCGTGCGGCGCTCGGCCCGCACCGCCGCGCTGCGGATCCCCTCGGGCCCCCGGACCCGCTCCCGGTCGACCCGCACCCGCCGCGTGCGGACGATCGGGAAAGTATAGTGCTCGACGGACCCCTCGGCCGTGCGCCACGCCAGCCGCTGCGCCCCCTCCGGCGCCGGCAGGAGCGCATAGGAGACCGTGCCGCAGGGCCCGGCGTCGACCGTCGCCCGCTCCGCCCCGGGGAAGTCGCGCGTGTCGAAGCGGAAGAGCTGCAGCCCCGCCGCCGCGGAGCGATAGGTCCGCACCTCGCGCCCGCCGCCGGCCCGCACGGCGGTGAGCGTCACGACGAGCGGCGCATCGGCCAGCAGCGTCAGCTCGTCGCTCTCGCCCGGGGCTATGAGCCGCTCGCGCGGCATCGAGGTCATCAGCGCCGGGGCCGCGACCGCCGCGGCGCAGGGCAGGAAGCGCCGCACGGCCGCAGTCGCCGCCGGCTCCGCTTCGGGGCCGCCCGACGACGGGATGCGTCCCGCCTGCTGCCCGCCGGCGGTCGCGGTACCCGGCGCTGCATCCCCGTCGTCCTCCCGGGAAGCGGCGTCGGACGCCCCCGTCCCGATCGCGAAGGCCTCCACCGCGACGGCGACGAGGCGATCGTCGGCCGGCCGGAACCCCGTCCCGCCCGTCGTCGGCACGAACCGCACCGCGGCCCGCAGAAAGGGCGCCACGTCGCACGCGACCCGCCCGGCACCCGCGAACCGCTTCGCGCCGAGCAGCGCCCCGGGCTGCGGCGCGCCCTCCGCTCCGGCATCCTCCGGCGCCGCCCGCCGGGCCCGGATACAGATGGCTGCCGCGTCGGTTTCGACGCCGTAGGTGAGGGCCCCGCCGATGGGGGCATGCTGCGCTGGAATACGTACGAATGAGATCATGGTGGATTGGATTTTTGCGCATCGGACCGCGCGGAACAGATGCGGAGCGTCGCACGATCGGTCCGGTGAAGACCGCCGCCCGAGCGCCGCGCGAATCGTGCGGAACGCGGGGTCCGAATGTGGATAAAACAGTGGAAAAAATGTCGATAATCGCGGACAGAAAGAGATAATGCCCCGGAAATCAGCGGATGACGATTGTCGATAACTCGCCGCAGAGGCGACCGCCGTTGTGCATCGCAGGGCAAATATACGACGGCGCGCACCCCCTTGTCAAGACCCCGCCGCACTTTTTCTCGATTTTGTGGAAAATTTTCCGAATTTTCGCCTAACTTTGCATCGTTACCAACGCGACTTCTTTTATGGACGATGGCCACAGTACTCCGTATAGCCGCCGTGTCGTATCTCGATACGATACCGTTCCTCTATGGAATCGAGCACGCGCTTGAGGTGCGTGCCGAACTGTCGTTGTCCGATTTCCCCGCTTCGATCGAAGAGTTCCGAACCCGCAAGGCCGACATCGCTCTGGTGCCGGCGCACGTCGTGCCGGCGCTCGACGGAGCCCGCATCGTCACCGACTACTGCCTCGGGGCCCCGTCGCCCGTGCTCGTCGAGGCGCTCGCCGCGTGCGAACCCGACGCCGCCATCCTCCGCTACTTCACCGCCGAGGAGGCGCCGCTCGCCCCGCTGCTGGCCGCCGGGCACCCCTTCGCCTACGCCGTCTGGGTCGCCCGCGCGGAGACCGACCCCGCCCTCGTCGAGGCCCTGCAGCACGCCCTGACCCACGGGCTCGAGCACACCTACGAAGCGGTCGCCGCCGCGGGCTACGCCGACCGTCCCTACGACGCCTACGCCTACCTGACGCAGGCCGATCCGCTCTTCGACGAACAGAAGAGCCGGGCGCTCCGCAAGCTGTGGGCGGCCGGTCTGAAAACCGCTCCCCGGGCCAATCCGGGCTGAAGGGATTAGCGGGCCCCCGCCCGCCTCTCTTCACCGCACACGGATTCAGGAACCCCAAGAGAGCGTATCATGATTACCATCTACCTCAAGCAGTACAACAAGATCATCCGGAATGCCGACACGAAGCTCTTCGACGAACTGGGCTACGACGACATCCTCTGGATCGACATGCTGCTGCCCACGATCAAGGAGCAGAAGGCCGTCGAGAATTTCATGGAGATCAGCCTCCAGACGCGCCAGCAGGTCGAGGAGATCGAGTCGACCTCGAAGTACTCCGAGACCGAGAACGCCATCATCTCCAACTCCAACTTCTTCGTCCCCACGGGCGAGTCGTTCATCGTCGAACCGGTGTCGTTCATCCTCTCGAACGAGGGCGTGCTCGTCTCGGTGCGCAGCGCCGAGTTCCGCACCTTCCGCGAGACGGAGAAGCGCCTGCAGATGAACTACCGCAGCTACTCGACGGGTTACCACCTCTTCATCTCGCTGCTCGAGGTGCGCATCGACTACGACGCCGACATGGTGGAGCTGGTCGCCAAGCAGGTCGCGGCCCTCTCGAAGGACATCAACTCGGAGGACGCCATCGACAAGGAGGTGCTGCACCGCATCAGCGCCCTGCAGGAGTCGACCATGTCGCTGCGCGAGAACATCTTCGACCGCCAGCGCGTGCTCTCGGGCATCCTCCGCTCGGAGCGCTTCCCCAACGACATCTACCCGCGCCTGCAGCTGATGATCAAGGACGTCAACTCGCTGATCAACCACGCCGACTTCAGCTTCCAGCGTCTCGACTACATTCAGGACGCCGCGCTGGGTCTGATCAACATCGAGCAGAACGAGATCGTCAAGATCTTCTCCGTGGCCTCGGTGATCTTCATGCCCGCGACGCTCATCGCCTCGATCTACGGCATGAACTTCCGCTTCATGCCCGAGCTGGAGTGGACGCTCACGCTGCCCAACGGGTGGAACATCCCCATGGGCTACCTCTTCGCCATAGGGCTCATGCTGCTCTGCTCGGGCATGACCGTCTGGTTCTTCCGCTACAAGAAGTGGCTGTAGCGCCCCGGCCGCAGGAACACAAAAAAGCGGCGCCCTCCGCTGCGAGGCGCCGCTCCTCCGTTTCGAGGAAAACCGCAGGCCGGACTACCGGTCCGCGGGTACCTCGAAGGCGATTTCGTCGATGCAGATCGACATGCCGTGCGACGTCCGGGGTCCGACGAGCCCCGAGGCGTTGTGCACGTCGAACTCGACCGCCACGCGGTTGACCTCGCCCAGCGCGCGCAGGTCGACGCGGGTCCACGCGACGCAGATCTCCTCCTTGCCGTCGCGGTAGTCGGCCATCGCGAAGGCCGCGCGGCCCGTCTCGACGCCCGCAGCGTCGTAACCGACGAAGATCGCATCGCACCCGCGAAACCCGGCACCCCCTTCTCCTCCTACACCTCCGACCCGACGCGGCCGCCTGTACCCGCCAGCCGCCGCTCCCACAGCTCACGCCCTGCCGCACACTCCCCCCCCTCCCGCCATACCCGGCCCCGCGCCTCCTCTTCTTTCAGAGAAAGAAGGAAAATTCCGCCGAAATTCGTATCTTTGCGGACTGCGACACACCATCCATGCTCGAAAAACTGGCGAAACAGACGGCCGTATACGGCATCAGCACCATCGTGGTGCGCTTCCTGAGCTACCTGCTCACGCCCTACTATACCCGTATCTTCGGGCAGGAGGCCTACGGCGTGGTCACCTACGTCTACGCCCTCATCCCGCTGGCGCTCACGCTGCTGACGATGGGCATGGAGTCGAGCTACTTCCGCTTTTCGGCCAAAGCCGACGAGGCGGGCGGCGACGTGCGGGCCGCCAAACGGCGGCTCTTCGCCACCACGTGGGGCGCGACGTCGCTCGCCGCGCTGCTCTTCTTCGCCGTCGTGCTGCTCCTGCGCGGCCCGGTGGCCCGGGCTATGGGCCCCGACTACGTCGCCCACCCCGAATACGTGGTCTGGGTCGCCGCGATCATCCTCTTCGACGTCTGGTCGTGCATCCCCTTCTCGCGGCTCCGCGAGCAGGGCCGCGCGCTGACCTTCGTGCTGTTCAAAGCCATGAACGTGGTGCTGAACGTGGCGCTGGCCTTCGGCTTCGGCCTCGCGGGGCTCTACGCCACCCCGTTCGGCGTGGGGTGGGTCTTCGTCGCCAACCTCGCGGCGAGCGTCGCCACGTGGCTGCTGATCCTCACCACCATCGACCGCACGGCGCCGCGCATCGACCGCCGCCTGCTGCGCGCGGTCTTCGCCTACTCGCTGCCGCTGCTCGTGGGGGGTCTGGCCGGCACGGCCAACGAGTTCGTCGACCGGCTGATGATCTACAACCTCGTCCCGGAGGGTGCCGGCGCGCAGCTGGGCGTCTACGGCGCCATCACGAAGATCGCCGTGGTGATGATGCTCTTCTACCAGATGTACCGCCTCGCGGCCGAGCCCTTCTTCCTCTCGAACTTCCGCAAGGAGGAGTTCGTGCAGATGAACGCCGCGGCGCTCAAGTACTACGTCATGGCCTCGATGCTCATCTTCCTCGGCATCGCGCTCTACCGCGACCTGTTCGCCCTGATCGTGGGCCGCGACTTCCGCGAGGGCATCTTCATCCTCCCCGTGGTGCTGGGGGCCAACATGCTCACGGGCGTGTGGCTCAACCTCTCGTTCTGGTACAAACGCGAGGAGCGCACCTCGCTGGCGATCGTCGTCACGGGCGCGGGCCTCGTCGCCATGCTCGTCGCCGGCAGCCGGATGATCCCCGCATGGGGCTACTACGGCGCCGCATGGGCCCGTCTGGCGAGCGAGACGACGATGGTCGCCGTCAGCTGGTGGCTCAACCGCCGCTTCTTCCCCACGCCCTACGACTGGCGCCGGATCGGCGAATACACGGTCGCGGCGCTGCTCCTCTTCTTCGCCTGCGAGGCCGCGATGAACGCCGTCGGGCGCAACCCGTGGATCCTCTATCCGTTCGACACCCTGATGCTGGCCGCCTATGCCGCCTACCTCGTCCGCCGCGAGCGGATCGACCTGAAGGCGATGGCGCGCGCCGCCCTGCACCGATAACGCCATGAGAAGAACCCCGATACGCACCCTCCTCGCTGCGGCCGCACTGCTCGCGCTCACGCTGCCGACGGCCTGCACCGCGCCGCCGGAGCGACCCGCCGCCGGCGACGCCGAGGTCGTGCTCCGCACCACGGCGGGCGACATCCGCCTGCTGCTCGACGGCCGCACGCCCCGCCACCGCGACAACTTCCTCGGGCTCGTCCGCACGGGTTTCTTCGACTCGCTGCTCTTCCACCGCGTCATCGCCGGCTTCATGATCCAGTCGGGCGACCCCGACTCGCGGCATGCCGCCCCGGGCGCGCCGCTCGGCGAGGCCGATGCGGGCTACACGCTCCCGGCCGAGATCCTCTACCCGGCGCTGGCCCACACGCGCGGCGCACTGGCCGCCGCCCGCACGGGCGACGACACGAACCCCGGGCGCCGCTCCTCGGGCAGCCAGTTCTACCTCGTCTGGGGCCGCACCTTCGCGGACGACGAGCTGCAGGCGCTCGCCCGCCGCACCGGCACCCCGCAGCCCGACTCGCTGCGACGGCTCTACGCGACCCTCGGCGGCACGCCCCACCTCGACGGGCAGTACACCGTCTTCGGCCGCGTCGCGGAGGGGCTCGATGCGGTGGAGGCGATCCAGCGCGCCGCGACCGGCCCCGACGACCGGCCGCTGGCCGACATCCGGATCCTCTCGGCCGCGATCCTCCGCGAACCGGGCGCCCCTGCCTCCGCCGCTGCGGAGGCCGAACGTCCCGGTGGCGAGCGCGCGGAATCGCAGACCTCCGAGCCCCCGGTCACCGAAACGAACGCTTCCGAAGCCGCGGCTCCGGAGACTCCGAACCCCGAAAACCGACCCCGGCGATGACCCGCGAGACCGCCGACAAACTGATCGTGCTGGCGACGAGCTTCGCGCTCTTCCTCGGCGCTGCGGCCGCCCTCTCGATGGAGCGCGGCACCGGCCGCACGCTCGTGCTGGGCGGCTGCACGGCCGCACTTGTGGCCATCGCCGTGCGGCAGTCGGTCCGAAAACGAACAAAATAGTATGCGATTTGCAGATATCATCGGACAGGAGGAGCTGAAAAGCCATCTGACGCGCTCGGTCGACGCCGGACGCATCAGCCATGCCCAGCTCTTCGCGGGCCGGGGCGGCTCGGGAGCGCTGGCGCTGGCCGTGGCCTATGTCCAGTACCTCTGCTGCCGCCACCGCCGCGACGGCGACTCGTGCGGCGAATGCCCCGACTGCCGCCAGATCGCCGATCTGGCCCACCCCGACCTCCATCTGGTCTTCCCGGTCAACCGGCAGGGCAAGAAGTCGGGCGAGGCGATGCGCAGCGACGAGTTCCTGCCGCAGTTCCGGACCCTCTTCGCCGAGCGGCAGGGCTACTTCCCGCCCGAGGAGTGGTACGACCGCCTCGATCTGGGCAAGACGCTCAAGGGGATGATCGCGGCCCGCGAGGCCGACGAGATCGTCCGCAAGCTCTCGTTCAAGAGCTTCGAGGCCGACTTCAAGACGATGCTCGTCTGGCTCCCCGAGACGATGACCGAGGAGGCCGCGAACAAGATCCTCAAGATCCTCGAGGAGCCGTGGGAGCGGACGCTCTTCCTGCTCGTCTCCGAGCGGCCCGACCGGCTGCTGCCGACGATCCTCTCGCGCACGCAGGAGGTCGCCGTGCCGGGCATCGCCCCCGACGTGCTGGAGCGCATGGCCCGCGAGCGGGGCATCGCCGACCCGGTGCAGGCCCGCAACACGGCGCGGCTGGCCGGCGGCGACCTGCGCGAACTCGACCGCCTCGTCGCGGGGCGGCACGACGAGGCGCGCCGCGAGAGCTTCGAGCTCTTCCGCAACCTGATGCGGTTGAGCTACAACGACAAGCACCTCGAACTGGTGGCATGGGCCGAGGAGGCGGCGCAGCGCACGCGCGAACAGCAGCAGGCCTTCCTCCGCGACGCCGCACGGCTGCTGCGCGAGAGCTACATGCTCCACGCCGGGCTGGGCCGCATCGGCTACCTCTGGGGCGAGGAGCTCGCCTTCTGCACGAAGTTCGCGCCCTTCGTCGGCTCGCACAACATCGAGCCGCTGATCGGCGAGATCGAAAGCGCGCTGACGCAGCTGGCGCAGAACGGCAACCCGACCATCGTATTCACCCACTTCGCGCTCTCCGTGAGCAAGATGATCAAACATTTGTGACACATGGCACGCGTACTTCTCCTCTCCGGCGGCAACACGGGCGACATCAAACGGACCCTGCAGGCCGCACAACAACTCCTCAACGAGCGCGTCGGCGCCGTGCTCCGCTGCTCCCACCGCTACGAAAGCGCGCCGTGGGGCTTCGAAGGCGCGGAGCGCTTCTCCAATCAGGCGCTGGAACTCTCCACCGACCTCGCGCCCGAGGAGGTGCTCGACGCCTGTCAGGCCATCGAGCGCGAGCTGGGCCGCAACCGGGCCGCCGAGGCGGTCGAGAAGGCCTCGTCGGGCGCGCGCTACACCTCGCGGCCGATCGACATCGACATCCTCTTCTACGACGACGAGGTGATCGCCACCGAGCGGCTTGCCGTGCCCCACCCGCTCCTCGCCGAGCGGGAGTTCGCGCTGGTGCCCCTCGCCGAGATCGCCCGCGACCGCCGCCACCCCGTCACGGGGCGCACCGTGGGCGAAATGCTCGCCGCGCTCCGCGCCGCCGCGCAATGATGCGCGGCACCCCTTCCGCAACCGAAAATCACGACGTTCCGCATTGAAAACAAAACCGATCCATATCCTCGTCCTCGCCGCCCTGCTGCTCGCGGGCTGCTTCGAAAAGGTCGCCCACGACACGATCTACATGCTCACGCCCAAGACGCAGGCCGCGTCGGGCGACACGGAGCGCGTCGTCGAGGGGGCCCGCACCTACGCCTTCGCGGCCGACACCGCATCGTGGTTCGTGGCCTCGTACGACGACGCCCTGAACGGCGTCATCACCTCGCGCACCGACCCCTCGGCGAAGCGTTCCGACCCCATCGCGACAGGCCAGCCCGTCGCGACGGAGGGCTTCGAGGGGAGCCTCGAGATGCGGCTCACGCGCCCCTCGCAGCTGGTCGTCGCAGCCGATCCCGAGGACAGGCTCTACGCCTACACGCAGCAGAAGGTGGCCGAAAACCTGCCCCGCACCTACGTCACGCTCACCTTCAAGCCCTACCGCGAGGGCCGCACCTACAAAGAGGGCAACTGGGTCTTCTGCAACGACTTCTACACGCCCCCGGTCTACCTCGACTGCACCGTGGTGCCGCTCAGGCAGGCGGAGGAGGGCGGCCCTACGGAGCCCTTCCCCGTCTCCTCGTCGGCGATCAGGGCCTACGCCTTCGCGGCCGACACCACGCTCTGGCGCATCGCCTCCTACACCGACGCGCTGAACGGCGTCATCACCTCGAAGCTCGACCCCGAGCAGCAGCGCCAGAACCCCGAGGCGACGGCCTATCCCGAGGAGACGGCCTACGTCATGTCGGTGTCGCACAGCCAGCTGATGGTGGTCGTGGTCGACCGCGCGAGCTCCATGTACGCCTACTCGCAGCAGACGGTCGACCTCACGGGCCCCGGCGTCGCCTTCGAGGTGACCTTCCGCCCGTGGGAGCGCAAGTACCTCTACGTCGAGGAGGGCTGGCGCGTGGTCGACGACGCGTTCCGCTCCGAGAATCCCGAAACCCCGGCCGGCCTGCGGCCCGCCGACAAACTCACCGCACGATGAACCGCCGCCCCCTCCTGCTCCGCACGCTGCGCATCGCCGCGGCGCTGCTCTTCGCACCGGCGTTCCTCGTCCGCTGCGCCCATACGATGACCCCCTCCGGCGGTCCGCGCGACACGCTGCCCCCCGTGATCGTGCGCATGACGCCCGACAACTTCGCCACCGGCCGCCCCCTCGCGGGCCACGAGAAGATCTACATCGAATTCGACGAATTCGTGCAGCTCAAGGACCAGCAGAAGGAGCTCTACACCTCGCCCGCGATGAAGAAGAAGCCGACGGTCACGCTGCGCGGCCGCGGCATCGTCATCCAGCTGCGCGACACGCTCGCACCCAACACGACCTACGCGATTGACTTCGGCAGCGCCATCCGCGACAACAACGAGGGCAATCCCCTCTATTCGATGCGCTACGTCTTCTCGACGGGCCCCGAGATCGACTCGATGGTCCTCTCGGGATACACGGCCGACAGCTACAAGGCCGACTCCGCGGCGCGCACCTTCATCTGGTTCTACCCGGCCGACTCGGTGGAGTTCGTCCCCGAGTACGACTCCACGGTCTTCAAGCACAAGCCCGCGGCGATCGCCCGCGCCGAGAGCAACGGCATCTTCATCGCCCGCAACCTCAAGCCGATCGACTACCGCATCTACGCCGTCGGGGACAAGAACGACAATCAGCTCTACGAGCCGGGCACCGACCAGATCGGCTTCCTCGACCGGACCTACAACCCGGCGCGGATGCCCGACTTCGCCATGTGGTACGACTCGGTCCGCCGCTACGTCTCGGCCGAGCCGCAGCTCTACTTCCGCATGTTCACCGACAAAGCCTTCCGCCGCCAGTCGCTGGCCGAAAGCCAGCGGCCCCTGCAGCACAAGGCGATGCTCTACTTCACGGCGCCCCACCCGCAGATCGAACGCCTCGTCTTCGACAGCCTCGCCGCCGACCGCGTGATCTGGGACCCCCAGACCGAGGGGCGCGACACCGTGGCGCTGTGGTTCGCCGCCCCGGCCTCGGAGCTTCCCGACACGCTGCGCGGCGAGATCACCTACCTGAAGCACGACACGATCAACCGGCTGCAGCCCGTGACGGAGAAGCTCGCGCTGGCATGGCGGCCGGTCGAATCGAAGGAGCAGGAGCGCGAACGCGAGAAACGCGAGCGCGAGCGCCGCAAGGCCGAAGCCGCAGGCGAGGAGTGGAAGGAGCCCGAGGAGAAAAACCCCTTCGCCTTCAAACTCCCGCTCTCGGGCGAGATCAACCCCGAGGAGCACCTCACGGCCGAATTCGACTACCCGCTGGCGCGCATCGACTCCTCGCGGCTGCTGCTCACGCGCACGCTCGACGACGGCACGATCGAGGACCTTCCCCTCCGCATGGTCCGCGACACGGGGCAGCTGCGCCGCTGGCACCTGCGCGCCGACTGGAAAACCGAAGGCAAATATACGCTGACGATCCCCGAGGGGGCCATCGCCGACATCGCGGGCTTCTCCAACGACTCGATCGTGGGCAGCTACACGGTGCTCGACCCCGAGAAATACGCCACGGTAAAGATCCGCGTCGTCGGCAAAAGCCCCGACGCGCGCTACATCGTGCAGCTGCTCGACGGCAACGGCTCGCTCAAGCAGGAGCGCCGCGACGCGGCGACGGGCGAGCTGACGTTCCGCTTCGTCCCGGCGGGCGAGATCCGCTTCCGCGTGATCGAGGACGACAACGGCAACGGCCGCTGGGACACGGGCGATCTGGTCGCGCGCCGCATGCCCGAGCGCGCCGAGATGTATGTCGACGACACAGGTGCGGAGACCTTCGCGACGAAGGCCAACTGGGAGGTCGAGTTCACGATGGACATGAACCGCATCTTCGCCCCCGTGACGATGCAGTCGCTCACGCGTCTTTTGGACGAACGCGAGCTGCAGCGCCTCCGCCGCGAAGCGGAGAAGCTGCGCAAGGAGGGCGGCAGACGCCGCGACGACCGGCAGCAGGAGGAGCGAGGCCGGATGAACAACAGCATGAACGCCCCGGGCGGCATGTTCAACCGAAACCGATAGGATGGGAACGATCTTCAGAATAGCGGCGGCGCTCGCGGCGACCGTCGCCGTGTGGCAGAGCGCCGCGGCGCAGCACACGCTGGGCTTCACGGCCGGCTACGGCATGAGCAGCGGCCGCCTCGAACCTCGGGTCGAGTCGCGCGCGCGCTGGGGCAGCTACAGCGGCGGCCTCACGTGGCGCTACTACGGCCGGCAGCGCTACATCGGCTGCGTGGGCCTCGATCTGGAGCTGCTGCAACAGGGTTTTTCATTCGCGACGAACGCCTCGGCGGTCGACGAGCGCAAGGACTACCTGTGGTACACGCGCCGCATCAATTCGGTGGTGCTGCCCGTCGTGTGGCAGCCCCACGTCTACCTGCTCCGCAACCGCGTGCGGGTCTATCTGGAGGCCGCGGCGACCTTCTCCTACAACTTCTCGTCGACCTACGAGAACGAGCAGGCCCGCGCCGCGGGCCGTCCCGACTGGAAGGGCGACTACCGCTTCAAGACGGTGCGCGACAACCGCTGGGGCTACGGTCTGGCGGGCGGCGGCGGCGTGGCGCTGCTCGTGCGCCGCTTCGAGGTGAACTTCCGCGTGCGCTACTACTTCGGCTACTCCGACATCCTGCGCAACCGCAACCGCTACGCCGACAACGCGACCGACGGCCCCGAAAATCCCTTCTACGCCACGCCGATGCGCTCGCCGCTCGACAACCTCACGATCTCGGTGGGCCTCAACTACCGCTTCAACCGACAAGGCTTCGAGGCGTGGAAACCCCGCCCCAAGCGGACGAAGAACCGCGAAGTATTCAAATACGAACTCTAAAAACGACCGATCATGGAAACCACCCGGCAACAGAAAATAGCCAAACAGATCCAGAAGGACATCGCCGAAATCTTCCAGAAGGAGGGTGCGCACATCGTCCGCGGCTCGCTCGTCACGGTCACCGCCGTGCGCGTGTCGCCCGACTTCGCCTATGCGAAGGTCTACATCAGCGTCTTCCCGTTCGACCGCAGCGCGGCCGTGATGGAGGAGATCGAGCGCAACAACCGCCTGCTGCGCGGCGAGCTGGGCCGCCGCATCCGCAACCAGATCAAGAGCATCCCCGAGCTGCAGTTCTTCCTCGACGATTCGCTCGAGTACATCGAGCACATCGACGAGGCGCTGAAACGCTGACCGGCTCCGGAACGCCCCGGGCCGCCGGCACCCCGGCACCCCGACACCCCCTTTCACCCACCCCGCAACGTCGACGCACATGCACCTACCGCACCTTTTCGCACGGCGCTACCTGTTCTCGCCCGCATCCCGATCGGTCGTCAACCTGATCGCGGGCTTGAGCGTCGTCTCCGTCGCGGTCCCCGTGGCGGCGATGATCCTCCTGCTCTCGGTCTTCAACGGCTTCGGCACGCTGATCCGCGAGACGCAGTCGGCCTTCGACCCGGGGCTGACCGTCACCCCGGCGCAGGGCCGGACCTTCGACACGGCGGCGATCGACACCGCGGCGCTCCGCCGCCTGCCGGGGATCGGAGCGACGGGCTGCATCCTCGAACAGAGCATCCTGCTGGAGCGCGACGGACGCACGGCCACGGCGACCCTGCGGGGCGTCGACGACGCCTACGGAGCCATCGTGCCCCTCGCCGGGGCGGTCGCGGGCGACGCCCGGGTGCGCATCGGCGACCTCGACCGGCTCCTCGTCGGGCAGGCGATGGCCTACCGGCTGGGCATCCGCACGCTGGCCGACGCCGACGCGACGCTCTACGCCGTGCGGCGGGGCACCTTCTCGTCGCTGCTGCCCTTCGAAAACTACACGCGGCGCACGGTGCCCGCGGGGGGCATCTTCCGCCTCGACCTGCAGACGGAGCGTACCTACGTCCTCTCGTCGCTGCGGCTGGCGCAGGAGCTCTTCGGACACCCGGGCCGCGCCTCGGCGCTCGTCGTCGGGCTGCGCCCCGGCACCGACCCCGCGACGGCGAAACGGGCCGTCGAGCGGGCGCTCGGGCCCGACTTCCGCGTCCGCACGGCCGAGGAGCTCCACGCCTCGTTCTACCGGATCATGCGCTACGAGAAGTGGGCGGTCTTCTGCATCGCCTTCATGGTGCTCGTCGTGGCGTCGTTCACGGTGGTGGGGGCGCTGGCGATGCTGATCGTCGAGAAACGGCGCGACATCGCCACGCTGCGGACGCTGGGCGCCGACACGCGGCTCCTGCGGGCCGTCTTCCGCCGCGAAGGGCTGCTCATCTGCCTGCTCGGCGCCGCCGCGGGCGTCGTGCTGGGCGTCGGGGCGAGCCTCGCGCAGCAACACCTCGGTCTGGTGGAGCTCCCCTCCGAGACCTTCCTCACGAAAAGCTATCCCGTGGAGTTCCGCCCGGGCGACCTCGCCGCCGTGCTCGCCGCCTTCGCGGCACTCGCCGCGGCACTCACGAATCTGACCGTGCACAGCATGGTGAAAGCCGACAACCGACGATGAAACGCACCCTTCCTCTCACGCTCTGCCTCCTCGCGGCGCTCCTCGCGGGCGCCTGCGTCCACCACAAGATCATCCCCGACGAGGAGCTGGCGCTGATCTTCCGCGACGCCTTCCTCGCGAACTCCTACCTCGGCGACCGCCACCCCGACACCGACTCGCTGAAGATCTACGAACCGATCTTCGCCCGCTACGGCTATACGACGGCCGACGTGCAGTATACGATCGGCAACTTCTCGAAGCGCAAGAGCGCCCGTCTGGGCGACGTGGTCGAGCGGTCGATCGAGCTGCTCGAGGCGGAGGGCAAGCACTACAACCGCGAGGTGGCCATACGCGACACGATCGACCGCGTGGCGACGCGCACCTTCACGCGGCGGATCCACGCCGACTCGCTCATCCGCGTGCGATCGCTCCGCGACACGGCGCGCCTGCGCTTCGCCTTCGACGTCTCCCCGGGCGAATACCGCATCCGCCTGCGCTACCGCGTCGACTCGCTCGACCGCAACCCGAGCGGCCTGCGCGGCGCCATGTGGCTCGAACGGCGCGACTCGACCCGCGCGGCGCAGTTCAACATGACCATGTACCGCGGCCGCGAGGAGCGCTTCACGCGCACCTTCATCGCCGACTCGACCCACACCCGCCTCCACCTCGCGCTGGCGAACTTCCCCGGGCGGCCGAAGCGGCCTTCGATCGAGGTCCGCGACCTCACGGTGGAGTACACGCCGCCCACTGCCGCGGCGGTCGACAGCCTCTACGCCAAGCAACTCGATATCCGTATTTTCGCCGATGAATTCTTCCGGAGCGCCGATTCGACGGATCGCCGCTAACCTGATGTGGCGGCCCGAGGGGCTCGTGCGCAACCCCCTCGCGGAGATCGGCCCCGACGGCCGCATCCTGCGCGTGGCCGCATGCCCCGACCCCGACCGGCAGCCCTGTACGGAGTTCTACGCCGGTCTGCTCGTCGCCGACTTCCCCGCCGACTGGCGCGAGACCTTCGAGCGGCTGCTCTCCCAAAGCGACACGCCGCTGCCCGAACTGCTGGCCCGGCTGCCCCGGCAGCGGGGCGTGCCGGTCGCGATCTCGGGCCTCGACTACGCCACGATGCGCCTCACGCCCCGCGCCCGCATCCGCAGGCTCTGACGCCGCGCCGGATGCCTGACGCCCCCTCCGACCCGACTCCGATCGCCTCGGCCCGAATCCGACCCGAATCCGACCCGAATCCCGCCTGAATCCGGCCCGACAAAAAACGAAAAGCCCCCGACGGATTCCATTCACCGTCGGAGGTTCCATCATCGAACATCCGCCCCGAAACGCCGCGCCGCAGCGATCGCCCCGCCTACAGCGGCAGATGGTGCTCCACGGTATGACGCAGCCGCTCGCGGTCGAGGTGGGTGTAGATCTCGGTGGTGACGATGTTTTCGTGGCCGAGCAGCTCCTGCACCTGCCGGATCCCGGCGCCGCCCTCCATCAGGTGCGTGGCGAACGAGTGGCGGAAGGTGTGGGGCCCGATCCGCTTGTCGATCCCGGCCCGCACGGCCGCCTGACGGATGATCGTGAAGATCATCACGCGCGTGAGCCTGCCGCCGCGGTTGTTGAGAAAGAGCGTCTCCTCGCCGCTGCGGGCCGGCGCCCGCAGGTCGAGGTAGCGCATGATCCGCTCGCGGGCCGTGCCGCTGACGGGCACGATCCGCTGCTTGTCGCCCTTGCCGACCACCCGCACGTAGCCCTCGCCGAAGAAGAGGTCCTGCATGCGCAGCGAGGTGAGCTCCGAGACGCGCAGCCCGCACGAGTAGAGCACCTCGAGCATGGCGCTGTCGCGCCGCCCCTTCGTCGTGGGTCCGTCCGCCGCGGCGATCAGGCGGTCGATCTCCTCCACGGCGAGCACCTCCGGCAACCGCCGCCCCGCTTTGGGCGACTCGACGAACTCGGCCGGCGAGACGTCGATGCGCTCCTCGACGAGCAGGAAGTTGAAGAAGCTGCGGATGCCGCTCAAGCTGCGCGCCTGCGTGGTCTTGGCCCGCTCGCGGTCGAAGAGCCACGCCATGTAGCGGCGGATCATCGTCGTCTCGACCTTGCCCGGCGGCACGTCCCACCAGCGCTGCAGGAAGGCGTGGAACTGCTCCACATCGCGCATGTAGGCCTCCACGGTATGCTCCGAGAGCCGCTTCTCCAACTTGAGGTAGATGCGGTAGCGGCGTTTCGCCTCGTCCCATTTTTTCGCGTTTCCCACCATGCCCGGTCGATCTGTTTCCGAATTTCCTTTGCGGCTGCGTCGAGGACGTCCGCCGCAGCGAAGCTTGCTTCCGTTCCCGACCGTACTGTCTACGGCTGCGCCCCATGCAGCCCCCGCTCGGCAGCGCCTGCCCTATTTTCGCTTATCCGTATCTTTGGCTGCGCCCAAGATACTCCCGCTCGGCAAACCGCAAGCGAGCTTGCGTTTGCCCTCGCTTATTCGTATCTTTGTCCGACGCGAAGATACGAATTATTTCAGCGACTCGCACCCCGATCCCCGCCGATCGGCCCGCCGTCGCGATTTTTCGCACGACCGGGGTCGCCGACCCCCGCAAAAACGTCCCGACATGAACACCTACACGGAACTCACTCTCTCGCCGCTCGACCCGGTGCAGGCCGAAATCCTGACCGCCGAGCTGGCCGCACTCCCCTTCGAAAGTTTCGCGACGGAGGCCGACGCCCTGAAGGCCTACATCCCCGCCCGGGCGCTCGACGCCTGCCGGCAGGAGGTCGACGCCCTGCTGCGGCGCTACGGCCTCGCGGGCCGCTACGCCGAAATCCCGTCGCAGGACTGGAACGCCCTCTGGGAGGAGGAGGAGTTCACCCCCGTGGCCGTCGACCGGCGGCTGCTCATCCGCGCCCCGCACCACGCGCCCGCCGGGGCGGGCGTCATGGAGGCGGTGATCCGCCCCCGGATGTCGTTCGGCACGGGACACCACGTCACGACGCGCCTCATGGCGCGCACGCTGCTCGACCTCGGCGTCGCCGGACGGCGGGGGCTCGACATGGGCAGCGGCACGGGCGTGCTGGCGATCGTCGCGGCGAAATGCGGCGCCGCACACGTCGACGCGGTGGACATCGACGCGGGCGCCGACGCCAACTGCCGCGAGAACATCGCCGCCAACGGCGTCGCCGACCGCATCGAACCGCTGCTGGGCGACATCGGCCGCGTCGCGGGCCGCCGCTACGACTTCATTCTGGCCAACATCTGCCGCAACGTCCTCGCGGCCCACATGCCCGCCTACGCCGCGGCGCTCGCCGCGGGCGGCGATCTGCTGACGAGCGGCTTCCTCGTCCACGACGCCGCGCACGTCGAAGCGGCCGCCGCAGCCGAAGGGCTGCACCGCGTCGCGCTGCACACCGACGGCGAGTGGGCCCTGCTCCACCTGCGCAAAGCATAGCCCGTGAAGAGCTACAAAGGGCGCGGGATCGTTCTCCACACGCTCAAATACGGCGATTCGTCGCTGGTCGTCTACCTGCTCACCGACGTGGGCGGCCGCCGCAGCTTCATGGTGCAGGGTGTCCGCAGCCGCTCCGGACGGGGCTCGAAGCTGGCGCTCTTCCAACCGATGTTCCCCGTCGCCTTCGAAGGGCTCGAGTCGTCGCGGCAGCAGATGCACCGCTTCAGGGAGGTCCGCGCGGGCTTCGTGCTCGAACACGTGCCCTTCGACGTGCGCAAATCGACGGTCGCGCTCTTCATGGCAGAGGTTTTGTACCGCCTCGTGCGGGAGAGCGAACCCAACGAGGCGCTGTTCGACTTCGTGTGGAGCTCGATCGGGGCGCTCGACGCGCTCGACGAGGGAGTGGCCAACTTCCACCTCTGGTTTCTGGCCAACCTGAGCCGCCTGCTGGGCTTCAGCCCCGGCAACGAGTACGTGCCGGGCTGCTGGTTCGACATCCGCGAGGGGCTCTACGTGCCGCTGCGGCCCTCCCACCCGGGCGTCCTCTCGCAGGAGCATGCCCGCACGCTGCGCGACATGCTGGAGTGCGACGTGCGCTACTTGGGCGAAATAGGCCTCAACCGCACGCAGCGCACCTCGTTCCTCGACGCCGTGCTCGCCTATCTGGGCTACCACCTCGATGCGGTGAGCGCCGTGCAGTCGGTCCGCATCCTGCGCGAGGTGTTCTGACCCTGCGGGACATGCCGGCCGGCCTCAGACCGGCCGGCAAGCTCCCGACGGCCGCCCGCGGGCAGCCCCGACGAACACGGAGCGCCCCGCGAGGCCGCCGCAACCCTTTTCCGCCACCGAACGATACGCATACCGTCATGAACGCACACCGCATCCTCACCGCCCTCGCCCTCACGCTCGCCGCACGGACCGTCGCGGCGCAGGAGCCCCCGCTGCGGGGCCACGAGCGCGACTCGCTCCGCATCGAATACGCCCTGCCGCCCGACGCGCCCCGCTTCGACGCGCCCCCGCACCCCGACTACGCGGTGATGGCGCCGCTGCCCACGCACAACAACGCCCTGCCCGAGGTCTTCCTGCCCCGGAAGCGCCTTCCGGGCCGCATCGCCGTGCTGGACAACAACACGCTGCGCCTCAACCGGCGCATCCGAGTCGAACTCTCCAACGGTCAGGCGTGGAACTGGAGTCCCTACCCCGACGCCTTCCTCGACGCCCGCACGCTCTCGTTCCCCATGCCGCGCTGACGCCTGCGCCGCACGCCTTTAGGTATTTCCGCGTATTGCACCGTCCGGAGTTTTTTCCCACTTTTGCACCCGAAACGAAACGATCCTCCCCATGAAACGACTGCTCCTTCTCCTCGCGACGCTCCTCGTCGCCACGACCCATGCCCGGCAAACCGAGGCACCGGCCGCCGCCGACACGACACGCACGACGACGCGGGAAAAGATCCTCTCCCGTCTTCCCGACATCTCGGGATACCTGCAGCTCAAATACGATTGGGCCGACGACGGCACCTCGACGTTCCTCGTCAAGCGCGTCCGCGTGACCCTCGCGGGCGACATCCTCCCGACGCTCGACTACCGCATACAGGTCGAACTGGCCAAGCCGCAGATCGTCGACGCCTACCTCCACTACAAGCCCTTCACCGAGCTGAACGTCAAACTGGGCCAGTACAAAATCCCCTTCTCGATCGAAAACACGGAGTACGCACCCCTGAAGTTCGAGTTCATCGACTACCCGCTGGCCCTCTCGCGCATGATGGGCATCGCGGAGACGGTGGGCGGCAAGCAGCTCTCCGCCACGGGCCGCGAGCTGGGCCTCACCCTCTCGGGCGGCCTCTTCGAACGCGACGGCTACGCCATCGTCAACTACGACCTCGGCGTCTACAACGGCGCGGGCATCAACACGAAGGACGACAACAAGTCGAAGGACATCGCCGCGCGCCTGATGATCAAACCCGTCGCCGGGCTGATCCTCGCAGGCTCCTACTACCGCGGCGAATTCGGACCCCACTACCTCGAACGCACCCGATACGGCGCCGGAGCCTGCTACGACCGCGGTCCGGTGGTCGTGCGCGGCGAATGGATCGGCGGCACGACGGGCACGCCCCGCACGGAGGAGATCCCCGCAGGGTCGTTCGACAGCTCGGGCTGGTACGTCATGGGCGGCTGGCGCGTCGCGCGCAACTTCATGGCCGCCCTGCGCTACGACACGCTGCTGGCCGACACCTCCCTCCGCCGCTCGCGTCAGACCAACTACACCATAGGTCTCACGTGGCAGCCCGTCAAATACCTCCGCTGCCAGCTCAACTACACCTACGAGGACTACAAGATCGCCTCGAAGTACGACTGCAACTCACTCTCGGTGATGTTCTCGGGCATCTTCTGACGCCCGGCGCCCACCGCCCCCCTAACCACGAACTTCCATGAAAAAGAGACTCGAAAACCTCCGCACGGAGGATTGGACCGCCGTCTGGGCGGCCCTGCCGCTGCTGCTCGCGGCGCTGCTCGTCCCCTCGCTCGTTCCGCGCATCCCCTCCACGCTGCTCGACGGCGCCGCATGGTCGTCGATCGCCCTCCTGTTCCTCGTCGTGCTGGCGATCCTCTACGCCGGCAGCCGGCTGATGGGACGCCCGACCCGGGGGCTGCTGCCGTCGCTGGCGGCGGTCTTCGCCCTCTCGCTGCTGGCCCAGATGACGGCCCAGATCCCGGCGATCAAGGCCTACGGCTTCGAGTCGGTCTTCTTCTCGGTGATCTTCGGTCTGGCGATCCGCAACCTCTGGCACCTGCCCCGATGGATGAAGCCGGCCGTGCAGGGCGAGTTCTTCATCAAGATCGGCGTCGTCTGCCTCGGGGCCACGATCCTATTCAGCGACGTGATGAAATCAGGCGTCGTCGGACTGGTGCAGGCCTGCCTCGTGGTGGCCGTCGTCTGGTTCTTCGCCTTCCGGCTGGCCCGGCGCCGGGGCGTCGACGAACGCTCGGCGATGGTCCTCGCCAGCGGCGTCTCGATCTGCGGCGTCTCGGCCTCGATCACCGCGGCGCGCGTGGCGGGCGGCGACGACCGCAAACTCTCCTACATCGTCTCGCTGGTGCTCATCGTCGTCGTGCCGATGATCTACCTCATGCCGTGGCTCGCCCGGACGATCCTGCCGCTGCTCTTCGACGACCCGCAGACGCTGCAGGAGGTCGCCGGCGCATGGCTCGGCGGCACGATCGACACCACGTCGGGCGTCGTGGCCGCGAGCGAGCTGGCCACCGAATGGATGGCCGAAGCCGCGCCGCTGCCCGCCGCCGCGGGCGACATCGCCCTCACGGCCAAGTCGCAGGCCGTGGTGATCAAGGCGGCGCAGAACGTGCTGATCGGCGTCGTGGCTTTCTTCATCGCCCTCTACCTCTCGCTGCGCAGCGGGCGCGGCGCCGCCGGACGGCCCTCGCTGGGCATCGTGTGGGAGAAGTTCCCGAAATTCATCCTCGGCTTCGTCGCCGCGTCGCTTCTGTTCAGCCTTATGCAAAGCGCCGGACACCTCACCGCGGCGGGCGGAAAGCTCGTCGAGCCGGGCGTCGCCAAGATGTTCTCGTCGCTCTTCTTCTCGCTGGCCTTCGTCTGCATCGGCCTCGACACGCGCCTCAAGGAGATCGTCTCGAAGGAGAACCGCAACCTGCTGCAGGCCTTCCTCGCGGCGCAGACGTTCAACATCGTCGTGACGCTGGCGATCGCCTGCGTGCTGTTCGGCGTGCTGAAACCCATGTGGGCCTGACGCGCCCCGCTAACGCAAGAAGGGCCGGCGGTTTTCGACCGCCGGCCCTTTTCGCATGTCGGGAAACCGAACGCCCGCCCCGGCGGACGAACCTCCGTCCTCGCGCAAGCACCCGCCTCCGCCCCGGCGCCTACCGCCTCCGTCCGCCGGAGCGGAAGCGGTCGCCGGAACGATTGCGGTCGCCGGAACGATTGCGGTCGCCGGGGCCTCTCCGTCCGCCGGCCGAGCCGCCGTTCGGACCGCGACCCGATCCGCCGCCCGGCCCGCCGCCGAAGAAATAGCTCTTCTGCCGCCGTTTCTCCTCCTGCGTGCGGGCCACGTAGACCGGCTCGTGCGTATAGGGGTTCTCGCCCGTGTAGAACATCACCGACGAGAGGGTCATCGGCGTGGGCGTGAGGTCCTGCACTTGTTCGAGGTTGAAATGGAGCCGCCCGAGCACCCGCTCCGAAAGGGCGCGCATGTCGCCCTCCGTACACCCCGGATGCGACGAGATGAAGTAGGGGATGAGCTGATAGGGCAGCCCCTCGCGGCGGCAGATGGCGCGGAAGTCGTCGTTGAGCCGCTCGAACAGCGCGAAGGGGGGCTTGCGCATCAGCCGCAGCACCTCCTCCTCGGTATGTTCGGGCGCCACCTTCAGCCGCCCCGAGGTGTGGTGCTTCAGCACGGTCTCGAGGTAGGGCGAGTCGTCGAACAGATCGTAGCGGATGCCGCTGCCGATGAAGGCCTTCCGGATCCCTTTCACGGCGCGGATCCGCTCGTAGAGCGCCAGCAGCGGCCGGTGGTCGTCGTTCAGGTTGAGGCACTTCCTCGGATGGAGGCACGAGGGACGCCGGCAGCGGGCGCAAAGGGCGCTGTCGCGCCCGCCCATGCGGTACATGTTGGCCGAGGGGGCGCCCACGTCGGAAAGATACCCCCTGAAGTCGGGCATCGCCGCGATGCGCTCCACCTCGGCGAGGATCGACCGCTCGCTGCGCGAACGGATGAACTTGCCCTGATGGGCCGAGATGGTGCAGAACGAGCAGCCGCCGAAGCAGCCGCGGTGGATGTTGACCGAAAAGCGGATCATCTCCCACGCCGGGATGGCCCCCTTGCCGCGGTAGCGGGGATGGGGCGCCCGCTCGTAGGGCAGGTCGAACGAACGGTCGAGCTCCTCGGTCGTGAGCGCGGCGCGCGGGGGCGTGACGACCACGAACCGGTCGCCCGTCGCCTCGACGAGCGTCGCCTCGGGGCGCAGCAGGTTGCTCTGGGTCTCGATGACGGTGAAGTTCGCGCCGAAGGCGCGTTTGTCGGCCAGACACTCCTCGTAGCCGTGCAGGCGGATCGTCGCCGCCGGATCGAGCCGCTCGACGTAGCTGCGGTCGGCGACGAAGGCCACCTGCCGGATGCGGCGCAGCAGTTTGGCATTGTAGCCGTTGCGCATCGCCCGCGCGACCTCCTCGACCACCCCCTCGCCCATGCCGTACATCAGCAGGTCGGCGCCCGAGGTCTCGAGGATCGACGGCCGCAGCGCGTCGCTCCAGTAGTCGTAGTGGGTCAGGCGCCGCAACGACGCCTCGATGCCGCCGATGACCACCGGCGTATGGGGATAGAGCCGCTTGAGGATGCGCGTGTAGACCTCCACGGCGCGGTCGGGGCGGAACCCCGCCTTCCCGCCGGGCGTGTAGGCGTCGTCGTGCCGCAGGCGGATGTTGGCCGTGTAGTGGTTGACCATCGAGTCCATCGCCCCGGCCGTGACGCCGAAGAAGAGGCGCGGAGCCCCCAGCTTGGTGAAGTCGCGCAGGTCGTCGCGCCAGTTGGGCTGGGGCACGATCGCCACGCGGTAGCCCTCGGCCTCGAGCAGGCGCCCCACCACCGCCGCGCCGAACGAGGGGTGGTCGACATAGGCGTCGCCCGTGAAGAGGATGACGTCCAGCTGCTCCCATCCGCGCTCGCGGACCTCCTTGACTGTCGTAGGCAAAAACATGGCGGTAAATCGTAATCGGAATGAATCGAATAAGGGCGCGGTCGCATGCGGACCCGGAGCTGCGGACCCGGCGGCTCCCCGCTCCGGCCCCTCGCTACAGCCCGGCGGCCGCCTACTCCGTCACGGCGGCACGCGCCGTGGCGCCGTAGCTCTCCCACTTGTCGATCAGCGCCCGGAAATCGGCCGGGAGCTCGCTCTCGAAGAGCACCTCCCCGCCCGTACGCGGATGGACGAAGCCCAGCAGCCGGGCGTGCAGCGCGTGGCGCGGCATCGCGGCGAAGCAGTTTTCGATGAACTGGCGGTACTTGGCGAAGGTCGTCCCCTTGAGGATCCGGTCGCCGCCGTAGCGTTCGTCGTTGAAGAGCGGATGCCCGATCCACGCCATGTGGACGCGGATCTGGTGCGTGCGGCCCGTCTCCAGACGGCACTCCACGAGCGTCACGTAGCCGTAGCGCTTCAGCACGCGCCAGTGGGTCACGGCGTGCTTGCCGTCCGATCCGTCGGCGAAGACGAACATCTTCTGCCGGTCGTGGGGCGAGCGGCCGATGTTGCCCGTGACGGTCCCCTCGTCGGTGTCGAAATTGCCCCACACGAGGGCCACGTAGCGGCGCTGGATCGAGTGGTCGAAGAACTGCTTGGCCAGCTTGGCGTGCGCCTCCTCGTTCTTGGCCACGACCAGCAGCCCCGAGGTGTTCTTGTCGATGCGGTGCACGAGCCCCGCGCGGGTGTTGCCCTCGCTGAACATGGGCAGGTTCTGCAGGTGGAACGTGAGGGCGTTGACCAGCGTGCCGTAGTGGTTGCCCACGCCGGGGTGGACCACCATGCCCGCCGCCTTGTCGACGATCAGCAGGTCGTCGTCCTCGTAGCGGATGTCGAGCGGAATATCCTCCGGGACGATCTCGTACTCGGCCTTCGGCCACGGCATGACGATGCGGATGCGGTCGAGCGGCTTGACCTTGTAGCTCGACTTGGCGGGGCGGTCGTTCACGAGGATATTGCCGCTGTCGGCCGCCGCCTGTATGCGGTTGCGCGAGCAGTTCTCCATGTGGGCCACGAGGAACTTGTCGAGCCGCAGCAGCGACTGCCCCTTGTCGGCCGTGATGGCGAAGTGCTCGTAAAGCCCCGACTCCTCGCCCTCCTCGTCGGTCTCCGGCGCGAAGCCCGCGTCGGGGTCGCGCTCGTCGTCGATATAGCGTTCGTCGGCCATCAGAAGAAGAATTCGTCGTCGCCACCCGCCGGGGTCTCCGCATCGGATCTCCCGGCCGTCTCCTCCTGCTCCTCCTGCGTCAGCTCCGCCGCCGCGGCCGAATCGGCCCGGGCGCGCTCCTCGGTCATCCGCTGCTCGGCCGTCTGCCGGGCCTGCCGCTCGGCCGTCTTGCGGTGCTCGGCGATCTTGCCGCCGTCGAGCGCGAGGCGGAGCTCCACCTGCGATCCGAGCGTCGCGCGGCGCTCCGCCGCGGGGATCTGCACGTAGACCCGCGCCTCCTTCTGGTTGAGGAGGTTGATGCCCTGATCGAAGCGCACCCTGCCGATGTTGAGCCCCTGCTCCCAGAGGCGGCTCTTGGCGTCGCGCAGCGAAAGGCCCACGATCTGGGGCACGACCGTCGTGCCGTGTCCCGGCTCGACGCCCACGTGGAGCGTCACGCCCGAGCCCATCTCGGCCTCGACGCGACTCGTTTCGGTGATCCGCACCCCCTCCAGACGCTCCTCCAGCACGTAGTTGGTGGCGATGTCGGGGCGGTAGACCAGCTCGGCGATCTCCAGACCGGCGATCTCGAGCATGTTCTTGGCCTGCCGCAGCGAGCGGCCCGCGACATAGGGCACGGGCACCCGTTTCTGCCGGCAGGCGTTGATCGTGACGTAGACCGTGCGGCCGGGTTTCACCTCGACGCCCCCTTCGGGCAGCTGGTCGAGGACGATGCCCCCCTCGTAGGCGGGCACGAAGAGCGAATCGTTGACATGGATGTCGAGCGACCGCTCGCGGGCGATGCGCCGGGCGTCGTCGAGCTTCACGCCCGCGAAGTCGGGCACGATGCGCCGGGCGCCATGGCGCGTGCTGAGCTGCATGACGACATGCGCCGCGACGGCCGCGCCGACGATCACGGCGGCGATCAGGAAGAGGTTCCACGCCAGCGGATTGCGCCGCAGGCGCTGCCAGTAGTATGCGATTTTTTCCATAACGTTGCGTGTTAGCGCGCTATTTCGGCGCCTTCCGGTAGAGGTAGACGGCGACGACGAGGTAGATCAGGTTGGGCAGCCACACGGCCAGTCCGGCCGGCAGCGAACCGCTCTTGGCGAACTCCTCGAAGAAGCGGTTGAAGAGGATGTACGAGAAGCAGAGACCGATGCCGATGCCGATGTGGAAGCCCGTGCCGCCGCGCACCTTGCGCGACGAGAGCGAGACGCCGATGAGCGTCAGGATGAAGGTCGACAGCGGATAGGCGTAGCGGGCGTGGCGCTCGACCTCGATCAGGTTGATCGCATCCGAGCCTTTGGCCCGCTGCTGGTCGAGGAAGGTGTTCAGCTCGGCGATGTTCATCGTCTGGATCAGCTCGGCGATGCGACCCAGTTCGCTCACCTCGAGGTTGATGAGCGTGTCGAGGTTGCGGAACTGCTCGAACCGCTCCCGCCCCAGCGAGTCGAACGCGCGCCGCGTGTAGCGGGGCGCCGTCCACCGCCGGGTCGCGGGATCGAACTTCGCCTCCGAGGCCTCGAGCGAAGCCGTCACGCTGCCCCCCTCGTAGTGTTCGAGGACGAAGAACGACGCCTGCCGCTCCGACTCGCGGTAGCCGCGGATGTAGGCGAAGGTGCCGGGCTCGATCTGGCGGTAGATGTGGCGGTCGTATTTCGTGTTCTGCTTGCGTTTGATGTACTGCTGCTCGAAGCGGACGATGTGCTGCTGCGAGCGGGGGATGATCCACAGGTTGAGCGACAGCGACAGCGAGGCGATGATGAGCGCCCCGAGGAAGTAGGGCCACATGAGCCGGCGGAACGACATGCCGCCCGACAGCATCGCCACGATCTCGGTCTGGTAGGCCATCTTCGAGGTGAAGAAGATGCAGGCGATGAAGGTGAACAGGCCGCTGAACTGGTTGATGAAGAAGGGGATGAAGTTGAGGTAGTAGTCGAATGCGATCGCCTTCATCGGGGCCTTCAGCTCCGTGAAGTCGTCGATCTTCTCCACATAGTCGAAGATCACCACGATGACGATGATCATGGCGATGGCGAAGAAGTAGGTCGAGAGGAACTTCCCCAGTATGTAGCGGTCCAGAATCTTGAACCCGGGAAACTTTGCTTTCATGCGACGGTCGGTTCTGGGGCGTCAGTATTTTTCGAAGGCGAAACGCTCCGTGCGCAACAGCTCGCAGTCCGCATCGGCCCACACGCCCAGCACGTCGTTTCCGGCACCGGCCGGACGCTCGGCGCACGAGCCGGCCGACAGGAGGGCGCACGCCCGAGCCACGATTGCGATTTTCCGCTTCATATCACTGATCTGTTTGCTCGTTACAATCTTCGGGTCACCCGCTCCGCCATGCGCTCCTTCCACGCCGCGAAGTCGCCGGCGACGATGTGCTCGCGCGCCATGCCCGCGAGCCGCAGGTAGAAGGCGATGTTGTGCAGCGAGGCGATCTCGGCGGCCAGCATCTCGCCGCAGACGCAGAGGTGGTGGAGGTAGGCCTTCGAGTAGAGGGTGTCGACGAAGGCCGTGCCCTCGGGGTCGATCGGCGAGAAGTCCGCCTCCCACTTCTTGTTGCGGATGTTGATGATGCCCTCGGCCGTGAAGAGCTGGCCGTTGCGGCCGTTGCGCGTGGGCATCACGCAGTCGAACATGTCCACGCCGCGGGCGATGCCCTCGAGGATGTTGGCCGGCGTGCCCACGCCCATCAGGTAGCGGGGCCGGTTCTCGGGCAGGATGGCGTCGACCACCTCGATCATCTCGTACATCACCTCGGTGGGCTCCCCCACCGCCAGACCGCCGATGGCGTATCCGTCGGCGTCGTACTGCAGGACGTTCTCCGCCGCCCGGGCCCGCAGGTCGGGGTAGGTGCAGCCCTGCACGATGGGGAAGAGCGCCTGATAGTGGCCGTATCTGGGCGCCGTGCGGTGGTACTGCGCGAAGCAGCGGTCGAGCCACCGCTCGGTGAGCGCCAGCGACTTGGCGGCGTACTCGCGCGGAGCGTCGCCCGGCGGGCACTCGTCGAAGGCCATCATGATGTCGGCGCCGATCGTCCGCTCGGTGTCGATCACGCTCTCGGGCGTGAAGAGGTGCTTCGAGCCGTCGATGTGCGAGCGGAAGTGGCACCCCTCCTCCTTGAGCTTGCGGCACGCCGCGAGCGAGAAGACCTGAAAGCCGCCGCTGTCGGTGAGCATGGGGCCCTCCCACGTCGAGAAGCGGTGCACGCCGCCCGCCCGCTCGATGATCTCCATGCCGGGACGCAGGTAGAGGTGGTAGGTGTTGGCCAGAATGATCTGCGCCCGCGCCTCGTCGCGCACGTCGCGGTGGAAAAGACCCTTGACCGTCGCGGCCGTGCCCACGGGCATGAAGATCGGCGTAAGGATCGTGCCGTGGTCGGTGCGCAGCTCGCCCGCGCGGGCCCGCGAAGCGGGGTCTTTATGCTGTAACGTAAATTCCATGTCGTAAAAATCCTGTTTCTCCGTCCGAGGGACGGGTCGTCCCGCCTCCTCGCCGGGCATACATCGAAGGCCTTGCCCGGGCGATCCGGGTCGTCCCGGCCGAGGGGCGGCCGAGCGCGTCTCGATCGTTCGCGCCGGGGCCGCAGTCAGCCGCACCGGAGTCGCACCGGATCCGCAGTCAGCCGCACTGCGTCCGCGCCGGCTCCGAAGGCGGAATCGCCGCCCACCGCCGCCGCGTCGCGCAGCGCCGAATCCCCCGGATCCCCCGCACCGAAGCGGGCGATCGGGCGGCGCCGTTCCCGGAACTCCCGCCCCGGATCCCCGCCGCACGGCATCCCCCGCCCCGCGGCGAGAAAGGCCTCCGGCGGCTCCCGGGCGGAGGCGCAGGGCGATCCCGTTCGCAAAAGTAGGCAAAATTATTGTGATTTCTGAATTCCGGATTCTGAATTGTTTTGTACCTTTGTCGATATTTCTCGCGATCATGCAGTTTTTCGAATCGTTTCTCGCATGCTACGGCTGGGAGGGCGCAGCGCTCGCCGGAGTGCTGTCGCTGCTGCTGGGCGTACAGCTCCACTACTATATCTTCGCCTGCGGACGCATCCCCGGCTACAAAAACAGCCGCCGGCCGAAGCGGCTCGACGCCGAGCCGCCGATCTCGGTCATCGTGCCCATGTTCTCGGAGGACTACGCCTTCGTCGAGGAGCGCCTGCCGCTGATGCTGGCCCAGAGCTACCCCGACTTCGAGATCGTGATCGTCTACGTGGGCCGCGACAACGACTTCTACGAGGACCTCGAGCGGCTGAAGAACACCTTCCCGCAGATCGCCACGACGAAGATCCTGCTCGACCCCCGTTTCCCCATCTCGCGCAAGATGGCGCTCAACGTCGGCATCAAGTCGGCGCACTGCGAGCACATGGTCTTCACCTCGACCGACTGCGTGCCCACCTCCGACCGCTGGCTCTCGCTCATGGCCAAAGGCTTCGTGCGCGGCGACATCGTGCTGGGCTACTGCGGCATCGAACGCACGAAGGGCCTCGCCAACTACCTGATGCGCACGTGGCGCATGATGCACGCCGCCGCATGGCTCGCCCGGGCGGTGCGCCGGCGTCCCTATCGGGCCATGTTCCAGAACTACGGCTTCACCAAGCGCCTCTACTTCGGGGCCAACGGCTTCAACTGCCTGAACATGAACATCGGCGAGGACGACCTCTTCCTGCCGCGCATCCTCGCCGACGACAATGCGAGCGTGGTGCTCTCGCCGCGCGCCACCTTGAGCGAGAAGACATGGGGCGGCATGGGCTGGTGGATGAGCCGTCTGCGCTACTACGGCTCGGCCGCCGCCTTCTACCCGCAGGCGGCCCGGAACTCCGCGGCATGGGAGATCGGCTCGCGCACACTCTTCTTCCTCGCGCTGCTGGTCGCCGTGGCGGTCATGCCGCTCGAATACAAGCTCGCGGCGGCGGCGCTGGGCCTGATCCGCTACCTCGTCGTGGCGATCGAGGTGCGCCGCATCGCCCGTCGTCTGGGCGAGCGGGGCATCGCGGGCCGTTACGCGATCTACGACCTGCTCGAACCCCTGCTGGCGCTCGTGCTGCGCCTCATGCTGCTGCGCAAAGACCGTCGCGTATGGAGATAGACGACTACATCGTAGCCGAAGACCGGCGCCTCGCAGAGCTCGTCCTCGCGGGCGACGACACGGCGTTCGAGTACCTCTTCAACCGCTACCGCGACGCCATCCACCGCCTCTTCGCACAGCGGCTGGGCGGCATCGGCGACATCGACGACCTGCTGCAGGAGACCTTCATCAAGGTCTACATCAACCTCCACAGCTACGACGCCCGCTACACCTTCGGACAGTGGGTCTACACCATCGCCCGCAACACGTTCGTCGACTTCGTGCGCCGCCGGCAGGAGGACCTTCCGATCGACGAGCGCTTCGCCGCGCCCGTCGCACCGGGCCCCACGCCCGAGGAGAGCGTCATCAACCTGCAGCAGCGCACCCAGATCGAACACTACCTCGAGCGGCTGACGCCCCGCTACCGGCAACTGATCGTGCTGCGCTTCTTCGACGAATACTCCTACGAGGAGATCGCCGCGAAGCTCTCGCTGCCGCTCGGCACGGTCAAGACCCAGATCCACCGCGCCCGCGAGCGGATGTGCACGCTCATCGTCCGCAACGACGGGCAGCAGTTCGCCTCGACGCGCGGCCGGGGAGGCCCGGCCGCCCCGAAGAGCCGCACGGGACGGCAGCAAAGGGCACCTGCGGAGGCCGCCGCGTCCGACACACCCGACACACCCGACACACCCGACACACCCGCGACGCCCGCGACGCCCGCCGCAAACCATCGTCCCTGACCCCAAACCGAACCCACCGTGGAGCTCATTCTCAAATACTTTCCGGATATCACCGAAGAGCAGCGCCGCCGTTTCGCGGCGCTCTACGACCTCTACGCCGCATGGAATGCGCGCATCAACGTCGTCTCGCGCAAGGATTTCGACCAGCTCTATCTGCGCCATGTCCTCCACTCGCTGGCCATCGCGAAGGTCTGCCGCTTCGACGCGGGGGCCCGCATCCTCGACGTGGGATGCGGCGGCGGCTTCCCCTCGGTGCCGCTGGCGATCCTCTTCCCCGAGGCGCATTTCACCGCCGCCGACTCCATCCGCAAGAAGATCGCGGTGGTGGAGGGCGTCGCCGCGGAGCTCGGACTGCGCAACCTCGCGCCCCGCTGCACGCGGGTCGAGACGCTCCCGGAGCGCTACCACTACGTCGTATCGCGCGCCGTCACGGCCATGCCCGAATTCGTGGGCTGGGTCTGGAACCGCATCGAGCGGGGCCGGCACGGCACGCTCGACGACGGCATTCTCTATCTGAAAGGGGGCGATCTGGCCGAGGAGCTGGCCCGAACGGGCATGCGGTGGCGGATCTTCGACATCCCCGACTTCTTCGACGAGGAGTTTTTCGAAACGAAAAAGGTGGTCTACGCGGCCAAGTAAGGCGCCCGACACGGGAGAGCCCGGGAGAGCCCGAACCGGCGCGGAACGGCGCGGCGACAAAGCGCGCGGTGCAGTCCGCAGCCGACCGCCGAAGCCGTAGTCTCGCGATCCGACGCCCGGCGAACCTCCACCAGTGCGGTCCGGCGATCCGGAGAGGTTCCGGCTGGCCCGCCGTTCACTCGCCCCGGTCGCTGCAGGTGCAGTCGACGGCCTCGAATTCGAGCGTCGCGTGGGTGATCGCCGAATCCCGCAGCGCCGCCTTGAGCCGCACCTTGACCGCCTCCATCCCGGCGACATCCAGCAGCACGACATGCGCCGTGAGGGCATTCTCCGTCGTACTGATGGCCCACACATGCACGTGATGCACGGCCGCGACGCCCGGGTCGCGCTGCATCGTCTCGACGATGCGTCCGATGTCGATGCCCGCCGGCACGCCGTCGAGCGACAGACGCAGGCTGTCGCGCGTGAGCGACCAGACCGAAGCAACGATCGCCGCAGCGACGACGAGCGCCACGATGGGATCGACGATCGTCCACCCCGTGCGGAGAATCACCAGCCCCGAGACGAGCACCCCCACCGAGACCAGCGCATCGGCGGCCATGTGCAGATAGGCCCCCTTGACGTTCAGATCGCGGTTCTTGTCCTTGAGAAAAAGCCACGCCGTGAATCCGTTGACGAAGACGCCGATGCCCGCCGTCCACGCCACGGCGCCGCCGGCGACCGGCGCGGGATGGATCATGCGCCCGATGCTCTCGGCGACGATCATCCCCACGGCGACGAGCAGGATCACCGAATTGAGCAGCGAGATGAGCACCGTGCTCTTGCGGTAGCCGTAGGTGTAGTGCGGCGTCGTGCGCACGCGCGAAAGGCGGTAGGCGAGCAGCGCCAGCAGCAGCCCCGCCACGTCGGAGAGGTTGTGCCCGGCATCGGAGAGCAGTCCCATCGAGTCGTAGACCAGCCCCGCGACGAACTCCACGACGACGAACGCCGCATTGAGCCCGATGGCCCAGCGGAAGGCCCGCGTAAGCGACTCGTGCCGCAGGTCGCGGTGTTCGTGTCCGTGTTCGTGCGTCATGGAAATTGTCCGTATTCGTGCGTCATGCCTGCTGCTGGTCGAGCAGATCGCCGATCTCGGAGAGGTCGACCAGTTTGTTGACGATCGCATAGATCGTCAGCCCCGCCGCGGAGCGGATCTGGAGCTTCGCGGCGATGTTGCGGCGGTGGGTCACCACCGTATGCGTCGAGATGCAGAGCGCGTCGGCGATCCGCTTGTTGGTCATGCCCTTCACCACGCAGACGATGATCTCCCGCTCGCGGGCGCTCAAGGGCTCCGGCCGGGGCTCCGCACCGCCCTGCGCGGCCAGCCGTTCGACCGCCGGTATGAAGATCTCGTCCTCCACGGCGTTGTGCGACGCGAGCTCCTCCTCGCAGGCGAAGATATCAAAAAGCGCGCCGTTGAGCGCGCTCGTGCCGCCCGCGGGGTAGTATTTGATGATGATGTTCTTCAGCTCGCTCAAGTGGCTCTCGACCCGGTCGTGGCGGCGCCGGAAGACCTCGATCGAGTAGTCGCTGGGCCTCCCCTCGAGCAGCGCCTCGACGTAGGGGAAGACGGTCCGCTCCTCGTAGGCCATGTGGCCGTCGACCTCGGCCGCATACTCGTCGAAGTAGCGCATGATGGCCAGCGACACGTCGCTGCGGCTGCAGTCCACCGCCTCGATGAGCTTGCGGCGGATCGCCGGAAGGCGGAACGAGAGGAAATAGCGGTGGGCGTTGCGGAGGTAATCGGTAAGCGCGCGGACCGACACCTCGCCCGCGGCGGCGCTGCCGCCTCCGAGGTGCATGTTCACCACGGCGAGGAAGGTCGCCGTGTCGACTTCGCGGTCGGCGCACACCTCGGCGATGCGCTTGTCGCCGAAGCCCGGCGCGATGCCGAAGCGGCTCATCACCTGAAGCACCGAATAGCGGTCGCAGACCAGATCGCACATCCGGTCGTCGGGCGTATAGCTGCGTTTGTACATGATAGGCTCTGTTTTACGCGTCGTGCCGGTCGCGACGGTCGGCACGGGGCAAAGTTAACCGAAATCCTCCGTTCCGGAAATACCTGAAACGAGGTATTTCACCGTCCCGCGATGTCGACGTAGGTGGTCTGCAGCATGGTGCGGCCCACGTCGAGCAGCCCGGGATCGGAACCCTCGGCCGCCCGGCCGCCCGCGGCGTCCCACACGGCCGCACCCGAAGCGTCGACCACGCCGAATCCGTCGTTGAAGGTGTAGTAGCCGAATGCGCGGGGGGGGGAGCCGGCGAAAAGGTCCTTGCTGTAGTCGAAGTCGTCGTGCGGGAGGCCCAGCTGTCCGAGGAGCGTGGCGCAGAGGTCGATCTGCGAGGCGTAGCGCTCCACCGTGCGGGGCCCCGCCACGGCGCCGCCCGTCCAGATCATCGGGATGCGGTGGCGCAGCGGCTCGTTGTAGGCGAGCGTCCGCGGGTAGGGGTAGCCGTGGTCGGCCACCAGCACCACGAGGAGGTTCTCCCACGCGGGCGAGGCCTTCAGGCGGTCGATCATGCGGCCCACGCAGTCGTCGGTGAAGGCCATCGCGTTGAGCACCGGATGCTCGAAGCGCTCGAAAGGCACGTCGAAGGGTTTGTGGCTGCTCAACGTGAGCAGCCCCGCGAGGAAGGGGCGCCCGGCCGCATCGAGCGCGACGACCCGATCGGCGAACCAGTCGCACATCAGCGCGTCGTCGTAGCCCCACGCCGAGGGCTTCGCGTCGAAGCGGAGGTCCTTCTGCCAGACGAGCTCCTGCCACCCCGTGGCGTACATGTACGACGACTGGTCGGTGAAGTCGAGGTCGCCGCCGTAGGCGAAGCTCGTGTCGTAACCCGCGCGGCCGAGCGAGCGGGCCAGCGAGGGGAGGTTGCGGCTCTTGGCCGGGAGTTTCATGATCGAGATGCGCGTCTGCGCCGGGAATCCGCTCAGGATCGCCACCTCGCCGCGGTCCGTGCGGAAGGAGTTGGCGAAGAAGTTCTCGAACCAGATGCCCTCGTCCTTGAGCCGCCGCATGCAGGGCATCACCGGCTCGCCGTCGACCGTCTCGTCCATGATCGTGCGGGCGAAGCTCTCGAGGATCACCACCACGACATTGGGACGCCCGGTCGTGAGCACCCGCTCCGGCTCGCCCGCCGCGGGGCCGTTGCCGCGCAGCGCCTCGAACTTCGCGGCGCGGGTCGCCTCGTCGAAGAAGGGGTACTCGGCCGCATAGTCGGTCGGATCGCCCAGCGTGGCGAGGAACGAGAAGGCGGGGTTGACGGCGGCATGGTTGAGAAACTGGTTCGTCGAGAAGCAGACCTTCGAGACATTGGCCGTCGAGGCGCCCACGCCGCCGCGGATCGCCAGAAAATCGAGGCCCGCGAGCAGCACCATCGCCGCCGACCACGGCAGCGCGGCCCGGCGCCGGAGCGGCTCGCCGTCGAACAGCCGCCGCACGATGAGGCGGTAGAGCGCCGTCGCACCGCCCGCATAGAGCAGGAAGAGCGCCGTCTGCCGCACCCCGAGCCAGAAGTCGACGCTCGCCATCGCCTCCTTCGGGTCGGCGAGGTAGACGAGGATCGTGGCGTCGAGCGGAAAGCCCCAATGCTCGTAGAGGGCGACATTCACGGCGAAGGTCGCGGCGGCGAACACCGCCACGAGGGCGAAGTAGCCCGTCAGCACGGCGGAGCAGGCCCGCCGCGGCAGACGCACCCACAGCGACGCGAAGACGAGCAGCAGCGGCAGCGCCGTCACATACCCCGCGACGGTCGCGTCGAGCCGCAGGCCGTGCCGCACGACCGCCCACCGTTCGCCCAGCGTGGCCCCCGCGGCCTCGACGGCGTTATAGGCCAGAAACACGGGTTTCTGGAGCGCCATCAGCAGCAGCGTGGCTCCGAATACGGCGCAGAGAAATGCGAGTTTTTTCTTCATCGTTCATCCGTTTTCGGGGGCGGGCCGCCCCCTCCGTTCCGCAGGCGAGGAGCGCGACCCTACAGCTTCTCGCCGTAGGCCAGATCGCCCGCGTCGCCGATCCCCGGCACGATGTAGGAGCGCGAGGTGAGCTCCTCGTCGACCGCCGCGGCCCAGATCGTGGCGGTCTCGTGCGGCAGATGCTTCATCGCGTAGTCGATGCCCTGCTCGGAGGCGATGACCGACGCCACGTGCGTATGCGCGGGCATGCCGCCCCGCTCGCACAGCGCCTCGTAGGCCAGCACGAGCGACGAACCCGTCGCCAGCATCGGGTCGACCAGCAGCAGGGTCTTGCCCTCCAGATCGCCGCACGAAATGTACTCGACCTTCACCTTGAACTTGCCGTCCTTCGTGCTCTTGCGGTAGGCCGAGACGAAGGCGTTCTGCGCGTCGTCGAAGTAGTTGAGAAAACCCTGATGGAAGGGAAGTCCCGCCCGGAGGATCGTCGCGATGACGATCCGGTCGTCGATCGTCTCGACCGTGGCTTCGCCCAGCGGGGTCTCCACGACGCGGGGCACGTAGTGGAGCGTGCGCGAGATCTCGTAGGCCGAAATCTCGCCGATGCGCTCCAGATTGCGGCGGAAACGCATCGAGTCGCGCTGGATCTCCTTGTCGCGGATCTGGGCGATGAACTTGTTCAGCAGAGTGTTCTGCCGGTTGAGGATGTGCAGGTTCATAACAGAGGGATGTTTGGTATCAATAGAGGAAGTCGTTGAACGGATAGCGCCCCGCATGGATCTCGCGCACCATGCCGTAGAGGTCCGAGCGGAACTTGTCGATGTTGGCCTTCCGGAGCGCCGAGAGGAAGATGCAGGGGGTGTTCTCCTGCGCGATCCAGCTCCGCTTCAGGTCGTCGAGCGAGCGGTTCTCGCGCGTCGGGGGCGTGAGGTCGAACTCGTCCTTTTCCACATAGGTGTAGGCGTCGACCTTGTTGAAGACCAGATAGACGGGTTTGTCGCCCGCGCCGATCTCCTGCAGGGTCTGCTTCACCACGGCGATCTGATCCTCGAACTGCGGGTGCGACACGTCGACCACGTGGATCAGCAGATCGGCCTCGCGCACCTCGTCGAGCGTCGACTTGAACGACTCGATGAGCTCGGTGGGCAGCTTGCGGATGAACCCCACGGTGTCCGACAGCAGAAAGGGCAGGTTGTCGAAGACCACCTTGCGCACCGTGGTGTCGAGCGTGGCGAAGAGCTTGTTCTCGGCGAAGACCTCGCTCTTGGCGATCAGATTCATGAGCGTCGACTTGCCGACGTTCGTATAGCCCACCAGCGCCACGCGCACCATCTGTCCGCGGTTCGAGCGCTGCACGGCCATCTGGCGGTCGATCCGCTTCAGATCCTCCTTCAGCTTGGCGATGCGGTTGCGCACGATGCGGCGGTCGGTCTCGATCTCGCGTTCGCCCGCGCCGCCGCGCGTGCCCGTGCCGCCGCGCTGCCGTTCGAGGTGGGTCCACATGCCCGACAGACGCGGCAGCAGGTATTCGTAGTTGGCCAGCTGCACCTGCGTCTTGGCGTAGGCCGTCTGCGCGCGCGACAGGAAGATGTCGAGAATCAGGCGCGTGCGGTCGAGGACGCGGCACGGCAGCGCCTTCTCGATGTTGCGGGTCTGCGACGGCGAGAGCTCGTCGTCGAAGATCGCCACGTCGATCTCCCGCTCCTCGCACCACGCGGCGATCTCCTCCAGCTTGCCCGGACCCACGTAGATGCGCGACGAGGGCTGGGGCAGGCGCTGCGTGAAGCGGCGCTCGCACACGATGTCGGCCGTCTCGGCCAGAAACTCCAGTTCGTCGAGGTATTCGGCGGCCTGCCGCGGATCCTGATCGTCGCGGATCACGGCCACCAGCACGGCGCGTTCGCGTCCGTCGGGACGGACCGTCGCCGGTTCGTTGTTCGTTTTCTGTTCCTGTATTGTCATCGTTCGTTTTTTTTCGTTTCATCGGCCGCCGCCGACAGCGGGCGGCCCGGAATTTTCGCGGACAAGCCCCGATTGCAGTGCGGACCCGCCCCATCGGTAACTGTCGCTGCCGGAGACACGGCCCGCCGAAGATGAGGACAAAGCCTCTCGAAGCCCCCGCCGGAGAAGACTCCTCCCAGAGAAAAAGTCCCGCCGGAGAAACGGCCGCTCCCCCGGAGCCGCTCCGCAAGGCCGATCCTTCGACACGGCCGCTCCCGCAGCGTCATTCCCGCGGAACCGCTCCGCAAAGCGATTCCCGCAGCGCCGCGACGGCCGTCTCCGCCGCGGGGCAAAGACCGCGCCGCCCTGCCGGGCCCTACCAAAAAGAAGGGAATCCCGCGATAACGCCGGATTTCCTCGATCGGAACGACAAAAGCCGTTTAGTTCTGCACACGGAAGTCGACGGGCAGGGTGTACTTGACGCGTACCACCTGATTGCGCTGCTTGCCGGGGCTCCACTTCGGCGACTTGTTCAGCACGCGGATCGCCTCCTCCGAGAGCGAACGGTCGGGCGTCTGCAGCACCTGAATGTTGGTCAGACGGCCGTCCTTCTCGATCACGAACGAAAGGACCACGCGGCCCTGAATGCCGTTTTCGAGGGCGATCTGCGGGAATTTGACGTTGGACTGCACCCACGAGCGGAACGTGTTGAGGTCGCCGCCCTGAAACGAGGGCATCGTCTCGGCCACGAGGAAGGGCTGGTCGTCGATCACCTCCTCCTCCTTGATCTCGACGGTCTGGATCACCTCGGTGTCCTCGTCGAAGTCGGCGAACTCGACGTCGGTGGTGATCTTCGTGTCGTTGGTCACGACCTGAAGCAGGTCGGTGATGACCTTCACCTCGACCTTCTTGGGAGGCTCGGGCGGCTTCTGGTCGTTGCGCGTGATCTCGTTCATCTCCACCTCGACCGGACCGTAGTTCAGGTCGACCTTTTCGACGCGATGCTCCTTCGGCGTGTAGGCGAAAGCCACGATCACCAGCGCGAGCGACACCGCCAAACCGATTTCGAGCAGAAGACCCCGCTTGTTCTGAAGGTCCGCTTTGGGCGATTTCTTGATTTCCATCTTATCTGATTTTTTGATTGTTCCGAATACGAATTCCGGCGCACAGCGAGCTATGCACCACAAATATAAAAAGAAAAAACCGAAATCGCGCCATCCCGCACGAAAAACTTCGATTTTTTCGCTAATTTTGCCCCGCAACAATCCCTTCGCCCCCACCGAGATGACCCCGCACGAGCCTCTGTACGGCAAAACGCCCGACGAACTGGCCCGGCTCTGCGCCGAGCTGGGGATGCCGCGTTTCGCCGCCCGGCAGCTCGCCCGCTGGCTCTACGTGCGGCGCACGGAGGACCCGGCCCTGATGACCGACATCGCCGCCGCGCACCGCGCCCGCCTCGCCGAGCGCTGCCGCCCGGTGCTCGCGCCGCCCGTGCACGCGAGCCTCTCGGCCGACGGCACGAAGAAGTACCTCTACCGCATCGACGGGGGCCACCACATCGAATCGGCCTACATCCCCGACGGCGAGCGGGCCACGCTCTGCGTCTCGTCGCAGGCCGGCTGCCGCATGGGGTGCCGCTTCTGCGCCACGGGCCGGCAGGGGCTCCGCCGGTCGCTCACGGCGGCCGAGATCCTCAACCAGATCGTCTCGCTGCCCGAATTCGAGCGGCTCACCAACGTCGTCTTCATGGGCATGGGCGAACCGCTCGACAACCTCGACGGGGTGCTGCGCGCCGTCGGGATCCTCACCGCGCCGTGGGGGATGGGCTGGGCGCCGGGCCGCATCACCGTCTCGACGGCGGGCGTCGTGCCCGCGCTGCGGCGCTTCCTCGACGCGACGAAGGTCCATCTGGCCGTGAGCCTGCACAACCCCTTCGCCGGGGAGCGGGCCGCGATCATGCCCGTCGAGCGGGCGTGGCCGATCGCCGAGGTCGCGGCGATCCTGCGCGAATACGACTTCACGCACCAGCGCCGCGTATCGTTCGAGTACATCGTCATGAGCGGTCTGAACGACTCGCCGCGCCACATCCGCGAGCTGTGCCGCCTGCTCAACGGCATCAAGTGCCGCATCAACCTCATCCGGTTCCACCGGATCCCCGATTCGCCCTACTTCTCGCCCGACGACGCGGCGATGGTCCGCTTCCGCGACGCGCTCACCGCCCGCGGCATCCGCACCACCATCCGCGCCTCGCGCGGCGAGGACATCCAAGCGGCCTGCGGCCTGTTGAGCACCGAGCGCCTCGACGGCCGCAACCGGGAGTGACGCCTCCCGGCCGGGTGGCTCCGGACGCTGCGGAGCACTCCCCGCAGCACCGCACCCGCTGCGCCTCGACCCGCCCTTCCCGAAAACCGCACCGGCGGGAGATTCGGGCGCAAATTTTGCAACGAACCGAGAAATACACTCACAAGAAGCATGAAAAAATGGATATTCCTTCTGCTGCTGGCGCTCGGAGCGGGCGCGGCGCAGGCGCAGGTAAAGTTCGAAACGGGCTCGACGGACGCCGTCCGCGAACTGGCCCGCAAGCAGGGCAAGCTGGTCTTCATCGACCTCTACGCCTCGTGGTGTCCGCCCTGCCGGATGATGGAGCGGCAGGTCTTCTCGCGCAAGGACGTCGGCGAATTCATGTCCGAGCGCTTCGTGTCGGCCAAGTACGACACCGACAAGGCCACGGGCCGCGAGCTGATGCAGCGCTACGGCAAGGGGGCCATCCCCCTCTACCTCGTCTTCACGGTCGAGGGCGAGCTGCTCGGCCGGATTCAGGGCGCCGCGGCCCCCGACGAGTTCATGGACAACCTGCAGACGATCATCGCCCGGCAGAAAAAGGAGAAACGGTAGCGCGCATCCCGATGCGGCGCATGCGTCCGGTTCCGAGGGTTCGGAGCCGGACGTTTCCGTTCGCGGCCCCGGCTCCGGAGGGAAATCGGCGGAGGCACGGCCTGCAGGAGGGCGGATCGGCAGGAAGAGATGCGGGCCGCAGCGGCTCGGCCGTCCGCACGATCGGACGGCACCCCGACGAGGATCGAGGCGCGGCAGGAAGGCAGGCGGACGGATACGGAGGTACGGACGCACGGCGAACAGGCAGGCCCCGAGGCTCGATCGGGCGGCATCCGGCAAGCACAGCAACGCGAACGAACAGCACCCCGCCGCCCGCGCTACCCAACGGCACCGCGGCAACTGCCGGACCACGGAGAGCCATCGGGCGCACCCGCTCCGACGCTCACGGCACCGGATCGTAGCCGCTGCCGCCCCACGGGTGGCAGCGCGCGAGGCGCCGCAGCGTGAGCCAGCCGCCCTTCAGGGGCCCGTAGCGGCGCAGCGCCTCGAGCGCATATTGCGAACAGGTGGGCGTGAAGCGGCACGAAGGGGGCGTGAAGGGAGAGATGCAATACTGGTAGAAGCGCACCGCCGCGATCAGAGGCAGCGCGCAGAGACGGCGGAGGAGCTGTTTGCGATCCATCGGAGCGACGCCGTTGCGGCGGTTCTAAAGACGCGCGTCGATCGCCTCCAGAATGCGGCGCACGGCGCGTTCGACGGTTTTGTAGGAGTGGACCTCCTTCGAGGAGTAGATCAGCGCCAGATCGACGTTCAGCGCACGGCCGCCGGTGCCGACGAGCTGCTTGTGGAGGCGGTAGGCCTCCTTCGTACGGCGGCGCAGCAGGTTGCGCCGGTTGGCCCGCTTGTGGAACCGCTTGGGCACCGAGAAGAGCACCTCGACCGACGGCGCGGCGTCGGGCTCGGCATACCACACGTAGCGGAACGGAAACACGAAGCCGCTCTCGCCGCTCTCGAACACCCGCCGCACGGCTCCGAGCGAGCGGAGCCGTTCCGAACGGGGTAGCGCATGGGCGGACGACATGGGAAACAGGGGTTTATTTGCGGGATTCCGCCGCCGGGCGCCGCGCACGGCTCCGTTTCGCGAGCTTGTGCTGCTGCGTGCGGATGAACTCCTCCTTCTGCAGGTCAGCGATCAGCTCCACGGGGACGATCTCCTCGCCGCGCTCGACCTTCGCGAGGTAGAGATCGACGGCTTTGGCCATCGAGGGCGCCTCGGGGGTCGGAGCGTTGGCCACCACGGGAATACCCGCCTCGACGGCCGTGCGGAGCGTACCCTCGCCGAAGACGGCGACGGCGGGCAGCCGCTCCGTACCGAAGCGCTCGACGAGCGTCTTGACGTCCGACGGCGAGTAGAGGGCCAGCAGGTCGTAGTCGGCCGGATGCACGTCGTCGAGATCGGCGGCGACCGTACGGGCCAGAATCACGGGATCGACCGGAAGTTTCAGCTTGGCGAGCGTCTCGGGCAGCTCGGGCTTGTGGGGCTCGCTCAAGGCCAAGAGGCACTTTTCGTCCTTGTGCTTGACGATCAGCTCGAGCAGCGAGGTAAACGTGCCGTCGGCGAACGAGATCTTGCGCTTGCGGTAGACGATGTACTTCTGCAGGTAGAGCGCCACGGCCTCCGTCTGGCAGATGTACTTCATCGTTTCGGGCACGGTGATGCGCGCCTCCTCGCAGATGTGGAAGAAGCTGTCGACGGTCGTTCGCGACGTGAAGATCACGGCCGTATGCGTCAGTATCTCGACGCGCTGTGCGCGGAATTCCTTGAGCGATACGCCCACGACGCGGATGAAGGGGCGATAGGCGATCTCTACGTCGTATTTGCCGGCGAGTTCGTAGAACGGGGATTTCTCGATGATTGCGGGCCGCGGCTGCGAAACCAGTACGCTTTTAACTTTCAATCTAACCTTCTTTTTAATTTCCTAACGATGCGTCATCTCGCCGCCAGCAGACATAACAGGCTGACGGGGAAGACTTCCACGGTGCAAAGGTACAAAAACCAATGCAAAATCGAAATTTTTTTGCCGAGAAACAGATAGAGCGTCTCCCTGACGTATAAGACCGCCGTAACGGCCGACCCGGCCGCCGCGAGGCAGAGCCATGCGCCGCCCGTGCCCCCCGGAGCGAGGGCGAAGAGGAGCAGCGGCGGCGACACGACGACGGCGCCGAACGAAAAATAGGTGTGCTTGAGCCGCAGCAGCTGCGCGGCGAAGGGCTGCTCGAGCGTCACGGCGCCCGCCGTGCGCAGCACCGCGAACTGGTAGGCCGCGACCGCGCAGGCGAGCGCGAAAACGCCTGCGTGGAGCAGCAGGGCGGCACCCTGCGGCACCGCCGCGGTCCATGCGGGCAGCGGCAGCGCAGCGCCGTACTTCACCGCCGCGATCCCCGCGAAGGCGGTGCCGAGCAGGGCGGCGAGGTTGAGGAAGCGGCCGAAACCGCTGCCGCCCGACTCCTCGTCGCAGTCGCGGGCCCGGACCGTGTCGCGCCGCACGCGGCCGAACAGGCGGACGATGTCGTCGCGATGCCGGACGACGAAGACCGCATAGGCGGCCGCCAGCGCCAGCAGGCAGCCCCGATAGAGGGGCGCATCGCCGATCGTCGCCCCCGGCGGGGAGCGGAACGGCTCGGGCGGCACCGCGACGGATGCCGCGCCGTAGAACTCCGCCGGCGAGACGTCGCGGTAGACGGGGCCCTCTTTCGGAAGCGCACCGAACGCCGTCCGCGATGCCGCGGCCGCCGGCACCCCTTCCCACGTCGCGGCCTCCGCCCCCGGACCGGCCGTCGTCGCGGCCTCCGGCTCTCCGTCCAGCGCGGCAGGCCCCGGCAGCGCACCTTCCCGCACCGCAGCCACCGGCAGCACACCTTCCCCGGCGGCCTCCGCCCCCGGACCTGCCGTCGGCACGAACACCGCCTCCGGCAGCGCATCGGGCGCTCCGACGGAGTCCCGTCCGCCGCCCGCCGCGGCACGGGCCGCATCGAGGGCCGCGCCGTGCCCTGCGAACACCGCGAAGCCCCCGCTCATTCGAACAGACGTTTGAGGGTGATGCGGATCGTCGTACCCCGGCCGATCTCCGAATCGATGACGGCGATGCGGCCCCCGTGGTACTCCTCGACGATGCGGCGCGAAAGCGAGAGCCCGAGGCCCCAGCCGCGGGTCTTGGTGGTGAATCCCGGCTCGAAGATCCGCTTCCAGTTGCTCTTGGGAATGCCCTTGCCGGTGTCCCTGACGTCGATCATCACGTTGCGGTCGTCCGACGAGATGCGCACCTCGATCGCGCCGTGGCCCTGCAGGGCGTCGAGCGAGTTCTTGAGCAGGTTTTCGACGACCCACTCGAACAGCGCGGCGTTGATCGACGCCTGCACCGGGGCGATGGCCAGTCCGTTGTAGTCGAGCGTCACGTTGCGCGGGATGCGCTTGCGGAAGTACATCACCGTCTCGCCCACCGTCTCGTTGATGTTGGCCGGGGTGAGCGGCGTCTCGGAGCCGATCTTCGAGAAGCGGTCGACGATCTTCATCAGGTGGGCGAGGTCCTTCTGCATCTCCTCGACGGCCGCCGGATCGACCGGCTGCGCGCGCAGGTACTCGATCCACCCGAGCAGCGACGAGGTGGGCGTGCCCAGCTGGTGGGCCGTCTCCTTCGCCAGTCCGATCCAGACGCGGTTCTGCTCGTCCTGCTTCGTCGAGCGGAAGGCGATGAAGCCCAGCAGGATGAAGACCGTGATGACCAGCAGCTGGATATAGGGGAAGTAGTAGAGCGACTTGAGCAGCGCCGAGTCGCTGTAGAAGATGATGTGGTAGTGGTCGGGGTCGGGCGTCCAGCGGTAGCGGATCGGGATGGGGGGATTCTCCTCCGTCATGCGGTCGATGCGGCGGCGCAGGCGGTCGGGGTGGTCGATCAGCTCGCTGGGGATCAGGTGCCAGTGGATCGGGTTGAGGTCCTGATCGGTGATGACGAACGGGATGTTGTTGCCGTTGTTCATGATGTCGGCGATCAGCGGATCGTTGATCGTCCGCCCGTCGATGTCGCGGATCACGCGCTCCATCGCGTGGGCCCACAGCGCCACATCGTGCCGCTCCTTCTCCTTGAGGCGCTGGGCCATGTTGTTGGTGTAGAGCAGCGAAAGCACGCCGAGCAGGATGCCGGCGACGATCACCGACACGCGGTTGCGGAACGAAAATATGTCGCGACGCAGTTTCATGGCGTAACGGATTCGAGGTTTCGGTTGCGACGGAGCCGCACGGCGGATCTCCTCCGCCCGGCGGCCGGAACCGGCTCCGTCCGCCCCGGCTCCGTCCGATGGTTATTTCCGCTCCGTATCCTGTTCGGCGAGGATACGGCGGTATTCGGCCGTGTCGCGGAGCAGCTCCGCGGCGCGCTGCAGCTCCCCGTCGCCGGCAAGCGAACGTCCGATCACGCCGCGCACATAGCCGCGGCGCAGCACGAGGTCGTTGTCGATCGCCTCGGCGATCTCCTTGCGGTAGGTCGCGAGGTTGGCCTGCGTGTCGTCCTCCACCTCCGACTCGAGCCGCTCGACGGTCTGCTGCAGGTCGGCGAAGCGGTCGCTCTCGGCGGCCTTGCGGAGCGCCTTGAGCGCCCGCCGCGTATCCGACTCGTAGGGCACCTCCTTGTCCCGCATGAAGGCGACGAAGTCGGCGTAGTCGGCATCGGAGATCGTGAAGGTGCGCAGGTCGATCGGCTCGTCGCCCCGGCGGCGCATCCAGTCGTCGCAGAAGTCCTCGATGAAGCCCAGCGCATAGAGCGTCGCCGCGAAGCGGCTCACGTACTGCGGCTCGGTGCGGATGTCGGGCATGATGCCGCCGCCGTCGTAGACCTTGCGGCCGCCGCGCGTGGCGAACTCGCCGATGAGCGAGTCGGGCACGGCGCGCACCTCGCCCTCCTGCGAGCGGGAGTAGTCGACGGCCTGTATGCAGCGGCCCGAGGGGATGCGGTACTTGGCCGTGGTGAGCTTCAGCAGGGCGTTGTAGCCCAGCGGACGGGTCGACTGCACGAGGCCCTTGCCGTAGGTGCGCTGCCCCACGAGCACGGCGCGGTCGAGGTCCTGCAGCGCCCCGGCGACGATCTCCGAGGCCGAGGCCGAGTTGCCGTTGACCAGCACCGCGAGCGGCAGATCGGGAAGCACCGGTTCCGAGGCCGTGGCGTAGCGCTGCAGCGACGCCTCGGTGCGGCCCTCGGTGGTGACCACCTCGGTGCCCTTCGGCACGAACATCGAGAGGATCTTCACCGCCTCCTGCATGATGCCGCCGCCGTTCGACCGGTAGTCGAGCACCAGCCCCTTCAGTTCGCCCTCGGCGCGCAGCCGCTCGATCGCGGCCCGCAGCTCCTCGGAGCACCCCTCCGTGAAGTCGCTGTGGCGGATGTAGCCGATCCCCTCGGCCGCCCATCCGACGTAGGGCACGCCCGGAATGGCGATCCGCTCGCGGACGATCGTCGCCGTACGCTCCGCGCCGTCGAGACCCCGCACCGTCACCCGCACGCGGCTGCCCGGCTCGCCCTTGAGGCGGTCGGAGACCTGCTCGGTGGTGAAACCCGCGGCATCCTCGCCGTCGATGGCGACGATCCGGTCGCCGATCTTCAGCCCCGCGCGGTCGGCCGGCGAGCCCTCGTAGGGCTGGGCGATGCGCACGTAGTCCTCCTTCTGGCGGATCAGCGAACCGATGCCGCCGTACTTGCCCGTGGTGAGCAGCTCGAAGCGCTGCATCCCGCTCTCGGGGATGAACTCCGTGTAGGGGTCCAGATCGGCCACCATGCCCGCGGCGGCCCCCTCCATCAGCTTGTCGGGGTCGATCGGGTCGACGTACTCCTGCGAGAGGGTCCGCATCATGTTGACGGCGATCTCCATGTTGCGGCCCAGTCCGAAGTCGTTGCGGTGGGCGAAGAGCGTGCAGGCGGCAGCGGCGACGAGCGCGGCGGCCGCCGCCGTGCGGCGCAAAAGGGGTTTATTCGTGTTCTTGTTCATCGTGTCCGATCATTTGCAGGTACGACTCCAGCCGGTAGGCGGCACGCGCCACGCCCCGGCGATTGCCCTCCAGCACGATCCACTGTCCGTACTGCGACACGCGGACCTCGTCCTCGCAGAGCATCGCGAGCCGCCGCACGAAGCCGTCGGCGCGGAAGACGAGCGTCTCGTCCCCTTCGCAGCACAGCGAAAAGCCTGCCGAACGGAACGCCTGCTCGATCTGCGTGCGGTGGCGCTCCGTGTCGCCCTCGATCCGGCGCACCGAGAAGCCGAAGCGGGGATAGAGGGCGGCCAGCACGACGATCGTCGCCGGCAGCAGCAGCCCGCGCGGGGTGTGGAACATCGCGTAGAGCGTCTGCTCGAAGGAGAGCGCGGCCATGCCCGTCGTCAGGTTGAGGGCGATGAGGGCCATACAGAGAACGCACAGGGCGACGAAATATTTTACCGAGCGGCGAAGATAGGTATTCATGGATCTGTTCGATTGAATGTTCGTACAACGGTCCGGCGGCTTCGGGTGCCCCCGGACATCAGCGGGTTCCAGCGGGTATCCCCGGGTGCCGACGACGTCAGCGGGTGTCCCCGGGTGCCCCCGGGTGCTGACGACGTCAGCGGGTGTCAGCAGGTATCCCCGGGTGTCCCCGGACTCCAGCGGGTGTCAGCGGTCGCCGCCCGTGAGGGCGACGATGCGGTCGGCGACCGCGCGCATCAGCCACTTCGGCGTCGATGTGGCGCCGCAGACCCCCGCCGAGGCGGCTCCGTCGAACCACGCCGGGTCGATCTCGCCCGCCTCCTCGACCAAGTAGGTGCGGGGATTGGCTCCGCGGCACACCTCCGAGAGCACGCGGCCGTTGGAGGATTTGCGGCCCGCGACGAAAACCACCGCATCGAAGCGCGCGGCGAAGGCCGCGAGGTGCTGTTCGCGGTTGGAGACCTGCCGGCAGATCGTGTCGTCGACCCGCACCGCCGCGGGATCGGCCGCACGGCGGCGGATCTCGGCGCCCAGCTCCTCGAACAGCGCGATGCTCTGCGTCGTCTGCGAGAGGAAGTAGACCGGGCGCGCGAAGTCGATGCGCTCCAGATCGGCGGCCCCCTCGACGACGATCGTCGGGGCGGCGACCTGTCCCGTGAGCCCCACCACCTCGGCGTGGCCCCGTTTGCCGAGGATCACGACCTGCCCCCCGGCCCGCCGCATCGCGGCGTGGGCCTCCACGACCCGCTTCTGGAGCCGGGCGACCACCGGGCAGGTGGCGTCGATCACCTCGATGCCGCACCGCCGCGCCTCGGCATAGGTCGCGGGCGGCTCGCCGTGGGCGCGGATGAAGAGCCTGCGGCCCGCGAGCCGCGGCAGGTCGTCGTGCGACACCGTGCGCAGCCCCATGCGTTCGAGGCGCTGCACCTCGATGCGGTTGTGGACGATGTCGCCCAGCGAGAAGACCGTGCCACTCCCCTCGAGGGCCCGTTCGGCCTCCGTGATCGCCCGCACGACGCCGAAGCAGAAGCCCGACCGATCGTCGATCTCGACCCTCACCATAGCCGCAGCTGACATTCGGACGCGAAGGCGGCCCCGCCGCTCCGCGACGCATCGACTCCTCCCGGCATCATCGCTCCATGCGGCTTGCGAAAAGCTCCATGAACCACGCCATCTGCTCGTCGACGGTCATGCGGCTGTTGTCGAGCACCACGGCATCGGGCGCCTGCCGCAGCGGCGAGACGGCGCGCGACGTATCGGCGGCATCGCGCTCGCGGACGTTGCGCTCGATCTCCCCGAGCGACACCCGCTCGCCTTTGGCCGTCAGCTCGTCGTAGCGGCGGCGCGCCCGCACGGCGGGATCGGCCGTCATGAAGAGCTTCAGCTCGGCATCGGGGAAGACCGCCGTGCCGATATCGCGGCCGTCCATGACCACCCCCTTGCGGCGGCCCATCTCCTGCTGCATGGCCACCAATTTGGCCCGCACTTCGGGGATGGCGCTCACGCGGCTCACGCAGTTGCTCACCTCGAGCGTGCGGATCTTGCCCTCGGCCAGATCGCCGTCGACGTAGATGTCGCTCGCCCCGCGCTCGGGGTTGAAGCGGAAGGTGATGGCGATGCGGTCGAGCAGCGCGACCACCTCCTCCTCGTAGACGATGCCCGAGCGGATGGCGCCCCGTTCGAGGGCGTGGAGCGTCACGGCGCGGTACATGGCGCCCGTATCGATGAAAATATAGCCCAGTCGCGCGGCGATGGCTTTGGCGAAGGTGCTCTTACCGCACGACGAGTAGCCGTCGACGGCGATTATGATCTTGCGTTCAGTGTCCGACATCGGGGAAAATATCAAAAAAGGTCGAAAGTATGGTGTAAATGCCCAATATGCCGATGAGGAGTCCCGCCACGTGGTTGATCGTCAGCATGTGCCGCGGGCGGAAGCGGCGGCGGAACAGGTTGATGACGCAGGCCAGCAGCGTCCACCACGCCGCGGCGCCCCCGAAGAAGCCCGCGATGACGAACACCGCGCGGACGAAGCCCCCGAAGCCGCCGCCGGCCACGTCGCCGCCCGAGATCTTGAACACGGCGAAGAAGGCGAGGATGTAGGGGATCACCATGATGAAGTTGGCGAGCGTCAGGCCGAAGATCGAGGCGAAATCCTGCCACAGCGAGCTCTTGCCGGCCCGGTTGCGGCGGATCTGCGGCACGGGATTCTGCGAGAAGATGTAGACCCCGACGGCCATGACGAAGATGCCGCCCACGACGCGCAGCAGCGTGTTGTACTGCTCGATCCGGCTCTGCAGCATCGAGTAGAAGAACAGCGCGGCCATCGCCATGAAGGTGTCGGCGCACGCGACGCCGATGCCCGAAACGATGCCCGAGCGGCGGTTTTTCGAGAGCGTGCGCTGGATGCACAGCACGGCCACGGGGCCCACCGTGATCGACGCCGCCACACCCACGCAGATGCCGCGGAACAGTACTTCGAAGATGTCGAGTGCCATATCTGGTCGCAAAAGCGGATTTCAGGGAGCAAAGATACGACAACTTTTTCGATTTTTCCCGCATTTCGGCCGCGACCTTCCCCCGCCGCGGCGTTTCTTGCGTGGCGACCCTCCGCTTTTCCGCCGGTCCCCGGCGACCGCCCCGCCGCGCCGGGGGCCGGCGCAGCGCGGAGACTGTATAATTTCGCCCCGCATTCTTATCGATTTTCGATAAATATTTTTTGCGATTCGGAATTATACGCTATATTTGTCCTCGGAAAACCAAACATCCTTCCGCCTATGGATCTACTCACCGTCGAACACGTCGCCAAGCAGTACGCCGGACACAAGGCCCTCGACGACGTATCGCTCGCCGTTCCCCGCGGTTCGGTCTACGGCCTGCTGGGCCCCAACGGCGCCGGCAAGACCACGCTCATCCGCATCATCAACCGCATCACGGCGCCCGACTCGGGCCGCGTGCTGCTCGAAGGCCGCGAACTCGCGCCCGTGGACACCCGCCGCATCGGCTACCTGCCCGAGGAGCGGGGGCTCTACAAGAAGATGAAGGTGGGCGAGCAGGCCCTCTTCTTCGCCCGCCTCAAGGGACTCTCGCGCCGCGACGCCGTCGCACGGCTCAAGCAGTGGTTCGTCAAGTTCGGCATCGAAGGGTGGTGGGACAAGAAGGTCGAGGAGCTCTCCAAAGGCATGGCCCAGAAGGTGCAGTTCATCGTCACGGTGCTGCACGAACCCGAGCTGCTGATCTTCGACGAGCCCTTCTCGGGCTTCGACCCGATCAACGCCAACCTGCTGAAGGAGGAGATCCTGACGCTGCGCGACAAGGGGGCGACGATCATCTTTTCGACGCACAACATGTCGTCGGTGGAGGAGATCTGCGACCACATCGCGCTGATCGACAAGTCGCGCAACATCCTTTCGGGCAACGTCGACGAGATCCGCCGCCGCCACGGCGCCAACATCTTCGAGGTGGACTACCGCGGCGACGAACAGGCGCTGCGCGCAGCCCTCGCGGGGCGCTGCGAGGTGCTCGAAGGGGCCGAGGGGGAGACGATCTACCGCTCGCTGAAGCTCCACGTGGCCGACGACGCCGACGTGCGCCCGGTGATCGCCGCGGCGAACGAAGCCGTCGAGCTGCGTTCGTTCCGCGAGATCATCCCCTCGATGAACGACATATTCATAAGAGCCGTAGGCGGAAAACTTTAAACGCGGCGGACCGGAGGACGAACCGCGGCGGAGACGCATCCGCAGCCGCCCTTCGGAACACCCCCAAAACATCCGATCATGTCCAACGTATCGATCATAATCCGACGCGAATTCAACGAACGCGTCCGCAAGAAATCCTTCATCGTCTCGACGCTGCTCATGCCCCTGCTGATGCTGGCGCTGATGGCCGCTCCGGCACTCGTCATGCAGTTCTCGCGGGGCGGGGAGAAGACCGTCGCCGTCATCGACGAGAGCGGCCTGATCGCCCCGCGGCTCGAGAGCAGCGAGGAGATCCGCTTCGAGACCACCGACCTGACGACCGACGAGGCCCGCCGGTCGCTCACCGACAAGTTCGGCGTGCTGTGGATCGGCCCCGACATCCTCGACAACCCCGCCAACGTGCGGCTCTACGCCAACGGCTCCTCGTCGCTCTCCGTCGAGGAGGGGATCACGGGGCGCATCGAGGCGATCCTCGAGGCCGAGAAGCTCAAGGCCTACGACATCGACAACCTCAGGCAGATCCTCGACGAGGTGAAGACCCGCGTCACGATGCAGACCTTCCGCAACGACAAGTCGCAGGACGGGGAGGCGCAGGCCGGCTCGTCGGCCGTGGCCACCGCCGCCGGGTTCCTGCTCGGCATGGTGCTCTACATGTTCCTGCTGATCTACGGCGCGATGGTCATGCAGTCGGTCATCGAGGAGAAGAACAGCCGCGTGCTGGAGGTGATGGTCTCCTCGGTGCGGCCCTTCGACCTGATGCTGGGCAAGATCCTCGGCGTGGCGTCGGTCGCCGTGGTGCAGATCCTCATCTGGGGCGTGCTGATCGTGGGTCTGGGCAGCATCGTCATGCCGATGATCATGCCCGACGACGTGATGGCCGGCGCCGAGGCCCTGCGGCAGGGGATACCCGACGCCGCGGTCGCGGGCCTCGATCGCGACATGCTGCAGGCCGTCGCGGCCGTGACCGACACGGGCTACATCGTGCGCATCTTCGGCTGCCTGCTGCTGTTCGTCTTCGGCGGCTACCTGCTCTACTCGGCGATGTTCGCCGCCGTGGGCTCGGCCGTCGACAACGTGCAGGACTCGCAGCAGCTCCAGCTGCCCATCACGCTGCCCATCATCTTCAGTTTCATCGTGATGATGACCGTCATGAAGGACCCCAACTCGCCGCTGGCCTTCTGGTGCTCGATGATCCCCTTCACGTCGCCCATCGTCATGATGGCCCGCATCCCCTACGACATCCCGTGGTGGGAGGTGGCCCTCTCGCTGGCGATCCTCTACGCCTCGTTCGTCGCGATGGTGTGGTTCGCGGCCAAGATCTACCGCGTGGGCATCTTCATGTACGGCAAGAAGCCGACGCTCAAGGAGATCGTCCGCTGGATCCGCTACAAATGACCGTGCGCGGCCGACCCGCCGCACACCCGACCTTCGCGGGCCGTCGTCTTCGGGCGACGGCCCGTTTTCGTCGTCCGGCACCGCCGACGCCTCGCTGCTCCGCCGCAGGCCGCGCCGCCCCTTTTCGCCGCGAAAGCGACATTTTCCCGGGCGCGATAACGGTTTCTGCAAATATTTTCCTAATTTTGCGACGGTCGACAACCGACGAAAATCGTTTCAACAAAATACCACAAAAAAACCGCAAAGCTATGATTTCGATCGACAACTACGATTTCAAAGGCAAACGCGCGATCATCCGCGTGGACTTCAACGTGCCCCTCGACGCCGAGGGCCATGTGACCGACGACACCCGCATCCGCGCCGCCATGCCCACCGTCAAGAAGGTGCTGGCCGAGGGCGGTTCGGTGATCCTCATGTCGCACATGGGTCGTCCGAAGAAGAACCCCGATCCCAAATACTCGCTCGAGCAGATCGTTCCCGCGATCGAGAAGAACCTCGGCACGAAGGTCGCCTTCGCCGGCGACTGCATGGGCGAGAAGGCCGCCGAGATGTGCCGCGACATCAAGCCGGGCGAGGTGGTGCTGCTCGAGAACCTGCGTTTCTACGCCGAGGAGGAGGGCAAGCCCCGCGGTCTGGCCGAGGACGCCACCAAAGAGGAGAAGGAGGCTGCCAAGAAGGCCTTGAAGGAGGGTACGCAGAAGGAGTTCGTCGAGAAGCTCGCCTCGTACGCCGACTGCTACATCAACGACGCCTTCGGCACGGCGCACCGCAAGCACGCCTCGACCTACCTGATCGCCAAGCACTTCCCTGCTGACAAGATGTTCGGCTACCTGATGGAGAAGGAGGTTCGGGCCATCTCGTCGCTGATGGAGGCTCCGCAGCATCCCTTCTGCGCCATCGTCGGCGGCTCGAAGGTCTCGTCGAAGATCGGCGTGATCAAGGCCCTGATCGAGAAGGTCGATTCGATCATCATCGGCGGCGGCATGACCTACACCTTCGCTGCGGCGCAGGGCGGCAAGGTCGGCAAGTCGATCTGCGAGCCCGACATGTTCCCCGTGGCCCTCGAGATTCTGGAGCTGGCCAAGCAGAAGGGCGTGGAGCTGGTCATGTCGCCCGACGCGCTGATCGCCGACGACTTCTCGGCCGACGCCAACACCGCGACGGCTCCGGCCAACGACATTCCCGACGGCTGGGAGGGTGTCGACATCGCCGACGAAGGCAAGAAGCGCTTCCGCGAGCACATCCTCGGCTGCAAGACGATCCTGTGGAACGGTCCGGTGGGCGTCTTCGAGATCGACAAGTTCGCGACCGGCTCGAAGGAGGTGGCCCTCGCCATCGCCGAGGCCACGCAGAAGGGCGCCTACTCGCTCATCGGCGGCGGCGACTCGGTGGCCTGCATCAACAAGTTCGGGCTGGCCGACAAGGTCTCCTACATCTCGACGGGCGGCGGTGCGCTGCTCGAGTACATCGAGTTCGGCACGCTGCCGGGCGTCGAGGCGATCCGCGACTAACGAAAAAGGCCGCCTCCCCCGGGAGCGCGGCCTTTTTACTTCGAAGCCCGCACCCGGTCCGACGACGATGCGGCCTGCGGCCGCGATCGGGATGGACCCCGATGCGCCGCGAACCCCGAAAAAAACGAATGACATGAAAAAAATCCTTATCCTCGCCTCCATGATCGGCATGACAACCTGCCAGAACAACCCCAAGACGCCGGCCATCGACCCGACGAACATGGACCTCACGGTCGCACCCGCCGACGACTTCTACCAGTACGCCACGGGCGGCTGGCAGGCCAAGAACCCCCTCAAACCCGAATTCTCGCGCTACGGCTCGTTCGACGTGCTGCGCGAGAACAACCAGAAGCGCATCAACGACCTCTTCGCCGAAATGGCTGCGAAGGAGGCCGCACCGGGATCGGTCGAGCAGAAAATCGCCGACCTCTACCGCATGGGCCTCGACTCGACACGGCTGAACGCCGAGGGCGCCGCTCCGATCGAGGGCGCCGTGGGCGAAATCCTCGCGATCGCCGACCGCGGGCAGCTGGCGCCCGCCATCGCCACGCTCCACCGCTCGGTGGGCAACCCCTTCTTCGCGGTGGGCGTCGAGGCCGATCTGATGGACAGCGACACCAACGCCCTCTACATCGCGCAGGACGGGCTGGGCATGGGCGACCGCGACTACTACCTCGAGGCGTCGAACGAGCACATCCGCACGGCCTATAAAAACTACCTCGCCACGATCTTCCGGCTCGCGGGGCTTCCCGAGGCGGAGATCGAGCGCGCCGTCGCGAGCGTGATGCGCATCGAGACGCAGCTGGCCGAGAAGGCGTGGTCGAACGTCGAGCTGCGCGACATCCCGGCGATGTACAACCCCATGACGAAGGCCGAGTTCGAGCAGGCATACGGCGGCATCGACTGGGAGGCCTACTTCCGCACGATCGGCGTCGGCGACTTCGACCGTATCATCGTATCGACCCCCTCGTCGGTGGCCAACGCCGTCGAACTGCTGCGCGACGCGCCGCTCGAGGAGCTGCGCTACTACCTCGCCGCACAGTACATCAACGCCGCCGCATCCTACCTGAGCGACGACTTCCAAGAGGCGTCGTTCGACTTCTTCGGCCGCACGATGGCCGGGCAGCAGGAGATGAAACCCCGCTGGAAGCGCGCCATGTCGGTGCCCAACGGCACCCTCGCGGAGGCCGTGGGCAAGCTCTACGTGGCCGAGTACTTCCCCGAGAAGGACAAGGAGCGCATGCTCGTGCTGGTGGACAACCTGCGGAAAGCCCTCGCGCAGCACATCGACGCCCTCGACTGGATGTCGGACGAGACGAAGGCCCGCGCACAGGAGAAGCTCGACAGCTTCACCGTGAAGATCGGCTATCCCGACACGTGGAAGGACTACACGACGCTCGCGATCGACCCCTCGAAGAGCTATTGGGAGAACATCCGCAACGCGAGCGAATGGTATACGGCCGACAATCTGGCCCAGCTGGGCAAACCCGTCGACCGGGCGAAGTGGCACATGTCGCCGCAGACGGTCAACGCCTACTACAACCCCACGACCAACGAGATCTGCTTCCCGGCCGCCATTCTCCAGCCGCCGTTCTACAACCCCGATGCCGACGACGCGGTCAACTACGGCGCCATCGGCGTGGTGATCGGCCACGAGATGACCCACGGATTCGACGATCAGGGCCGCCGGTTCGACAAGGAGGGCAACATGAACAACTGGTGGACGGAGGCCGACGCCGAGGCGTTCAAGGCCAAGACCGACATCCTCGTCGGGCAGTTCGACGCCATCGAGGTGCTCCCGGCGCAGGGCGACCGTCCGGCGCTGATGGCCAACGGCTCCCTCTCGCTGGGCGAGAACATCGCCGATCAGGGCGGCCTGCGCGTGGCCCGCACGGCGCTGCGCAATGCGCTCGGCGGCGACGAACCCGCACCGATCGACGGCTTCACGGCCGCACAGCGCTTCTATCTGGCCTACGCGACGCTGTGGGGACAGAACATCCGCGACGAGGAGATCGCCCGCCTGACCAAGCTCGACGTGCACTCGCTCGGCAAGTGGCGCGTGAACGCCACGCTGCGCAACCTGCAGGATTTCTACGACGCCTTCGGCATCGCCGGGGGGCCGATGTTCCTGCCCGTCGAAGAACGCGTCATCATCTGGTGACGCACGGTCGGCACCGAAACGCGAGCGGCCGGGACCCGAAGGTCCCGGCCGCTCTTTTCGTCGGGGCAGCAGGACGGAGCGCCTCCGCCCTCGCTCCCGCACGCGGGTCACTCCTCGATGAAATCGACGTTGACCTGCCGCTGGAAGGCCTCCTGCAGCGAGATGTTGGTCTCGGTGGTGGCGATGCCCGGAATGCGGAGGATGCCGTCGAAGATCGTCCGCATGAGGTGTTCGTTGTCCACGCAGTAGAGCTTCGCCAGAATGTTGCCCTTGCCGGTGATGAAGTGCGCCTCGACGATCTCGGGAATCTCCTTGAGGCGATCCACCGTCTGCTGCAACAGCTGGGGATCCTTGAGCGTGATGCTGATGTGGGCGCAGACGTCGAAGCCCATCATCTTGGGATCGACGACCAGCCGGCTGCCCAAAATGACCCCCGCCTCGTCGAGCTTGCGGATGCGCTGGTGGATGGCGGCACCCGAAATGCCGCACTCGCGCGCGATCTCGAGGAAGGGCATGCGGGCGTTGTTGATGAGGTATTTGAGGATTTTGCGATCGATCGCATCCAGATTGGTTTTCGGCATATCGGTTTTCAAGGGTTAATGGGTTTCACAAGCGGCTCACCCGATCACGTGCAGTTCGCGGCCGACCTTCACGAAGGCGGCGATGCAGCGGTCGAGCTGTTCGACGGTATGACCGGCCGACACCTGCACGCGGATGCGGGCCTGTCCCTTCGGCACCACGGGGTAGTAGAAACCCGTGACGAAGACCCCCTCGTCCTGCAGTCTGGCGGCGAACTCCTGCGACAGGCGCGCGTCGTAGAGCATCACGGCGCAGATGGCCGACTGCGTGGGTTTGATGTCGAAGCCCGCGGCGGTCATGCCTGCGCGGAAGTGCTCCACGTTGGCCGCGAGGCGGTCGTGCAGCTCGTCGCTCTCGGCGAGCATGCGGAAGGTCTCGATTCCGGCCCCCACGACGGCGGGCGGCAGCGAGTTGGAGAAGAGGTAGGGGCGCGAACGCTGGCGCAGCATGTCGATGATCTCCTTACGGCCCGTCGTGAAGCCGCCCACGGCGCCGCCGAAGGCCTTGCCGAGCGTTCCGGTGAGGATGTCGACCTGCCCGCGCAGGTCGTAGAGCTCGGTGATGCCGCGGCCCGTGCGGCCCAGTACGCCCGCCGAGTGGCACTCGTCGACCATCACCAGCGCGTCGTACTTCTCGGCCAGCGCGCAGATGCGGTCGAGCGGCGCGGCGTTGCCGTCCATCGAGAAGACGCCGTCGGTGACGATGATGCGGAAGCGCTGCTCCTGCGCCTTCTTCAGACACTCCTCGAGCTCGGCCATGTCGGCATTGGCGTAGCGGTAGCGCACGGCCTTGCAGAGACGCACGCCGTCGATGATCGAAGCGTGGTTCAGCGCATCGGAGATGATAGCGTCCTGCTCGCCGAGCAGCGGCTCGAAGACGCCGCCGTTGGCGTCGAAGCAGGCGGCGTAGAGGATCGTGTCCTCGGTGCCGAAGTACTCCGAGATGGCCTTCTCGAGCTCCTTGTGCAGGTCCTGACAACCACAGATGAAGCGCACCGAGGACATGCCGTAACCGCGCGCGTCCATCGCCCGCTTCGCCGCCTCGACCAGACGCGGATGGTCCGAGAGTCCGAGGTAGTTGTTGGCGCAGAAGTTCAGCACCTTGCGGCCTGCGACTTCGATTTCGGCCCGCTGGGGCGATTCGATGATGCGCTCGCGCTTGTAGAGCCCCGCGGCGTCGATCGCAGCCAGCTCCTGCTGCAGATACTCCTTGATTTTACCGTACATATTGTGTCTGTTTTGATGGATTGTCGTCGGAAAGGTATCGATCTGTTAGCAAATATACGACTCTTTTTCGAGAATTCTCCGGCCGAAGCCGTTTTTTTGCGCACCGAAGTTACGGATCGTTACCTTCCGGGGGGGGGCCGGCGACGTTCCCGCGCGCAGGACCCGCGGGAGGGTGCGGCGCAGCAGACACCGCGCACGGTCGCTCCCGCGGAGCGGCCCCGCCCGAATGCGGCCCCTCCGGCGCGCCGGCGCGAGGAAATCGGCCGGAAACTTGCTTATGTGCGCGGATTGCGCTATATTTGTTCGGATAAAAACAACCGGAACCGAAGCTTCTGCGTCGTGTCTCTCCGGCCGGGGCCGGCGGGAGATGCCGCCGAGCCTTCGGGCGAGGAGCGCAGCCCTCCGCACCGGGCGGCTGCGGGCTGCCGTCCGCCGGCGCTGCCGACGGACGCCCCTTTCCCCGACCCGAAACCGCCCGATTCCGCAAAAAACCGTTCCCATGAAGAAAAAAGCGACTGTTTTGGTCAGCGGCGGCGCCGGATACATCGGCTCGCACACGGCCGTGGAGCTGATCGCCGCGGGCTACGACGTGGTGATCGCCGACAATCTGTCGAACAGCGACCGCACGGCGGTCGAAGGCGTGCGTGCGATCACGGGCGTCGACGTGCCCTTCGTCGAGGTCGACTGCTGCGACCGCGCGGCGTTCCGCAAGGTGTTCGAGGCGTACGACTTCGACTCGGTGATCCACTTCGCGGCGTCGAAGGCCGTGGGCGAATCGGTGCGCATGCCGCTCGAATACTACCGCAACAACCTCACGTCGCTGATGAACGTCATCGACCTGATGCGCGAATCCGGCCGCTCGAACATCGTCTTCTCGTCGTCGTGCACCGTCTACGGCGAGCCCGAGAAGCAGCCCGTGACGGAGCGCACGCCCCGCAAGCCGGCCACCTCGCCCTACGGCAACACGAAGCAGATGTGCGAGGACATCCTGCGCGACTCGATCGCCGCCTACGACGGTCTGAAGGGCATCGCCCTGCGCTACTTCAACCCCATCGGCGCCCACCCCTCGGCGCTCATCGGCGAGCAGCCGCGCGGCGTGCCGCAGAACCTCGTGCCCTACATCACGCAGACGGCCGCCGGCATCCGCGAGTGTCTCTCGGTCTTCGGCGACGACTATCCGACGCCCGACGGCTCGTGCATCCGCGACTACATCGACGTGGTCGATCTGGCCAAAGCCCACGTGGCGGCCATCGCCCGCATGATCGAAGACCGCAACGCGGAGCGCTACGAGATCTTCAACATCGGCACGGGCCGCGGGGTCTCGGTGCTGGAGCTGGTCCGCCGCTTCGAACAGGTCAACGGACTGAAGCTCCGCTATAAGATCGCGCCGCGCCGCGAGGGCGACATCGTGGCCATCTGGGCCGACCCGACGCGCGCCAACGAGGAGCTGGGATGGCATGCCGAGCGCTCGCTCGACGAGACGCTCGCCGCCGCATGGGCGTGGGAGCGCCGCGTGCGGGAGGCGTAACGCGACGAAGGGGCCCGCGGGCGGAGGTCCGGACGGAGCACCCGCCGACGGGGGCCCGCCGCAAAAAAGCGCCGGCGACGGAACCTTCCCGCAAACGACCCGCCGACGGAACCACGCCCGAAAAGCCGCCGGCAGCACCCGCCGACAGCACCCGCCTGAAAAAGCCCCACGGCCGGGTACAGACCGAAAAAAGGCGTCCGGATCGCTCCGGACGCCTTTTTCGTACCCGCTGCGGGCGGCTACCGCGCCGCGCCGATCCACGTCAGCCGCTTCCACACCCACTCGACGGGGCCGTGCGAGAAGCGCCGCAGCCACGACCGCGAGAAGAGGTACTGCACGGCGACGATCCCCGCGCCCGCCGCGAGGCCGTAGACGATGCCCACTTCGCGGTAGAGGCCCAAGCCCCAGTTATAGAAGACGAAGGTGCCCAGCACCGACTGCAGCAGGTAGTTGGTCAGGCTCATGCGGCCGATCCGCATGAACTCCCCGGCGGCCCGGCGGAACCCCGCGAAGGCGTACCACAGCAACACCACGGCCGAAACCACGACCATCGTCTGGGCGAGGTTGTACCACGCCGCAGTCATCACGCGCAGGGGCGAGCCGTCGGCGCCGATCGGTGCGAAGAGCGCCGCGGCCGCGAGGAGGCTTCCCGCGAGGATGCGGCCCCACATGCGCCGGTTCCCCGGCTCGTCGTAGAAGAGCCGCCGCCGGCCGAGGAGCATGCCCAGCACGAACATGGCGAGCGTCTGCGTGACACGGCCGTTATTGAGGTACCACGCGAAGGTGAGCCCCTGTCCGTAGCGGACGCTGGCGACGAGCGTATCCCACAAGCCGCCGTCGGAGAAGGCGGGATAGGCCGCCTCGCCCCACGCCCCGGGATCGATGTAGAGCCGCATGCCGGAGGCGAGCTGCAGCAGCTCGAGGGGTTGGAGCGCGAGCAGCGCGAAGACAGCCCGCAGCCAGCGCGACGGAAGCCGCCCGAGCCACGGGAGGGTGAGCCCCAGCACGGAGTAGAGCACCAGCACGTCGCCGTTATAAATCGCCGTATTGATCCATCCGATGACGAAGAGCAGCGCCATGCGCCACGTGAAACGCCCCGTGAAGTCGCGGCCCCGCTGGGCCTGATTGTCGCTCTGCACGTAGAAGCTCAAGCCGAACAGCAGGGCGAAGATCGTGTAGGTCTTGCCGGCGAGCAGCCACCACATGAAGTCGGCGACGGGCTGCTCCCACCCCGCGACGAGCGCGCGGTCGAAGGACATGCCCGACCAGTAGAGGTTGAAGTGTTCGCAGGCGTGGATGAGGATGATGCCCGCCACGGCGATGCCCCGCAGGGCATCGGCCACATGGATGCGGGTGTTGGGTTTGCAGGTAGTACGGTACATCGTATCAGGAATTGAAAAACAGCCCGTCCGCTTCGCCCCGGGTCTGCGGGCACGAAACGGACAGGCGAAGATAGCCGTTCGGCACGACACGCGGGCCGCCGACTGCAGTTTTCGCGACCGTTCGGGGCCGGCGCCCCTCCGGGCGTCCGGTGCCTACCGCGTCAGCACGCCCAGCTCGCCGATGCCGCAGCCGGCGGCGAAGCTCGTCTCGCGCGGCACGAAGCGCAGGTAGCGCGTCCGCAGCGGCGCCTCGAAGCGCACCTCGCGCCGCCCGGGGTTGTTGACGATGTTGTCGAACGCCGCACCGTCGCACACCGTCTTCCACGCCGCGCCGTCGCCGCTCGCCAGCAGGTCGTAGCGCACGACGCAGCCGCCGCGCCCCTCGGCGAGGGGTTCGTAGAAGAAGCCCGCGAGGGTCAGCGGCGCCCCCAGATCGAGCGTCACGGCCTCGCCGGCCGGCAGGACGACGCCCCGCGTGACGGGCTCGGCCCCGTCGTCCGACAATCCGTCGACGACGGCCTCGGCACCCGCCGGTGCCACCGCCCGGAAGGCCGCGGGCGCGATGTCCCAGCTCCACTCGGCGACGCTGCTCGTCTTATCGCCGGCGAATACCGCGGCGCGCAGGCGGCAGGGACCCGGCTCGACGACCGGTCCGGCGTAAAGCGCCGACTCGCGCCCGGGGAGCGAGCCGTCGAGCGTATAGCGGATCTCGCCCTGCGGCACGTCGGTGCGGAGCACGATGCGGCCCTGCTTGTCGCGCTCGGCATGGGGCGGATCGATCGTGACCTCGTCCATATAGAGTGCGAAACGGTTGAGCACGGGGCTGGCCAGCGCCTCGTCGATCGTGAGCCGCACGGCCTCGGTCGCCACGGTCTCCGTGAGCACGATGCGCTTGTAGCCGATCGTGGTCTCGCGGGCGATCGTGCGCCATGAGCCGTCGGGCCGGAGCGCCTCGATGCGGAAGCGGGCGACGCGCTGCCCGAGGGGGATGTACTCCTGCAGGAGCACGCGGTTGAACCGCCGCGGCGCATCGAAGCGCAGCGTCACGCTCGCACGGCGCACCGTGTCGTCCGCGGCCCAATAGGTGTCGTACTCGTCGTCGAGCAGCTGCGCGGCGGCGAAGCGGCGGCTGCCGCCCCGCACGTTCGAAGCCTCGGCCGCCGCCCCCGCGGCGAGGTCCTCGGCGAAGATGCGGTCGAGCGCCGCGCGGAATTCGCGCAGACGCAGCGAATCGACCGCGGCGATGCGCCCCCGCTTGTCGGGCGGGACGTTGAGCAGCAGCAGCGCATTGCGCCCCACGCTGGCGTAGTAGATCTTGAGCAGCTCGGCGAGCGACTTGACCTGCGCATCCTCCGACTCGCGGTAGAACCAGCCGGGGCGGATCGAGACGTCGGCCTCGCCCGGCACCCAATGGCTGCCGCGCACGTTGCCGCAGTTGAGCGTGTCGAGCGAACGGGCCCCGCCGGGCAGCACCCCGTCGGGATCGAAGGTCGACCAGCAGGTGCGCCCCGCGATGCCCCGCTCGTTGCCGATCCAGCGGCAGCCGGGGCCTCCGTCGCCGAAGACCACGGCCTGCGGCTGGAGGCGGAACACGGTGGAGAGGTAGAGATCCCAGTCGTAGACCTGCCGCTTGCCGTTGGGGCCCTCGCCGCAGGCGCCGTCGAACCACTGTTCGAAGACCTCGCCGTAGTCGCCCAGCGCGCTCTCGAGCGTGCGGCGGAAGACGTCGTTGTAGGCGTCGGTGCCGTAGGCCGGATCGTTGCGGTCCCACGGCGAAATGTAGACGCCGAACCCGAGGCCCGCTTCGCGGCAGGCGTCGGAGAGTTCGCGCAGCACGTCGCCCTTGCCGTCGCGCCAAGCGCTGCGGGCGACGGTGTGGTCGCTGGCCGGATTGGGCCAGAGGCAGAAGCCGTCGTGGTGTTTGGCCGTGATGACGATCCCCTTCATGCCGGCGTCGCGCGCGATGGCGGCCCACTGGCGGCAGTCGAGGTCGGAGGGGGCGAAGACGTCGGGGTGTTCGCGGCCGTCGCCCCACTCGGCACTGGTGAAGGTGTTGGGTCCGAAGTGGACGAACATGTTGGTCTCCATGCGCTGCCACGCCAGCTGCTCGGGCGTGGGGAGGGCACCGAAGGGTTCGGGTGCCGGCGTGCCGCACGAGGCGGCGATACCCGCCGCGCAGAGCGCCGCGGCGATCGGTCGAAGGTTCATAAGCGATTGCGATTCGAGGTTTGCTTCGGGGCCTTTGCCCGCGACTTCGCGCGAAGATACGAATAAGCGGGGGCAAAAGCAAACCCGCCTGCATGACACCAGACGAAAGCCCCTGAAAAGCAGACGAAAAAAAACGAAAACCGCCGCAGCGCGCCCGATCAGTAGAACGTACCGCGCGGCGCGAAGATCGGATAGCCGAAGTTGAAGGTCAGGTAGGTGTTCTTCCAGTTGCGCAGGTCGTACTTCGTCAGCGCGAGGCTGACGGGCCCCACGGGCGTATGGTAGACCAGCGACGCCTCGGCGATGCAGTGGAAGCGGTCGTCGTCCCCGCGGCCGAGCAGCTCGGCGACGTGCGGCATCCGCTCGCGGTACATGGCGTGGAACCCGAGCCGGAAGAAGAAGTTGGGCAGCAGGTCGAAGGTGGGCATCACGCCGCCCGCCACGAAGCGGCGCGCCCGCAGATCGGGCATGAAGATCGTCCGCGCATGCGCCACGGGGGCGTAGGCCGGCAGCGACATGAGCGTCTCGAGGTCGGTCGTCAGGGCGGGGTGGCCGGTGATCACGGCATCGATGTCGGCCCCCAGCGAGAACCAGCGGCAGGCGGGGATGTCGAAGTAGACGTCCCACTTGAACCGCGCACCGAACCACTGCCGCGCGGCGGTCGCCACGAAACGCTCGGCCGGCGCGGGGGCGTAGCGGTCGCGCCCCGTGACCCAGATCGCCGAGAGATGCAGGTCGGAGCCCCGCCGCGGATAGAGGAACTTGTCGAGCGTGTTGCGCGCCACCTCGGCCTTGAGCCCGAAGAAAGAGAAGCGGCTGCGGTCGCTCTTCCGCGCCCCGGAGGCATCGTAGTGGAAGTTCGTGTGGCCGGCATTGGCGCGCAGCGTCGCCACGCTGCGGTGGGTGAGCGGAGCCCCGAGCCCGGTGGAGAAGAAGAGCTCGCTGCTCTTGACGTTCGCGCGCATGTCCTCGCGCGCGAGCTTGCCGAACGCGCCGCGCCGGAAGTCGCACACGGAGAAGTTGCCCGAATAGTCCCAGAAAAGGGGTTTGCGCAGGTGGAAGTCGGTGCGGCCCCCGAGCGTGCCCCACGTGTAGAGCGGCCCGAGGAAGAGATCGGCGTTCAGCCGCTGGGCCACGCGGCCGATGTACTGGTAGCCGATGCCGAGGTAGACCTGATTGAAGGGGGTCGAGGAGAGGTTGCCGCCCAGCGTGAACTTGAAGTCGGGCTTCGAGGCGAAACGCGCCTCGAAGGCGTAGCGGTGCGTCGTCGAATCGAAGCGCACGTGCGGGAAATCCATCGTGAAGTCGCCGGCGGCGAGCACCGAGTAGAGGTTGTCGCGCAGCTCGTCGAAGGTCATCCTGCGCTGCCGGCCCGGCGTGCGGCGATCGACGTTCACGAAGTCGCGGATGTACTCCCGCCGGGCGGGCGAAAGCCCCTCGAAGCGGTAGTCGCCGAAGAGGAGCTTCGGACAGCGGGCGCGGAACGCCGCCCGGCGCTCGTGCGCCTCCTCGGGGCTCCGGCGTGCGGAGAGGCGCGCGAGGATCCGCGGCATGGCCTCCATCGCGTCGGCGTACCCCGCATCCATGATCGCTGCGGGGTCGTCGAAGTCGAGCATGTTGGCCTCGACGGCCCGGGAAACGAGCACGCCCCGCCGCTCGGGCAGCGCGTAGTCGGTGTCGTGCATCGCCAGCGCGAAGGCCTGATCGAGGATCGAGCTCTCCTCGCTCGGCGGCGTGTTGCCCGAGGTGCAGATCGAACCGACGATCAGGTCGGGGCGGAACGCCTCGTCGAGGGGCCGCCACGGAAAGTTGTCGTAGATGCCGCCGTCGTAGAGCAGCATCGAGTCGACCTTCATCGGCTTGAACACCAGCGGAATGGCCATCGACGAGCGGACTGCCTCGGCGAGTTCGCCCCGGCGGAGCACCGCGGCGCCGCGGGCGTTCATGTCGCTCGCCACGCAGAGGAAGGGGACCATCAGACGGTCGAAGTCGCCGCCCGAGGCGGCCGTGGCGGGCGCGAAGAGCTCGACGAGCGCCATGTCGACGGGCGTGGAGGAGAGCAGGTTGGTCGGCGCGCGGAGCTTGCGGCGGTGGTTCGTCAGATCAAGCCGCACGGTGATGAACGACGGATTGATGCCCAGCTGCCGGTAGTAGTCGAGGTAGCGGTTGGGGTCGATCCGGCCCGAGACCCACTCCTTGACGACCCCCGAGGCGACGATCGCGCGCATCTCGGCGGGCGAGTACCCCGCGGCGTACATCGCCGCGATGATCGAGCCCATCGAGGTGCCGGCCACGCAGTCGATCGGCACGCCCTGCTCCTCGAGCGCCTGCAGCACGCCGATGTGGTAGAGCCCTTTGGCACCGCCGCCGCTCATCACCACGCCGACGCCTCCGCCCCGGACCGCCGTGCACCAGAGCAGCGCGACGAAGATCGAAATCCATTTTTTGCGCAGCATATCGGAATTTTTCGTAACTTTGCGTGTTATATGTGCCTTGCGGCACGGGGTTCAAATGTAGCGAAAAAGGAAAAACCAGCAAAATATGACCGACAAAATCAACGAACTTCTCCGACGCGTCGAGGAATTCCGCCCGAATGCCGCCGCGGAGATCGAAGAGTTCCGCATCCGCATACTGGGCAAGAAGGGCGAGCTGAACGCCCTTCTGGAGGAGTTCCGCACCGTGGCTCCCGAGCTCAAGCGCGAACTGGGCCAACGGCTCAACCTGCTCAAAACGCGCGCCGCGGAGCGCATCGCCGCCCTGCGCGAGGAGCTGCAGGAGGCCGCCGAGGAGCATGCCGCCGCACTCGGCGACACGACGCGCCCCGGCACGGCCGAACGGCTCGGCTCGCGCCATCCGATCTCGCTCGTGCGCAACCGCATCGTCGAGGTCTTCTCCCGACTGGGCTACACCGTGGCCGACGGTCCCGAGATCGAGGACGACTGGCACGTCTTCTCGGCGCTCAACTTCCCGCCCGAGCACCCGGCGCGCGACATGCAGGACACCTTCTTCATCGAGAAGGATCCCGACATCCTGCTGCGCACCCACACCTCGTCGATCCAAGTCCGCACGATGGAGCGCCAGAAGCCGCCCATCCGCGTCATCTGCCCGGGCCGCGTCTTCCGCAACGAGGCGATCTCCTACCGCGCCCACTGCATCTTCCACCAGATCGAGGGCCTCTACATCGACGAGGGGGTCTCGTTCGCCGACATGAAGCAGTCGCTGCTCTACTTCGCCAAGGAGATCTTCGGCGAGCAGACCGCGATCCGCATGCGTCCGTCGTACTTCCCCTTCACGGAGCCCTCGGCCGAGGTCGACGTCTCGTGCAACCTCTGCGGCGGCAAGGGGTGTCCGGTCTGCAAGGGCACGGGATGGCTCGAGATCATGGGCTGCGGCATGGTCGACCCCAACGTGCTGCAGTCGTGCGGCATCGACCCCGCGAAATACTCCGGATTCGCCTTCGGCATGGGTATTGAACGCATCGCCATGCTCAAGTACGGCGTGAAGGACCTGCGTCTCTACTTCGAAAACGACGTGCGGTTCCTCCACCAGTTCGACGAAGCGCTCTAAACGATGAAACGTGCGGCCGCGACACTGCTTCTCTGCGCCCTCTTCGCCTCGGCTCTGGCCGGCGGCGGGAAGGGCCGTCCGTCGCCGCCCGCCTTTCCCGATTCGTTGAGCAGCTTCGACCTCTACGTGGCAGGTATCGGCCACAACGCCATCCGCAGCGACACGGCGCGGGCCCGGGCCTGCTTCGCCGAGGCGGTGCGCCGCGATTCGACCTATGCCCCGGCCTACTACGAGCTGGCGGCGGGAAGCGCGGCGCAGGCCCCCGACGAGGCCGTAGCGCTGGCCCGCAAGGCTTACCGCCTCGACACGGCCAACCTGTGGTACCACCGCCTCTACGGCCAGACGCTGATCGCCGCACGCCGCTACGGCGAGGCGCTGCGCGTCTACCGCGACCTGACGGCCGCCGACGCCCACGATCCGGACAACTTCCGGCTGCTGGCGGCCCTCTACGAGGAGGAGGGGCAGCCCTACGCGGCGATCGCCACGCTCGACACCGCGGAGCTGCGCTTCGGCCGCATTCCGCAACTGACCGCCGCGAAGCGGCGTCTGCTGCTGGCCACGCGCCAGTTCGGCAAGGCGCTCCGCGAAGCCGAACGCATCGCGGCCGACGCCCCCTACGATGCCCGCAACCACACGGCGCTGGCCGAGATCCACGCCTCGATGGGCAAGGATTCGCTCGCCCGCGCCGCCTACGACCGGGCCTTCGCAGCCGACTCTACTGACATGACCACGCTGCTGTCGCTCGCCGACTTCCACGACACGCGCCGCGACTACCGCGCGCAGCTGGCCGTCGTGCGGCGGCTCTTCGCCCTCGACGAGATGCCGCTCGACTCGAAGATCGGGCTCTTCGAACGGCTGACGGCCGACATGCAGTTCTACCGCGACCACTACTACCAGCTCCACGACCTCGCCTCGACGCTCATCGTGCGCTATCCGGCCGAAAAACGCGTCGTGGAGCTCTACGCGCGCCACCTGATCGCCTCGGGCGAACTCGAGCAGGCGCTCGCCCTCTACAAGATCCGCACGAACGACACGCCGCCCGAGGCCGACTACTTCAAGCACGTGATCGACATCGAGAGCTACCTGCAGCGGCCCGACTCGGTGCAGCGCTACGTCGACCGGGCGCTGGAGCTCTTTCCCTCCCGGTCGGAGTTCCGTATTTCGAAGGGCCACGTCGAGACCTACGCCAAGCGTTACGACGCGGCGATCGAGGCCTACGCCTCATCGCTCGACTATGCCGAAAACGACTCGCTGCGCAGCGCGATCTGGGGGCTGATCGGCGACATCTGGCACCAGAAGGCGCTCGAAACCGCCGCACAGAACACACCCGGGAGCCGGGGCGAAAAAGCGCGCGGCAGAGCCGTCCGCACCTACATGAAGGAGTGCTACCGCGCCTACGACCGCAGCCTGCGCTACGATGCCGAAAACGCCTCGGTGCTGAACAACTACGCCTACTTCCTCGCGCTCGAACCGCGCGACCTCGACCGGGCCCTCGCGATGGCCGAGCGGGCCACGAAGCGCTCCGAGAACAACCCCACCTTCCTCGACACGCGGGCTTGGGTGCTCCACCGCATGGGCCGCACCGAGGAGGCGCGGACGATTATGCGGCAGGCGATCGCCCTCGACCGCCAGCAGAGCCCCGAGCTGCTGGTCCACTACGGCGACATCCTGCAGGCGCTGGGCGAACGGTTCATGGCCGAGACCTACTGGCGCAAGGCCCTCGAAAAGGGCTACGACGCCCAAGCCATCGTCCGCCGCCTCTCGGAGGCGCAAAAGCCGCGTCCCGAGGCCGAAAAGTAACCTCCCACCCCGACACCGATGAGACTCCTCCGTACGATTCCGACCCTGCTGCTGCTCTTCGTCGTCTGCACGGCCGCAGGCCAGAACAAAACGATCGAAGCGCAGAAACGCGCCATCGCGGCCCTCGAAAAGAAGATCGCGGCCGAGGAGCGCGAGATCGCCAAGCTCCGCAAGGGCCGCTCTACGACCGAGGAGCGCGCACGGCGCCTCGCCCGGCAGATCGACGCCCGCACCCAGCTGCTCGAGGCTACCGAGAACGAAGCGGCCGCGCTGCGCGCCGAGATCGCCCGCGCGGACAGCACGGCGGGGAGCCTCGATGCGGCGCTCGGCCGCAACCGGGAACAATACGCCGAGATGGTGCGCGAAGCCTACCGCAACTACCGCCACAGCAACTACCTCACCTACCTGTTCGCCGCCCGCGACTTCACCGACGCGGCCCGCCGCATCGCCCTGCTGCGCGAGGTCGCGGCGCTGCGCGCCCGCAAGATGGAGCGGATCGGGGAGCTCACCGCGGCGGTGAAGCACGAACGCGAGCTGCTCGACAGCCGCAAGCGGTCGCTCGACTCGGTGTCGCGCTCGCTCGCCGGCCAGCGCAAGAAGCTGCAGAACGACGCCGCGGCGGCCCGTCGCGAGATCAACTCGCTCTCGAAGAAGGAGAAGACGGCCCTGCAGCGCAAACTCGCGCAGGAGGAGCAGCTCGACGCGGCGATCGCGGCGCTGCGCAAGCTGACCAAAGGCAACAAGGAGGGCGCCTCGTTCTCGGCCGGCACCTCGGGGCTGCGGCTGCCCGTGGCGGGGGGCCGCGTGAAGCGCTACAAGGAGAACATGGCCGAAATCACGGGACCGAAGGGCGCGAAGGCGCTCTCGATCTACGAAGGCAAGGTCGTCGAGATCAAGCGCAACCGCATCACGGGCAAATACGACGTGTTCGTGGCCCACGGCGAGTACATCACCTCCTACGCCAACTTGGGGTCGGTCTGCGTCGAGAAGGGCCGCAAAGTGGGCCGCAACGAGCAGATCGGCACGATCGGGTCGGCGGTCGACGTGAACACGATGAAGACCGAGTACAAGCTCGTCTTCGGCATCTATGCCCCCGATCCCGCCCGCAAGCTGCGCGCGGAGAGCTGTTTCCGCAAATAGACCACCGCACGCACGGCCGCTCCGCACGGCGCGGAACCGTCCGAGGCAGGGGTACCGGCAACGGAGGGGCGGAGATGTCGTCGCGGATGCCGCGTTCCGGTCGTTCGGCGGGCCGTCCGTCGCAAATGCTTCCGCGACGCGCTTCGGACGCCGCGAAGGATCGCCGAAAAGGCCGGAAATCCGCCGCCGGAGGGTCGTGCAGCGGTGCGGCGCTCACGAGGCGGCATCCGCTCCCGTTCCCTCAGGGGCGATCCGCACCCTCTCCGCACGCTTCCGACCCGGAAAAGCGTCCGGATACGAACGGCCCGCAGCCGGGGCCTTCGGGCACCAAGAAACGAAACGATATGGCAGTAAAATACTACACCGACGATTGCACCTACCGCCTGCCGCAGAAGCGGCTGACGGCGGCATGGCTGCGCGACACGGCCGCAGCCGAAGGGTACGTGCTGGGCGACGTCGCCTACATCTTCTGCTCGGCCCGACGGTTGCTCGAGATGAACCGGCAGTTCCTCGGCCACGACTACTTCACCGACGTCATCACCTTCGACTACAGCGACCGCAAGGGGACCCGCACGGTCTCGGGCGACATCTTCATCGATGTCGAAACCGTGGCCGACAACGCTCGGCAATACGGCGCGACGACGCTGCAGGAGATGCGTCGCGTGGTGGTGCACGGACTGCTCCACCTCTGCGGGCAGGGCGACAAGACGCCCCGCACCAATGCGCAGATGCACCGCAAGGAGGATAAGTATCTCGCCTACTGGGAAACGGCGGGGAGCCCCGAAAAGGCCCGTTAGCGGCTTTTTTTGGCGCGTTCCGCCCGCAGCGCCGCCGAGGCTTCGTCCCCGCGGCGACGCGCGGAAAAAGGGCCGGAAAAGAGCGCACAGCAGCCGATCGTCATTCGCCTGCGACCGGGCGGCGCGCCCGGCAAGCGGGACGTGCGGAGCAGAGAACGCGACGCAGGAACCGACGACCGACATCCGAGGCGCAGCCGACAAACGACCTCACGATCCGCCGGCAACCGCTTCCCGAAGAGCACCCTCCGCGAGAGAGTCCTCCGCACGACGACCGCACATGCCGCTGCCGCTCCTCCTATCGCCGCGCCGACGCCCGCATCCGTAAGGGGAGGAGCGCCTCCTCCGGCTTTCCGGAAGGGAAGCGCCCCCGACAAACACGGACGACCGCACGGACGGGACCGGACAGAACCGCACGGAACCGCACGGCAGGAAACGCGAACCCCGTTTCCGAATCCGAACAAACCAACGATTCAATCGACCACAACCATGACACTCGACTACGACATCATCGTCATCGGCGGCGGACACGCCGGATGCGAAGCGGCAGCAGCCGCGGCACGGCTCGGCTCGCGCACGCTGCTGCTCACGATGGACATGAGCAAACTGGCCTCCATGTCCTGCAATCCGGCAGTCGGTGGAGTAGCCAAAGGACAGATAGTCAGAGAGATAGATGCTTTAGGCGGACAGATGGGCCGCATCACCGACCGCACGACAGTCCAGTTCCGGATGCTCAACCGCTCGAAGGGAGCCGCCATGTGGAGCCCCCGCGCGCAGTGCGACAAAACCCGCTTCTCGGAGGAGTGGCGCCATACGCTGGAGAACACCGCGAACCTCTACATCTGGCAGGATGCCGCCACGGAGCTGCTGTTCGAAACACCGGAGCATCCGGCCGCGGCGGCGGAGTCCGTCGACCCGCCGACCGGGACAACGCACCCTGCAGCCGCAGAGGCAGCGGGCGACCGGCGCGATCATCCCGCAGCTGCGGGGGTATCCGGCAATCCGGCGACCGGCACGGCGCACGGTATGCCGGCAGGGGAGTCCGACCGGCAAACCGCCACCGCCACAGGGGCGGCTCCCCGCGTCCGAATCCGGGGCGTACGCTCCCGCATGGGGGTCGAATTCACGTGCCGATGCGTCGTCCTTACGGCCGGAACCTTCCTCGACGGGGTGATGCACTGCGGCTCGGAGCAGGCCGAAGGAGGTCGTGCGGGCGATGCCGCGTCGCACGGAATCACCGAAAATCTGCGTGCGGCAGGCTTCGAAATCGGCCGCATGAAGACCGGCACCCCGGCCCGACTCGATGCGCGAACCATCGATTTCGAAGCGTTGGAGCCCCAATACGGCGACGCGAATCCGGCGAAATTCTCGTTTTCGTCCGAGACGATGCCCGTTCGCGACCAGCTTCCGTGCTTTCTGGTCTACACCTCGCCCGAAGTGCACGACACGCTGCGCAGCGGCTTCGACCGCTCGCCGCTCTTCAACGGCACGATCAAGGGCATCGGACCCCGTTACTGTCCCTCGATCGAGGACAAGCTTCGCACCTTCGCCGACAAGGAGCAGCACCAGCTCTTTCTCGAACCCGAAGGACGCTCGACGAACGAATACTACCTCAACGGTTTCTCGTCGTCGCTCCCGTGGGAGGTGCAGTGGGAGGCCCTGCACCGCATCCGCGGATTCGAGGATCTGCACATCTTCCGCCCCGGATACGCCATCGAATACGACTATTTTCCGCCGACGCAGCTCCATCATTCGCTCGAAACCAAGCTCGTTGCGGGTCTGTACTTCGCCGGACAGGTCAACGGCACCACCGGCTACGAGGAGGCGGCCGCGCAGGGGCTCATGGCCGGCATCAATGCCCACCGGCAGCTGAAAGGGGAGGAGCCCGTGGTGCTGCAGCGCGACGAAGCATACATCGGCGTCCTGATCGACGACCTCGTGACCAAAGGGGTGGACGAACCCTACCGCATGTTCACCTCGCGCGCCGAATACCGCATTCTGCTCCGGCAGGACAATGCCGACCTGCGTCTGACTCCTCTGGGCTACGAAATCGGGCTGATTTCGAAGAAAAGATACAAGGAATTCACCGAAAAAAAATCGTCCGTAGAATCGCTTGTAGCCTTCGCCCGCGAGCAGAGCATCAAAGCAGGCGAAATAAACGACTATTTAAAATCGATCGATTCGGACCCTCTGACGCAGGGAAGAAAGCTTTACGACATCTTGATGCGCAACAACGTAACCTTCGAAACACTCCGGACTGTGCTTCCGAAACTCGACCGGTTCCTGCGCGAACGCGACATCGACAGCGAAGCGATCGAGGAGGCCGAAATACAGATCAAATACAAAGGGTATATCGAACGGGAAAAATTCATCGCCGAGAAGCTCCATCGGCTCGAAAATATCCGCATTCCGAACGACTTCGACTTCCATTCGATGCAGGCCCTGACGATCGAGGCCCGACAAAAACTTTCGCGGATCCGACCCGCGACCATCGGACAAGCCTCGCGCATCCCGGGCGTTTCGCCGGCCGACGTCAACGTCCTGCTGGTAAAATTCGGCAGATAGTTCCACGTGGAACATCGATCACAGAAATCACCGCTATAACGAACGTTCCACGTGGAACAACAAAGGCGACCCTGTTTCGGGGTCGCCTTTTGCTTAAAACGAAGGGAATCGATTTACAAAACGATCGTACACCAGCCGTGTTTGTCCTCGGCGCGACCGTACTGGATATCCTGCAGACGCGTGTAGAGCTCCATTGAAACCTTGCCGACTTCCGTGCCGTAATGATACACCTTGTCGGTCTGCATGTCGACGATCTTGCCGATGGGGGAGATGACGGCCGCCGTACCGCAGGCGCCGCACTCTTCGAACGTCTCGAGTTCCTCGAGCGGAACGGGACGGCGTTCGACCGTAAGTCCCATATCCTCGGCCAGTTGCCGCAGGCTCATGTTGGTGATCGAAGGCAGAATCGAGGGCGACTTCGGCGTGATGTACTTACCCTCGCGGATGCCGAAGAAGTTGGCGGCGCCGCACTCCTCGATGTACTTGTGCTCGGCGGCATCGAGGTAGAGCACGTTGGAATAACCCAGCGCATGGGCATGCTCGCCCGAATAGATGCTGGCCGCATAGTTGCCCCCGACCTTCACATCACCCGTGCCGCGCGGTGCCGCGCGATCCTGCTCGCGGTCCAAAGCCACCGTGATGGGCTTGATCCCGCTCTTGAAGTAGGCACCCACTGGGCTGCAGTAGACGATCAGCAGCGCCTCGGACGAGGGCTTCACGCCCAAACCGACCATCGTGCCGAACATCACGGGACGCAGGTAGAGCGAAGCGCCCGTACCGTAGGGCGGAATGAAGCGTTCGTTGCGGCGAACGACCTCCATACATGCCTCGACGATCATCTCCTCGGTAGGCTGCGGCAGGCAGAGCCGCTCGGCCGAGTTGAGCAGACGCCGCGCATTGTCCTTCACACGGAACAGACGGACCTTGCCGTCGACGCCCCGGAAGGCCTTCAACCCTTCGAAAAGTTCGATGCCGTAGTGCAGACACGACGCCGACATGTGCATCTGCACGTATTCGTCGTCGGTAACCTGCATTTCGCTCCACTTACCGTTCTTGTAGGCAAAGCGGACATTCACATCGGTCTTGTGGTAATCGAATCCCAATGCGCCCCATTCGATGTTTTCCATATCGTAAAGTTTTAAAGGTGTTCGTAGAATCAGCCGACGACGGCGCCGTTCGAGGTCCGCTCGTCGGGCCCCAGCAGCCGCAGCTTGCCCGAGGCGTCCTCGGCCATGAGGATCATGCCCTTCGAGAGGATGCCCTTCAGCTCGCGCGGCTCGAGGTTGACCAGCACCAGCACCTGACGTCCGACGAGTTCCTCGGGCGTGAAGTGCTCGGCGATGCCAGAGACGATCTCGCGCTTGTCGATTCCCGTGTCGACGGTCAGCTTCAGCAGCTTCTTCGTCTTGGCGACCTTCTCGGCCGCAAGGATCGTCGAGACACGGACGTCCATCTTCTGGAACTCGTCGAAAGAACAGTTATCTTTCTGTTTTTCAACGTTTTGAGACGCTTCAGCAGCCTTATTCGCCGCCTTGATCGCGGCCAGCTTGTCGAGCTGACGCGCGATGACGTCGTCCTCGATCTTCTCGAACAGCAGCTCGGTCGTACCGATCCGGTGTCCCTCGCCGATCAGGTCGAGCGCTCCGAGACGCTCCCAGTCGAACTTGTCGACGGCGAGCATGCGCAGCATCTTCGCCGCCGTGAAGGGCATGAAGGGCTCGATGGCGATCGCCGTCGACGCGGTGATCTGCAGCGCGAGGTTGAGGATCGTCTTCACGCGCTCGGGGTCGCTCTTGACGACCTTCCACGGCTCGGTGTCGGCCAGATACTTGTTGCCGATGCGGGCGAAGTTCATGGCGTCCTTCAACGCCTCGCGGAAGTGGTAGTGTTCGATGTTGCGCTCGAGCGACTCCTTGATCGTCGCCAGCTCGGCGACCGTCGCACGGTCGTAGTCGTTCATCGCGCCGCAGGCCGGCACGGCGCCGTCGTAGTACTTCTGCGTGAGGACCAGCGCACGGTTGACGAAGTTGCCGAGTACGGCCACCAGTTCGTTGTTGTTGCGGGCCTGAAAATCCTTCCACGTGAAGTCGTTGTCCTTCGTCTCGGGGGCGTTGGCGCAGAGCACGTAGCGGAGCACGTCCTCCTTGCCGGGGAACTCCTCGAGGTATTCGTGCAGCCAGATCGCCCAGTTGCGCGAGGTCGAGATCTTGTCGCCCTCCAGATTGAGGAACTCGTTGGCCGGCACGTTCTCCGGAAGGATGTAGCCGCCGTGGGCCTCGAGCATCGCGGGGAAGACGATGCAGTGGAAGACGATGTTGTCCTTGCCGATGAAGTGGACCATCTTCGTATCCTCCGACTTCCAGTAGGTCTCCCACTCGGGCGTCAGGTCCTTCGTCGCGGAGATGTAGCCGATCGGAGCGTCGAACCAGACGTAGAGCACCTTGCCGTCGGCGCCCTCCACCGGCACGGGGATGCCCCAGTCGAGGTCGCGGCTCACGGCACGCGGCTGCAGACCTCCGTCGAGCCAGCTCTTGCACTGCCCGTAGACGTTGGATTTCCACTCCTTGTGCCCCTCGAGGATCCATGCGCGGAGAAACTCCTCGTAGCGGTCGAGCGGCAGATACCAGTGCTTCGTCTCGCGCTTGACGGGCACCGAGCCCGACACGGCGCTGTGGGGCTCGAGGAGCTCGTCGGGCGAGAGGGTCGAGCCGCACTGCTCGCACTGGTCGCCGTAGGCGCGTTCGTTGCCGCACTTGGGGCAGGTGCCCACGATGTAGCGGTCGGCGAGGAAGGTCTGCGCCTCCTCGTCGTAATACTGCATCGAGGTGCGCTCGATGAACTTGCCCTCGTCGTAGAGCTTGCGGAAAAAGGCCGACGCCGTGGCGGCATGGGTCGCCGACGAGGTGCGCGAATAGATGTCGAACGACATGCCGAGCCCTCTGAACGACTTTTCGATCAGCTCGTGGTAGCGGTCGACGACCTGCTGGGGCGTGATCCCCTCCTTGCGGGCCTTGATGGTGATGGGCACGCCGTGCTCGTCCGATCCGCAGACCGAAATCACGTCGCGGCCCCGCAGCCGCAGATAGCGCGTGTAGATGTCCGAAGGTATGTAGACGCCCGCCAGATGGCCGATATGCACGGGACCGTTGGCATAGGGCAGCGCCGAAGTGACGAGATAACGTTTGTACGTTTTTGCCATAGTGAATCGAGTAATGATAAATTCAGTCAAAAGTACGAATTTTTCGCGGAAAAGGAAAGCCCCGACGCATATTTCGGTTGCGATCCGGCAGCCGGACCGAAAAAAGCGCGACCCCGGGCGGGATCGCGCTTCGCACGGCTCGGCCCGAGGGGCCGGTCACTTCACGATGTCGAGCTCGTCGAGCAGCCATCCGGCACCGGCGAACTTGTCGATCGTGAAGAGCACGTAGCGGATGTCGACCGCGATCGTTCGCTGCAGCTCGGGCTCGAAGGCCACGTCGCCCGACATGGCCTCCCAGTTGCCGTCGAACGCCAGACCGATCAGCTCGCCGCGGCCGTTGAGCACGGGCGACCCCGAGTTGCCGCCCGTGATGTCGCAGTCGGCCAGAAAGCAGGTGGGCAGCTCGCCGTTGCGGTCGGCGTAGCGGCCGAAATCCTTCGCCGCATAGAGCTCCTTGAGGCGCTCCGGCACGAAGAACTCGGCGGGATTCTTCGAATCCTCCTTCTCCATGACGCCCTTCAGGGTCGTATAATAGCTGTACTCGATGCCGTCGGCGGGCTCGTAGGGCAGCACGCGTCCGTAGGTGAGGCGGATCGTGAAGTTGGCGTCCGACGCCCACGCCTTCTCGGGATGCTGGAGCATCAGACCGGCGACGTACTTGCGGCGTCCCTCGTCGAAAGAGGCCTTATGCGCCGCATACTCGCCGTAGAATTCGTTGTAGAGCGCGATCACCGAGCGTACCAGCGGCACGATGGGATCCGCGGCGACCCGCTCGGGCGCATAGTCGGCGACGAGGGCCTGCACCTTCGCACCGTCGGCGAAGAGCGAACGGTCGTAGAGGTAGTCTACATAGGCGTCGATATCGCCGCCGAACTCCTTGTCGACGACCTCGGCATAGAATGAGGGGAGCCGCTTCATCCGCTCGCGGGCGATGGTCATCATCCGCTTGGCCACCTTGCGGTCGGTCGCGGGGCTGTAGTCCCCGTACCAGTCGGCCATCCGCGCGGCGGCCGTCCCGGCATCGATCTCCTCCGTGAAGCCCTCGCGGCCCACGAAGCCCAGCGCGGGCTGGATCAGCTCGATGCCGTTGAGGAAGGCCTCGGAGAGGAACTGCAGCCCTGCGGCGGCCTCCGAACGGGCCGCCACGGCCTCTTCGACCTTCGCGAGGGCATTCGTATACCCCTCCTCGGGCAGCGTGTTGGCCGCGGCCCACTGCCGGAAGGACTCCTCCTGCTCCTCCTTGCGCTCCTTGACCTTGAGCTTCTCGATGCCGCGCGACATGCCGATCGAGTTCTTCCAGTAGTTCGACGAACGGGCGTACTTCGAGGCGTACTGGATCCGCACGGCATCGCTGGCCAGCATGTCCTTCCACAGAATCTCCTGCCGCTCGCCGCGGATGAAGATGCGCTGCGGGTTCGAAACGGCGAGCATGTCGCCCAGCTCGTAGGAGGTGGCGAAGCGCTGCGTCGACCCGGGGAAGCCCATGATCATGGCGAAGTCGTTCTCCCGAACGCCGCCGAGCGAGATCTTGAGGTATTTTTCGGCCTTGTAGGGGCGATTTTCCGGCGAATACTCCGCCGGACGGTTATCGGGTCCGGCGTAGACGCGGAACACCGAGAAATCGCCCGTATGGCGCGGCCACATCCAGTTGTCGGTGTCGCCGCCGAACTTGCCGATCGACGACGGGGGCGTGCCCACCAGACGCACGTCGGAGTAGACCTCCATGACGAAGGCGAAGAACTGGTTCCCCTCGAAGAAGGGCTTCACCTCGATCCGCATGCCGGGGTGCTCCTTCTCGAGCCGCTCGGTCAGCGCCGCGATGTTGGCGCGGGTGATCTCCTCGTACTCCTTCTGTCCGGCGATCGAGGGAACGTTGCCCATCACCTCCGACGTCACGTCGAAGATGCGGCGGACGAAGCGCACCTTCAGCCCCGGCGCGGGGATCTCCTCGGCGTTGTTGCGGGCCCAGAAGCCGTACTTGAGGTAGTCGTGGTCGACCGACGAGAGGCTCTGGATCGAGGCGTAACCGCAGTGGTGATTGGTGAACAGAAGCCCCTCGGGCGAGACGATCTCGCCCGTGCATCCGCCGCCGAAGACGACGATGGCGTCCTTGAGCGACGACCGGTCGAGGCTGTAGATCTCCTCGGCCGAGAGCTTGCAGCCGAGCGACTTCATCTGCTTGATGTTCATCTTCTTGAGGTAGGGCAGCAGCCACATGCCCTCGTCGGCCGAAGCCGAGAGCGCGATGCTCGCGGCGGCCAGTAACGAAATGAGTTTCTTCATATGCGTGAACTATTTATCAGGTACGACGTAACTGGGGCTCGCCCCGGGGGCTCCGGCGCCGGAGCCCCTCCCGGGCGGCCGGAAAAACCGCACTCCGGCCTCCTACCGGATCGCGATCATGTTGCGGATCGACCGCTCGGCGGCACGGCGCGTCGCCTCGTCGAGCTCGATCCCGGGCGCCTCGTTTTCGAGGCAGGCGACGATATTTTCGAGCGTCACCATCTTCATATAGCGGCAGTCGTTGCAGCCGCACGACTCGTCGTCGGGCGGTGCGGGGATGAAGCGCTTCGCGGGGTAGCGGCGCTTCATCTCGGCCAGAATGCCCGACTCGGTCACCACGATGAACTCCTCGGCATCGCTGCGGCCGCAGTAGTCGAGGATCGCCGCGGTGGAGCCCACGAAGTCGGCCGCCTCGATGATGTAGGCCCGGCACTCGGGGTGCACGACCGTCTTCGCCGCGGGGTGCTCGCGCTTGAGGCGCAGCAGCTTCTCGAGCGAAAACTCCTCGTGGACGTGGCAGGCACCGTCCCACAGCACCATGTTCTCGCGGCCGGTGAGCTTGCGGACGTAGGAGCCGAGGTTGCGGTCGGGGGCGAAGATGATCGGCTGCTCGGCCGGGATCGACTCGACGACCTTCAGGGCGTTGGACGAGGTGCAGCAGATGTCCGTGAGGGCCTTGACGCCCACCGTCGTGTTGACGTACGACACGACCGTGTGTCCGGGATACTGCGCCTTGAAGGCCGCGAAGGCCGCGGCGTCGCACGACTCGGCCAGCGAGCACCCCGCCTCGGGGCAGGGGATGAGGACCTTCTTGTCGGGGCAGAGCACTTTGGCCGTCTCGGCCATGAAGTGCACGCCGGCGAAGAGGATGATGTCGGCATCGACCGACTGCGCCTCGACGGCGAGCGCCAGCGAATCGCCGAGGAAGTCGGCGACGGCCTGCACTTCGGGCGTCGTGTAGTAGTGGGCGAGGATCACGGCGCGCTTCTCGCGCTTGAGGGTCTCGATACGGGCGGTGAGTGCGGAGTTATCGACGTTCATTTTTTATTTTTATCTCTTTATTAAATTTAAATTAAAAGAAAGAAAAGAAGTAATAGCTGTCGACAATGTGCATAAGTCGGAGCCGGTTTCCTATTATCGACATCGCTCGTTGCGGGTGTTTACGGTTTTTCTCTTCAATCGGTTTCGGATCAGTGCGTTGAGGGGTTTGTCCACAGTTGTCGAAAAGAGTTGTCGACATTTCGACACTCCGGAATTGTCCACATCCTTTCCCCATTCCGGCTCCGGCGCAGGGGGAACAATTCGTGAAAACTTTTTTTGGCCGTTCGCGAAATCCGTCTATACGATCCTTTTTCCCGGATGCGCAAGAGTTGCGTCATGTAAGTTTTCAGAAGTTGTTCGCTCGTTATCGACCGCTTTTCAACCGTTTTTCGACCGTTTATCATCACCCTTTCATCACTGCCGTCACCACCTTGTCGGCGATTTCGCGGTAGTAGCGCTCGACGCGCGGATCGATGCCGGCGGCCGGGCGGCCCTCCTCGGCCCCCTCCATGATCGACTGCACGATCGGGATCTCGCCCAGCAGTTCGATGCCGTGCTCCTCGGCATAGCGGCGCGCGCCGCCGCGGCCGAAGAGGTAGTAGCGGTTGTCGGGCAGCTCCTCGGGCGTGAACCATGCCATGTTCTCCACGATGCCGGCGACCGGCACGGCGATATTTTCGTTGCGGAAGAGCTCCACGCCCCGCACCACGTCGGCCACGGCCACCTGCTGCGGCGTGGAGACGATCACCGCGGCGTCGATCTTCAGCTCGCCGACGATCGAGAGGTGGATGTCGCCCGTGCCGGGAGGCAGGTCGAGGAGCAGGAAGTCGAGCGGACCCCACTTCGTCTGGTGGATCATCTGCTTGAGGGCGCTCACGGCCATCGCGCCGCGCCACAGCAGCGCGTCGTCGGGCTTGATGAAGAAACCGATCGACATCAGCTCGATGCCCTGCGCGTCGGCCGGGACGATGCGGTCGACGCCCTCCTCCCGCACGGCGTCGGGGACGTATCCTTCGACACCGAACATCTTGGGCTGCGAAGGTCCGTAGATGTCGGCGTCGAGCAGACCCACGCGGAAACCCCGGTTGCGGAGCGCTACGGCGAGGTTCGCCGCGACCGTCGACTTGCCGACGCCCCCCTTGCCCGAGGCGATGGCGATGACGCGGGCGATGTCGCCCGCCGAGCTCGTCGTCTTGGGTTCGGGGCGCGGTGCGGCGCCCCCCTCCTTGACCACTACGAGCACCTCCGCCGCGGGAAACTCCCGGCGGAGCGCCTCCTCGACGGCCTTCTTGATCTTCACGGCGAAGGGATCGCGCCCCTTCGCGAAACGCAGCACGACGGTCGCCTTGTCCGCCGCTGCGGCTACGTGTTCCACGAATCCGCTCGCCACCAGATCGCGTTCCGTTTCCGGATGTACGATCGCGGCGAGCAGCTCTCTGATTCTCTTTTCCATACTATACATTTCGGTCCGTGCGTCGGGCTTCGGGGAGGGCGTCTTCCGATCGGGAGGGGCCCCTGCGGGGCTCCCGAATGCGCCCGCAACCGTGCCGCGGACGAATCGATACGCAAATATAACGGATTTTTCCTGTTTTTAGTAGCGATTTTTGCGTAATTATATCGAAAAACGATAAATTTTATTTGTTTTGCGAAGATATTTTTTATCTTTGTAGCAGAATTCGGACAGCCGTCTCGCTCGCTTCGCACCTATTTATAGATCGGGATGCCGCGCGCACGTGCGGCCCTTGCGACGAATAACGAAATCAATACGATAGGAATCATGAACTTCATCAAAATGTTTCTGGCCGGTCTGCTCGCCTTCGTGGTGGGCACGTTCGCGGTCTTTTTTCTGTGGATCGTGCTGCTCCTCGGCATCGCGGGATCGATGGAGCGCACGGCGGTCGTGCCGGACAAGTCGATCCTGAAGATCGATCTTTCGGAGGCGATCGTCGACTCCCCGTCGTCCGATCCGCTGGGCGGGCTCGATCCGCTGACCTTCCGTGTGACGAAGGAGCTCACGATGTTCGACATCCTGCGGGCGCTCGATGCCGCCGCGACGGACGACCGCATTCAGGGCATCTACCTGCGGCTCGGCATGGGGGGCGGCTCCGTCGGTTCGGCGCAGCTGGAGGAGATCCGTGCGGCGATCGACGAGTTCCGCGCGAGCGGCAAGTTCGTCGTCGCCTACGCCGAGACCTATTCGCAGGGGGGCTACTACCTCGCCTCGGTGGCCGATGCGGTCTACATCCAGCCCGAAGGGGGGCTCGACTGGTCGGGCTTCGCCTTCAATCTGATGTTCTACAAGGGGCTGCTCGACAAGCTCGACCTGAAGGCCGAGGTCTTCCGCCCGACGGTCTGCACCTACAAGAGCGCCGTGGAGCCCTACATCCTCACGAAGATGTCCGACGCCAACCGCCGTCAGATGCAGGAGCTCGTCGACTCGATGTGGGAGACCGTCTCGGAGGCCGTATGCGCCTCGCGCGGCATCGATGCCGCGACGATGAAGCGTCTGACCGACGATCTGGAGGTGACGCTGCCCGAGGAGGCGCTCGAGCACGGCTTCGTCGACGGGCTGCTCTACGAGGATCAGATGGAGGATGTGTTTGATGAGCTGGGCGCCGAACGGGACGCCGACGACGAATTCGCCTTCGTGTCGCTGGGCGACTACGCCGGACAGGCGACCGACAACCGGAGCTTCGGCGCCGACCGCGTGACGGTGGTCTATGCCGACGGCGGGATCGTCGACGGCGAGGGTTCGGGCAAGGATGTCTACGGCAATACGCTGGCCGCGACGCTGCGCGACGTGCGCGAGGACGAGCGGGTGAAGGCCGTCGTGCTGCGCGTCAACTCGCCGGGCGGCAGCGCGCTGGCTTCCGACGTGATCTGGCGCGAGATCCAGCTGCTCAAGGCCGAGAAGCCGGTCATCGTCTCGATGGGCGATTATGCGGCCAGCGGCGGTTACTACATCTCCTGTCCGGCCGATGCGATCGTGGCCGACCGGATGACGCTCACGGGGTCGATCGGCGTCTTCGGCATGTACCTCTACACGCCCGATGCGCTGAAGAACAAGCTGGGCATCACGCTCGACGGCGTGAAGAGCAACCGCTCGGCGGGCATGGGCGCCATCGCCCCCCTCACGGCGGTCGAGCGCGCCGCGATCATGCGCGGCGTGGACAAGGTCTACGACACCTTCACGACCTATGTCGCCGAAGGCCGCAACCTGCCCATCGAGCGGGTGCTCGAGATCGCCGGCGGCCGCGTCTGGTCGGGCGCCGATGCGCTGGAGATCGGTCTGATCGACGGATACGGCGGCCTGAAGGCGGCGATCGCCGTGGCTGCCGACAAGGCGGGTCTGGGCGACGATTTCCGGGTGACGGAGGCCGTCGAGCCTCCCTCGGGTTTCGCCGCCTTCATGGCGTCGCTCAACATGCGGATTGCGGCGGCGTTCGAACGCTCGGAGCTGGGCACGATGATGGGCGAATACCGTCAGGTGAAGGAGGCCCTCTCGCAGCAGGGTATCGTGATGTACGAACCCCGCCGCCTGCTCGTGGAGTAATCCCGCGGAAACGCCGAAACGGAACGACGATGGCTTTCGATCGCCTCGTCGTTCCGTTTCGGCGTTTGTGAACAGGCTGTATATTTCTCATCGACGGGGATGCGGCTTCGGACGGTCGATGCGAAGGGACGATCGGTTCTTTTGGTTGATTGCCAGCGTTTTATTCCGTTTTCGGCGCAAACGTCGGATCGGTCCTGCATTCCGCAGGCGGAATAAGGGTTGGGCGGCAAGGAATTTTTTCGTATCTTGTCCGCGAGTTCGACGATGAAACGCAGCGGTCGTGGCGCACCGGTTCCGTTTCCTCTCCGTCGACGGGGTTTCGATAACATACTACTTCATCCGATCGGGGGACACGACGTCTCCGGGGTACTTACTGTTGTTTGTTGCGGATTTTTTGTAAATTTATGCATATGAGAAGATTATTTCGTTTTTTGTGCGTGTCGGCGCTGGTGGCGTCGAGCGCGTGCGGCGACGACGATTCGAAGGAGCCGTTCCGCTATGTGGAGCCGGCTGCGGAGCAGATCGTCTTCACGCAGTCGAATCTGGTCTACTACGGTGCCGAGGTGAGCGACAACTCCGATCTGTGGGAGCTGATCCTCATGACCGAGGATGTGACGGTCGACGATGCGGGTTTCCCCGTAGGTCCCGGCTGCTTCATGCAGCTGGCGTTCAACACCGCGCCGAGCGAGGAGCTCGATCCGAACAAACTGGTCGGCACCTACAACAGCGCCTCCTCGACGGGCGATTTCTCCGTCGGAACCTTCCTCTGGGGCGATATCGCGCGGATCGACCTGCCTACGGGGATCGTCGAGATGCCCATCAACTCGTTCTTCTGCGAGTTGGCGGCCGGAAGCTCGGAGCTCGTCCCCGACCTGCTCAACGAGAAGGGCTTCACGATCGCGCGCAACGGCGACGGCACGTTCGAGATCCGCGGAACGCTGGTCGGCACGAGTTACCTGCAGCGTAACTTCACCTTCCGGGGCGCACTCGAGGCGATCGACCGCAGCGAGGAGCAGCGGCCTCAGACCACGCTGACGGGCGATCTGCAACTCGACGGTGCGGCGCATTTCACGCAGATGCGTCTGGAGAACGACAAGCTGTCGTTCGGATATGCCGGCGTCAACGTCTTCCGGGTCATTCTGGCCGAAGCGGGGGTCGACCTCGCCGACCGTTACCCCCACTCGGGCGAGGGACGCATGCTGCAGCTCGATCTGATGGTCGACCCGTCGGCGAGCGAGGCGGACGGTGTTCCCGCGGGCGAGTACGAGCTGCTGCGCAACGCTGCCGGTACGACGGCCTTCTACCGCGAGGATCTGGTTCCTTTCCGCGCGCGTCCGGGTATCCCGGGGCTCTTCACCCAGCCGGCCGGCTGCTGGTACCGTTGCCTGAGGGGCGGCGAGCTGACCGAATATGCCTGCGTGTGGGGCGGTTATGTCGGCGAGGACGGCGTTCCGGCCGATCAGCTGAAGTGGAACGGTTCGGTCAAGGTGCGCCGCGACGGCCGCAAACACACCTTCGAGGTGTCGCTGACCGACTACAGCGAGCGGCCCAACCGCATCACGGGAACCTTCGAGATGGCCGATTTCGAACTCTACCGGTAAACGTTCGTTCCGAATAGCAAAGCATTCATTCATCGAAAAAACAACCATATCATGAAAAAAATCGGATTTCTGTCCGCACTCGTCGCTTCGGCTGCCGCACTGCTGCTGGGCGCCTGCAACGACGACAACGACGCCCCGAAGCCGCCGGTCGATCTGCCGACCGAGGTGACGGTGGGCGACCGGACGCTCGAACTCAAGTCGTTCTACGCGATGTATTTCGGAGACTACAACATGATCTTCCTCTATGCGACGCCCGAGGAGGGACTCGTCGGCGAGGAGGTGCTGTCGGCCGAAGAGACGCTCTGCGTAGGTCTGACGCCCGACTTCCTCAACAAGACAGTCGATCTGCTCGCCGCGCCGTCGGAGGGCATGCTCCAGATCGTCAACTACTGTTTCGGCTGGGACGAACCCTATGCCGAGCTCACGCCCGACACGGCCTCCGGCATCGTCGATAACGCCAAGCTGAAGGTGGGCTATGCCGCCGGCGAGCTGCAGGTCACCCTCTCCTCCACGCTCCTCGACGGTCGGAAGTATGCCTTCCACGCGAAGGCTCCCTTCGACTACGACGCCGAGCTGCGTCCCGACAACTACATGGAGATCGACGAGGTGCGCGAGATCAAGTCGGCCTACTACACCGATGCGGAGGAGGGCTCCTACCTCTACTTCACGCCCGCCGACCTCTCGGGGCTCGATCCCACGGAGTACATCCCGAGCGGCGTGACGAGCTGCGCGAGCCTCTATTTCGACGAGTCGCTGATGATCGGCGAGCAGTACGACATCGCGTCGGTGTCGCGTCCGTTCGAGATCCGCATCGACCTGAACAGCGTCGACGGCAACAACATCACCCATCGGATCTCCAACGGCGATCTGGGCGGCGCCACGGGTACCTTCACCGTGACCCGGAGCGGCGGCACGGCGGGCAAGTTCACCGTCGAGCTCGACATCCGCGGCCTCGGCTCCTACAATTTCAAGCTCCGTTACTCCGGCGTGTGCGAGCCCTTCGCCGCTGCGACGAAGGCCAACGAGTACGGCTATGCCGGCTTGGCGCAGGAGGAGATCGGTTCGGTCATCATCGACCAGCGCAACGCCGCCAAGCACTCGGTCTGGATCACCTGCGACCGCGGCGTGACGGACATCGAGGATTTCGACAACAACTGGGTTTCGGAGTTCGTGCGTCTCGAGTATTCGCCCGTGCACCCCACCATCGGCAATTCGGTCTACGACGGAACGCTGATCGGCTTCTCGCAGGACGACGCTGCGGCGATCGTCTTCGAGGACAATACGTGGAACAACATGAGCGCGGCGATCGGCGCGCTGGGCAGCATCTCCGTGAAGCTCGACGAGAGCCAGTCGCCCGCACAGGCCGTGATCGAGTTCCGGGCCATGAAGAGCACCGGTCCCGCGACGCAGGAGCCCGTCTTCGGCGGCTATTACAAGGGTAAGGTCACCGTAGTAAAGTAAATCGGACGAACATGGAACGCATCAAGAATCTGTTACGGGCGTCGGCCTTCGCGCTTTGCGCGCTGCTGGGCGCCGCGGCATGCAGCGACGACGACGGGAACGGCTCGCACGCCGGCGAGGTGCTCGGCACCTACTCGTTCGATGGGAAGGAGTATCCGATCCATCAGGCTTACTGCGAGCGGAACGAGGGATCCGTCTCGTTCGTCTTTTCGCCGCTGGTGAAGTCCGACGGACAGCTCACCTCCTATTTCTACTTCGCGCTGGCCGATGTCTTCACCGGGAGCGAGGTGTCGCTCGACCGCCTCTACCACAACGACGACTACATCTTCGTCTACGAGGATCCGGTCCATTACTATTCGCGCTTCCGCAAGCCGAAGGGCGGTACGGCCTACGTGTCGAACCCGGAGGGCGATCGCTACCGGGTGAAGCTCGACATCACGCTGCCCGACGGCAAGTCGTTCTACTGCGATTTCGAAGGCCCGCTGGGGACTCCGAAGCGGTAGGAAGGGGGCTCGTAACGAGCAGGACGAAAGGGGTATCCGGTGCAAGCCGGGTACCCCTTTCATTCGTTCGTCCGACGGCGTGCGGCCTCCGCTGCGGGGCGAAAAAGGGCGGAAACCGTTTCGTCTTTCGCATTAAATGAATATCTTTGCGCACATGGCAACGATCAGACTGACCAAAGAGTTCTCGTTCGAGGCGGCGCATGCCCTCGACGGCTACGACGGCCCCTGCCGCGAGATCCACGGACACTCCTACCGCCTGTTCGTGACGGTCAAGGGGCGTCCTTCGACGACGGAGGGCGATCCCAAGTGCGGCATGGTGCTGGACTTCGGGGTGCTGAAGCGCATCGTGCACGAGGAGATCGTCGCGCGCTTCGACCACGCTTTCGTGTTGCGCCGCTCGACGGCGAACGAGTCACTGGGCGAGACGCTCGCCCGACGCTTCGGCAACATCGTGCGGGTCGATTACCAGCCCACGTGCGAGAACATGCTCGACGATTTCGCGCGGCGCATTCGCCGCCGGCTGCCCGAGGGGGTCGCGCTCCATGCGCTCCGCCTGCACGAGACGGCGACCTCGTTCGCCGAGTGGTTCGCCGAGGACAACGACTGATCCGCCGGCCGGTGCGCGCCCGGGGAGGGCCGGGGCTCCGAGGCGGGATGCGACGCTCCCGGGCGGGAGCGGGTCGGATCGGCGCCCAACGAAGAAAACGACGCAACTTCATCCGATGAAAAAACTGTTTCTTGTCGACGCTTACGCGTTGCTCTTCAAGTATTACTATGCCTTCTTGGGGCGTCCGATGCGCAACCGCGCGGGCATGAACACCTCGGTGGTGTTCGGCTTCGTGAAGTTCCTGCGCGACATCCAGAAGCGCGAGCGCCCCGACCTGCTGGGCGTGGCGTTCGATCCGAAGGGCGGCAGCTTCCGCCGCGAACTCTTTCCCGAATACAAGGCCAACCGGAGCGAGACCCCGGAGGATATCATCCTCTCGGTACCCTACGTCAAGCGGGTGCTCGAGGCGATGTGCATCCCGATTCTGGAGGTCGAGGGCTTCGAGGCCGACGACGTGATCGGCACCCTCTCGCAGAAGGGCGCCGAGGCGGGTTACGAGGTCTTCATGGTGACCCCCGACAAGGACTACGGGCAGCTCGTGCGCGACAACTGCAAGATCTACAAGCAGAAGGGCGCCGACGGGGCGATCGAGATCGTCGACCGCGCGGCGATCCGCGAGCGCTACGGCTTCGACGATCCGGTGCTCGTGCGCGACATGCTGGCGCTGTGGGGCGACGCTTCGGACAACATCCCCGGCGTGCCGGGCATCGGCGAGAAGAGCGCCTGCAAACTCGTGCGCGAATGGGGCACGGTGGAGCGCATCCTCGAAAATGCGGACCGCATCAAGGGCAAGCAGGGCGAGCGGATCGCCGAGTGGGGCGATCGGCTCCGGCTGGCCAAGCGGCTCACGACGATCCGGCTCGACGTTCCGATCGAGTTCCGGGCCGAGGAGCTCACGGTCTGCGAACCCCGCATCGATGCGCTGCGGGCGCTCTTTGCCGAACTCGACTTCAAGGCGTTTCTGAACGATCTGGCCAACCTCGCGCCGGCCGAGCCGCTCTCCGACGCACCCCGTCAGGAGGCGCAGACGCAGCTCGCGGAGGTGGCCCGCGCCAAGTCGGCGGCGGCCCGGAAGGCGGCCCTCGCGGGTCAGGGCGACCTGTTCGCCGGACCGGCCGTCGCGGAGGAACCCGCCGCAGCGCCGGTCCCCGAGGCGGAGGGGGAGGAAGAGCCGAAACCGCTCCGCACGGCCCTCACGGTGCCCCACCGCTATACGCTCGTCGAAAGCGCGGAGCAGCTGCGCGAGACGGTGGCAGAGATCGCGACCTATCCCGAGTTCTGCTTCGATACGGAGACCACGGGCTTCGACCTGTTCAACGACCGCATCGTGGGTATGTCGCTCGCCGTGAAGCCCCGCGAGGCGTGGTACGTGCCCTTCGCCGAGGCGACGACGGCGGAGTACGCCGCCATCGTGAAGCCGCTGTTCGAGAACGAGGCGATCGCCAAGATCGGACAGAACGTCAAGTTCGACCTCATGGTGCTGCGCCGCATCGGCATCGAGCTCCGGGGCCGCAAGTACGACACGATGATCCTCCACTACCTGCTCGATCCCGAGTCGCGCCACAACATGAACGCGCTGGCCGAGCGCTACCTCGATTACAAGCCCATCGAGATCGAGACGCTGATCGGCAAGGGGTCGAAACAGCTGACGATGGATCTGGTGGGCGTCGAACGCGTGAAGGAGTATGCCGCGGAGGACGCCGACATCACGCTGCAGCTCAAACACGTGCTCTACCCGATGGTCGAGCGGATCGGGCTGCACGACCTCTATTTCGACATCGAGGAGCCGATGATCGACGTGCTGGCCGAGATCGAGGAGGCGGGGGTGCGCATCGATACGGCGGCGCTCGCGGAGTATGCCGTCGAGCTCAACCGCAAGCTCGGGATGCTGGAGAACGCCATCCGCGACGAGGCGGGCGAGCCGTCGCTCAACATCAACTCGACCCGGCAGCTGGGCGAGGTGCTCTTCGGCAAGATGCGCATCGCCGAGAAGCCCAAGATGACCAAGACGAAGCAGTTCTGCACCGACGAGGAGTACCTCCAGAGCTTCGCGCACAAGCACCGCATCGTCGACCTCGTGCTCGAATACCGGGGCGTGAAGAAGCTCCTTTCGACCTATGTCGAGGCGCTGCCCCAGCTGGTCAATCGGCGTACGGGCCGCATCCATACCTCCTTCAACCAAGCCGTGACGGCCACGGGGCGTCTCTCGTCGACGAACCCCAACCTGCAGAACATCCCCGTGCGCGACGAGATGGGGCGCCGCATCCGCGAAGCCTTCATCCCCTCGGACGACGACCACGTGCTGCTCTCGGCCGACTACAGTCAGGTCGAGCTGCGGCTGATGGCCCACCTTTCGGGCGACGAGTCGCTCATCGCGGCCTTCGCGCACGGCGAGGACGTGCATGCCGCCACAGCGGCGAAGCTCTTCGGCAAGCCGATCGCCGAGGTGACGGCCGAGGAGCGCCGGCGTGCCAAGACGGCCAATTTCGGCATCATCTACGGCATTTCGGCCTTCGGCTTGAGCCAGCGGCTCGAAATTCCGCGCAAGGAGGCCAAAGAGCTTATCGACGGCTATTTCGCGTCCTATCCGAAGGTGCGGGAGTATATGGAGCGCGTGGTCGACGAGGCCCGCCGCGACGGCTATGTGGCCACGATCTTCGGCCGCCGCCGCTACCTCAACGACATCGCGTCGCGCAATGCCGTGGCGCGCGGTCTGGCCGAACGCAACGCTGTCAATGCGCCCATTCAGGGCTCGGCGGCCGACATCATGAAGATCGCCATGATCGCCGTCTCGCACCGCTTCGCGGCCGAAGGGATCCGCTCGCGGGTGATCCTGCAGGTGCACGACGAACTGGTGGTCGACACGCTGCGCGAGGAGCAGGAGCGCGTCGCGCGGATCGTCACCGAGAGCATGGAGGCCGCGGCCGCGCTCAAGGTGCGCCTGCTGGCCGACTGCGGCGTCGGAGCCAACTGGCTCGAGGCGCATTGAGGGGGCGGGATTTTTCGTCCTCTTACGGCCGCGACCGACGGGGTCTCCGTTTCGAACGCTGTGCCGGGGGATATCCGACGACGGGTGCGCATCAGCCGCAGCGCGCCCGATGGGGGTGCCTGCCGCCGCCGTCCGTTCGATAAAAAAAGTCGGAGCTTTCGATAAAGCTCCGACCGCCGTCGGGCCGATCCGGCCCGTTACTTCTCTTTGCGAACGCCTTTGAACGGAGTGCCGTCCTGCTTGACATCCATGAACTTTCCGGTTGCCGCATCTCTTTTGACATACCGGCCGGTCTTGGGATTCAACACTTGGCTTCGCTCTTTCACGGCTCCTTTGCGCTGTTCGTCGCCGTAGGGCTTGTTCGTTGCCATCATGCACGGTTTTTTCTCCGAATGATACAGCCGGATTCACGCTGTCTGTTCCCGGTCGGGGCAGCGCTATGGCGCGTAGCATTTTGTATACCAATCCCGAGAGTCCGCATTCGGAAAGTCGCGAAGGACGATTCGGAACATCGTTCGTCGATACGATTCGGAGGGTGCGTGTTTTTTCGTACATTTGCTCTGTGATCGTTAGCGCCAGCCGAAGAACCGATATTCCCGCATTCCACACGGAGTGGTTTTTGAACCGCCTTCGCGCGGGGTATTGCATCGTTACGCACCATACGGCCAGCGGCATCTACCACCGTGTTCCGCTGACGGCGGACGCGGTGGACTGCATCGTGTTCCGGTCGAAGAATCCCGCGCCCATGCTCCGGCGACTGGACGAACTACACGACTACGACTATTTGTTCAACATCACGATGAATCCTTATGGCCGGGAAATGGAGAGTCGAGTCCCGCGTCTGACGGAACGGATCGAAACCTTCAGGCAGCTGTCGCGGGCTATCGGCTCGCAACGTATGATCTGGCGGTACGATCCGGTATTTCTGAGCCCGAAATACGATTTGGATTTCCACCGACGTGCATTCGAATACCTTTGCAGGGAGCTGCACGGATGGTCGTACAAGTGTATGATCGGATTTATCGTCCACCATCCGTTCGTGGCCAGACGTATCGACCCGTTATCTGTCAAACGGCGCGATACGGAGGATATCCGAACGGTGGGACAGCTCTTCGGCGAGATCGCCCGACGCTACGGACATCGCATCGAGACTTGCGCCGAAGCCACCGATCTGGAAGAGTTCGGAATCGGACACGGAGCCTGCGTCGAGCGACAGCAGATCGAAGAGATCGTCGGTTACCGGTTCGGCAAGGTGAAAGAGAGCTACCTGCGCCCCCTTTGCAACTGCATGGAGTCGGTCGATATCGGGCATTATTCGACTTGCGACAACGGCTGTCTTTATTGCTACGCCACGCCGGAGCGACCCGATATGCGAACCGATCCGGCCAGCCCTTCGCTCGATCCGCTGTTCGATAGCCGGAAAATCGATCCCGAACGAATTATCGATCTGAAGGCAGCATCCCACCGTGCGGCACAGATGACGTTGTTTTAGTTGCAACCGGTCATCGACTCGATGAGTCCGTATTTCGGCGGAAAATAAATCGAAGGTATTTCGTATATTTATACTTCTAACTCGCAGAAAAACAGCATATTCTGCATGCGCTGAAGTGGTATATCGTAGCCCCGAAGCGGGCCCTAATTCGGGCCCTGATAAAGAAAAAGTCCTCGGAAGTTATTAGCTTCTAAGGACTTTCGCTCTTAAATTGAGGTCTGAAGCGGATTCGAACCGCTGTACAAGGTTTTGCAGACCTTTGCCTAGCCACTCGGCCATCAGACCCTTTTCGGTTCCGGTCGGTGCGAAGACGCTACACCGCGCCGATCGTGGGTGCAAATATAGGCATATTTCCCGATATTGCAAAACTTCCGTCCGCTCTTTGCGTTATTTCGCGAAAATATTTACCTTTACGCATCATTCACCCCTGTAGCGACGACGATGATTCTCGAAAGCATTGCCCTGCAGATGACCCCGGGCATCGGCATCAAGGGCGCCGTGCACCTGCTGGAGACCTTCGGCGATGCGCGGCGGATCTTCGCTGCGACCGAGGAGGAGCTGACCGGTGCCGCCGAGCTGCGGCCCGACCTCGCGCGGGCCCTCGTGCGCCGTGCGGGGTTCGCGGCGGCCGAGCGCGAGCTCGTCTACTGCCGTCGCCACGGCATCGTGCCGATCGCCTCGACCGATCCCGCCTATCCGGCGCTGCTGCGCGAAATTCCCGACTACCCGGCGGTGATCTATCTCCGGGGCGAAGCTTCGGTGCTCTCGGCGCGGACCCTCTCGGTGGTGGGCACGCGCCGGGCGACCGCCTACGGCACGCAGATGTGCAACCGCCTCGTGGAGGAGCTTTCCGGAGCCGTCGAGGGGCTCTGTATCGTCAGCGGACTGGCCTTTGGCATCGACGCCGCGGCGCACCGGGCCGCATTGACGCACGGCGTGCCGACGGTCGCCGTGCTGCCCGACCCGCTGCCGGACGTCACGCCGGCTCAGCATGCGGCGCTTGCGCGCGAGATCGTCGAGCGGGGCGGAGCGCTGGTCACCGAACTGCACGGACAGGTGAAGCGCAATGGCCGCCAATACCTCGCGCGCAACCGGATCATCGCCGCGTTGAGCGCCGGGTGCGTGGTCGTCGAGTCGCCCGGAGGCGGGGGTTCGCTCTTCACGGCGCACTATGCCGACGGATACCACCGGACCGTGATGGCCGTGCCCGGCCGCGCGACGGATGCGGCCTCGGCGGGCACCAACCACCTGATCCGCACCCACCGGGCGCAGCTGGTCGCCTCGGGCGAGGACGTACTCCGCGAGATGATGTGGGATTCCGTCCGGATGCCGCGTTGCGCTGCGCCGGAGCTTACGCCCGACGAACGCCGACTGCTGGAGTGCTTCCCGGCGGCGGATCCGATCGCCGCGGAGCGGCTCGGCGAGGCGTCGGGGCTCGATCCCGGGACGCTGGCGACGCTGCTCGTGGGGCTGGAGCTCGCGGGCGCCGTCCGGCAGTTGCCGGGGAACCGCTATATGAAACTGTGACACGACCGAAATCCGGGCCTGCGGCCCGCCCAGCGACATGCACCTGATCGATACCCACTCCCATCTCTATGCCTCCGAGTTCGACGCCGACCGCGAGGAGGCGCTCGCCCGTGCCGTCGAGGCGGGCGTCGGCGCGCTGCTGCTCCCGGCGATCGATTCGGAGAGCCACGAAGGGCTCTTCGCGCTCTGTCGCAGCCATCCCGAGCGCTGCGTCCCGATGATGGGGCTGCACCCGACCTCGGTGAACGACAACCCGCGCTGGCGCGAGGAGCTGGCCCTCGTCGCGCGCTACCTCGACGCGCCGCCCGCCGGCATCGACCGCTTCTGCGCCGTGGGCGAAATCGGACTGGACTTCTACTGGAGCGACCGCTACGTGTCCGAGCAGACGGAGGCCTTCGCGACGCAGTGCCGCTGGGCGGCGCAGCGCGACCTGCCCGTGGCGATCCACTCCCGTGCGGCCGGCGAGGCGATGTGCGCTGCGGTTGCGGCGGAGGCGGTGCGCGCCCGGACCGAGGGGCTTCGCCTGAGGGGCGTCTTCCACGCCTTTTCGGAGGATGCCGACACCTACCGCCGGCTGAAGGCGTGCGGCGATTTCCTGTTCGGCATCGGCGGTGTGGTGACCTTCAAGAAGAGTGCGCTGGCCGAGACGGTCCGCGACATGGAGCTCTCCGACCTGCTGCTCGAAACCGACTGCCCCTACCTCACGCCGGCGCCCCACCGCGGCGAGCGGAACGAGTCGGCCTATGTGCGGTTCGTCTGCGAACGGATCGCCGCGATCAAGGGCACGACCCCCGAGGAGGTCGCGGCCGTCACCACGGCCAACGCCCGGCGGATGTTCGGCCTGCCGTCCGACGCCGGACGGTAGTTCGGCCCGGAGCCGCTGCTTGCGGGCGTATCGCAGCACGGCACCGGCGCGGGCCCGCTGCTCCGCCGCCGTTCGTAGAGGTTGCGGTATACCCTGCGCCGTATTCTTCGTATGGAGCTGCGCCCTTCGTTCGTTGCTGCCTGTTCGTTTCTGCGCCGTGCCTTACGTCGGTGCTGTCCGTTGCTGCTTGCTGGGGTTGCCTCCGTTCTGCCTCCGGCTTCGCCTTGCCTCGCTGCGTTCCGCCCCTGTACGGTCGTCGCGCGCCCGTGCTGACCGCCCTCTTTCGCTGCCGCGCTCTGTCCCGGTTTTCGTTTTTATTCGCCTGCACCTCCGGCTCTGCTTTGTTCCTGCCTTCGGCGCCTCATTCTGTCCCTGTTTCTTCTTGCCTCCGTCCCTCGCTCCGCTCCGCCATGTCCCCGCTGCCTTACCCCGTTCCTGCCTTCTCTCCGCCCGCAGCCTCTTCCGTGCCGCCGCCTTGCCCCGTTGCCCCCCCCCGTTCCGGCAGCCGAGCCTCCGATCCGTCCGCCGGCTCGGACTGCTCGGACTGCCCGAGTGCCGCTGCCGTTTGCCCCGAACCGCCCGGGAGCGTGCGCCGTCGTCCCCGGTGTCGGGAGAAAACCCCCGGAAACGTTGTAAAACCGCGGAATCTTTCTTAATTTTGGATCGCGAACGGGCGGATCGCATTCGGCCGCGCCCGCAGCTCCGCAACGCTGCGCCGCCGATCTTTCCGAACCGACCGGTCGCCGGCGGACCGACATCCCAAAAAATTGCTTATGGAGAGGGACAGATCATCGATTCTCATCATCTACACCGGCGGCACGATCGGCATGCAGACCGATGCCGAGACCGGGGCGCTCGTGCCGTTCGATTTCGGCGGTATCTACGAGGAGTTTCCTTCGCTCAAGCGGCTCAACGTCGCCATCGACGTGGTGACCATGTCGCCCGTCATCGATTCGTCGAACGTCGCTCCGGAGAACTGGATCGCTCTGGCCGAGTTGATCCGCGACAACTACGACCGTTACGACGGCTTCGTCGTGCTGCACGGCACCGATACGATGTCCTATACGGCGTCGGCCATGAGCTTCCTGCTCGAGAACCTCGCCAAGCCGGTGGTCTTCACCGGCAGCCAGATCCCGATCGGGGTGCTGCGCACGGACGGCCGCGAGAACCTCATCACGGCGATCGAGATCGCCGGTGCGCGGAGCGGCGGCCGGCCAACCGTCCCCGAGGTGTCGCTCTACTTCCAGAACCGGCTGTTCCGCGCCAACCGCACCTCGAAGCGGAGCGCCGAGGCGTTGAGCGCCTTCCGTTCGGACAACTACCCGCCGCTGGCCTCCGTCGGGGTGAACATCGCCTATAACCGCCCTGCGATCCTGCCGCCTCCGGAGGAGGAGGCCCCCCTGCGCGTCGCCGGGCGTCTGGCCGACGGCGTGGCGGTGGTCAAGCTCTTCCCGGGCATCGACGAGCGGATCCTGCGCGCGATGCTCTCCGCCCCCGGGCTGCGGGCCGTGGTGCTCGAGACCTTCGGTTCGGGCAATGCGCCGACGAGCGGGTGGTTTCTGCGCGTGCTCGAGGAGGCGATCGCCCGCGGGGTGATCGTGCTCAACATCACGCAGTGCGGCAGCGGCAGCGTCTCGATGGAGCTCTACGAGACGGGCCTGCGCCTGCAGCGGATCGGCGTGCTCTGCGGCTACGACATGACCACCGAGGCCGCCGTGACGAAACTGATGTACGTGCTCGGACTGGGGCTTCCCGAAGCCGAGGCGCGTGCGTTGCTCCGCAGGCCGTTGCGCGGAGAATTTACGGTGTGAGGTGTTGCACGGACCGTTTTTTTTTTCTATATTTCGCATTGATAATCCATCTTATCGATGACCGGGAATCCGGTGTCGAGGAGGTGTTGTGTAGGTTAAGATATTAATTTTAAAAGTGTTGCGACGCGCGATGAGCCGGAGCGGCCGGGTTCGGACGGGTTTTCGTCCGACGGCATCCGTCGCATCGTCGCCCGGAAAAATGCGGACCGCGACGCCGGACATCGGCGGCGGAAACTGTTTTTTTCGAAAAAAATCGCGGCGGGGTGCGGAGCGGAAACTCCGCGGGCAGGCGCCCGGATGCGCCCCTCCGCCGTACGGACCACGGAGGAGGAACCAACGAACCAAACGAAGAATTTTAAAATCACTAACAAATCTTAATTTATCAAACACAGCTATGAAAAAACTTTTTTTGATTCTGTCGGTCGCCCTGTTCGCACTGGGTACCGTGAATGCGTTCGCGCAGGAGGCTGCCGCCGCCGTTGAGGAGACCGCCGTTGTCGCCGATCCCGAAATCGCCGGCGAGAGCATGCACCACATCCTGATGCAGAAGTTCCTCGAAGGCGGCTGGGAGTGGATGCTTCCGGTGCTCCTCTGCTTGGTGATCGGTCTGGCCGTAGCCATCGAGCGCATCCTCTACCTGACGCTCTCGACGATCAACAAGAAGAAGTTCATCGCCAAAGTCGAGGAGGCGCTGAAGAACGGCGGCGTCGAGGCCGCTAAGGAGGTCTGCCGCAACGAGCGCGGCCCGATCGCCTCGATCTACTGGCAGGGTCTCGATCGCTACGATCAGGGTCTGGATTCGGTCGAGAAGGCCGTCGTTTCCTACGGTTCGGTGCAGACGGGCCAGATGGAGTCGGGTCTTTCGTGGATCGGTCTGTTCATCGCTCTTTCGCCGATGCTCGGCTTCATGGGTACGGTCGTGGGTATGATCGGCGCGTTCGACGCCATTCAGGCAGCCGGCGATATCAGCCCGACGCTCGTGGCCGGCGGTATCAAGGTCGCCCTTCTGACCACCCTCATGGGTCTTATCGCTGCGGTTATTCTTCAGCTGTTCTACAACTATATCGTTTCGAAGATCGACTCGCTCGTGAACGATATGGAGGACGCTTCCATCACGCTGATGGACATCCTGACGGCTTACAGCAAGAAATAATCCCGACGATTTTAAAGGTTTGAACACATTATGAAAAAGATATTGAACGTATTGCTGGGCATTCTGATGGCCATCACCGTAGTCCTTCTGGTCTACGCGCTGGCCACGGGCGGCTCCGAAGCGTCGATCGGTCTGAACCTGATGTGGGGCTACGCCCTCTTCGTGTTCGCGATCGCTACGGCGATCTTCTGCGCTGTCTTCGGAATGATCAAGAATCCGGCAGGCATCAAGGGAACCATTCTCTCGCTGGCGTTGATCATCGTCGTCGTGGGCGTGTCGTACTTCTACGCGGCCGGCCACACGGTGAACATCCTCGACCTGCAGACCAACGGTTTCTTCGGCCACGGTGAAACCGTAGTTACCGAAACGAGCATCCTCGTGACTTACGTCGCCTTCGTCGCCGCCTTCGTGACGGCGGTGGTGACCGAGATCTGGGGCGCTTTCAAATAACAAACGCAAGAGATGTCAACAGATAAAAGAAAAGTTCAGGAAATCAACGCCGGCTCGATGGCCGATATCGCTTTCCTGCTGCTGATCTTCTTCCTTGTTGCCACTACGATGAACGTCGATACCGGTTTGGCGCGCATGCTGCCGCCGATGCCTCCCGAGAACCAACAGACGGAGGACATCAAGGTCAAGGAGCGCAACCTCTTTCTGGTACTCGTCAATGGTAGCGGTCAGATCATGGCGGGAGTTCAGAACCGGCAGGAGTTTATCGACCTGCGCCAGTTGAAAGACCGGACGAAGGAGTTCATCCTCAACCCGATGGGCGACGAGAACCTCCCCGAGATGAAGGAGGAGGAGTTCGAGCTTCCCGACGGCAGCAAGTGGGTGTACCCCGTCAGTCAGGGCGTCGTGTCGCTGCAGACCACGCGCGATACGGACTATCAGGCCTACATCATGGTGCAGAACGAGCTCACGCGCGCTTTCAACGAAGTGCGCGACGAGGTTTCGATGCGCAAGTTCAACAGCAAGTTCGCCGATCTGCCCGAGGAGCAGCGCAATGTCGTGGCCAAAGCCGTGCAGATGAAGATTTCGGAGGCCGAACCTCGCGTAATTAAGAAGTAAGAGTTATGGCAGTAATGAAAAAGAAGGGCAACAAAGGTTTGCCCCCTATCTCGACCGCATCGCTTCCTGACGTGATCTTCATGATCCTCTTCTTCTTCATGGTCTCGACGACGATGCGCGATCAGGAGCTGCTCGTGAGGTACAAGCTGCCCGAGGCTACCGAGGTCCAGAAGCTGGAGAAGAAGTCGCTCGTCAGCTACATCCACATCGGCCAGCCTTCGCTGGCGATGCAGTCGAAGTTCGGTACGGCCCCCCGTATCCAGCTCAACGACTCGTACAAGACGACGAAGGACATTCTGGATTTCGTGGCCGCCGAGCGCGACAAGCTCAACGAGTTCGACCGTGCTTCGATGACGATCTGCCTCAAGGCCGACCAGTCGACGAAGATGGGTATCGTCACCGACGTGAAGCAGGAGCTTCGCCGCGCCAATGCGCTGAAGATCTCCTATGCCGCTTCCAAATCGCTGGGTTATTGATTCCGGCGATTCTCGATCCGATGAAAGAGGCCGTCCCTTCCGGGGCGGCTTTTTTCGTGCCCGGCCGCCGGCGTGGCGTGCGGGGAGGCGTGCGGTTGGGGGGCGGGCTTGTCGGGTGTGTGTCGGGTGAGTCGGGGGTGCCGGGCGTGGCCAGCTGTGCGTGTCGGGTGAGCTGGGCGGATCGGGCGGATGTCGTTCGGTCTCGGCCGGGAGAATCGAACGACGGGAAGAGGTCGATTCGCCGGATGGCGATGGCTGCGATGACGGCGGGACAGCGATTGCGGAACGGACGGTTGCTGCGACGACGGAGACGGGACGGCGCGATTGCGGGTCGGGCATCGGGCCGGAATCGTCGGAACGAGGTTTCAGACTATCGGATTGTGTTCGACGATGCCGACCGTAGTCCGTGGCGGAGCGTTCTGCGAGGTGCGGGCCGGCGTTCGTCCCGCCTGTCCGGACTCAGAACTGCAGTTCGAGCTGGTCGATTTCGTGGTTGAAGGTCAGCCGGTGGTGGGGCGTGAGGCCGTATTCGCGGATGGCGAGGCGGTGTTCGCGCGTGGGATACCCCTTGTTCTTCAGCCATCCGTAGTGCGGGAACTCCTCCGCGAGGCGACGCATATATTCGTCGCGGTGGGTTTTGGCCAGCACCGAAGCCGCAGCGATGTCGGCATACTGCGCGTCGCCCTTGACGATGCAGGCAAAGGGGATCCCGAGCCGCGTGCGGAACCGGTTGCCGTCAATAGCCAGAAATTCCGGTGCCGGATCGAGGCGCGCCGCCGCGAGCGACATCCCCTCGAACGAGGCGTTGAGGATGTTGATTTCGTCGATGCGTGCCGCCGAAACCGCCTCTACGGCCCACGCTACGGCCTCGCGTTCGATGACGGCGCGCAACTTGTCGCGGTTGCGCTCGCTCATCTGCTTCGAATCGTTGAGCAGCGGATCGTGGAAGTCGGGCGGCAGAATGACGGCGGCGGCGAATACCGGACCGGCCAGACAGCCGCGTCCCGCTTCGTCGCACCCCGCTTCGAGCGCATCCGCCCGGTATCGGTTTGCGAGCATCATGGAACAAAGATACGGAAAGTCGAGCGCAGAAGCAAGCGTTAGCTTGATTATGCCGAGACGGAGTATCTTGGACGAAGTCAAAGATACGAATAATCCGACCGCAAAAGCCAGCGTTAGCTTGATTATACCGAGACGGAGTATCTTGGACGAAGTCAAAGATACGAATAAGCGGAGCGCAGCAGCAAGCGGTAGTTCTTGGACGCCGTCAAAAATACAAATGCCTCCTCCCGCGCCCTCTTCTGTCCCCTGCCTCTTCTTTCTGTCCCCTGCCTCCTCTTTCTGTTCCCCGCCTCCTCTTTTCCCCGATGCCCGTCTTCTTCGGCATCCCCGTCGCCGGCGGACAGCCGCCCCGAGGCCGTTTTCGGGCCGTGCGACGGGCGGCGAAAACCGATCTTCGTGCGCCTGTTGCCGGGGCGCGTGCGGCGAACAGGCGCTCAAAGTTGCCGTCGATGCGGTTCCGTTTCGCTTTTTTCGCTATTTTTGCCGAAAGGAATCATCTGCCAGTCATGCGTTTCGATCTCTCCCGCCAGCCGCTCGTTCCGGCCTTTCTTACCCTGTTGCTTTTTACCGTGCTGACGGTATGGAGGATGCCCTCCCGTACGCCCTTCGCGCCCGTGCGCTGCGAAGCCCCGGCGGCCTGCGCCGAGGGAGCTTCGTCGGAGGCCTTCCGCCCGGATCGTGGCGGCGTCCGTTCCGCGGAGTCGGAGCAGACCCCGGCGCTGCGGACCGCAGACTCCGTTGCGGCATCCGCCGAGGTAGACACCCTTGTCTCGATGCTTCCGGATTCCCTCGTCGGCCGTGCGCTCGTCGCCGCAACGCCGCAAGGACACCCCGCCGCAGAGGCGACGCCGGCGGCCTACCTTCCGGCAGCTGTTATGCAGGAGGGTCTCGACGATTCGCTGCGGCATGCAGAGCTCCGGCTGGAGGGTGTCGCTGCTGCTGACCATGCCGATACGTACCTTGCGGGGTCCGGCTGCGGAGCGGCAGCCGGTGCGACCGGGAGCACTCTCCCGACCGCGGGCGCTCGTGCGGCGCAGCCCGCTGCCGGCGGCCCGTGCGGCGCCGTTGCATGGCCCTCGGAGCTGCTCGCCCGCTTTCAGGCCGCCCGTCCCGGCTGGGCGCAGCTGCTTGCGGCGCTGTCGCTGCTCTATGCCGGTTTGTGTCTGGGTCGTATGACCGTCCGCCGCAATCTCTACGGGTCCGGCACCTGCATCGCCATGTCCCTGTTCGGCATGGCGGTCTGCCTGCTGCCTGCGGGCGGCGAGAGCCTTGCGGCCAGCCTCGCAGCGGCGCTTTCGGCCCTCTCGATCAAGAATTGCGGCCGTGCCTATCGCAACGGATATGCCTTCGACTCGATCTTCCGCGGGGCGCTCTATCTGGGTGCGATCCCGCTGCTGGTGCCCGCGGCGTTGCCGCTCTACCTCCTGCTGCCGTTCGCCGTGCTGCTCTTTCGGCGTACGGTGCGCGAGACGCTCGTCGCCATCTTCGCGCTGCTGCTTCCCGTCGCGGTGTTCGTCTATGTCGACTGGGGCGCCGGCGAGGCGATCGCAACGGCGGCGCTGCGCCCCCTCGTCGCTTTCGCCACGGGTGTGCCGCTGGAGTTCCTGTGCCGTCTGTCGCTCGCCGTGCAGCTCGCTCTGGGTGCGATGGCAGGGCTCGCGCTCGTCGCCTCGGGGCTGTTCCTCGCACATCTCTATGCGGTGGGCAGCAAGGCGCGGTTCATTCTGCTCTATACGCTCGGCGTTACGGTGCTTACGGGGCTGCTCGTGTGCGTGCCGTCCGCTTCGCCCGCCCTCTTCGGGTTGCTCGCCGTGCCTGTCGCCATCCTCGCGCCGCTGCTCTTCGTGAGGCTGCGATCCGCATTTGCCGTCCCCCTCTACCTGCTGCTGGCCCTCGCGGCGCTGGGGAGCGCCTTTATGCAATAATATATTTAGTCAATTATATATTATAATTAGACTTATGCGCTGATATTTGTCCCATTTAATCCCGAATTCTTTCATAGAATAAATAATTAATTGTACTTTTGGTCTGAACAAAAAGTGACGCAACTAATTGTTCAAGAGTTTTATTACAATTAACATTTACTATGAAGAGTTCAGTGCATCCATCGGCTCGGCAGCCGATGATTGTGAAGTATGTCGATATGCTTCACAGCGGGATCCAGTCCCAATCGCTTTCGCGCTACGCCATCGGTTATATCCTTCGGGGTACGAAACACATCTACGACGGCGATAAGCGTCAGACGCTCAACAAGGGCGACATCTTCTACCTCGGCATCGGCCACCACTACATCGAGAACGTGCCCGACGGGGGTCTTCCCTACGAGGAGATTCTCTTCTACTACACGCCCTCCGACCTGCAGCGCATTCTGCTCCATCTCAACATCACTTACGGTCTGAACATCACCAACGACCACGCCTGCGAACAGTGCCGCCACCGTTCCCACGTGGCCGTGCCCGGCTGGAACGCCGTCCGCAATTTCTTCAGCAACACGAACGCCTATCTGCGCGACGAGGAGTTCCATCCCGACGAGACGGCCGAGAACATCAAGATGACGGAGCTGATCTACCTGATCACCTCGCACGACGACAGCTGCATCAAGAGCAAGATCCTGAGCAACGTCGACGCGGCGAAGGAGAATTTCGAGCAGACGATCTACGACCACATCTTCAAGGATGTGTCGATCGAGGAGCTGGCGCGTCTGACCCACCGTTCGCTCACGTCGTTCAAGAAGGAGTTCCGGCGCCACTTCGAGATGCCGCCGCACAAGTGGTACATCCGCCAGCGGCTGATGCACTCGCGTCTGCTGCTGATCTCGACCTCGAAATCGATCTCCGAGATCGGCAACGAGTGCACCTTCCCCAATACGTCGCACTTCATCAAGCTCTTCAAGAAGGAGTACCAGATGACGCCGGCGACCTACCGCCACCGCCACCTCACGGCGGAGCGCGCCGAGGCCCCCGCCGAAATCCGCGAACCGGAGGCGTTGCGCGAGGCGCTTTAATCAAAAACTTATGAATTGGGTTTAATTTAAAAAATTTTAATTTCGATTCGATCGAAAAAGGCGCCTTTTTCGTGAAAAATACCGCAAAATATTTGGTTTTATCTTAAACCCGAGTTATCTTTGTGTATCGAAACGTGGGATTCTCCCACTCTCATTAACCTAACTAACCTAACCGAAGAGCCCGACGCTGTGAAGCCTCGGGCTCTTATTTTTTCCGGAGGGGCCGTTTGCGCGGTGCGATGCTCCCGATGCGGCTCTTGCGCGCCCGGCGGAAGTCGGGCGGAAGTCGGGCGGTGGCCCGGGTCCGGTTTCCGTTCCGCACCGCACCGCTCTTTGCGGGGACGCCCCTCCGGTGCAAGGGGCCGCCGGGCCGTTTTCGCGGCTTCGGCGGGGCCTCTGCGGTTCCGGCTCCGTGCCCTGTCCTGCGGGCTCCTCTGCGACTCCGGCATCCGCACCCTGTCCTGCGGGCCTCTCTGCGGCTGCGTGTGCTTTCCTGCGGGCTCCTCTGCGGCTCCGGCATCCGCACCCTGTCCTGCGCGCGTCTCTGCGGCGGCGTGTGTTTTTCTGCGGGTCCCTCTGCGACTTTGGCATCCGCACCCTGTCCTGCGGGCTCTTCTGCGGCTGCGGCACGTGTGCTTTGCTGCAGTTCCCTCTGCGGCACGTGCGGCCGGCCTTCGGCCCCTTCTGTGTCTCCTGTTTTGCGGCCCGTTCGTGCAACGCGGTGCGGATGCCGCCTTCTTCGCTCCTTGCGGCCCGCGTCTGCGTCGCGTTTCTCGCATCGGCGGCCCGGCTTCCCGCCTCGCTTCGGAGACCCGGCTTCCCGCCTCGCTCCTGCACCCCGGTATCTTTGCAGCTCCGGTCGCGGCGGACGGGACCGCCCGGTCCGGATCCGCCCGCCGCCCGTGCGGCGCCGCACTCCGGCCGCCGGCGCGGCATCGCGGCCTTGCCGGGCCTTTTCCGGTTCGGCGGCCGGTGCGAATCGTCGGTAATAATCCGTAAGTGCGCAGGGGATGGAATCGTAGAATAATCGGTCGATTTCGGGGTTTTGTCAATTATTTTTTCTATTTTTGCACTAATTGGGAAAATAATGAACTTAAATGCCGAAGTTTTATGACAAGGCGGATGTCCTGAAAAAACCCGGATGGCTGAAAATCCGGCTCCACCGTTCCGAAGCGTTCGCCGAGGTGCGGCAGATCGTCGCCGAGCACGGTCTGCACACCATCTGCAGCAGCGGAAAGTGCCCCAATCAGGCCGAGTGCTGGAGCCGTCGTACGGCCACCTTCATGATTCTGGGTGACATCTGTACCCGCGGATGCCGTTTCTGCGCCACCCGCACGGGACGCCCTTCGGCGCCCGACGCCGACGAGCCGCGCAAGGTGGCCGAAAGCGTCGCCCTCATGAAATTGAGGTATGTCGTCCTCACTTCCGTGACGCGGGACGACCTGCCGGACGGCGGCGCCGCACACTGGGCCGCTACGGTCGAGGCGGTCCGCGCACAGAATCCCGACGTCGTCATCGAGCTCCTTATTCCCGATCTCGATGCCCGGCCCGAATTGCTCGACAGGGTCTTGGCATCGAAGCCCGACATCGTGGGCCACAACATCGAAACCGTCGCGCGGCTGACGCCGCAGATCCGGTCTCGGGCGACGTACCGTACCAGTCTGGAGACGCTGCGGCAGTTGAAAAGCCGCGGCGCGACGACCAAGAGCGGCCTGATGGTCGGTCTGGGCGAGCGCGACGACGAGGTGCTGCAGGCGCTCCGCGATCTGCGCGAAGCGGGGGTCTCGATCGTCACGGTCGGACAATACCTGCGGCCCACGCTCGACCACTGGCCCGTGGCGGAGTACGTGACGCCGGAGCGCTTCGAGGAGTACCGCCGGCAGGCGCTGGAGATGGGCTTCGCCTACTGCGCCAGCGCACCGCTCGTGCGGTCGTCCTATATGGCCGAGGAGGCGCTGCGAAGCGTCGAAAAACGATAGAGCTATGGAGGTCGTCTGCCGTTGGCTCGGGCGCATGGAGTACGCCGCCTGCTGGGAGCTGCAGCGCTCCCTGTTCGACGCGATGACCGCGCGCAAGGCCTGCCGGAGAGCCGGGGGCCCGACGCATTGCCGGACGGCGGACGAGAAGCTGCCGCCGCCCGAAGAGGCTGCCGGGGAGCGACCCCGGCCGGCGTGCGGCGCTCCGCATGCTTCGGACGACGATCCGGCGGCAGGTACGATCCTGCTGGTCGAACACCCTCCGGTCTATACGCTCGGCAAGAGCGGCCGGGCCGAAAATCTGCTCGTCGACCGCGACTCGCTCGCGGCGCTGGGCGCCGGGTTCTTTCACATCGATCGCGGAGGCGACATCACCTTCCACGGCCCGGGGCAGCTGGTCTGCTACCCCATCCTCGATCTGGAGCGCCTCGGCCTCGGCCTGCGCGACTACATCGGGGCGCTGGAGGAGGCGGTGATCCGCACCGTCGCGGAGTACGGCATCGAGGCGGGCCGCGTGGCCGGCGCTTCGGGCGTCTGGCTCGGCGAGGGGGCGATCCCCGGAGGCCGGGGCCCCGTGCGCAAGATCTGTGCAATAGGAGTGCGCGCTTCGCGTTATATCACCATGCACGGTCTGGCGCTCAACGTCGCGACCGACCTCGCATGGTTCGCGCGGATCAATCCGTGCGGATTCGCCGACCGGGGCGCGACCTCGATCGAGCGGGAGACGGGACGCTCCGTCGCGCCGGCCGCCGTCGGCGAGCGGCTTCTCCGCCATCTGGGTGCGACGCTGGGCGTCGACATCCGCCGCGTCGCGGAGACCGACGGCCGGTAGCCTTCGCCGCCGAACGCGTGCGATACGCCGCAGGGCCATGACGGGCCCCCTCCCGGCCTCGCTCCGAAGCGGAGCGGCCGTCGGGGGAGCCGGAAACACAAACAAGAAAATTGATGTTAGAATATATAAATAATAGATCGTATGCCTATAGAAAAAAGATGGGCAGTGAAACCGCAGGGCGATCCCGAGACGGTGGCGAAGCTCGCTGCCGTGCTGAAGATCTCGCCCGTGCTGTCGAATCTGCTCGTACAGAGGGGCATAGACACTGTAGAGAAGGCGGAGAAGTTCTTTGAACCGAGCCTCGCCGACCTCCACGATCCGTTCCTGATGAAGGACATGGAGAAGGCGGTCGAGCGGGTCGAGCGGGCCGTCGCGAACGATGAGAAGATCATGGTTTACGGCGACTACGACGTCGACGGCTGTACGGCCGTTGCGCTGGTTTACAAGTTCCTGCGCCGGATCGGGCACAAGAACCTGATGTTCTACATCCCGGACCGCTATACGGAGGGGTACGGGATCTCGGTCAAGGGGATCGACTTGGCGGCCAAGAAGGGCGTCGGGCTGATCATCGCCCTCGACTGCGGCATCAAAGCCACCGAGAAGGTAGTCTATGCGAAGGAGAAGGGCGTGGATTTCATCATCTGCGACCACCATCTGCCGGCCGAGGAGATTCCCGAGGCCGTAGCCGTCCTCGACCCCAAGCGGGTCGACTGTTCCTATCCGTTCGACGAGCTGTCGGGCTGCGGCGTGGGCTTCAAGCTCGTGCAGGCCTATGCCCAGAAGAACGGCATTCCCTTCGAGCAGATCCTCGAGCTGCTCGACCTGCTGGTCGTCTCGATCGCCTCGGACATCGTTCCGCTGGTGGGCGAGAACCGCATTCTGGCCTACTTCGGGCTGCTGCGGCTCAACCGCGAACCCTCGAAGGGGCTGCTGTCGATCATCAAGATCTGCGGACTGGACAAGCACAACATCACGATCGACGACATCGTCTTCAAGATCGGCCCGCGTATCAACGCCGCGGGGCGCATGCGCATGGACGAGAGCGACGAGAACGCTTCGCCGTCGGGCGGCCATGCCGCCGTGGAGCTGCTCATCGAGGGCAACGAGAGCGTCGCTGCGGAGTTCGGCAGCGTGATCGACGCCTACAACCGCGACCGCAAGTCGATCGACCGGAGCGTGACGCAGGAGGCCCACGCCTACATCGAGCGCAATCCCGAGCTCAAGCGGCTGAAGAGCACGGTGATCTACAATCCGAAGTGGATGAAGGGCATCGTGGGTATCGTCGCCTCGCGCCTGATCGAGACCTACTACCGGCCGACCGTGGTGCTGACCATGAGCAACGGCTTCGTGACGGGCTCGGCGCGTTCGGTCCCGGGCTTCGACCTCTATCAGGCGGTCGAGTCGTGCTCGGACCTGCTCGAGAACTTCGGCGGCCACATGTACGCCGCCGGGCTGACGATGAAACCCGAGCATGTCGCCGAGTTCACGCGGCGCTTCAACGCCTATGTCGAGGAGAACATCGACCCGCAGTCGCTCGTGCCGCAGGTCGATATCGACAGCGAGCTGCTCTTCTCGGACATCACGCTCAGGTTCCGCACGGACCTCAACCGCTTCCAGCCCTTCGGGCCGGGCAACGCCTCGCCGGTCTTCGCCACCTACGGGGTGAGCAACCACGGCGATGCCAAGCTGGTGGGCATGGAGTGCGAACACCTGCGCATGGACCTCATGCAGCGTCAGAAACCCAATACGAAGATCCAGTCGATCGCCTTCCAGCAGCCGACGCACTACGAATGGGTGCGCTCGGGCCGGCCGATCGACGTCTGCTACCAGATCGTCGAGAACCACTACCGGGGTACGGTCACCACGCAGCTGCGTGTGAAGGACATCAAACCGGTGGTGTCGGAGGCGAAGGTCAGGGTCTGATCCGGATGCGGCCTACGGTGCACGATTGCGCGGAGGGCTGCGGAAACGAAAAAACGGCCGGCGATCGCCGGCCGTTTTTTGGTCGCTCCTATCGCATGCGGACGATGCGCTCCGTATCGTCGGCCTCGGGCAGCGGTGCCGGCCGGAAGTCGGAGTAGCCGAGCGCCACGGCGCAGAGGGGTTCGCAACCCTCTGGAATCGGCAGGAAGCCCCGCAGGTAGTCCGCGGCCCGTTCGCCGTCGGGCGCCTCCTTGCGCCGCGGGCGTCCCGCGATCTGGACCCAGCAGGAGGCGAGCCCCTCGTCCACGGCCGCCAGCTGGAGCAGCGTCGCCGCGATGGCGGCATTGACCTCCCAGAGGTCGCTGCGTTGCGTGTCGCCCAGCACGACGATCGCCAGCGGCGTCCCCTTCAGAAATCCCGAGCCGTAGTCGCGCATGTCGGCCATGCGGGCCACCGCGTCGGGATCGTCGACGACGAGCAGCCGCGTCGAACGGCTGTTTCGCGACGAGGGTGCGGCGAGCGCGGCGGCGAGCAGCCGGTCGACGACATCGGCCGGTACGGGGCGGTCGGTCGCGAATTTGCGGACCGAGCGGCGTTTTGCGAGCAGTTCCTTGAACTCCATGATCGTGCGGTTTTTGTAGGTTCGTTCCGCAAAAATAGTGAAAAAACGCGATCGGAACCATCGCCGGCATGCCGGGGCGTCCCGAAAAAGGGCCGCAAAAGGAGATTTCGGGGCGCAACGGCGCGGAGTTGCCGAAAAAAGGGTATCTTTGAAGATCAAAAACTTCGATACGATGGACTACCGATTCGCCATAGCGCTGATCTACGACTTCGACGGCACGCTCGCACCGGGCAACATGCAGGAGTACGACTTCATCCCCGCCGTCGGCAAGAGCAACAAGGAGTTCTGGTCCGAGGCCAATGCGCTGGCCGAGGAGCAGGACGCCGACATGGTGCTGACCTACATGGCGCGTATGATTCAGGAGGCCAAGTCGAAGGGCCTTTCGCTGCGGCGCGAGGCGTTTCAGGAGTCGGGCCGGCGGGTCGCGCTGTTCCGGGGCGTGCAGGAGTGGTTTTCGAGAATCAATGCCTACGGCGCGGCCAAAGGCATCCGCATCCTCCACTACATCAACTCCTCGGGTCTGAAGGAGATCATCGAAGGTACGCCCATCGCCCGCGAGTTCCGCAAGATCTACGCCTGCTCGTTCCTCTACGACGTCGACGGCATCGCCTACTGGCCCGCCGTGGCGGTCAACTACACCAACAAGACGCAGTTCATCTTCAAGATCAACAAGGGCGTCGAGTCGGTGTTCGATGCGAAGGAGGTGAACCGCTACATCCCCGAGGAGCAGCGCCCCGTCCCCTTCAAGCACATGATCTACGTGGGCGACGGTACGACCGACATCCCCTGCATGCGGCTGGTGAAGAGCTCCGGCGGCCACTCGATCGCGGTCTACAACCCCGACCGCAAGGGGGCCCGCAAGGAGATGGCCTCGCTGATCCACGACAACCGCGTGAGCCACGTCTGCCCGGCCGACTACTCGGAGGGCGCCGAGATGGACGTGCTCGTGAAGACGATCATCGACAAGATCGACCTCGACGCCCGCCTCGCCGAGCTGGAGGTGGTCCGCTGATGGCAGTGCGCCGCACCGGGTCCGACCCGCCGGGCCGTCTGTCGGCTCGAATGAAAATAACGATGCTATGAAACTGATTTTCGCCACGAATAACGCCCACAAGCTCGCCGAAGTGCAGGCCGTGCTGGGCGACGGTTACACGCTCGCGACGCCCCGCGACTGCGGTGTGGAGGAGGAGATCCCCGAAACGCAGCCGACGCTCGAGGGCAACGCCCTGCAGAAGGCCCGCTACCTGCACGAACGCACGGGCCTCGACTGCTTCGCCGACGACACGGGGCTCGAGGTCGCGGCGCTCGGCGGCGCTCCGGGCGTCCGCTCGGCGCGCTACGCCACCGAGGGCCACGACTTCGCGGCCAACAACCGCCTCCTGCTGCGCAATCTGGAGGGCAGGGAGGATCGCCGCGCCCGCTTCCGCACGGTCATCGCCCTGATCCGCGGCGGCGAGGAGCACCTCTTCGAGGGGATCGTCGAGGGGCGGATCGTCGACCGCGAGACGGGCTGCGAGGGGTTCGGCTACGACCCCTTGTTCGTCCCCGACGGTTACGACCGCACCTTCGCCGAGATGACCCCCGACCAGAAGAACGCCGTGTCGCACCGCGGTCGCGCCGTGCGGCGGCTGGTCGACTTCCTCCGTACGAACGAACGATAGAACCGGCGGCTCGGGCAGCTGCAGCCTTCGGCCGACGGGCGGAGGCCGCGGTGCGAGCTGCGGGCCGCATGCAGAAAAACAGAAAGAGATGGAACGAACCATAGGCAATTACAGCAAGGAGGAGCGTTTCGACCCCGCGACGGTCGAGGCGCTCGAGGGACATTACCGCGAAATCCTGCGTCTTCTGGGCGAGGATCCCGGGCGCGAAGGGCTCGTGAAGACCCCCGAACGGGTCGCCAAAGCGATGGCCTTCCTCACGAAGGGCTACGACGAGGATCCGCTGTCGATCCTCCGCTCGGCGATGTTCCGCGAGGAGTACAAACAGATGGTGCTCGTCAAGGATATCGAGCTCTACTCGCTGTGCGAACACCACATGCTGCCCTTCTACGGCAAGGCGCACGTCGCCTACATCCCCGACGGCCGTATCACGGGCCTTTCGAAGATCGCCCGCGTGGTGGAGTGCTTCGCCCGCCGGCTTCAGGTGCAGGAGCGGCTCACGGTGCAGATCCGCGACTGCATACAGGAGGCGCTCGAACCGATGGGCGTCGCGGTGGTGATCGAGGCGAGCCACATGTGCATGCGCATGCGGGGCATCGAGAAGCAGCAGTCGGCGACCACCACCTCGGCCTTCACCGGCATCTTCCTCTCCGACCACCGCACGCGCGAGGAGTTCATGACGCTCCTGTCGCACCGCTACCGCTGATCCGGCGCCGCGGCGGCTTTCCTCCGCGCGGTGTTCCGGGCGCGTTTTCCGTCCGCACGAGCCGTGCGGAAGCCCGCCGCGCAGGCGTTCCGCCGACCCCCTGTCGAGGGCCGTCCATGCAGGAGCATGGCGGCCTTTTTTCGTTCTGTTTGTGTTCCGAACGGCCGGGCCCCATCGAAATTCCGAGGGCGGGAACGGTATTTGGTGGCTGTCGGGCGACAGCGAAACTTAAAAAACCAAAGATCATGACCGTCAAAAAAATGTTTTGTGCGGCGATCGCGCTTTTCACCCTTGCGATCGTCGCGTGCGAGAAGGAGCCGTCGACCTCCGACCTGCACGAGGATTATCTGGTCTACACGGCCCACGACACCGTGGCCGAGTTCCCGGAGTTCGACACCTATTACCTTCCCGACCGCATTCTGCTCATCGGCGGCACCGACAAGGCCGAATACTGGGACGACGAGCGTGCGCAGCAGGTCGTCGCCGCCGTAGCCGCCGGGATGGACGCTGCGGGCTATACGCGCGTCGCCGACAAGGAGCTCGCCGATCTGGGCCTGCAGATGAGCTACGTCCGCCGTGCGACCTACTTCATCGGTTACGACAACCCCTACTGGTGGTGGTACTATCCCTACTACTGGACGCCGGGCTACTGGGGCGACTGGACCGGCTGGTACTACCCCTTCCACGTCCATTACGGCTACACCTCGGGTTCGATGCTCATCGAGATGCTCGACCTCGTGCAGACCCCCGACAAGAAACTTCCCGTGGTGTGGAACAGCTTCATCGGCGGCCTGCTCACCTCCGATGCCGATCTCAACCTGCGGCGCATGCTCGACGGCGTGAAACAGGCCTTCGCACAGTCGCCCTACCTCCTCAAATCGATCCGTTAACCAAATAGAGACGCTTTATGAACAACAAATACGTACGCATCCTCGCGCTCTGCCTTCTGATGCTCGCCGCGGCGCTGCCGGGCAAGGCGCAGATCTTTCCGAACGGTTACCTCAACATCGACTGGCAGGTGAATGCTCCCGACGGCAGCTTCGCCGACAAGGTTTCGGGCTGGGGCATGAACTTCGAGGGCGGTTACCGCATCACCCCGGCCATCGCCGTGGGTCCCTTCCTCTCGTACCACACCAATCTCGGTAGCGTCGGACGCCGCACGCTCCAGCTGGGCGACGGCACGGCGCTCACCACCAACCAGAAACACTCGCTCTTCCAGCTGCCCTTCGGCGTTACGGGCCGCTACAGCTGGTTCAACAGCAGCGTGCTGCAGCCCTACGTGGGTCTGAAGCTGGGTGCCAACTACGCGCAGATGTCCTCCTATTATTACATCGTCAAGCAGTACGACGATTCGTGGGGCTTCTACCTCTCGCCCGAAATCGGTCTCACGATCTTCCCGCAGCCCGAATACCGCTTCGGCTTCCACGTCGCCCTCTACTACAGCTATGCGACCAACCAGAGCCGGGTGCTGACCTACTCGGTCAACAACATCAACAACTTCGGCCTGCGCGTCGGCGTTTCGTTCTGACGCGGCGCGGCGGACGAAAAAGGCGGGGCGACATCTGCATGTCGTCCCGCCGCCGAAGAAAGTTGCGTCACTATTACCCGATCGGGGCCCGGAAGCGGCCCCGATCTTTTTATTCGGATTCTCTCCGCTCTTCGGTTTTTGCGTTCGGCCGCGCGTGCTTCGCATTCATGCGGACGGGCCGGCTCTCCCGTGCCAGCAGTTCGTCGATGAGGCGTTGCATCTCTTCGATCGCCTTCGAGGGAATCGGCGGGATGTCGGAGGTGTCTATCTTCAGATAGGCGAGGTAGGTTTCGTAGGAGATGCCAAATATGAAACATCCGATCCGCTCCCAATTCCGCTTGTGGCATCTTCGCTGATTCTCCTTCTCGTAGTACATCTCGGCGAAAATCTGCACGCATTTGATGCGCAATCTCTGGTAATGATTGTTGTAAGGCATAAAAAATAATAAGTAGGATTAATCGAGCTGCGTCGCTCGACTAAAAGTTACCGATTATTTCGGTACCGGAAAAATCCGGAATCGTTTTTCGTGTGCATAACAAGAGATAAGTGCATGTACGCCTGCCTCGTTTTCGAGCCCGGGACCTTTCGCCTCCTGTCGGTCCCGCGTTCGTTCTTGTGATCTTCCGTTCCTCCCGGCCGCCCGCTCCGCACCTCTTCTGTGCGGAGACGGGGCTTTTGCCTGCCGATTATCGGTTAGGAACGAAATATCGTCCATTCGGTTTTTAAATTCGACTGCGAAGGTCAGGTTTATAAACGTATCGTGCAAATTCGATTGGAAGGCTTACAATTTTTTATATTGGTAAAATTGTATTTTCTCCGGGCGCGGCGGGTCGCGGCCGTAAACAGGGGGGCGTAACGGGCGCGTATCGGGCCCGATTTCTCGTGAAGGAGTAGGAGAGGGGAGCCGCCGGGCGAAAAAGAGGGAGCCGCCGCATCGTGTGCGACGGCTCCGAAGGTTTGCAGGCCCTGTAAGCCGGGTTCTGTGCCCGGGCCGCAGCCCGGGTCTCTGTCATTTATCTACGACGGCGGTCACCCGCCGCCTCCAGCAACCTACCCCCCGGCATCGGGCGAGCAACCCTTGACTGCCGGTATACACGGTCTTGCAACCCGCGGGACGTACGGCCGGACGACATCGCTGCCTCCGCGGTGGGCTCTTACCCCGCCTTTTCACCCTTACCCGCCCCGCATCGGAGGATGCGCGGACGGGCGGTCGTTTTCTGTTACGCTCCCATACCCTCACGGATATCAAGTCGTTAGCTTGCGCGGTGCTCTGTGTTGCCCGGACTTTCCTCCCCCGGCCGACGGCCGGCAGCGACAGAGCGGGCCTGCGGTGCAAAGATACGAAAAGTCGAGCGCAGAAGCAAGCGATAGCTTGATTATGCCGAGACGGAGTATCTTCTTTCTCTCCCCTTCGGGGGTTTCCTCCCGCTCCCTTCCTTCCTCCCGGTTACCTCCCATTCTTTTCCGCCTATTCCCTTCCGCTCTCTCCCTTCCGCTCTCTCCCTTCCGCTCTCTCCCTTCCGCTCTCTCCCTCCCGCTCCCTTCCGCCCGGTTTTCTCCCTCCCGATTCCTCCCTTCCACTTCCTCCTGTCCGGTTACCTCCCATTCTTTTCCGCCTATTCCCTCCCGCTCCCTTCCTTCCTCCTCCCGCTCCTGTCCCCGCTCCCATGCCTCCTCTTTCCCCGTTCCCACTCCGTCTCCGCGCCCTGTTCCCGCTCCCTCCCTCGACTCTGCTCCCGTCTCTGCTCCCATCCCTCTTCTTTCCTCGCTTCCACTCCGTCTCCGCACCCTGCACCTGTCCCTCCTCTTTCCCCGTTTCCGCTCCGTCACCGCGCTCTGTTCCCGCTCTCCGCTCTCCGCCCTCGACCCTGCTCCTGTCTCCGCTCCCCGCCCACGTCCCCGCTCGATCCGGTGTTCGAACAGGCGCGATTTTGGAATTTTCGGATAAAATAGTATTTTTGTTTAAGGTCTCGGTCGTTTTCGGGCGATGGGGGACCTCTTTTTTACGCAAATGGCAGGCAGCCGACATACGATCGATCTGGACGACAACCGCACGGTGGTCGACCGCCTCCGTGCGGGCGACGAACGGTGCTACGACGCGCTGTTCCGCCGCTATTACCGCCCGCTGTGCACCTATGCCACGCGCTTCGTCGTGCCCGAGCGCGCCGAGGAGCTGGTGCAGGACACGCTCATGTGGGTGTGGGAGAACCGCCGTTCGCTTTCGCCCGAGATGCCGGTCAAATCGCTGATTTTCACCATCGTACGCAACAAGTCGATCAACAGCGCCTCGCGCCGTGCGCTGCGCCGCCGCGTGATCGGCGAGCTGGCCGAACGCTACGAGGCGACGTTCGACGATCCCGACCTCTATCTCGAGGGCGAACTCATGCGCCGGCTCACGGCGGCGCTCGACCGCATGCCGGCGGAGTTCCGCGAGACCTTCCGCATGCACCGCCTCGAGGGGATGACCCACCGCCAGATCGCCGAGGCGCTGCACGTCTCGCCGCAGACGGTCAACTACCGCATCGGGCAGACCGTGCGGCTGCTCCGCGCCGAGCTGAAGGATTGCTGGCCGCTGGTCGCACTGCTGTTTTTTTCCGAACCCTTCTGACCCCGCTCGGGGAGTTCGGGGCCTCGACGCGGAGCGCCCCGTCGTGCGAAGCGAAAAAAATCGAAAAAAATATCCGTTCCGTTTAGTATTCCGCGCCGGCGGATTGTATTACTATTAGATGTGCGAATCATGAAAAGGAACCTGACCCTCGACGAAGAGACCCTCGCCGCCTATCTGCGCGGCGATGTCGATGCCGAAACCGCCGCTGCCGTGGAGGCGTGGTATGCGGCTTCGGAAGCCAACCGCCGTAAGCTGGGCGAAATCTATTATATATTGTTTCTCAACGACCGCGTGAACGACGCCCACAGGATCGACACCGAGGCGGCGCTGCGCAGCGTCAGGAACCGGATCCGCCGGCCGCAGCGCCTGCGGATGCGCCGCATCGTCGTGCGCGCCTGCGCCGCGGCCGCGGCGGTCGCCGTGCTCGTGACGGGGGGCCTGACCACCGTGTCGCTTTCGGAGCGCCTGTCGCGCCCGGTGACGGTCTACACGCAGCTGGGCGAGCGTTCGCAGGTGGTGCTGCCCGACGGCACGAAGGTGTGGCTCAACTCCAACAGCCGCGTGGAGTACGTCGCCCCCTTCTTCTCGCGCCAGCGCCGCGTGGCGATGGAGGGCGAGGCCTACTTCGAGGTCGCGCACGACGAGCATGCTCCCTTCGTGGTGACGACCGGCGGACTCGACGTGCGCGTGCTCGGCACGCGGTTCAACATCCGCAACGACGAGGAGCGGCACCGGGTCACCACCGTCCTGCTCGAGGGCGCCGTCGCGGCGCATGCCCACGACAACGAGTCGTCGTCGGTGCGGCTGCGCCCCGCGCAGCGGCTCGTCTTCGATTCGAGCACGGGCGCCATGTCGCTCGAGGAGTGCAAGGCCGCCGACCGTTCGATCCGCTGGATCGAGGGCCGTTTCAGCTTCGAACACAACACCTTCGGGCAGATCGTCGCCGAACTCGAACGCTACTACAACGTCAACGTCCGCTTCATGGACGACCGCCTGCGCGAGGAGTGCTTCTCGGGCGACTTCCATGTCGAAGACGGCATCTACCACATCATGTCGGTGCTGCAGCTGACCTATAAGTTCACCTACCGCACGGCGGGCAACGTCATCGAAATCTACCCCGCACCGGGACGCTGATCCGCGGTGCTGCCGACCCGATAAACGACCAAACCCCATAAGCCTATGACCGAATGAACCTCCCGACCGACGGATCGCTCCCGCGAGCGATCGTATTCACGCACTCTATTCCTATTTTAACCTAAATCTTATTCCATGAAAAAATTCAACCTTGCCGCAGGCAGGGGTGCGCAGACGCTGCGGACATGGTTCCGCTGCCTGCTGATCGCCCCGGTTCTGCTGATGGGAAGTCTCGGCGCGCATGCCGCCGGACAGTCGCCCGCACCGCGCGTGAGCGTGGATGTGCGCAATGCCTCCATCGCCCAAGTCTTCCAGACGATTCAACAGCAGACCGACTATTCGTTCGTCTACAACTCGGCCGATATCGACGCCGCGAAGCCGGTGACGCTCTCGGCCGCGGAGGAGACCCTCCCGTCGGTGCTCGACCGTCTGTTCGCCGGTACGGGCGTGACCTACACGCTCAAGGACAACCACATCGTCCTCTCGAAGACGGGCGCGAAAGCCGCCCCGAAACCCGTGGGGGGGGGTATCGCAGGCTCCGTCAAGGACGATAAGGGCCAGCCCCTGATCGGCGCCACGGTCGTCATCGCCGGCACCACGACCGGTGCGGCCGTCGATTTCGAAGGCAACTTCTCGCTGCCGCAGGCCAAGCCGGGCGACGTGCTCGAGGTGTCGCTCATCGGCTACCGCAAGGTGTCGGTTCCGGTTTCGGGCTGGTCGCCGCTGCAGGTCGTCATGCAGGAGGACAACGAGGTGCTCGACGCCGTCGTGGTCACCGCACTCGGTATCAAGCGTCAGGAGAAGGCGCTGACCTACAACGTGCAGGAGGTCTCGGGCGACATCGTCAATACGGTGAAGGACGCCAACTTCGTCAACTCGCTTTCGGGTAAGATCGCCGGTCTGCAGATCAACGCCAGCGCGTCGGGTGCGGGCGGTTCGACGCGTGTGGTGATGCGCGGCGTGAAGTCGATCAACGGCAACAACAACGCCCTCTACGTGGTCGACGGTATTCCCCTTCCGAGCCTCCGCTCGGCCCAGACCGAGGGTATCTACGAGACGCCCGACGGCGGCGACTACGAGGGTATCGCCAACCTCAACCCCGAGGACATCGAGTCGATGTCGGTGCTGACGGGCGCCACGGCCGCCGCGCTCTACGGTTCGCAGGGTGCCAACGGCGTCATCCTCATCACCACGAAGAAGGGCCGCGAGGGCGGCGTTCGCGTCAACTTCGCCAACAACACGACCTTCTCGTCGCCCTTCGTCATGCCCCGCTTCCAGAACACCTACGGCACGACGCTCGACGCTCCCTCGATGAGCTGGGGCGAGAAGCTGGCCACGCCGAGCAGCTACGACCCGAAGGACTTCTTCCAGACGGGCTTCGACGTGACCAACTCGCTGGGCATCACCGCCGGCACGGAGCGCAACCAGACCTATTTCTCGGCCGCTACGGTCAACACGCGCGGCATCATCCCCAACAACGTCTACAACCGCTACAACTTCTCGCTGCGCAATACCGCCGAGCTCGTGAAGGACAAGCTGACGCTCGATCTGGGCGCCACCTACATGAAGCAGTACACGCGCAACGCGCTGGTGCAGGGTATCTACCACAACCCGCTGATCGGCGCCTACCTCTTCCCGCGCGGCGACGATATCCGCAAGTATCAGGTCTACGAGCGCTACAACGCCAATCTGGGCTACAGCGAGCAGTTCTGGGGTCTGGAGTTCATCAACGGCGTCGAGAACCCCTACTGGGTGACCAACCGCGAGCTCTTCGAGAACAACATGCAGCGCTACACGTTCAACGCCACGCTGAAGTGGGACATCCTCGACTGGCTTTCGGTCTCGGGCCGCGTCCGCACCGACAACACCCACATGAACTACACGCGCAAGATCTACGCGTCGTCGAACACGCTCTTCGCTTCGGAGTACGGTAACTACCTCAACCACTCGATGACCCACAAGAACCTCTACGCCGACGCGTTGCTGTCGATCGACAAGTCGTTCTGGGACAACGAGCTCTCGCTGCAGTTCAACCTCGGTGCGAGCCTCATCGACGACAAGCATGCGGTGACGGGCTACGAGGGTCACTTGGCCGGTATGCCCAACAAGTTCACCTACAACAACATCGTGTCGACCGACCTGAACACGCTGCCTACGGAGGAGAACTACCACGATCAGAATCAGGCGCTCTACGCCACCCTGCAGCTGGGCTGGCGGGGCATGCTCTACCTCGACGTCACGGCGCGCAACGAGTGGGCTTCGCAGCTGGCCTTCACCGACCGGATGAACATCTTCTACCCCTCGGTGGGTCTCTCGGCCGTGATCTCGTCGATGGCCGACCTGTCGAAAGCCGGCATCTCGTTCCTGAAGGTCCGCGCCTCGTACGCCGAGGTGGGTAACGCCCCCGAGCGCTACATCACGGGCCGCAACTACTCGATCAAGGGCGGCGTGGTGACCACCGAGACCTGCGCTCCGGCCACGCACCTGCGTCCCGAGCGTACGAAGTCGTTCGAGGTCGGTTTGAACGCCAAGTTCCTCGGCAACAAGATCTGGGCCGACTTCACCTACTACAACACCGATACCTACAACCAGCTCTTCCTCTACGACGCGCCTCCCAGCACGGGTTACAAGCAGGCCTACCTCAACGCCGGTAAGGTCAACAACTGGGGTATCGAGGCCGTCGCCGGCTACAAGAACACGTGGAGCGGCTTCTCGTGGTCGACCAACGTCAACTTCTCGATGAACCGCAACGAGATCAAGGAGCTGGTTCCCGAAGGTACGGTCGACCCCGTGACGGGTGCCGTGGTATCGATTCCGGAGGTCAACATGGACTACGGCGGCTACCGCGTGAAGCTCCGCAAGGGCGGTTCGATCGGCGACTTCTACGTCACGGGTCTCAAGACCGACGAGAAGGGCGAGATCTACGTCGACCCGAACAGCAGCGCCGTGACGACCGATCCCGACACGTGGATCTACGCCGGCAACACGGAGGCGCGCTTCCGTCTGGGCTGGAACAACCAGTTCTCCTACAAGGGCCTCAACCTCGGCGTTCTGGTCGACGCGCGCATCGGCGGCCGCGGCGTCTCGGTGACGCAGGCCCTCATGGACCGCTTCGGCGTGTCGGAGGCTTCGGTCGAGGCGCGCGAGAAGGGCGTCCGTCTTTCGGACAAGCAGGTGCTCCCCAACTCGGGTGCGAAGGACTTCTTCAACAACTCGGGCGACGGCATGGGCATGCTCGCACGCTACGTCTACGACATGGACAACGTCCGTCTGCGCGAGCTCTCGCTCGGTTACGACCTGCCTTCGCGCTGGTTCAAGAACAAGATGCAGGCTACCGTCTCGCTCGTGGGCCGCAACCTCTTCATGTTCTACAACAAGGCTCCGTTCGATCCCGAGACGACTGCGTCGACGAGCACCTACTATCAGGGTCTCGACTTCTTCATGCAGCCGAGCGTGCGCACGATCGGTTTCAGCGTAAGACTCCAATTCTAAAACGACAAAACGATGAAAAACATACTCGATAAAATCGGAATCGGCTGGGGAACCGTAGCCGCGCTCGCACTGGCGGCAAGTTCCTGCACGGGCGATTTCGAATACTTCAACACCGACCCCAACGCCGCGCAGCAGGTCGACCCCACGACGCTCATCACCTCGATGGAGCTCGACGCGATGTACCCCACGACGGGCGAGACGACCGTTCCCGTGAACCGTTACCAGACGGGCTGGAACCTGCTCGCCGACCACTTCGCCGGCTATATGGCCTGCGCCAACCACTGGGAGGGCGGCATCAACCCGCTGGTCTACAACCTGACGAACAGCTGGCGCAACACCGTCTTCGAGGTTGCCTTCACGCAGGTGATGCCCGCATGGCTGCAGCTCAAGGCGGCCTACGATCAGGGTCTCGTCTCGGGCGAGATCATGGCCGTGGGCGACATCCTTAAGGTCGTCACGCTCCACCGCGCGAGCGACATGTACGGTCCGCTTCCGGTGCTCCGCTTCGGCGAGTCGCGCAACCCCTACGATGCGCAGGATGTGCTCTACGACCACTTCTTCGCGACGCTCGACAACTCGATCTCGACGCTCGAGGAGTTCCTCGCCACGACGCCCGACAGCAAGTCGCTCGTGAAGGTCGACGCGGTCTACGGCGGCGACTTCTCGAAGTGGCTCAAGTTCGCCAACTCGCTCAAGCTGCGCCTTGCGATGCGCATCCGCTACGTCGATCCGACCCGTGCTGCGCAGTATGCGCAGGAGGCGATCGACGGCGGGGTCATCACCGCGACGTCGGACAACGCCTATCTGGCGAGCTACCGCCAGATCTCGGTCAACAACCCCCTCGAGATGATGTGGGGCTCCTACAACGACGCCCGCATGAGCGCTTCGATGGACTCCTTCCTCAACGGCTACGAGGACCCGCGCCGCGCCGCGATGTTCCAGCCCTCGCCGCTCGACGGTCAGTTCCACGGCGTGCGCAACGGTCTGGGTTCCACCGAGCAGAAGTTCTATACGAACATGTCGGCCCCCAACATCTACGGCGAGACGCCGATGCGCTGGCTGCTGGCCTCGGAGGTGGCGTTCCTCAAGGCCGAGTACTACCTCACGAAGAGCCAGAGCGCCGATGCGAAGTCGCTCTACGAGGAGGGCATCCGCCTCTCGTTCGTCGAGAACGGCCTCTCGGCTTCGGAGGCTGCGGCCTACGCTGCGAGCGATAAGCGCCCGGGCCGCTTCAACGACTCGTCGGAGAACCCCACCAAGTACAGCACCAACGCGCTCTCGAGCGTCACGGTGAAGTGGGCCGACGACGGCAACGAGCTGGAGCGCATCATCACGCAGAAGTGGATCGCCCTGTTCCCCAACGGCATGGAGGCTTGGGCCGAGTTCCGCCGCACGGGCTTCCCGCGGATCTTCCCGATTCTGGAGAACAGCAACGACCCGTCGATCAACAAGAACACGCAGATCCGCCGCGTCATCTTCCCCAAGAGCGAGTACTCGAACAACGCCGGTGCGGTCAACGCTGCGGCTCGCCTGCTCAAGGGCGGTGCCGATACGGGCGGCGCGCGTCTGTGGTGGGATGCGAAGTAATGCGCGGGGAATTGAATCTTAAACGAATACGACTATGAAAAATACGTTGAAAAATATTATATCGCTGCTTGCCTGCGCTGCGGCCGTGTGCTCCTGCGAGACGCAGACCACACCGGAGCCGGTACGGGTGCAGGATCCGTTCAAGCAGGCGCCCATCGTGCGTGATGCGGCCTATTTCGCCCGTCTTCGCGCTTACAAGCAGACCGAGCACCCGCTGGCCTTCGGCTGGTTCGGTTCGTGGACGGCCATCAACGCTTCGGAGCAGAGCCGCATGCGGAGCACGCCCGACTCGATGGACATCATCTCGCTCTGGAGCCAGTGGCACAGCCTGACCCCCGCGCAGATCGAGGACAAGGCGTTCGTGCAGCAGGTGCTGGGCACGAAGGTGGTCTTCTGCATCTCGGCCAAAGACGTTCCCGAGGAGTTCAAGGTCGACGGGCAGATCACCGACGAGTCGCTCGTGGCCTACGCTAAGGCTTGGGGCAAGGACTCGATGGACAAGTACCAGTACGACGGCATCGACATCGACTTCGAGACGGCCGCCGACCACCTCGGCCCGCTCAACACGACGCCGGGTCTGTTCAAGAAGTTCTGCGAGCAGTTGAGCCAGTACATCGGTCCCAAGTCGGGCACCGGCCGTCTGTTCCTCATCGACGGCAACATCGACCGGCTCGACATGGGCATCGCCGAACTGTGCGACTACGCCGTTTCGCAGGCCTACAACTGCGGCAGTGCGGGCAATCTGCAGAGCCGTACGCGCAATGCGGAGGCAGTGGGTTGGACGGCCGACCGCATCATCTTCACCGAGAACTTCGAGTCGCTGTGGAAAAACGGCGGCGTGAACCATACGACCTTGAGCGGCGAGTCGATGCCGTCGCTGCTGGGTATGGCCGATTTCGCGGTCAACGGCACCTCGTGCGGCTTCGGCTCCTACCACATGGAGTACGAGTACGGCCATGCCGACATGCCCTACAAGTACCTCCGTCGGGCGATCCAGCTGGCCAATCCCGCGCCGCGCGGCGACTATACGAAAAACCTGCTGTCGCTCAACGAGGCAGGCGAAACCGCGCACCAGATCGCCCTCTATCCTTCGGGTCTTACCGAGGAGCTCCGCATTCCGTTCACGGCCGTGGTTACGGGCGTTCCCGCTGCCGAGGTGAATATTCCTCTGATGGTGGACAACTCGCTGGTTTCCAAATATAACGATTACTACTACACCGAATATAAGACGGTCGATCCGTCGATCGTCTCCTTCTCGGGTCCGTTGCATTTCGCGCAGGGCGAGCAGGAGACGGCCGAGCCCGCCTACGTCATCATCAGCGACGTTTCGTCGTTCGTCGACGGCGAGGAGTACCTCGTGCCGATCCGTGCCGATTTCTCGAAGAACAAGTCCTTCTCGGCCAACCTCGACAAGGAGGTGCGCTACCTGAAGCTGAAGACCGTGGATGCGATCGTGGAGATCGGCATCCCCGACGGCGGCTCGCTGACCGAGGTGAAGACCTGTGCGCTTCCCGACGGTACGATCACCGAGGAGGGCACCTATTCGCTGCGGGTGATGCTGACGCCTACGGCACCCGCCGATGCGGACTTCCCGGTGGTGTTCGATCCTTCGCTGGTCGCCGCCTATAACGAGGCGCACGGCACCTCCTATGCGGCGATCGCTAAGAGCGACGTGACGGTTCCTTCGACGATCGGGTTGAAGAAAGCCTCCTCGTCGATCGATCCCGTCGAGATCAAGGCGGTCGATCCGTCGCGGCTCACCGCCGCGGGCGCTATGGCGGCGATCCGCATCGACCTCGGCGGCAACCCCGATTACCGGGCCTCCGGCGAGAGTTCGCTGGTCAAGTATCTTCTGTTCAAGAAGTCGGTGACCAACGTCGAAGAGGGCGCCACTTCGGTCGACGGCGTTGTGATCGAGGACCGCACGGGCTGGGTCTATTCGGTCGAAGGCGAAGGTACGGGCGCGATCGGCGGTCTGAACAACGACGAGATGTTCGACGGTATCCAGACAGGACAGTTGGGTTGGTACACCTCGCTCTCGGGCCGGCGCATGGTGACGGTCGACATGGCTGCGACCCATACCGTCATCGGCTGGCGCATGGGTCTGATCTTGGGCGACAAGGGCTATACGACGCGCCGTCTCTACGACGTGAAGACCAGCGTCGACGGCATCGTCTGGGAGGACCAGTTCGTCGGCGGCTTCGATGTGGGGGCTCCGGACAGCGATCTGTGGCAGTACGTTAAGTTCTATGCGCCCGTCCAGTGCCGCTACATCCGCTTCACCTACAGCAACGATTCGTCGAGCGCATCCGGCAATTTCTGCGGATCCAACGAGTTCAACGCGATTGCGCCGAGATAACGATTTTTGATCGATTAAAACGAACAAGATTATGAAACCGAGATATTTCATTTTATCCCTTCTTTGCGGAGCCGCTTTCGCGGGGTGTCAGGAGGCGGCCGAGTATACGCCGTCGATCTACATCACCGAGGCGCAGCGCGAGGAGGCCAAGACCATCACCATTTCTGCGGCCGGCGAGCGTGCCGAGTTCACCGTATCGGCCGCCAAACCGGTCGACCGCGATACGCACGTGTCGTTCGACGTATGCCCCGAACTGATTCCGACCTACAACGCCAAGTACGGCCGCACGACCGTCGTGCTCGAGGATTTCGAGTTCGCGAAGAAGGAGGTCGTGATCGCCGCCGGCAAGAACGTGTCGGAGAGCGTCGAGATCATCGTCAACAAGAAGCTCGAGCCGGGTACGTTCTACTGCCTTCCGGTGAAGATCGTCTCGACCGACGGCACGATGCCGATCCTCGAGCCTTCGAGCACGCTCTATCTGATTTTCCGCGCTCCGGTCGAGAGCCGTGCGATGTACATCGGATCGGGCAACAAGTGCTTGGTTCCGACCTTCGCGGCCAACCCCGAGTTCGAGGGTCTCGATCTTAAGGCTATGGCCGAGGTGACGCAGGAGTGCCGCGTCTATGCCAATTCCTTCACCAAGAGCGACCCCTACATCTCCTCGATCATGGGCTTCGAGGGCGAGCTCTGCATGCGCTTCGGCGACGTGAAGATCGGCTACGACGTGCTGCAGGTCTGCAAGGGCGACTACCAGCCCGCAGCGATCAACACGCCCTGTGCGATCAACAAATGGTACCATGTGGCGGCCGTGTGGTCGCGCTCGTCGCTGCGCGTTTACATCGACGGCAAGCTGGTCGCCGAGCAGAAGAACGCCGGCGAGACGGTCAACATCGCAGGCTTCCACACCATGAGCGGTACGGGCTTGGGCTTCGGTCTGGGCGCCGCCTCGATCTACAACGGCAACCGTCCGCTGAACGGCTATCTGGCCGAGGCGCGAGTCTGGTCGCGTGCGCTCTCGTCCAACGAGATCGCCAACAACAAGGACCTCGTCGTGGTCGATCCGCAGTCGGAGGGTCTGCTGGCCTACTGGAAGATGAACGAGGCGGAGTCGGTGTCGTACCGCGATCCGAACCTCAACCGTACGTTCAACTGCAAGATCCCCGACCTGACGGGTCACGGATACGACGCCTACGGTTTCAGCTCCAATCCGTCGTATATCGACGCTACTTGGTAGCCGACGCTTTTCGCACGCAGGGCGGGCCTTCTCGTAAGGCCCGCCCTTTTTCATGCCCGCGAATGCACCGTCCGCTCTTCTTTCCCGTCACCATCGCCTGTCCCGCCTGTCCTGCCTGTCCTGCCTGTCCCGCCTGCTTCGCTGCCTCTTGCCCGGCGTCCTGCTCCGCTGCTTCCAGCTTCGCTGCTTCCAGCTTGCTGCCTTCTGCTTCGCTGTCTGTCTCTCTCTCCGCCTACACGCTGCTGCCTGTTCCGCCGCCACCTGTATTGCTGTCTCCTGCTCGCCGCCTGCCCAGCGTCCTGCTCCGCTGCCTTCTGCTTCGCTGTCTGTCTCTCTCCGCCTACACGCTGCTGCCTGTTCCGCCGCCACCTGTATCGCTGTCTCCTGCTCGCCTCCTGCTCGGCGTCCTGCTCCGCTGCCGTCTGTCCCGCTGTCTGTCTCTCCGCCTGTGCTTGCCGCCCGTCCTGCCCCGGATCCTCATTTTCTCCGTTTGCGCCAGCCTCCTCCTGTCCCTCCTCCTGTTCTTCTTCCTGCTCCGCCGCTCCCTCGGGTCGCTCCGAGCTGGTTCCCGCCTCCGTTCCCGGCACTTCCGGTTTCGCTTCTTCTTCTCCGCCCCTTTTCCTTTCGACCTCTGCCTGCTCCTACTCCTTTTCCTCCGTTTTTACCGCCTCCTCTTTCATGGTCTTCTCCCGCCGCTTCGTCTGTCGCCTGCTCCTTCTTTTTCCTCCTTTCCGCCGCCTTCCTCTGCTTCCTTTTCTCCGCCCCTTTCTTCTTTTTCGCCGTTTCCCCGCCCTTTCCGCCTGCCCGCCGCCTGTTCCGTCCACCCCCCCCATACGAAAACACCCCCGCCGATAACGGCAGGGGTGCGGAACGTCGCGCGGGAGCCGATCACTCCGCGCGTTTTTCGCGGAAGATGTTGAGGTGGGCGAACAGCGGGTTGCGGCGGTCGAGCAGCAGCAGCTCGACGAGCAGCAGCACGAGCGCCGCGGCGAGCGGTATGCGGTACTGTTCGTCGTATTCCTCGAAACGCAGCGTCGAGAGCTCCGACCGCTCCATGTCGTTGATGCTCTTCACGATCTCCTCCAGACCGATCGACTGCTTCGAGGCGCGGACATAGGCTCCGCCCGTCAGATCGGCGATGCGGGCCAGCGTCGCCTCGTCGAGTTTCGAGACCACCATGTCGCCCTTCTCGTCGGTGATGAATTCGCCGTCGATGGCGATCGGAGCGCCTTCGGGGGTGCCGATGCCGATCGTGTAGATGCGGATCCCCGCCTCGGCGGCCCGGCGGGCCACGGCGATCGCATCGTCGTCGTGGTTCTCGCCGTCGGTGATGAGGATCACGGCGCGGCTGCGGCCCTCGCCGTCGCCCGAGAACGACAGCAGCGCCTGTTCGAGCGCCTTGCCGATGGCCGTGCCCTGCACGGCGACCTGCGAGGGGTCGATGCGCCGCGCGAAGGCCTTCGCCATGCGGTGGTCGGAGGTGACGGGCAGCTGCACTTTGGGTTCTCCGGCGAATACGATCAGCCCCACGCGGTCCTGCCGCAGGCCGTCGAAGAGCTTGTCGAGGGCATACTTGGTACGCTCGAGGCGGTTGGGCTCGAAATCCTCGGCCAGCATCGAGTTCGAGACGTCGACGGCGATCATCATCTCGATGCCCTGCGCCCGCTCCTCGCGGAGCTTCGACCCGAACTGGGGCCGGGCCGCCGCGAGGGCGAGCAGCCCGACGGCTGCGGCGAAAAGGACGAATTTGAGCACGACGCGTCCCGTCGAGACCTCGGGCATCAGCTCCCGGAGGGTCTCCGGATTGCCGAAGCGGGCCAGACGTCGCCGGCGGCGGCGGAGCGAACATGCGAACAGCAGCGTCATCGCCGGCACGAGGCACAGCAGCCAGAGGTATTGGGGGTTTGCGAATCGGAACATGGTGTACGGTCGGACCGGACGGAGCGTTTCGTCGGCCCGCACCCCGACCCGTCCGGTCGTAACGAAGACCTTCGGGGTCTTCGTCGGAGTGCGGTTCCCTCCCGTTCGGGGGCGTCGCGGCGCAGGGAGGGGGCCGCCGCGGGCCGGGCCTTGCTCGCGGGCGCGGTCAGGGGATGCGCTTCAGTACGAGCGTCGCGAGCAGGAACTCGGCCGCGAGGAGCGCCGTGCCGAGCAGCACCCACACGAGGAAGAGCTCGTGGTAGGCGACGCGCTCCGTCACCTCGATCTTGCTCTTTTCGAGCCGGTTGATCTCGTCGTAGATCGCCTTGAGCTTCGCCTTGTCCGTAGCGCGGAAGTAGCGGCCGCCCGTGAGCGAGGCGATCCGGCGCAGCGTCTCCTCGTCGATCTCGACTTTGGCCATCACTGTATCGCCCGTGGGCATGCCGTAAATATCTACGGCGGGGTAGGGGGCCATGCCCATCGTGCCGACGCCGATCGTGTAGACGCGGATTCCCTGCGCTGCGGCGATCTCGGCGGCCGTGAGGGGAGCGATCTCGCCGCGGTTGTTCACGCCGTCGGTGAGCAGGATCACCACCTTCGACTCGGCGTCGCTCTCGCGCAGGCGGTTGATCGCCGTCGCCAGACCGTTTCCGATGGCCGTGCCGTCCTCGATCAGGCCGCTGCGGATGCGGGCCAGCAGCGTCTGGAGCGTGCTCCGGTCGGTCGTCAGGGGGCTCTGCGTGTAGGCCTCGCCGGCGAAGACGGCCAGTCCGATGCGGTCGCCGTATCGGTCGGCGACGAACGATCCGGCCACCTCCTTCGCGGCCGTGATCCGGTCGGGCTTGAAGTCGCGGGCCAGCATCGAGCCCGAGACGTCGATGGCGAGCATGATGTCGATGCCTTCGGTCGTGGTGTGCGAAAGCCGCTCCACGTCCTGCGGGCGTGCCAGCGCCGCGACGAGCGCCGCGAAGGCGGCGCAGCGCAGCGCGAAGGGGAGGTGGCGCAGGTAGCTGCGCAGGGTCTTCGGTGCCGCGAGCGCCCCCTCGATCGTCGGGATGCGGATCGCGGCGCCGCCCTGCAGCGTCCGCCGGACATAGTAGGCGACCGCCGGCACGAGGAGCGCCAGCAGCCACAGCAGATGGGGGTATGCGAAGTGCATGCGTTACGTTGTTAATGGTCGCTTCCCGTCGGGAAGCCGTTGTGTCGTTCGTTTCGGTGACGTGTCGGACCGCCGGCCGCTGCGGGGCGGCCCATCGGTCGCCGCTGCTTTGCGGAGCGGCTCATCCGTCGCCGCTGCTTTGCGGGGCGGCTCTCTCTTCAGTCTGTTCCGGACCGCTCCCGTCCGCCGCCGCCCTCCGTTCCGTTGCGCCGGCGGTCTGCGTTGCGCCCCGTTCGTTCCCGCGAGCCGCTTTCGTGCAGCCCGTTCTGTTCCGGACCGCTCTCGTCCGCCGCCCGTTTTTCCGGCAGCGTCTTGGTTTGCCGTCCGTCCCGCAGACGTACGCGCCTTGCGGCCCGCTGCGTGGGTGCGGTCGGACCCTGCACCTGCAGCTCTTTTTCGGACGGCATACAGCCCGCCGCAGACGCTCCCGCCTTGCTGCCCGCTGCGTGCGTGCCGCCCGCGCGCCGTCACCAGTTCTTCTTGCCGCGCACGACCACGCCGCGCTTCTCCTTGAGCTTCTCCTGCGTGCGGTCCTCCTGCGCCTGAATGGCGTCGAGCATCTGCTGCTGCTCCTGCTCGGAGATGCCCTCCTGCGGCTGCGGCGTCCCCTGCGGCGTTCCGTCCGACGGCTCCTCCTGCTGCGGATCGCCTTCGTCGGGCTCGCCCTCCTGCCGGTCGTCCTGCCGCTCGTCTCCCTCCTGCTGCTCCTGCCGGTTCCGATCGTCCTGCCCGTCGCCGTCCTGCCGGTTTTGCTGGTCCTGTTGGTCCTGTTGGTCCTGCTCTTGGTCGTCGTCGCCTCCGCCGCCGTTCTGCTGCTCGTCGAGCAGCCGCTTCGTGTAGGCGTAGTTGTACTTGGCCTCCGTGTCCGACGGGTCGAGCCGCAGCGACTGGCGGTAGCTGGCCAGCGCCTCCTTGTACTTCTGCTGCCTGAACTGCGCGTTGCCGAGGTTGTAGAAGGCCTCGGCCCGTTCGCGGGCCGTGCGGAGCGTGTCGGCCGCGACCTTGAGCATCGTCTGCTCGGCCTTGTCGTACATCTCGGCCTTGTAGAGGGCGTTGCCGAGGTCGTAGGCCGCCTCGAACGACTGCGGCGCCGCCTCGAGGGCGCGGTCGTAGCGTTCGATCGCCTCCTTGTATTCGCCCCGGTGGTAGTGGCGGTTGCCCTTGCGCACCTGCCGGCGTTCGGGCATCTGCTGCGCGGAGGCGCCCGCGGCGATCAGCAGCAGAAGGATATGGAGTGCGAATCGGTACATGTCAGTCGTCTGTTTCGGGCGCCGCCTCGCGGTTCGTCTCGCCGCCCGGCGCTTCGGCGGCCTTCGTCTCCTCGACGAAGTAGTAGCATTTCAGGTAGTCGCTCTCGTTCTGCTCGGCGTCGGGCATCGCTTTGGCGAACTTCGCGAGGTCGGCGTCGCGCAGCACCGCCACGAGGTCGCGGCGGGCCTTCTCCGGGAGTTCGACCTCCCGCATCGCCGCGACGATCTCGTCGGAGGTCATCTCCATCGCCCCCACCTCCCAGCGTGCGGCGATGTAGGTGCGCAGGATGTCGGTCAGTTCCGAGTAGTACTGCTTGTGGCGGTTGTTCTGCCACAGCTTGCGGTGGTTGAGCGCCTCGAGCGCCTTGATGGCGGCCACGTGGGGCGGCAGCTGCGGTTCGGACCCGAAGAGTCCCTTTCCCCGGCCGCGGCGCACGAGGAAGCGCACCAGCGCGTAGAGCGCGCCGCCCAGCAGGAGCGCCGCGAGCAGCCCCCAGAGCACGTAGGTGCGGATCTCGGCGAAGCGGAACGGCAGCGTCTTCTGCGCCTTGAGGTCGTAGATCGACTGCGACGTGGAGTCGATCCGGAAGGTCCCCACCTCGAGCCGGAGCGGCTCCTCCGAGGCGAGCGTGTCGACGATGTTCTTGTCGATGTAGAGCACCTGCGCCGCGCCCAGATCGTAGCGGCCCTCGTCGAAGGCGGCCATTCGGTAGCGCTTGCGGAGCTTCAAGCGGCGCCCCTCGCGGGCGAGCGTGTCGACCGGGAGGTTTTCGTAGAGCTCGATGCCGCCCTCCTCCTCGGGAGCGAAGAGCGGGAATTCGACCACCTGCACGAGGTCCTTGTCGACCTCGATGACCAGATCGAACCGGTCGCCGATGCCGATGCTGTCGGGCTCGACGCGGGCCGTCACGGCGGGGCGCTGCTGCGCTGCGGCGACCGCCCCGGCGAGGAGCAGCGCGATGGTTAAGGGTCGTTTCATCGTTGTCTGAAGAGTTTGATCAGTTCGGTGACGTAGTCGCCGTCGGTGCGCACCTCCGCCGCGTCGATGCGGTGCTGCTTGAGCAGCGTGCCGATCCGCTCGCTGCGCTGCCGCCACGCCTCGGCGTAGCGGGCGCGCACGGTCCGCGACGAGGTGTCGAGCCACCGCTTGCGCCCCGTCTCGGCGTCCTGCAGCTCGACGATCCCCACGTCGGGGAGCTCCGCTTCGCGCGGGTCCGAGACGCGGATCGCCACCAGATCGTGCTTCGACCCGGCGATCTTCAGCGCCTCTTCGAGCGCCGCGGCGTCCCGCCCGTCGTCGAGCAGGTCCGACAGCAGGAATGCCGTGCAGCGCTTCCTCACGACGTTGGTCAGCAGGCGCACCGGCTCGGAGAGCTTCGTGCCCGCCGCCTCGGGCCGGAACCCCACCAGCTCGCGGATGATCGCCAGCACATGGCTGCGGCCCTTCTTCGGGGGTATGAACTTCTCCACCCGGTCCGAGAAGAAGATGCAGCCCACCTTGTCGTTGTTCTGCGCGGCCGAGAAGGCCAGCACGGCGGCGATTTCGGCGATGATCTGCCGCTTGGTGCGTTCGACCGAGCCGAACGCGCCCGACGCCGATACGTCGACCAGAAGCATCATCGTCAGTTCGCGCTCCTCCTCGTAGACCTTGATGTGGGGCTTGCGCGAACGTGCCGTGACGTTCCAGTCGATGTCGCGCACGTCGTCGCCCGCGCGGTACTCCCTCACTTCGGAAAACGACATGCCCCGTCCGCGGAAAGCCGTGTGGTACTTTCCGGCGAAGATCTCGTTCGAAAGACCGCGGGTCTTGATCTCGATCTTGCGGACGCGTTTCAGAATATCGTTCTCGGTCTGCTGCATATGCGTCAGGGGACGATTACGTTGTTGAGGATGTCGGTGACGATCTCCTCCGCGGTGATGTTCTCGGCCTCGGCCTCGTACGTCAGGCCGATGCGGTGGCGCAGCACGTCGTGGCATACGGCGCGCACGTCCTCGGGGATGACGTAGCCGCGGCGGCGGATGAAGGCGTAGGCGCGGGCGGCCTTCGCCAGCGCGATCGACGCACGGGGCGAACCGCCGTAGGCGATCAGGCGCTGGAGCCCCGGAAGGCTGTATTCGGCCGGTTCGCGCGTGGCGAAGATGATGTCGATGATGTACTTCTCGATCTTTTCGTCCATGTAGACGTCTTCGACCACTTTGCGTGCCTTGACGATGTCCTCGGGCGATACGACCTTGTTCACCGCGGGCATGCCGGCGCCCGAGAGGTTCATCCGCACGATGTCGCGCTCCTCCTGCTTCTTGGGGTAGGAGATCTTGGCCTTGAGCATGAAACGGTCGACCTGCGCCTCGGGCAGCGGGTAGGTTCCCTCCTGCTCGAGCGGGTTCTGCGTGGCGAGCACGAGGAAGGGCTGCGGCAGGGGGAAGGTCTCGTCGCCGATGGTCACCTGCCGTTCCTGCATCGCCTCGAGCAGCGCCGACTGCACTTTGGCCGGCGAGCGGTTGATCTCGTCGGCCAGCACGAAGTTGGCGAAGACGGGGCCCTTCTTGACGACGAACTCCTCGCTGCGCTGCGAGTAGATCAGCGTGCCGATCAGGTCGGCCGGCAGCAGGTCGGGGGTGAACTGGATGCGCGCGAATGCGGCGTCGACGGCTTTGGCCAGCGTCGTGATGGCCAGCGTCTTGGCAAGGCCCGGAACGCCTTCGAGCAGGATGTGGCCGTTCGACAGCAGACCGATCAGCAGCGTGTCGATCAGGTGGCTTTGGCCCACGATGACCTTGCTCATTTCCGTGCGGAGCGTATCGACGAAGACCGATTCGCGTTCGATGCGCTCGTTGAGTTCCTTGATGTTGATGACTTCGCTCATGGTGTGTCGTTATGTCGTTTGTGTTCTTTTGCCGGATCGGGACCTGCCGGCCGTGCGCGCGGGGCGTCAGCGGCGCAGGACTACGTCTCCTTAACGTCCGTCGTGCAAAGATATTATTTTCCGCCGTTATATTCTTCCTCCCCGCCGCCATTTTTCGCCCTCCCTCCGCCTTTCCACCCGCCCCGAACCCTCTTTTTTCCGTTTCCTTCGCTCCGTTTGACCCGCCCGCCGCCTTCCTCTCTCCGTTTCTTTCTTCTCGTTTGTTCCCGCCTGCCGCCTTCCTCTTTCCCGTCCGTCCCCTTCCCTCGCGGCTTCTTCCGGCCCCGCCCGCTGCCTTCCTCTCTCCCGTCTTCCTTTTCCCTTCCGCTTCCCCCGCGACCTTGTTCCCGCCCCCTCTGCTGCCTTCCTCTTTCCCGTCCTTCCTTTCCCGTCCGCTTGCCTCGCAGCTTCGTTCCGGCCCCGTCTGCCGCCTTCCTCTTTTCCGTTCCGTTCTTCCCGTTTGTTCCGCCCGCTGCCAGCCTCTTTCCCGTTCTTTCCTTTCCGGTTTGTTCCCCGCCGCTGCTTTTCTCTCTTCCGTCCGCCCCCCCCGCGCCCCCCCCCGTCCGCCTTCCTATCTCTCTCCCGTCCTCCTTGTTCCCTCCCTCCGCCTTTTCCCTCCCGCCGTACCGATTCTGAAAACGGCTCCGTCTCTTGCATATCCCGATATTATTCCCTATCTTGTCGTAGCTTCATTTTAATCGGTCGACATGGATTACTCCCGGTCGGGTAGCGGTGCCCATATCGACGATGCGGCGACGTGCCTTGCGACTTACGGCGGTTGTCGCGGTTTCGTCCATTGCAATTTCGGCTGGAACGGCGCTTCCGACGGCTTTTACACCTCGGGAATTTTAATTCGAATCGACCCCGGTTGAATGATTTCGGCAGGGAGCTTTCCGGTAAGACGCCCGGATTGTGGGATGAAAATATCCAGATATTGACCTATACCGACGTACGCCTGTGAAAACCAGAATTTTGCGCTGCCTCGCGCTCGCATTCGTTCCGATCCTCGCCGCGGGTTGCTCGGGCGGCGATAAGCCGGTCTGGCAGGAGTACATAACCTTGCCCCACTACGTCTGGGCCTATTACGACGGACCGCTTACGGTCGATTTCCGGCGCCTCTGCGTCTGCATTTCCGAGCCCGGGGAGTTCTCCGACACGAAGGTCTGTTCGGCCGAGGGGGTCGGCGGGGAGAACCTCGACGAATTCCTCCGGCTCGCCGAGGCGAACGGTGATACGGACTACAACAAACCCATGCGGAACCTCATGAGTCGCCACACATGCTTCGCCCGGACCATCCGCGAAGTGCATGTCGTCAGCAATTTCGACTACGACGACGCTCACCCGGCCGGCACCTCGCTCGACGACATCGTGTGCATCTGGATCGAGTCCTTCGCTCCCTTCATCCGCAGCGGCTACAGGTTCGATTACCCCTCCGACGAGTACGGTACCGTCCCCGAATTGCACCGCTCCGTCCGCATGCTCTCCGAGCCGCAGACGGATATCGGGCTTGTGATGGCCTCCGAGGTCTTCTCGTTCGGTTTTACCGCGCTGCCCGAGGCGCACAACCGCAAGTATTCGTTCACCTTTACGTTCGTCATGGCCGACGGCGCGACGCAGACCGTGACCGCGATGGGTGTTCCCTCCACGCCGGGCTGGCTGCGGGACTACCTGCGCGACCGGTCGTAGCGGGCCGCCCTGCGCCCGCCCTCATCGGTGCGCCGGAAAATAATTCCGCGATTCGGATTCCGTAATTCGAATTGTTCGTACCTTTGCCCGCATGGAACGCATGGAACCCAACGAATCGAAAATCCTGCAGGGACTCAACCCGGCGCAGCACGCCGCCGTGGTCAACTACGACGCCCCGTCGCTCATCATCGCCGGCGCCGGCTCGGGCAAGACGCGCGTGCTCACATCGCGCATCGCCTACATGATCGAGCAGGGCGTGGCGCCCCACAACATCTTGGCGCTCACCTTCACCAACAAGGCCGCCGAGCAGATGCGCACGCGCATCGCGCAGATGGTGCCGGGAGACCGCAGCCGCCACATCCGCATGGGAACCTTCCACTCGGTCTTCGCGCGCATCCTGCGCGAGAACGCCGAGGCGATCGGCTTTCCGCAGTCGTTCACCATCTACGAACCCTCCGACTGCAAGAACCTGCTGAAAACCATCGTCCGCGAGCTGAACCTTTCGGACGACCGCTATAAGCCCAATACGCTGGCCTCGCGCATCTCCTTCGCGAAAAACTGCCTCGTGACCCCCGGCGCCTACCTCGCCAATGCGACCTTCGCCGCCGAGGACCGGCAGGCGCAGATCCCCGAGTTCGGCAACATCTACAACATCTACTGCCAGCGCTGCAAGCGCAACGGCGCTATGGACTTCGACGACCTGCTGCTGCAGACCAACATCCTGCTGCGCGACGCGCCCGAGGTGCTGGCCCGCTATCAGGAGCAGTTCCGCTACATCCTCGTCGACGAGTATCAGGACACCAACTACGCGCAGTACGTCATCATCCGCCGCCTCTCGCAGCACCACGGCAAGGTCTGCGTCGTGGGCGACGACGCGCAGTCGATCTACTCGTTCCGCGGCGCGAAGATCGAGAACATCCTCTCGTTCCGCAAGGACTACCCCGAGGCGATGGTCTTCAAGCTGGAGCAGAACTACCGCTCGACGCGTACGATCGTCAACGCGGCCAATTCGGTGATCGTCCGCAACTCGAAGCGCATGGAGAAGAACTGCTTCTCGGAGGGCGACGAGGGCGAGAAGATCCGCATCCTGAAGGCCTACACCGACCGCGAGGAGGCCGATGCGGTGGTCTCCGACCTGCGCGACCGGGTCCGTGCGGCCGGGGCTCCGTGGTCCGAGGCCGTGATCCTCTACCGCACGAACAGTCAGGCCAAAGTCTTCGAGGACAACCTCCGTGCGCGCTCGATTCCCTACCGCATCTACAAGGGCTCGTCGTTCTACGACCACAAGGAGATCAAGGACGTGCTGGCCTACCTGCGGCTGGTCGTCAATCCCCGCGACGACGAGGCCTTCCGCCGCATCGTCAACTACCCGGCGCGCGGCATCGGCGGCACGACCGTCGACCGCATCGCGCAGCTGGCCGCCGCGCGGGGCGTCTCGATGTGGGAGGCGGTCGATGCGCTGGTCGCCGAACCGGCCGCCGACCCCGTGCAGCGGACCGTCGCGCGCAAGGTCGCGGAGTTCGTGGCGATGATCCGTGCGCTGTCGCTCCTGCGCACCGAGAAGGGGCTCTACGAGTTCGGTCTGGAGGTGGTTTCGCGCTCGGGCATCTTGGCCCTCTACCGTGCGGAGAATACGCCCGAGGCCGCCTCGGCGCTCGACAACATCGAGGAGCTGCTCAACTCGATGCAGCAGTTCCGCGAGCAGCGCGACGCCGAGATCCGCGGCGGCGAACGCCGCGAGGAGGAGCAGGCCACCGTCGAGGAGTGGCTGCAGAACGTCATGCTGATGACCGACATGGACAAGGACGACGCCGCGGACAACGACCGCGTGACCCTCATGACGGTCCACTCGGCCAAAGGCCTCGAGTATGAATACGTCTATATCGTGGGTCTGGAGGAGAACCTCTTCCCCTCGCTGCGTGCCGCCGAGTCGGCCGACGGCATGGAGGAGGAGCGGCGCCTGTTCTACGTGGCGCTGACCCGCGCGAAGGTCGCCGCGACGATCTCCTACGCCGAGATGCGCTTCCGGTGGGGCAACATGGAGTTCTCGCGGCCGAGCTGTTTCCTGCGCGAGATCGACCCCCGCTACCTCGAGACGGCCTTCGACGAGGAGGAACTCCCCGCGCCCGAAGGGGGCGAGCGGTCGGCGATCGACGAGCTGCGCCGCCGCTTCGACTACCGGTTCCAGCAGCGCCGCGAGGCGGGCGCCGGGTATGGCGGCCGCTCCGACGGCGCTCCGGCGGGCGGCAGGGGCGGCTACGGAACCGGTGCACCGCGCAGCGGCTCGGGTGCGTTCGGCGGTCGTCCCGCCGACGGCGAATCGGGCGCAGCCCGCCGCTATCCGAGCCGTTCGGGCGCTCCGGGTGCGTTCGGCGGCGGTCGGCCGCAGGGCGGCTCCGGGACTCCGCTGCGGAGCTCCGGCCTCCCGCAGCGGAGTCCCGGAGCCGCGCCGCACGCTTCGGCCCCCGGCGCCGACCGCTGCGGAGCGCGTCCTTCGGGCCCCGATCCGTCGCTCGTGCAGCCGCCGCGCCCCTCGACCGAGGGCCTGCGCCGGCTGGGGGTGCGTCCCGCGGGCGGTACGGGCGTCGTCGCGGGCGACTATGCCGTCGGACAGCGGGTCGAGCACCCGAAGTTCGGCGTGGGCGTCGTCCGGCGCATCGAGACCCTCGCCACCGACCACAAGCTGGTGGTCGACTTCGGCTCCTTCGGCGAAAAGACGCTGCTGGCCAAGTTCGCCAAGCTCACCAAGCTGTGAAGTGAAAAGTGATAAGTATAAAGTATAAAGTATAAACTATAAACTATAAACTATAAACTGCGGGGTTTTGGTCAAGCGGGAGAAAAGCAAGCGTTTCGCCGTGCGTATCGTGAAGTGCTGCCGGTTTTTGCAGGCCGAGCGGCAGGAGTACGTGCTGTCGAAACAGCTCATGCGGAGCGGAACGTCGATCGGCGCCAACATCGCGGAGTCGGTTCATGCTCAAAGCCGCAGGGATTTCGTTTCCAAGATAAATATCGCATTGAAAGAGGCCGGGGAGACCCGCTACTGGCTGGAAATAGTGTATGAATCGGAGCTGATTCCGAAAGAGATGTTCGATTCGTTGTCGGCCGATTGCGACGAGTTGGCGCGCATTCTGGCCAGCACCGTCAGAACCATCCGCTAGAACGCCTGAAATAGCTACTTCTCACTTCTCACTTTTTACTTTTCACTTTTTACTTAATTACTTATGACTTTAAAGCAGCGTTACGACGGCATCATCGCGTGGTTCTCGGAGCACATGCCCGTAGCCGAGAGCGAGCTGCGCTACGAGAATCCCTACCAGCTGCTCGTGGCGGTGATCCTCTCGGCGCAGTGCACCGACAAGCGGGTCAACATGACCACGCCGGCGCTCTTCGAGGCCTTCCCGACCCCTTGGGACATGGCCGCGGCGGGCGCCGAGGGCATCTACCCCTACATCCGGAGCATCTCCTATCCCAACAACAAGGCGAAGAACCTCGCAGGCATGGCCCGCATGCTCTGCGACGAGTTCGGCGGCGAGGTTCCGAGCGACCTCGATGCGATGCAGCGGCTGCCGGGCGTGGGCCGCAAGACGGCCAACGTGCTGGGTGCGGTGCTGTGGCAGCGCGAAGTGATGCCGGTCGACACCCACGTCTTCCGCGTCTCGGAGCGCATCGGGCTGACGACCCGTTCGAAGACGCCCCTGCAGACCGAGCTGACGCTGGAGCGGAACATCCCGGGGCACCTGCTCCCCGTCGCCCACCACTGGCTCATCCTCCACGGGCGCTACGTCTGCACGGCGCGTGCGCCGAAATGCGCCGCGTGCGGCATCGCTCCGTGGTGCCGGATGTACGCCGCGGCGAAAAAAGAGGCCGCGAAGGGGTGATTCTCGCGACAAATCGTTATCTTTATCCGGGCATTCGATGTCGGATATCCCGGAAAAAGCGAAAAACATGAAAAAAACGGTTCGGTTTCTGACCGGCGCGGCGCTCCTCGCCGCCGTGCTGGGGATGGTCGTGTCATGCGGCGACGACAAGACGCAGGAGGATGAAAACAAGGGCGTCGTGCAGCAGACGTGGAGCAAGAGGGTCGATGCGGAGGCTGCGGGCGAGACGCTCGAATTCCGCTTCACGGCGCTCGCCGACTGGACGGCCAAGAGCTCCCAGCGCTGGTGCATCGTCTCGCCCGAGTCGGGCGCCGCGGGCGAGAGCTCGCTCACGATCCGCACCTCGGAGAACACCGCGGCGACGCGCTCGGCCGAGGTCACGGTCTTCGTCAAGGGCTACTCCTCGTCGAAATTCACCGTGGTGCAGGCTCCCGGCAACGGCGATGCGTCCCCCCTCGCGCGGCAGATCGACGACGACCTCGCGCGCCGCTACCTGTGGAACGAGGAGTACCGCACGCTGGACCGCGACTTCTCGGTAGTGTGGAACGGCATGAACGACAACTTCGTCTACAACAACCTGATGCGGATGAAGACCAATACGCTCGACCGCAAACCCTACGGCGAGGCGATGGGCCAGACCCTCTATACGCTCTACTCCAACCTCACCCCGATCGGTTACGCCTCGGGCGCTCTCGCGGCCGCCGCGCCGCCCGCCGCGCAGGCCGAGACGCCCGGCCACGGCTATCCCGCTCCGGTGAAGCTCTCCTTCGGCTTCGTCTCGCTCTATCCCGTCACGGTCACCACCGACAGCGGCAAGGCGTGGTGGTTCTGCATCGAGGGGGTCTATCCCGGCTCTCCGGCCGCTGCCGCGGGGATGAAGCGCGGACAGTGGATCTACGCCATCGACGGCAAGCAGCTGCCTTACCTCCCGAACGACGTCGCGGAGGTGGCCGCGGCCTACGAAGAGCTGCTCGCGCCCCTGCAGAGCGATCCGAAACGTTTTTCGATGATCGACGACCCGATGTCGGGCTCCGCACCCTACGCCGTGTCGCTCGCCGCCGAGGCGATCTCCGAGAATACGGTGCTGCTCGCGGAGGTGATCCCGTCGGGCGGCCGCAACATCGCCCATCTGGCCTACTCGGGCTTCGAGGCGGCCTACGACGGCTCGCTGCTCGAGGCCTTCGAGCGGTTCCGCGCCGCCGGTGTCGCGGATATGGTCCTCGACCTGCGCCTCAACGGCGGCGGCCACGTGATCTCTGCCGACCTGATCGCCTCGTGCATCGCCGGAGCGCGTTGCGACGGCCGCGTCTTCGCCTACTACCGCTATAACCGCGAGCGCATGGCCGCGCAGAAGGAGACCAAGGAGTTCGACGAGCGCGAGGGCAAATACTGCGAACGCTTCTCCTACGGCTCGCGCTACTACGGCGTCGACCTGAAGCGCTACGCCCTCGACCTGCAGCGGCTCTACGTGATCGTCTCCGAACAGACGGCTTCGGCCAGCGAGCTGGTCATCAACTCGCTGCGGGGCATCGACCTCGACGTGGTGCTCATCGGCGAGCGTACCGAAGGCAAGAATGTCGGCATGGAGGGCATCAACGGGCTGACCGACGGCACGCTCCTCTACCAGTATGCGCCCATCACGTTCCAGTCCTACAACGCTAAAGGCGAGCAGGCCGCCGGGAGCGACTATTCGAATGGCTTCGCCCCCGATTACGAGGTCCTCGACTGGAACTGGTCGGGCCCCTCGACGGACGGCAACCGCTATTTCGACGGCCTGCGCGACTTCGCCGACCCGACCGAACCCTGTCTTGCCAAAGCGCTGGAGCTCATCACGGGAACGAAGGTTGCGGCGACACCCGCGACGCGTGCCGCCGATGCGCCGCGGGCCCTGCCCCGACGCATCGCGCTGCCGCCCGTCCCGGGCCGCCAGTCGGGCATGCTCGAGCTGGTCGATCTCGACGGCTTCGACCCCTTCCGGGCCGAATAGCCGGCCGATCCGCGACCGAAGGGCGGCAGGCATACGGCCTGCCGCCCTTTTCGTCCCTGTCCTGTCCTTTTCCGCCCCGCCTCCGTCTTTCTCTGCTTCTCCTCTGTCCCACTCCGTCCCATTTCCGTCTTTTTCCGCCCCGTCCCTGCCGCCCGTTCTGCTTGCTTTTCTCCTCCGTCTTCCTCCGCCCGCGCCCATCCGGTCCGTTCTGCCTGCTCTGTCCCCACCTGTTTCTCCTTCGTCCCTTTTCTGTTTCTTTTCCGCCCCGTCTCCGGTTTTTCTCTATATCTTTCTCTGTCCTCCCTCCCTTCCTCCCTCCCTTCCTCCCTTCCTCCCACGTCCTCACCACCACCCATTCCCCCGCTCCATTCCTTCCTGTCTCTCCTCCGTCCTTCTTCCGGTTCTTCTCCGTTCTTTCTCTCTCCCTCCTCCGTCTTCCTCTGCCCGCGCCCGCCCGTGCCGCCCGCCCCCCCCCATACCGGCCTCTGCTCCCGTTTTCAGCCGCCGCCGGTTTCGCCCCGAGCTACTCGCCTCGGCAAACAGCAAATTCCCTCGGCTTATTCGTATCTTTGGCTGCGCCCAAGATACTCCGCCTCAACAAAACCCAAACAAGTTTGGTTTTGTATTCGGCTTATTCGTATCTTTGGCTGCGCCCAAGA
>CAJTIY010000001.1 GCA_910576555.1 uncultured Alistipes sp. | reverse complement strand
ATATGACTGCGATGCGCCGAGCGATCCGGAGTGCGTTTACTGCCGAAGAAAACCGGATACTGGGCGAAGAGAAGGCGCAGATATGGATGAATCTGGTGTTCGATGTCGATACGGGAACGGTGCTCGAAGTCGATTTTATGAATGATCCGACACCCACACTCGTTTCGTTGCCTTTGTCGAAGTTCGCGACGCTGGAGAAAAACATCAAGCGATGGGTGACGACGCATGTCACCGATCCGGACACGCGTCAGCTGCAGTTCGTCAGTACGCTCGTTATTCTGAAGTTTCCGCTGGAGGACTATTGATCCGGAATGCTTTCCGAGGCGACCGAAGCGGGGTTGTCATGAACTTTCCGTGCGATGGAACGAAACGGCCGGATGCCCTGCGGGGCACCCGGCCGTTTTTATAGGATTGCTTGCGTTCCCGGTGCGTGGCGTCAGCGCCGTTCGTAGGTTTCGAAGACGAAGGGGTAGGGGTATTCCGCACCGCAGGGATGGGCTTCCGACGCGACGAGCCGCCATGCCGCCTCGTCCCACTCGGGAAAGCGCGTGTCGCCCTCGTAGGGGTGCTCCACGCGGGTCAGATAGAAGCGATCGGCGACGGGGAGCGCCGCGGCGTAGATCTGCGCACCGCCGATGACGAATACCTCCTCCTCGTCCGGGAAGAGCGCGAGGGCCTCCTCGAGCGAGTGCACCGTCGTGCAGCCGGGGAGCTCCAGCGCCTGCCGCGTGATGACCACGTTGGTGCGGTTCGGCAGCGGACGGCCCAGCGATTCGAAGGTCTTGCGGCCCATGACGACCGGATGGCCCGTCGTCGTTCGCTTGAAGTGCTTCAGGTCCTCGGAGATGTGCCACAGCAGGGTGTTGCGGTCTCCGATCACGCCGTTCTCGGCGACGGCTACGATGATGCTTACCATGTATTTATCGGCTTTGAAGGGTGATGCGGGCGCTCTTGAGTCCGGGTGACGAGGCTTCGAGTACGATCGTGCCCGGCGTCTCGGTCGAAGCCACGATGGCCGTGGCCTGCCCCGAGAAGAGCGCCATGCGGGGATCTTGGAACGAGGCCAGCGAAGTGGGATCGCCGTTGGCACCCGCGCGGTAGCAGCCGGCGCCCGTCACCTCGTAGCGGATTTCGTTCGTCGCCGTGGGACAGGGGTTGCCCGCACGGTCGACCACCGAGACGGTGACGAACGCGAGGTCCCGGCCGTCGGCATCGAGCGCCGTGCGGTCGGCCGTCAGCACGATGCGGTGGGGTTTGCCCGCCGTGCGGACCCTCTTCTCCGCCACGGCCTTCCCTGCGGCGTCGTAGGCCACGACCCGCACTTCGCCCGGTTCGTAGCGCGTATCCATCCACATCAGCCGGTAGCGGCGCTGGCGGGCGAAGGTGGCCAGCGAGAGCGAATCGCCGCTCTCGTCGCGCGTCACCGCGAGGTCTTTCGTGCGGCGTCCCTGACTTTTGCCGTTGATGAAGAGCTCGGCCGAGGGGTGGTTGGTGTAGACGAACACGGGCGTCACCTCGCCCTCGCGTCCCTCCCAGTTCCAGTGGGGCAGGATGTGGAGCGTCTCCGCCTCGGGGTTCCAGTGGCTGCGGTAGAGCCAGTAGCGGTCTTTCGGCAGCCCCGCGAGGTCGACGATGCCGAAGAGTGACGAGTGGCTCGGCCAGTCGGAGTAGTAGGGCGTCGGCTCGCCCAAGTAGTCGAAGCCGGTCCAGACGAATTCGCCCATGCACCACGGAAGGTCGTCGTGCTGGATGAAGTCGTCCTCGGGGAGGTTCGACCAGCCGCAGTGCTCGACGTCGTACGACGATGCCTGATGGTCGTCGTAGCGGTGCATCGAGCGCCGCACCACGGGGAACTTGTAGACGCCGCGCGACGAGAGCGTCGAGGCGGTTTCGCTGCCGAGGATCATCCGCTGGGGCAGCTTGTCGTAGTTCTCGCGGTATTTGTGGGGGCGGTAGTTGAAGCCCGGGACATCCATCACGGCGGCCATGTTGTTGTTTACCACCGCGTCGGGGGCGTCCATGCCCTGCGTCACGGGGCGCGTGGGGTCCTCGCGGTGGCAGATCCGCTGCAGGCGGAGCGAGAGCTTGGGACCCTGCTCGCCGTTCCACTGGTCGGGGACCTCGTTGCCGATGCACCACATCACCACCGAGGGGTTGTTGCGGTAGTGGCGCACGAGGTTCGTCAGGTCGCGCTCGACCCACTCGTCGAAGTGGAGGTGGTAACCGTTGGCCACCTTCGCCGTGCTCCACTCGTCGAACGACTCGACCATGAGCATCATGCCCTCCTCGTCGCAGATGCGGACCAGCTCGGGGGCGGGCATGTTGTGCGAGGTGCGGATGGCGTTGCATCCCATATCCTTGAGGATGCGGACCTGACGGCGGATGCCCGCTTCGTTGGCGATGCCGCCCAGCGGCCCCAGATCGTGGTGGTTGCAGACCCCGCGGAAGCGGAGCTTGCGGCCGTTGAGCAGAAAGCCCTCGCCCGGAACGGCCTCCACGGTGCGGATGCCGAACGGCGTCGCGTACTCGTCGCAGAGCCGCTCACCGTCGTAGAGGCGGGTCACCGAGGTGTAGCGCACGGGCGTTTCGGGCGACCAGAGCGCGGGGCGCTCCACCGTGAAGCACTGCTCGATCGCATCGCCGTGGCGCGGACCCTCGGTGCGGGCGCTGGCGACCGTGTTGCCCGCGGCGTCGCGCAGCTCCGTGTGGAGCGTATAGTCGGCGAGCCGGCGCCCTTCGGGGAGCTGCGGCCGGGTCGTCTGCCGCACTTCGGCGTAGGCTTCCGTGGCGACGGGGGTGATGATCTGCGTGCCCCATACGGGGATGTGCGCCGCACCGGTGCGGATCAGGTGCACGTTGCGGTAGAGCCCGGCGCCGGGGTACCAGCGCGAACTCTCGGGCAGGTTCTCGAGCCGCACGGCCAGCGTGTTCCGCCCCTCGTGCAGGTAGGGCGTGGCGTCGAACCAGAACGAGTTGTAGCCGTTGGGCCAGTAGCAGGCCTCGCGGCCGTTCACGTAGATGCGGGCGTGGCTCATCGCACCGTCGAAAAGCAGCGTGTAGCGCTGCGTCGCGGGGTCGCCGTGGATCTCGATCGTGCGGCGGTACCACCCCGTGCCGACGAACGGAAGGCCTCCCGTGCGGCCCGCGTGCTCCATCGCCTCCTTCTGGCCGTCCTGTGCGATGGCCGTGTTCTGCAGGTCGTTGCCGATGCTGAAGGGACCGTAGATGGCCCAGTCGTGGGGCAGCGTCACGGGCTGCCATGCCGTGTCGTCGCAGGCGGCGGAGGCGAACGACGGGCAGTCGTCGCGCGTGAAGCGCCATCCCTTGTCGAGGGTCTGTTCGGTGCGCACCTGTGCCTTCCCCGTCCATACGGAGAGCAGCAGTGCGAGCAGGATCGGTACGGTTTTCATATCGGTCGTCGTTGGGGTGAAGTCGGACGGGTCTTTCAGAACGACATCTCGGCCCGAATCGCGGGCCACGGGTCGTAGCCTTCGAGCGTGAAGTCGTCGTAGCGGAAGTCGAAGAGCGAACGCACGTCGGGATTGAGCCGCATGCGGGGCAGCGGACGCGGTGTGCGGGCGAGCTGCTCGTCGGCCTGCGCGAGGTGGTTGAGGTAGAGGTGGGCGTCGCCCAGCGTGTGGACGAATTCGCCGGGCCGCAGTCCGCAGACCTGTGCCGTCATCATCGTCAGCAGGGCGTACGAGGCGATGTTGAACGGCACGCCGAGGAAGGTGTCGGCGCTGCGCTGGTAGAGCTGGCAGGAGAGACGTCCGTCGGCCACGTAGAACTGGAACAGCACGTGGCAGGGCGGCAGGGCCATGCGGTCGATTTCGGCGGCGTTCCATGCCGAGACGACGATGCGCCGCGACTCGGGGTTGCGGCGGATCAGCTCCACGGCCTCGGCGATCTGGTCGACGATGCCGCCGTCGGGCCGCGGCCACGAACGCCACTGGTAGCCGTAGACGTGGTCGAGGTCGCCGTAGCGGTAGCCGTCGACGGGCGAGGGCTGGCCCGCTGCCGCGAGGAACTCCTCGCGGGGGAGCGGTTCGATGCCCGCCGCCGCGCACCGTTCGCCGTAGTGGCGGTAGGCGTCGTTGTCCCAGATGCGGACGCCGTGTTCGGTCAGATAGCGGATGTTGGTGTCGCCTGCGAGGAACCACAGCAGTTCGTGGATTACCCCCTTGAGGAACACCTTCTTGGTGGTCAGCAGCGGAAAACCCTCCGCGAGGTCGAAGCGCATCTGGTGGCCGAAGATGCCTTGCGTGCCGGTGCCCGTGCGGTCGCCCCGCACGATGCCTTCGGTACGGATGCGGCGCAGCAGATCGAGGTATTGTTTCATGCGTCGATGGGTTTGAGGGTAAGCAGGCCCGCGTCGTCGAGCACGGCGTAGGAGGGTTCGCGGTCCCAGCCGCCGAGATGCACCGTGTGGAGCGTGCCGTCGCGGAAATCGCGCGAGAAGTGCATGTGTCCGAAGACGAAGTGGTCGACGTCGTGCTCCGCGGCATAGCTGCGGGCGTATTCGATCAGCGGCTCGGTCGTCGCGGCATCGGGGGCGCCGGCCGTGTCGTGTGCCTTGCGCGAGCGGCCGCTCCACCAGTGGCCGAAGCGCATCGCGGCGTCGGGATGCAGCAGTGCGGCGAAGAGCCGGCGCAGCAGCCGCGAGCGGAAGATGCGGTTGAGGAGTTTGAGCAGCGGATCGTGGCGGATGTTCATGTCGTCGCCGTGGGCGACGAAGATGCGGCGCTCGCCGAAGCGCAGCAGCTCCGGGCGGGTATGGACCTCGATGCCGCATTCGCGCGTCAGGTAGTCGCGCACCCACATGTCGTGGTTGCCCGTGAAGAAGAGCACCCGCACTCCCCGGTCGGTCAGTGCGGCGAGGCGCCCGAGCGTGCGGACGAAGCCCTTCGGCACCACGCGGCGGTATTCGAACCAGAAGTCGAAGAGGTCGCCCGCGAGCACGATCGCCTCGGCATCCGCTTCGACGCGGTCGAGCCACGCCGCGAAGCGCCGTTCGGTCTGCCGGGCCGACTCCTCGTCGCCACCTCCGAGGTGGATGTCCGATACGAAATAGATCATGGTCTGCGGTTTGGTGCGGGTTCTCCCGCGGATGCCTGCGGCCGGGGCGTCGTGTGTGCGCTCCGATGTCCGGCGGCGGGCGTTACCGGGTCAGCTCCCGCAGCTTCTCGTCGAGGCTGCGGCCGTAGATGTCTTTGGCCACGATGGCGCCCGTCTTGTCGATGAGGAAGTTGGCGGGGAGTTTCCGTACGTTGTAGATGCCCAGCGCGGGGCTTTTGCGGCCCCGCAGGTCGCTCACCGAGATCCACGGCAGCTGCTGCTCCTGCACGGCCGAGATCCAGAGCGGCTTCGACGTATCGACGGCCACCTGATAGACTTCGAACGGCACTTCGGCATCGGCGTATTTCGCGTAGGTCTGTTTCAGTTCGGCGTTCAGGGCGTTGTTGTTGCCCAGCTCGGCCGACCAGAAATCGAGCAGCACGACCTTGCCGGCGAGCGACGAAAGCCGCACCTTCTTGCCGTAGATGTCAGTCAGTTCGAGGTCGGGGAAGTTCGCTTCGGTGATCTGCGAGGCGAGGCCGATGCGGGCGTCCATGCGTTCGATTTCGCCCTTGAGCGCCGTCAGATAGGGCGACTCGGGGTAACGCTCCGCGAGCGCCTCGGCCACCGTGCGGTAGTATACCACGTCGCTGTCGCCGTTGAAGAGGTTCTGGTCGCCCGGCAGGCGCTGGTAGAGGGCGTAGACGGCAGCCAGCGACGAGCTGTTCTCGACGATGAAGCGCAGCTGCTCGCGGCGGATGCGGTAGTACTCCTCGGTGTAGCTTTTCAGCAGCTCCTGCCGTTCGGGCTCGGTGAGGTCGGCGGCGGCGAAACGCACGGCGGTGCGGTCGAGCTGCTGGGCGCCCGTGATGAAGGGCTGGTAGAAGCGGCGCAGCGCCTCCGACTCCTCGGAGCCCTCCACCGTATAGTTGCGCACGATGCTGCCTACGGCGTTCACGACGATGCGGTCGCCCCCGGCGATGAAGAGCGGGATGCGCTCGCCGCCGGCGACGAGGTGGTAGAGCACCGGTGTGCGGCCGACGTTGCCCACGCGGAAGTCGTAGCGACCCTGCGCGTCGAGCGCGGCCGTGTCGACGATCGTCGTCAGGAGCGGCGTTACCTGCTCGAGGTAGACCTCGCCGATCTCGCCGCCGATCAGACGGCCCGAGATCTTCACGTTCGACGAGTGGCAGGCGCACAGCGCAACGGCTGCGGCCAGCGAGACGAGAAGTCTGTTATTCATGTAACCTTTTGCTTGTTTTTCGCGGTTGTGCCGACAAAGATACGAATAAGCCGAATACAAAACCAAACTTGTTTGGGTTTTGTTGAGACGGAGTATCTTGGGCACAGCCAAAGATACGAATAAGCGAGTGCAAAAGCAAGCGCAACTTATTTTATGCCGCCGGTAGCCGCTCGAGCGCAGCCGAAGATCGGAAAAAGGGCGGACGAGCGCCTTATTTCGACGAATTGCGGTATCCGCCGTTGTTCTTCGCGTAGCCGCGGTTGTGCTGCTGGTTGCGGTTCTTCTGCTGGCGGAGCTGCTGCTGACGCTGCTGGCCGCCCTTCTGGGGACGTGCCGAAAAGTGCTGTTTGTAGTCGCTTCGGAGATTGTTGAGTGCCACTTCATCGATTTCAATAGCACCTCCGGACATGCGCTTGATGTCTTTTACGATCACTTCGTTGTTCGGATGCTCCTGATTGTATTCGTAGCTCTTCGAACGCATGTAGCGGGCGATGTTGTCGACCGTCTGCGCCACCCGCTGCGGGTCGTGTTCCGTGGCCAGCGCACGGAGCATGCGTTCGACGTATTTGCCGTAATGCTTGTGGGCGATGCGGCCCTGCGAATAGGCGAGCGGTCGCGGCGATGCGGTCAGCTCCTGCCGCGTCGGCCGGGGATAGGGCGAATCCACGTCGAGCTGAAAATCAGACATGATGAAGAGGTGGTCCCACAATTTGTGGGTGAAGTCGGCCGTGTCGCGCAGCAGTGGGTTGAGGTTGCCCATCACGGCGATCACCGCACGGGCCTGACGGTTCCGTTCGCGGCGGTCCTCGATCGCCGAGAGCGAGTCGATCATCTCTTGGATATGACGCCCGTATTCGGGCAGGAGCAGCTTGCGCCGCGTGTAGTTGTAATTCTTTCTCATCGTAGTGTATGCGGTTCGGAGCGTTGCCGCGAATCGTCGTGCGAAGCCTCGGTGCGGACATTTCCGATGTCCCGATTCAGTCCGTTCGGGCCCAAGCGCACAGAGCGTCCGGTGCGGGTCGGGTGTTTGGTTTTACATCGGGGAAAGTCCTAACTTTGTGACAAAAACAGTGCAAACCGAGTACGGAAGCCGGATTTATGTTCGAGCGGTCGGCGGCGGCCGGCGCTCCGCGGAGCCCCGTTTCGACGGGAATCGGGCGGGCCGCATCGCCGAGCGGATCGTTTCGGTCGCGGGCGGAATCCGCTCCGGCGGAGGCTTATCCTTCGCAAAAGTAGACAAAATTTCAGTAAATGCAAGCTATGCCAAAGGTTTTAATTCTCGACCGCTCGAAAAGCGTGCGCAATACGCTGCGTGAACGTCTGGAGTTCGAGGGGTTCTCGACGGAGACGGTCGAGGACCCTTCCGCGGCTTCGGTGCTGTGCGGTAAGATTCCCTTCGATGTCATTCTCTCCGATACGGGTTGCGAGATCCCGGCCACGGGCGTTCCCTTCATCGTGCTTTCGTCCGAGGCTTCGATCGCGTCGGCGGTCGAGGCGGTGCGCAACGGCGCGCAGGATTACCTGACCAAGCCCATCGACATGAACCGGTTGCTGCAGTCGATCCGCAGGACCATCGATCGTGCCGAGGGAGCTTCCGAGGCGGCTCCGGCGGGGCCCGCTCCGGTGGTGCGGCGCAGCCGGCGCGCCCGTACGGCCGAGGCGTGCGCTATTATCGGTTCGTCGCCCGCGATCGGACGCGTGCGCGCGTTGATCGACAAGGTGGCGCCTTGCGAGGCCCGCGTGCTCGTGACGGGCGAGAACGGCACGGGCAAGGAGCTCGTGGCCCACTGGCTCCACGCCAAGAGCGCCCGGGCCGCGGCGCCCTTCGTCGAGGTCAACTGTGCGGCCATCCCCTCCGAGCTGATCGAAAGCGAGCTGTTCGGGCACGAGAAGGGAGCCTTCACCTCGGCGGTCAAGCAGCGCCGGGGCAAGTTCGAGCAGGCCGACGGCGGCACGCTCTTCATGGACGAGATCGGCGATATGTCGCTCTCGGCGCAGGCCAAAGTGCTGCGGGCGCTTCAGGAGCACAAGATCAGCCGCGTGGGCAGCGACCGCGACATCGAGGTCGACGTGCGCGTCATCGCGGCGACGAACAAGGACCTGCGCGAGGAGATCCGCCGGGGAAACTTCCGCGAGGACCTCTACCACCGCATCGGCGTGGTGGTGATCCGCGTGCCGGCGCTGCGCGACCGCGCTTCGGACATCCCGCAGCTGGTCGAACACTTCCTGCATGCGATCGCCGCCGAATACGGCGCGCCGGAGAAGACGATCGATAACAAGGCCCTGCGGCTGCTCGAGGAGATGCCGTGGACAGGCAACATCCGTGAGTTGCGCAACGTCGTGGAGCGGCTCGTGATCCTCGGCGGCGAGCGGATTTCGGCCGAAGACATCAGGGAGTACTGTTGCTGAACGGGGCCCGGTCGCCGCTGCACGGAGTGCAGGAGGCGGGCGGGGACGACGGAGCGCGGACCGGGATAGCGTCTGCGATGAGGGGAGCGCCCGCAAGGGCGTTCTCCTTTTTTCGTGTCCCGTTTTTATTCTACAGTCAAAGCGCCCTCCGAAGGCTTGATTCACTACGGATTCCGGGCTTATTATCCTACTTCTGCGGCGGATCGGGGCAGGCCGTCGTGCCTGTCGTGCCGGAATCCGAATCGGGGCGGGGAATCCCTTCCCGGACGCTATTTCGTTCCGGCGGCCAGTACGGCTTGTCGCCGCCCGCTCCGATTCCGTCCCGTTCGTTCATCCTGCGACCCGACTCTCCGGCGACGGGCTTGAAATTCGTTATTCTATATGATGACACACAAACAATGGAGGACGACGATCGCCTTGTTGGTCGTGTTCGTCCTGTCGGTTTTCTGTGTCGCGCCGTTCGGGATGCATCATGGGCACCGGATTTCGGGCCTGATCTATGCGTGCGACCGTGACGGCATGATTCTGTTGTGTCCGATTTTGGCCGTGGCGCTGCTGACCTCCGTCGCGGCCTATTGTTCGATGCGGTACGAGGACCCGAGTGAGTCGACCGGGCATCGGATGGGACGGAGGCCGTAGCGGCTGCGAAGCGCAGCGATGCCGCCGTGCTCATCACCGCGGCGATCATGGTGCTGGCCGGCTTGGCGCTGGGCGGCATATGGGTGAATATCCTCTTTGCGGCCGTTCCGGTCGGATGCCTTATCGCCAACAGAAACAACCTGTAGCCCGTTTCGCTGGCCGGTCTGGGGCTGTCGGCCTTCGCATGGCTTTCGGCCGTCGGTGTCCGGATCGGTTGGATTCAGGCCTCCGCCGCATCGGACGATAACGGACTGGCGCAGCTGCTTTCCGTGTTGGAGTATGGCCTGTTGGCACTTCATCTCGCAGGACCGCGGCTCTATGTCTGGACGACGAATGCCCCGCGGCGGGTCAAGATTCTCTACTCCCTGCTGCCCGTATTCATGCTGGCGGGAGCATTGATCACGAAGATCGTCTGGAGTCGGGTGTTTGGAGCGGATATGGATGCCGAAGCCGGGCAGCTTTCCATCGAGAGCCGGATCGCGGCCGCCCGATCGTATATTTCCAGCTGCAGTTATGCGTTGTTCGCATTCGGTTCCGCGGTCTGGGGGCTGCTGTGGCGGATGCTGCGCGCCGAGCGGAAGCGGTAACGCGCGGATTCCGGATATGTTCGTATGAAAGAGGTCTGCCGATGCGGACCTCTTTTTTCATGCGGCATCCCGGTCCGGAGAGAGCGCGTGGGCGGTTTGCACGGATTTTGTCCGTACCTGCCGGGCGGCCGGCGGTCGGTCGTCCGGAACTTCCTGCTTATGAAAACCGAACATCTGCTTTCCGGTGTCGCGGCCCTCTGCGGCGGCACCTTTCAGGCGATCGCCTGCACGGGCATCTCCCTCACGGCGGCGGACGGCGCCTATGTGCAGGCCCGCACCATCGAATGGGCGCAGGGCCCGCTCCGGAGCGACTATGTCGTGGTGCCGCGCGGCGAGCGGCTCCGCTCCTTCACCCCGACCGGTGCCGACGGTCTCTCGTTCGCGGCCCGGTACGGTGTCGTGGGGCTCTCCGTCGCCCAGCCGGAATTCATCGCCGAGGGGATCAACGAGGCGGGGCTCTCCGCCGGACTCTTCTTCTTTCCGCGCTACGGCGGCTATGCGGATTACGACCCCGCGGAGGATGCCCGCACGCTGGCCGACCTGCAGGTGGTCGCGTGGATGCTGGCGCGGTTCGCCACGATCGACGAGGTGCGCGAGGCGATCGGCACGGTGCGCATCGTCGGGATGTTTCCCGGGTCGGTGCTCCATTGGCGCATCGGCGAACCTTCGGGACGGCAGGTGGTGCTGGAGATCGTCGACGGCGTGCCCCATTTCTACGAGAACGAGGTGGGCGTGCTCACCAATGCGCCCGGATTCCCGTGGCAGCTCACCAACCTCGACAATTATGTCAACCTCCGCCCGGGCGATGCGTCGCCCTATCCGCTGGGCGGGCTCACGCTGCGACCGACGGGCAGCAATTCGGGTTTTCTCGGGATCCCGGGCGATGCCACGCCCCCTTCGCGCTTCGTGCGGGCCGCCTTTCTGCGGGCGACGGCGCCGCAGCGCCTCACGGCTTTCGACACCGTGATGCAGTGTTTCCACCTGCTCAACAATTTCGACATCCCCATCGGTACCGAGCATCCCCTCGGCAAGGCGCCCGACATTCCGAGCGCGACGCAGTGGACTTCGGCCATCGACCTGACCGGCCGCAAGGTCTACTACAAGACGGCCTACAACAATACAATTCGCTGTATCGATCTGAACGACATCGACTTCGGTCGCGTATCCCGTCAGGCGCATCCGCTCGACCGCACGCAGACGCAGCCCGTCGAGCGGATCGTCGTGGAGTGCTGACGGCGCGGCGCGGTCGGCGGAGGCATCGCGGACCGGTGCGGCGGGAAGGTTGTGCCGGTTCGCGCGCGTCGGGTCAGAGGAGCCCGAGCAGCTCTTCGGGCCGGTCGACGAGGTGCCCGGCGCCGTACTGGGCGAGCTCCTCGCGCGAGCGGAATCCCCAAGTGACCCCCGCGGAGCGTATGCCGGCCGCGGCGGCCGTCTGCATGTCGATGCCCGAGTCGCCTACGTAGAGCGTCTCTTCGCGCGGTGTGCCCGTGGCGGCGAGGATCTCCTCGACGACGGCCGGATCGGGTTTGAGCGGCACGTCGGGCCGCTGTCCGAGCACTGCGACGAAGCGGGTGTCGGGGAAGAAGATCCGGACCAGCTTCTCGGTGCCCGCCTGAAACTTGTTCGAGGCCACGGCGAGGTCGATGCTGCGCCGTGCCAGTTCGGCGACCGTCTCCGGAATGCCCGCGTAGGGGCGGGTGTGGCGGTCGATGCGGTCGGTGTAGTGCCTTACGAAGTCGGCGCGCACGAGCGCCACGTTTTCGGGCGTGCGCAGCGGCTCGGGCAGCGCCCGCTCCACGAGGCGCATGATGCCGTTGCCGACGAACGAGCGGTATTGTTCGAGGGTGTGCTGCGGAAGGCCGCGCAGCGCCAGTGCGGTGTTGCAGGCGACGGCCAGATCGCCGATCGTGTCGAGCAGCGTGCCGTCGAGGTCGAAGATGACGAGTCGGGTTTCTTTCATGATCGTCGGATTACGCGTGTTTGCCGGTCCGCCGTATGCCCCATCCCGTCGCGGCGACGAGCAGCGACATGAGCGGGCTGGCGATGTTGAAGATGCAGTAGGGCATGTAGACGAAGGTCGAGACGCCGAGCACCGTGGCCTGCGTCATGCCGCACGAGTTCCACGGGATGAGCACCGAGCAAACCGTTGCCGAATCCTCCACCGAACGGCTCAAAAGGCGCGGGTCGAGCCCCCGGTCGGCGTACAGATCGCGGAAGAGACGTCCCGAGAGGATGATCGAGATGTACTGGTCGGCGGTGCAGAGGTTGAAGAAGATGCCCGCCCCGACGGTCGAGGCCACGGCCGAGAAGGCGCGGTGCACGAAGCGCAGGAAGACCTCGGTCAGTGCGCGGAGCATGCCGCTGCCGGTCATCACCCCGCCGAAGCACATCGCACAGACGATCAGCCATACGGTGTTGAGCATCCCCGCCATGCCGCGCGTGGCGATCAGTTCGTCGAGCTGCGGCTCGCCCGTTGCGAGCGCCGTGGGGCCGTAGCAGCTCATCAGCACCCCCTTGAAGGCGGTGAGCGGGTCGAGCGTCTCGGTGCCGGCGATGCGTGCCACAAGCTCGGGCTGCGCCGCGACCATCGCCGCGCAGGCCAGCACCACGGCGATGAAGAGGGTCACGATGGCCGGCCACTTGCGTACGATGAGCAGTCCGGTGATCAGCGGCACGACGAGCAGCCACGGGGTGATGCGGAAGGTCTCGCGCAGCGACGCAGCGTAGAAGTCGGCATGGGTCGCATCGCCGTGCGCGAGCGTGAGGCCCGCGACGGTGAAGACGACGAGCGCCACGACGAACGACGGCACGGTGGTCCGCAGCATGTAGCGGATGTGGTCGAAGACCGGAACCCCGACCGTCGACGACGCGAGCACCGTGGTGTCGGAGAGGAGCGAGACCTTGTCGCCGAAGTAGGCGCCCGAGATGATCGCGCCGGCCACCCAACCCTCGGCGAAGCCCATCGCCTGCCCGATGCCCATGAGGGCCACGCCGATGGTCGCGATCGTGGTCCACGAACTGCCGGTCATGAGCGATACGCCCGCGCAGATCGCGCACGAGGCCACCAGAAAGAACGACGGATGGAGGATTTCGAGGCCGTAGCAGATCATCGTGGGGACCACGCCGCTGACCATCCATGTGCCGGCGATGGCGCCGATCAGCAGCAGGATGACGATGGCCGAGGCCGACGAGTGGATGTTGTCGACGATGGCATCCTCCAGCACTGCCCACCGGCAGCGGTAGATGCCCATCGACAGCATGACGGCCACCGACGTGGCCGAGAGCAGCGCGATCTGGCTGCCGCCGTCGATCGCACCGCCGCCGAAGCAGCGGATCACCAGAAAGAGCAGCAGGGCGAGCACCGCGAGGGGGATCGTCGCGACCCATACCGCAGGCAGCGTGCCGGTTCCGTTTTTTGCCTCCATCATTCGAACAGTTATTCGGTAAGGGTGCAAAAGTACGAATAATCCGCTTGCACTTTCCGGTTTTTTTACTATTTTTGAAAAAAACGAACACGCGCCTCCTGCTTCCGAATACCATGAAGGCTTTGCGAAAAGCGATCCGATTTTATGTCGAAGGATTCCGCGCGATGACCGTCGGGCGCACGCTCTGGACGATCATCCTCGTGAAACTCTTCGTGATCTTCGCCGTGCTGAAACTCTTCTTCTTCCCCGATACGCTGACCGGGCGGAGCCATGAGGAGCGCGGCAGGCAGGTGATGCGCGAGCTGACGAACGCAAACTGAAACCGGATAAAAAATGACCGATTATCTACACACCGTCGATTGGTCGCGGGCGCAGTTCGCCCTGACGGCCATCTATCACTGGCTTTTCGTTCCGCTGACATTGGGTCTCGGATTCCTCATCGCGCTCATGGAGACGCGCTACGTGCGTACGGGCGATCCCTTCTGGAAACGGACCACGAAGTTCTGGATGCGCCTGTTCGGCATCAATTTCGCCATCGGCGTGGCCACGGGCATCATCCTCGAATTCGAGTTCGGCACCAACTGGTCCAACTACTCCCATTTCGTGGGCGACATCTTCGGCGCTCCGCTGGCCATCGAGGGCATCATGGCCTTCTTCATGGAGTCGACCTTCATCGCCGTGATGTTCTTCGGCTGGGACAAGGTCTCGAAACGCTTCCACTTGGCCGCCACTTGGCTCACGGCCATCGGCGCCAACCTCTCCGCAGTCTGGATTCTGGTGGCCAACGCGTGGATGCAGCATCCCGTGGGCTGCACCTTCAACCTCGACACGGTGCGCAACGAGATGACTTCGTTCTGCGACGTGGCCTTCTCGCCCGTGGCGGTCGACAAGTTCTTCCATACGGTCACCTCCTCCTTCATGCTGGCCGCTCTCTTCGTCGTGGGCGTGAGCGCTTGGTACCTGCTGCAGGGCCGCGAGCGGCGGATGGCCACCGCGAGCATCTCGATGGCTTCGGCCTTCGGCCTCTGTTTCGCGCTGCTCACCGCCCTGACGGGCGACCGCTCGGGAGCCGTCGTGGCCCGCGTGCAGCCGATGAAGCTGGCGGCGATGGAGGCGCTCTACCGGGGCGAGGAGGGGGCTCCGCTGACTGTCGTCGGCGTGCTGCGGCCCGAGCAGGAGCGCCCCCTGAACGGCGATCCCTTCTACTTCAGCGTCGACATCCCCAAGATGCTTTCGATCATGAGTTTCCGCGATGCCGACGCCTACGTGCCGGGCATTTACGATCTGGTCGACGGCAACGAGGAGCACGGCATCATGCCGACGGCCGAGAAGATGGCGCGCGGCCGTCGCGCCGTGGAGGAGCTGGCGCGCTACCGTGCGGCGCTCGAGACGGGCGATACCGTGGTGCAGGCCGAGGTCCGTGCGCTGTTCGATCCAGCCCGGCCCGAGGGCGAAGCCTTCCTGCGCGACTACTTCGCCTACTTCGGGTACGGCTATCTCGACGCGCCCGGGCAGATCGTCCCCCACGTGCCGACGCTCTTCTACTCGTTCCGCGTGATGGTGGGTGCCGGCGTCCTCTTCATCCTCGTTCTGGCGCTCGTGTGGTGGTTCAACCGCCGCGGCGAGCTCGAGCGCAGACGCTGGCTGCTGCGCACGGCGATCTGGTGCGTCCCGCTGGCATACATCGCCTCGCAGGCCGGCTGGATCCTCGCCGAGATGGGGCGCCAGCCGTGGGCCATTCAGGAGATGATGCCCGTGAGCGTCGCCGCCTCGAAGATCCCCAGCGGCTCGGTCGCCACGACCTTCTTCCTCTTTCTCGCGCTCTTCACGGCGCTGCTCGTCGCCGAGTTGAGCATCATGTTCCGTCAGATCAAACTGGGACCTAACGACAAAGAATAGCCTTATGGATACGCTTTCGTTCTTGCAACACTACTGGTGGTTCATCGTCTCCCTGCTGGGAGCCTTGCTCGTCTTCCTGCTCTTCGTGCAGGGCGGTCAGGCGCAACTCTACGCGCTGGGCCGCAGCGAGGAGGAGCGCAACCTGCTCGTCAATTCGCTGGGCCGCAAATGGGAACTGACCTTCACCACCCTCGTCACCTTCGGCGGCGCCTTCTTCGCCTCGTTCCCGCTCTTCTACTCGACCTCGTTCGGCGGGGCGTGCTACGTGTGGCTGGCCATTCTGCTCTGCTTCGTGGTGCAGGCCGTCTCCTACGAATACCGCCGCAAGCCCGCCAACGTATTCGGCGAGAAGACGTTCAACCTCTTCCTGCTCATCAACGGCGCGCTCGGCCCCCTGCTGCTCGGCACCGCCGTTTCGACCCTGTTCACCGGCGCGCCCTTCACGGTCGACCGCCTCAATTTGGCCAATGCGGGCGGCGGCAGCGCCGTGGTGATCTCGCAATGGACCACGCCGTGGCACGGACTCGATGCCGTGGGCAACGTCCACAACCTCGCCCTCGGTCTGGCCGTGGCCTTCCTCGCGATGACGCTCGCATGCCAGTACTTCATGAACGATATCGACGACGCGGCGCTCGTCGAGCGGGCCCGCCGGCGGATGATCCCGATGGCGCTCCTCTTCCTGCTCTGCTTCGTGGCGTGGTTCCTGCGTCTGCTCTTCATCGACGGCTATGCGGCCGATGCTGCGGGAACGATCCGAATGGTTCCCTATAAGTACGCGCACAACCTCGCGGAGATGCCCTGCGTGACGGCGCTCCTGCTCGCAGGAGTGGTGTCGGTGTTGTGGAGCTTCCGGCGCGGCGCCCGCGGACGGCGCGATGCCGTCTGGTTCGGAGGCGCGGGAACGGTGGCGGCCGTGCTGGGACTGTTGCTGCTGGCCGGCTGGAACGATACCTCCTATTATCCCTCGCTCGCCGACATGCAGTCGTCGCTCACGATCCGCAATTCGTCGTCGAGCCTCTTCACGCTGCGGACGATGGCTTGGGTGTCGCTCTTCGTGCCCGTCGTCGCGGGCTATATCGCCTACGTATGGCGGGCGATGAACCGCCGTCCGCTCACGCGCGACGAACTCCGCGAAGGCGGACACCAATACTGACGCACCCGCAAAAAAAAGAGGCTCGCATGTCGCGAGCCTCTTTTCGGTTATTTGCGTCGGTAGTACCTCACCCAGTCGATCTCCATCTCGACGGGAACTTCGTCCGGGTCGATCGCTCCGACCCACGTGCCGCCCAGCTGCATGTCGACGAGCAGGTAGTAGGGCTTGTCGAAGGGATACTGCCCCTCGGCGTCGGTTTCGATGCGCGGATAGGCGAACGTCCGGCGGCCGTTGACGGAGAAGACCAGCGAGTCGGCTCCCAGCTCCACGCCGTAGACGTTGTAGTCGTCGGCCCGAATCGGCGCCGTGGTGCCGTGGGGCGGTACGTCGCCGCGGCCCAGCGTGTGCGTGTAGTGGGAGTGTACGGTCTGATAGACGATCGAATCGTGATTCAGGTGCTCCATGATATCGATCTCGCCGCCCGTGGGCCACGGGAACCGCTCCTCCTCGAAGGGTTTGAGCCAGATGGCCGGCCAAGCGCCGTGGGCGCCGTGGAGGCGGGCACGGATTTCGAGACGGCCGCCGTGGAACGCCCGTTTGTGCTTGGTGTAGAGACCTCCCGTGATGAAGCCGACCGAGTCCGTGGGGGCGTCGTTGGCGATCGCCCGCAGCACAAGGTTGCCGTCGCGCAGGTCGTAGCAGCGCGGGTCTTCGGACATCTTCTGCGCCCACTCGGGGTGCCAGCGGGGAATCTTCGACCACGAGGCGCTGTCGATCGCACCCTCGAAGTCGTCCTCCCACACCAGCTCCCACTCCGCTGCGGGACGATGCCGGCAGCCGACGAAGAGCGTCGCCGCAGCGAGCGCGAGAAGCAGCCGTTTCATGGCTGTTATTTGCCGAACGGATACTGGTTGTCGTTCACGTCGTCGAAGCGCATGCCCTTTTCGTAGGTGCGCATCGCGCGGCGCGACATGCCCATCGACGAGAAGCCGCCGTCGTGGTAGAGGTTCTGCATGGTGACCTTGCGCGTGAAGTCCGAGAAGAGCGTCAGCACATAGTCGGCGCAATCCTCGGCCGAGGCGTTGCCCAGCGGCGACATGCTCTCGGCGAAGGCCATCAGGTCGCCCATGCCCAGCACGCCGTTGCCTGCCGTGGTCGGCGTCGGCGACTGCGATACGGTGTTGATGCGCACGTGCTTCTCGCGGCCGTAGATGTAGCCGAAGCTGCGGGCGATCGACTCCAGCAGCGCTTTGGCGTCGGCCATGTCGTTGTAGCCGTAGAGGGTGCGCTGCGCGGCGATGTAGGAGAGGGCCACGATCGAACCCCAATCGTTGATGGCGTCCTTCTTGCGGGCCACCTGAATGGCTTTGTGGAACGAGATGGCCGAGATGTCGAGCGTCTTCTGCAGGTAGTCGTAATCCAGATCGTCGTAGGTGCGGCCCTTGCGGACGTTGGGCGACATGCCGATCGAGTGGAGCATGAAGTCGAACTTGCCTCCGAAGTGCTCCATCGTCTTGTCCATGAGGTTTTCGAGATCCTCGACGCTCGTGGCGTCGGCTGGAACGACGATCGTGCGGCACTTCTCGGCCAGTTCGTTGATCGTGCCCATGCGGATCGACACGGCGGTATTGGTGAGAACGATTTCGGCTCCCTGCTCAACGGCCCGTTCCGCTACTTTCCATGCGATCGAGTGCTCGTTGAGGGCGCCGAAGATGAGTCCTTTCTTTCCTTCGAGTAGATTTCCCATTGTCTTTCGGTTTAAAAATTCGGACAAAAGTAACAAAAAAAATCGAATTCATGCGGTCGAAGCCCTTCGTATGTCGCCGGAAGGGCCCGACGACGGCAGTGCGTCATGCGCTGCGACACAGCTCGGGCCGCTGCCGGAGTGCGGGGCGGGCGGTGCCGGCTCGGGACGCGGCGGGCGGTTCGTGCGAGCGGCGGCGGGGACCGCAGGGTGTGTCGCTCCGTTTTTTTCCATCGTGCTGTCTTTCCGTGCCGAACAGGCCCCGGAACGGCCTGTGGCGCGGTTTCGGGGAGCAACACTATGTCTTTTCGGCGCGTAATTTGCAATTGTCGTCGTGTAACACGTTAAATTTTGTGGTTATGAAAGAGCAAAAAAACACTTCGAACGGTATGCCTTACGGCCAGAATACCGTGCGTAACGACCAGCAGCGCAACGATCAGTACAAGGATCAGCGCAACAACGAGCACAAGGGTCAGAACAAGCCGGAGTGCAACGACCGCCGTCCCGAGGAGGGCAAGTACGGCCAGAAGATGAACGAGACGAAGGAGACCTACGCTCCGAAGCGCTCGGCCGACTACGCCGTAGGTCACTCGGCGAAGACCTCCGAGACCAAAGCCTCGGCTGCCAAGTCGACCGCTTCGCGCAGCACGACGCACAAGACGACGGCTACGGGCCGCACCACCGCTGCCAAGAGCACGGCGAAGACGACGACCGCTTCGGCCAAGCATCCCGCCGAGGCCTCGAAGTCGAAGAAGTAGCGAAGCGCGCCGTCGCGCCTTTCGCGAAACAACCCCCGACCTCTTTGGGCCGGGGGTTGTTCGTTGTCGGTCGGATGCGTCAGCGTGCCGAGCGGTAGGCTTCGAGGCCGCTGCGCAGGAATGCGGCGAAGGCTGCGACGTCTAGATCGTAGCCGCGCGGCGGTACGAGGACTTGCCCGTCGCGGCCCTGCAGGATGTAGCAGGGCTGCGCGTTCACGCCGTAGGTTTTGCGGGCGTAATAGGAGTTGATCTTGCCGAGGCTTTTGAGCACCTTGCCCGATTCGGTAGTCACCCAGTCGCTCTCGGGAAGCACCTTCTTGTCGTCGGAGTAGAGCGCCACGATCACGTAGTCGTCGCGGAGAAGCTCCAGCACTTCGGGGTCGGACCATACGCGGGCCTCCATCTCGCGGCAGTTGACGCAGCCGTGGCCCGTGAAGTCGATGAACAGAGGCTTGCCGACCTGCGCGGCGTAGGCTTCGGCCTCCTGCAGGTCGAAGAATCCTTCGAGACCGTGGGGCAGGTGGAGGAAGTCGGCGTATTTCGGGGTGCGGCCCTCGGCGGTGCGCAGCCCCGAGGTGCCTCCTTCGGGCATCGCGGCCGGGGCCGAAGAGCCGCTGCCGAGGACGAAATCCTGCGTCGCCAGCGGCGGGAGGTAGCCCGAGAGTCCCTTCAGGGGTGCGCCCCACATGCCCGGAAGCATGTAGACCACGAAGCTGAAGACGACGATCGCGAGGGCCAGTCGTCCCACGCCGATGTGGGGCAGGTCGCTGTCGTGCGCGAAGCGGATCTTGCCGAGCAGATAGAGTCCCAAGAGGGTGAATACCGCGATCCAGATCGCGAGGTATATTTCGCGGTCGAGCAGCCCCCAGTGGTAGGTCTGGTCGGCGACCGAGAGGAATTTGAAACCCAGCGCCACCTCGACGAAGCCGATGACGACCTTCACCGAGTTGAGCCAGCCGCCGCTCTTGGGGAGCTTCTTCAGCACCGACGGGAAGAGCGCGAAGAGCGTGAAGGGCAGCGCGAAGGCCACCGAGAAGGCGAGCATGGTGAGAATCGGCGTCCAGAACTCGCCGGCCGTCGACTTGATGAGCACCGAGCCGACGATGGGTCCCGTGCAGGAGAACGACACCAGCACGAGGGTCAGCGCGAGGAAGAAGATGCCGCCGAGGCCCTTCGTGTCGGCCTTCGCATCGCTCTTGTTCACCAGCCACGAGGGCATCGAGATTTCGAAGGCGCCGAAGAACGACGCGGCGAAGAGCATGAATACGAGGAAGAAGACGACGTTGGGCAGCCAGTGCGTGGCGAGCCAGTTGAAGATGTCGGCCGTAACGGCGTCGCCGCCCACCACGCGCGTGATGAGGATGATCGCGGCGATCGGCAGCGTGTAGAGGGCCACGATGAAGAGGCCGTAGAGCATCGCGCGGAGCCGTCCCTTCGTCGCGCCGCCCTCGCCCTTGAGAAAGTAGGAGACCGTCATCGGGACCATCGGGAAGACGCAGGGAGTGAGCAGCGCGGCGAAGCCCCAGAGAATCGCCTCGATGAGCAGAGCCCAGAACGAACCGCTGGCGGCGGAGTCCGTTGCGGGCGCTACGGCGGCGGGCGTTTCGGCGTCGGTTGCCGATCGTGCTGCCGTGTCGCTCGCCGACGCTGCGGCATCCGGGGCCGGAATGCGGATCGTCAGCTGTGTATCGTCGGGCGGCATGCAGCTCGAGTCGTCGCAGATCATCCATTCGACGTCGGCCGCGACGCTCGCTTCGGGGGCCGTGAGCCGCACGCGCTGGGCGAAACGGGCTTTGCCCGAGAAGGTGCCAATCTGCATGTCGGACGTCGCGTCGTAGTGGCGTTCGGGGGTATCGAGTTGTTCGACGCTGCCCTCCAGCACGGCGCCTTCGCCGGGCGTGAAGCGGATGGTCGTGGCGTTGGGTCCCTCTTCGTAGGGTCCCATGTCGTACATGTGGTAGGGTGCGGGAATCGAGGCTTCGAGTACGATGCGGTACATCTCGTCGCCGAGTGCCTCCACGTCGCTTTTCCATGCGACGTCCTGCGCCCGTACGCTCGTTGCGGCCGCTGCGACTGCGAGCGGCAGCAACAGGATGCGAAGAAATTTATACATAGGTGCGTGACGGTTTGTTCGTTCGGATCGTAGGCGTCCGTGGGACAAAGATAGTGCAAGCCGAGCGCAAAAGCAAACGGAGTTTGCGGATTTGCCGAGGCGCCGCCTGTCTTGGGCGGAAGCCTCTCTTTCGGTATGTCGGGTGCGGCGGGTTTGCGGCGGGACCGCCCCTTCGGTGCCGCACGGAGTCCTGCCTGCGGAAAATGCCCGATTTGGTTCCTGCATTTCGGGGCGGGGAGCTTATTCGAGCGGAAGATAGTGCGGCTTTGCGGAGATTTTGTTATCTTCGTCCGATGATTCGTCTTTCGCTCATAATCGCCACCTATAACCGGGCCGCGCAGCTGGTCGATACGCTGCGTTCGGTCGTAGCGCAGGAGGCCGATCCCGCGACGTGGGAGTGCGTCGTGGTCGACAACAATTCGCAGGACGATACCGCTGCGCGGTTCGCAGCCTTCGCTGCGGCCCATCCCGGCTTCCGTCTGCGTCGCGTCTTCGAACCGCGGCAGGGGCTGTCGCACGCCCGCAACCGGGGCATCGCCGAGAGCTGCGGGGAGCTAATTGCCATCATCGACGACGACGAGCGGATCGTCCCCGGCTTCATCGGCTCCTATATCGCCTTCTTCGACGCCCGGCCCGACGCTTCGGTCGCCGGCGGGCCGATCGTGGCCGAATACCCCTCCGGGCGTCCCGTGTGGATGTCGCGCTGGACCGAGCGGCCGATCGCCAACCCGATGGATTTCGGTCGCGAGGTGCGGCCGTTCCCCGCAGACCGGATTCCCGGGGGCGGCAACATGGCCTTCCGCCGTTCGGTCGTCGACCGCTTCGGTGCGTTCGATCCCGCGTTGGGCCGTACGGGCAAACGGCTGATCGGCGGCGAGGAGACCGACTTCTTCGACCGCCTGCGGCGCGGCGGCGAGCGGATCTGGTATGTCCCCGGTGCGGTGATGCACCACATCATCCCGCCCGAAAAGCTCGCCGATGCCTATTTCCGGCGCCTTTGCTACAACATCGGGGTGAGCCAGCGGCTGCAGGCCGGCGAAAAGGGGCGCCGGAGCCTCCGTCTGCGCGAGGCGTGCAAGTGGCTCGTCACCTTCGCGCTGCTCTTTACGATGCGCCCCGCGCAGGGGCGGCAGCTGCTCCGCATGCGCCGCGAAATCGGGCGGGGGGTGTTCTCCCGGGAGGAGTGATCGCACAGGCGGCGGGCGGATAAACGAGCAGCGGGCGAACCGATCGGTCCGCCCGCTGCCCGTTTCGTCCCAGTCGTCAGAACAGGTACTTCTCGTTCTTGACCTTGCTGACGAGGCGGTGGATGTCGTTCCACGCCTCCTCGCCGAAGGTGGTGCCCACCACTTCGATCACCTTGCCGGCCGTGATGGCGCCGATCGTGCCGCACTGGCGGAGCGACAGTCCGTCGCAGAGTCCCGAGAGGAATCCCGCGGCGTAGAAATCGCCGGCCCCCGTGGTGTCGACGCGTTTTGCCGCGGCCATGATGCCTACGTGCACCACCTCTTCGCCCCGCTTGATGAGCGCGCCCTTGATGCCGATCTTCACGATGGCCAGCGAGACCAGCTGCGAGATGTTCTGCAGGGCGTTGAGCGGCTCCTCCTCGCCCGTGAAGGCCTTCGCTTCGTCCTCGTTGGCGAAGACGATGTCGACGTAGTCGCGCACGAGTCCGCGCAGGAATTCGAGGTTTTCCTCCACGATGTTGAAACTCGCCAGATCGAGCGCCACCTGAAGCCCGCAGCCCTTCGCCGTGCGTACGGCCTGCTCGATCAGTTCGTGATTCTGTACGAGGTAACCTTCGACGTAGAGACAGTCGTAACCGGTGAAAAGGTCCGGCCGGATCTCTTCGGCCGCGAGTTCGAGCGCTGCGCCGAGGTGGGTGACCATCGTCCGCTCGCCGTCGGCCGAGACCAGCGACACGCACTTGCCGGAGCGCTCCTTCCCGCGGAAGATGACCGGCTCGATGCCCAGATTGTCGAGCGCCTGCTCGAAGAAGTCGCCCGTGGTGTCGGGGCCCACCTTGCCGATGAAGCCCACGCTGCAGCCCAGCTGCGCCATTGCGCGGATCGTGTTGCCCGCCGAGCCGCCCAGCGAGAGCGAGTAGGGGAGGCCCGCCACGGTTTTCGAGATTTCGGTCTGGAGTTTCGAGTCCACGAGGCTCATCGAGCCTTTGGGAAGTCCGAACCGTCCCAGCACGGAGTCGGTCTTGAGGTTGACGAGCATGTCCGTCAGGGCATTGCCGATGCCTATTACGCGTTTCATTCGTTCGAGTCGGGGTGTTTGTTCTTCTAAGCCCGCTCCGCGCGTTTTCGGACGCGAAGCGGGCGGATTCGCTTAAATGGAGAGGATCTTGACCAGTTCCAGCATGTTGCGGTCGATGCCCTTGTCGTGCTTCACGGCTTTGGCGAAGGGTACGTAGACGATGCGGCCGTTGTCGGTGCCGATCATCACGTTGCGCTGACCGTCGAGCAGCGCTTCGATGGCCGCTTCGCCCATGCGCGAGGCGAGGATGCGGTCGACGGCCGTCGGCGAGCCGCCGCGCTGGATGTGGCCCAGAATCGTCACGCGGGCGTCGTACTGCGGGAACTCCTTCTTCACGCGCTCGGCCAGCGCCGTGGCACCCCCTGTCTTGGGGTTCTCGGCCACGATCACGATCGCCGAGTTCTTGCTCTTGCGGAAGCCGTGGTTGATCAGCTCGGCCAGCTGGTCGACCTCGGTCTCCATCTCGGGGATGATCGCCGCCTCCGAGCCGGTGGCCAGTGCGCTGTTGAGGGCCAGATAGCCCGCCGTGCGGCCCATCACCTCGACGAAGAAGAGCCGCTCGTGGCTCGATGCCGTGTCGCGGAGTTTATCGACCGCCTCCATGATCGTGTTGAGCGCCGTGTCGTATCCGATCGTCGAGTCGGTGCCGCCCAGATCGTTGTCGATCGTGCCGGGGAGCCCCACGATGGGCACGTTGAACTCTTTGGCGAAGATCCCCGCGCCCGTGAGCGAGCCGTCGCCGCCGATCACCACCAGTGCGTCGATGCCTGCGGCCGTCATGTTGTCGTAGGCCTGCTTGCGGCCTTCGGGAGTCTGGAACTCCTTGCAGCGCGCCGTCTTGAGAATCGTGCCGCCCAGCTGGATGATGTTGCTGACACTCTGCGAGCGGAAGTCGACTATTTCGTTATATACCAGACCTTTGTAGCCGCGCATGATGCCCTTGACGGCGAATCCGTTGTAGATCGCGCTGCGCGTCACGGCGCGGATGGCCGCATTCATGCCCGGAGCGTCGCCGCCCGAGGTGAGAATGCCGATGCACTTGATTTCTGTCATGCTGTTCGGAATTTTAACAAAATCGTCCAAAGGTACGAATTTCGTGCAAGAATCGGAAATTCTGCGCCCGGAATTCGTCGCAGGCGCTGTTCGTTCGGTCGGTGAAGGCGCTCGGAGGGTCGACGCGGTAGGGTCGGAAGCGAAAAAGCGGACGCAATACGTTGCGTCCGCTCGGAGAGCGTGGATCCGGAGCGCCGTCACTGTGCGGCGGCGATCGCCGCTTCGACTTCGTCGGTTGTCACGTTAAGACGTCCCGCCTTCTTGTCGATCGTGATGTCGATCGACCGCGAGGGTACGCTGATGTGGAGGCTTTCGCCGTCGGTGTCGACGATGCTCGTATCTTCGTCGAAATCGTGCAGCAGCTCTTCGAGCGTCGTGGTGTCGCTGTCGATCACCACGGGCGTGTTGAGCAGCCGTTCGGTGGTGTCGTGCGATCGGCGTAACCGGTCGCCGACGTTGCCCCGGATAGCGGTGACCGAGAGGGCGACGATGCTCGCGAGCCACAGCAGGAAGATGGCCAGCACGGTCCGTCCGCCCGGTTTGCGCGACGCGATCAGGCACATCAGCACGTAGATCAGCAGGATGGTCGGGATCAGCACCACGACGATGCCCAGCACGGGGAGCCACAGCGAGTGGTCGTCGAAACAGTCGCACATGAGGATCTCGCCGCCGCCGATCACCACGGCGAACAGGCCGATGATCAGTGCGCAGGCGCCCATGATGAGGCCGAAGACGATCAGACCGGCCATGAGCTTCAGGAGGATGAGCACCACCTTGCCGAATACCGAGACGGCCTCCGCCACGATCGGCCGCGCCCGGCTGTCGGGGTCGCCTGCAGCGGCGTAGGAGGCCGCGGTCGTCTCGCGGATCGACTGTTCGGTGATCCGCTCGCCCTGCATTTCGAGCTTCTGGCGGGCTGTGCGTGCGGCCGGCACGGCGAACCACATGATGAAGTAGCAGATGACGAAGATGCCGAACAGGTTGCCCATCATCGGGCCGGTCCAGTGCAGCAGCGGAAGCCATCCGAAGCAGGAGAGCAGCAGCGGGAGGAACAGCACGAGGCGGATCCATACGGGATCGACGTCGAAGTAGCGTCCGATGCCGGAGCAGACGCCGCCCAGCTTGGCGTTCTCCGTGTCGCGGTAGAGGCGGCGCGGGATGCGGGGCTCGGCGTAGTGGAGGTCGCTGTCGGGATCTTCGCCCGTGATGTCGGCGGCCGATCCCAGCTGCTTGACGATGTTCTCGATCAGCGGCCGTTCGACGACCCGGGCGTTGTTCTGCGTCGAAAGGATCAGCTCGGCGATGCGGGCCTCGATGTCGGCGATGATCTCCGCGCCGTCGGGATTTTTCTCATAGGTCTTCTCGAGGCTGTCGAGGTAGGTGCGGAGCACCTCGTAGGCATCGGCGTCCAGCGTGAAGGCGATGCCCGATATGCTGCATTTCTTGATTTCGTTCATGGTCGTACGATCGGTCGGTTCAACGTTCGGATACGGAGCCGGCGCCCGATTTGGAGGCCGTTACATGGAGGTTCTCGCGGCTCTGGTAGACCACCTTGCCGGCTCCTGTAGCGCGGGCCGAGAGGCGTCGCGTGCAGTCGGCCGACACCTTGCCCGATCCCGAGGCGCTCGCTTGGCAGTCGACGACGACGAATTCGGAGGCGTCGATCTTCGCGGCGCCGCTCGCCGAGAGTTCGCATCTCTCGGCAGCGCCTATGGCCTCGATCTTCGAGGCGCCCGAGGCGTCGAGATCGCACGTTGCGGTCCGGGCCACCAGTTTCAGCTTCGAAGCGCCCGAAGCCTCGGCCGCACACGTGCCGATACGGCCCCCGATTTCGGCTTTGGAAGTTCCCGAAATATCGATTTCGCACGTTTCGCAGGCGACCATCGCCACGAGCTTCGCAGCGCCCGAGGCGTCGAATTCGATCTCGTCGGCCGTGAGCACCGGCTCGGCGACGATCTTCGCGGCGCCCGAAGCCTTCAGCTCGGCGAGGCGGCCGTCGGTGGGTACGGTCACGCGGAACGTGACGTTGTTGAGGCTGTTGTAACGTTGGTCGGTGTCGAGCTTGATGCGCAGGCGTCCCTCCTCGACCCGGATCGCGACGTATTCCATTACATTGTCATCGGCTTCGACCGTGATCGGCCCCGAGCCCTTGACGATCGTGACGTCGGCCGTACTGGAGGCGTAGACGCCGTCGAACCGCGGCGCATCGAAGGTCCGGGTCGTGAGGTGGCCGCTGCCCTTGAGCGTGCGGCGGCCGGTTCGGTCGACGAGCGTGCGTGCGGTGCCGTAGAGGCATCCGGCGGCTACGGCGACGGCCAGAAGGGTCAAGAGGGTCAGAATGATTTTTTTCATCGTGTCGGGTTTTTCGGGTTAATTTTCGGTTTTGCCGTGGCGGATCAGGCGGATCTGTCCCACGAGTTCGTCCCATGCGGCGTCGAGCGCGGCGAGGTATTCGCGGCCCTTGTCGGTGAGACTGTAGTACTTGCGGGGAGGCCCCTGCGGCGACTCCTCCCAGCGGTAGGTGAGCAGCCCGGCGTTTTTCTGCCGGGTGAGGATCGGGTAGAGCGTGCCTTCGACCACGATCATTTCGGCCTCCTTGAGCGCCGAGATGATGCGTGGCGTGTAGCTGTCCTCGCGCGAGAGGAGGGCGAGGATGCAGTACTCGAGAATGCCTTTGCGCATCTGCGCTTTTACGTTGTCTTCAGCCATGCGTCAGGAGTTTAAGCGTTTCGGGGCTTTGGGTATGATCAGCCAAAGGATGATGTAGACCCAGAGCGAGAGCCCGAAGAAAAGGATCAGTACGACGGTCGCGATACGTACGAGCGATGCGTCGAGACCGAAGAATTCGGCCAGTCCGCCGCAGACGCCGGCGATCAGGGCATCCTGCGTGCGGTAGAGTTTACGGTAGTTTTCCATAGTCTTATCGTTTTGTGTCGGTACGGATGTCGTTGCGTCGGACGGGCTGGTCGGGGACGATGATCCAGAGGATCGCGTACACCCAGATCGACAGGCCGCCGAAGAGGATCAGCAGGAGCGTCAGAAAGCGCACGAGCGTCGGGTCGAGGTCGAAGAACTCGGCGATGCCGCCGCAGATGCCTGCGATCGAACGGTCGCTGCGCGAACGGTAGAGGCGGTGTTTCACTGGCTCCTGCGCCGTCGTGCCGGGGGCCGTCGCATCGTGCGGGGAGGCCTCGCGCCGGGCGCCGAACTCCTCGGGGGCGCCCATGCGGGCGATCGCGGCGCGCACGATGTCGAGCGTCACCACCCGCATGGACGAGGCGACCCGCTCGCGCAGGATCTCGGCCACGGCTCGTTCGATGTCGTCCCGTGTCTCGGCGTCCTCTTCGGACAGGCGGCTGCGGATGTCGTCCAGATAGTCGCGCATTGCGCGGCAGGCATCCTCGTCGAGGATGAAGGCTTCGCCGCCGATGTTGGCATTAACGGTCTCTTTCATGACGGTTGCTTTTCGCGGAATGATTGCTATTATTATGCCGCAAATATAATACGGATTTTAGTATTATGCAATACAAAGTACTTTAATTTTCGAAAAAAGTTCGCGCCGGGGGCGGATCGATGCCGGAATCGGCGATTTTTTCGTATCTTTAACTTCGTTTTAGATACTCCCGCTCGGCAAACTGCAAGCAAGCTTGCATTTGCCCTCGCTTATTCGTATCTTCGGAATCGCGATCGGACGGATCGGTCGGCCGCGGTGCGCGGCGCAGCCGACGGAAGCTACCCTTCCCTTCGCACGAAGCGTATGCCTGTCAACCACCTAAAACTACGAACGGATATGAAATTCTTTATCGACACGGCGAATCTGGAGCAGATTCGCGAAGCGCATGAAATGGGCGTGCTCGACGGCGTCACGACCAACCCGTCGCTGATGGCCAAAGAGCGGATTTGCGGCGAGGAGGCTTGCCGGCGGCATTACGAGGCGATCTGCCGCATCGTCGACGGCGACGTGAGCGCCGAGGTGATCGCCACCGATTTCGAGGGCATGATCCGCGAGGGCGAGGCGCTGGCGGCGATCCACCCGAACATCGTGGTGAAGCTCCCCTGCACGGCCGAAGGCATCCGCGCCGTGAAATGGTTCGCGACGAAGGGCATCCGCACCAACTGCACGCTGGTCTTCTCGGTGGGGCAGGCGCTGCTGGCGGCCAAAGCGGGCGCTACCTATGTATCTCCCTTCGTGGGGCGGCTCGACGACATCTCGGAGGACGGCGTGGAGCTCGTGGCCCACATCGTGCGCGTCTATCGTACGTACGGCTTCGCGACGCAGGTGCTCGCCGCCTCGATCCGCCATACGCGGCACATCGTCCAGTGCCTCGATGCCGGGGCCGACGTGGCGACCTGCCCCCTGTCGGCGATCCGGGGGCTGCTCAAGCATCCGCTCACCGAGAGCGGTCTGAAGCAGTTCTTGGCAGACCACGCGAAGGTCAACGGCTGACCGGCCGACGGGCCGGTCGAAGAGGGTCCCGCCCGATGCGTCGAAGCCCGCTCTGCTGGCCGTGCGGCGCTCGGGGCGGGATCGTCGGTTTCGGGGGCCGCCGGCCGTTTTAACGAATCGTGCGTTTTTTTCGCATCCGGATGTTGCGTTTCGCGGCTCCGGATCGTCTTAAGGGTGTCATGCAAGAGGTCGAGTTCTCCCGACATATCGTTCCGCTGCGCGATCGCATGTTCCGCTACGCCCACAGTCTGCTGCTCTCGTCGGACGAGGCGGAGGATGTCGTGCACGACCTGCTGGAGCGGCTGTGGCGCGATCGCGAGGGGCTCGACGCTTGCCGCAACCTCTCCGCATTCGTGCTGACGGCCGTGCGGAACCGCTGTTACGACCGGCTGCGGCAGCTGCGGACGGTGCGTGCCCATGCCGCGACGGCGGGCAGCACCGCGGAGCGGACGACGACCGGGGCGATCGACGGCTGGGAGGCGCGCGATCTGGTCCGCAGGGCCATCGCGGGGCTGCCCGAACGGCAGCGCGAAGTGCTCCACCTGAAGGATATCGAGGGGTATCCCACCTGCGAGATCGCGGCGTTGCTCGCCTGCGACGAGGCGCATGTACGCATGATTCTCTCCCGTGCTCGTCAGGGGCTGCGCGGAGCGCTCATAAAAATGATGGACGATGAACACACGACGCGACACGACCGATGAATTGCTGGCCCGTTGGTCGGCGGGACGGACGACGGACGAAGAGGAGCGCACGTTGCGCGACCTGCTCCGCGGGGCGGAGGAGCTGCCTGCCGACCTGCGCTCCGCCCGGGTTCTCTTCGAGGGGCTCGAGGCGCTCGCCGCCGAGCGGATGCCTGCGCATGCGGAGCGGCCGCAGGAGGGCGGAAGCACGACCTTACGGCCTGCACGGGTGTCGGATGTCGGACCGCTCGGGCCGACGCGGCGGATGCGCGATGCGGCGGCTCGCGACCGTCGGACGATGCTCCCGCGTCTGCGTTCGCGCGCAGCGGTTCGGATCCTGTGGGGCACTGCGGCCGCAGCCGTCGCCGCGGGGCTGTTTCTGGGATCCGTACGGCTCCGGCGTCCCTACTGCTATATCGACGGGGTGGCGGTCTACGACCCCGAACGGGCGATGGCCGCCACGCACTACCTCGACGGTTTGTCGGGGCTCGCCGAGCCGGGCCGCATGGTGGACCGCTTGATCGGATGTACCGATAAACAATAGATAAGAGCATGGTTATGAATGAACGACTTTTGTGGGGAGCGCTGGCCGCAGCGGCATGGCTGCTTCCGGCGGCGCCCGCAGCGGCGCAACCTTTCGATGAGGACTATTATCGGCGCACGGGTAAGGAGCCCATCGTCGTGGAGACGGTCGACCGCGATTCGCTCGGCATCGATACCCTGCGCCGTATCGACACGGTGGCCGGTGAGCAGATGCGGTTGCGCGACGGCGGCAACGGGCGGGTGATGCTCGAAGTGGGCGGCTACGGGCTCACGCTCGGCCGCAGCTACGAATCGAAGGCGTGGGACGGTCTGAAGCGGAAGAAGGTGTGGATGACGTTGCTGCACGACTTCGAGTTCGGGTTCAACTACCTCTCGGGGCTCGATTATGCGGGGTATGCGCCCGAGCAGCGGGGATTTCTCGATCAGCGCCTCGGACCGTCGTTCCACTTCAGCTTCCACATCGTGGGGTTGGGCGGCACGTTCAACCGGAGCCGCTCGCTGACCTACGACGTGGGGCTCCAGTATACGGTCGACAACATCCGTCTGATCGACAATGCCTCGACGGTGGGCTACGAGCAGGGGCGGATCGTACCCGTCGCGCTCGACGTGCCGGCCGACAAGTCGAAACTCGTCTACTCCTATCTGGGCATTCCGCTGCGGTTCAACTACCGGCCGGTGAAGCGCGTTGAGCTTACGGCCGTACTCTACAACGACTTTCTGCTGGGAGCCGACGCCATCCGCAAGCATCCCAAGAGGAAACACGGCGTGTCGGGTTTCCGCGGCTATCAGTTCGGGGTGGGGGTATCGGCCTCCTACCGCGGGTTCGGACTCTTCGTGCGCTATGCGCCGACGCCGCTGTTCCGAAGCGGAGCGGGACCCGAATGCCGTGCCTGCTCGTTCGGACTCTCCTATTCGTTGCATCTTTAATCCGTGCCTGTCATGAAACGATGGTTGTTGCTGTTCGTGTTGACGCTGCCCTTTGCGGTGGCGGCTCAAAATGCGGCCGTGGAGCGTTTTTACGATCGTTATGCTGCGGCCGAGGGGGTGACCAGCGTGCAGCTGGAGCCTAAGATGATGCAGCTGATGAGCCGGCAGGCCGCCGAGCGGGGCGATCGCGAGCTGTCCCGGCTGTTGGAGGATATTCGCTTCATACGGATCGTCGCGCTCAAGACGGGCGACCGCGAGGCGTTCGTCGCGGCGGCACAGAAGGCGGTCGAAGAGGGGAAGTTCGGATTGGTGACCGCAGTCGCGGAGGAGGGTCAGACCACGAAGTTCTTTCTGCGCGAGTCGCGGTTGAGCCGCGCCGACGAGCTGGTGATGCTGACCTACGGCGCGAAGGAGACGGTCGTGGTCGATATCTGCGGGTCGTTCGACCTCGAGCAGGTGATGCTGCTCTCGACGTTGAGGCCGTAGGGACGGCGCTGCGTACGACACGGACGGGGCTCTTCGTTTGCGCGAAGAGCCCCGCCCATTTCGGGATATGCGGGCCGAACGACCGCAGGGCCGATGCGACTACGGTTCTTCGAGCTCGTAGATTTCGCCCTGCAGGGCGTCGTCCGAGTAGATGTGCAGGCTGTGGCCCTGTCCGCTCAAACAGGTGATGCGGTGGATGTGGTTGTCGAAATGTCCGGCGCTGCCGATGGCATGGAAACCCTTCGGTGCTTCGACCTCGACGGTCTCCTTCAGCCGGACGCGCCCCGGGGCCGTCCGTTCGAACTGCTCGATCCGGAAAACGCCGTCGGCGAAGAAGTAGCCCGCGAAGCGGGGATGCCCGTGGATACTTGACGGGCGACCCTGCTGCCAACTCATCACGATCGCCTCCCAGCCTGTCTCGGCGCAGCGTCCCAGATAGGTGCGTCCGTAAGCCGCGCGGGTCGTGTTGCTGTAGTGCAGCAGCGAATTGTCCGCCACCCACTGCCGAGTCAGCTCCATGATCTCCGCTCCCAGCCTTTCGTCGACGGGGCGCTCCGACACGAGTTGTCGCAGGTCGGTGAAGAACCGTTCTCCGGAACGCTCCTCTGTGAAAAGAGGATCGTGCGAGGCGGATTCGGCGAGTTCGCCGTACAAATGTCGTTGTAGATTTTCCATCGAAACAAAGATAAGCGTTCCCGCAGATCCTTCGATTCGTAGAAATACTTAAATATCGAGGCGTCGGTCGCTCGGGCGCGTACGGGCGACCTGTTCGCAACCGCGCTCGGGACGCCCTGTCCGTTCGGCCGGAGCCCCGTTTTTCCGATGTCCGCATATCCCGTGCGGGGAGCCGATAGGATGGGAGGGGGCTTCCGTTCCGACGGGCTTTATTTAAAGATCTTCGCCGTTCGCCCGATTGTATTCGTTGTCGTAATACATGATGATGTAATATTCCCCGAAATGTCGGTTGATTTTGAACCAGACAGGCTTCGAGTACATCTCCGTTGCACATTCAGAGGCTTTTTTTAAGATATCCTCTTCAGAAAGATTCTTATTTTGCTCATTCATGTATTGGGATATGAATTCCTCCACGTTTTTCGTCAACGATGTCAGGTCTGCCGGTATTTGATAGAAGATGGCTTCATAGCGTTTTTTATGAACCGTCATTTCATAGGAGATGTCCTCATCGTCGGAAATGGTCTGATCGCCCAGCGACAGGTATCTGGAATTGCTTCCGAATTGCCTGCAAAGCGTATTGAAGAGAATTTGTATGGATTTTTCGTCGCTTCCGGCGGCGTCGACTACCATGATCCGATAAACTTTATTGTTGTTTGTCACTACGGAAATGTTGACATTTCTGCCGTTGAATTCTCCGGTGAGTATATCGCTGTCATGGGAAAGGTTTCGATACCCTTTGGCCTTGAGTTGGCGGATTATTTCGGATTTGCTGCCCTCGACGGGGATTCCGAGAAAGCGGGTGACGTCGTTCTGTGCATGCAGGGGCATAGAGCACATGAATACCAGCGCGAGAGTTAGTAGTTTGTTCATCGTATCGTTTTTTTTGTCCTCCAGCTGCCACAAGGACCGTTTGTAAACACGAAGCGTGGAACTGCGATGCCACGTCTTAACTTGAAGGTCGTAGGAAACCCATAGATGCAGATGTGGTGATAGCAGCCCACGCTAAAGCGTGAGAACCACTATGCCATCCTTGCATCTGTTTGAAAATTTCCTACATTTATAAAGTAAGATTCGGAAATGAAAACAAGAGCTAATCAAATGAAGATAAAATACCGTTATATCAGTATATTATAACGGTTATTTCATTTTCACTTGTTCACATCCTTTGCAGTTGTTCGGTTCTTTTTCGGTGCATTTTTGTTTCTTATTTGTTCCTCAATTCGGATAATTCTTTCTACCTTTGCGGCAGGAAGAACGAGTAAAAAAGAGACATTATGCCCCGAGTAAGAAAACCCTCGAAAGTCAAGGAACCGATACGTCTTCGGATGAAAGAATTGGCCGACGGCAGCAAAAGCCTCTATCTTGATATATACCGTAACGGCAAACGGTCGTATGAATATCTCAAGATGTATATTATTCCTGAAACGGATGATAATGCCCGCAAGCGGAATGCAGCGACCATGACGGCAGCCAATACGATCAAGTCTCGGCGCATCATCGAACTGACCAACGGCGAAGCGGGAATCAAGCGTGCCTATGACAAGGAAACAGTCTTGTTGCAGGATTGGATGAATATCTACATGGAGAACCAGCAGAAACGCGGCAAAAAGGACGGACACCAGATCAAGGTTGCTATCCAAATACTGAAAGACTATGCAGGGGAACGGGTAACGATGGATCAGGTGGATAAAACCTTTTGTCAGGAATACATCGACTACCTTTTGACGGAATACCGCCCGCAAGGAAAGCCCGTCTCGAAATTTACGGCACAAAACTACTATCGGGTGCTGAACGGAGCATTGAACGCTGCTGTCCGTGCTGACGTAATAAAGTTGAATCCGTTTACGAAAATCGGCAACTCGGACAAGATACGTCGTCCTGAAAGCAAAAGGGAGTATATGACCATCGAGGAACTTCGCGCATTGATCGCTACTCCGATGAAGAATGAGGCGGTAAAACAGGCTTATCTGTTCTCCTGCTTCTGCGGACTGCGGATAAGCGATATAATCGGCCTGAAATGGGGAAACGTCTATGTAGATAACAGGCAGTATCGGTTGGAGGTTGTGATGCAGAAGACCAAAGAGCCGATTTACCTGCCGCTCTCGCCCGAAGCGCTGCGTTGGATGCCCGAACGGGGCGACAAATCGGCGGAGGATACAGTGTTCGATCTGCCCTCTACGACGCATATAAATATTCTGCTCAAACCATGGGCGAAAGCGGCAGGTATCGACAAGCGATTTTCATTCCATACAGCTCGGCATACATTTGCTACAATGATGCTGACGCTCGGCGCGGATTTATACACGACCTCGAAACTGCTCGGTCATACGGACGTGAAGATGACACAAGTTTACGCCAAAATCATCAACCGCAAGAAAGACGAGGCGGTCAATTTGGTAAATGGATTGTTCGGTTGATTCGGAATCGAGCGCGGTTCCGGAAACAGTTTACTTTACTATGGGGGCGTATAGGAGAAAAAGAAAATAAACCTTTTTGCAGGCTTAATATATAGCCCTGAATATAACCGGCAAATACGGCGGTAAGTCGCATGAATACATCCGAAGAAATGAATATTTTCTCTATAAGAGATGGTCTTCGTGTTTCCTGTTCATCCTGAGTACCTGTTGGAGACCACGACCATCGGTAGGATATGCCGCCTCGCAATGTGGCGGCTATAATAGGGACGTTCCGCAACCGTTCAGGGCTTATCCGACTACTTACCTTGATCCGGATAGCTTTCAAAACCACTCTGCGAACCTTTTTTTCAGTTCCCTTTTCTCGTTCAAATTCCAAGGGAGATAAATGATTGTTGGTCCTGCTGCGAATAGCCCCTTTGCTCATTTGTTCTGCCGAATCCGAACAGCCCAATATCGGATAATCATACCGCCTCTGCTTGCATATTGAATGGCAATCCTCCCGCCGGCAAACGTCGTTCGGGGTATTAGGCTACCCCAGAGGGAGAAAAGCCGTATAATAGGCAAGCCTGCATTTACCAGTAGTGTGGCAGATAAATCTGATGTCAGATCCACAAAATGATGTGTTTTATATGAAAAGAATATTGGTCTTATGCTGAATGAAATATGTATTAACTACGCTATTGGGACTATAGCATTTGAAATATCTCGTCTTAAGTTGTCCCGATTGGATTTATTTTCGTACATTTGCCAAATAATGTCAAGACATAGAAAGTGAAAATATGTTTTCAGAACGGATAAAGGAGCTGCGTATTCAAAACCAAATGCCGCAACGCCAGTTGGCAGCGGCATTGAACATCGATACAGCTACATATTGTAAAATAGAACGGGGCGAAAGGAAAGCAAAAAAGGAGCAAGTTCCCATTTTATCCCGACTATTTAATGTGAATACAGAACACCTGTTAGTGTTGTGGCTTGCAGACCAAGTATCTGCCGTTGTGTCTGATAATCAGCAGATAGCCCCTCAGGCTCTATCGTTGGTAGTAGAAACTTTAAAACAAGAGAGATAAATATGGCTAAAGTAAAATATGATATATTAGATCAAGAGAAACAATCAGCCATATTGTCTGATGTAAAATCCCCGTATGGTTTACAAACATATATCAGTCTGTTTAGCAGTGCCGGTATTGGGTGTTATGGGTTCAAGGAAGAGAATTTCTACTGCATTGCAACTGTAGAATTGTTGGAGCGTCGATTGAAGATTCAGTCATACAACCATAAGTGTTTCTACAATAGTGGGTATATCTGTGGAGATATGACTACACAGGAGACCAAAGATAAGGTGTTTGCGGAGCTTGTACGCTGGAAAAAAGGGTATAACATTACAGACCTTGATGTGCTAATAGCCACGCCACCTTGCCAAGGCATGTCGGTGGCAAACCATAAGAAAAAAGATGAGCTAAAGCGAAATTCATTGGTTGTGGAGTCTATTAAGATGACACAACAGATTAAACCTAAATTTTTTATCTATGAGAATGTTCGCGCATTCTTAAACTCGGTATGTACTGATATAGACGGTAATGACAAAACCATAAAAGATGCAATAGATACTAATCTGTCAGGGTCATATAATATCCTTTACCGTGTACTCAATTTCAAAGAATATGGCAATCCGTCCAGTCGTACAAGAACATTGGTAATTGGCGTAAGGAAAGATATAAAAGAGGTATCTCCGTTTGATGTGTTTCCAGATAAACAACCGGAGAAAACATTGCGACAAACGATTGGTCATCTTCCCTCATTGGTAAAGATGGGTGAGATATGGGATAAGGATATTTATCACAATTTCAGGAAATATTCAGCCCACATGGAGGCTTGGATTGCGGATATAAAAGAGGGGCAATCAGCATTCGACAACACGGATATTTCTAAAATCCCTCATACTGTGAAAGACGGTATAATAGTATATAATGCGAAAAAGAATGGCGATAAATACACACGTCAATATTGGGATAAAGTCGCACCGTGTATCCATACTCGTAATGATATATTAGCGAGTCAGAACACTGTGCATCCGTCTGACAACAGAGTGTTCAGCATTAGAGAAGTTATGTTGATGATGTCTGTACCGACATCTTTTGTCTGGACGGATATTCCTTTCTGTGAGTTAAATGCAATGTCAGATAAACAGAAACAGGACTTTCTGAAAAGAGAGGAGATGAACATCCGCCAGAACTTGGGAGAAGCTGTACCTACAGTTATTTTCCAACAGATAGCTCATAAAATCAAGAAAGTGCTGTGTGCCCATACATTATCAGAGCAAGATATTGCCAACATTATCAAACAGAACAGACTTACCGAGCATGGTAACTTATTGAACTACATTAGTAATAGTCATCGGTCATTTGTGGAGTTGTCAAAAATAGCAGAGTTGTCAAATGCGCAAAGAGACAGCAATGCTGCATATTATACCCGTCAAGACATATGTTATGCAATCATAAAGAATTTGCCGGATGCAAAGAACTATGATGTGCTTAATATATTAGAGCCGGCTATTGGTGTTGGCAACTTTTTACCCACCTTAATACATAAATACGAGAGTGTTCCGCAAGTTAATATTGATGTAATTGATATTGATGAGGATAGTATAGAGATATTGAAAGCTTTGGTGGCAAAGTTAGATGTGCCGACCAATATTCATATTAACTACATATGTGCTGATTTTTTGTTGTATGATATTAATAAACATTACGACATTGTAGTTGGGAATCCACCATATAAGAAAATTACAAAAGATAATGCACTACTGACAAGGTATAAGCATTTAGCGTACAATAAAGAGACAAACAACATATTCTCATTTTTCATAGAGAAATCTATGCAGATTGGAGATATCGTATCCTTGGTTGTTCCCAAAAGTCTGATAAACGCACCTGAGTTCAATCTGACGCGCAAACTGATGAGTTCAAAACATATTAGTCACATATTAGATTTTGGAGAAAAGGGATTTAAGGGCGTTAAGATTGAAACTATATGCTTTGTGATTGATAAGGCATCAAAGAACAAAACTACACGGATAGAGTCGTACATAACTAATGGTATTCAAACATTGCCTCAAAGTTATTGGACAGATGCACAATATCCTTATTGGCTTATTTACAGGAGCAAAGAGTTTGATGATGTAGCCAATCAGATGCAGTTCAATCTGTTTAAGGCATATCGAGATAGAACTATTACAAAGGCTATTACAAAGAACGAGGGAAAAATTAGAGTATTGAAATCTCGCAATATAGGTAATAATGAAATTATCGATATCCCGAACTATGATTGTTATATTGATAATGTAGCCAATCTTGATGTCGCTAAATATTTGAATCGGAAAGATTGTATATTGTTGCCTAATCTTACATATAATCCGCGTGCCTGCATAATGCCACGGGATTGCATAACAGACGGCTCAGTGGCCATACTGACTCTTATAAATGGGAAAGATGGTATATCCAAAGATGATTTGGCATACTATGCAACAGATGAGTTTGCAAAGTTCTATGCCATCGCTCGCAATATGGGTACAAGATCACTAAACATTGATAACAACTCTGTTTTCTTTTTTGGGAAACGTCTAAATAATAGATAACTATGAGAGAAACTATTAACGCATACTTGAGCCAATTTGATTTAGACATACGCAAATCTCACGATGCGCGGTACGTTGATCAAAAATGTACGCCGGATATAGTGTGCTTTATGGCAGATTGTGTTTTGAATATGGTTGCCACCAAACCTAAATTTGTAATTAATGATGTTTGGGAGACGCAATACTTCATTCAAAACTCACGAGTCATATTCAATAAACCTTGGGCGAATGATAAAAAAGCATATAACGAGTACAACAAGGTGCTGTCGCAGCCTCTGAAGCTTTTGGCATATGCACACATACTTCATGTTGAGACGGTTGATGGCTCTTTAACATTCTCGGTGGCTAATGAGGACTTGTTAGATTATATATCCCGCAAAGACCGCAACGCGTATAATTTCCTTTATTGCTACTTTATGAAAGTAATGTCCGACAGTGGCTTTATAAAATATTTTGAAGATTATGAGCAAAATAGTGTAAATAATCCTGTTGCAGCAAAAGATGAAATTTACGACCGGTATTATCGTCTAATTAACGGTAATACCCCATCGCATTCACGATTGGACATCCGACGTATGTTTCATAAGGTATTTAACGTATATGCTGCAGAGCATCATTTACGCGGGAGCAACGGGGAAATTACATATTATTCTGATTTGATGTATAATAAGAAAAATTGGCGAGATATGGATAAAGATAAAACCATGACTCGTCAAGAGGCAATGAGTCCAGAGAAGATAGAAAAGCAGGAAGTAATAAATGCTTATTATGTACAGAAAGCAATCGCATTGATACGGAAAATACAAACGACTAGCGAGGTTAATGATGCATGGGGAAATGGCGAAGCAACACAAGTCCATCACATATTTCCCAAGGCTGGTTTTCCTCAGATTGCTCATTATGCTGAGAATCTAATATTACTTACAGCCTCTCAACACAATACAAAGGCTCACCCTAATAACAAGACGCAGCAAATAAACAAGGATTATCAGTTAGTGTGCTTATTAGCGAAAGCTAATACGATAGAAACATCGTTACGTCTTGTAGGTGAGAGGTATTATAGGAAAGAGTCTTTCGTTTATGTAATTAACACTGGACTTTCCACCGATTTCAGCACGAGTTTAACATTTGGAGAGATCAAAACAAAATTAGTTCAAATATATAACGCAGCATAAAAAGCAAATATATTAAACCCGAACAACAAATATAGTTATGTCTGAGACCAGAAATCTTGTAAGAATATTCATCGCATCTCCATCAGATGTGCAAAAAGAACGAGGTATAGTAGATGATGTCGTTAAAGAATTAAATACTACATTAGGTGATACATACAATGTACGAATAGAAACAAAAAAATGGGAAAACAACACATACCCCGCTATTGGAGAATATTCTCAAGGTGTTATTAATGATCAGATTGGTGATTACGACATCTTTGTAGGTATAATGAAACATAAATTTGGATCACCTACGCTTCATGCCGACTCTGGAACAGAAGAAGAATTTAATCGGGCTTACGAAAATTATAAGAATGACGGCACATGTAAGAATCTCATGTTATTCTTTAACAAAGAGTCTCTTCCTCAAGATACAGATTTTGAACAATTCAAGAAAGTCTTAGATTTTAAACAAAAACTGTCATCAAAAGGGATTTTATATAGGGAGTATGAGAATGATGGCAAATTTGAAAAAGATTTTAGAATTACCTTGAGTGAATGTATCAAAAATATATACGAAACAAACGCAAATATCATACGGAACGATAGCGGTTTTGTTTCGACTTGTTTGTCAGACGAGTTTAGTCAATATTTAAATTCCTCTGGTAATCTATTTACACATTCATCAGGATTAGACATATCCCTAGAAGATATTTATGTTCCTCTTAATTTAAAGATACTTGATAACGAAACTAAAACAGAAAAAAGAACAAATATCGAAGACCTTACTAGCGCACTTGATATTGACGGTATTTTATATAATATTGTAGGTGGTGAGTCTTCCGGTAAAACCGCATTATGCAAATACCTTTTCAAAAGATATTTTAATCAAGATTTGTTCCCAGTTTTGTTGAGTGGGTCAGATATAAATTCTAACATACGACTTGATAACATAATTCGAGTTGTCAATGATAAAATTGGCAAACAGTATTCTAGTATCTCTATTTCTGCAACGCTTGAAAAATCAAACAACAACCGATTTATATTGATAATTGATGATTTCCAAAAATCAGCAAAAGGCAACGACAAGTATTGGAAGTTGCTGGTTTCAAATATTGAATCATTATTTAGCAATATTATAATTGTTGGGGATGTTTCATTACCGAATGATGAATTATCTGCATATCCTCCTTTTGAGAACTTCGAAAAATTTCATATTCTTGAGTTTGGGGCAGATCTAAGAAATAAACTCGTAGAAAAATGGTATGCAATCGGTATAGATACCTCTATCGAATCTCGAAATGAGATGCGAAAGAAGATAGATTATGCGACTCGATATATTAAAACAATCTTAGGGAAAAATTTTATACCAGCTGTCCCCATATATATTTTAGGCATATTACAATCATTAGAAAGCGTTAAACAAAGTAGCGAAAATTATTCTTTACACGGGTTTTACTATGAGCATCTAATAAATGATGCCTTGTTTCATGCTGTAGATAATCAAAAAAATATAGGATTCTATCGCAAGTTCCTAACGAAGCTATGTTATGGTTTTTTCTATGAAAATAGAAAGAGTGTATCTATCGATGAATTTGATGTGTTCCACACTAAATATTGTGAAGAACATGATGTTTATAATATAGGAAAAACGGAAGTGAAATCAACATTGAAAAAGTCCAAGTTATTACTTTTTGATTCTGAAGTAACAGTTGGGCATAAATATGTATACTATTTCTTTGTTGCTAAATATATCGCCGACAATCTAGATAAAGAAGACATACAAGAGATCGTTAAAAAGCTATGTAAGAGAATCTTCAAGAATGAGTTTGCAAATATTATTATGTTCATAACTCATCTGTCGAAAAGTCCAATGATAATCAATGAACTTATCAATAACGCGAATGATATATTCAGAGAATATGAGCCAAATAAACTTGAAGATGAAATCGAGGATATTAACAAACTAATTCAGGATATACCCCAAAAAATTATCACCGATATTGATGTTGATAAAGAACGAGATGATCAGCTAAAATTGGAAGCTGAATTAGAAGAGAAACAAAAAGAGTTTGACGAGGATAATACTAATTATACGTATTTTTCATTAGATGATGATGTTGCAGGTATTGATTTACTTGCAAAAATGAATTTAGCATTAAAATCAATAGATCTTCTGGGTCAATTAGGAATAAAATATTGGGGAGAGTTAGAGTCCGGAGATAAGTTTGAAATTGTTAGTGCAGCATATAAATTAGGCCTTCGGACACTAAGTTTTAACCTTGGTTTTTTATTAGAAAATAAAGATGAGATAATAGAACACATTAAGAAAATAATTATCGATAAATATATAAAAGACAAGAGTGAAGAATGGGATCCGGCTCTAAATAAGGATAAAGTAGCTATATCTGCAAGTAATTTCATAATAAGTTGGTCATATTTATTGTCTATAGCCATTATTAGACGAATTTCATTTTCTGTTGGTGATGAAAATTTGAAACCAACATTCGATAAAATACTTGATGCGAATCCATACAACTCGTATAAGTTAATAAACGCATCGATTGAGCTAAATTATCCCAATATGCCCTATGATATGTTGAAACAATATAGCACAGAGATGACAACTAACAAAATGTGTCATATGATTTTAAGGGATCTTGTTATATGCCATATGTATAGATTTGATGTAGATTATACTACAAGAGCAAAAATTAATAGTTTAAATTTGGGATTGACAATGGATAAGCAAAGGTATATCCAAGGTTCTTCACAAGTTAAACGATGAGTTTATACATCAATACACAAAAGTGTTTCTTGAATACGCTGAAATCGGTTACCTATTGATTTTACCAATAGGTAACCGATTATTTATAAGACAGCCAATTATATGATGTAATTATCTGTTATAGTTGTTCATTTATATATCTTGATAAAAGATAAAAATATTGAACCCTCATTACGGTATTCCACCTCGAAACATTCGTTTCTTTGCATGCCGAGTAAGCTCAACAAACTAAGGCGCTGGGCGCGGTGGCTTGTTGTAAAAATCTAATCTAATTTACCAACTGTCAAAATAGAAAGATAATACATTGCTCCATTTTTACAACAATATTAGCGCTTGATGTCTAAAATGATTATCCCAATGTAGATATTAATGGGTGTTCACTCGGTAGTACTCTTCCAAAAGAGCATCAACGAAATGTGATTCTGTCCCAAAGCAGACAATGACTCGATGGAACTTTATATTATAGATATGGAGACTTCTATTACGGCTCGCAGAACAAGGAAAGATTGCACCCCCTCGCGTTTAATGACCTAAACGTGGCGTATAACGCTTATTTCCTCGGGGAGGGACTAAGCTACCAACTCAACTCTGAGCTTAAATGGATACGATATGCAACCTCTGCTTGCAAATCGAGTGGCATTGCTCCCGAAGTCTTGAGATGTTCGGGGTATTAGGCTCCCCCGAAAGGGTTTTCAGTGGACAACAGGCAAGCCCGTTGTGCTTTTACAATCAGTAAAGACACTAATCAAAGTCGGAAGAAATTGTACATACTGAAAAGTTGTCCTATGTGTACTCGCAGCGACCCCAAGCCGACGATGGTCAATACAGAACGAGGGTTGGAGAATCGCACATTCCCCAACCCTCGTTCTTGCTTCGAATAAACTTACTGTTTCTCGCTTAACTCCTTATACAGTTCGAGCCTCAGTCCGGCGCAGCCCTCGATGATCTCCGCGGCCTGCTGTACGCGCTCCATATGCAGCTCCACCTCCTGCGGCGCCAAGTAAAAATCTGCTTGGTACGTTGTCTTCATCAGCACCTCTTTCAGCCTCGGAATCGTAAAGATGTTCTCGATATGGTTGTCGTCAAAGACGAGCATCAATTTCGTCGAGAGGGTCCGCATTCGGTCGTGCATCACTATGGGGTCATGCAGATCGAACGACATGCCGTGATAGACATAATAGAGCGTGTGGTAGAAGTAAACCGCAGCCTGCGCCGTGAATTGCGCCGCCAGCCTCACGTTGTGCCCCTCCACGAAAGCGTCCTGCGCCTGCTCTAACAAGTCGTTGCCGAGCGTGCGGAAAGTATCGTAATGGAACTTGGCGTCGGCGTATGCCCGAGCGAAGTCGATCGGACGTTTCGGACGTCGGAAACAGTAGTGCTCGTTGCAATAGAGCAGCTTACCCTCTGCATGGGCGAAGTAGAGGAATGGCGTGCGGTTCGATTCGACGTAATTCAGTGGCAGAATGTAAAGGTTGATGTAGGTGATCTTGCGGTGTCGATACGGCATTTTGTAACGCAGCATGCGTTTAGCCTGAAACCAATTGAATCTCGGCGTTTCGCGCACGACCATAAGCAAGTCGTATGCCGCGATGTCGCTGTGAGGCGTGCCGCCGACTAACTTGCCGAAAAGCAGGATGTATTCGGGATCGAAATATCCGTCGGTAAGGTGTCGGACGATTCGGGCAGCTTCCATAGGGTCGTATGGCAGTTCGCCGGCATCGGTCGGTTGAGTCGTTGCATAGGCTGCCGACGTGATTTGCGATGCAGCTATCGTTTCGGGAATTATGGTTTGCGCAGGCTGTTCCTGCACGATGTTTCGATTCGTTTCCATTTTGATTGAATGTTGATTGTTTGACAATAAAGTGGCTGTCCTTATCGTGCGCACGGCATGACAAAGAGCATAGATGGTTTGACTGACAATCGGTTGTCAATCGGGCGGATGTGAATGGATCCGAATCGGAATGTTGCGCGGCGGGAACCGCCGGCGGCTGGTCTTGCGACCGGTCTGCGTCGTAACGCGGACTCGATGATGTACTGTTCGCATAATGGTACGAAAAAGAATGTGCAGCTGCGAACAGTACATCACCTATTTCTAAGCTCTGCAAAGTGCCATTCGCGGGATCGCTCCCCAATGACTCTGCACATTCCGTTAATACCAAATGCTTTTCAGAGCTCTGGTAGAAATAGATTTTTGTAATACTGTTCGCAGGAACAAAGATACGACATTTTTTGAAAAATGCGACACGACCAACATATTGGATAAGATAATTCCATGAAATTATGGAGTATCGCCAAAATATTGCAGCGAAAAGAGAAAATACGCAGTAACATGGTCTTCTCTTTTGGCTGCGCGTTTTCAGAAAGCAGAGAGGAAAAAGACGATAATTCGGTTTAGTTTGGTCGGTTAGCCATATATAAGCTAAACCGAAGTAAACTATATTTAGTTAGGCATATTTGTTTGACAGTATGCCTATGCCCGAAAGAACAATCTTAGCCGAGAACAAGATGACGCGGAGAATCCGAGATGTTGGGATTCTACTCCTTTCTCTTTTGGATGCAACAATAGACGATGCTATTTTGCAGTCGTGGCCATGAAACGAGAATGAGCGTATACGAATTAGTATGCAGCTAAAAAAGTCTGCGAATGCCAGCAAGTGAAAAGACAGAAAACAACAGCAAGGTAGAAAACCAAAGAACCGCTTAAATCCTTGATTTTGTGCCTGATTTGTTGCTTATTTAAACAGCGTCACAACTCATAGTGCTGAATGATAATAGATTGACAGGGCGCTATTAAAGACTTCCTACGTTTTCAAGTTACAAGATGAGCATAACGCTTCTTCGGTATGTCTCGGAGCGAATGATGTACTCCAATTACAAATATAGCAAAAAGCGGTGAGATTAAATGCGGGATAGCGCGTTTTTATTGTTTTCAGCCGTTTTTGATCGTTCGCGACTCGCTTCTTTGCATCGCGATACGAAACGAGCCGCACCTTAAGGTGCGGCTCGTTTTGCTCCGGAACGCTCCGGCGGAGGATCAGTCCTCGAACTTCGCCGAGAGGAACTCGCGGTTCAGACGCGCGATGTGCGCGATCGAGATCTGCTTCGGGCACTCGGCTTGACAGGCACCCGTGTTGGTGCAGTTGCCGAAGCCCAGCTCGTCCATCTTGGCGACCATCGCCTTCGCACGGCGGGCACCTTCCACGCGGCCCTGCGGCAGCTTGGCGAGCGACGAGACGCGGGCGGCGACGAAGAGCATCGCCGAGCCGTTCTTGCACGTCGCGGCGCAAGCTCCGCAGCCGACGCATGCAGCGGCGTCCATCGACTCGTCGGCGTCGGCCTTCGCGATGGGAATCGCGTTGCCGTCGGGCACCGAGTTGGTGCGCACCGATACGAAGCCGCCGGCCTGCAGAATCTGGTCGTAGGCGCCGCGGTTCACCACGAGGTCCTTGATGACGGGGAAGGCCGCCGAGCGCCACGGCTCGATGGTGATCGTCGCGCCGTCCTTGAACTTGCGCATGTAGATCTGGCAGGTCGTGGCGCCGTCGCCGGGACCGTGCGCGCGGCCGTCGATGTGCAGCGAGCACATGCCGCAGATACCCTCGCGGCAGTCGTGGTCGAAGGCCACAGGCTCCTTGCCGGCATGCACGAGGTCGTTGTTCAGAATGTCGAGCATCTCGAGGAACGAGGTGTCGGCCGAAATGTTCTCGACCTTGTAGGTCTCGAACGCGCCTTTCGATTTAGCGTCTTTCTGACGCCATATCTTTAACGTGAAATTCATTGTTGCAATTGTTATTAAAGCGTTGTACGTCAGTTAGGATCAGTCCTTGTAATTGCGCTGTGCGCGGTGCGTGAACTCGTATTCGAGCGGCTCTTGGGTCATCTCCGGAGCCGTCTCCTCGCCCTTGTACTCCCACACGGCCGCATAGGCGAACCGGTCGTCGTGACGCAGCGCCTCGCCCTCCTCGGTCTGGTGCTCCGAGCGGAAGTGGCCGCCGCACGACTCCTCGCGGTTGAGGGCGTCGCGGGCCATCAGCTCGCCCAGTTCGAGGAAGTCGGCCATGCGCAGCGCCTTCTCCAGTTCGACGTTGAAGTCGTCGGCCTTGCCCACGACCTTCACGTCCTTCCAGAACTCCTTGCGCAGGGCCTGAATCTCGGCGATCGCCTTCTCGAGCGACTCCTTCGTGCGGGCCATGCCGACGTTCTCCCACATGATGTGGCCCAGCTTCTTGTGGATGTCGTCCACAGACTGCTTGCCGTTGATGGCGAAGAGCTTGGCGATGCGCTCCTTGACCTCCTTCTCGGCCTTGTCGAAGGCCGGGGTGTCGGTCTTCACCTTCGGGGCCTGAATCTTCTTCGAGAGGTAGTCGCCGATGGTGTAGGGCAGCACGAAGTAACCGTCGGCCAGACCCTGCATGAGGGCCGAAGCACCCAGACGGTTGGCGCCGTGGTCGGAGAAGTTGGCCTCGCCGATGGCGTAGAGGCCCGGGATGGTGGTCATCAGGTTATAGTCGACCCAGATGCCGCCCATCGTGTAGTGCACGGCCGGGAAGATCTGCATCGGCTGCTCGTAGGGGCTCACGTCGGTGATCTCCTCATACATGTCGAACAGGTTGCCGTAGCGCTGCTTGATGATCTCCTTGCCCAGACGCTCGATGGCGGTCTTGAAGTCGAGGAATACGGCCAGACCGGTCTCGTTCACGCCGAAGCCTGCGTCGCAGCGCTCTTTGGCGGCACGCGAAGCCACGTCGCGCGGCACGAGGTTACCGAAGGCCGGGTAGCGGCGCTCCAGATAGTAGTCGCGGTCTTCCTCGGCGATGTCCGACGGCTTCTTGGCACCCGAGCGGATCGCCTTGACGTCCTCGATCTTCTTCGGTACCCAGATGCGGCCGTCGTTGCGCAGCGACTCCGACATGAGCGTCAGCTTCGACTGCTGGTCGCCGTGCACGGGGATGCAGGTGGGGTGGATCTGCGTGAAGCAGGGGTTGGCGAAGCCGGCGCCCTTGCGGTAGCACTGGAAGGCGGCCGAACCGTTCGACGCCATCGCGTTGGTCGACAGGAAGAAGACGTTGCCGTAGCCGCCCGTGGCGATCACGACGGCGTGCGCACCGTGGCGCTCGATCTCGCCCGTTACCAAGTTGCGGGCGATGATGCCTTTGGCCTCGCCGTCTTCGACGACGATGTCGAGCATCTCGTGACGCGGGTAGCTCTTGACCGAACCTGCGGCGATCTCCTTGTTCAGGGCCGCATAGGCGCCCAGCAGCAGTTGCTGGCCGGTCTGGCCGCGGGCGTAGAACGTACGCGATACCTGCGCGCCGCCGAACGAACGGTTGGCCAGCAGACCGCCGTACTCGCGGGCGAAGGGAACGCCCTGCGCCACGCACTGGTCGATGATCAGGTTCGAGACCTCGGCCAGACGGTAGACGTTGGCCTCGCGGGCGCGGTAGTCGCCGCCCTTGATCGTGTCGTAGAAGAGACGGTATACCGAGTCGTTGTCGTTCTGGTAGTTCTTCGCTGCGTTGATACCGCCCTGCGCTGCGATCGAGTGGGCGCGGCGGGGCGAGTCCTGAATGCAGAACACCTTGACGTTGTAACCCAGTTCGCCGAGCGAAGCGGCTGCGGAGGCGCCGCCGAGACCCGTGCCGACGATGATGATGTCGAGCTTGCGCTTGTTGGCGGGGCTCACTACCTTGATCGCCGCCTTGTGGTTGCTCCATTTTTCGGCGAGCGCCCCGGCGGGAATTTTAGCATCTAATTTGAAAGCCATATGTTTGCGTGTTTATTGTTCTACGATCGGGAGGAAATTAGCAGGCGCCGGCGCAGCAGGGGCAGACGCTCTTGAGGTAGAAGATGACCGCCACGGCGGCGAAGCCGAGGAAGATCAGCGTGGCGACGATGTTGGCCACGCACTTCAGGCGCGGATACCACGTATCGTTGGCCCAGCCCACGGTCTGGAACATCGACCATACGCCGTGCGTGAGGTGGAACCAGAGCGCTGCGAACCATACGAGGTAGAGTACCACGTAATACCACTGCGAGAAGGTGTAGGCGATCAGCGCGGCGCCGTCCTGCGGGTTGTAACCCAGTGAGTTCTGGTGCTGGCCCATGATCTCCGTGAGCTGCATCTTCGCCCAGAAGTTGAACAGGTGGAGGGCAAGGCCGCCGAGGACGATGAAGCCCAGCACGAGCATGTTCTTCGAGGCCCACGACACGCCCTTCTCCTGCACCGTCACGGCGTAGCGCTGTGCGCCGCGCGCCTTGTAGTTGTTCAGCGTGAGGATCACGGCATAGACGAAGTGCACCACAACGCCCGCGGCCAGTACGAGGGTGCCCGCCAGCGCATACCAGTTGGCGCCGAGGAAGGCGCAGATCGCGTTGTAGGCGTCGGCCGAGAAGAGCGCGGCGATGTTCATGGACATGTGGAAGAGGATGAACAGCACGAGGAAACATCCCGTGATGCTCATCACCAATTTCTTGCCCAGCGAGGAATTGATCAGAAAACAGCTCATAACGATTTGAAATTTGTTATTTTTGTAAATGATTCGTGTGTCTTCGGGTGCGGGCCGCTTCGCGCGGATCCCGTCGGACGGGGCGCGAATGCCGGACTTTGCCTCCGCAAAGATAGTTATTGTTTGCAGAATAACAACATAAAAGGCCGGAATTTTCGGGTTCCGGCGGGGTGTCTATGGAGAAAAAGGAACTTCGTAAAGCGATGAAGCGGCGCAATCTGGCGCTGTGTCCCGAGGCGCGGGCCGAGGCCTCGGCGCGGATCTTCGCGCAGGTGGAGGCGATGCCCGCCTTCGCGGCGGCCCGCACGGTCGCTCTGTTCGTGTCGCTCGACGACGAGCCCGATACGCGGGAGGCGTTGGAGCGCTGGCGGGCGACGCGACGGGTGGTCGTGCCGCGCGTCGAGGGCGAGACGATGCGGTTTTTCCGCTACGACCCGGCGACGATGCGTTCGGGGGCGTTCGGGATTCCGGAGCCGGGACCGGAGGCCGAGCCGTGCGATCCCGCGGCGATCGATCTCGTGGCGGTGCCCGGCACGGCCTTTACCGCGTCGGGAGCCCGGTGCGGCCGGGGGCGCGGCTACTACGACCGTTATCTGGCTCAGCCCGGCATGCGGGCCGTGCGGATCGGCATCTGCTACCGGCATCAGGTGGTGGAGGCGCTGCCCGTCGAGGCGCACGATGTGCGCATGGACGCGGTGGTCCGGGGCTGAACGTCCGAAACGACGATCGGCCACGGCCTGTTTCACGACCGGCTATGCGTATTATGGCACGGGATTTGCTTGAAAGCGATAAAAAGTTGCGGCGGCCCGATTTTGAAGAATTCAAATGTAGTGACGCAACTTCACACAGAGTTAGATGGACCGCCGCAACGATTTTCCGGGGCGATGATCGGAGAAACCGGTCCTGCCCCTTTTTTGGCCTCACAAATTTACTCAAAGATCGGATATCTACAAGTGATTTGTCCGAATATGGTATTTGTACGTCCGAACGTTAGAAAGGCGGATCGTGCCTTACAGCGATATGGAGCGCAGGCTTCCGGAGCCTTTTCCGCGAGGGCGTTCGCGGCGGGCCTGCGAGGCGGAACAGTCCCGGAACCGATCGGTTCCGGGGCTGTCGTCGTATTATGGGGTCGGAATCGCCGCCCGCAGTCGTCGTACGGCCTCCGTCCGCAGTCAGAGCATGGCGGGCGGATAGATGTAACGTTTCGTGGCCCGTTGGCCGTAGCGGCCGACGGGCACGCCCAGACCGAAGGTGACGTGTACCGAGGATTGTCTGATCGGCACCCACTGGGGCGTGCGGCGGGCCGTCAGCAGGTCGGTGGCGACGAAGAAGTTGATCCAGCTCGGGCAGAGATTCAGGCCGATGCCGAAGGCTCCTCCGCGGCCGGCGAGGACCGAGTAGCTGCCCGTCACCGTAAACCAGTCGATCGGTTGGAAATTGACCGATCCGGTCAGGTCGTGCAAGGTGCGGCCGGAGCGGAAACGGGCTGAGTAGAGCAGGCCGATGCCGATCCTGCGGCGCCAGAGCTTGTATTCGAGACCGGCGTTGATCGCTGTGCGGAGCATATGCGCGCCGCTTCCGGCGCCGACGCGTTCGAACTCCAGTACGTCGAGGTCGAAGTTCGGCTGCGGCGTGCCGTCGTCGGGGATCGTCGTGCCCGTGAATTCGAGGCTTTTGGCCGAGACGCCCGAGACGGTGTTCTTCTTGCTCCAGCTCATGAAGCCCAGATCGGTGACGGCCAGCGAGGCCTGCAGGTCGGGCAGAATGTCGTAGGTGGCGCCCAGATCGACGGCGAAGCCGTAGCCGGCCGGTTTGGTCGGCTTCATGTCGAGGTCGCCGATCTTGAAGTAGGGCTCCTCGGCGGAGACGTCGGCGCCGCCCGCTGTGAAGTCGATCGTACCCCGTGCGTCGATGTTCCAGCGATCCTCTTCGAGCGAGACGTCGAAGCGGTCGTAGTTCAGCCGGGCGCGGGCGGCGCCGGCGAGGAACTTGCCCCGCACGCCGATGTAGAGCCGTTCGCAGAGCAGCGGGAACGAGTAGGAGAAGGCGGCCTCGAGGTAGGCGCTCGCCGAGACGCCGATGTTCGAGATGCGTCCGCTGCGTCCCGTTTTGAGGAACTCGAAGAGCGAGTAGGGCAGGTCGGTGTCTTCCGCGGTGCGCATGTTGAGTTCGAACGACCAGAAATGCTTGCGGTAGCGCGTATATGCTCCGAAGCCGAGGATGTTGATGCGCGAGTCGACGTTCAGTCCGTTTTTCGTCCGCAATCCGGCGAGGGCGTCGGCGCTCGAGACCGAGGCGTCGAGCAGCGTCACCAGCTTCCCGTTGCGGGGAAAGAATAGGTCGCCCAGCGCGAGGTTGCCGCCGACGGAGAGGTCGATACCGCCCAGTACGGGAATGTTGAAGTAGCCGCGATGGGGCGCGAAGGCGGGGTTGAACTGCATGCGGAAGGTCGAGCCCTCCATGAAATAGGCCGTGGGGTTCTGCGCCGCGACGCCCGTCGCCACGAGCGTGACCGTCAGCAGGAGGAGTATTTTTTTCATGTCCGGTAGCGGGTTAAAGTTCGAGTTTGAGTGCGCCCCGTTTGACGAGGCTCAGGCGGATGCGGATCGGGTGGCTGTCGTCGAAGCCGCGGCCCGGGTAGTATTTCTGCAGTGCGACGGGTATCGTGAGATCGGTTCCTGCGGCGAGCGTGCGCAGATCCTCGGCGAAGAGACGCTGTTCGGCGATAGCGTTCTCGCCCGGTTCGGCCGCGGTGGCGAAGTCGATGCCCGTGTTCCGGAGTGCGGGATGCAGCGCGACGGCGAGGGGCAGTCCGTTGCCGATCGTGCCGTAGAGGTGGAGCGTGTTCTTCGGGGCGGCGGTACCCTCCGGATCGAGGTTGTCGGCCAGCATGTCCACCACCGAGTCGTCGATGTCGAGCGCTCCGAGGTCGTAGTGCAGCGGCTCGATCGAGTCGAGGTCGTGGAGGTAGAGGCCGAACTGCCGTTCGACTTCCGAGCGGATCGCAGCGTTGGCGTACTGGGCCACGAAGGCGTTCTTGAAGGCCGTTTCGTCCGAGCCTGCGAGCGTGAGCAGCGGTAGGAATTCGTTGCGATGCTTGCGCCAGAGGAGGTCGGCCATCGCCTCGCGCTTCGCTGTACTTGTGCCCATCTCGGCATAGAGGGCGTCGAACAGCGAGGAGACGTAAGCGGCCTGCCGGAGCCGGGGAATGTCGACATGGTCGGCGTTGCCGGGCAGCGTCGAGGGGAGCCATGTGTCGACGTCGTCGAAAAGCGTCCGGATGTCGGTGCCTGCACGGGCGATTTCGTGCAGGGCGACCGTGACGGTGGTCAGCGGGATGCGGAATTCGGAGTCGTCGCCGCCGATGGCGATCTCGTCGGTGTCGATTCCGTTCAGGTCGTAGCTTTTGTCGACGCACGAGGCGGCGAGCAAGGCGGGGGCGAGTAGCAGAAGGAGGTTTTTCATAGGGGCGGATCGGGTTCTTGTATTCAGGTGCAAAAGTATACGGTTCAGCTCAATAATAAAAGCCGATTGTATTTTTTAATCGCGGAAAACGACGCCGTTCTCCGGGCGTCGAGCGCAGCGATGTGCATGCGTTCCGCTGCGGATGGCGTTCCGGGCCGGGTGCGGAGCCCGGTTTGTGGTGCGTAACCGAATATTCGTTATCTTTGTACTCGTTATGGCCGAATCGCAGAAGGAGCGTATCAAGGAGCAGGTCGCGCTGCTGCCGCTGTCGCCGGGCGTCTACCAGTTCGTAGACCGCAACGGCACGATCATCTATGTCGGAAAGGCGAAGAGCCTGCGCAAGCGCGTCTCCTCCTATTTCGCCGAGAACCGCGATCACTCGGCCAAAGTGCGCGTGCTCGTCAAGCAGATCGTCGAGATCCGCCACATCGTCGTGGGGAGCGAAACCGATGCCCTGCTGTTGGAGAACTCGCTCATCAAGGCCCTGCAGCCGCGCTATAACATCCTGCTCAAGGACGACAAGACCTATCCGTGGATCGTCGTGCGGCGCGAACACTTTCCGCGCGTGGAGTCGACGCGGCAGCTCGTGCGCGACGGGTCGCGCTACTACGGTCCTTACGGCTCGATGGCCATGCAGCGCAGCGTGCTCGACTTCATCCGCGAGGTGGTGCCGCTGCGCACCTGCCGGCTCGACCTCGCACCCGAACGGATCGCGCAGGGGCGCTACGGCGTGTGCCTGCAGTACCACCTCGGCAACTGCCGGGGGCCCTGTGCGGGGTTGCAGGACGAGGAAGCGTACGGGGAGCTCGTCGCGATGGTCGAGGCGGTGCTGAAGGGCGATCTGCGTCCCGTGCGCCGTTACCTCGAGGCGGAGATGGAGCGCGCGGCGGCCGCGTTGAAGTTCGAGGCGGCGCAGCGGTTCAAGCAGCGGCTCGACGCGCTGGATAACTACTCGAGCCGTTCGGTGATCGTCAGCGCCCGGATCGTCGACGTGGATGTCTTCTCGCTGCTGCCGGACGACGACACGGCCTATTGCAACTTCGTGCGCATCCGCCACGGGTCGGTCGTCGGCGTGCAGACCGTGGAGCTGACCGCCGGCGTGGGCGGCGACGAACGCGACATGCTGACGCTGGCCATGCAGCACATCGTCGAGCACGTCGCCGGGGGCGAGCTGGCCCGCGAGGTGATCGTGCCTTTCCTGCCCTCCACGACGCTGCTGTTCGACGGGGTGACCTTCACCGTGCCCAAGCGGGGCGAGAAGCTCGAACTGCTCGAATTCTCGCAGCGCAGCGCCCGGATCTACCGCGCGGAGCAGCTCAAGAACCTCGAAATCAAGAATCCCGAGCGACATACCGAACGGTTGATGAACGCCCTGCAGGAGGCCTTGCGGCTCGACCGGCAGCCGCGCCACATCGAGTGCTTCGACAACTCAAACCTGCAGGGAGCCGATCCCGTGGCGTCGTGCGTCGTATTCCGCGACGGCAAGCCGTCGCGCAAAGAGTACCGCCACTACAACGTGAAGACGGTGGTCGGCGCCGACGACTTCGCCTCGATGCGCGAGATCGTCTTCCGCCGCTATACGCGCCTTATGGCCGAAGGGGCCGAACTGCCCGATCTGATCGTCGCCGACGGCGGCAAGGCGCAGATGGGGGCGATCCGCGAGGTACTGGAGGCGCTCGGGCTGGATATTCCGATCGCAGGTCTGGCCAAGAACGACCGGCACCGCACGGCCGAGTTGCTCTACGGATTTCCGCCGCTGCTGGTCGGCATCCGCCCAACGTCGCCTCTGTTCCACTTCCTCTCCCATATGCAGGAGGAGGTCCACCGATTCGCCGTGTCGTTTCACCGGCAGAAACGGAGCAAGGCCTTCATCCATAGCGAACTGGAGCGGATCGACGGAATCGGTCGCAAGACGATCGAGGCTTTGTTGCAGCATTTCCGTACCGTAGCGAAGGTCAAGGCGGCGCCGGCCGAGGAGCTTGCGGCGCTGGTGGGTGCGGCGAAGGCCGCGAAGATCAGGGCCTATTTCCACGGCGAGGAGTAGGAGACTCCCTCTTGAGGGCGCGGCCGGCCGTGCGTCGAGGTTTTATCGCCCGGATTGCGCACCGTCCGGGCCCGTTTCCCGCTTGGGCCGCATGCGCTTCGTTCCGGCCGGGGAGATCCGGGCGGCGCATGGCGTAGGGGTGCGCTTCGGTGTCTTGTCCGTAAATAATTCGGACAGTGTACATCGGATTTCGAAATTTTTGTCTATCTTTGCTGCCCCGATCCACATCGAAATATGTTTTGCCCGGATGGCGGAATCGGTAGACGCGTTGGTCTCAAACACCAATGACAGCAATGTCGTGCCGGTTCGACCCCGGCTCCGGGTACCAGTAAAATCGCTTAATTTGTTGAGTATTACAAGTTAAGCGATTTTTAATTTTCGGATTTTCCCCACGTTTTCCCCGCAGAGAAGAAATGATTGAATGTGAAAACCAAATGTGGATATTCCTTTTGTTTTGTGTAATCCGTTGGTTGAATTAAAACAAAGCATATTTGACAAGACCAATTTTTCAATTTTTGTGCTTGCTGTAAAAATTTTCTATTGTTTTCGAAATGCAAATCAGTAAAAATCTGTCTGTGGAAACCGGAGTATTGCGTTGTTATGGCAGACAACGTGCTACTAATCTCTATTTTTCCGGTTCTCGCAGACAGATGTGAAAGAACGGCGGCGGGATTTAAATGCAGGAATGTTTGCAATGGTTCACCGCGATCAAAAGGCCCGCCGCCGATTAACTATTTGTAAATCGAAATGAGTTTTCGAAGTTCAGAAAACTTGAATTGCCTGTTATTCCGGTCTTTATCGCCTTGTGTGTATTTCCTCTTTGAGCAAATGCAGGTCTTCCACACCCATTATTTCGGTCGAACATTCCCCAAGCCAACCGTTCTCTTGGTTGACACCGGTGTATATTTTTATATAATCGACTCCCGGCAGGTTGACGCTGTTTCCGCTCGCATCGACAGCCCAGCTTATATCGATCGACGAGTCGTCATAGCTGTTGATTTCATTGTCCGCATAGCCGTAGCGAAATTTGTAAAGAACGAAATAGGTTCCCGAACCACTTTCGTCAATGGCATTCTGAGGCAGGCATGTGCCTGTAAACGACAGCGTATTTCCGGCCCAAAGCGGATAATACGGTTGTGAATGGTACTGATTTTTCACTTTGTAGCCGGAATTTCCCTGATTATCCTCCCACTTTATATATGTATCCCATTCGTCTCTCGATGTCGGTTCGCTGTCGGGACGGTAATAGGTTATCCGGTAATCGAAGTAAATGTTTACATCGTTACCATTGACCTTCGCCATTTCATACCACGGTTCCTTGGTAGGATCCACATGGGCGCTGCCCTGTATTTCATACCATTGTACGTTGTCCGGTCCGAGATTGTCGGGATCATAGGCCACCATAATTACTCCGGGCTCACAGCTTCCGCCCTCTGGAGCATCCGGATTGGGATTGGCATTTGCATAAAAGGCATTGCCTAAAACCCGGAAGTCTCGCAAGCCTTCGACATTCTGGATTGTATGGTCGAAACCGACCGTTACGTAGCCGCCGAATCCGCCGAGGGTGATCATTCCGCGTTTATTATTGCCGATGGCGTCCAATACTTTCTGATTCATTGTCTCCTGCGTATCCCCCTCCTCGTACAGCGGCAGCGTATTGGTAAATTGTCCGACTGCCGGCATGTAGTCGAAGACTTTGGTGATATAGGGATTCGCCCCTTCCGCAGGCGGGTCGATAGGAGCATATTCGACAAAAACAGTGAAATAATAATCAAAGAAGATATCCCCTTGCGATGCTGTTAATTTCAAGCCGATAGCGCCGCCATGTGAAAACATGTGCTCAAGATTCTTGGTTTGAGCGATCGGCTCCTCATCCTCGAACCATAAGTAAGAGACACCGTCGTCGGACACGCTGGTTACTTCTATCCGAAACAGTTGGTCGACTTTGGCTCTAAATCCTCCTTCGGGTTCTTCGATGGTTATATCTTCCTTTTTGAGTACGTAATCGGTGGTTACTTTGACCTCGAAATCATAGTCGAAGGTGGTCGTTCCCTGGCTGGCATGCAGCGTAAGGGTGAATGTTCCCAACGAAGTGAAGGTGTATTCCAGATTCTTCGAATCGGCTATTTTCGAATCGCCGAGAGACCATTCATAGAAAACGCCCTCATCCGAAACGCTTTTCACTTCGATCCGGAAAGGCTGGTTGACCAGAGCCTTAAATCCCTCGTCGGGCCGGTTCACAGAGATGTCTTCCTTTTTCAGGAGATAACCGTCGTCTCCGTTATCAGCGTCGCTGCACCCGGCAAGAAATCCAACCGAAAGCAACGCCGATAGAAGCAGTAAAACGATTCGCTCATAATTTTTTTTCATATTCAAGTGTGTTAAGTTACTCTTCCAGCGGTTGCAATTTTTTATGTGTGAAAACAATATGTGCCGGTATGTTCCCGGTGCTTATCGACCATTTTCGTATGCCGTCCGGCCCAAAGCAGTGCAGGGTTCCGGCACGGACGTAGTCTTTGGCATCGGTAACCAGAAACTCTCCGGTGTTTGGGTTGACGGCGATTCCATAAGGTGTCTGGATACGCTTTTCGGTGCCGTCTTTGATAAAGTTGCGCGTAACGATCTCCCGTGTGCGCGTGTTTACGATGGCATAGGATACCGTCCAATCGTTTGTCAGATAACTCCATTCGGTACTGTAAAGGAACAGCGAATCCCGACACAGGGTCATGTGCGTGTTGGGCAGGTCCTCGAACTCGTATGTGACCTCGTCAGTCGAAGTGTCGATTATGAATGTTTTGGAAGGTATTTCATAATAGTCTCCGCGGGAAGAAACATACAGGTTGCCGTAATTGTCCGGCTGTATCCGGTGAAGGTTGATAGCGACATCTATTTTTTTCTCTTCCGTAAAAGTTTTCAGGTCGATAACCGACACGGTACGGTCGTAATTCGGGACACGGTAACCGCCGGAATTGGCGACATAGAGTTTATCGCCCACAATGGCCATCTCTTCGGGCTGATAACCTACGATGCACTCATCGACGACCTGGAGGCTTACCGTATCGATTTTGGCCACATATCCGATCCGGGCGTCTGGGGCTATCTGCACGGGGCCTGCGTAGGCACTCACATAGGCGTATTTGCCTTTGAATGCGAGGTAACGGCAATTGGGTATCGCTATTTTGGTGATATGTTTGACCGTATTGACATCCATAACCTCGACATAGTTGGAACAATTTATAACCGCCCAGAGTTTGTCACCGTAGATTTGAATGTCGTTTCCCACGTCGCCGAGGTCTTTGACCTCATAAGGGTTGCGTTCGCCGTAAATATTTCGCGTGTAAACGCCTGTCTCATAGTCGTAATAGTCGAGCGAAGCCTGGTTCGTTCCCATATTGCCTTCGTTGAGCAGAAAAAATCCGTATATATCGCCAGTAACTTGTTCCCACGGATTCACCAAGGTCGGCTCGGAGGGTAATACCGGATCGTCCTTGCGGCAGGAAGCCGCAAGGACGAGAATGCCGATGAAGACTGTAAGCCATTTTAAATAAAATCCCTTCATAATGTAAGACTTAGAATAATCTTGAAATTGGTTCCCGGCATGGGATACCATTTAACCACTTCGTATTGCTGGTTGAAAATGTTATTCACCTCCGCGGTGATACGAAGCTGAGCGTATTTGAATGGGAAATTTCGCGACAGCGACATATCGTGCGTATACCACGGCTGGATATAATTGACCGGAGTATTGTTGCCGAGCATATATCGCTCTCCCGTATAGATAAAACTGTAATTAAAATCCCACTTTCGATAGGAAGCGTTAAGAATCACGGAGCCGCTGTGCCACGGAATGTAGGGTATCTGGTCGCCATATCCGTCCATAACGGTTTCCTCCCAACCTTCATCCTTCTCCTCAGTGAAGTCCTGTGCCTTCTGATAGGTATAACTCAACCGGGCGTCCAATGCCACGCCGCCTAAATTGAAACAGGGATTGAACGTCACATCCACACCGCGTATCTCCACATATCCGAGATTAACCATTGTCCAGACGAGCTGGTTGGAGGTCGGGGTGGCGATTATCTTGTCTTTCACCTCGTTGTAATAGGCATCCACCGTAAGATTGAGCGTCGACAGCACTCCTTTGCCGAATCGTTTGGAGTAGACAACTCCCACATTGTATTGTGTGGCGTATTCCGGCTTCAGAAGCCGGTTGCCCAATTGCACGTAATAGAGGTCGTTGAAGGTCGGCATCCGGAATATCTCTTTATAAAAGGCTCTTATATCAAGGCCGATCTTTTCAAACGGACGGTACGATGCGATTACCGTGGGAGAGAATACGTTTTTATCCGGCGCTGTTTCCATCCTCCGAGCGCTCCGGTCATGTACATACGTGTAAAGCAGGCTTGCCTGCATGCTGAATCGTTTGAGGTTGACCGATGTGGCTATGGCTCCCAGCAACGTATAGCGCCTCGGTTCGATGAAATGCGCATTGAACATATCGGTGCCGTCTGCATCGAGTTTGTTCCATTGGAAATCTGTGGACAGATTTGCTGTCCACCACGGGGTGAAAGCGAACAGATTGGCAGCCGTAATATAAACCTCCTGCTGCCAATAGTGATTATCCATCGGTTGTACGGTACTTTCGGGCGGCATGACGTAATTCATATAGTCGTTGGCGTATTTGGCTTGGATTTTATAGCTGTAGAGATCCGTCACCTCTTGCCTTAAGGAACCTTGAAAGAAAAAATTACGGTCTTTCTGCCGGTCTTCGTTCAGTAATGAAATCCCGTAATCCTTTTTTACGGCTGCACCGGGATAGCCTCGCTCGGAATTGTAGAAATATCCTTTCGCCTGCCATTCTCCGCACTTTACCTTGCCGAAAAGAGCAGCCTCGGCGCGAAGAAACCGGACATCCCCGTTGCGTCTGACTTCGGTGGTGTCATAGCCGCCATCCTTATGATAGCGAAATTTATATTTGCCGGAAGTGTTCAGATATTCAATATTGGCCGACGACGAAAGGTTTTCGCTGATCCGGTGCTCCCAAAGGGCGGAAGCGTTGATAAGGTCGAAGGAACCGCCTTTGAGTTTTACATTGAAACGGTTTCTGCGTCCGCTCTCGAAAACAGGTCTGCGCGTCACCATATATACTGCACTTGCCGAGGCGAAATCGCGTGCGGACTGGAATATGTCGCTTTTCTGGCCGTTATAAACGGATACCAATTCCATGTTGTCAAGCGAAAATTTACCGAGGTCCACCGTCCCGTTCTGGGCATTGCCGATCTGTATGCCGTCGTAGAATACCCCCACGTGTTGGCTGCCCATACTACGGATGTTGACGGTTTTCAGACCCCCGATACCTCCGTAGTCCTTTATCTGCACACCGGAAAAATAGCGCAACGCATCCGATACGGAATGTGAGTTGAGCCTTTGCAGTTTCTCGCCGGAGAGGATCTGTGCCGGGACGACCGCCCTGTTCTGTCTCCCAAGCACCGTCACCTCGTCGATAGCCAGTATCCGGACCGAATCCGGGATTTGTCTATTCTCGGCATCTTGAGCATTCGTAGTGCCGCAGGCGAGAAAGTGGAACAGTATCAAAATTACCGATATTCTTTTCACTTCTTGATAGCGCTTGTTAATTAATGGAGTGCCGGGATTTTCTTATCCCGGCACTCCGGGTGTTGTCGCAAATGAGGGCCGGTTATTCGAACCTTACCGCCAGATCGTCCCACGCAAAATATGCCGGCTGGCTGAACCCATAACCGTTATCGCTGTCGCCTGTGACGTTGAATTCGATGCGGCTGACTTTTCCGAGTTCGGAAAGATCCCATTTCTGCCAGTCGATGACGGTACGTTCGTAATTGGCGATTTCAAAAGTCGGCTGTACGGAGGTAATTTCGGCGCCGTTTTCGTCGAATCCGATCGCCACCAGTCTGACGAAACCGTCCGGTCCGACCGGATCGGTGAGCCCATTGCCGCTTACCACACAGTTGAGCAGATAGGTCGTGGCGGTCACATACATGTGGTCGACCACGCGGGCTACGCCGTCCTCGAACCAGATGGCCTGAAGCTTCGTCCCGCCGTAGCCGGAATCGTCCCGATAGCCATAATGTACGCAGAAATTCCGGGAACCGTTGTGTCCTCCGAATCCGGTTTCGGGATGTTTGTAATAAATAGCCAGTTGATGTTGAAAATCGCCGCTGTCTACATCCTGTTCCACATAGTTGGAGATGGCCTCGCCGCCGCCCCAAAACTTATGATCGCCCCATTCGTCGGTGAACCGATGCGCGATTTCCGTATTTCCCTGATCGTACCAGTTGTAAACATTGTCCGACGACGGGTAGAGCAGCGGTCCGCCGTATTGGGGCGTATCGATCAGAGAAGACCAGTAATTGACTCCTTGCGTTCCCTTGTAGTCCTCGTCCTCGAAAGTGAGGTAGCGCAGTTCGTAGCTGCTCGAAGTGACATATATCGAGGCAGTCACTACGGCTCCGTCGCTGCCTACTACGCCTACGGTTACTGTGCCTTCGAGTTCCCATCCATCCGCAGCAGGTGCTATGATGCGCAGACGCCCGGCATTGTCTTTAAAACTTGCGCTGACCGTCCAGTCCATAGGCCCGGTGGCTGCTCCGGCAAGGGCTACCGCATTCTCGGTAGTAAATTGGAAAATACGGCTCTGTCCGAATTTGAAATGCTCGGTCGGTTCGGCGTCAATCTTAATGCTGGCATTCAATCGCTTCACAACATCTATCGTAGTTCCGTCGGCAAGGTAGAACGTGTAGTAACGACCATTGTCCACAACGTCTGTAAAGAGATAGGTATATCCTTCGGTCGTGGCCGGCAGATCCTTCCCCTTCCACTGAACCCGGTCGCCGTTTACCGTCCAGTAACCTTCTTCGTCTACGCCGATCTCCGGTGTCGTTCCGTCCTGTCCCGTAACAGGAATTTTCTGGGTTTTGGCATCGTCGGCATACATGAAATCCGTTTTCCCGTCGATAGTGATCGCCCAATAGTAGATTCCCTCTTCTGCCAGTACGGTAATTATCGGAGCTTGTGCGTCCTGTCCGTCTTTTCCGTGATATAACTCGATGATTTTGCCACTGGCGAAAGTTACGATCCAGCCCTTTCCGGAATCCATTGCGGAAAAACCCGTAATGGGATCACCTACATCTATTGCATTAATAAGTCCCTCAAGTCTGATGATATCCTTATTCATTTGAGCGAGGGCATTCTCCAGATTGGTTACTCGATCGTCCAGGTCGTCTACCTTCTTCCAAAGATCGTCGTCATCATACGAGCAGCTCCACATCGCAACGCCGAACAGGGCGATTGCCAAATGGGTAAATAGTTTTTTCATTCCTGTTGTATTTTAAGTTTGACAAATAAAAAATCAACCGTATCCTTGCGGGATACGGCACAACAGAAATTCAAAACGGATTCACACCTTTCGCAGGGCTGTCGGAAGCCTCGTATTAGACCGGAATGCCGGATGCAGGGGGAAATCGCTGTTTTGATTTTCACCCGTACACCCGCAGGTTGCAAATCTTATAAATGCATCGGCAGGTCTTCTGACTTGTTCCGGTTTTACGCCTTCCCAGCCTTGCGGCCAGTGGCAAAGATTGTAAAACCTTTTGCGCCCCATGTTTGGGGCAGGAACTCACAGCAACGGGTATTGTCGCAGATTCTCACTGCATTCCCTTTTCATTCTTCATCGCGTAATCGGCGATTCGGAAACCTTTGCGACGGCAAATATACAAATTTTTGCTTGTTAGGTATCTTCGATACGAAAAAAAATGCAATCCTGTATTTTGGGTATTTTACAGTTATGAATCATACTTATCTGATTTGAGATTTTAAGAATAATTACTTTTTTCTCAGATGCTCTGCATCTTGAAGTAGCTTATACGCTTTCCGTTCTTTAATTGAAGCCTGTTCCAGCTGCTCAGCCCGCCGCCTTACGGCTTCTTCGTACCACTCGACTTGGTTTCGGACAGTATCGCGTATGGCCGTGTGCTGCTCATCCCTGAATATCGTTTCCAACTCCATTAGCTCCTTTTCCTTGATCTCACCCCGCATTTTCACGTAGCGGTATTTCAGGTCGTTCGCAGCTAACTGTTGGTTGCTCCTTGCGATCTGATAGATAACCGCGATCTGCAGGAAAATACATCCCAGCATGGCGAACATCGTCAGAAATGTTTTCGAGGATTTGATGTCGAGCGTATAAGTATGTCGATGCTCCTGCACGGGCAGGGCGCCGAGCCTTTTCAATGCTTCGACGGCCTGCCCGACCTGCTCGATCAATGTATGCGTATGCTGGTTCTCGTGGTTGATCATCCCGAGTCTGCCCGCCAGTTGCTTCAGCAGACTGTTGTATTTATCTGTGATCGCCTGTTCCCGCTGGCTTTGCACCCCGGGCAATTTGATCTGGTTGCGTACGAGTTCGAGCAACTGTGTGACTTGGCCCTGCGAGAGCTCTGCGGTCTTTATCAGCCGTTCGATCCGTTCCATCTGGGCATTCTCCAGACCCGCGTTTCCCGTGCCGCCTGCTTTGGCGTTTTTGACGGCTTTGACAAGCGTTTCCTTGAGGTCTTCGTACATCTCGATCGAGAGGTCGATCTTATTTTCGTTGTTCATGATTTTCCGATTATATTTTCATTTTGGCTCTTCTTTTCTGTTCTTCCATCCTGCGTCGGTGTTCCATCGCGGCTATAGCCATCGCTTCGGCCGCAGCATCGAGCAGCGCCGCGATTCGTGCGATATGTTCTTCGGGACTTTCTCCCGGCTTGCGCTGCAACTGCCCGGCCGAGACTCCGCCGGGCGAACCGGGCGGCGGCAGCGGAATCCCGCCTGCCTTTCCGAGGTTTACCGATGGCGGCTCTTCGCGCGCACTGCCGCCGCCTCTGCCCGTGTTGCCGAATAACCCGGCAAATGCCGAACGGTAATTGCCTGCCGCCGCCGAGAGGTTCCCGAAGAGCGTTGCCCGGTGTTGGGTTTGTTGCTGCACGTGGGTAAAATGCTGGTCGAGTTTCGTATAGCTGAAAGCCCGGTCGATCTTCGATCCGGAGAACTCGAAACCGTTTTTCGAGAAGAGGACACCCTGCTTGCGGTCGGTATTTCCGCAATACTTGTAACGGACGCCGATGCCTTGTTCCTTTAATTTGCCTTCCAGTTCGTTCCAACTTTTGCACTTGGGCAGACAGCCTTTGATCGCATCGTAGATTTCGTATCTGGTCTTGTCGGGTTCGCGCAATTGCTCCCGCCGTACGTCGTCCTTTCCCGGTGCGAGATACAATCCGTACTTCTCGGTCAGCTCCCGGCAGACCTTGGCGTTTCGAATCTTGATGTTCTTGTCCGAAATGGTCTGCCCGTTGTTCCCGACCCGGTTGTAGACCAGATGGCAGTGCGGATGGGGCTGGTCGAGATGGCGCACCAATAGATACTGCGTATCGGTGATGCCCATCTTCTGCATGTACTCCTTTGCGATCTGCGTCATCAGGGCATCGGTCATCCGCGGAGCGTCCTTGGGTGAAAAAGACAGCGAGATATGCCCGACGGTGTTTTTCAGCCGAGGGTTCAATAAGGTCTGGTCTTTGAAGTCCTGCGCCATGTCCTTCACTTCCGGAGGCATAATGCCTTCGGCTTCCAATATCCGGGATTCCTTTTTCATCACGTAGCCTACCGTTCCCGAAAAAGACGATCCCGATATTACCTTACCGACCATCGCATATCTGCTTCAGGAGTTTTTCGATAGCCGTGACGATCGCCGCATGCCGTACCCTGACAGCCGCCAGACCTTTAGCATTGGCCAGCCGGGTAAGCTGGTTCAGGTTGCGGGCGATGCCCTTGAGCTGGGCCATGAAATCCAGCTGTTCGCGGGTGATCCGCGCCCTCACCGTTCCTCGGTCGATCAGCTGGCGCAAGACTTCGGCCGGCGGTTGTCCTGCTTCGCGGCAGAGGGCCGAAAAGCGGAGTTTCCGTTCGGGGCTGAGCCGCGTACTGACGACGTATTTGCAGATGCGGCCGATGCCGACTTTCGGGCGTCCGCCTTGTTTGCTGTATGTTTTTTTCGGTGTTTCCATGATAAGTGGTTTGTAAGCATTTTTTGTTCAGACCAGCGGGATTTTACGCCGACCAGCGGGGAAGGCGCAGTTTTCGTCTACGAAAACACAACCTTGCCTTCCTTAAATCTTTACCCCTTTCCGACGCGGTGGTTCAATTTCCGCCGTTTCCGCTTTCAGGGCTTGCAGATTATTCCGAAGAGCCTGAACAGCCTTTGTTTCGGGGGCGTTCTTCTGTGTCGAAGGCTTTTGTGTTCGGCCTTTTATGCGGGCGGTCAGATAGTCATTTACGTCCTTGTGCCCGCTGTAAAAACTGCTTTGGTCGATTAGCTCGCTGCGGGGGCAAAGACGGATCAGATCGGCAGTTGCCTTGCGTCCTGCCTCGTCGTTGTCGAAGAAGGTGTGGATCACCGGATGCTGGCTAAGAAACGGTACGGCTTTGGGCAGGTTGACGACCGAGTTCAGAACCGCGGCGTCAATGCGCAGTCGTTCGGGGTATTTCAGCGAGAGATATGCGAGGAAATCCATAAATCCCTCGAAAGCGATTACCGTATCGGAACGGTTGTCGATGGTGGTGATATGTTTGGGCGAGGAGCCGCCTTTGAACCGCTCGGAGCGGAGCTCCCACCCTCCGGCATCGTTGCGGAACCCGACGGCGAAAAAGGCGCGGTCGTTTACCTCGTAACGGACCTCGCGGCAGAATGCCGCGGCGACCGGCGGGACGATGCCGCGCGAGGCGAGATAACCGACCAATGCCGGATGCCGGAGCGAAGCGTCGGAGAGGATGCGGAGCGCGGGAACGGTGGCCGGACGCAAGACCGGCAAGGGACCTCCGGCAGCTGGACGCTCGCCAACACCCGGTGAAAGAGAAACGGAACCGGCGTCCCTTTTTTCACCGTTTTGCAGCCGTCGGACCGCTTCACGGCTGTCGCACCGCTCCAACCGCATCATGAGGGTGAGCAATGTGCCGCCTTCGCGCAGTCCGAAGTCGTACCAGAGATTTTGCACGTAGTCCACTTTGAAACTCGGCGTGCGTTCTTCCCGCAAGGGTGAAAGATACATGCCGTAACCGTTTCGTTCGTATTTGGGCAGAATGCCCCGCCATGCGAGGAATTGCCGGATGCCGATATTTTTCAGATCATTCATAATGTTTGTTTTTCAAAGTTTGCCGATATTGCCTTACTACCTACTACGATTTGCGTAATCGTTTGATAAATAATTCGCTATGTGTTGTAGTAACCAAGTTTATGTCACCTTACTACCGTAGTAGGTTCATGTAGTGGCGTAGTAAGATGTCGTAAGGTGTGTATTTTGTATTCTGCTACACGGCAGCCTATTCTTTTTCAATGTTTTATCGCAGTGTGTAGTAGCGTAGTAACTACAATCCGTAAGAGACGAAAGGGTTGGGTGAGATTTTTTCAATGACCCAGCCGTAGACGGGATTTCCGTTGATACGCTTCGAGCGTCGCTCGAACCCGGCCTTGCGCAAGGCTTCGCCCATGCGTTTCTCGGAGAGGTTCAGCGACGAATAGCTGCGCAGGTAGCCCAGAATCTCCACGGTGGTCATAAAGCAATCCGTGACGGCATGTTCCGGAGGCTTCTCGAACCCTTTCAACAGCATTTCGTATTCGATGGTCTGGACATGGAATGCGGCGTTTCCCTGGTGCAGTTCTTCGATTTCGGCTTCGTCGAACCAGTAGCGGAATCCGTTATTCAGGAGTGTTCGGGCTTCGGCATATACCCGATCCATATTGACCCATATCGCCCGGTCGATGTCGATGGATAACACCTCGAAGGGCAGGAAGCGCCGCGAGCCGGTCGGATCGGTCAGAAAGTCGTTCCCGTTCACCGAGGCCATGAAGCTCGCCAAGTGGGGATACTCTTCGATGTAAACGTCGTAGGGTCGCCGGTATTTGACCGAAGGAGCCGTGATGAGGTTCTTCAGCTCGTTTTCATCCCGTTTGTTGAGCGCCTTCAGCTGGTCGTCGATGTTGATGAAGAGGTATTCGGCGACCAGCGTCAGCACGTCCTTGTTCTGTGGGTCGATCTTTCCCGTGAAAAGATAACTGGCGAGTGCGCGGGGACAGAGGTTGTCGAGCCATGTGGTCTTGAACTTTCCCTGCTCGCCAGTCAATACCAGACAGACGTGGTTCTGACATCCGAGGTCGTTCGTTGCATTGGCGACCACACCGACGAGCCATTTGGTCAGGTACTCCGACCAATGCCGGGCGTTGCGCACAGTGACGGTCGCGGCCAGTTCGTCGATGGCCTGCGTTCCCGTTACTGGCGGCAGTTTATGAAAATACGCCTGCACGGGATTCACACGCTCGGAAAAGTCGCTTTCGAGCATGCTGCGCAGGTTCTCCGCCGAGGTGGAGATGCCGATGGTGCGGTCGAGCTCCCGCCGGAAGGAGTTGAGCCGGTATTTGGTCACGGGGAGGAACTCGCCGTCGCTGCTGCGGAACTCCGCACGGCTTTTGACCGTGTTGTAGCGAAAGGCGTAATGCTCCCGCAGGAACTCCTCGATACGCTCGTTCTGGGACTGCTTGCCGGGGACTGCAACGCTGTCTGACACCTTATTTGCCATCTTGTTCGCCGAGAATCCGTTGAATGTCCGAGGTGCGGTAGCGAACCTTGTTCCCGACCTTAACGGCTTTCAGATATCCTTTGCGGTTCCAATGCCAGAGCGTCGCATCGCAAACGCCGCATAGCTCTTTGACCTGTTCTTTGGTCAGGTAACGTTCCTTGCGGGCTTCGGCGACTTGTGCAGCCAGCTCTTCTTTGGCGCGGTCGATAAGGCTTTTGGAGAAAGCCAACAGATCCTCGCCGCTTACCTCCAGCCGGATGCTGCCCGGAGCATCCCGGAGGATGGATAATAAATCTTTCATACATTGCTTTCCGCCCGTTGTGGGGCGCAGCCTTCCGGCGGACGGGAAAGCAACGCCGCCGCCCGGAAATCCGAGCGACAGCGCAAATATAATGTTGTGATTGATGGATGTTTAAGCGTTTAATTCGCAGTATATTAAGACGAATTTAACGAGCCTTATTCCGATAGAAAATCTTTTATTTCCCGGATGATGAGGGCTTCGCCGCCCCGACTGCTGACGGTTGATCCGATGAGCAGCGGTTCTGTCAGGCGGCTGTGTGCTTCCTGTATGCCCCGCTCGTGGACGATGCGGATGTCAGAGCCGTATTCCGCTTGCAGGGCATCGCGGAACGGTTTGATGTTGATTGGAACTACCAGATAGCGCAATTCATCGAGTGCGATCTTCAACCGTGCGATGTCGGTCTGGGTGTGTTTCTTTGTGAGGTATTCGCCGATCTTTCGCCGCAACTCGTTGGGATGCGTGACAGCCGGAGAAAACATGTCCATCAATGATTTGGTCGTACTCGGCCGGCCGGGTTTCCTCTTTTCACCCGCATCTTCGGTCGGAAGAGTGCCCGCAGCCCATTCCAGCACCCGGTCGCTTTCGGCCAGCCGCATCGCTTCGCGGTGGGCATCCCAGTCCTGCTTGGTGCGCAGTTCTAATTTGATGGAGCGGGAGATCAGCAGTCTGATCGTGGCGCTCATGGTCATCTTCTGCAAGAATCCCAGATCGGGCGAGCGCCGCAGCTCTTCGCAACGCTCCACCATCCGTTCGAAACTCTTGCCGAAGTAGAGCCAGCAAAGCATTGCCGGGAGTGTGGAATCCTTGCCGGGCTGTTCGCACTCCCGGATGATCTTGCCGGCAAGGTCGTGTTGTCGGGCCGCTTGTTCGATCTCATCGACATGCTCGAACAGTCCTTCATTGGCTTTGTCGGACATGAGGCGCCGGTACCGGGGGATAAGGGACATGGCTTGGAATATGACCAACTGGCTCCCTGCATAGTCACGGGCGTTCATCGCCTCCTCGAATGCGGCGTATTCGTCGTGGTGGGTGTCCATCCATTCCCGCAACTTCGCTTTGAAAGCCTCGTATTCCTGCTGGCCCATGATGCTATTGATTGAGTTCCTGCAATTCGATCTTCAGTTGCTCGGCGAGCTGTTTCTCGGACGGTAGATAGAGTTGGTATTTACTTGCTAAAATCGTATTGTTATTTTCTGGCAGGGTGTATTTTACCAACGTATCGTTTTTATCGGCACATAGCAGAATCCCGATCGTCGGGTTTTCGTCGGGGGCTTTTTCGTTGCGGTCGTAGTAATTTACATACATTTGCAACTGCCCGATGTCTTCGTGCGTAATCTTGTGGGTTTTCAGTTCGATAACGACGAAACAGCGGAGCAGGCGGTTGTAGAATACCAAATCAGCGAAAAATTCGTCGTCTTCAAGCAAGATTCGTTTTTGGCGGGCTACAAACGAAAAACCGTTGCCCAACTCCAACAGAAACGCTTGAAGATTGGTAATCAACGCACGCTCCAAATCTTTTTCGTAGTAGGTCGCTTCGGGACGCAAACCGAGAAATTCCAATACCATCGGGTCTTTGATGATCTCAGTCGGAGATTCGGGAATGCGTTCCTTACGGGCAACCTCCAGCACAGCTTTCTTATCGTTGCTCAACAACAGACGTTCATATAGTCCAGAATTGATCTGCCGCTCCAATTCGCGGCCTGTCCAGTTGTTGTTGGTGGCTTCCAGCTCGTAATATTCACGCTTGTCTTTGTCGTCTATCTGAATCAGAAGGCGATATTGATACCAATTCAATTGCGTCCGCAGTGCGGTCGCAATTGGATAAGTGCGGTAGAACTGCCTTGCTCGTTCTAACTGACGCACGGAAAATCCACTACCGAACTCTTTTTCAATTTCCAATGCAACGTTTTGAAGAAGGTATGCTCCGTATTCCGCTCGGTCTTGGCCTTTTTGTTCTTCGATAAAGATGCGTTCGCCCAATTTCCAATACATTTGTACACGGACGGTATCCACACTACGAATCGCTGATTCTCTGGCAGAAAGAATAATAGTCCGAATATCGGATATAAATTGTTCGGTCAGATTAGCCTTAACTATTTTCATATATCGTCTATTTTGAATTCCGACCGCGCTGCGGACGCAATCATCTCCTTTACGATAACAAATTTACTAATTCTTTTTTCATTTCATCGTCAATGGTGCGATAACGTGCGAAAGCCTTACTGCCTTCCTTATGTCCGCTCAAAGCTCCGACCAAATTGGGGTCTTTGACCTGCTTATACAGATTTCCGACGAATGTCCGGCGGGCCAGATGCGACGAGGCGATCTCGTAAAGCACCCTCTTTTCTTCTTCGCGGGTGGTGGGGTTTATGACCGTAACCAACCGCTTCAATCCGGCGGCTTTGAAAATCCGCTTGATCGCCAGATTGTATTTCTGCTCGGAAATGAAGGGCAGCAGCTTGTCGCCGTCCTGACTTTTGTAACGGGCTGCGATCTCTTTAGCTGTCTGATTCAGCGGAACCCGCACGGTCAGCGGCCGCCCTTCCTTGGTCTTGCGCGGTATGTACTCGATGGCTCCGTCGATCAGATTCGATTTCGTCATTTTCAGCAGATCACCCACCCGGCAGCCGATCAGACATTGAAAAACGAAGATGTCGCGCTGAACGGCCAGTTGCGGATGCCGCATCAGATTCGTGCCGTAAATCTTGTGCAACTCCTCGACCGTGATATAATAAGGCGTTCCGTATGTGCATTCCTCCAACGGGAAATCGTCGAACGGTCGGTTGCGGGTCTTTTTGTTGCTGTTGCACCAGTAGAAGAAAGTCCGGATGCGCGAGAAACAATCCAATAAAGTATTCTTCCCTCTGGGTTGCGGCGTGCGTGCTTCGGGTATAGCTTCGTAGATTTCCGGGTAAAGAGCGCAGTAGCGGTATTCATTTTCCAGAAAATCCCAGATGTCCCGCAAGGTGTCGGCCGTTACTTGGTCAATGTCCAATACGAATGCTTTTTGCCCCCTCTTGGTTGTCCGGATATAAAGTTCATACCGCTGTAATCCTCGTTTGATGACCCGGTAATTCTTTTTGCGGACATCGGAAAGACGGTGCTTTTCGAGGAATTCGTCGAACAATGCGATCAACGTCGGCTTGGCGGTTTCTTCCGTGGCCGTTTCGACATTGTACTTTTGCGGATTGTAATATTGTTCCAATGCCTCTTTCAGCCACTCTTTATGCGGTTCTGCCGTCTGTTGGGATTGATAGGCTTTTTCGAGGTAGGACTTGAGTTTGCGGGCTTCATCGTTGTAATAGGAACGCATTTCGTCGTCGTAAACGATTTTGCTTTTGACCTGTTCGGCCTTGTCATCCCAAAGATTGGGGTTGATGGTGAGCCGGGTCGGTGCGACCATATCTACCTGCCTGCCGTCCCGCAGGCGTGCGTAAATGGTCGCCTTCGATTCTGTATCATAGCGTTTTACGCTCTTTTTGATGATGAGAGTTATTTTCATAGTACCCAGATTCCGGATTGACAGAGTAAAAATACGAAAAATTCCCCACATTTTCCCCACATCTGCTAAAATATGTTCAATTGGAATTTATTAGGTAAAATGATTGAATATTTATATACTATTGATAATAAATAAAATAAATACAAATTTATTCATTCTTACTTCTATTTAAGTTTAATAGGATTTAATATATTCAAACGCGGCTCTGGGTACTGAAAAATCGCTCGATTCGCCGGCTGGCGGATCGAGCGATTTCTCGTTTCGGGGCGTACCCGCATGCGGGGCGCTTCGGATTTCGGGTGCTTTTCAGGGCTGCCGGAAGATATCCCGGGATGCGTCGTAGACGGGGCTTTCGATCCCGAGGAACGACAGGATGCTGTGGAAGACATGATATTGGCCCGCTTTTTCCGTCGGATCGGTTTGCAGCTCCTCGTCCGAGGTCCACACGATGAACGGGATTTCGATCTGTTCCTTCGGGGCGACGAGCATCGGAACACCGTGCATATAGAGATTTCCCTCTCCGAGCGACTCGCCGTGGTCCGAGACGAAGATCATGCAGCTGCGCCTTTCGGGGATTCCGCGGAGCATCTCGATTACGGAGTGCAGCAGATAGTCCGTGTAGACGATGGTGTTGTCGTAGGCGTTCATCAGCTCCTCCGGGTCCGCCTTCGCCATCTCCACGGTCGTGCATACGGGCGTGAACGCCTCGAACTCGGCCGGGTATTTCTTGTAATAGGTGGGTCCGTGGCTCGTGCTGGTGTGGAGCACGACCAGCAGCTTGTCCTTGTCGCTCGAGCGTATCTCCTCCTCGAGACCCGCGAGCAGGATGCCGTCGTATCGGTCGTCGGCCTCCGGGTGCGCCGCTTTGATATCCTTCGTTTTGCGGTATTTGTCGATGTGCAGCGGCGGCTCTCCCCAGTTGGTGCTGCGCCATACTACGTCCACGCCGTTGCGGTAGAGGTAGTTCGGAAGAATCTCGTAGAGTTTGTTGGTGGGCTTGTGATCGAGGATGGCTTTGACGCCCGCCGTGGTATAGGTCGCGGCAGCATCGGCGATCAGTGCGACCGCACCGTCTTTTTCGAGCAGCGGATTGGTCGGCTTGCCGTATCCGTACAGTGAGAAATTCGCCCTTCTTGCGGACTCGCCTATGACCAGTACGCAGAGATCCTTGCTTTCGGTCGCGATCCGTGCGTCGGGCAACGGAATCTCCTTCCGGTTGCGTTTCTGGACGGAGTTGTAGTAGCGTACGGAGTTGACCGTATAGGACCACGGCATGATCAGGCTCCCGAGCTTGGGCGCATTGCGGTCGATCCACGGCCAGTTCGGCATGTTGATCAGGGCAACTGTCAGGGAGACGGCCAGCGCTATGCCCGTGCGGGCGAAGAACCGCTTGCGGCTTCCGTAATCGAAACGCCTCCCGAAGAGGTAGACGCACGGGACGATTCCCAGCAGGAGGAGGTACCATACGGCCGACCACGAGAAGAATCCCGAGGCTTCCGAATACCGCGTGTTGAACACGTTGCCCATCATCTTGTCGGTGATGAGCACCTGATAGGTATCGATGAAGTAGAGACTTACGGCATTGCCTATGAATGTGAAGGCGAGGATGCACTTTCCGACGATGCGCCCGAGGAAGAGCACGAGGTAATAGACGAAGAAGTTGAGCGCGAGCATCAGGATCGCCAGACTTGCGGTGATCCATACGCCGTTCCCCCCCCCCTTCGATATGGTCGAGCACGAACCGGAAAAACGGTCCGTGGAACGCGACGAGCGTAAAGAGGCTGAGTGCCGCGCATACGCGGGTAAGGTCGCTCTTTTCTTGCAGGAACTTCACCATTTGATGACTGTCTTACGGAATGCGAGGATCGTTCCTGCGCACAGCGCGAGGAGCGTGAGGTTGAAGAGGATCGTCAAGGGTACGTTTACCTTGTGCGTCGGCTCGGCGTAGGGCGTCTCCGCCGCGGAGGCATCGTATCTTGCGAACGGATTGGTGTAGATCACCTCGCCGTCGGGGAAGTAGGCCGTGATGCGTGCGTACGGGTCGTCCGGCCTCATCGTATAGCTTGCTTCGGTGGCGTTCGGGATCAGCGACAGGGTGGTGTGATGCTGTCCCGTCACCTTGATGCTGTCGGCCCGGTGCGACAGGGCGATGCGGATCGTCTCGCCGTCGAGACCGATCCGTTCGATCGACGGCAGCTCCCTGTTGCGGGCGTACTTCACCTCCCAATCCCCGCGTCCGTAGTCGGGAACGCGCATCGCATAGTAGCATCCTCCGAGCAGGGTCTTCTTGATATCTTCGTACGAGGCCGATGCACAGCACAGGAAATTGCACCTCACGGCGATGCGACTCGACCGGTCGGGATAGTGCAGGTCGTCGTTGGCCAGTCCAAAGCTGTAGTGTCCGGCGGAGAGCGCCCAGTCCCAATACTCGTTTTCGGTGCTCTTGCCGCTGTCGAGCTCCATGATTCTGTAGCCGCCGAGGCGCTGCATGAGTTTTTTCGAGGTGCCCGTCGTCCGCAAGGGGTGGTTGAGCTGGATGAAGTCCGACTCCCTGCCGAGCAGATCCAATTGGAATTGCTTCTGGGAGGCGAAGAGCGGGATCAGGTGGTCGAAGCGGTTCACCTCGTCGCATCCGAATACCAACTTGTGGTATTTGAAGAGGTTGATGCCGTGTTCGTAGACATCGACCTGCAGCGAGGCGTCGTAGGGATGGCGGGTCAGCTCGTTGTGGTTCGAGAAGGTGACGATGTCGTACCCCAACTTCCTGTAGGCCGCGTCGGTCTCGGCCGGCCAGTACGCGCACTCGTTCAGAAGCCCCTTTACGCGCGTATGGGTGTGGAAGTTGGCCCTTTTCCAGCGGTAGGGCGAGTCGCATCGACCCCCCCCCTCGTACGGATCGAAGATGTCGGGGCCGCTGAACGGTTTCGGTTCGGCGAAGTCGTATATGGGGCTTACGCTGGTAGCGAAGATCGCCAGAAGGGCGATCAGGATCAGCGCGATCAGGGTTTTGAGCAGCGCGACCGCTATCTTTCCGATGAACGGAGACGGACGCCGATTGGTATGCGTGACTTTTTTCATGAACGACGGAGCGGTTGAAAACCGCACGGAACAAAAATAGCAAAAATTCTCCGCAATTGCTCCGCTTCGGCCGACGAACGTTCTCTCCGAATCGTGCCGGCGGAAAGTTCGGGTGCGCTTATCTGCTTGTCGAACAGCGTTTTTAACTCCTGCTTGACGCCGGTCTCTTTCTTCGTTCGTAAGGGCCCGCTCTGCGCCGATGCGGCTGCGGACACCGAAAAATCTCCGGGGATCGGTGTTCCGACGTGCGTTTTATTCGTTGCCGGCAGACTTTTCCGACCGCAGTCGGAGGTTTCGGGTACCTTCCGGTGAATCCTTCGAACGATCGGCAGGCATCATTCTATTTTGGCTACATCAAACCACAACGGCCCGTTGCGGTTTGCAAAGCCACGGCTGATTGTATCTTATTGCTTCACTACATCAAACCACAACGGTGGTATTGGTCAGCTTTTTGCTGGCGCGATTGTATCTTATTGCTTCACTACATCAAACCACAACGACGCACGCCTGAAGATGTGAACTATCAGAATTGTATCTTATTGCTTCACTACATCAAACCACAACAGAGCCTGCAGCTCGTCGACGGTCATCACTATTGTATCTTATTGCTTCACTACATCAAACCACAACCAAAAGGTTCTGGACGTTGATCGCGGCTATATTGTATCTTATTGCTTCACTACATCAAACCACAACTATGGTTCGCCTCTAGCTCAGCGGAAAAGGATTGTATCTTATTGCTTCACTACATCAAACCACAACACCTCCGCCGCTAACACGGAAGTTCAGACGATTGTATCTTATTGCTTCACTACATCAAACCACAACCCGGGCCTTGGTAAAAACGCTCTCACTAATATTGTATCTTATTGCTTCACTACATCAAACCACAACCCGGGCCTTGGTAAAAACGCTCTCACTAATATTGTATCTTATTGCTTCACTACATCAAACCACAACAGTGTCGTGGACCATCATATTGCCGACTTGATTGTATCTTATTGCTTCACTACATCAAACCACAACCCACCGTCCTCGCTCTACGGCGTTGCATGATTGTATCTTATTGCTTCACTACATCAAACCACAACAAGACGGATGCGCAGATCGCCGAGGATTTATTGTATCTTATTGCTTCACTACATCAAACCACAACCGTTCGTTCGTATTCTGATCGCGAAGATTATTGTATCTTATTGCTTCACTACATCAAACCACAACAACTGGACGAATCCCTTGTTGCTGTCCGTATTGTATCTTATTGCTTCACTACATCAAACCACAACGCCGGTCGATATTGTCTTTGATTTTCTGTGTTTTGCGGTGTTCGACACCGGATAAAATCCGATGCTGCGCACTCCGGCGAAGCGGTTTCGATGCGATTTTTACGTGTGAGAATTCCGAATGTCAAAGAACGGATGCCGCTTACAAATATATCAAAAAAATTCGAGTTGCTGCGGTGTTTCGGGGCGGGAGCGCTCGGTCTTGCCCCAGAAATTGCGGATTTCGGCATACTGTCGGTCGGTCACGCTCAAAAGAGTGGTGAAGCCTGCCGGCGGCATCGACCTGCGGACCCGCCGCAGATGCACCTCCAGATTCTCCTTCGAGGGACAGTGGCGTACGTAGACCGAGAATTGCATCATCGTGAAGCCGTCCTTCTCCAGTGCTTTGCGGAACTGCGTCGCATGACGCCGCTCGGCTTTGGTGTTGGTTGGCAAATCGAAAAATACGAACAGCCACATGATCCGATAAGCATTCAGACGTAGTTCCGACATCGTGTAGTTTTTTATCGCTTCCGCAGGTGCGGCACGGTTGGTTGCCTCCGACGGGGTGCAGGTCCTTCGGATGCCCGCAGCGCCCGTCTCCGCGTGCGGAAGTATCCCGCAGCCTCCGACAATCCTCGGCGGCTATTCCAATGCGGGACAGGCGATCTTTTTCTGCATCCCTGCAAGACATTTGGCCAGCGAGGCCGCCGTGAAGGTCAGCCCCACGTCGAGCGGACGCTGCAGATCGCCGAAGCGGGTGTCGACGAACAGCAGGTGCAGCAGTTCGCCCTTCACCTCCCGCGTAAGTTCGGTGCGGCCCTCGGCATAAAGCCTGTAGACCGCTTCGTCGACATAAGGACGATAGGGTTCCATCAGGTCGTCGGCCAGCGGGAATGCGTTGTACCGGTTGCGGTGGAAGAGCCCGAAGGCGGGAAACAGCCCCGATCCCATCAGGGCGCGGGCCACCGCGGCGCGCAGTATCGTGTAGCCGTAGTTGAGCAGATTGTTCGGTACGTCGCCTTCGCGCGCCCGTACGAACGTGCGTCCGAAAAGCTCCGACCAGTAGACTTTGGCGGCGATCCCTTCGCGGTTGTCCGCATCGCCGCTCCGGACGTTCATGTAGTAGGGCTTCAGCAGGTCGCCGTCCTTGCCTAGTTTGCGCAGCAGGGCGGCCTGATTGCGGATCTTGGCTTCGACGATCTGCCGCCAGAGGTTTTTCTTGAGCGGCTTGCTCGCCTCTATCTGCGACCGGTATTTTTCGCCCTGCGTGCGGTTGGAGTCGAGGTTGAGCAGCATGGCGTTGGGCATCCGGTCGTCGCCGCAGAAAACCACCGCGACGTTGTTGTCCGACAAGGCGTTGAGCAGCGGCAGGGTGACGTTCGTCTGCGGATGTTCCAGCACGACGACTCCGATGTCCTCGACCGGTACCAGCCGTTCGATATCGGGTGCTTCCTTCGTGTGGAAGACCAGCTGTCCGTCGCGCAGCTTCAAGCTGCAGGGCGTGGCGAAAAAGAGGGCGCGCTTGAGCATGGGGCATCAGTGTTTGAAGCGGATCTTTCCCGTGACGGTCAGTTCGAAATCGTAGCCTTCGACACAGGCGTTCAGCTGGGTATGATTCATGCCGATCAGGGGGCGATACTCCTCGCCGATTTTCCAGCTCCCCTTTTTGATCTTCAGTTCGCCGGACGGACGGGCCTCCTGATGGTGTTTCAGGGTGAGGACTCCGTAGGCGTATTTCTGCCCGATGAGGGTGGTGCTTATGCCTGTCACCTTATAGAGCCGTTTCGCCAGCTCGGCCGGCGTGCATTCGCCGAGCTCCTCGGGCGTATTTTCGTAGAACAGCACCATCGTGCCGGGCTTCAGGATGTACTTCAGCGGATAACTTTTCGCATCGCGGCACGGCACGAGGTCGGGACGCGACGCCCGGTCGGCGCTCGCCTTGAAGAAGGCAGCCGCCTCCAGCCGGTTGACGACCTCGAACGAGCGTTCCGTCCGGCCGCGTTCGTTCGTGCCTTCGTAGAGGGCCATGCAGTAGTTGGCGTCGTTGACTGCGTAGTAGTGCCGCTTGTGCGGATGAACGGACGCATCGCGCTGTTCTTTGAGCCGGAGCGGGCGTTTGACTGTCGTGGCGAAGATCCGCACCTTGCGGATGGGTATGCCCTTCTCGCGGTTCATCCACACGGTGTATTGCGCCGGATCCGTCGCCGTCTTGAAGCCCGCTTCGGCGATCGCCTCCTTCACCCGCTGCTTGACGGCCTCGTCGACGATCTTCTCCACATCGTCCTTCTGCAACTGGTCGAGCGGTTTGCGCACGACGTACTGTACCTCGTCGTCGCGCAGGATCGCGCCGTAGAACGTCTGTTTGTGCAGCGCTCCGCGGGCCGTGTCGCCCTGTGCGTAGCGGGGATTGCCCGCTTCGTCGCACAGCGCCTTGCCGTGCTTGTAGAGTCGTTTGCGACTCTGCTTGACCATGTTGTCGGCCGTGTGGTGGGCGATGAGGAGTTCGTCGGTCAGGGTCCGCACATCCTCCGTGAAGGTCGGCCACGGCTTCTCGCAGCGGGGCCGCCCCGCCTCGCCGCGTTCGTAGCGCTCCGTGTCGCCCGCATACCGGGCCCAGAGGTCGTATTCGCGGGGACCGATGCAGGCGATGACGATGGCGTCGATGCAGTGGTGGGCGTGGTTGGTCCGCGCCTTCGGCGTCCGCTCCTGCTGCAGCCCCCACATCCGGCGGAATGCGGCGGTCGTCGTGCCCTTTACCGTGTAGATGCGTTCGAACACCGTTCCGAGGTACGCCCGGGCGTACTTGCCGATGATGCCGATGTCCACGCCCTGCCGGTTTGTGAACCCTTCGGGGAGCTCGGTCATCCGGAAGCGTTCGAGTTTCGCCTGCCAGTAGTCGAGCTCCATCCGCAGGCAGTGGCGCCGCTGGATGGCCGCATCCTTCTCCTGCTTGGTCGTCGCCTGTCTGCTCTTTCGGTATTGGAATTCGAGCTGCGTGCGGAGCCGCTCGATCCGCTCGGGCCAGCCGAGCGCCTCGATCCGTGCCGCGATCGCCGCATGGTCGGCGAGCTCCGCAGGGAGTTTGGCCCGTTTGGTTTCGCGGTTGAACCGGCTTTCGCACAGGGTCTTGTTCTCCTGTGCGTCGTCGCCGCCGCGTGAGCGGGGCACCGTGTGTTCGATGTCGAACCGGGGAGCGTCGCCGATGAAGTCGGCGATGCCGATCTGCCGCCCCGTGTAGAGACAGATATGCTTCTGCTCCTCCCACAGGCGGTATTTGAGCACATCCTCCTGCGTGGGTTCGACGGCGCGGCCCGTCGCTTCGGCGAACTGGGCGCGGATCTCGTCGGCGTATTTCCGGTGTTCGGCTTCGCGCTGGCGCTGGTAGCTTTCGAGCGCCTTGCGCCGGTTGGCGTCGTTGAGCTCCCGGGCGCACTCGATGCGGATCTTCGTGCGGGGATCGATCTTTCCGTCGCGGAGCAGCGCGTTGACGAGGGCGCGGAGGCGGTGCAGCGCCCGCATCGCCATCGGATTGCGCACGGCCGGCGTGCGGGGCGATCCCAGCCGGATGCCTCCCTGTGCGTCGGGCCGTGCGGCCGGGTAGGTTTCGATCATCGAGGGGTGGTAGAGACGGCGCAGGCGGCTCTCGTCGCTGCCGATCCGGTCGCGCAGGTAGTCGCGGATGCACTCCTCCTTCGTCGCACGGTTCAGCGGATTGCTGCGGTAGTCGTCGAGCAGGGCTGCGATGTCGGCCTCGATGGCGCTCCGCTGTGCCTCGTCGGCGCGGATTGCGGGCGGCAGCACCGCCTTGAGGTTGGCGATGAAGACCGCATCGTCGTAACGGTATCCGGCGCGCAGGGCGGGCAGGATCTTGCGGATGGCGTTCAGACTCAATGCGGCGTATCCCTGCGGCAGGCGTATGGCCGCGAAGCGTGCGGCCTCGTCGTCGTCGAGGCCGAGCCGCTCTTTCGCCCATGCGCGGAGCCGTTCGTCGTCGTCGAACGAAAAGAGCGCGTGCCAGACGTCGTCGAGTATCCGCTCCTCGCTCTTTCCCGCACCGAGCGCGTAGCGGCGGCAAAGCTCCCGCAGCCAGTCGTCGCCGAACAGGCCGGCGAGGGCCGCCGTCACCGGCGAGCCGCTGACGGTGGCCTTCCGTGCGAAGTTGAACCGGTAGGGCGCCTCGATGCGGTCGCCTTTGCAGGCGTAGCGGCCTTTGCCCGCCAGCTTCTTGGCGATATCCTCGAAGTCGAAATGCGGACGGCTTTTGCGCTGAAAGAGCGGTGCGATGGCCTCGATCTCCTCGGGGTAGAGCGGTCGCGGTGCCGGGTCAGCGGGCGTTTCGATGCGGATGTTGTTGACGTACGACCGCATGCGGAACTCTTCGAAGCGCGGATGCGACGCCGCGCAGCGGCTCTTGCGCTTCTCGAACGTACACCGTCCGACGAGCCCTTTCTGCGATTTGAGCGGCCGTTGGAAGAAGATCGCCCGCCGCAGCGCTCCGCACAGCTCGTCGGGCAGCCGCTGACGCGCGCATATGGCCTCGAATTCGGCGAGCTGGTGCTCCGTGCGCGAAGTGTAGCGCGTGCGGATCCGCTCTCCGCGGCGATAGAGCTCGTAGAAATAGATGCCTGCATAGGCGCATCCGGCGTCGGCGATCTCGGCCGAGAGTTCCCGGATGGCCCCCTTCACCTTGCCCTCTTCGCGGTCGGCGCCCGCCTCCTTGCGGTTGCTCCGGAAGCCGCGCCGCTGCGCGAGGTGGTAGAAGGCCCGCCCGAGGGCGTAGCGGTCGTGTTGCGTCGCGAGGTCGAGCGTTTCGGTGAGGGCCCGGTAGCGGTCGCGGTAGGGATTGCGGTCCGTGCGGTCGTCGGTGCGCTGCCAGCGCAGGAATTCGTCGGTCAGCGGATAGACCTTCCTGCGCTTCCACTCCTCGAGCTGCTCTTCGGTCAGCGGCGGACAGAGTTCGTGGCGGACGAGCACCTTCAGCAGCTCGATCTTGCGCAGCCGGCGGCGGGCGTAGTGCCTCCGCAGGGCACGGGCGGCAGTGCGTTGTTGGACGGCCGGCTGCTCCTGCCCCGTGTCGCCGCGCGCCACGCCCTCCTGAAAGATGTCGACACCCCGGTCGAGCAGTTCGTAACGCGTGTCGTGCCGCTGCACGATCGCCCAACCGATCGAGTCGGTGCCCAGATCTACGCCCAATACCTTTTCCATAGTCGTCGTTCGTTGCGATTCGGGCCCGGAGGATATGCGGAACGACCGGAGCCGGACCGCGCGAAGCGTCTTTCCGCTCCCGTTTGCTACAAAATTAAATGAAAAATTTTGAAGCTACAACTTTTTGTAGTATATTTGTAGCGTAAGACTACATCTTACCACAATAAGGCTATATGCCGAAGGTCGATGACCTACGTCTCCGCGTACTCCGTGGAGACATTTTTTTGTGGGGTGAATCGGGCCGCCGGGGTCTCTGCCGGCGGAAGAGCGGAGCGCAATACGGAAACGCGATCGGAACGGGTCCGTCGCGACCGAAGGCGAGTTCTGACGTTCGGAGAGGCCGGTCAGCGGTCGGAGCATCGTCCGGCAGTCGCTTTGCGGCCGCGGATGCGCCGGAATCGGAGGCCGAGGACTCCGAAGAGCGCTTCGCCGAAGATACCGCCCGACATCTTCGAGGCCCCTTCGCGCCGTTCGACGAAGATGATGGGCACCTCCTTGAGTCGCATGCCGAGCCGCCATGCGGCGTATTTCATCTCGATCTGGAATCCGTAGCCCTTCATGCGCACGGCGTCGAGGTCGATCGTCTCCAGCGCCCGGCGCGTGTAGCAGACGAATCCGGCCGTGGCGTCGCGCAGCGGCATGCGGGAGACCAGACGCACGTACATCGAGGCGAAGTAGGAGAGCAGCAGCCGCGACATGGGCCAGTTGACGACGTTCACCCCCTGCACGTAGCGCGAGCCGACCACGACGTCGTATCCCTCGGCCGCCGCATGGACGAGGCGCACCAGATCGTCGGGGTTGTGGGAGAAGTCGCAGTCCATCTCGCAGATGCGGTCGAAGCCGCGTTCCAGCCCCCAGCGGAATCCTGCGAGGTAGGCCGTGCCGAGCCCCTGCTTGCCGCTCCGTTCGATCAGGTGCAGGCGCCCGGGGTAGTCGCGTTGCCGCGTGCGCACGATCGCGGCCGTGCCGTCGGGCGAGCCGTCGTCGATGACGAGCAGCTCGAACGGTTCGGGGAGCGAGAAGACCTTCTCGATCATCGCGTCGATGTTCTCCCGTTCGTTGTAGGTCGGTATGATTACCAGCGTGCGCATAGAGTCGGTGGTTTTGGGGGTTCCGTCGTGCGAAGATAACGATAATTTCGCGGATTCGTGCGCCCGTCCCGCAGCTTGGGGCCGATTTTCGCCTCCGTGTCGCACCGGATGCTCCGAAGGGCTCCTTCAATGCCGCTTCAGGGTGCGGATGCCGCGCTTGAGCTCGGCGCTCACGCGGTCCGACTCCGCGATCTTGCGCAGCGCGCGGGCGAAGGTCCATGCATCGAGCGGGCAGTCGTCCGCGAGCCATGCGCGGGTCCGCTCGGGAAAGTGCGTGAAGCAGACCGACACGGCCCACGCCACGCCCATGCGGGCATAGTAGCCTTCGTGGCGCACCGAGCCGAGGCGGCGCAGCGTTTCGTCGAGGTGCTCCTTGTCGACAAAGTCGACGAGCGTCGTCACCGCGGCGAAGCGCACCTCGAACTCCCGCTCCGAGCCGAACAGCGGGGCGATGAAGCGCCGCATCGGCTCGCGCTCTTCGGGGCGCAGGCGGCTGCAGAAGCTGTCGCACAGCGACCAGTTGTCGATAAGCGGCAGGAAGCGCCCCACGTAGCGCAGCCGCTCTTCGGCGTTGCAGCGTGCGTAGCGGATCACCATCCCCTGCAACATGCGCTCCTCGAACGAGCCGCTTCCGGCTTCGGCGAGGTAGGCCCGCCAGTCGCCGCGGGCGATCTCGCGCGCCATGCGGCGCAGCAGCGGTAGCCGGACGCCTATCAGGTCGTCGACGCCGGGCAGCAGCGAGGCGGCGAAGGCCCGGTATCCGGGCTCTGCGAGCGCCTCCAAACGTTCGCGAAGGGTCATGGGTGCGTTTTTTATGGTACAAAGGTAGCATGTTCGCATCGAAAAAAGATTAACTTTGCCGCAAATCGGACTCATATGGACATAGAGGTGTGTGCGGTCGAACGGGTGACCGACGAAATCGCCGAGACGATCGGTCGGCTCGTGCCGCAGCTTTCGCCCGCGCTGCTGCCGCCCGACCGGGATCGGCTGCAGGCGATCGCTGCGTGCGACTGCACGGCGTTGCTGGTAGCCCGTGCGGCGGGCGTGCCGGTCGGGATGCTTACGCTGGCGTGGTACGATGCCCCCTCGGGCCGCAAGGCGTGGGTGGAGGATGTCGCCGTCGATGCGGCCGTGCGCGGCCGGGGCATCGGCGAGGAGCTCGTGCGGGCCGCTCTCGGGCATGCCGCGCGGGTGGGTGCCGATCGCGTGGCGCTCACCTCCAATCCGTCGCGTACGGCGGCGCGGGCGCTCTACTGCAAGATGGGATTCGAAGAGGCGGGGACGACGCTTTTCGTCCGGAAAATCGATAAGGAATGAAGAAAACCGTAAGGATCGCGACGATCGTCGTGGTCGTCTTGATCGCCGTGCTGCTCGCGGCACCGACGCTGTTGCGCGGAAAAATCGAACGGATCGTGCGCCGCGAAGCCGATGCCGCGCTGGTCGCGAAGCTCGACTTCGCACGGCTCGACATCAGCCTGCTGCGCCATTTTCCCAATGCGTCGCTCGAACTCAAGGGGCTGACCCTGACGGGTGCCGACGCCTTCGCCGGCGACACGATCGTGGCCGCCCGACGCATCTCGGTGGTGGTCGCTCCGCTGTCGCTGCTGGGCGACGAGGGGCTCGTCGTGAAGAAGATCCTGTTCGACGCCCCGGCCGTGCATGCCCGCAAAACGGCCGACGGAGCCGTGAACTGGGATGTCGTGAAGCCTTCGCAGGAGCCGGAGGAGTCGCCCGAGGAGGCGTCGCAGGGCGACGATCCGTCGTCGTTCCGGCTGGCCGTGCGCGATTTCCGCATCGTCGACGCCGCGATCCGCTACGAAGACGACTCGACGAAGGTCGCCTTCGCCACGGCGCCTCTCTCGCTGCGTCTGCGGGGCGATCTCTCGGCCGGGCGCAGCGACCTCGATCTGCACCTCGAAGCTGAGGGCGTGCGTTTCGTCTCGGGCGGCATTCCGATGCTGCGCGACGTCGAGGCGGAGCTGAAGGCCTCGATCGAGGCCGATCCGCAGCGCGGCCGGTATGCCTTCGCCGAGAACACGCTGCGCCTGAATGCCGTCGAGGTGGGGCTCGACGGCTGGATCGAAACGGGCGACGGCGTCGTGAAGATGGACCTCACGGCCGGATGCGACGCCGTGAAGTTCCGCGAACTGCTCTCGCTCGTGCCGGCCTTCTATACGCGCGAATTCCGCAACCTCACCGCCACGGGCGAACTGGCGATGTCGCTCTGGGCGCGGGGCGAGCTGCGCGACGCGACGGTGCCCGCGTTCGGGCTCGACGTGGCCGTGACGGATGGCGGGTTCCGCTATGCGTCGCTGCCCAAGTCGGTGACCGACATCGAGGTCGCCCTCTCGGTGACGAATCCCGGCGGATCGCTCGACGCGACGGTCGTCGATCTCTCGCGCTTCGGGATGAAGATGGCCGACAATGCCGTGTCGGCGACGTTCCGTGCCGCCAATCTCGTCTCCGACCCCGCCTTCCGCGCTTCGGTTGCGGGACGGGTCGATCTGGGCTCCGTGCGCGAGGTATATCCGCTGGAGAAGGGGGTCGAGCTGGGCGGTCTGGTCACGGCCGATCTGAAGGCCGAGGGGCGCATGTCGGATATCGACAAGGGCCGTTACGAGCGGATGAAGGCCTCGGGCACCTGCATCGTCGAAGGGGTCGGACTCTCCGTCGCGGGGCTGCCCGATCTGCGGATCCGCCGCATGGCGGCGACCGTCACGCCGGCGGCGCTGACGCTCGGCGAGTTCGGTGCCACGGCGGGTCGCAGCGACCTTTCGGCCACCGGCCGGCTGACCGGCTACCTCGGCTACCTGCTGCGCGGCGCGCCGCTCTCGGGGCGCCTCTACGTGAAGTCCGATCTGCTCGATCTGAATGAGCTGCTGGCCATGCTTCCCGCTTCGGAGGATGCGGATTCAGGGGCCGACCCTGAGCAGAAGGCTGCGCCGTCGCCTGCCGGCGAGGCCGCGGCGCCGGAGATTCCGCGCAACCTCGACCTCGCCTTCAAGGCCGATCTGCACAAGGTGCTGCTGCAGGGGATGACCATCGACGATTTCACGGGCGAGATCCGCGCCGCCGACGGCGCGCTGACGCTGCAGCGCCTCGCGATGGGGCTCTTCGGCGGCAAGGTCGCCGCTTCGGGGCGTTACGCCACGGCTGCCGATCCGCAGCGGCCGGCACTCGATCTGAAGGCCGAATTCGCGGGCGCCTCGTTCCGCAGGACCTTCGAGGAGCTCGACATGGTGCGCAAGCTCGTGCCGATCTTCGCCGAGACGGGCGGCGACTACTCCCTTTCGCTCGATCTGCGCACGCGGCTCGACGCGACGATGGCTCCCGACCTGCGGACGCTCGACGCTTCGGGCGAGATCCGCTCGGCGAACATCCGCGTGGAGCGCATCGCGGCGCTCGATGCGCTGGCCAAAGCGCTCGGCGACGATGCGCTGCGCCGCATCGAGGCGAAGGACGTCGCGATCCGCTTCACCGTCCGCGAGGGACGTCTCGCCACGCAACCGTTCGACCTGAAGATGGGCGCCGTTGCGATGAACCTCGCCGGTTCGACGGGCCTCGACGGCACGATCGACTATCAGGCGAAGGTATCGCTTCCGGCCGCGGCGACGGGCGGCGTGCTGCAGCGCATCGGGGTCCGCATCGGCGGGACCTTCGCCGCGCCTAAGATCACGCTCGGAGTGAGGGAGGCCGCCGAGGAGGCGGTGAAGAACATCGTCGACCGCGAGATCGAGAAACTCACCGGCAGCGAGTCGCTCGCCGCCGAGGTGGAGAAGCAGGCCGAGCGGCTGCGTGCCGAAGCCCGACGTGCGGGCGAGAAGCTCGTCGCGGCGGCCGAGGAGCAGCGTGCCGGGCTCGTGGAGGCTGCGGCCGCAAAGGGCGCGCTGGCGAAGATCGCTGCCGAGAAGGCAGGCGACAAGCTCGTGTCGGAGGCGCGCAAGCAGGCCGACAAGCTGGCGACGGAGGCCGAGCGGCAGATCGGGAAACTCGCGGCGAAGGAGGCCGAGTGATGCTGCCGTCGGGGAGTGAAACGGTGCGGGGCGCAGGGATCATTCCTGCGCCCCGTGCATTGTTGCGGTGCGTCCGGCGCGGAGTTCGGCGCGATGCGGTGCCGGGTGCGGCTCCGGGCCGTCAGCGCTCCGTCGCCTTCGGTGCCTGCTGCGCGACGATCCGTTCCCATTCTGGGTGGCGGCGGATGTAGGCCGCGACGAACGAGCAGCCCGGCACGATCCGCAGGCCGCGCGCTTCGAGGTCGGCGAGCGCTGCGCGGACCAGCCGCGCGCCGTAGCCCTTGCCCTCGTGCCGGGGCGGCACGTAGGTGTGGTCGAGGTGGACGACATCGCCGTGACGGGCGTATTCGAGCAGTGCCGTATCGCCGTCGATCGGCCATTCGTAGCGACCGCCGTCGGGCGTGTCGACATGTTGCAGCGGGGTGGCGTGTTCCATTTTTAAGTGTATGTATCGTTCGTCCGTTCCGGACGCAAGAACGGGGCCGAAAGGGATAGTTTCTTCCGATAGAACGCGAAACCGGGAAAAATCGTATTTTTGCATCCGCATGGACCGCATCGCTCCCATATTGCTCGACTGGTACGACCGCGAGGGTCGCGATCTGCCGTGGCGTCGCACGCGCGATCCCTACCGCATCTGGCTTTCGGAGGTGATTCTCCAGCAGACCCGCGTGGCGCAGGGGCTCGACTACTACCTCCGCTTTACGGCCCGTTTTCCCGATCCGGGGGCGTTGGCCGCGGCCTCGGAGGACGAGGTGCTGAAACTCTGGCAGGGGCTCGGCTACTACAGCCGGGCGCGCAACCTCCATGCGGCGGCGAAGCAGGTCGCGGAGCGGTTCGGCGGCATTTTCCCGCGGACGTTCGACGAGGTCCGCTCGCTGCGCGGCGTGGGCGACTACACCGCGGCGGCCGTCTGCTCGATCGCCTACGACCTTCCCTGCGCCGTGGTCGACGGCAATGTCTACCGCGTCCTCGCACGGCTGTTCGATCTGGCGGAGCCGATCGATACCACGGCCGGCCGGCGCCTCTTCGCCGAACTGGCGCAGGCGGAGCTCGATCTCCGGCATCCGGGGCGCTACAATCAGGCGATCATGGATTTCGGGGCGCTGCAGTGCACGCCCGCTCAGCCGCAGTGCGACACGTGTCCGCTGGCGGAGCGGTGTCTCGCGCTCGGTGCCGGAACGGTGGGGCAGCGCCCCGTGAAGCAGGGGCGTACGAAGGTCCGCGACCGCTGGTTCCACTACCTGCACATCGTCTGCGGCGACCGCACGGTGCTCTGCCGCCGCGAAGGGCGCGATATCTGGCAGGGATTGTGGGAGTTCCCGATGATCGAGACCGATGGGGCGGCCGACTTCGCCGCCTTGTGCCGCACGGAGGCGTTCCGTGCGTGGACCGGGGCGGGGGAGTGGCGCCTCGTGCGCAGCGTCGTCATGCCGCCGCATAGGCTTTCGCATCAGGCGCTGCATGCCGTATTCCACCGAATCGAGACCGCTGCGTTCGCTCCTGCGGCACGCTGCGGGGCCGTGCCTGTCGAGCGTCTGGGCGACTATGCCGTGCCGCGGCTCGTCGAACGCTATCTGGAGCGTGCGGACGATGGCGCGTCGGCCGATCAGCGGAGCAGGTAGACCATGTAGGCGGCGTAGATCGCCAGAAAGATTGCCCCTTCCCAGCGGTCGATCGTTCGGCGCCGGAAAGTGAACGCCGCGACGAACAGCAGGAGGGCGCTCAAGACCACCATGCCCGTGTCGACAGGGGTGATGCCGCCCATCGTCAGCGGACGGATCGTCGCCGAGGTGCCCAGAATCAGCAGGATGTTGGCGATGTTCGAGCCGACGACGTTTCCCAGCGCCAGTTCCGTTTTTCCCTTCACGACCGAGACCGCCGAGGCCGCCAGCTCGGGCAGCGAGGTGCCGCCCGCGACGAGCGTGATGGCGATCACCGACTCGCTGACGCCGAGATGGCGGGCGATGGCCGTGGCGTGCTTGAGGAAGAGCTCGCCGCCGCCCACCAGTGCGGCCAGACCGCCGACGATCATCGCCACGGCGATCCACGGCTTCGGTCCGGAGCGTGCGGGGGCGGCTTCGGGGGGCGCGGTGCGGCCCGCCGAACGGATCGTATAGAGCATCAGACCGACGTAGAGCACGAGCATGATGATGCCGTCGCCCCGGCCGAGCCGGTCGGCGCCGCCGGGGTGCAGCAGCCGGTCGGAGGTCATGGCGAAGAGCAGCACGGCGGCCGCGAAGCCGAACGGGATGTCGCGGCGGATGTTGCCTGCCGTGAGGGGCAGGGGGCGGATCAGGGCGCAGATGCCGACGATGACGAAGACGTTGAACAGGTTCGAGCCCACCACGTTGCCGATGGCCATGTCGCTCTGCCCGCCGGCGGCCGAGAGCAGCGAGACCACCAGTTCGGGCGTCGAGGTGCCGATGGCCACGATCGTGAGGCCGATGACGAACTCCGGAACGCGGAAACGCTGTGCCACGGCCGCAGCGCCGTCCGTGAGAAAATGGGCGCCGCCGAGGATCATCGCGAGGCCGAGGAGGAGGAAGAGCAGATTCATTTCGTCGTGTCGTTTTTTTGTTCGTTGTGCCGGTTGTGGCGTCGTCCGATGGTCCGCGGGGATGCGCGTGTCGCTCGTCGTTTCCGTCAAGCCAGCAGGATGAGGCTCGCGGCCATCACGGCCATGCCCGCCACTACGCCGTAGATCGAGGTGTGCGCCTCGCCGTATTCGCGGGCTGCGGGCAGCAGCTCGTCGATCGAGATGAAGACCATGATGCCCGCCACGCCGGCGAGCAGGCAGCCCATGAGCGTCGGCGACATGAAGGGGGCCAGCAACGCCCATGCCAGCACGGCGCCCACCGGCTCGGCGAGGCCCGAGAGGAGCGAGAGCAGGAAGGCCTTGCGGCGGTTGCCCGTGGCGTAGTAGATCGGGATAGAGACGGCGATGCCCTCGGGGATGTTGTGTATGGCGATGGCCACGGCGATCGCCACGCCCAGCGCTGTGTCGTCCATCGCCGCGGCGAAGGTGGCGATGCCCTCCGGGAAGTTGTGAATGCCGATGGCCAGCGCCGTCAGCAGCCCCATGCGCATGAGCCGCGGGTTGCGCGGCGCGTCGTTCAGCTCCTCGACCGCGCGCGCCTCGTGGGGGTTCTCGAACGACGGCACGAGGCGGTCGATGATGCCGATCAGGAGGATTCCGGCGAAGAAGCTCGCCGCGCAGATGAGCGAGGCGTTGCGTGCGCCCCACTCGGCGGCGAGCGTCGTGTCGGCCTGCCGGAGCAGTTCGACGAACGAGACGTAGATCATCACCCCGCCCGAGAGTCCGAGCGAGAAGGAGAGCAGCCGCTTGTTGGTGTGGCGGGCGAGGAAGGCCAAAGCGCTGCCTATGCCGGTCGCCAGTCCGGCGCCCAGCGTCAGCAGCAGGGGGAGCAGAAGGTCGTGGTTCATGTTCGGGGCGGATTCGGAGGCCGTCGTGCGACGGTGCCTGCCGGTCGCTGCAAAGATAGTGCAAGCGGCCGTGCGGTGCAAATATATTCGTGCGGGGCGGGCGGCGGGGTGTCCGACGGGCACGGCCGCATCGGATCCGGCGGGCGGGTGAGGAGCCGCGGCGGGACCTCCGGCGATTTCGGGCTGTGGAGCGAATGTTGATAAATTTTCGGCCGAAAGTTTTGTGCACGGTGCGAAAATACGCTATCTTTGTGCACGATTATAACGATCCCGAGACCTTTATGAATCGTATCTCCCGCATATCCTCCGCGCACGTATTCCGGCAGCCGGATAACCGATGGGATTTCCATTCGCAGCGGGTTTCGGCATCATTGTTTTATTAGGGTAACTGTTCCGGTTGCCCTATTTTTTTGTATTCCGGGTTCGATGAGAACGATTTACACCGATGCGGAGATTTTCCGCGATGGCCGCTTCGAGCGGGGCCGGCTGGCGGTCGAAGAGGGTCGCGTGACGGCCGACGACGAACCGCGTGCGGGCGACCGGGTCGTGCCGCTCGGCGGGCGGCGCCTCGTGCCGGGGTTCGTGGACGTGCATGTCCACCTGCGCGAGCCGGGTTTCCCGCAGAAGGAGACCATCGCCACGGGTACGGCCGCGGCGGCCCGCGGCGGGTATACGGCCGTGTGTTCGATGCCCAACCTTCGTCCGGCGCCCGATACGCCGGAGACGCTCGGGCTGCAGCGCGACATCATCCGCCGCGACGCCGTCGTGCGGGTCTACCCCTACGGCTGCATCACGATGGGGCAGCGGGGCTGCGGCGAGCTGGTCGACTTCGCGGCGCTGGCGCCCTATGCGGTCGGTTTTTCGGACGACGGCCGCGGCGTGCAGTCCGAGGAGCTGATGGCCGAGGCGATGCGCCGGGCCGCAGCGGTCGGGAGGCCGATCGTCGCCCACTGCGAGGTCGACGAACTGCTGCGCGGCGGTTATATCCACGATGGCGCTTACTGCCGCGCCCACGGACACCGGGGGATCTGCTCCGAGAGCGAATGGCGGCAGGTCGAGCGCGACATCCGGCTGGTCGGACAGACCGGCTGCCGGTATCATGTCTGCCACGTTTCGACGAAGGAGAGCGTCGAACTGGTGCGGCGCGCTAAAGCCGCGGGGCTGCCCGTGAGCTGCGAGACGGCGCCCCACTACCTGCTGCTCACGGACGAGGATCTGCGCGAGGAGGGCCGTTTCAAGATGAATCCGCCGCTGCGCGGCCGCGCCGACCGCGAAGCGCTGCTGGCCGGCATCGCCGACGGTACGATCGAGGCGATCGCCACCGACCATGCGCCCCACACGGCCGAAGAGAAGAGTCGCGGTCTGGTCGGCAGCGCGATGGGTATCGTGGGGCTCGAGTGCGCCTTCCCGCTTCTCTATACGCACCTCGTGCTGCCGGGCGTCGTTTCGCTCGAACGGCTCGTGACGCTCATGGCTGTGAATCCCCGGCGCCTGTTCGGCCTCGAGGGGGGCGTTGCGGCGGGCGATGCGGCCGACTTCACGGTCCTCGACCTCGATGCGCGGTGGGAGGTGGATCCCGCGGCGTTCCTCTCGAAGGGGCGCGCCACGCCTTTCGAGGGTTGGCGGGTGCAGGGCCGCGCCGTACTCACGGCGGTGAACGGTCGGGAGGTCTATCGCGACGAAACGATGAAAAACCAATAGATAAGGATGAAACCATTTACCAAGAAAATCGTTCTGGAAAACGGCCGCGAATTCTACGGCTACGGCTTCGGGTCCGATCGCGAGGCGATCAACGAGATCGTCTTCAACACCTCGATGGTGGGGTATCAGGAGATCATGTCCGATCCGTCGTATACGGATCAGATGGTGGTGATGACCTACCCGCTGATCGGCAACTACGGCATGGCCGACGAGGACTACGAGACCCGCACGCCGACCATCGGCGGCATGATCGTGCGCGAGTACAACGACCTGCCCTCGAACTTCCGCTACACGAAGACCTTGAACGAGGTGTTCGAGGAGTACGACATCCCCGCCATCTGGGGCGTCGACACGCGTGCGCTGACGCGCATCATCCGCGACGAAGGTTCGCAGAAGGTGATCGTGACCGATGCCGCGACCCCGACCGAGGAGGCGCTCGCCCGTCTGCGCGCCTACGAAATGCCTCACGATATGGTTTCGCGCGTGAGCTGCCGGAAGCGCTGGATGTCGCGCGTCCCGAACCACAAATACGACGTGGTGGCCATCGACTGCGGCATCAAGAACAACATCATCCGCCAGCTCAACCGCGTGGGGTGCAACGTCACGGTGGTGCCCTTCGACTCGACGCTCGAGGAGATCATGGCCTTCCGTCCCGACGGCATCGTCCTTTCGAACGGCCCCGGCAACCCGGAGGACGTGCAGCCCGTGATCGAACTGGTCCGCCGGCTGCGGGGCAAGCTGCCGATCTTCGGCATCTGCATGGGACATCAGCTCATCTCGATCGCCTACGGCGCCCGGACCTTCAAGATGAAGTTCGGCCACCGCGGCGGCAACCACCCCGTGAAGTGCCTCGCCACGGGACTTATCGAGATCACGAGCCAGAACCACAGCTATGCCGTGGATATCGCCTCGCTGGAGGGCACGGGGCTCGAACTGACCCACGTGAACATGCTCGACGGCACGGCCGAGGGCGTGGAGTGCAAGGCCGACGGGGTCTTCTCGATGCAGTACCACCCCGAGAGCGCGTCGGGTCCGCAGGACAGCCGCTATCTGTTCAAGAAGTTCACTAAAATCATGGAGGAGCGAAAAAATGCCTAAAAGAAAAGATATCAAGAAGGTTCTGGTCATCGGTTCGGGTCCGATCGTCATCGGGCAGGCCGCCGAGTTCGACTATGCGGGAACGCAGGCCTGTCTGGCCCTGCGCGAGGAGGGCTACGAGGTGATCCTCGTCAACTCCAATCCGGCGACGATCATGACCGACACGCACATCGCCGACAAGGTCTACATGGAGCCGCTGACGCTCGAATACATCGCCAAGATCATCCGCTACGAGCGCCCCGACGCCATCGTGCCGGGTCTGGGCGGACAGACGGGTCTCAATCTGGCCGTGCAGCTGGCCAAGAAGGGCATTCTGGAGGAGTGTCAGGTCGAGATTCTCGGCACGTCGTTCGAGTCGATCGAGCGCGCCGAGGACCGCGAGCTCTTCAAGGAGCTCTGCGAGGAGCTGGGCGAGCCGGTGCTTCCGTCCGAAATCGCCACCTCGGTCGAGGAGGGCGCCGAGGTCGCCGCGCGCATCGGCTATCCCGTAGTGCTGCGTCCCGCCTTCACGCTGGGCGGCACGGGCGGCGGTTTCGCCGACGACGAGGCGGAGCTGCGCGAGATGATGCGCAACGCCCTCGCCCTCTCGCCCGTGCATCAGGTGCTGGTCGAGAAGAGCATCAAGGGTTACAAGGAGATCGAGTACGAGGTGATGCGCGACGCCAACGACACGGCCATCAGCATCTGTTGCATGGAGAACATCGATCCGGTGGGCGTGCATACGGGCGACTCGATCGTCGTGGCTCCGAGCCAGACACTCACCAACAAGGAGTTCCAGATGCTGCGCGACTCGGCGCTAAAGATCATCCGCGCGCTGAAGATCGAGGGCGGCTGCAACGTGCAGTTCGCACTGGATCCTCTCTCGTTCAAGTACTACCTGATCGAGGTCAATCCCCGCGTGTCGCGTTCGTCGGCCCTCGCGTCGAAGGCGTCGGGTTATCCGATCGCTCGCGTCACGGCCAAGGTCGCCGTGGGGCTCACGCTCGATGAGATCCGGCTGGCCAACACCCCGGCGTCGTTCGAACCGACGCTCGACTACATCGTCACGAAGGTGGCCCGCTTCCCCTTCGACAAGTTCTCCGACGCCTCGAACCGGCTCGGCACCCAGATGAAGGCCACAGGCGAGGTGATGTCGATCGGCCGTACGATGGAGGAGTCGCTCCTCAAGGCCGTGCGTTCGCTCGAGACGGGCGTCTGCCACATCTACCACAAGAAGTTCGACGACTGGACGGCCGACGATCTGCTCGCCTACATCAAGGAGCCGACCGACGACCGCCTCTACGCCATCGCGCAGCTCATCCGCCTCGGCGTCGACCTCGTGCTGATCTACAACAATACGAAGATCGACATGTTCTTCCTCGAGAAGTTCAAGAACATCGTCGAGTTCGAGCGCGTCGTGGCGGCCCATCCGGGCGACGTCGAGACGCTGCGCGACGCCAAGCGCATGGGCTTCAGCGACAAGTTCATCGGCCGTCTGTGGGGCATGACCGAGCACGAGATGTACCGCCTGCGCGCCGAGCACGGCATCTTCCCCGTCTACAAGATGATCGACACGTGCGCCAGCGAGTTCGCGTCGTACGTGCCCTACTTCTACTCGACCTACGAGGAGGAGAACGAGTCGGTGGTGAGCGCCAAGGAGAAGATCGTGGTGCTTGGCTCGGGCCCGATCCGCATCGGTCAGGGCGTCGAGTTCGACTATTCGACCGTGCACGCCATCTGGTCGATCCGCGAGGCGGGCTACGAGGCGATCATCGTCAACAACAACCCCGAGACCGTCTCCACCGACTACACCACGAGCGACAAGCTCTACTTCGAACCGCTGACCGTGGAGGACGTGATGAACGTCATCCACCTCGAGCGGCCGAAGGCGATCGTCGTCTCGCTGGGCGGACAGACCGCCATCAACCTCGCCGAGCCGCTCGCCGAGCTGGGCGTGCCCATCATCGGCACCGACTGCGAGGCGATCCGCAACGCCGAGGACCGCGGCTGCTTCGAGCGCATCATGGAGGAGCTGGGCATCCCGCAGCCCGAGGCCGAGGCCGTCACCGACATCGAGGCCGGCGTCCGCGCCGCGGCGCGCATCGGCTATCCGGTGCTCGTGCGTCCGAGCTACGTGCTGGGCGGCCGTGCGATGCAGATCGTCTCCAACGAGGAGCGCTTGCGCCACTACCTCCAGACGGCCGTCGAGGTCAACGTCGACCAGCCGGTGCTCGTCGACCGCTACATCATGGGCAAGGAGCTCGAGGTCGACGCCATCTGCGACGGCCGCGAGGTCTTCATCCCCGGCATCATGGAGCACGTCGAGCGCACGGGCATCCACTCGGGCGACTCGATCAGCGTCTACCCGACGTTCAGCGTCTCGGAGGCCGCCAAGCGCAAGATCATCGACTACACGGTGCGTCTGGGTCTTCGGATCGGCATCGTAGGTCTCTACAACATCCAGTTCATCCTCGACAAGGACGACGAGGTCTACGTCATCGAGGTCAACCCCCGTTCGTCGCGCACGGTGCCCTTCCTCTCGAAGTCCACGGGCGTGCCTATGGCCCACATCGCCACGCAGGTGATCCTCGGCAAGAGCCTCCGCGAGCAGGGCATCGAGTCGGTTTATGGCAAGGAGAAGGAGCGCTGGTACGTCAAGGCCCCGGCCTTCTCGTTCGCCAAGATCCGCGGCATGGACAGCTACCTGTCGCCCGAGATGAAGTCGACGGGCGAGGCGATCGGTTACGACGACAAGCTCACCCGCGCGCTCTACAAGGCGCTGCAGGCCACGGGCATGAACGTCTCGAACTACGGTACGATCTTCGTGACGATCGCCGACCGCGACAAGGATGCGGCCCTGCCGCTCGTGCGCCGCTTCTACGACCTCGGCTTCAACGTCGAGGCGACGACGGGTACGGCCGAGTTCCTGCGCGGGCACGGCATCCGCACCCGCACGCGCCGCAAGCTGAGCGAGGGCAGCTCGGAAATCATCGACGCGCTGCGACAGGGACATGTCAGCTACGTGATCAATACGATCGACATCAACCAGCACAACACCCGCCTCGACGGTTACGAAATCCGCCGCACGGCCGTCGAGAACAACGTGACGGTCTTCACGGCGCTCGAGACGGTCAAGGTGCTGCTGGACGTACTGGAGGAGATCACGCTTCGCGTGTCGACCATCGATTCGAAGTGATGTACAAGAACGGCATATATACGATCCTCCGCAACGAGCCGCTGACCGATGCGGTATGGCGCATGGTGCTGGAGGGCGACACGCAGTGGATCGCCGCTCCGGGGCAGTTCGTCAACATCGCGCTGGAGGGCAGATACCTGCGGCGTCCGATTTCGGTGTGCGACTTCGACGAGCGGACCCTCACGCTGATCTACAAGGTCGTGGGCGACGGTACGGAACAGATGAGCCGCATGCTCCCGGGCGAGCGGCTCGACCTGCTCACGGGGCTCGGCAACGGCTTCTCGACGGCCGTCGACACCCGCCGTCCGCTCCTCGTGGGCGGCGGCGTGGGCGTGCCTCCGCTCTACAATCTGGCGAAGCGGCTGCTCGCCGAGGGGAAGCGCCCGAGCGTGGTGCTGGGCTTCAACACCGCGGCCGAGCTCTTCTACGAGGAGGAGTTCCGGGCGCTCGGGTGCGACGTGACGGTCGCCACGGCCGACGGCTCGCGCGGCGTGCGGGGCTTCGTGACGACGGCTATCGCCGCGCGCGGCCTCGACTTCGATTACTTCTACGCCTGCGGCCCGCTGCCGATGCTGCGGGCGCTGTGCGAGGCCATGGAGCAGGACGGGCAGCTCTCCTTCGAGGAGCGCATGGGGTGCGGTTTCGGCGCCTGCATGGGCTGCTCCTGCAAGGCGCTTACGGGCAACAAGCGCATCTGCAAGGAGGGCCCGGTGATGCGCAAAGGCGAGATCCTTTGGTGAATGGATAACGGGGGACATGCGGCCCGTCGGGCCGCATGTCCCGAACAGAAGCGATATGATAGACACTTCCGTCATACTTTCCGGGTTGAGGTTGGACAACCCCGTCATTCCGGCCAGCGGCACGTTCGGCTACGGCAACGAGTTCCGCGACTTCTACGACATTGACATCCTCGGTTCGTTCTCCTTCAAGGGCACGACCCGCGAGCCGCGCTTCGGCAACCCTACGCCACGCATCGCCGAGTGCGCCGAGGGGATGATCAATGCCGTGGGGCTGCAGAACCCGGGCATCGACCATGTCATCGCCGAGGAGCTGCCGCGGCTGCGCGAGTTCTTCCATAAGCCCGTGATCGCCAACATTTCGGGCTTCTCGGTCGAGGAGTACGCCTACTGCTGCGAGCGGATCGACCGCGAGGAGCAGGTGGGCCTGATCGAGGTCAACGTTTCGTGCCCCAATGTGCGGCACGGGGGCATGTCGTTCGGTACGTCGCCCGAGGCGGCGGCCGAGGTGACGCGCGCCGTGAAGGCCGTGACGCGCAAGCCGGTCTACATCAAGCTCTCGCCCAACGTCACGGACATCGTCGCGATCGCCCGGGCGTGCGAGGAGGCAGGGGCCGACGGACTGTGCCTCATCAATACGATGCTCGGCATGCGCATCGACGTGCGGCGCCGGCGCCCGGTGATCGCCAACACGATGGGCGGCTTCTCGGGTCCTGCTATCTTCCCCGTGGCCGTGCGCATGGTCTATCAGGTGGCGAAGGCCTGCTCGGTGCCGGTGATCGGCTGCGGCGGCGTGCGGTCGGCCCGCGACGTCATCGAGATGATGATGGCCGGCGCCACGGCCGTCGAGGTCGGCGCGGCGAATCTGGTCGATCCCTACGCTTCGAAGAAGATCGTCGAGGCGCTGCCCGCGGAGATGGAGCGGCTGGGCATCGAAAGATTGAAAGACATAATAGGAATCGTGCAAAGCGAAAATTGAGCGTGGAGTGCGAGAGACGGCAGGCGCTGCTCTCGTGCCGCGTTCTGCAAGGCTGGAAGCCTTGCGCCCGGGGCCGGCTCGCATCGGAGATGCGATCCCCGCAGCCGGCCCGGGCGAATAACGAGATAAAAATTTTTCGAAATGAATAACAAAGACGTAATCATAGCCTGTGACTTTAAGTCGGCGGAGGAGACCTTCCGCTTCCTCGATCTGTTCCGCGACGAGGCGCGCAAACCCTTTCTGAAGATCGGCATGGAGCTCTTCTATGCCGAGGGACCCGAAATCGTGCGCGAGATCAAGCGCCGCGGCCACCGCATCTTCCTCGATCTGAAGCTGCACGACATCCCCAACACCGTGAAGAAGGCGATGGCCGTGCTTTCGCGTCTCGACGTGGACATGTGCAACGTCCACGCTGCCGGAACGGTCGAGATGATGAAAGCGGCCCTCGAGGGCCTCACGCGCGAAGACGGCACGCGTCCGCTGCTGATCGCCGTGACGCAGCTCACCTCGACGAGCGAGGAGCGCATGCGGCGCGAGCTGCTTATCGACGCTCCGATCGACGAGACGATCGTGCACTATGCGCGGAATACGAAGGAGGCCGGTTTGGACGGCGTGGTCTGCTCGCCGCTCGAGGCGGGCATGGTGCACGGGGCGTGCGGCGCGGAGTTCCTGACCGTCACTCCCGGCGTGCGCTTCGCCGACGGCGACGTCGCCGATCAGGTGCGCGTCACCACGCCGGCCCGTGCCCGCGAGATCGGCTCCGACTTCATCGTCGTGGGACGTCCCATCACGGCTGCGGCCGACCCCGTGGCGGCCTACCGCCGCTGCGTGGCAGAGTTTTTGGGCGTGGAATAGGGGCGGCGGTGCCGCCGGATGAATCCGCGAATCATGAAACCCGTAAAACTCTTTTACCTGCGCGACTGTCCCTTCTGCCGGAAGGCGTTGCGCTATATCGACGAGGCGAAGACCGCCCACCCCGAACTTCGGGAGGTGGCGATCGAGACGATCGAGGAGTCGGAACAGCCCGACGTGGCCGAACGCTTCGACTATTACTACGTGCCGACCTTCTACGTCGGCGGCGAAAAGGTCCACGAAGGCGGCATCTGGCCCGACGAGGTCGAGGCCGTGCTGCGCCGGGCGCTGGAGTGACCGGCGCCGGAGGTAGGGCGGGGCGCGGGGTATGCCCGCTGCCCGGCCTTTTGCCGGCCGGTGCGGCCGGCCGAAAAAGACGAAAAACCGAAACTGAATGGATATCATGGAGAAAGCTATTGCGAAAGACCTGCTCTCGATCGGCGCGGTGTTCCTGCGCCCCGAGCAGCCGTTTACGTGGGCCAGCGGCATCAAGAGCCCCATTTACTGCGACAACCGTCTGATACTGACTGCCGTGGAGGTGCGCAAGCACGTCGAGGCCGGGCTGGCCGAGATCGTCCGCACGAAGTTCCCCGAGGCCGAGGTCCTAATGGGTACCTCGACGGCCGGCATCGCCCATGCCGCCATCACGGCGACGATCCTCGACCTGCCGATGGGCTATGTCCGCTCGGGCTCGAAGGACCACGGCCGCGGCAACCGCATCGAAGGCAAGCTGGAGAAGGGCCAGAAGGTGGTGGTCATCGAAGATCTGATCTCGACCGGCGGTTCGTGTATCGAGGTGGTCGAGGCGCTGCGCGAGGCGGGTGCCGAAGTGCTGGGTGTGGCTTCGATCTTCACCTACGGCATGCAGCGCGGCATCGACCGCATGGCCGCCGCGAATGTGGTGAACCACAGCCTCTCGAACCTCGACGCGCTGGTCGAGGTGGCGGCCGACGAGGGTTATATCCGGCCCGAGGACAAGGCGCGGCTGATCGCTTTCAGAAACAACCCGTCGGACGAGAGCTGGATGCTGTGATCCGGCTTCCGGCGCGGCGGGCGCCGCACGTCCCTGCGATGCGAACGCTGCATGCGTACGGTGTCGCCGTGGCGGGGAACGCCTCTTGCCGCACCGGCCTCGGATGCTCTAACCCGAAGAACAATCAATGAATAGCAATATGCGACATTTGATCGATCCGACCGATCTGACGGTCGAAGAGACCGCGCGGATCATCGCGCTGGCCGAGGATATCATCGCCCACCGCGACAAATACCGCGAGGCGTGCAAGGGCAAGAAACTGGCGACGCTCTTCTACGAACCCTCGACCCGCACGCGGTTGAGCTTCACGTCGGCGATGCTGGAGCTCGGAGGCGAGGTCATCGGCTTCTCCGATGCCGCGTCGTCCTCCGTGTCGAAGGGCGAGACCGTGGCCGACACGGTGCGCGTCATCCGCTGCTTCGCCGACATCATCGCCATGCGCCACTTCAAGGAGGGGGCGCCGCTCGTGGCGTCGCAGTATGCCGGCATTCCGGTCATCAACGCCGGCGACGGCAGCCATGCCCACCCGACGCAGACCCTGACCGACCTGCTCACGATCAAGCGCGAGAAGGGGCGCCTCGACCATTTTACGATCGGCTTCTGCGGCGACCTGAAGTTCGGCCGCACGGTCCATTCGCTCATCAAGGCGCTGTCGCGCTACGAGGGCATCGAGGTGATCCTCATCTCGCCCGAGGAGCTGCGCCTGCCCGACTATATGCTCCACGAGATGAGCGCCGGCTCGTGCCTGCGGTTCCGCGAGGTGCGCACGCTCGAGGAGGCGATGCCCGAACTGGACATCCTCTATATGACGCGCGTGCAGAAGGAGCGCTTCCTCGACGAGGAGGAGTTCAACCGCGTGAAGGACAGCTTCGTGCTCGACCCCGAGAAGATGGCCGCGGCCAAGAGCGACATGATCGTGCTCCATCCGCTGCCGCGCGTGAACGAGATCGCGCGTGCGGTGGACAACGATCCGCGCGCCGCCTATTTCCGACAGGTGGAGAACGGCAAGTTCGTGCGCATGGCGCTCATCCATACGCTGCTGGAGTGGGCCGGCGATAACCGCCCCTTCGAGCGGACGCCCGTCTTCGGCGAGGAGTTCGTCACCGAGGGCGCCGCGTGCCCCAATGCGCGCTGCATCGCGGCGACGGAGGATGTCGACCCGATTTTCCGCCGCGGCTCCGACGGCGTGTGCCGCTGTGCCTATTGCGAGGCGAAGGCCGAGTGATCGCTGGTCCGGCGAACGGGAGACTGGACGGAGCGTCGTGGAGACGCTTCGTCTTTTTTTCGGCTTCGTTCAGGGATCGGGGCCGTTGAAGTGTTATAGATTACGATGCCCTGCGCGTCGCGTGCGGCCGGATGTGACGCGGCAGGACGTCGGGCGCCGTCGGCGGATGCGCGGGTGTTCGGTACGATGTGTGTGATTACTGTGGATATGCTGTTCGAAAAATGGAGCGTGTGACGATGTCCGATGAGGACTCCCATAGCGAGGGGCTGCTCGATTTGAGCGCCTTCAATCGCCTCTTCGGGGCGTATCGGGAGCGTTTTATCCGCTTCGCGACGGGGTATACGGGCGACCGGACGGTGGCCGAGGATATCGTCATGGAGAGTTTCTTCACGTCGTGGGAACGCCGCGATACGCTGACCGAGGCGACCTTCCCGCCCTATGCGCTTACCGTCGTGCGCAACCGCTGCCTGAACCATCTTCGGGCGCAGGAGGTGCGGCTGCGTGCGGCCGCGAATCTCCACTCGCGCGGCATGCGGCTGCTGCGGGTGCGGGTCGCCTCGCTGCAGGCCTGCGATCCCGAGGAGCTTTTCGGTGCCGAGGCCCGCCGTCTGGTCGAGGAGGCGCTCGATCGGCTTCCGCCGCGCACGCGCGATGTCTTCGTGCGCAGCCGCGTCGCCGGAGAGAGCTACAAGCAGATCGCCGCCGAGACGGGAACCACCGTCAAGAGCGTGGAGTTCGAGATCTCGAAGGCGATGAAGCTGCTGCGCGTCGTGCTGAAGGATTATCTTCCGCTGCTCGCATTCTGGTTGTATGTGGACTGAACGGCGCCCTCGGTGCCGGACGAAAAAGACCCGCATTCCGAAAAAAATGTGCTTTTTTTCAGGGATGCGGGTCCGTTGCGTGTTATAGTATCGTCATGGATAGAGAATTATTGTACCGATTTTTCGCCGGCCGAGCGTCGGCTGCGGAGGAGGAGCGGCTGCTCGACTGGCTCGATGCGTCGCCCCGGCATAACGACGAATTGCTCGCCGAACGGCGGGTCTACGATGCCATGCTGCTGCATGCGGCGCCTGCGCGTCGTGCGGCGACGCGCCGCACCCTCGTGCGCCGTGCGCTCGGCTATGCCGCGCTGCTGGCCGTCGTCGTCGGATTGGGCGGCGGTTACGCCGTGCGGCACCGCATACGGCCCGAGATGCGGGGCAATACGATCGTCGTGCCTGCCGGACAGCGGGTCGACGTGACGTTGCCCGACGGCACGCAGGTCTGCCTCAACGCTCTTTCGGAGCTGCGGTATCCCGCTGCGTTCGGCAGCCGGCAGCGCAGGGTGGAGCTGGTCGGCGAGGCCTTCTTCGATGTGGCGCACGAAGCCTCGCGGCCGTTCGTCGTCGAAACCTATGCGTGCGACGTGGAGGTGCTCGGCACGAAGTTCGACGTCGAGGCGCGTCCCGAAGCGGATGAGTTCGTCGCGGCGCTCGTCGAAGGGAGCGTGCGGGTCACGGACCGCTCGGCGCCCGACCGCCGCGTGGAGCTGACGCCCGCGCAGCGGGTTACGCGCCGCGACGGCCGGTTCGTCGTCGACGCCATTCCCGAGCACGAGGAGTTCCGCTGGCGCGAGGGGCTGATCGTCTTCCGCGACGTCACGTTCGAGGAGCTGCTCGCCGGTTTCGAGAAGTATTTCGGCGTGCGGATCGAGGTGCTGCGTCCGGCCGTCGCCGACAACCGCTTCACGGGCAAGATCCGCATCGCCGAGGGGGTGGACCATGCCCTCTCGGTGCTGCAGCACAGCGCCGACTTCACCTTCGAGCGCAACGAAACCAAAGAGACGATCTATATCCGATAATTCCCGTTTTTCTTATACGAATGACCTTTGTGCCTATGTAACAGCGAATCCCGATTCCGTCATGTGTCCGGTGCCGCAGGGCGGCGGATGCCCCGAACCATTGCCGTCCGCAGGACGGCCCCAACCTCAAACTACCAACCCGAATGATTAAATGTACAGGTCCTGCGAAAGCGATTCCGCTTTTGCTCGCAACGCTGCTCGCCACCCTGCTCTGCACGGGGCAGGTGCGGGCTCAATCCGCGCCGGTGACGCTCCGCTTCGCCGACGTCCCGCTCGAGCGGGTGCTCGATGCCGTCGAACGGCAGACTTCCTACCTTTTCGTGTACGACCGGAGCGTCGATGTCGGCGCCCGGGTTTCGATCGATGTCGTCGACATGCCGCTCAAAAACGCGCTCGATGCGCTGCTGCGCACGACGGATATCCGCTATGCGGTCGAAAATACGAACATCGTCCTTTCGCATAAACCCGCCGCTCCGGAGCGGTCCGGGGCGGCCGTCGTCTCGGGCGAGGTGGTCGATGCCGACGGCGTGCCGGTCGTGGGCGCGGCCGTCATCGTCAAGGGCACGACCACCGGTGCGACCACCGGTCCCGATGGCTCCTTCACGCTCCGCGTCTCCGATCCTGCGGAGGCTGTGCTGACGGTCAACTATCTGGGCTATGCCGCCGTGGAACTCCCCGTCGGCGGCCGTACCTCGCTGCGCGTGGAGCTGCGCGAGGAGGCCGTGGGCGTCGACGCCGTGGTCGTTACGGCGCTCGGCATCAAACGCTCGGAGAAGGCGCTGGCCTACAACGTGCAGCAGGTGGCCTCCGAGGAGCTGCTGACGGTCCGCGATGCCAACTTCGTCAACGCGCTCAACGGCAAGGTCGCGGGCGTGAACATCAACGCCTCGTCGGCGGGCGTGGGCGGCGCCTCGAAGGTGGTCATGCGCGGCACGAAGGCCATCGACCAGTCTTCGAATGCCCTCTATGTGATCGACGGCGTGCCGGTCTATACGCTCGGCGGCGACGGCGACACGGAGTTCCAGTCGCGCGGCCGCTCGGAGGCGATCGCCGACATCAACCCCGAGGATATCGAGTCGATCTCGGTGCTGACGGGAGCCGCTGCCGCGGCGCTCTACGGCAGCCACGCTTCGAACGGCGCCGTGGTCATCACCACCAAGCGGGGCCTCGCCGGGCAGACCTCGGTGACGGTCTCCAGCAACACGGAGCTGCTGGCCCCCTTCGTGATGCCCCGCTTCCAGAACCGCTACGGTACGGGCGACGTCGCGTCGGACAAGCCCGAGGCGGCCATGAGCTGGGGCCGGCGCCTCAATGCGGCCAACCGTCCGGGCTACGAGCCCACGCAGGACTATTTCCGGACGGGCATCGTCGGCACCGAGAGCGTCTCCTTCACCACGGGCACCGAACGCAACCAGACCTATCTCTCGGCCGGTGCCGTCGATGCGCGCGGCGTGGTGCCCAACAACGGCTACGACCGCTACAATTTCACCTTCCGCAATACGACCTCCTTTCTGCGCGACCGCATGAAGCTCGACGTGGGGGCCGGTTACATCCGGCAGAAGGACCGCAACATGACCAATCAGGGCATCTACTCCAACCCGCTCGTCTCGGCCTACCTCTTTCCGCGGGGCGACGACTGGGAGCGCGTCCGCATGTTCGAGCGGTACGACCCCGAGCGCAAGATCATGACCCAGTACTGGCCGCTGATGGGCAAGGGGGGCATCGAGTGGGACAACCCCTACTGGACCAATTACCGCAACCTGCGCGAGAACGACCGCAACCGCTACATGATCCATGCGGGGCTGACCTATAAGATCTTCGACTGGATGACCCTTTCGGGACGTCTGCGCCTCGACAACTCCGAGAACGCCTATACCGAGAAGTTCTACGCGTCGACCAATCCGACGATCGCCGAGGGCGCCAACGGCCTCTACGGCATCGAGCACACGAAGGAGCAGCAGTTCTACGGCGATGCGCTGCTCGACATCGACCGCACGTTCGGCGACTGGTCGCTGCACGTCAATGCGGGCGGCTCCTTCTCGAACATCCGCGTCGACGGGTTCAGCAACCGCGGTCCCATCCGGGCCGACGGTCTGGCCAACGTCTTCAACGTCTTCCAGCTCGACGATTCGCAGACCAAGCGCACGCAGAGCGGCTGGCGCGAGCAGTACCAGTCGCTCTTCGCGAGCCTCGAGGTGGGCTGGCGCAACGCCTGCTACCTGACCCTGACGGGCCGCAACGACTGGCCCTCGCAGCTGGCGGGTCCCAACTCGGTGGTCTCGTCGTTCTTCTACCCTTCGGTCGGAGCCTCGGTGGTGCTCTCGGAGCTGATCCCGAACATGCCCGAGAACCTCTCCTATGTCAAGGTGCGGGGCTCGTTCGCCTCGGTGGGCCTTCCTTTCGCGCGTTTTCTGGCCAATCCCACCTATGAGTGGGATCCCAACACCAAGACGTGGGAGACCAAAAGCCACTACCCGCTCTACGACCTTAAGCCCGAACGCACCGATTCGTGGGAAGTGGGCCTCACGCTGCGCTTCCTGCGCCATTTCGAATTCGACGCCAGCTATTACGATACGAAGACCTTCAATCAGACCTTCGATCCGCAGCTCTCCGTCTCGTCGGGTTACAAGACCCTCTACGTGCAGACGGGCAACGTCCGCAACCGCGGCGTGGAGCTCTCGCTGGGCTACCGCAATACGTGGCGCCGGTTCAGTTGGAGTTCAGACTACACTTTCAGCGCCAATAAGAACACGATTCTCGAGCTGCTCGACGACTACGTCCATCCGGAGACGGGCGCGCTGGTGACGATGGACCGGCTCGACGTCGGCGGTCTGCAGAACGCCCGGTTCCTGCTCAAACCCGGCGGTTCGCTGGGCGACCTCTACTCGCTCGTCGACCTGCGGCGCGATGCCGACGGGTATGTCTACGTGGGGCCTTCGGGCGAACCCGTACGCAACTCCAAAGCGGGCGATCTCTTTTTGGGCAGCGTGCTGCCGACGGCCAACATGGCGTGGCGCAACGACTTCCGGTGGGGTAATTTCCGGTTCGGATTCCTCGTTTCGGCCCGTCTGGGCGGCATCGTCTATTCGGCCACGCAGGCGCGCCTCGACTACTTCGGCGTTTCGGAGGCTACGGCCGCGGCGCGCGATGCGGGCGGCGTGCGGGTCAACGGCATCGACCGCATCGATGCCCGCAAGTGGTATGCGACGGTGGCGTCGGAGAACGGCATTCCGCAATACTATACCTACGATGCGACCAACGTCCGCCTGCAGGAGGCTTCGATCGGCTATACGATCCCGCGCAAGGCGCTGGGCGGCCTCTGCGAACTGACGGTTTCGCTCGTGGGCCGCAACCTCTGGATGATCTGGTGCAAGGCGCCGTTCGATCCCGAGTCCGTGGCGACGACCGGCAACTACTATCAGGGCATCGACTACTTCATGATGCCCTCGATGCGCAGCATCGGATGCAATGTCCGTCTGAAATTCTAACGCTTACGTCATGAAAAAACGATTCCATACGATGCGATGGCTCCTGCTCTCGGTGGCATGCCTTTCGGCCTGCACGGGCAATTACGAGCACATCAACACGCCGCCCTACGATGCTACCGAAGAGGATATGACGGCCGACGACTACAAGATTCAGGGTGCCCTGACCTCCATGCAGGGGTGGGTGGTACCCTTCGCCGAGCACGATTTCCAGTTCGTCGACGTCCTGCTGGGCGCCACGCTGGGCGGTTACCTCGCCGAACACAAGGGGTGGACCGAGAAGATCTCCACCTACAATCCCACCTACGACTGGACCGAGGTGGCCTTCAAGAACATCGTCTCGGGCATATTCATCGCCCACACGCAGCTGCGCGGCGCCACGGACGATCCGGTGCCGCTGGCCGTGGCCGAGATCGTCAAGGTCGCGGCGCTGCACCGCGTGACCGATATCTACGGTCCGATTCCCTACTCGCAGGTGGGCCACAACGGCGAGCTGACGGCTCCCTACGATGCGCAGAAGTCGATCTACGAACAGATGTTCGCCGCGCTCGACAAGGCCGTGGCCACCCTCACCGCCCATCGCGCCGAGGCCCTCAACCCGAAGGCCGACCGGATCTTCGGGGGCGATCTCACGGGCTGGATCCGCTATGCCAATTCGCTCAAGCTGCGACTGGCCGTGCGTACGGTCTACGCCGACCCGGAGGGTGCGCGCCGACGTGCCGAGGAGGCCGTGCTGCACGAGGTCGGCGTGATGACCGACAACGCCCACAACGCCACGGCGGTCCATCCCGTGCAGAACCTCTATTTCTTGCTCACGCAGCAGTGGGGCGACTACCGCGCTGCGGCCGACATCGTCTCCTGCATGAACGGATACGACGATCCGCGCCGCGAACGCTACTTCGCCCTTTCGACCTTCACGGCGGCCGACGGCGCCGGCATCGTCAACGGCTACTACGGTCTGCGCCGGGGCATCAAGGGCTCCGATGCGTCGCAGGGTGCCGGCTACTCGAACATGTCGGTCGACAAGACGACCCCCATGCGGTGGATGAATGCCGCCGAGGTGGCCTTCCTGCGTGCCGAGGGGGCGTTGCGCGGCTGGAGCATGGGCGCCGATGCGCAGACGCTCTACGAGCGGGGCATCGCCCTCTCGTTCGAAGAGTGGGGCGTGGCGAATCCCGAGGCCTATGCCGCCGGAACGTCCAAGCCGGGCGATTACGTCGATCCGAAGCTGGGCTACAGCGCCTCGGCGATGAGCACCGTCGCCGTGCGCTACGATGCCGCCGACGACTTCGAGCGCAACCTCGAGCGCATCGTCACCCAGAAGTGGATCGCCTGCTGGCGCACGGCTGGGGTCGAGGCGTGGTCCGAGTTCCGCCGCACGGGCTATCCGCGCCTGTGGCCGTCGCCGCACAACCAGAGCGGCGGGGTGATCGCGCCCAATGCCTTCGCCCGGCGCATGGCGTACCCGCAGGACGAGTACGCCAAGAATCCGGTCCATTACCGCGAGGCGGTCGCCACGTTGCTCGGGGGACCCGACGACATGGCGACGCGCGTGTGGTGGGACTGCAATCCGAATACGAAAAACCGATGAATACGATGAAAACCTTGAACCGAAATCGTCTTCGCGCCGTCGGCTGCGGAGGCTTCGGCCGTCGGCTGTTACTTGCGGCCTGCATCGCGGTGCTGGGCGCCTGCAGTGCGTGGACCGAACCCGAAGGGGTGGGCGTCGCGACGCCCGATGCGGGGCGGGACGACCCGCAGCTCTATGCGGAGTACCTCGCTGCGCTGCGCGCCTACCGTCAGAGCGCCCACAAGATCGTCTATGTGGAGTTCGCCAACGATCGGGAAGAGCCGGCGAGCCGGGCGCACCATCCCGCCTCGCTGCCCGACAGCGTCGATGTCGTCTGCCTCTCCCATCCCGAAACCATGCCCGGCTGGATGGCCCGCGAAGTGGCGGCGATGCGCCGCGACAAGGGCATACGTACGGTCTATGCCGTCGATTACGAGGCCGTCGAGGCCGACTATCAGGCGCTCGCCCCCGACGAGGAGTTCGCCCGCTTCGCCGAGCGGCGGATCGATGCGCTGTTCGCCCTTTGCGACGCCCACGGCTACGATGGCGTGACGCTCCGCTACCACGGTCGTTCGACCCTCACGATGACCGATGCCGAGCGTGCGGAGTTCGCGTCGCGGCAGCAGGCGCTGCTGGATAAGGCGGCGGCGTGGCGCGCGGCGCATCCCGAGAAACTCTTCTTCTTCGAAGGGCGGCCCGAGTACCTCCTCGCGCGCGATCTGCTTCGTGAGGCCGACTACCTCATCATGGCCACGCGCGACGCGACCGATGTCATGCAGCTGACGCTGCGGACGCTCACGTCGCTCCGCGCGCACGTGCCGGCGGACCGCGTGCTGGTGGCGGTGAGCACCGCCTCGCTCGATCCCTCCGACACGAAGACCGGCTACTTCTCCTCGGCCGACGGTACGCCCCTCCCGGCGCTGCGCGAGGCGGCCTACTGGGTCGCGACCGACGATGCGGCCTTCGTCAAGGCCGGACTGGTCGTCGGGGCGGTTGCGGCCGACTACCACGATGCGTCGCTTTCGTACGCCCATGTGCGCGAAGCCGTGTCGATCATGAATCCAACACCCAAATACGAATGAATCCCATGAAGCTACACATATGCCGGCTGGCGGCGCTCTGCGCGCTTGCGCTGGCCGCCTGCAACGACGACGATCCCGGAGCTGCGGCGTTCGACAACAGGCTCTTCATCGATTCGGAGTCGATGACCGAAACGACGCTGCTCAAGGAGGAGACGAGCGAGCGGACGCAGCTGCTGACGGCCGCGATGGCCAAACCCCGCTCCGCCGACGTGCACCTGCGCTACGAAGCGGCTCCCGGGAAGGTCGCGACCTACAACGAGGCCTACTATGCCGATGCGATCCTCCTCCATGCGAAGTACTACGAATTCGCGGCGCACGACGACGTGATCCGCGCCGGCGGCATCCGTTCGGAGGGTGTCGAACTCCGTTTCCGCGAGCTGGAGCTGCTCGATCGCGACGTGCTCTACGTGCTGCCCGTCACTATCGCGCGGGCCGATATCGCGACGGTGGCCCGGTCGCGGACGATCTACTACGTCTTCCGGGGCGCGTCGCTCATCGACGTCGTGGGCGACATCGACGGCAGCTTCCTCTGGGTGCCGACATGGAACGATGCCTCGCGCCTCAACTCGCTGACGCAGCTGACGATGGAGGCGCTGATCCGCGTGCGGAGCTTCGACCGCCCCATCAGTACGCTGATGGGGATCGAGAGGCACTTCCTGATCCGCTTCGGCGACTCGAACCACCCGGGGCAGATTCAGGTCGCCTCGAGCAAGCGGAATTTTCCGCCGAAGGATGCCGCGAAGGTTCTTCCGACGAACGTCTGGGTCCATGTCGCCGTGACGTACGATGCCGGCAAGAACGACCTGCGGATCTACGTCGACGGGCAGCTGCAGTCCGAGGGCGGTTTCCCGGACGGGCCCATGCGAATGGTCAACCTCGGCAAGTCGCTGACCGTCGCGCAGGAGAGCGAAACCTCCCGCGGCTTCTGGATCGGCCGCTCCTATGCGCCCGACCGCTATCTGGCGGGCGAAATCGCCGAGTGCCGGATCTGGAACGTCGTCCGCACGCAGGAGCAGATCGCCGCGGGCATCTACCGCGTCGATCCTGCCTCGGAGGGGCTGGCGGCCTACTGGAAGTTCGACGAGGGCAACGGCTCGCGCGTCAAGGATTATGTGGCGGGCAATGATCTGGAGGTGTTCGACCCCGCCGGCGCGCCGATGCGCTGGACGCAGGTCGCCCTGCCCGAAAAGGAGGAGAAGTGATGATGAACCCGAAAAAAACGCTGAACATGAACTACCTGAATAAAACCTCGCTCGCGCTCTTCGGTGCGGCCGCACTCCTTCTCGGCGCTTGCGCCGATCGGATCGCGGTGGATGGGCCCGAGCGGAATCTCGACGCGGTGCGTACGATCTACGGCATGCTCCGCTGCCCGGCCTCCGTACGCGGTGCGGGCACGATCGATCTCACGGAGGGCACCGGGAGTACGGAGCTGGTCTTCACCCTCTCGCAGGGTGCCTCCGAGGGTGTCGACATCGTGCTGAAGATCGATCCCTCGCTGCTGGAGGAGTACAATGCCGCCCACGGCACCCGGTACCTCTGCTGTCCCGAGGAGCTGGTGACGCTCGAAGAGCAGGGGGCGATCCTCATCGCTCCGGGCGATGTCCGCTCCGATCCGGTGGCGGTCACCGTACGCCAGCCGGCCGACGGCACCCCGATCGAATCCTACATGCTGCCCGTCCGGGCCGAGGCGGTGACGCCCGGCATCCGGATCCGGCCCGACGATGCCGGCTGCCTCTTGTCGTTGAGAACCAAACAGAACCGGCCCGACGCCGACAAGGGAACGGGTTTCGTGACGATCTGCTACATCGAGGTCAACAGCGACAACCCGCTCAATACGGGCGAATATACGATGAAGGGGTCGGGCAAGCCCTTCATCGATATCGTGAACATCTTCGCCGCGAACATCAACTACGACGCCGAGAACGGGCGGCCCTACCTCCACTGCAACGACAACGTGCAGCATATCCTCGATCACCGCGAGCAGTTCATCGCGCCCCTGCAGGAGCGCGGCATCCGGGTGAGTCTCTCGGTGCTGGGCAACCACGATGCGGCGGGCATCGGCGGACTGACCGACGCGATGGCGGTCGACTTCGCCGCCGAGCTGAAGGCGTTCGTCGATACCTACGGCCTCGACGGCGTCGATTTCGACGACGAGTGGTCGGACTACAAGCCCGACGGGATCATCTGGCCCGAACCTTCGTCGGCCCGTTCCGCGCGCCTCGTCTACGAGTGCCGCCGGCTGATGCCCGACAAGCTCATCACGGTTTACGACATCGGCCATGCGCCTTCGGGCAAGGTCGACGGCATTCCGATCGGCGAGCTGATCGATTACGCCTACCAGCCTTTTTACGGTACGTGGTCGGACGGCACCCTGCATAAGATCACCGGCATGAAACGGTCGCAGTACGGACCTTATGCGCTCAACATCCGCGGAGGCTGCGTCTTTCACGAAAGCGAGATGCGTCGACTCCGTTACGAGCAGTTCTCGGGCGCTCCGCTCGCTGATCCGTTCGGGGTGTGCCTGCTCTACTGCCTCGATGCCACCGATTACGAGGAGGCATTCGACAAGATCGGCCGGATCCTCTACGACGACGGGGTGACTTGGTCGGGACGTCTGTGGCGCAAGTTCGCGACGGAGCCCGAGGAAACGCATGCAAACAACCGCACGGCCGCTAATTCCGCGGCCGGCACAACCGAACGAGCGATATGAGACATTGGATATGGGGATGTGCGGCCCTCCTGCTGGTCGCATGCGGCGACGATCGGGCCGAAATCGAATCGACGAGGCTGGCGATCAGCGCACCCGAGCTGGTCGTGGGACCCGATGGCGGACGTGCCGAGGTGGCCGTCTCCAGCAGCGGGCCGTGGCGCCTGACGGGACGCAAGACGTGGTGCCGGCCTTCGGTCGTGGCGGGCGTCGACGGCGATCGGGTGGTCTTCACGGCCGATCCGAACGACGATCCCGCGTCGCCGCGGTCGGTGACCTACACCTTCATGTGCGCCGAGAAGGCCGTGCGTTACACGGTGACGCAGACGCAGGTCGACATGGTCGTGCTGCCGAAAGAGGAGTGGGAGGTGTCGGCCGAGGGCGGACGCCTGCTGATCGACATGCAGTCCAATGCGGAGTTCGACATCGCGGTGCCCGAGGAGGCGCGCGACTGGCTGGAGTTCGTCGGCACGCGGGCGCTCGAACGCAGCGTACTGGAGTTCGTCGTGCGCGAGAACGATACCTATAAGCTGCGGAGCGCCGAGCTGGAGCTGGGCGGAGACGTGGAGCGGGGTGCATTGGCCCGGCTGACGATCCGCCAGCAGCAGAACAAGGGCATTCTGGTCGAGAACGCCTTCGCGCCGACCGCCGGCGGGGAGACGCTCATGACCATCCGCGCCAATGTGCCCTATTCGGTTTCGGTCGACTACATGTGGCCGAGCTGGGTGCGGCTCGACGGATCGATCACGCCGCCGCCCGCCGAGGAGGCGGAGCTCGTGGCGCGCGAGGTGCGGTTCGTCGCCGACGCGACGTCGGCCTACGACGGCACGCGCATCGCTCGCGTGACGGTGCAGGCCACCGACGACTCGGGAATCACGGTCAAGGGGCTGATCCTGCAGCGTTACGGCGATGCGGTCTTTCTGGAGATCGAGGACGAAAAGTTCCTCGAATGCCTTCTCGTCGAATCCTATGTGTTCCGTCACGACGACGGCGCGGTCGAGCTGCTAGGCAAGGGCGCTGCGGCCACGACGATGAATTCGCTCTCCTACTCCGACATCCGGAGCATCGCCGGCATCGAGCGGTTCGCGAAGCTGACCGAGGTCAACATCTCGTCGAACTATATCGAGCGGGCCGACTTCAGCGCCAACACTGCGCTGACCACGTTGAGCTTTACGCGCAGCGGCCTGAAGGAGCTCGTGCTGGGCGATGCGCCGGTGACGAAGGTGCCCGGCGGCTTCTCCTCGCTCAAGCCCGAACTGACCGATGCTTCCCGCAAGGGCGTCGACGCGTTCCGCGTTTCGGGCACGCAGCTCCGCACCTTCAAGGTGCAGGGCACGTCCGAGTTGAAGAGTTTCGATGTGTCGGGCTGCCCGGCGCTGGAGACGCTCGAGTGCCGCAAGGGCGGTTTCGCGACGCTCGACATCACGGCCAACCAGCAGCTGACGTCGCTCGACGTCTCGGAAAACGCCGCGCTGCAGACCGTCTACATGACCGAGGCGCAGCGCAACCGGCTCGCGACCTGTTCGATCGGCAACGCCCGCATCGAATACCGATAGAGGCGGCGGCCCATCGCTTCCGACGGCTCCGGCACCATGTGCCGGAGCCGCTTTTTTCGGGCCTTCCGCCCTGTGAGGCCTTCGGCGCGGCGAAAAAGGAGTTTTCGGGGAGCAAAAAGGGGAAATAAATTGTATTAGTAATGCGAAACCCTTATCTTTGTTCCATTAACTCGACTGACCGATGAAATCTCTTCCGAACAATCCCCTGAAGTGGGTTCCGAGCCTCTATTTCGCGATGGGGCTTCCGTTCGTGGTGCTGAATATGGTTTCGTCCGTGCTGTTCAAGGATCTCGGGATTCCCGATACGCAGATCGCTTTCTGGACCTCGCTCATCATGTGGCCGTGGACGATCAAGTTCCTGTGGAGCCCCTTTCTGGAGCTCTTCCGCACGAAGAAGTTCTTCGTGGTCGCGACGCAGCTCGTGAGCGGCACGATGTTCGGTCTCGCGGCGCTGGCGCTCCACATGCCGGCCTTCTTCGCCGTGACGATCGCCGTGTTCGCCGTCGTGGCGTTCAGCGGTGCGACGCACGACATCGCGGCCGACGGCGTCTACATGTCGGAGCTCGATGCGACGGATCAGGCGAAATACATCGGTTGGCAGGGCGCCTTCTACAACCTCGCGAAACTGGTCGCCACGGGGGCGCTGGTGTGGTTCGCCGGATGGCTCTACAACCGCTTCGACGCCGCGGGCGCCGCGAAGTTCGACGCCTACCTGCAGGCGTGGACCATCGTGCTGGCGATCATCGGCGTCGTCCTCTTCGCGCTGGGGCTCTACCATACGCGCGCGCTGCCGTCGAGCGGCGCCGCAGCGGGCCGCCATACCCTGCGCGAGGGGCTGCAGGGACTCCGCGAGGTGATCGCCGCCTTCTTCACCAAGCGGCATATCTGGTACTATATCGCCTTCATCATCCTCTACCGTCTGGGCGAGGGCTTCGTGATGAAGATCGTGCCGCTGTTCCTCAAGGCGACGACCGCCGAGGGAGGACTGGGCCTCACGAACCAGCAGATGGGCCTCTATTACGGCACCTTCGGTGCGGGCGCCTTCCTGCTCGGCTCGCTGCTCGCGGGCTACTACATCGCACACCGGGGGCTGAAACGGACGCTGTTCACGCTCTGCTGCATCTTCAACGTGCCCTTCGCGGTCTACGCCCTCTTGGCGTGGTTCCAGCCCGCCGAGATGTGGATCGTGGGCGGGGGCATCGTGCTCGAATACTTCGGTTACGGATTCGGCTTCGTGGGCCTCACGCTCTTCATGATGCAGCAGGTGGCCCCGGGCAAGCACCAGATGGCCCATTACGCCTTCGCGTCGGGCATCATGAACCTTTCGGTGATGCTGACGGGCGCCGTGTCGGGCTACTTGAGCGACTGGCTGGGCTACGGCGACTTCTTCCTCTTCGTGCTGGTCTTCACGATTCCGGCCTTCCTCATCACGTGGTTCGTGCCCTTCACCCATGCCGACGGTGCGGAGCAGGCGACCGAAAAACGATCGGATAACATATAATATAATTTTCATACACCATGAACAAACTCAAAATCGCGGGTCCGGCGCTTCCGGACATGCCGTGGGAGGAGCGTCCCGCGGGTTCGAAAGAGGTTATGTGGCGCTATTCGGCCAATCCGATCATTCCGCGCGACCTGCTTTCGACGTCGAACTCGATCTTTAACTCGGCGGTCGTTCCCTTCAAGAAGGGCGACTACAACTATGCCGGCGTGTTCCGCTGCGACGACACGAACCGCCGCATGCGCATCCACGTGGGCTTCTCTGTCGACGGTCTGAAGTGGGACATCGACGAGGCCGACATCCGCATGGAGGGTGCCGACCCCGAAGTGGGCGAGTGGATTTACGGCTACGACCCCCGCGTGGCGAAAATCGAGGACAAATACTACGTGACGTGGTGCAACGGCTACCACGGACCGACGATCGGCATCGCGTGGACGACCGATTTCGAGACCTTCCACCAGCTGGAGAACGCCTTCCTGCCCTATAACCGCAACGGCGTGCTGTTCCCGCGCAAGATCGGCGGCAAGTTCGCCATGCTGTCGCGTCCGAGCGACACGGGGCACACCGCCTTCGGCGACATCTTCTATTCGGAGTCGCCCGACATGGAGTACTGGGGACGCCACCGCCACGTGATGGCTCCCGCGGCCTTCGAGCAGAGCGCTTGGCAGTGCATGAAGATCGGTGCGGGTCCGGTGCCCATCGAGACGAGCGAGGGCTGGCTGCTCTTCTACCACGGCGTGCTGCGCTCGTGCAACGGTTACGTCTATGCTTTCGGTTCGGCGCTGCTCGATCTGGAGGAGCCGTGGAAGGTGATCGCCCGCAGCGGCCCGTATCTGATCTCGCCGCGCGAAATCTACGAACTGACGGGCGATGTGCCGAACGTGACGTTCCCCTGCGCTTCGCTCCACGATCCCGAGACGGGGCGCGTCGCGGTCTACTACGGATGCGCCGACACGGTGACGGGGCTCGCCTTCGGATACATCGACGAGATCGTCGAGTTCACCAAGAAAAACAGCATTCTCTGACGGCCATGCGACGAACGCTTCTCACCATAGCGCTCGCCGCAGCCGTTTTCGGTGCGGCGGTTCGGGCGCAGGAACCGGCCTCGTGGGTCGACCCCTTCATCGGTACGACCAACTTCGGAACATGCAACCCGGGGGCCGTCACGCCCAACGGCATGATGTCGGTGGTGCCGTTCAACGTCATGGGCTCCGACACCAACGTCTACGACAAGGATGCACGCTGGTGGTCGACGCCCTACGAGTTCCATAACAAGTTCTTCACGGGCTTCGCCCACGGAGCGTTGAGCGGCGTGGGATGCCCCGACATGGGGGCCCTGCTGACGATGCCCACGACGGGCGCACTCGACGTGGACTACAAACGCTACGGGTCGCCCTATGCGGAGGAGACCGCCTCGCCGGGCTACTACGGCGTGTCGCTGGAGAAGTACGGCATCCGTGCCGAGGCGACCGCCACGCCGCGCACCTCGGCCGAGCGCTACACCTTCCCCGCCGGGCAGGGACACATCCTGCTCAATCTGGGCGAGGGCCTCACCAACGAGAGCGGCGCCATGGTGCGCCGTGTGAGCGCCACGGAGATCGAGGGCTCGAAGCTGTTGGGTACCTTCTGCTACAATCCGCAGAAGGTCTTCCCGGTATACTTCGTGCTGCGCGTCTCGAAAGTCCCGTCGCAGTCGGGCTACTGGAAGAAGCAGCGTCCGATGACGGGCGTCGAGGCCGAGTGGACGCCGGACAACGGCAAGTACAAGCTCTATACGCAGTACGGCCGCGAACTTGCGGGCGACGACGTGGGCTACTGGTTCACGTTCGACGATCTTCGCGAGGACGAGCAGGTCGAGGTGCGCATGGGTATTTCGTACGTCTCGACGGAGAACGCCCGCCGCAACCTCGATGCCGAGCAGCCTGCGGGCACGACCTTCGACGCGCTGCGCGAGGCGGCCGCGGCGCGCTGGAACGCCGATCTTGCGCGCATCCGGGTCGAGGGCGGCACCGACGACCAGAAACGGGTCTTCTACACGGCGCTGTACCATGCGCTGATCCATCCCAACCTCGTGAGCGACGTCAACGGCGAGTATCCCCTGATGGAGCGCTCGGGCGAGACGGGCGTCGCCGCCGACGGGGAGCGCTATACGGTCTTCTCGCTGTGGGACACCTACCGCAACGTGCACCAGCTTCTGACGCTTGTCTACCCCGAGCGTCAGCTCGACATGGTGCGCTCGATGGTGGGCATGTCCGAGGAGTGGGGCTGGCTCCCCAAGTGGGAGCTCTACGGCCGCGAGACCTTCACGATGGAGGGCGATCCGGCCATCCCGGTGCTGGTCGACACGTGGCGCAAGGGCCTCCGCGACTTCGACATGGAGGCGGCCTACGCCGCGATGAAACGCTCGGCCACGACGCCGGGTGCGCAGAATCCGATGCGTCCCGACATCGATCCCTACATCGAGCGGGGTTATATTCCGCTGGGCTGGTTCGCCGGGGATAACTCGGGCGACAACTCCGTGTCGCACGCACTGGAGTACTACGTGGCCGACGCCGCGCTGGCATGGCTGGCCGAGGAGCGGGGCGAGCGGGAGTTCGCCGCCGAGCTGCGCCGGCGCGCCGGCGGTTGGAAGCACTACTACTCGCCCGAGTCGGGCACGCTGCGGCCCATCACGAAGGAGGGGCGTTTTCTGGAGCCGTTCGACCCGCGTCAGGGCGAGAACTTCGAGGCCGTGCCGGGCTTCCACGAGGGCTCTGCTTGGAACTACACCTTCTTCGTGCCCCACGACGTGGAGGGCTTGGCGAAGCTGATGGGCGGCAAGCGCAAGTTCGTCGACAAGCTGCAGCGGGTCTTCGACGCGGGGTTCTACGACCCCGCGAACGAGCCCGACATCGCCTATGCCTATCTTTTCAGCCGCTTCCGCGGCGAGGAGTGGCGCACGCAGCGGGAGGTCGCGCGCCTCTTGGCGAAGTACTTCACCACCGAGCCCGACGGCATTCCGGGCAACGACGATACGGGCACGATGTCCGCGTGGGCCGTCTTCTCGATGATGGGCTTCTATCCCGACTGCCCGGGCGAGCCCTATTATACGCTTACGGCGCCGACCTTCGACCGCGTCGCGATCGACACGCCGCGCGGCGAGCTGGTCGTAGAACGCCGGGGCGCGGGCGACCGCATCCGTCGCATGACGCTGGGCGGCAAGCCGCTCGCCGACTACCGCATCCCGCACGACGAACTGCTGCGGGGCGGAACACTCACCTTCGAACTTCAAAAAACGAATAAATGAACATCCAGAGATTACTGACCGCCGCTGCGTTGCTGCTGGGAGCCTGCTCGCAGCCTGCGGCCGATACCGATTTCACCCGCTTCGTCGATCCGAAGATCGGCACGGGCGGTCACGGCCATGTTTTCGTGGGGGCCAATGTGCCCTTCGGCATGGTGCAGGTAGGTCCCACGAGCATTCCCCAGACGTGGGACTGGTGCTCGGGCTATCACGAGAGCGACTCCACGGTCATCGGCTTCTCGCACACGCACTTGAGCGGTACGGGCATCGGCGACCTGTTCGACATCACGGTGATGCCCGTCACGGGCGATGTCGTCTGCGCCCGCGGCACGGAGGAGGATCCGGCATCGGGTCTGTGGTCCTATGCCGACCGCTCGAAGGAGGTCGCGAAGCCCGGCTACTACGCTGTACCGCTGACCCGCTACGGCATCACGGCCGAGCTCACCGCCACAGCGCGCGTCGGCATGCACCGCTATACGTTCCCTGCAGCCGATGATGCCGCCGTGGTCTTCGACCTCGAGAACGGCGGCTGCTGGGACAAGGCCACCGATACGGGCTTCGTCCTCTCGGACGACAAGACGCGTCTCGCCGGCTGGCGTCACTCGTCGGGCTGGGCGAAGGATCAGAAGGTCTACTTCGTGGCCGAGTTCTCGAAACCCGCGAAGGCGATCCGCTACGAGCAGCCGGGCGAGATGATCGAATCGGAGGCGCCGGCGATCGCGGCGCGCTATGCCCGCGTCGAGTTCGATACGGCGGAGGGCGAGCAGCTGCTCGTGAAGGTGGCCCTGTCGCCCGTGAGCGTCGAGGGCGCCGCGAAGAACCTCGCCGCGGAGCTTCCCGGCTGGGACTTCGCAGCGACGGCCGAAGCGGCCGAGCGTGCATGGAACGACGAGCTGTCGAAGGTGCGGATCGAGACCGCCGACGAGACGGCCCGCACGATCTTCTACACGGCGCTCTACCACACGCTGATCGCTCCGGCGACCTTCTGCGACGTCGACGGCGCGTACCGCGGCGCCGACGGCGAGGTGCGCATGGCGGCGGACCGTGCGACCTACACGATCTTCTCGCTGTGGGATACCTACCGGGCCAAGATGCCGCTGCTGACGATCCTGCAGCCGGAGCGCATGCCCGAGATCGTCAATACGATGATCGCCATCGCCGACGAGCAGGGGCGCCTGCCGGTCTGGCACCTGTGGGGCAACGAGACCGACTGCATGGTCGGTAACCCGGGTATCGTCGTCGTGGCCGACGCCATCGTGAAGAACATCCCGGGTATCGACCGCGAGCGCGCCTTCGAGGCGATCAAGCGTACGGCCATGAACCCCGACCGCGGTAACGGCCTGCGCATGAAGTACGGCTACATCCCCTGCGACCTGTTCAACGAGGCCGTGGCCTACGACTTGGAGTACGCTGTGGCCGATGCGGCCGCCGCCCGTGCCGCCGAGGCGCTGGGCAAGACCGAGGAGGCGAAGTACTTCGCCGAGCGCAGCCGCTCCTACCGCCATCTGTTCGACGTCTCGACCGGCTTCCTGCGGGGCCGCGATTCGAAGGGTGGCTGGCGTACGCCCTACAGCCCCTTCGCGTCGACCCACCGTGCCGACGACTACTGCGAGGGCAACGGCTGGCAGTATACGTGGCTCGTGCCGCACGACGTGCGGGGCTTGGAGGCCTGCTTCGGCTCGCGCGAGCGGATGATCGGGAAGCTCGATTCGCTCTTTACGGTTTCGTCGGTCGTCGAGGGCGGCGACACGTCGCCCGACATTTCGGGTCTGATCGGCCAGTACGCCCACGGCAACGAACCTTCGCATTCGACGCTCTACCTCTATACGATGGCCGGGCAGCCGTGGAAGACGGCCGAGAAGGTGCGCGAGGTGCTGACGACGCTCTACCATGCCGCGCCGGACGGGCTCTCGGGCAACGAGGACGTGGGCCAGATGTCGGCGTGGTACGTCCTCTCGTCGCTCGGCTTCTACGAGGCCGAGCCCGCCGGCGGTCGCTACTGGTTCGGCTCGCCGCTGTTCGATCGCGCGGAGCTGAAGGTCGCGGGCGGCACGTTCACGGTCGTCGCCGCGAACAACTCCGCCGAAAACAAGTACATCCAGCGCGTCCGGCTCAACGGACAGCCCTATACGAAGCCCTACATCGACCATGCCGACCTCGTGGCCGGCGGCGAACTGCTCTTCGAGATGGGTGCCGAGCCGAAGGTGTGGTATTGCGTCGACGAGCCTGCGGAGTACGCTTCGCAGCGCCCGGACGAGGCCGAACGGCTTTTTAAGTCGGAAGCAGTGGAGGAGGAGATCGCCCGCGTGTGCGGTCTGCTGACCAACGAACGCCTTCGGTGGATGTTCGCCAACTGCTTCCCCAACACGCTCGATACGACGGTGCACTACCGCGAGGATGCCGACGGGAATCCCGATACCTATGTATATACGGGCGATATTCCCGCCATGTGGCTCCGCGACTCGGGGGCGCAGGTGTGGCCCTATGTGCAGCTGTGCGGCAAGGATCCCGCCCTGCAGCGGATGATCGCCGGAGTGATCCGGCGTCAGTTCCGGCTGATCGCGATCGACCCCTATGCCAACGCCTTCAACGACGGTCCCACGGGCCGCGGCGAGGATGTGGGCTACCCGGGCAACGATCAGAGTCCGTGGGTGTTCGAACGCAAGTGGGAGATCGACTCGCACTGCTATCCGATCCGGCTGGCGCACCATTACTGGAAGACCACGGGCGACGACTCGGTGTTCGACGACGCGTGGGTCGAGGCCATGCGCGTCGTCCTCGCCACCCTCCGGGAGCAGCAGCGCAAGGAGGGGCCGGGCGACTACATCTTCCTGCGCGTCACCGACCGGCAGCTCGACACGAAGTGCCACGTGGGGCGCGGCAACCCGGTGAATCCCGTGGGGCTGATCGCCTCGGCGTTCCGTCCTTCGGACGACGCCACGACCTTCGAGTTCCTCGTTCCGTCGAACTTCATGGCCGTCACGTCGCTGCGCAAGGCTGCCGAGATCCTCGCGACCGTGAACGGCGAGAAGGAGCTGGCGGCCGCCTGCTCGGCGTTGGCCGACGAGGTGGCTGCGGCGCTGCAGAAATACGCGGTGGTCGAGCATCCCGAGTTCGGCAGGATCTACGCTTTCGAGGTCGACGGGTTCGGCGGCGTGCAGCTGATGGACGACGCCAACGTGCCGTCGCTGCTGGCGATGCCCTATCTGGGCGACGTGGAGCGGGGCGCGGATCCGATCTACGAGAATACGCGCCGCTTCGTCTGGAGCGAGGCCAATCCCTACTTCTGGCGGGGTGCGGCCGGCGAGGGTATCGGCGGTCCGCATATCGGCGTGGAGATGATCTGGCCGATGAGCATCATGATGCGGGCCTTCACGTCGACCGACGACGAGGAGATCCGCGACTGCATCGTCGCGCTGATGACCACCGACGCCGGTACGGGATTCATGCACGAATCCTTCTCGCGGCACGACACTGCGAACTTCACCCGTCCGTGGTTCGCATGGCAGAACACCCTGTTCGGCGAGCTGATCCTCAAGCTGGTGAACGACGGGAAAACAGAATTGTTGAACTCGATCCGATGATCGTCGCGGCCCGGAGAGCCGTGCGGGCCGGAGCCTCCCGCAGCGGAGGCTCGCGGTTCGCGAGCTCCGCAGGCTGCCGGTTCGAAAACAAATAACTTGAAACCATGAAGAAATTACTCGCGTTCGCGCTGCTCGCAGCCGTCGGGTGCTCGCAGACGCAACGATCCGAACAACTCAAACGCCCCTCGGAGTATGTCTCGACGCTGGTGGGTACGCAGTCGGAGTATGCGCTCTCGACGGGCAACACCTCGCCGGTGGTTTCGCTGCCGTGGGGCATGAATTCGTGGATGCCCCAGACGGGAAAGATGGGCGACGGCTGGGCCTACACCTACGGCGCGCATACGATCTGCGGCTTCAAGCAGACGCACCGGCCCTCGCCGTGGATCAACGATTACGGCCAGTTCGCGCTGATGCCCGTGCGGGGCAGGGGTGCGGTCGACGAGGAGTCGCGCCGCAGCTGGTTCTCCCACCAGTCGGAGGAGGCGCGGCCCTATTATTACAAGGTCTACCTCGCCGATCACGACGTGCGGGTCGAGATCGCACCGACGGAGCGTGCTGCGGCGATGCGTTTCACCTTCCCCGAATGCGCCGAGTCGGGCGTCGTCGTCGATGCCTACGACTGCGGTTCGATGGTCGAGGTGATCGACGATCGCACCGTCGCGGGCTACACCACGCGCAACAGCGGCGGCGTGCCCGAGAATTTCCGCAACTGGTTCGTCGTCCGTTTCGACAAGCCCTTCGCGGGCTACACCCTCTTCGACGGGAAGAAGGAGGTCGAGGGGGCGAGTGTCGAGGGCGCCCACGCCGTGGCCGCCGTGTACTTCGCCACCGCGCGCGGCGAGCAGATCACGGCCCGTGTCGCTTCGTCGTTCATTTCGTCTGAACAGGCCGTACGCAACCTCGACACGGAATTGGGCGACGCCGATTTCGACGCCGTGAAGGATGCCGCGCAGGCTCGCTGGGACGAGGTGCTCGGTGCGATCGAGGTCGCGGGCGGCACGGAGGAGCAGTACCGCACTTTCTATTCGTGTCTCTACCGTTCGACGCTCTTCCCGCGTCGCTTCTACGAGATCGACGCCGCGGGCGAGGTCGTGCACTACAGTCCCTATAACGGCGAGGTGCTGCCGGGCTACATGTACACCGACACGGGTTTCTGGGACACGTTCCGCTGCCTCTTTCCGCTGCTGAACCTCGTCTACCCCTCGGAGAACGTCAGGATGCAGGCCGGCTTGGCCAACGCCTACCGCGAAAGCGGCTTCCTGCCCGAGTGGGCTTCGCCCGGACACCGAGGCTGCATGGTGGGCAACAACTCCGCGTCGGTCGTTTCGGACGCCATCCTGAAGGGCATCACCCCCGAGGAGGATGTCGCCACGCTCTACGAGGCGATGCTCTCGGGCCGCACGAAGGTGCACCCGACGGTCAACTCCACGGGTCGTCTCGGACACGAATACTACGATTCGCTCGGTTATGTGCCTTACGACGTGGGGATCCACGAGAATGTAGCCCGCACGCTCGAATACGCCTACGACGACTGGTGCGTGGCGCAGGTGGCCCGCAAGCTGGGCCGGACGGAGGATGCTGCGATGCTCGAGAAGGCCTCGCAGAACTGGCGCAACGTCTTCGATCCGGAGACGAAGCTGATGCGCGGCCGCAATGCCGACGGCTCGTTCCAGTCGCCCTTCAGCCCCTACAAGTGGGGCGATGCCTTCACCGAGGGCAACGCTTGGCACTACACGTGGTCGGTGTTCCACGACGTGGAGGGGCTCTCCGAGGCGATGGGCGGCCGCGAGGTCTTCGCACGGATGCTCGACTCGGTCTTCGTCGTGCCGCCGATCTACGACGACAGCTACTACGGCATCCGCATCCACGAGATCACCGAGATGCAGGTGGCCGACATGGGCAACTACGCCCACGGCAACCAGCCCATCCAGCACATGATCTACCTCTACGACTATGCCGGAGAGCCGTGGAAGGCGCAGCGGTGGACGCGTGAGGTGATGGACCGCCTCTACTCGTCGAAGCCCGACGGCTACTGCGGCGACGAGGACAACGGCCAGACCTCGGCGTGGTACGTCTTCTCGGCGCTGGGTTTCTATCCGGTATGTCCCGGAGCGGACGAGTACGCGCTCGGCTCGCCTTTGTTCCGCAAGGCGACGATCCGTCTCGAAAACGGCCGAACGATCGAGATCGACGCGCCCGAAAACGCTCCCGGGAACCGCTACGTGGGTTCGATGACCTTCGACGGCAAACCCTACGACTGCAATTTCCTGCGCTATTCGGAGCTGACGAAGGGGGCGAAGCTCCGTTTCGCCATGCAGTCCGAACCCGATACGACGCGCGGCACCGCACCCTCCGCCTGCGGGGGCGAGTGACGGCCGGGCCCCGCGCTCGTTCCCCTTTTCGGGCGGAGGCGTCGTGCCGACGGCGGGCGGAGGTCCGGGTCTTCCCGATGTCGATAATTTGTCGAAAGAATCCGCCTTTTTGTTTTGAAAAAAAGGCCGGAAAAGGCTACCTTTGTATCGTCTTTTCGAAGACGGTTGGGTGAATCCGAGTATGCGGCCATTTTTTTCGATACATAGCGACGAACGCGAACGCCGGAAGAGGCGGGGGCAGCGAGCTGCGTCCCACCGTTCGTATGAGCAACATGTGCGGTTCGGCGCATGTCGGATGTTCGGCTGCGGACTGCTCGGATAGGTACGATGCCGCCATGACGGATTCCGTCGTGGCGGTATCCTTTTTTCTGAACAATGAAAAACACGAAGCGATGAAAGTTGGAGTGATTATGGGTTCCGTGAGCGATTACGAGGTGATGGCCGATGCCGTCGCCCAGCTCGAAGCGTTCGGCGTGGCATTCGAAAAGAGGGTCGTGAGCGCCCACCGTACGCCCGATCTGCTGTGCGAGTATGCCAAGACGGCGAAGGCGCGCGGCATCGGGGTGATTATCGCCGGAGCCGGCGGTGCGGCCCATCTGCCGGGCATGGTGGCTTCGATGACGACGCTCCCCGTGGTGGGCGTGCCCGTGAAGTCGCGCGCGCTCAACGGACTCGACTCGCTGCTCTCGATCGTGCAGATGCCCGCCGGCGTGCCGGTGGCGACGACGGCCATCAACGGCGCGAAGAACGCCGCGCTGATCGCCGTGTCGATCCTCGCGCTGCAGGACGAGGCGCTGGCCGCGAAGCTCGAGGCGTTCCGCGCCGCACAGACGGCGAGCGTGCTGCAAGCCGAGCTGTAGCGGTTTCGGGGCGGGCTTTGTCCGCCGGAAGCCGAAAGCGATCGAAATAAAGGATAATTTCAAAAAGAATGACGACTGCCGTGAAAACGATCGGTATCATCGGAGCGGGCCAGCTGGGCCTGATGATCGCCGAGCAGGCGCGCCTGCTCGGGGTGCGGACCGTGTGTCTCGACCCGTCGCCGGAGGCTCCGGCCTTCGCCGTGAGCGACGAGCGGATCGTCGCGGCCTACGACGATGCCGAGGCGCTGGAGCGGCTGTGCCGCATGAGCGACGCGGTGACCTACGAATTCGAGAACGTGCCGGGCGAAATCCTGATCCCTCTGTGCGGGAAATACGACATCCCGCAGGGCTACGAGCCGCTCTACGACTCGCAGGACCGCCTGCGCGAGAAGACCAACGCCCGCGAGCACGGACTCCGTACGCCGGAGTTCGCCGCCGTGGACGATGAAGCTTCGCTGCGCGCCGCCGTGGCGCGGCTGGGGCTGCCCGCCGTGCTGAAGACCCGCACGCTGGGCTACGACGGTCACGGACAGCGGGTCCTCAAGAGCGAAGCCGACATCGAGGCGGCGCTGCCGCTGCTCGCCGTGCCCTGCATTCTGGAGGAGTTCGTGCGCTTCGACTACGAGGCGAGCATCGTGATGGTCGCCGACGACGAGCGCGTCGTGAGCTTCCCGATCGGCCGCAACATCCACCGCGACGGCATCCTCGACCTGTGCGTCGTGCCTGCGGAGGCCGATGCGGAGGTGCTTTCCCGGATGAAATCCGAGAGCGAGCGCTTCATGCGCGCCTGCGGTTATCGGGGCATTCTGGCCATCGAATACTTCGTGCGGGAGGGTGCGATCTACTTCAACGAGATGGCGCCGCGCCCCCACAATTCGGGCCACTACACGATCGAGGGGTGCACGACCAACCAGTTCCGCGAGCTGGTCCGCTGCCTGCTGGGCATGCCGCTCGAGGAGCCGCGCCTCGTGGCGCCCACGGTGATGAAGAATATCCTCGGACAGGATCTCGAGGCGGCCGAACGGCTCGCCGCCGAGCGGCATGAGGGCGTCCATGTCCACCTCTACGGCAAGCGGGAGAGCCGTCCCAAGCGCAAGATGGGGCACGTGACCTTCGTCGGCACGGATGCCGCGGCCTACGCGGCGGCATGGGCCGACCGCTTCGTGCGATAGCGCCGGGCCCGCTGCGGCCTCTGCCGGCAGAGGCCGGACCTGCGAACAATGAAGAAACAGCATACAACCGATATATGACCAACTACCGTATTTTCGTCGAGAAATTACCCCGTTTTCAGGTCGAGGCCGAAAGCCTGCGGCGCGAGTTGAACGCCAACCTGAACCTTTCGATCGCGCAGCTGCGCCTGCTGAACGTCTACGACCTGTTCGGCTTCAGCGAGGAGCTGCTCGAAAAGAGCCGCTACGCCGTCTTCGGCGAGACGGTGACCGACAGCGTGACCGACGCCTGCGACCTCGCGGGCCGCAAGTACGTCGCCGTGGAGTTCCTCCCGGGACAGTTCGACCAGCGGGCCGCCTCGGCCGTCGACTGCGTGCGCCTGATCGACCCTGCGGCCGACGTGCGGATCCGCTCTTCGAAGCTGCTTCTGTTCGACGACGGGGTGACGGATGCCGAGCTGGCCAAGATCAAGCGCTACTACATCAACGCCGTGGAGTCGCGCGAGAAGGATCTCTCGCAGCTCTCCGACCTCGAACACGCCGAGGTGAAGCCCGTGCCGGTGCTCGAAGGGTTCACGGCGATGGCCGACGACGAGCTGGCCGCCTATTGCAAGCGTCAGGGGCTGGCGATGAACGCCGACGACCTGCGCGAGGTGGTCGGCTATTTCCGCGCCGAGGGCCGCGATCCGTTCGAGACGGAGCTGCGCATCCTCGACACTTACTGGAGCGACCATTGCCGCCATACGACCTTCACCACGGAACTCGAGGACATCGCCGTCGAGGAGTCGTTCGTGAAGTCGGAGATCGAGGAGTCGCTGGCCCTCTACCTGCGGATCCGCCGCGAGCTGGGCCGCGAGCACAAGAGCATCTGCCTGATGGACATGGCGACCATCGGCGCCCGCTACCTGCGTGCGAAGGGGATGCTCGACGATCTGGAGGTCTCGGACGAGAACAACGCCTGCTCGGTCTATGTCGACGTCGAGGTCGACGGGCAGACCGAAAAGTGGCTGCTGCAGTTCAAGAACGAAACGCACAACCACCCGACGGAGATCGAACCCTTCGGCGGAGCGTCGACCTGTCTGGGCGGTGCGATCCGCGACCCGCTGTCGGGCCGCAGCTACGTCTATCAGGCGATGCGCGTGACGGGTGCGGGCGACATCTGGAAGCCCGTGTCCGAGACGCTCGCGGGCAAACTGCCGCAGAGCGTCATCTCGAAGAAGGCCGCGGCGGGCTATTCGAGCTACGGCAACCAGATCGGTCTGGCGACGACGCATGTCCGCGAGATCTACCACGAAGGCTACGTGGCCAAGCGCCTCGAGGTGGGTGCCGTGGTGGGTGCCGTGAAGGCGGAGCATGTCCGCCGCGAACGTCCCGAGGCGGGCGACCGGATCCTGCTGCTCGGCGGCCGCACGGGCCGCGACGGCATCGGCGGCGCCACGGGTTCGTCGAAGGAGCACGACGCCAAGTCGCTGGAGACCTGCGGCAGCGAGGTGCAGAAGGGCAATGCCCCCGAGGAGCGCAAGCTGGAGCGCCTGTTCCGCCGCCCGGAGGTGACGCGCCTCATCAAGAAGTCGAACGACTTCGGTGCGGGCGGCGTGAGCGTGGCGATCGGCGAGCTGGCCGACGGTCTGGACATCTATCTCGACCGCGTGCCGACGAAATACAGCGGTCTGAACGCGACGGAGCTGGCCATCAGCGAGTCGCAGGAGCGCATGGCCGTGGTGGTCGAGGCGAAGGACGTCGCGGCGTTCATGGCTTGCTGCCGCGAGGAGAACATCGAGGTCGTGGAGGTCGCCGAGGTGACCGATACGGCCCGCATGCGGATGTATAACAAGGGCGTCAAGGTGGTCGACCTCGCCCGCGAATTCATCGACAGCGCCGGTGCCAAGCACTACGCCGCCGCGACGGTCGGCGCCGTGGAGGCGCGCGATCCCTTCGCACGCACGCTCGCCGGCGCGGACCTCACTGAGCGCTTCGCCGCCAATCTGAACGACGACAACGTGCTCTCGCAGCGCGGCCTCGTCGAGATGTTCGACTCGACGATCGGCCGCTCGACGGTGCTCATGCCCTTCGGCGGGCGTACGCAGCGCACCGAAACGCAGGTCTCGGTGCAGAAACTCCCGGTCGACGGCTACACCGACACGGCCAGCATCATGGCCTTCGGTTACAATCCCCGCATCGCTTCGTGGAGCCCTTATCACGGCGCGGCCTATGCCGTCGTGGAGGCTGCGACGAAGGTCGTGGCCGCGGGCGGCCGCTACGAGCGCATGCGCTTCTCCTATCAGGAGTATTTCGAGCGCATGACGCGCGAGGCCACCTCGTGGGGAAAGCCACTCGGCGCGCTGCTCGGTGCACTGAAGATGCAGGTCGAGCTGGGACTTCCCTCGATCGGCGGCAAGGACTCCATGTCGGGTACGTTCCAAGACATCGACGTGCCGCCCATGCTTATGGCCTTCGGCATCACTACGGTCGATGCGCGCATGGTCATCTCGCCCGAGTTCAAGGCGCCCGGACACCGGCTCTACCTGATCCGCCACACGCCTGCGGATACCCGCATGCCCGACACGGAGCAGCTCAAGCGCAACTTCGCCTTCGTCAGCGACCGCATCGAGGCGGGCGCGATCGTCGCGGCGTGGTCGGTGGGCTTCGGCGGCGTGGCCGAGGGCCTCGCGAAGATGGCCTTCGGCAACGCGATCGGCGCCGAGGTGCGGATGGACGAGGCGCGTCTGTTCGAATATGCCTACGGCTCGATCCTCGTCGAGAGCGCGGAGGAGCTCGACTTCCCGGCTGCCGAGCCGCTCGGCGAGACCGTCGCCGACGAGGCCCTCACGGTCAACGGCGTGCGGATGCCGCTCGACGGTCTCTACCGCGCCAATACGGAGCGCTATGCGAAGGTCTACCCCGACAAGGGCGACAACCGCGCGGCGGTGATGTGCGCGACGCCCGAGCGCCGGAGCTTCGTCTACCCGGGCGAGGCGGTAGAGCACCCGCGTGTCTTCATCCCCGTCTTCCCCGGCACGAACTGCGACTACGACACCGCTAAGGCCTTCCGCCGTGCGGGCGCCGAGGTGGAGATGAGCGTGCTGTGCAACCTCGAGGGCGACGACATCCTGCGTTCGATCGCCGCGATGAAAGAGCAAATCCGCCGGGCGCACATCTTCGTGCTGGCGGGCGGCTTCTCGGCGGGCGATGAGCCGGACGGCAGCGCGAAGTTCATTGTCAATGTGCTGAACAATAAGGATATCCGCGACGAAATCCACGCCCTGCTCGACCGCGGAGGCCTGATTCTGGGCATCTGCAACGGATTCCAGGCCCTCGTCAAGTCGGGCCTGCTGCCTTACGGCCGCTTGGGCATGGTGACGGCCGCGTCGCCGACGCTGTTCCGCAACGACATCAACCGCCATATCTCGCAGATCGTCTCCACGCGCGTCAGCTCGGTCAACTCGCCGTGGCTGGCGGGCTTCGAGCCCGGCGAGGTGCACTCGATCGCCGTGAGCCACGGCGAGGGCAAGTTCGTCGTCTCGGAGGAGCTGGCCCGCGAGCTGTTCGCCGCCGGTCAGGTCGCCTTCCAGTATGTCGACGCTGAGGGCCGTCCGACGGCCGAGGCGCCCTTCAACCCCAACGGTTCGTCGTACGCCATCGAGGGCATCGTCTCGAAGGACGGTCAGATCCTCGGCAAGATGGGCCACACGGAGCGGTGGGAGGAGCACCTCTACAAGAACATCGCCGGCAACAAGGAGCAGGCGCTGTTCCGCAATGCCGTGGCTTATTTCCGGAAAAAGTAATACGATATAAATAAACTCAAAACACCCAATACATCATGAAACAGCTCGAAATGCTCTATGAGGGCAAGGCAAAACAGGTATTTCTGACGGACGATCCCGAGAAGATCATCATCCACTACAAGGATGCCGCCACGGCGTTCAACAACGTGAAGAAGGCGACGATCGAGAACAAGGGCGTGCTGAACAACGCCATTTCGACCTTGATCTTCAAGGAGCTGCACAAGGCCGGCGTCGAGACCCACTACATCGAGACGATCAACGACCGCGATCAGGTCTGTCGCAAGGTGACGATCATTCCGCTGGAGGTGATCGTGCGCAACATCATCGCCGGGTCGATGGCGCAGCGCCTCGGCATCGAGGAGGGTACCAAACCCTCGAACGTGATCTTCGACATCTGCTACAAGAAGGACGAACTGGGCGATCCGCTCATCAACGATCACCACGCCGTGGCGCTGGGTGCCGTGACCTACGAGGAGCTGCAGCGGATCTACGCCATGACGGCCAAGATCAACGAGGTGCTCAAGGGGCTGTTCGCGCAGATGAACATCAATCTCGTGGACTTCAAGATCGAGTTCGGCCGCACCTCCGACGGCCGCATCGTGCTCGCCGACGAGGTGTCGCCCGATACGTGCCGTCTGTGGGATGCCACGACCAACGAGAAGCTCGACAAGGACCGTTTCCGCCGCGATCTGGGCAAGGTCCGCGAGGCTTACGAGGAGATTCTGGCACGTCTTCGTAAAATCGCGGAATAGCATGATGCCTCACATCAGCGACAGGGAACTGCACGAGGAGTGCGGCGTGTTCGGCATCTTCGGAGTGCCGAACGCCGCCTCGCTCACCTATTACGGCCTGCATGCGCTGCAGCATCGCGGGCAGGAGGGATGCGGCATCGTGAGCGTCAGCGGCGACGGCGCGCTGCATCGCATCAAGGGCAACGGTCTGGTCACGGAGGTCTTCGACGAGGCGAAGCTGGGACAGCTCGCGGGCGATATGGCCATCGGCCACGTCCGCTACACGACGGCCGGCGGCGGAGGCATCGAGAACATCCAGCCGTTTCTGTTCCGCCACAACACGGGCGACTTCGCACTGGCGCACAACGGCAACATCGTCAACTCGGAGCTGCTGCGCCGCCACCTTGAAAACCGGGGCAGCCTCTTCCAGTCGACCTCCGACAGCGAGATTCTGGCCCACTTGATCAAGAAGGAGACCAAGTTCCGCGACCGGCCGCGCATCTATGCCATCATCGATGCGCTGAACATGCTGGAGGGCGCCTTCGCTTTCGTCATCATGACGGCCAACCGCATCTACGCCTGCCGCGACAAGTACGGCCTGCGTCCGCTGGCGATCGGGCGTCTGGGCGACGGCTGGGTCGTCTCGAGCGAGACGTGCGCCTTCGACGCGATCGGCGCCGAACTGGTCCGCGACGTGGCTCCGGGCGAGATCGTCACGATCGACGAGAAGGGACTCCGCAGCCGCGACTATTCGCAGTACAAGCGCTCGCTGATGTGCTCGATGGAGTACATCTACTTCGCGCGTCCGGACAGCGACATCGAGGGGTGCAACGTCCACGCCTACCGCAAGGAGTCGGGACGCCTGCTCTACGGGGAGGCTCCGGCCGACGCCGACATCGTGGTCGGCGTGCCCGATTCGAGCTTGAGCGCCGCGATGGGCTATGCCGAGGCGAGCGGTCTGCCCTACGAGATGGGTCTGATCAAGAACAAGTACATCGGCCGCACCTTCATCCAGCCCACGCAGGAGCTGCGCGAGAAGGGCGTGCGGATGAAGCTCTCGGCCGTGCGTACCATCGTGCGGGACAAACGCGTGGTGCTGGTCGACGACTCGATCGTGCGCGGCACCACCTCGCGGCGCATCGTCACGATGCTCAAGGAGGCCGGCGCCACGGAGGTGCACGTGCGCATCGCCAGCCCGGCGATGATCAGCCCCTGCTTCTACGGCGTCGACACCTCGACCTACGACGAGCTGATCTCGGCCCGCAAGGACCTCGACGGCGTCCGCGAGGAGATCGGGGCCGATTCGCTGGCCTTCCTCTCACCCGAGTCGCTGCTCAAGGCGGGCAATCGCTCGGAGCTCTGCATGGCCTGCTTCACGGGCCGCTATCCGACGGCGCTCTATCAGGCCGTCGAGCAGGCGAACAAGGAGGGAAAATAAACAGGAAAAAACCGAAAGAAGAAAGAGTTATGGCACAATCCTATGAAAAGGCCGGTGTGAACCTCGAAGCCGGATACGAAGTGGTGCGACGCATCAAAAAACACGTCGCTTCGACCTCGCGTTTGGGCGTGATGGGCAACATCGGCGCTTTCGGCGGGATGTTCGACCTCTCGGCGCTGAAGATCGAGGAACCGGTGCTCGTGAGCGGCACCGACGGCGTGGGCACGAAGCTCAAGCTGGCGTTCGAGATGGACAAGCACGACACGATCGGCATCGATGCCGTGGCCATGTGCGTCAACGACGTGCTGGCGCAGGGCGCCGAGCCGCTGGAGTTCCTCGACTACGTGGCCGTGGGACACAACGAACCCCGGAAGATCGAGGCGATCGTCGCGGGCGTCGCCGAGGGCTGCCGTCAGGCGGGCTGCGCGCTCGTGGGCGGCGAGACGGCCGAGATGCCGGGCATGTACGCCGACGGCGAGTACGACATCGCCGGCTTCACGGTGGGCGTCGTCGAGAAGAAGAAGCTCATCGACGGCTCGAAGGTCGCCGCGGGCGACGTGCTGGTCGGCATCGCGTCGAGCGGCGTGCACTCCAACGGCTTCAGCCTCGTGCGCAAGATCGTCGCCGACAACGGCCTCGACCTGCACCGCTCCTATCCCGAACTGTCGGACAAACTGCTGGGCGAGGTGCTGCTCACCCCGACGAAGATCTACGTGCGGCCGGTGCTGGAGGTGATCCGCCGCTGCGACGTCCACGGCATCAGCCACATCACGGGCGGCGGTTTCGACGAGAACATCCCCCGCATCCTGCGCGAAGGTCAGGGCCTCGAGATCGAGGAGGGAACGTGGGAGATCCTCCCGGTGTTCCGCTTCCTCGAAAAGTACGGCAAGGTGCCCCATCGCGAGATGTTCAACATCTTCAACATGGGTATCGGCATGGTCGTGGCGCTCGACGCGTCGCAGGCCGACGAGGCGATCCGAATCCTCGCCGAGCAGGGCGAGCGGGCTTCGGTCATCGGCCGCGTAACCGATACGGAGGGCGTCGTCATCCGGTAGCGCCGTGCACCGGATTGCTATTTTCGCCAGCGGCGAGGGCTCGAATTTCGAGGCCATCGTCGCGGCCTGCGAGCGGGGAGCGCTGCATGCCGAAGTGGTGCTCATGGTCTGCGACCGGCCCGGTGCCCGGGTCGTGGAGCGGGCTGCGGCCCACGGCGTGGAGTCGTTCGTCTTCGCGGCGAAGGAGTGGGCCTCGAAGGCCGACTACGAGCGCGAGATCGTCCGGCGGCTCGATGCCGCCGGGGTCGAGCTGGTCTGCCTCGCGGGCTATATGCGCATCGTCGGCGACGTGCTGCTGGGCGCCTACGAGGGGCGGATCGTCAACGTCCACCCCTCGCTGCTGCCGGCTTTCCGCGGGGCGCGTGCCATCGAGCAGGCGTTCGCATACGGCGTCAAGGTCTTCGGCGTGACGATCCATCGCGTCGATGCGACGCTCGACGGCGGGCGGATCCTCGCCCAGCGCGCCTTCGAATACGAGGGCGACGACATCGCCGAGCTGGAGGCGCTGGTCCATGCCGTGGAGCATCCGCTGTATGTGGAGACGATCCGGCGTCTGCTGCCGTGATCGCGGGTTGCGCATGCCGGGCGACGGCGGGTGCGGTCCGCAGGGGCTGCGGCGCGGGTTGCGGGGCAACCGATTGTAAATGTGTGAATTCGTAAAAAAATTGATAATATGCGTGCATTGATAAGCGTCAGCGACAAAACGGGCGTCGTTGACTTTGCGAAGGGCCTGCGCGAGCTGGGCTGGGAGGTGATCGCCACGGGCGGCACGATGAAGCTGCTGCGCGACAGCGGTGTCGAGGTGATCAACATCAGCGACGTAACGGGCTTCCCCGAGATCTGCGACGGTCGCGTGAAGACCCTCCATCCCAACGTCCACGGCGGTCTGCTGGCTCGCCGCGACGATCCCGAGCATCTGAAGGCGCTCCGGGAGAACCGGATCGAGTTCATCGACATGGTCTGCGTCAACCTCTATCCGTTCCGCGAGACGATCGCCAAACCCGGCGTCGAGATGGAGGACGCCATCGAGAACATCGACATCGGCGGCCCCTCGATGCTGCGTTCGGCCGCCAAGAACTGGGTCGACGTGACGGTCGTGTGCGATCCTGCGGACTATGCGCAGATCCTCTCGGAGATCCGCGCCGGCGGCAACACCGAAAAGGCCACGCGGCTGAAACTCTCGGCCAAAGCCTATACCCATACGGCCCAGTACGACGCCATGATCGCCACCTACATGCGGGCGCAGGCGGGGCTCGACGAAAAGCTCTTCCTCGAGTTCGACCTCGTGCAGCCGCTGCGCTACGGCGAGAATCCGCACCAGAGCGCGAAGTTCTACCGCGAGGGGGCCGCGACGCCCTATTCGCTGGCCTTCGCCAAGCAGCTGGGCGGCAAGGAGCTCTCCTACAACAACATTCAGGACGCCAATGCGGCGCTCTCGATCGTCCGCGAGTTCGACGAGCCCTTCTGCGTGGGCCTCAAGCATATGAACCCCTGCGGTGCGGCGGTCGGCACGGACGTGCTCGACGCGTGGACGAAGGCCTACGAGGCCGACAAGGTCTCGATCTTCGGCGGCATCGTGGCGACGAACCGTCCCGTGACGCGCGAGGCCGCCGAGGCGATGAAGCCGATCTTCCTCGAGATCATCATGGCCCCGAAGTTCGAAGAGGGCGCTCTCGAGGTGCTGGGCACGAAGAAGAACCTCCGTCTGCTGGAGGTCGACATGACGCGCGACGAGCGCCGTCCCCGGCAGTATGTGAGCGTCAACGGCGGTCTGCTCGTGCAGGAGCTCGACGTGGAGACGAAGTCCGTCGCGGCCGACATGTGCGTGACGGAGGCGAAGCCTACCGATGCGCAGCTCGCCGATCTCGACTTCGGCTGGCGCATCGTCAAGCACGTGAAGTCGAACGCCATCGTCGCGGTGAAGGACGGCCGCACGCTGGGTGTCGGCGCCGGCCAGATGAACCGCATCGGCTCGGCCGAGCTCGCCCTCGAGCAGGCGCGTGCCGCGGGCGTGACGGAGGGGCTGGTGCTGGCTTCGGACGGCTTCTTTCCCTTCGACGACTGCGTGACGCTGGCCGCGGAGTACGGCGTGGCGGCGATCGCCCAGCCCGGCGGTTCGGTGCGCGACGAAGATTCGATCCGCAAGGCCGACGCATGCGGCATCGCGATGTGCTTCGTCGGCGAACGCCACTTCAAGCATTGATTTTCGACCCTTGCGGGCGTTTTTCGCTTCGTCCTATCCGGCTCGAACGGGAAACGGGCTGCTATGATCCGTCCGGGCCGGATTTCGTCGAGACGGAATCCGCACCGCGAAAATCGGATAGCATCTAATAAGGCAAAAACTATGAAAGTTCTGGTTATAGGTTCCGGCGGCCGCGAGCACGCCATCGTCGATGCGCTGTCGCGTTCGCCGCAGGTCGACAAGCTCTTCTGCGCCCCCGGCAATGCGGGCATCGCGCAGCAGGCCGAGTGCGTCGCCATCAAGGATACGGAGGTGGAGCGCCTGCGCGACTTCGCCGCGGCGGAGGGCATCGGCCTCACGGTCGTAGGGCCCGAATCGGCACTGGCGGCGGGCGTTGTCGATGCGTTCAAGGCCGCGGGGCTGCGGATCTTCGGGCCCACGAAGGCCGCGGCGCGCATCGAGTCGTCGAAGGAGTTCGCCAAGCGCCTGATGGCCAAGTACGGCATTCCCACGGCGGGGTTCCGCGCCTTCACCGACTATGCCGAGGCGAAGGCCTACGTCGCAGGACGTCCCATGCCTGCGGTGCTCAAGTACGACGGTTTGGCTGCCGGCAAGGGCGTGGTGATCGCCCGCACGATGGAGGAGGCCGACGCCGCGCTGCGCGACATGCTGCTCGACGACAAGTTCGGCGAGGGCAAGGTGGTCGTCGAGGATTACCTCGAGGGGCCCGAATTCTCGCTCCTCTGCTTCGTCTCGGGCCGTCGCGTGTGGCCGATGGTCCTCTCGCAGGACCACAAGCGCGCCTACGACGGCGACGAAGGTCCCAACACGGGCGGCATGGGCGCCTACTCGCCGCTGCCCTTCATCACGGCCGAGGACGAACGCTATGCCGTGGAGCGGATCATGCGCCCGATGGCCGCGGCGATGGTCGAGGAGGGGTGTCCGTTCGAGGGCGTGTTGTACGGCGGTCTGATGAAGACGTCGCGCGGCATCGAAGTGATCGAGTTCAACGCCCGCTTCGGCGACCCCGAGACCGAGGTGGTCCTCCCGCGCCTGAAGAGCGACATCGTCGACATCTTCTGCGCCGTGGCCGACGGCCGCGATGCGCAGCTCGAGTGGCACGACTTCGCCACGCTGGGCATCGTACTTGCCTCGAAGGGTTATCCGGGCGATTACGAGAAGGGACATGCGATCGGGGGGCTCGACCGCGTCGAAGGGACGGTTTACCACATGGGCACGAAGGCCGACGGCGATCGGATCGTGACCGCGGGCGGCCGCGTGCTCTTCGTGGTCGGTCGGGGCGCCACGCTCGCCGAGGCGCGCGAGCGGGCTCTGGCCGACGTGGCGCGCATCGAGTGCGACAATCTTTTCCACCGCACCGACATCGGGCACTGGGCATTGGACGAATAAAAACGAATACGGAATATGGCGAAAATAATCAGCGGTAAAGAACTGTCGGCCCGGCTGAAGGCCGAGATGGCGGCGGAGGTGGCGACCTTCCCCGCCCGATACGGACGCGTGCCCCATCTGGCGGTGATCCTCGTGGGCGAGGACCCGGGCAGCGTCAGCTACGTCACGGGCAAGGCGAAGGCCTCGGCCGAGGTGGGGATCCGCAATACGACGATCCGCAAGCCGGCGACCATTGCCGAGGAGGAGCTGCTCGGAATCATCGCCGAGCTGAATGCCGACGACGGGGTCGACGGCATCCTCGTGCAGCTGCCGCTGCCGAAGCATATCGACGAGGACAAGGTCATTGCGGCGATCGACGAGCGCAAGGATGTCGACGGGTTTCACCCGCTCAACGTGGCGGCGCTGTGGCAGAAGCAGCCCTGCACGCTGCCCTGTACGCCGAAGGGCATCGTCAAGATGCTCAAGGCGGCGGACGTGGAGATCGCCGGCAAGCGCGCCGTGGTGATCGGCCGCAGCAACATCGTAGGGCTTCCCGTCTCGAAGCTGCTGCTCGACGAGAACGCCACGGTGACGATGACCCACAGCCGCACGCGCGACCTTGCGGAGGAGACGCGCCGTGCCGAGATTCTGGTGGTGGCGATCGGACGTCCGAAGTTCGTCACGGCCGACATGGTGTCGGAGGGCACGGTGGTGATCGACGTGGGCGTCAACCGCGATCCCGAGACGGGCAAGCTGTGCGGCGATGTCGACTACGCGGCCGTCGCGGAGAAGGCTTCGGTCATCACCCCCGTTCCGGGCGGTGTGGGACCGATGACCATCTGCTGCCTGATGGAGAACACGATCGAGTGTTTCCTGCGACGCAAGGATCAATAGGCAGGCGGCATCAAGAAGAATCTGTTCGGCGGCTGCGCCGCAGCGACGGTGTGGCTCGCCCCGGCTGCGGGTGCGAATCCTGCAGGGGCGGCATCCGGGCCCGCGATGCCGCAGGAGCGTCCCAACGTGCTGTTCATCCTCTCGGACGACCACACGTCGCAGAGCTGGGGCATCTACGGAGGCGCCCTCGCACCCTATGTGCGCAACGAACACATCCGCCGTCTGGCCGACGAGGGCTGCGTGCTGGACAACTGCTTCTGCACCAACTCGATTTCGGTGCCGAGCCGAGCGGCGATGCTCACGGGGCAGTACAGCCACCGCAACGGCGTCTACACGCTCGACGACGCGCTCGACCCGGCGCTGGACAACATCGCCAAGCGGTTGCGGGATGCGGGCTACGGTACGGCGCTGGTGGGCAAGTGGCACCTGAAGCGCGAGCCGTCGGGCTTCGACCGCTACAGCGTCTTCTACGATCAGGGCACCTACCGCGATCCGCTGTTCAAGACTCCCGAGACGTGGATCGACGACACGGAAGGGGTGGGCGGCATCCCTGAACGGGGCTTCTCGACCGATCTGGTCGCCGACAAGGCGATCCGCTGGATCGAGGAGCGCGACACGACGCGTCCCTTCCTGCTCTGCTGCCACTTCAAGGCGACGCACGAACCCTGCGACTTCCCCGAGCGCAACGCGCTCCTGTACGACGGCGTGGTGTTCCCCGAACCGGAGAATCTGCTCGAGTTCGGTCCCGGGGCGTCGGGCCGCACCTTCCTCGGGCAGCCGCTAGAGACGATGGCGCGGCGCTGGCGGAATGCCTACGAAGAGCCCGAGAACTGGTGGACGGACTATCCCGAGCTGCCGTTCCGCGGTGTGGAGGGCGATTCGGTCGCCAACAGGCGTGCGATCTACCAGAAACTCGTGCGCGACTACCTGCGCTGCGGTGCGACGATCGACGACAACATCGGCCGCCTGCTCGACGCGCTCGACCGCGAGGGGCTCGCCGAAAATACGGTGGTGATCTACGTCTCGGATCAGGGCTACTTCCTCGGCGAGCACGGCTTCTTCGACAAGCGGATCATGTACGAGGAGCCGTTGCGCATGCCCTTCGTGATCCGCTACCCGAAGGAGATTCCGGCCGGGACGCGCAACGGGGACATCGTGCTGAACGTCGACTTCGCCTCGCTGCTGGCCGACTACGCCGGCGCTGAGGCGCCGGCGGGTGCGCAGGGGCGGAGCTTCCGTGCCAACCTGCGGGGCGAGACCCCTGCCGACTGGCGGCGGAGCATGTATTACCGCTACTGGACGCAGCACGAGATCCGACCGGCGCATATGGGCGTGCGCGACGACCGCTACAAGCTGATCTTCTTCTACGGCGACTGTGCCGGCATGACCGGCTCCGACGACATCGCGACGCCGCCTTCGTGGGAGTTCTACGACCTGCAGGCCGATCCGCACGAGAACCGCAATGCCTACGGCGATCCGGCCTATGCCGAGCCGATCGCGCGGCTCAAGCGCGAACTGCTCCGCCTGCGCGAGGAGGTGGGCGATACCGACGAGGAGCATCCGCGCGTGCGGGAGATCCTGCGGCGGAATCTGTGATCGGTGGTGAATGCGCGATAAGGCGATTCGCCGGAGCGACGGTCGCTGCCGGGGTATGAATGAGGCCGGGCTTCCTTTCGAGGAGGCCCGGCCTTCGTATGGATAGGTCGGTGCCGGCGCACGGTCGGCTGAAAATCCGCGCCCTTCAGCGGCTCGCAACGGAAGGGCGGCTATTGTTCGGACAGATAGGTTGCGGTCAGGGTTTCCGGGATAGGGGATGTGGCGGACGAGCGGGCGCTGGGGCGGATCATCGCCCGGTCGGTGGTCGGATCGCCCGTGCCGAAGTCGAAGCCGTCGGCCGTGCGGAAATGGACGGGCGTGTCGCCCTCGAAGCCGAAGCGGGCGTAGAAATCGCGCAGGTGCCGCTCGCCCGGCGTGGGGATCAGGAAGGCCGTTTCGCCCCGCTCGTCGACGATGCGCAGCGCCTCGTGCAGCAGCTGCGAGGCCAGACCGCGACGGCGGCATGCCGGCGCGGTCGCCACGCCGTAGATATAGGTCGCGGGGCCCAGTTCGGTTGCGAACGGCAGCAGGTGGAGCATGGCCGCCGTGCGCCCCTCGCAAGCGGCGGTGAGCATCCGGCGGCGGCTGTAGTGGCGCACGAGGAACGCGTCGACGAAGGACTCCTCGTCGCCGAAGGCCGCGAGCCACAGCCGTTTGCAGTCGATCTCGTCGGGGTGGAGCCGGATGGCGGCGAACTTGTGCTGGAGCAGAACGGGGTGGTAGGAGCGTTTCGCCTGCCGGAGCCCCTCGATGCCGAGGTCTTCCTCGCGGTTGATCCGCGTGAAGCGGGCGGGCAGCTGTTCGGCGAAGAGTTTGTTGATCGCCGTGAAGGCGCCGTCGCGGACATAGGCCGGATCGGCCTTCTCGACATGGATGTCGAACGTCTGCGCATTCACCGCCGAGCCGTAGGTGAAGGCCACGAGTCGTTCATCGGCGAGGAGACAGCCTCCGCGCAGTCCCAGCTCCTCGAAGTGTTCGAAGGCCAGCTGCATGGCCCGCTGCTCGGCGCAGAGTTCGGCGGTGTGTCCCTCGTGCGTGCGGCGCCATGCGCGCTCGAGCGCCATACAGGCGGCGAAGCGGTCGGGTGTGAGCTCCTCGTAGCGGCAGTCGGGGTGTGCGGCCGCGAAGCGGTTGAGGTGGTTGCGCTTGGGCTGGAAGCGGCGGCCGGGAAGCTGACGCAGGTCGTCGGCGTCGTAGATGTAGTCCTCCGCGGCCGGATCCGATGCGAAGGCGAAATCGCCCGCCGCCGTGCTGCGGATCAGGTCGCGGCCCTCGTCCGTGAGGCCGATCAGGCGGAGCCGCTGCCCGTGGGCGTGGGCGTCTTCGCGCAGCAGCGGGAGGATCGGCGTGAAATCGCCCGGGCCGACGGGCTGCATGTAGCCGATCTTCGTGCCGCCGTCGATCTGGAAGCGGATCACGAGGAAGCCTCCGACCTCGGCCCACGCGCTGCGGAACACCCCCTGCCAGCAGAACATGTTGGCGAAGGCGAGATCGCAGTTGACGATCGCCGAGGGCATCGTGTAGCGTTCGACGGTCGCCCGGTCCTCCAGACGTATGGGTTTGAATTCGATCATTCGGCGGTGTAGTCTTGGCGCTCGATCCGGTCGTAATAGTGCTGCACGAGGGCTTGGAAACGCCCCTGCGGCGATCCGGCGACCGTGTCGGCGGCCTGCTGTTCGTCGAAGCTCACGGTGCCCGCCTCCGTCAGGGCGCGGTAGCGGCCGTCGTAGCCCACCGACCAGCGGGGACGGTCGGGCTCGTTCAGCACGTCGCGGCCGAAGGCGAAGTAGCGTTCGCGGTTGCCCGTGAGGCCCAGCAGCGTGGGCATGATGTCGAGCTGCTGCGCGATCTCCGTCACCGAGCCCTGCAGCGCCCCGTCGGGGGTGTGGATGAAGCCCATGATGCGGCGGTTGCCGGGCCACTCGCGCGTCGCGGGCGCGAACTTTTCCGACGATACATGGTCGGCTACGAATACGAAAATCGTGCGACGGAACCACTCCTCGTGCGAAAATCGCGCGAAAAAGCGTCGGAAGGCCCGATCGACGTAGGCCACGCCCTTGTGGATCTTGGTGTAGCCGTCGGGCAGCGAGGCCGCCTCGGCGGCGGGCACGACGAAGGGGTGGTGCGACGAGAGGGTGAACAGCGCGGCGAAGAAGGGCTCGGGCACTGTGGCGAGCACCTCGCCCGCGAAGCCGATGAAGGGTTCGTCCCAGATGCCCCAATAGCCGTCGAAGTCGGCTGTGCCGTGCACCGCCTCGTACTCCTCGCGGCTGACGAGCCGTTCGACGCCGGCCGAGCGGGCGTAGGCGCCGAAGCCCATCGATCCGCGCTCCGAGCCGCAGAAGAAGAGAGTCGCATAACCCCGGTCGGCCAGCATGGCGGGCAGTTGGCGGCTGTGGCCCAGCGACTGGGGCAGCAGCACGAAGGGGGTGCGGAACGAGGGGATGCTGCCCAAGATCGAGGGCAGGGCTTGGATCGAACGGGTGCCGTTGGCGTACATCCGCTCGAAGGTGAGGCTGTGCGCCATGAGCGAGTCGAGGAAGGGGGTCATTCCCCCCCCCGCGGCGGTACCCGACCATATTTCCGGGCAGAGGCGTGCCGAGTGCTCGGCCGACATGCTCTCGAGGACGAAAAGCACGATGTTGCGTCCCGTGAGGTCGACCGCGGCGCTGTCGGCGGGCTCGTGCACGGGGGTGAAGAGCTGTGCAAGCCGCTCCGGCGCGAAGTAGTGCGGCGTGCGGACCCTCTCTCCGTCGCCCGCGGTGCGCAGGATGCAGAAGGGGTTGCTCAGGATGAGGTTCGCCCGGGCGTTGTCCGGGGCGTAGAGCGCGGCGTTGGAGAGCGTGATCGGACGCGTCGTGCGCGTGAAGCCGCCCCGCATGCCGGCGATGCAGAGCCCTGTGCCCAGCACGAACAGCAGCGTCGAGCCGACGTAGCGGCTCCACCCCTCGCGCAGCAGGGGCGTCTCCTGCAGGCGGCGGCCGTAACCGCGGGCCAGCAGGGCGGTGAGCAGCACGGCCGCGAGCACGAGGTACCAGTTCTCCGCGGCGAACTTCAGGACCAGCGCGAACGAGTTGTCGTTGTCGGCGAAGAGGATCTCGTCGGCAGTGAAGCGCTTCTGCGTGTAACGGAAGTAGACCGCGTCGGCGAGGTTCGTCGCCACGACGAGCACGGCGTTCACCGCCACGTAGTAGCCGTAGAGCAGCGACCGCCACCAGCGCTGCGCGCGGATGCGTGTCGGCAGCGGTAGCAGCGAGAGCAGTACGAACAGGCCGTCGGCATAGGCGACCGATGCCGTGTCGAACAGCAGCGCTCCGCGCAGCAGCGTCCCCGCATCGGTCCATGCGAGGGGTCCGAGCAGCGGAGCGTTGTAGGCGTAGAAGAGGATGCGGCAGAGCAGCAGCACGACATAGAGCAGTGCGATGCGCCGCACGAGCAGGCCGATCGGGCTGTGTAGCAGACGGTTCATGGGTTGCCGTTTTGGTGAGGAGCGGCTTCGGCGGCGGCCGTACGGCAATAACGCCGCGGCTGCCGCCGGAACGCTTATTTTCCGATTGCGATTCGTCGTGTTCTCACCGAGGCCTATTCGCAGGCTTTGAGCGACATGTCGAGCGACTTGATCCGGTGCGTCAGAGCTCCCACCGAGATGAAGTCGACGCCGCAGGCGGCGTAGTCGCGCATCGTCTCGCGGGTGATGCCGCCGCTCGACTCCGTTTCGCAGCGTCCGGCCACCTTGCGCACTGCCTCGCGCGTCATCTCGGGCGTGAAGTTATCGAACATAATGCGGTCGACGCCCCCGGCGGCGAACACCTCGTCGATGTCCTCCAGCGTGCGGACCTCGCATTCGATGGGAATGTTCTTCCCTTTGGCCGCGAGGTACGCTTTGGCGCCCGTCACCGCGGCGCGGATGCCGCCCGCGAAGTCGATGTGGTTGTCCTTCAGCAGGATCATGTCGAAAAGACCCATGCGGTGGTTCTCGCCGCCGCCGATCTTCACGGCCATCTTGTCCAGCACGCGCATGCCCGGCGTGGTCTTGCGCGTGTCGAGCACGCGGGTACGGAGCCCGTCGAGCAGGCGGACGTATTCGGCGGTCTGCGTCGCCACGCCGCTCATGCGCTGCATGATGTTGAGCAGGATGCGCTCGGCCTGCAGCAGCGAGCGCAGGCGGCCCGAGACGTAGAAGGCTACGTCGCCCGGCCGTACGCGGTCGCCGTCGCGGAGCACCTGCTCGAACCGCATTTCGGGGTCGAGCCGGTCGAGGACGATCTCGGCGATTTCGATGCCGGCGATCACGCCCTCCTCCTTGCACAGCAGCCGCATGCGGCCCTGCTCGTCGGCGGGGATGCACGAGAGCGACGTGTGGTCGCCGTCGCCGATGTCTTCCTTGATGCAGAGCTCGATGAGCTCGTCCACGAACGGTTTGTATTCGGGTTTCATTGTCGTGTGTATGTTGTTCGTTTAGGGATCGCTTTTATTTGCGGATCAGACGGCCTTCGTAGACTACTCGGTAGATGCCGGCGCAGGTGAAGGCGACGCGGCACGTCACCCCGTCGATGCGCCCTTCGAGGTCGGTGATCCGGTAGCGTTCGACGGGCTGGTAGCTCGAGCCTCCGCCCGTTTCGTTCGCCCGGAGTGCTTCGGGGACGAGCTCCGCGACGTCGAAGGCGAGCGACTTGTCGCCCGTCGGGGCGTAGGGGACCGTCCGGAGCCGCATCTCGACGCCCGGCATGCCGGCCGCGAAACGCGTCTTGTGCATGTAGAGGGTGAAACTTTCGGGACCTCCGGCGAATTCGAACCACGCCTCGTCGTCCGTGAAGGGCCGGTCGTTGCGGTCGGTTACGGTCGAGGTGCCGTAAAATTGGAGGTTGATGCCCTGCAGGTATCCGTTTTCGATGCCGTCGTTTTCCGTGGCGAAGCGGATCGTGTCGTTGTTGTCGTCGTTGCAGGCCGTGCAGGCGGCGAAGGCCAAAAGCAGGCAGAGGAGTTTGTTTATCATGGTATGTTCAGATATGGATGTTCAACGTGATGCCGAAGGTCCGGGGGCGTCCGCGCTGGGCGAATTCGCGTCCCATCGATTCGAAGCGGAACACCTCGTAGCGGGTGTCCGCGAGGTTACGGCCCCAGAGGGCCAGCGAGTAGCGGGCGTGCTCGAGGCGCAGCGAGGCGTCGACGAGCGTGTAGAAACTTTGCGAGCGGGTGTTCTCCTCGTCCCAGTAGATGCGTCCGGCGCCCCGCATGCCGGCCTGCAGCACGAGGTCGCCGAGCCATGCGACGCCCGTGGCGATGCTCCACGCGGCTCCGAGCGAGAGCGTGTGCCGGGGGGCGTAGGGGATTTGTTTGCCCGCATAGTCGATGACGACGGGGTCGCCGTCGGCATCCTTGCCCGCGGTCCGGTAGCGGACGAACCGGGCGTCGGTGAAGCCGTAGGCGATGTCGACCGCCACCGCGCGCCGCGGTTCGAGGTGCAGCGTCGCTTCGGCGCCGAAGCTGCGCGTGCGGCCCGCGTTGGTCATCATGCGGCCCGTGGTCTGCCCCTCGGGAAAGACCGTGAGCTGCTGGTCGCGGCAGTCGATATAGAAGAGCGCCGCATCGCCCCGCACGGCGCCGTCGGCGCATGCGAAGCGGCCGCCCAGCTCGTAGTTCCAGCTGTACTCGGGGCGGTAGGACATCAGGTCGGGTTCGTCGTACTGCGAGCCCGCCATCTTCCATTTGAGTTTCTCGCTCAAGATGTCGGAGAACATCTGCGTGTTGAAGCCTCCGGCCTTGTAGCCTTTGGTCGCCGAGAGGTAGAGGCTGCGGCCGCCGCCGAAGTCGTACTGCACGGACGCTTTGGGCAGCCATTCGCAGTAGGTATGGGCGATGCGATTGCGGTCGTCTATGGCGACGTGCGCCGCTCGGGGCGCCCCGCCGTCGCGGCTCACCGTGTAGTCCATCGCCACGCGGCTGCGGTATTCGAGCGCCGTGCGTTCGGCGTCGAAGCGGAGCCCGAGGGTGATCCGCCAGCCTCCGAAGCGGAGGTTCGACTCGTGGTAAAGGGCGCCGCCCCCAACCGGGTTGCGGAAGTCCGAGCGGAGCGGAAGCCGCTCGACGTCGGTGGCGTAGACCTCGTTCCACACCGGTCCGAGGTACTGGTTGGCGTTGGCGATGATCAGTTCCTCGATGCCCGCGCGTTTGAACACCACGGGGGCGTGCATCGTGCCGTGGCGGTAGAAGCCGAAGGCGCCGAAGAGCCATTCGTACCGTTTTCCCTCTTTCGCACGCACGACGAGGTCCTCCGTGAGGGCGTGTTCGCGCAGCGTCTGCCGCAGCGTGAAGTAGGAGCGGGGCGTGAAGTCCTGATCGAGCGTCATCGCATCGTCGGAGTAGCTGTAGGAGGTGATCGACGAGAGGGTGCAGACGGCCCAGTCGCGGCGGATCGTCAGCCCGTCGCTCACCGTCGTGCGGCGGTAGGCGCAGGGATCGTTGTAGCGGATCTCGCCCGGGCGGATCACGATCTGGCCGTCGTGCATCAGCGGTTCGCGTCCGGCGTAGGCGTAGGGATACCCGCCCTCGTCGAGCACCGAGAAGGAGAGCGTGTTGTCGATGCGCAGGCCGTTGCCGCCGCGCCACTGCAGCCTCCAGCGTCCGCCGCCCGAACGTTCGACGTCGCACCGCTCGCCGGTGTGGAGGTTCTCGAAAAGTCCGTTCGAACGGCCGTAGTAGCCCGTCACGGCCACGCCCAGATCGGGGGCGATGCGGTAATAGGCGGAGGCGCGCAGCCGCCATGTCGCGCCGCTGCCGAACTCCGCCGCGAGGCGCACGCCCTCGTATTCGAGCGGCGAGCGGGTGTAGACGTTGACCACGCCGCCCATCGTGTTGCGGCCGTAGAGGGTCGCCTGCGGGCCGCGCAGCACCTCGATCCGCACGGCGTCGGCCAGCTCCGTGTCGAAGTTGTTCTTGTTGAGCACCGGCACGTTGTCGATGTTGAGCCCCACGACGGGCTGGTCGATGCGGGCACCGAGTCCGCGGACGTAGATCGACGAGGTCATGCGCGAGCCGTAGTCCGGCATGTGGAGGTTGGGCACGTAGTGGGCGAGCCGTTTCACGGCGTCGATGCGGTCGCGTTCGATGGTTCGCGCGCCCACGATCGTGGCGGCGACGGGCTCCCTGCGCAGGTCGATGCCCTGCTTGATGGCCGTCACCTCGATGCGGTCGACCGCGATGGTGGTGTCGGCCTGTGCGGCGTAGACCCCGTCCCGCATCCCGTTCTGCATCCCGTCCCGCATCGCGGCGGGCATTTCGGTCGCCGCATGCGGCCGTTCGGCGCATTCGATGTCTGACGACACCGGGCGGCACACCCCGGCGGCGCCCGCTAAAAGCGGCCACAGAAGCAGTAGTATGACGATCGGACGTTGCACGGCGAGGCGGTCTTTCGGGTGCAAAGTAACGGATTTATTTCCGAAACGGCAATCCTTATTTATGAGGAGCGGGACCTAAATCTGTTCCGTTGCGACCAGACCGGTCGTCACGGCGTAGAGCGTCAGTTCGGCGACGGAACGGATGCCGAGCTTCTCGGTGAGGTTGCGGCGGTGGGTGATGACGGTCGTCAGACCGATTCCCAGCCGCTCGGCGATCTGCTTGTTGCGGAAGCCCCGCGCGACGAGCGTCAGCACCTCCCGCTCGCGGTCGGTGAGGGGTGCCGGGGCGGGTGCGGCGAGGTGGGAGCGGGGGTGCGCGCCGCCGTGCAGGCGCAGAATGCCGCGCACGAGCTCTTCCTCCGAGGTGTGCGCGTCGAGCGTGTGCATGCCGGTGCATGCTTCGGGGATGCTGCCGTCGGCGAGCACGATCGTCCGGCGTCCGGGGGCCCGGAAGAAGGGGGCGTGGGGCACGAACGTCTCGGCCGCGACGAAGAGGTGGGCGAAGCGTCCCGGGTCCTCTGCGACGAGGCTCTCGAAGTCGGCGAAGATCGCGACGTCGGCCGCGGGGATGATCCGCTCCAGCAGGCTCTTCAGGCCGATGTTCACGAGGGCGTTGGGCCCGATGACGGCTATTTCGGGGCGGGACGGCATCTATTCGTGGTGGTAGGGTTCGTTGTGCAGGATGGTGAAGGCGCGGTAGAGCTGCTCGGCGAAGATCGCCCGCACGATCTGGTGCGAGAAGGTCATGCGCGAGAGCGACAACTTGCCGTCGGCCCGGGCGTAGACCTCCTCCGAGAAGCCGTAGGGGCCGCCGATGACGAGCACGAGGCGCTTCACGCCGCTGTTGAGGCGTTTCTGCAGCCACTCGGCGAACTCCGTCGAGCGCAGCTCCGCGCCCCGTTCGTCGAGCAGCGCCACGAAGTCGCCTTCCGCGAGCTGGCGCAGGATCGCCTCTCCCTCGGCCGTGCGTTGCTGCTTGGGCGTGAGGTGGCGGGTGTTGCGCAGGTCGGGCAGCGTCGTGAGCGCGAACCGGCAGTAGCGGTTCACGCGCTTGGCGTAGGTTTCGACCAGCGAGGCGATCTCTTTCGAGTCGGTCTTGCCTATGACGATCAGTTCGATGGTCACTGTTCGGTGCTTTTGATAAGGCGGTTGCGTACTATGGCTCCGGGAGCCGTGCGGGGCCCGATATCCACGGGCAGAGGTCCGCTCTCGTCGATCGCTGCGACCGTTGCGGGGTGCAGGTGGGGGCGGACCGATGGCCGTGTTCAAAGGTCGGAGTTCCACTCGCCGTCGGCGTCGGCGTAGATCACCGGGCGCCGCCGTTCGACCGACTTGAGCCACTCGTAGGCCTTGTACATGTTGTATCCGTTGCCCGCGTCGCCGCCCAGCGCATAGGCGAGGATGCAGGTATGGTTGCGCGAACGGTAGTACATGGCTTGCACCCGTTCGAGGTATTCGTCGGCCAGCGCGGGGTCGTTCGAGGGGGTGCCGCCCACGCACCGGTCGGCCCGGCGGGACGAGGCGGCGATATCGGCCCGGTCGATGACCCACAGCCCCAGTTCGTCGCACAGGTCGTAGAACCATGCCGGCTGCGGCGCGTCGGGCAACAGCGTGTTGCGGCCCTGCGCCTTGAGCGCCTTGAGTTCGGCGAGGGTCGTCTTGCGGTCGGCGGCGGCGTTGTAGCGCGCCTCGGCGAGGCGCTGCTCCCGGCCGAAGTTCTCGAAGCGACCGCCGGCGAGGCGCGCATCGGCGAAGCCCAGCTTCAGGGGCATGTACTCCTTGTAGGCTCCGTTGCGGCGCGTGAAGAGCATCACCTTGTAGAGTGGCGGATTCTTGGCGCCGCCCGCCGTCCATTTGTTCTCGAAGGCGTGGTAGATGAAGGGGGAGAAACGCACCGTGTCGACCGAGCGTCCCGGGATCGTCACCTCGCGCATGTCGAAGTCGAGCAGCTTGCCCTGCGGCGAGTAGATGTCGTAACCCACCTCGACGGGTTCGTCGTAGTTGAAGCCGTTCTGCGCCACGATCTTCAGGTCGAGCATGGCGAAGTCGCGTCCGGCCGTGTCGGGCACGAGGGCGATCTCGAAGTCGCGGATCGACCGTTTGTTCTGGGCGTAGAGGTAGCAGTTCTCGAAGGCAGGACGCGCGGCGGGCGCCGTGTCGAGCTCCTTCGCGCGGCTGCGGCGCAGGGCGAGCAGCACGACGTTGCGCCCCTCGCGGATGGCGGGCGTCAGGCGAAATTCGGCAGGCACGGCGGCCGATTCGACCTCGGCCACCTTCGTGCCGTTCACCGCGAGGGTGTAGGCCGTGCCGACGTTCTCGAGGTGGAGGTAGACCTCGCCGTCGGTCCACGCGTAGGGGATGTCGACCGTCTGTCCGACGAGCACCCCCTCCTCCTCGGCCGCAAGCGGCTGCGGGGCGAAGGGAATCAGCGCCCCGAGCCCCGTGCGGTCGCCCTGTTCGGCGTTGCGGCGCAGGTCGTAGGGGATGACTTCGGTGCGGTGGATGCGGCCCGGTGAGTCGGCTGCGGCGGCGAGGGGCCCCAGCAGGAGCGCCGTTGCGAATATCGTTCGTATCATGGCGATGCGGTGTGTAGTCGGACAAAGGTACTTTTTATTTTGACAACTCGCAAATTAATCCTACCTTTGTAAGTTCGAATACGAAATGCGAACAAACGCGGTCGCATGTGCCGGAACGGGGTCGGGAAACGACGGCCCGCCGATGTGCTGCGATCGCCCCGATAACGATAAATCCGAAACCATGAAAACGCAGCGAATCGTAGAAATTCTCAAGTCGGGCGCCGTCGACAGCGACGTCGTCGTCAAAGGTTGGGTGCGCACCAAGCGCGGCAATAAGAACGTGGCTTTCATCGCCCTGAACGACGGATCGTGCGTAGCCAACATACAGGTGGTGGTCGACCTGCAGAAGATCGCCGAGGAGCAGCTCAAGCCCGTCACCACGGGCGCCTGCCTGCGCGTCGACGGCCGTCTGGTCGCCTCGCCCGGTTCGGGGCAGGGCGTCGAGGTGCAGGCCGAGCGGATCGAGATCTACGGCACGGCCGATCCCGAGAGCTACCCCCTGCAGAAGAAGGGCCACTCGCTCGAGTTCCTGCGCGAGATCGCCTACCTGCGCCCGCGTACGAACACCTTCGGCGCCGTCTACCGCATCCGCCATGCGATGGCCTACGCCATCCACGAGTTCTTCCACAAGAACGGCTTCTACTACTTCCACACGCCGATCATCACCGCTTCGGACTGCGAGGGCGCCGGCGCGATGTTCCAAGTGACGACGCTCGATCTGAACGACGTGCCCCGCAACGACGAGGGCGCCGTGGATTACGCGCAGGACTTCTTCGGCAAGCAGTGCAGCCTCACCGTCTCGGGCCAGCTCGAGGGCGAGCTGGGCGCGCTTTCGCTGGGCCGCATCTACACCTTCGGCCCCACGTTCCGCGCCGAGAACTCGAACACGGTGCGCCATGCCTCGGAGTTCTGGATGATCGAGCCCGAAGCGGCCTTCTACGAACTGGAGGACAACATGGAACTGGCCGAGGAGTTCCTCAAGTACCTGATCCGCTATGCGCTCGACAACTGCCGCGAGGACCTCGAATTCATGAACAAGATGTGGGACCCCGAGCTGATCGAACGTCTGAAGTTCGTGGTCGACAACGACTTCCAGCGCCTCGACTACACGGAGGGCATCGAGATCCTGAAGGCTTCGGGTCGCAAGTTCGAGTTCCCCTGCGAGTGGGGCGACGACCTGCAGTCGGAGCACGAGCGCTACCTCGTCGAGGAGCACTTCAAGCGTCCGGTGATCCTGATCAACTACCCGAAGGCGATCAAGGCCTTCTACATGAAGCAGAACGACGACGGCCGTACCGTGCGTGCGATGGACGTGCTCTTCCCCAAGATCGGCGAGATCATCGGCGGTTCGGAGCGCGAGGCCGACTACGGGAAGCTCGCCGCGCGCGTCCGGGAGCTGGGCATGAGCGAGCGCGAGCTGTGGTGGTACCTCGACACGCGCCGCTGGGGCTCGGCGCCCCACTCGGGCTTCGGTCTGGGCTTCGACCGCCTGCTGATGTTCGTGACGGGCCTGCAGAACATCCGCGACGTGCAGCCCTTCCCGCGCACGCCGCAGCACGCCGAATTCTGATAAATCCTGCGAACGGGTCCGGCGGCCTGCGCCGCCGAGCCTATTTGTAGCTCATTCGGCCTTCGGCGGAGTCGGGTGCTTGCGCGTGCCGAATAAGCGTCGTATCTTGGTCCGGTCAATTTTGGATTTAACGATGGCGATCAATCAGAAACAGGTACTCACCCTGCAGCAGAAGCTCTCTCCGCAGCAGATTCAGATGATCAAGCTGCTGGAGTTGCCCACCGTGCAGCTCGAACAGCGCATCAAGCAGGAGATCGAGAACAACATCGTGCTCGAGGAGGACGAGCGGGATCCCGAAAGCGAGGAGGAGCCCCGCGAAATCTCCGTCGAGGAGTATCTGCGCGAGGACGACACGCCCTCTTACAAGAGCCGTATCAACAACTATTCGAAAGACGACAAGCAGCGCCCGGTCTACCTCACCGGCGGCCGTTCGCTGCACGAGTATCTGGTCGAGCAGCTGGGCTACCGCAACCTTTCGGATCGCGACATGCGGCTGGCCGTCTACCTCGTCGGCAGCATCGACGAGGACGGCTACCTGCGCCGCGACCTCGAATCGGTGGCCGACGACATCGCCTTCACGGTGGGTGTCGAGACCACCTCGGAGGAGCTCGAGCGGCTGCTGGGGATCATCCACCAGCTGGAACCAGCCGGAGTCGGCGCCCGCGGCCTGCAGGAGTGTCTGCTGCTGCAGATGGACCAGATGACGCTCGCGTCGCGGGCGCAGCGCACCGCGCGGAAGATCGTCGCCTCCTATTTCGACGAGTTCGCCAAGAAGCACTACGAGAAACTCATGGCGCGCCTCCAGCTCACCGAGGAGGAGTTCCGCGAGGCGATCGCCGAGATCCGCCGCCTTTCGCCCAAGCCGGGCAACCTCTATGCCGAGGGAGGCACCGATACGACGCCCTACATCATCCCCGACTTCATCCTCGACTATCAGGACGGGCAGTTCCTGCTGTCGCTCAACTCCTACAACGTGCCGGAGGTGCGCATCAGCCGCCGCTACGTCGACATGATCCGCGACATGGTGGGCCAGAGCGGCGTGGTGCGCGAGAAGGACCGCGAGGCGATCCAGTTCGTCAAGAGCAAGATCGACTCGGCGAAGTGGTTCATCTCGGCCATCAAGCAGCGGCACGATACGCTCATGCGCACGATGCAGACCATACTGGACTACCAGCGCGCCTACTTCAGGGACGGCGACCGCTCGAAGCTCCGCCCGATGATCCTCAAGGACATCGCCGACCGCACGGGGCTCGACGTGTCGACCATTTCGCGCGTGGTCAACAGCAAGTATGTCCAGACGCAGTTCGGCATCATCCTGCTCAAGTCGCTCTTCTCGGAGGCGATGCAGACCGAGACGGGCGAGGAGGTGTCGAGCTACGAGATCAAGAATATCCTCAAGGAGTGCATCGACGACGAGGACAAGCGCCGTCCGCTGACCGACGAGACGCTGATGGACGTGCTCAACGCCAAAGGCTACCGCATCGCCCGCCGTACGGTGGCCAAATACCGCGAGATGCTGGGCATTCCCGTCGCCCGGCTCCGCAAGCAGATATAGGTTATCGTGGGGGCCGGGGCGTCCCGGTCCCTTCTCGATCGATGGCGGGTCCATCTCGGACGTGCCGGTTCTTTCTCGATCGGCGCCGGGTGCGGGCGGAGCGACGCCTCCGTCGGGCGGGCGTTACCCGTTTCGTCGTCGCCCCGGGTTTTCGCGACGGCCGGCGGCAAACGCTTCGCAAACGCATATTCGACTATGAACTACACCAAACTCGCTCACGGCGTGTCGTGGGCCCTGCATCCCTTCGTGCTGCCGCTCTATCTGATGGCGCTGCTGCTGACCCGCACCGCCTTCGCCTACTATCCTGCGGGCGTGAAGATCTATCTGCTCTGGGTCGTGGCGCTCTATGCCATCGTGCTGCCCCTGCTGGGGCTCGCCGTACTGCGGTCGTTGGGACGTATTTCCGATTACCGCCTCGACGACCGCCGCGAGCGGCTCTGGCCCCTCGTCATCGGCACGGTCTGCTATGCGCTCTGCGCGCTGACTCTCTCCAAAATCCCCTCGGTGATCTTCCTGCGCAAGTTCATGCTCGCGGCGGCCTGCTGCGAGGCGATGTGCCTCGCGGTCTCCTTCCGCTGGAAAATCAGCCTCCACCTTACGGGCATGGGCGCCGCCGTGGCGCTGCTCGCGGTGATGAACGTGGCCGGGGGCGGCGATCAGGTCGTGCCGCTCGCCGCGACCCTCTGCGCGGCCGGGACGCTGGCTTCGGCGCGGCTCTACCTCGGCTGCCACAACGGCGCGCAGGTGGCGGCCGGGTTCCTCGGCGGCTTCGTCGTCGCCGCGCTGGCCGTATTGCTGCTGTAAGTACGGATGCTTCGGGACCGAAAACGAAACCCGGACGATCTTCGCAGAGATCGCCCGGGTTTTTGCGTGTCGCTTGGGGGATGCGTCAGACGCAGCCTTGCGCGAGCATGGCATTGGCCACCTTCATGAAGCCGCCGATGTTGGCGCCCACCACGTAGTCGACATACCCGTCCGGCTCCGCGCCGTAGCGGACGCACACCTCGTGGATGTTCTTCATGATGGCGTGCAGCTTGGCGTCGACCTCCTCGGGCGACCAGCCGAGACGCATCGAGTTCTGACACATCTCGAGGCCCGAGGTGGCTACGCCGCCGGCATTGGCCGCCTTGCCCGGGGCGTAGAGGATGCGCCGTTCGCGGAAGAGGCGGATCGCCTCGGGCGTCGAGGGCATGTTGGCCCCTTCGGCCACGCATGTGCAGCCGTTGTCGAGCAGCGCCTGCGCGTCGTCGCCGTCGAGCTCGTTCTGCGTGGCGCACGGCAGCGCGATGTCGCACTTCACGCTCCACGGCCGGCCGCCCGGCGTGTAGGTCGCCGAGGGATAGCGTTCGGCATACTCGGCGATGCGGCCGCGGAAGATGTTCTTGAGCTCCATCACGTATTCGAGCTTCGCGGCGTCGATGCCCTCCGGATCGTGGATGCAGCCCGACGAATCGGAGAGGGTCACCACCTTCGCACCCAGCTCCGTGGCCTTGCGGCAGGCGTACTGGGCCACGTTGCCCGAGCCCGAGATGCAGACGGTCTTCCCGGCGAAGCCTTCGCCGTGCGTCGCGAGCATCTCGGCGGCGAAGTAGCAGACGCCGTATCCCGTGGCCTCGGGTCGCAGCGGGCTGCCGCCCCAGTCGCGGCCCTTGCCCGTGAGGGTGCCGGTGAACTCGTCGCGCAGGCGCTTGTACTGTCCGAACAGGAAGCCGATTTCGCGGCCTCCGACGCCGATGTCGCCCGCCGGAACGTCGGTGTCCTGACCGATGTGGCGCTGCAGCTCGGTCATGAACGACTGGCAGAATTTCATCACCTCGTTGTCCGAGCGGCCCTTCGGATTGAAGTCCGAGCCGCCCTTGCCGCCGCCCATAGGCAGCGTCGTGAGGCTGTTCTTGAAGGTCTGCTCGAAGGCGAGGAACTTCAGGATCGAGAGGTTGACCGAGGGGTGGAAGCGCAGGCCGCCCTTGTAGGGGCCGATGGCGCTGTTCATCTGCACGCGGTAGCCGCGGTTGACCTCGATTTCGCCCCGGTCGTTGAGCCACGGCACGCGGAAGATCACGATCCGCTCGGGCTCGGCGATGCGTTCGAGGATCTTCATGCGCTGCAGCACGGGGCTCGCGACGATGTGCGGGGCGAGCGATTCGGCCACCTCGCGCACGGCTTGATGGAATTCGGGCTCGCCCGGATTGCGGGCGATGAGGCGGGACATGAAGTCCGCTACGAAACTCTGCTCTTGTTCGGTCATGGATTGGCGGGTTAACGATTTTTCGAGACCAAAGGTAAGCGATCGCCGCGAGTTTTGCAAATTCTTTAATAATTGGCTCGGGCAGCGCTGCCGCCCGAGCTGCTGCCGTGCTTGCTGTCCGTCGTCCGGGAGGGGCGCAGTGCTGCGAAACGGAAACGAAAATGACGGATTCGGCGAGAATCCGTCATTTATCGAAAAGTTATCGACGATTTCGTCTATTTGCGGAATTCGAAGCCGACGTATACGTTTTCGTACTTCTTCAGCAGTTTGGTGACCGTGGCCAGTGACGGAATCCGGTCGCCGAGCGCCGTCACGACGTCGACGAGCCGCGAAACGGGGAAGACCAGCAGCAGCCCCTCGCCGCTGATGTAGGCGTGACCGGGGATGGCCCCCAAGTCGTAACGGCCTTTGGCGAAGTGCAGCGTGACGACGTGCGTCGCTGCGTCGAACTCGTAGGTGCCCGACACGGTGCGCTTGCCGGCCGTCGCCGTGAAGTCGTTCTCCCTGCCGAAGACGAAGGTGCAGGCGCCCGGCTTCACGCCCGCCAGCAGGTAGGCCTTCTCGAGCTGCTTGGCGACGCTCCCCTCGAGCGCGGCGCCCGCCAGTTCGGAGGCCATGTCTTCGCCCTCGAATTTGACGCCGGGGCCCGTGTAGTTCCACGTCCCTCCGAGGGCGTAACGGGTCAGCTGCCCGTCGGTGAGTTTGTCCGCAGCGGTGGTGGCGGCCTTCTTCAGGGCCTCCTTCCAGTCCTGTGCGGTGGCCGTGCCTGCGGCGAGCAGGAGCACGGTCAGGATCATGATCGGTTTATTCATCGTGTGTCTGGGTCTGTTCGTGTTCGTTCGTGGGGCGGCTTCCCGGCGCGAGGATTGGCGTCGGTCGGTTGCGCAGGGCTGGGTGCTGCGGTCCGGATCCGGCGGCTCGCCGGGCGTCACTCGAGCTCCTTGAGCCACATCGCCGCCGAGGCGTCGGAGGGCATGCGCCAGTCGCCGCGCGGCGAGAGGGCCGTCGAACCCACCTTCGGACCGTCGGGCATCGCCGAGCGCTTGAACTGCTGCGCGAAGAAGCGCCGGATGAAGGTCCGCAGCCAGCAGAGGATCGTCGCACGGTCGTAGCGGCCGGCGAACGCCTGCTCGGCGAGGAAGAGGATCTTCGCCGGGCCGGCGCCCGTGCGGAGGAAGTGGTAGAGGAAGAAGTCGTGGAGCTCGTAGGGGCCCACGAGGTCTTCGGTCTTCTGCGCGATCTTCCCCTCCTCGTCGGCCGGCAGCAGCTCGGGGCTGACGGGGGTGTCGAGGATGTCGCGCAGCGTCGCCCGCGTCGCGTCGTCCGACGCCGTGTCGGCCGCCCACTGCACGAGGTGGCGCACCAGCGTCTTGGGCACCGAGGCGTTGACGCCGTACATCGACATCTGGTCGCCGTTGTAGGTCGCCCAGCCGAGCGCCAGCTCGCTCAAGTCGCCCGTGCCGATCACGATGCCGCCCTCCATGTTGGCCACATCCATCAGGATCTGCGTCCGCTCGCGCGCCTGCGCGTTCTCGTAGGCGGCCGAACGGTCGTCGGGCGCGAGGCCGATGTCCTTCATGTGCTGCAGGCAGGCTTCGCGGATCGGGATCTCGCGCACCGTGACGCCCAGACCCCGCATCAGCTGCAGGGCGTTGTTGTAGGTGCGCCCCGTGGTGCCGAAGCCCGGCATCGTGATGCCGACGATGCCTGTGCGGTCCATCCCCAGCAGGTCGAAGGCCCGCACGGCGACCAGCAGCGCCAGCGTCGAGTCGAGACCGCCCGAGATGCCGACCACCGCCTTGCGGCAGCCCGTGTGGGAGAGCCGGCGGGCCAGACCGTGGGCCTGTATGCGGAAGATCTCCTCGCAGCGCTCGTTGCGGTGCTGCGTGTCGTGCGGCACGAAAGGCATCGGGTCGATGCGGCGGTCGAGGGCCGCGGCGCGCAGGCTTTCCGGAATCTCCATTTCGATCACGTTGCCGGCCTCCGTCCCTTCGTTCGTCCGGAACGAGGTGTTGCGCCGCCGTTCGAACGCCAGCCGTTCGAGGTCGACGTCGGCGACGACGAGCTGCTCGCCCAGCGCGAAGCGTTCGGCCTCGCGCAGCACCGTGCCGTTCTCGGCGATGATGCCGTTGCCGGCGAACACGAGGTCGGTCGTCGACTCGCCGAAGCCCGCCGAGCAGTAGACGTAGGCCGACAGCGTGCGGGCCGACTGCTGGGCGACGAGGTCGCGCAGGTAGGCGTGCTTGCCGACCCCTTCGGGCGAGGCCGAGAGGTTGAAGAGCACGCGGGCGCCGCCGAGGGCCCGATGCGACGAGGGGGGTACGGCGACCCACAGGTCCTCGCAGATCTCCACGCCGAACTCCGCGCCGTTGACCGCGAAGGTGAGCCCTGCACCGAAGTCGGCCTGCTGGCCGGCGACGTCGATCGTCTCCTCCTCGGCGACATCGGCGCCCGACGCGAACCAGCGCTGTTCGTAGAATTCGCCGTAGTTCGGGATATGGGTCTTGGGCACGACGCCCAGCACCTTGCCCTGCGTGAAGACCACGGCGCAGTTGTAGAGCCGCTCGCCGTGGCGCAGGGGTGCGCCCGCGATCACCACCAGCGGCAGCTTGCGCGTGGCGCGGATCGTCTCAGCCAGCGCCTCGTCGGCCGCGTCGAGCAGCAGGGGCTGCAGGAGCAGGTCGCCGCACGTGTAGCCCGTCACGGCCAGCTCGGGGAAGACGACGATCTCGACGCCTCGCTGCGCGGCCTCCTCGGCCAGCGCGACGATGCGGGCCGCGTTGCGGTCGCAGTCGGCGACCCGCACTTCGGGAATGGCCGCCGCGACCTTCAGAAATCCGAAATTATCCATGTTCCGTTCGGAAAGATTGGTTCGTGTAACGTCCGCCGCCTCCGCAGACGCCGCTATCCTCGCAGGCTGCGGACCGGCGGATCCTCGCGGCCGGCTATTCGCACCAGAGCTGCGCGAGATTGAGGATCACCTGCTGGGCCCGCTGCATCGTAGTGAGCGAGCAGTATTCGAACTTGCCGTGGAAGTTCATGCCGCCCGTGAAGAGGTTGGGGCAGGGGAGACCCATGAAGGAGAGCCGGGCACCGTCCGTGCCGCCGCGGATGGGCCGCACGAGGGGCTTCACGCCCGCCAGCTCCATCGCCCGCAGCGCCTTGTCGATCAGCTGCGGATGGGGCTCGACCATCTTGCGCATGTTGAAGTACTGGTCCTTCATCGTGAGCGTCAGCGCTCCGTCGCCGTACTTCTTCTTCAGCAGGTCGACGCAGGCCCACAGGAATACCTTCCGCTGCTCGAACCGCTCGGCGTCGTGGTCGCGGACGATGTAGCTGACCGTCGCCTTCTCGACCGTGCCGTCGAACCTCACGCAGTGGTAGAAACCCTCGTACCCTTCGGTGTACTGGGGCCGCTCGGCGGCGGGCAGCAGCGCCTGCAGCTCGCAGGCCACGTCGATGGCATTGATCATCTTGCCTTTGGCGTAGCCGGGGTGGACGTTGCGGCCCTGTATCTCGATCTTGGCGCCCGCGGCGTTGAAGTTCTCGTATTCGAGTTCGCCCTCCATGCCGCCGTCGACCGTGTAGGCGAAGTCGGCGCCGAAGGCCTCCACGTCGAAGAAGTCGACGCCGCGGCCCACCTCCTCGTCGGGGGTGAAGCCGATGCGGATCTTGCCGTGCTTCACCTCGGGGTGGGCGAGCAGATACTCCGCGGCGGTCATGATCTCGGCCACGCCGGCCTTGTCGTCGGCGCCGAGCAGCGTCGTGCCGTCGGTGTGGATCAGCGTGTGGCCCTTGAAGAAGACGAGCTCCGGAAAGTCGGCGACCTTCATCGTCAGCTGGCCGTTCAGGGCGATGTCGCCGCCGTCGTACTCCTCGACGATGCGCGGACGCACATCCTTGCCGCTCATGTCGGGCGAGGTGTCGACGTGGGCGATGAAGCCGACGACGGGGGCGTGCTCGCAACCCGGCGTAGCGGGTACGGTGCCCATGACGTAGCCGTAGCGGTCCATCGAGACCTCGGTCATGCCGAGGGCCTGCATCTCGTCGCGCAGGGCTTCGAGCAGCACCTTCTGCTTCTCGGTCGAGGGGAAGGTCGTGCTGTTTTCGTCCGACTGCGTGTCGAACGATATGTATTTCAGAAAGCGTTCTTTGAGTGTCATAATAGTTGTTGAACGTTGTTTTTGCAAATCCGATCGTTGTTCTCACGGCGTTCCGCCGTGTTTATGAATCTGACCCCACCCCAAACCCCTCCCTCGGGAGGGGCTTGTCGCATCGCGCAACGGATGACGCCTTTATATTTTGAGATCGGGATTACTCCTCCTTTTTCGCCCGCAGCGTATGCCATGCGAAGTAGGCGACGAGGGCGGCGTACATGGCCAGCCCGACCCATTCGGCGGCGTTCGACGAGGCCCATGCGGCGAGCTTCCAGTCGGCGCCCGCGAACTTCAGCACGGCGCTCACGACGCCCATCAGCGCGCCGCCGGCGATGAAGCCCGAGGCGATGAGCGTGCCGCGGTCGAAGCGGGCCTTGTTCAGCGCCTTGTCCTGCGAACGGTTCGACACGAACCATGCCACCAGACCGCCCGTCACGAGCGGTGCGTTGAGCGACATGGGGATGAACATGCCCAGCGCGAAGGCGAGGGCCGGCACGCCGATCGACGTGAGCACGAGGGCCAGCATCGCGCCGCAGAAGTAGAGCATCCACGGGGTCTGTCCGCCGGTCATCAGGGGTTGGATCACCGCCGCCATCGCGTTGGCCTGCGGCGCCACGAGGGCTCCCTCGCCTACGAACCCGTAGGATTTGTTGAGCACGATCATCACGCCCGCCACGGTCGCCGCCGAGACGAAGGTGCCGAGGAACTTCCAAGTCTCCTGCGTTTTGGGCGTCGTGCCGAGCCAGTAACCGATTTTCAGGTCGGTGATGAAGCCGCCGGCCATCGAGAGCGCCGTGCAGACCACGCCGCCGATGATGAGGGCCGCGGTCATGCCCGTCGTGCCGTTGAGCCCCACGCTGACGAGGATCAGCGACGAGAGGATCAGCGTCATGAGCGTCATGCCCGACACGGGGTTGGTGCCGACGATGGCGATGGCGTTGGCCGCCACGGTGGTGAAGAGGAACGCGATGACGAAGACGATCAGGATGGCCGTCACCGACTGCACCCAGCCGTCCAGAAGGCCGAAGTGGAAGAAGACGAAGGTCGAGAGGAGCGTGGCGACGAGGATCGTCAGCACGCGCTTCATCGTCAGATCGCGCTGCGTGCGCGACACGTCGGCGAGCCCCCCCCCTTTGTCGCCGCCGAACTCCGAGACGGCGAGGCCCACGGCCTGACGGATGATCTTCGACTGCTTGACGATACCGATGATGCCGGCCATCGCGATGCCGCCGATGCCGAGCGGCTTGCCGATGTAGGCGAAGAGGTTCTCGGGGGTGAACAGCTGTGCGGGGTCGGCCAGAAGCGTCTTGTCCGTCACGCCCAGCGTCGCGGCCAGCGCCGCGGGATCGATCGACCCGGCGAGCGAGCCGACTACGGGCACGATGACGAACCACACGAGGCACGAGCCCGCGGTGATGATCAGCGCGTACTTGAGGCCGATGATGTAGCCCAGACCCAGCACGGCGGCCGAGGTGTTGAGCGAGAAGACTACCTTGAACTTGTCGGCCGCCGCCGCGCCCCATGCGCAGATGCGTGTCGAGACGGACTCGGTCCAGAGGCCGAACGTCCCGACCGCGAAGTCGTAGAGTCCGCCGACGAGGCCCGCCACAGCGAGCAGCCGGGCCTGATTGCCGCCCTTCTCGCCCGAGACGAGCACCTCGGTGGTGGCCGTAGCCTCGGGGAAGGGGTATTTGCCGTGCATCTCCTTGACGAAATACTTGCGGAAGGGGATCAGCAGCACGATGCCCAGCAGGCCGCCGAAGAGCGACGAGAGGAACACCTGCCAGAAGGCGGCGTCGAGTCCGAGGATGTAGAGCGCCGGGAGCGTGAAGATCGCGCCCGCGACGATCACGCCCGACGAGGCGCCGATCGACTGGATGATCACGTTCTGTCCCAGCATGTTCTTTTTGCCCAGCATGTTGCCCATGCCGACGGCGATGATGGCGATCGGGATCGCGGCTTCGAACACCTGTCCGACCTTCAGGCCGAGGAAGGCGGCAGCGGCGGAGAAGACGACGGCCATGACGACGCCCATCAGCACCGAGTAGACGGTCGCTTCGCGCGGCGAGGTCGATGCGGGCATCAGCGGCGTGTACTCCTCGCCGGACTTGAGCTCCCGGTAGGCGTTCTCGGGCAGCGAGGTGCGGATTCGTTCCTGTTCCATGTGCGTAAGGTTTCTTTTATTCGAGATATTCGTTCAGTGCGGCGAGGATGCGGTAGCGGTCGAACGACACGGGAGCCCGCCGCTCGTCCAGATAGCGGTGGATTGCGGCGATCGCGCGCGCCATCCGGCACCGTTCGGTGCGTTGCGGTTCGGCGGCCACGAGCTCGAACAGCAGCCGGGCGAACTGCTCCAGATGCTCCTCCCTGAAGCCGTGCCGTTCGGCCAGCCGCCGTCCGGGGTCGGGATCGTCGAGCAGCGCGTCGAGCTCCGTGCCGAGCCCTTCGAGCAGCTCCGTGCGGACGACGGCCAGCATCTCGCCGGGATCGTCGCTGCGCACGAGCATGCCGGCGCGCTCCAGCAGGGCGCGCAGCAAGGTGCCGATCTTGTCGATCTCGCGCAGGATGAAGTCTTCCATCGGGAGGGCGCTCGCAGGTTCGGGTCAGCGGTTGTCGCCGCTGCCCGAGATGATGTTGCGCTGCATGCGCGAGCGCAGTTTGTCGACGTTCATCTGCGCCACCTCGTCGAGTTCGTAGCCCAGATCGCGGGCGAGCGTCGCGCAGTACCAGAGTACGTCGCCGATCTCCTTGACGATTTCGCGTCTCTTTTCGTCGGTGAACTCCTCGCGGCAGTCGCGGATCACTTTCTTCACTTTGTCGGCCACTTCGCCCGCTTCGCCCGTGAGGCCGAGCGTGGGGTAGATGATGCGTCGCTCGTCGGGATAGATCGCCGTTTCGAGCGCATGCTGCTGGTATTCGTTGAGTGTCATGTTTCGGGATGCTGGTGCAATCGGACAAATATACGGATTTTTCGGAGAAATCGCAGCGCGGGCGGGACGAATTGTCCGTTTCGGCGCGCCTGCGGCCGCTGAAACGAACCGCCCCCGCCGGAACCGTTCGTTCCGCGGGGGCGATTTCGGTGCGTCTCGCTTCGGAAACGCTATTCGATGGCGACGGGCGGAATGCTCCAGCCGGTCAGCGTCGAGACATAGGGGATGAGCAGCATGGCCATCTTGCGCTGTCCCGTGTAGTTGGGGTGCGCCGAGGAGCCCAGATCGCTGCCGTCGTTGCAGTAGCCGGGGAGTACGGCCGCGAATGCGAGGTTGGGGTAGGGCGCTTCGTCGCAGATCTCGCGGATGTAGGCGAAGGCCGGCTCCTCGACGCGCGGGGCGACGCACAGGATCGGCGTCCGGTCGCCGTAGGCGCCGCGCAGCGTCGCGAGGATCCGCAGATAGGCCGCGCGGAACTCCTCGCGGGTGGGATGCGGCGGGGTGGAGAAGTCGTTCGTGCCGAGGTTGATGACCACGATGTCGGGCCGGTAGGGCGAATCGGCGAAGTTCCATGCGCGGGTTTCGTCCGTGTCGAACGTGCGGCCGATGCGGTCGGCCATCGTCACGGGCGAGGTGCTCCGCTCGTAGCCGTAGTTGCGCGCGGCGCCCTGTCCCGAATGGGAGATGAGCGTGCAGTCGGCGCCGAAATAGCGGGCGATGATGCACGAGAAGCTCTTGTCGCAGTTCTCGGTCTCGGCCTTGAAGGGCTCGTCGGCCGACAGCCCCTCGGTGCCGTAGCCGCAGGTCAGCGAGTTGCCGATGAACTCGATGTGGCGGCCCGGTGCGGGGGGAGCGTCGAGGAGACGTCCGCCCCGGTCGAGCCGCACGGCATGGAGCGTCGTGCGGCCCTGCTCCCCTTCGGTGCGTTTCTGCATCCGCAGGGTGTGTTCGCCCCGGCCGAGTCCGGAGGCCAGCACGATGAGCGAGTCGCGGCCGCAGAGGGCGACCGTGCCCGCCGGCACTCCGTCGACGGTGAGGTTGTAGTAGTTCTTCTTCGTGTCGGAGACGCGCACGGCGAAGCTCCGGCCCGTGAAGCGGCATTCGAACGAGGTGCCGCTCCAGTCGAAGCTCACCCCATCGTCGGTGACGAGCGTGCGCCCTACGTAGCGGATCTGTGGCGATGCGGCGGGAAATTCCGTGTATTCCCGGGCCGCGAGGCCCCGGGCGCCCGTCAGCAGCAGGGCGAGCAGAAAGAGTCTTTTCATGGGATCAGTGCGTTTCGTTTCGCGTGGTTTCGGCGGCTGCGATGGCGCGTCGGAGCGGTCCCCACCAGTCGCGGTCGATGATGTGTACGATGTCGAAGATCATCACGCCGTCCGATTCGCGGAGGTTCATCTCCACGGCCCGTTTGAACTGCACGGTGTCGCGCCGGTAGTCCTCGACGTACATGCCGCCGATGAAGGGACGGCCGCCCAGCAGACGCCGCGAGTAGCGGCAGCCGCCCTCGACCGAGAGGTGGTCGCCGCGCTGGACCTCGCTGTCGGTCTCGTTTCGGTGCGCCGCGTTGCGGCTGCGGTACTCCTCGACGGTGACGGGCCAGTAGTAGTTGCCGTTGGTGTAGATGTCCAGCAGGTCGGCGTAGCCGTAGTCGCGGTACTCGGGCGTCGCCCAGTCGAACTCCTCCGAAGGGTCGTAGGAGGGGGCGGCCCAGTTGACCCCCACCTCGTAGTAGGAGGGGTACCATGCGCCGGTGTAGGCGCCGAACTTCAGCTTCGGGGCGACTTCGGCGAGCGCCTCCTTCGTACGGGCGAAGAAGCCGTGGATCACCGAGGCGCGCCACTCGATCCATTTCCGGAACCAGCGGCCCTCTCGGCGCTTCCAGCCCCCCTCGCCGTCGGCCTCCCACGTGTAGATATCCTCGGGGAAGCGTTCGACAGGCTCGCCGACATAGGCCTCGAAGGCGCGGCGCGAGAAGTCGGAGAAGTCCGACTGGATGTTGTCGTAGCGGGCGCGGTCGAGCAGGATGCCGTCGAGGTCGTAGCGTGCGGCCGCCTCTCTGAATACGGCGATCTCGTGCTCCTGCACCTCGGGCAGGGCCGGGTTGGCGAAGAGGATGCTCTTGCCCGGGATCTCCGACTGGCGGAGCAGCCCCCGGCCCGGGACGTAGTTCACGGCCTCCCACTCGGGGCGGTCGTAGATCGGACCGCGGCGGAAGATGCCGTGTCCCTCGGCGAAGGTGTTGAACGAGCCGTAGATCCCGAGCCCGTTGGCGCGGGCCGCCTCGATGAAAGTGCCCACGAAATCGAAATCGGGGCGTTCGAAGCCCTTCCACACCCTGATCTGCGGCGCCTCGCTGCTCGGATAGACTACCTCGCCCGACGGGCATTTCAGGTCGAGGACGAGGTCCGTGATGCCGGCTTCGCGGCATTTCGCGGCGTAGTGGCGGATCGAGTCGGGATCGGAGAACCGCTGCCAGTTGGCGGAGCAGTCGAGCCACATCAGTTTCTGTTTGGGGGTCGCGTGCGGGCTCCGGCAGCTGCCGGCGAGCAGCGCGAGGCAGGCGAGGAGCGGGTAAAGCGGGTTTTTCATGGGTGTTCGTTGGGTTTGACGGTTCCGTGGATGTCCACCTCGATGCGGTGGAAGGGGTCGGCGACGGCGTCGATGAGCTGCGCGCACTCCAGTCGCGTGAGCGGGCGCACGGGGTCGTAGTCGGGGAGCTGTTCGGCGGCCGTGCGGTGCACTTCGTCCGCGCATGTTTTCCCGAGCGCCTCGCCGAGCAGTGCGGCCAGCATGTTGCCGCTGACCGGCGTCGGGTCGTCGCCGGGCGCCACCGTGGGGTAGCACTCCCGCAGGCCTTGCCGCAGCTCCGCCTCCGCGACCGGCGCTTCGGCGTCGAACCAGCTCTGGTTCTCCCAGCCGACATTGGCTCCGCGGCCGCGGAGGATGCCCGTCGCGCCGATGCGCTGCATGGCGGCGAAGCGGGGATCGTCGGGCGTGAGGTCGAGGTAGGGAAGCAGGTAGCAGCCGGCATCGAGCAGCACCTGCTGGATGCGGCGCACCGACACTTCCGAAGGATCGCACTTCGCTTCGGCGGCCAGCGCCGCCCAGACGCCCGCCGCCTGACCGAGCTGCAGGACGACGGGCTGCAGCCGCGTGGAGCCGTTGACCAGATTGGTCACCGAGATCGATTTCTCGGCGACGAGGAGCCCCGGCTGCTCCGCGGGCAGCATGACCCCGAGTGGCACGCCGTACGAAGGCACGGGGTGGAAGTAGAGGTTGGGCAGCGAACTCCAGCCCGAGTAGCGGGCGTGGTGCTGATCGACGGGATAGTCGCCGACGGCCACGGCCGTGCGGTAGAGCGTGCGGTCGTAGGGCGCCGCGATGTCGCGCAGCGTGAAGCGGACGGCACCGCGGATGCGGCGCGATTCGCGGTGGTAGGGGATGAAGGGGAGCCGGTCTTCGGTCGGGAACTCGTCGTCGGCCAGCCCGAGGGTTTTGAAGCCCAACTCGTGCTGGAGGAAGTAGACGAAGCCCAGCGTGTGGTTCTTGGCCCGGCGTACGGCCTCGGCGCGCTCGTCGGGAGTCATGTCGACCATGTTCACGTAGTAGTCGTTCCCCTCGATGGGCCAGTTGAGCATGTACTTGCCGCCGGGCAGCCGGCCGTAGCCGATCATCTCCTCGCGCGACCAGACACGGTCGGGCTCCTTCGGGTCGATGCAGAGCGGATTGGCGCAGCAGCAGGCGTAGAGCGAGGCGTCGTAGCCCTCGGGGCGCGGAATCGTGACGTCGCGGCCGTAGTCCTTCAGCACGGCGACGTAGGTGAGGTCCTGCACGATGTCGTTCGCCTCGGCCGGGGCCTCGGGTTCGCCCGTCGCGGAGGCGGCATCCATGCCGATGTCGGCCGGCACGCCCAGCGTGCGGGCGATGTCGCCCAGTTCCGTGGCGTCGATCAGCACGCGGGCCGTGACGCGCTCCGAGGTGCCGTCCTTGCGGACGACGCGGAGGTGCCAGCGGCCGTTGCGGCGGACCGGATCGGCGACGCTCGCCCGGTAGCGGACCGTGAGCCGCTCCTCGCGGGCGGCCATGCGCTTGAGGAGCGAGTCGCCCACCGAGGGCTCGAACATCACGTTGCTCACCCAGCCCGTCATCAGGGCCGAGTCGCTGCCGTAATGGGTTTCGAGCGCCGTGCGGAACTCGTCCCACAGGCCGCCGCGCAGGCGGTAGCAGCCGTCGGTGGCGCTCACGCCCGCCGAGGTCAGCATGCCGCCCAGCCAGTCGGTCTCCTCGACGAGAAGCGTGCGGGCCCCCGAGCGGGCCGACTGGATGGCGGCCGCCGTGCCCCCGGTGCCGCCGCCTGCGATCACCACGTCGTAGTCGGTGCCGCCGCAGGCCGTGCCGAGAATCGCTGCGCAGAGCGCTCCGATGCAGCGCGGAAGAAGGGTTCCTTTCATGGCGCTCTCTTTATCGCTGTATGCGGTGTGCGGCGCGGTACGTCCGGCCGAAACGGTCGGTGGCCGTGACCTCGAAACATTGTGCCCCCTCGGGCAGCGCCACGCGGTAGTAGTGGTCCGAGACGGAGGGGTAGATCCACCGGTGGTCCATGCCGCTCGTGTCCGAATACATGCGGCAGGCATCGGGGTCGTAGGCCTCGAACCGCTCGGCGGTGCCGCACGGACGGCCGTCGACGGTGAATTCCACCTTCCATGCCGGGTCGCTGGCCCAGATGTTGGCCACGGCATAGCCGGCGAAGGCCTCGTGCGCGACGCCGTCGTAGAGCTTCATCTGGAAGTCGTCGGGATGGTCCGTGCACTTGTAGCGCCAGCGCACGCCCTCGTCGTCGATCTCGAAGAGGCAGTAGCCGCGCGGCGTGCCGTCGGTGCAGAGCGTGCCCTGCCACCATGCGCCGCCCAGCGAGGGGACCACGTGTTCGTAGAGCCCTTCGCGGATGGGCGAGTTGTAGGTCGTGTGGGTGTGGCCCGAGACGATGTGGGCGTCGAAGGGCTTGAGCAGTTCGTAGAGCCCCCGGTGGTTGGTCATCGTGTGGCCGGCCCCTTCGTAGCGGAACTGCTTGCGGTCCTTCTCCTCGCACGTGGAGGGGATGTGCATCGCCACGAAGACGGTCGTGCCCGGGGCGACGTGCGAGAGATCCTCCTCCAGCCAGCGCAGCTGCCGCTCGTCGAGGTAACCGATGTAGAAGTAGTCGCGGCCTATGTAGAAGTTGTCGTCGAGCATGACGAAGTGCACGCGGCCGATGTCGTAGGAGTAGTAGGCCGGGCCGTAGGTCTCCTCGTATTTGCGGCAGGAGGTCTCGTGCGAACGTCCGTAGAGCGTCATGTCGTGGTTGCCCATCACGTGGCGGAAGACGAGGCCCGTGCGGGCCATCGTGCGGTTGTACTCGTCGTAGAACGAGTGGTCGTGCGAGATGATGTCGCCGCAGCAGATGCCCTGAAACGGCATGTCGCCGCAGGCGCCCACAGTCGCCGCGATATCGTCCGCCGCAGCGGCCAGTTTCGCGAGCTCCTTGCGGGCCCAGATCTGCGGGTCGGCCGTGACGACGAGGCCGAAGCGCGCATCGTCGCCCGGGCGCCGCAGCAGTTCGAAGTCGCAGCGTCCGTCGGTGGGCATCGGGTGGAAGTAGCGCACGACGCCGTTCTCGACGGGGGCGTCGTAACCCGCGGGTACGGAGAGGAAGACGAAGCGGTTCGCGTCGTCGGCCGTCAGCGCGTATCGTCCTTTGGCATCGGTGCGGGCGAAGCGCTCGCCGTCGGTGACCCAGACGTTCGCGACGCCCCGGCCGTCGCAGCAGACCCGGCCGCGGATGCGGATGTCGGCGGCACGTGCCCCGGCGCACAGAGCGCCCAGCAGCAGCAGGGTGAGGTATTTCTTCATGTCGTCGTTCCTATTTGCATTTTTCGAGAATCTGCCAGCACTGGTACAGTCCGCGCGGCACGTGGAAGCAGCCCTTCCACTTGCCGCCCTTGAGCGGAAGCAGCACCTCGCCCCGACGGTCGAGGTAACCGTACCACTCGGGGTATTCCGTGTCCTTGAAGTGCGACCATGTGTACTCGCGGAGCCGTTCGAACCACGCGAGGCATTCGGGCGAGCCGGTGAGGCTGTATCCCTTGATCATGGCGATCATCGACTCGATGTGCACCCACCAGAGCTTCTGGTCCCACTCCAGCTCCACGCGGGGAGCCCCCTTGCGGTCCATGAAGTAGTAGATGCCGCCGTACTCCTTGTCCCAGCCGTATTCTGCAGTGCGCAGCGCGATCTCCACCGCCCGGTCGATGAGCTTGCGGTCGCCGGCGCGCACGCCGAGATCCATGATGAACCACATCGCCTCGAGCGAGTGGCCGGGGTTGATCTGGCGCCCCTCGAACGAGTCGCAGAGCGATCCGTCGGCGGCGACGTTCTCGACGATGAGCCCCAGCTCGTCGCGGTAGAATACCTCCATCACCTCGTGCAGGCAGATCGAGATGGTCTCCTCGAGGAGCTCCTTGTCGATCAGCGGCTCGATCTCGAGCGCCGTGTTGCAGAGGATCATCGGCAGGGCGAAGCCCTTCAGCGGGCGGGTGCCCGGCACGGCCTTGTTCCATACCCCTTTCGGATCGCCGCTCTTTTCCAGAATGCGGTCGAAGGTCTTGCGGGCGATCCGGGCATACTCGTCGTTGCCCGTGGCTATCGCCGCTTGGGCGAAGGCCATCGCAGCGAACGTGTAGGAGAAGATGTTGTAGGGCTGGATCAGCGGCCGGCCCTCCCGCGTGAGCGAGAAGTACCAGTTGTAGTCGCCGTCGTGGCCGTACTTGCGGAGGAACTCGGCGCCCTGCACCGCGCATTCGAGCCACTCGGGCCGTCGCTCCACCTTGTTGTAGAGCATCGCGAACATCCATACCTCGCGTCCCTGCAGCCAGATGAACTTGTCGGTGTCGTAGACGCTGCCGTCGCGGTCGAGGCAGGTGAAGTAACCGCCGTAGGTCTTGTCCTGCGAGTGTTCGAGCCAGAAGGGCAGCACGCTCTCCAGCAGCTCGGTCTTGTGTCGTTGTGCTAATGTGTTGAAATCCATATCGCTATCGTTTTTCGTTCGTTTCGATGTACTCCGTGTACCGGTCGTAGAGGTGCCCCGCCTGCAAGTAGGCCGACTGCGGGCTCATGAAGTGCGAGAATTCGAAGGTGATCGCGTTCTCGTATCCGGCCCGGGCCGCCAGCTCCAGCTTGAGCCGCAGCTTCTCCCACTTGATGGGCAGGAACTTGATGGGCATGTCGCGGTCGAAGGTCTCCGAATTGGTCCAGCACTCCAGTCCGTAGCGGTCGGCCAGCTTCTTGTTCACCCGCAGGAAGTCCACCAGCTCGTCGTACTCCACGTGGCCGTCTTGGAAGGCCACGATGTCGACCGCGCCGCTGATGCCGCGGAAGATGGCGTCCCATTCGCGCTCGTGGCTTTCGAGGCTCACGCCCGCGTCGCGACCCGTCGAGGCGACGTACTGGCTGATGTTCTTCTTGCCGTCGATGTAGGGCGAGATCATCGTCGGCAGTCCGCCCGACACCTCCTTGCAGTAGCGGCCCAGCCCCGCGTAGAGATCGACGATGCTGCCCGTGTTGCGGCTGCACTCCTGCGAGATGTACCACCCGGCGAACGACTTGTGGTGGCCGTAGCGGCTCCACACCTCGTCGATGACCCGCTTGTTGAGCGCCGCCTCCTGCTCGTACTGGCCCGCGGCCCAGTATTTGCCCGAGTCGTAGAGGCCGAACCAGAAGTTCATGCCCCACTTGTCGCTCAAACGCAGGAACATGTCCACCAGATCGACGGGCGGTTCGTAGCACCCCTCCTCGGCGGTCAGCACGGCCGACGGAAAGGTCTGCCAGCGCCGGTAGCCGCAGCGGATCAGAATCACGGTGTCGATGCCTGCGGCCCGCATGTATTCGAAATCGCGGTCCCACTCTTTTTCGCCCCAGTTCTGATGGGGGATATCATGGCTTATTTCGTCCAGAAAAGTACCTTTTATACGCATTGCTCGGTTGTTTTTAGGTTCTCCAGAATAGTTTTTTGTTCGTGAACAGGATTGTGACCCCCATCACGGCGGCCGTCACGGCGACGCCGCGCAGCACGCCCGTCCACGGGGCGAGTGCGGCGAAGCGCTCCAGCAGGGGCGCCAGATGGGCGAGCGTCAGCAGCGGCATGATGAGGAACCCGGCCGCCGTGTAGGCGACCATCGGATTGCGGCCGCATTTGACCAGCGCGCCGAAGCGGACGCCGCAGTCGGTCATCAGCGCATTGGCCAGCACCAGCACCGCGGAGGCGAGCCCCGAGGTGACGAAGAAGTAGCTTAACGTGGCGTGGTCTTTCTTGATGCCGCCCTCGTAGGCCTCGAAGCAGAGGCCCAGCAGGAGCCAGAAGAGCCCTGCGTCGAACAGGCGGCGGTTGAGCGTGCCCGTCTCGGAGGCGTCGCGCCGCAGCAGCGTCCGCAGAGCGAGACCCGCGGCGATGCTCGTCGCGAGCGTCGCGACCAGATGGCGGGTGAAGAGCCCCCACATGTTTACGCCGACGATCAGGGCGGCCAGCAGCACGACGCCCGCGACGTATCTCGGCCGGGCGGCGGGCCGCTCCTCGCTGCGTTGCATCCGCTGCCAGAAGAACTCGCCGGCGAAGGTGCCCGGCAGGACGATGCAGAGGTATTTGAGGTAGTCGAAGCGGAAGAGCCAAGCTGCGGGCGTCCAGTTCCACAGCGCCTCGTTCCACGAGCCTTCGACCGCGACGCCCGTGCGCAGGGCGACCAGCAGCGCGAGCAGTCCCAGTCGTGCGAGGGGGCTGCGGCGCGTGCAGAGCCATGCCAGACTGCCGAAGAGCGCCATGTTGGCCAGCACGAGGATGATGACGTCGCTGTTGTGGAGCGAGACCGCGGCGCCGCCGAGCCATTTCGCTCCGGCGAGCAGCAGCACGAGGCCCGCGAGGCCGATGCCGTGCATCAGCCGGTTCTGCCCGGCCGAGAGCCTCTCGAAACGGAGGAAGAGGGCGCCGAAGCAGCCCCAAGCGGCTAACTGCATGAGTGCGGCGATCGGGGCCGGGAGGGATGCGAGCATGCCGGGGCGCAGGTTCGCCAGTGCGATGGCGAAGAGGGTGAGCAGCGCCCAGCGCTGCACGATGCCCGCGACGACGGCGGCCGTCGATTCGCCCTTCAGCTCCAGCCGGCGGCGCATCGCCAGCGGGAAGGCGGCTCCCATCGAGAAGAGGAAGAACGGAAAGACGAGGTCGACCCACGTGATGCCCGGAACGCTCGGGTCGAACCGGAAATCGGGGGGCGGCAGCTGGGCGTGGAAGAGCCATGCCGGCAGGTCGCTGTGCCAGAGCATCTGCCCCGACAGCACCATCCCGACGATGGCCAGTCCGCGCAGCAGGTCGATGGAGTCGGCGCGTGTTCCCATATCAGCGAAGGTATTTCAGTTTCTTGAGGTAGTCGCTCCAGATGACGTATCCGGCCGGCTGGAGGTGGATGCCGTCCTTCGTCAGCTCCTTGCGTAGCTCCCCCTGCTCGTCGGAGAGCAGCGGCGCGATGTCGACGAAGGTGCACCACGCCCGCTCGGCGCAGAGCTCCCGGAGCAGCGCGTTGACGGCCGCGACCTTCGCGTTGTGGCCCTTCATGTAGGGGTAGGCCAGCCGCACGGTGCTCACGGGCAGCACGCTCTGGATGTAGAGCGAGCATCCGGGCACTGCGTCGTGCACCATGTCGGCCATGCGGGCGATGTTGGCCGCGATGGTCGCCGCCTCCTTGCCGCCCGTGATGTCGTTGATGCCGGCCATCAGGAAGATCTTCTCCGGCCGGGCCGCGAGGATGTCCGGCAGACGGTCGAGCATCCCGAAGGTGTTGTCGCCGCCGATGCCGCGGTTGACGATCTTCGGGTTCCTGAAGAGCATGTTCCACCACCCTTGCTCGGTGATGCTGTTGCCGAGGAAGACGACGGCCCCTGCGGGGATGCCCTCCTCGTCGTGCGCGGCGCGGCGCGTGTCGTAGTAGTCGTTATGGAATTTCTGGGCGCGGCTCTCCGCAGGCAGGAAAAGCCCGAGGAGGCAGAGGCCGCAGAGAACGGATGCGAATGTGCGTTTCATGGTCGGATCTTTATTCTTTCGGGAGTACTCCGTCGATGCCGGCCTTGACGTACTGCCACTGGTCGGCTTTTTTCAGGTGGATCATGTCGAAGAGGAAGTAGCCGTCTGAGGCGCGGTAGCAAGCGCCCACCGACTCGGTGATGGCCCGGTTCTCCTCCTCCTGCGTGAATTTGTCGTTCGCGTCCCAGTTGCCCACGTCGGGGCCTCCGACCACCAGCGGGCAGGCCTTCATGGTCCGCTCTTTGGCCAGCGAGCAGAACCCCTGCATGGTCCATTCGGTCGTGCCGTAGACCGAGCCGGGCGAAGCGTAGGCGCCGATGAGCATCTGGTCCATCAGGTCGGCGTAGCCGTAGTTCTGATACTGGGGCGTCGCCCACGTGAACTTCGAGGCTACGGGATAGTTCGGACTGGCCCAGTTGACCCCCACGTCGTAGTAGGTCGAGTACCAGCCGCCCACATAGACGCCGAACTTCAGGTTGGGATTGACCCCTTTCACGGCGGCCCGGGCTTTGACCATGAAGTCGCGGATCGTCTTGGCGCGGAACTCCAGCCACTTCTTCATGTGCAGGGGTTGCGTCGCGGGGATGCCGGACTTGTGCCCGGGAGGGAGGATGTCGCCGGGGAAGTTGCGCACCGTCTCGCCGATGTAGGCCTCGAAGCGGCGGCGGGTGTAGTCCGAGAAGTCGCTCGTGAAGCCGTCGAAGCGGCCGCGGTCGAGGAAGATGCCCTCGAGCCCCTCGTAGCGGGCCAGATCCGCGAGCAGCGAACAGATGTACTCCTGCACGTCGTCGCGCACCGGGTTGAAGAACTTGGCCGCCTGCGCCGTGTTCATGATGTTGGTGATACCGCCCTCGAGGTTGAGGTCGGTGGTCCAGCCCCGTTTGACGTTGTCGCGGAAGACCACGCCCGCGTCGCCGATCGAAGTTGCGTTTCCGCCCGTGAAGGTGTTGATGGCGGCGTGGATGCGCAGGCCGAGCTTGTGCCCTTCGTCGATGAAGGCTTGGAGGTAGTCCCACGTGGCGGTGCGTTCCACCCGCTGGTAGCCGCCCGGGAGCCATGCGCCGAGCCATGCCACCTGATCGGTCGCCGTCGTGCGGAAGAGCACGTCGCCCGTCGTGGGACGTACGTCGACCACGATGTCGGTGAAGCCGGTCTCTTTGGCTTTGGCCAGATCGCGGGCGATATTTTCGCGGCTGTTGGCGAAGTCGGGGAAGTTGGCGGCCGCATCCACCCAGATGAAGCGGGGCTTCTCCGCCGCGGGCCGGTCGGGATCCTCCGGATCGGGCCACTCCCATTCGGGATCTTTGCTGTCGGAGCCGCACGAGACGACGCTCCCGGCGAAGAGGAGCAGCGCGCCGGCGGTCAGCAGTGTCAGGAAGGTGTTTTTCATGGTTGTCGTCGTTTCTTCATCGTTTGCTGGCACCTGCATCCCCGGTCAGGGGGATGCAGGCAAAGGGGTTACTGCGCGATGCAGTCGAACTGCTCGGCGCGGATGAATCCGGTGTTGCCGCCGATCCAGTAGAGGTAGAGGAAGTAGCCGTCGGACGACTGGCAGAGCAGCACGTCGCAGCTGGCCGTGCCGGTCAGACCGCTCAAGTACTTGGCCGTCGAGCCGTAGTATTTGGCTGCGGAGTTGTCGAACGTGCCGGTGAAGGAGTTGCGGTCCGAAGCGTCGAACATCATCGCCCGCGTGGCGCTGTAGTTGAAGTGCGAACCGCCGTAGACGGCCACGTAGGGTTTGCCGTTGAAGTAGAGGCACGACACGTTGGAGAAGTTCGAGTTGCTGTCGTTGGCGCCCTTGTCGATGAAGGCCACGCGGGTGTTCGTGGCGCCGTCGATCCACTCCAGACCGTTGGTCGAGTAGCTGGCCTTGAAGTAGGCGCCCGCGATGTCGGTGGTGAGGTACTCCACGTCGACATTGCCGCCGTTCCACATGCCGCAGCCCGCGATGGTCACCTTCTCGGGTTCGCCCCAGACGCCGTTCTCCACGCGGATGCGGACGAACGAGCTCCAGTTGGCGGGAGAGGCCCATGCCCAGCAGTTGACCGTGATGAGGGCGTCGCGCGTGATGTCGCCGCGTACGGAGATGTGCTGACCCATGCGGCCGCCCGAGGTGTTCTTCCACGTCAGCTTGAGCTCGGGGGTGTTGCGCACGTCGTCGAGCGTGTAGAAGCGCATGTCCATGCCGGCCGTCGCGTTGGTGCAGAGCACCAGATGACCCGCATCGTCGGAGGCGATCGCACCGCCGCCGTTGGTGCCGTTCTTCAGGTCGATGCCGCCCATGTTCACGTTGCCGGCCTTCACGCCGGTGAGCTTGTTGACATAGATCGTCTCGCTCTCGCCCGAGCAGACGACGAGGTAGTCGCCCATGACGCCCATCGTGTAGTTCAGCGTGCCGCTCATGCCCCAGTCCTGCTTGAAGGTCTCCGAGACGAAGAGGTTCTTCTGGCTGCCGTCGCGGATGCCGGACTTCGTCTTCGAGGGAACGTTCTTCTTCACGGTGTAGGTCTTCTTCGTCACGCCGTCGAATGCCGTGACGGTGAGCTTCACGTCGCGGTTCCAGTCGAGCGCCTCCACGGCCGGGTCGGGCGAGATCGTGGCGTGGTAGGAGAGCTGGTAGGTCGCTTTGGCGGGAGCCAGTTCGCCCAGCGCGATGATCGAGACCTCGCTCTTGTCCTGATCGATGACGCCCGAGAGACCCAGATCGGGAATCGAGAAGGCCTCGAGCAGGCACTTGTCCGACTTCTTGATGTTACCCGTGATGCAGAACCGCTTCTTCGAGCCGTCGGCGCGCGTGAGCGTGAACCAATGCTCCTGCGTCAGGTCGAGCGTGCCGAGTTTCGGGGTGATGAAGCAGTTGTCGTCGAGGCTGGCCGAGACGCGCATCGCCGTGATATCGGTGCGGTCGGTGGTGTTCTCGGGGAAGAAGAAGGGGATGTCGATGACGATGCGCTCCTGATCTTCGCTCGTCACCTGCGTCGTGAAGCGCGCTTGGGCGTTGTCCTTGTACGGGCCGGAGGCGAACTGTGCCGTTACGCTGTTGAGTCCGACGCCGACGGTCGACGGGATCAGCTCTTCCGGATCGTGGCATCCCGCTACGGAGAGCAGGAGCGCCGCTGCGAATATTTTTATGGTGTTTTTCATGGTTTCGAATGCTTTGGGATTATAACCATTCGGGGAACTGGCGGACCGAGCTGTTGTTGCTCAATTCGGTCTCGGGCAGCGGAATGCGATAGAGCTTCTCTTCGAAGTGACGGTCCTCGTGGTCGCAGTCGACGTAGGCGTAGGTGAACTTGCCCGTCGTCTCGTCGAAGGTGATCTTCAGACCGTGGACGCGCATGTTCGTGTAGGCGGTGTGTGCCAGACGCCAGCGGCGCATGTCCCAGTAGTGGTGGCCTTCGCAGTAGAGCTCGATCTTGCGCTCCTGACGGATGGCGGCCATCAGCTCCTCGCCCGACTTGTTGCCGTAGGGAAGGCCCACGCGGCTGCGGATCGCGCGTACGTCGTCGTTGGCCAGATCCGCTTCGCCCAGCATGAAACACGCCTCGGCATGGTTGAGGTAGACCTCGGCCAAGCGGATGGCGATCCACGGCTGGACGCAGCGCTGCGAGTAGTTCGTGTAGTTCTCGTTGAGCATCTTGCGCAGGTAGTAACCCGTCGTCGTGCGGCCGTCGAGGGGCGTGCCGTCGTTGTACTCGGCCCAGCCGTCGGCACCGCCGACATAGGGCTGCACGGTGCGATTCTTCCACGTCGAACCGTTGTAGAGCACCGATGCGTGGAAACGCGGCTCGAGCTGCTCGTAGGGAGGCGTCAGGGTCGTACCCTCGGGCTTGTGCCACTCCGACCAGTCGGGACGGCCGCCGGTGTTGGCCCGCTCGTACGATTCGACCATCTCCTGCGTCGGCGTGGCGCGGCCGCCCATCGTGGCGTTGTCGCCGCCCGGCATGAACCACTGGTCCCATGCGTGGTTGGGGCCGCCTACGAGGTAGTTGTACTCGAGAATGGCCTCGGTGTTGCCGGCGCTCGCCGACGTGAAGGCTTTGGCGTAGTCGGCGGCCGTCTCGCCGGGCATCAGCTTGTAGTCGAGCTTGAAGACCTCCTCGGCGGCCGTTTTTGCCGCATCCCAGCGCTTGGCGTAGAGCATGGCGCGCGAGAGCATGGCGTAGGCGGCTCCCGACGTGACGCGGCCCGTCTCCGCAGCGCTCCACTTCGCCGGCAGGGTCTTGGCGGCGAACGTCAGATCGCGTTCCACCATGTCCCAGCCCTCCTGTTCGGTCGAGAGGGGCTTGTTCGGACGGATGGCGAGCAGATCCTCGTCGTAGATGATCGCCTCGGGCGTACGCTTCAGCACCTGCCAGTAGAGATAACCGCGGAAGAAGCGGACTTCGGCCTCGAAGCGGCTGTAGCGCTCGGCCGGGAGCCATGTGCCGTACTTCTTGAGGTTGTAGAGGAACTCGTTGACACGGCGGATGCGTTCGTAGAGGGAGTCCCACGCACCGAAGTGGAATGCGGCCGTGGGGGCGCTCAAGCCGCCGCGCGCATAGGCGATGATGTTGGCGAAGCCGACATTCGTGCCCTCGACGCTCGAGCCGAACTTGAGCGTTTCGGTCAGACCGTCCGTGAGGCCGACCTGCGAGTCCGACGTCTCGAAGCTGCCGTAGCGCGTGAGATAGGGGTAGAATCCGTTGACGTATTGGGTGATGTAGGTCTCATCGCTCCAGACGATCTTTTCCGAAACCCGGTCGGTCGGATCCATGTCGAGCCAGTCGTTGCAGCCCGTCAGGGTGCATGCGGCGACGATGGAGGCGAGTGATATGATGTATTTTTTCATGGCTTTGCGTATTGTCGGTTAGAACGTGATCTCCAGACCGCCCACGACCGTGCGCTGCTGCGGGTAGTAGCCGTTGCTGACGGCGGGCCATTCGGGGTCGATGCCTTCGGGCAGCCCCGACCACGTGAGGAGGTTGTTGCCTTCGATGTAGAACTTCACTTTCTCGAGACGCAGCTTGCTGATCCACTGCTTGGGCAGCGAGTAGCCCAAGTGGACGGACTTCATGCGCAGGTACTTGCCGTCGCGGTACCAGAAGGTCGATGCGTGGGCGTTGCTGCTGTTGGGCGGCGTCAGGGAGAGGCGCGGATACTGGGCGTTGCGGTTTTCGGGCGTCCACGAGTTCTCCACCAGATAGCGCGGCGAGTTGGCGCCCGCCTTGAACGGACGGGTGAAGATCGTGGAGTCCTCGTTCCAGTTGTAGTAAGTGCCCATCAGCGAGACATCGCAGAGGGCGGCGCCCACGAACAGGATGTCGAACTCGAGGCCCTTCCAAGCGGCGTTGAGGTTGATGCTGCCGTTGAACTGCGGACGCTGACCGCGGCCGATGTATGCGCGGTCTTGGTCGTAGGTGATCACGCCGTCGCCGTTCAGATCCTTGTACTTGATGTCGCCGACTTGGGGACGCATGCCGACGATGTAGGGCGAGTTGTCGATCTCCTCCTCGCTCTGGAACAGACCGTCGGCGATGTAACCCATCGTCATGTAGCGCGAGTGGCCGAGGTGCTTGGCGTAGTCGGGCGTGTTGGGGCTGTCCTGATACTTGATCCAGCGGTCTTTGGCCCACGTCAGGTTGACCGTCACGCCGTAGGTGAAGTCCTTACCGATGCGGTTGCGGTGGGTCAGCTTCACGTCGATGCCGCGCACGTCCTGTGCGTTGTTGTTCACGTAAGTGGGGAAGTAACCACCCATCGAGGAGGGTTTGCCGCTGTTGGGCGCCAGAATGTCGAAGATGTAGTTGTAGAAGGCGTCGAACTCGATGCCCAGCTTGCCGTTCCACATCGCGAGGTCGAAGCCGACGTTGTAGGAGTAGTTGCGCTCCCACGTGAGCAGCTCGTTGGCGACCACCGAGGTCATCAGGCCGTTCTGGCCCTTGCCGCCGAGCACCAGACTCGGATAGTTGGCCACGTTGCTGAAGGTGCTCATGTAGGCGTAGGCGGACGAACCCGCATCGTCTCCGAGCGAACCGAACGACGCGCGGATCTTCAGGTTGTCCACGGCGTTGCGCAGCGGCTTGAAGAAGTTCTCCTCCGAGATGCGCCATCCGAGCGAAACCGAGGGGAAGAAGCCCCAGCGCTTGCCGCCGATGTTGCCGAAGAACTTGTACGAACCGTCGTAACGGCCCGAGAACTCGGCCAGATAACGGTCGGCGTAGTTGTACTGGGCGCGGAACACCAGACCCACGCGGCGGTTGGCGTTGCTTCTGCCGCCGATGGGCTTGTCTGCCGGCGAGGTGGCGTAATCGAGCTCGGGAAGCTCCTTGAAGGGGATGTCCTTACCCGAGGCCGAGAAGTTGTTGGTCTTGTAGTCGCGGGTTTCGATGAGCGCCAGCAGGTTCACGTTGTGCTTCTCGGCGAAGGTGTTTTCGTAGGAGAGGCTGGCCTGCGAGGTGATGCGGCGCCACTGCGAGTAGCCTTCGGTCAGGTTGTTGGTCTTCTTGCCCGTCGAGACATCGGCGTTGTTGCGCGGGTCGGAGGCCTTGCGGTAGGTGATCTCCTGATTGTCGCCGTTGGGGAGGCTGGCTGCCATGAGGAAGTAGGGCGTCGCGAGTATCTTCGAGGTGGTCGCCGAACGGTCGTACGAACCCACGAACTTCATGCGCAGGCCCTTCACCCACGGCAGATCCCACTGCAGCGAAGCGTTGGTCTGCACGGCGACGGTCTGCGACTTCGAGTAACCCGACAGCTCGGTAGCCGCCACGGGGTTGATCGTGTTGCCGTAATTGTTCAGGCTGGCCGTGGGAAGCCCGTCGTAGGTCGTCGGCAGATAGGGATGCGCATAGGCGGCCTGCTCGGCGATCGAGAGCCACGGTGCGGAGGAGACCTGCGAGCTCGAGGTACCGCCGGCGGGGAATCCGGGCGACTTGCGGTCGCCGATGTGGCCGGCCATGCCGAGCGTGAAGGTGAGGTTGCGGGCGATCTTCGATTCGAGGTTCATGCGGATGTTGTAGCGCTCGTAGTCGAAGTTCTTGATGTTGCCCTCCTGATCCATGTAGCCGAGCGATGCGAAGTAGTTGAAGCGTTCGCTGCCGCCGGTCGAGGTGATGCTGTGCTGGTGGGTGGTGCCGGTGCCGAAGATCCGGTCGAACCAGTTGGTGTTGCCCCAGCCGTTGGTCCCCTGCTTCATCATCGCTACGTGCTGGGCGGTGAAGATGGGGTCCTTGCCGTCCATCTCCAGCGCCTTGTTGTACCAGTAGGCGTAGCCCGGGCCGTCGAGGAATTCGGGGTAGGAGGTGTTGAACGACGCTCCGTAGGAGCCCTTGTAGGTGAGGGTCATGTTGCCCTCGCGTCCGCGCTTGGTCGTCACGATCATCACGCCGCCCGCACCTTCCAGACCGTAGACCGCCACGGCGGCACCGTCCTTGAGCAGGGTGACCGACTCCACGTCGTTGGGGTCGATGTCGTTGATCGAGCGCGGAATGCCGTCGACGATGTAGAGGATGCCCGACTTGGCGCCGCGGATGGTCATCGAGGCTTGGTCCTCGCCCGGCTGCCCCGAGCTCTGCAGCGAGACGAGTCCGCTCATGCGGCCCGCGAGACCCTGCGAGATGTTGGTCATCGGCATGCGCTGCAGCTCCTTGCCGTCGATCTGCGAGACGGCGGCGGTGACGTCGGCCCGGCGCTGGTTGCCGAAGCCGATGACGACTACCTCATCGAGTCGTGCGACATCCTCCTTAAGCGTGATGTCGAGCTGCGAAATTCCCCCCCCCACGGTGGCCCGCTGCGGGGTCATGCCGATAAAGGAGAAGATCAGCGTCCCGTTTTTCGGGACGTCGATCGCGTAGTTGCCCCGCGAGTCGGTGGTCGTACCCTTGCTGGTGCTTTCCACCACCACGGTCACGCCGACGAGCGGGTTGCCGCCTTCGTCGGTTACCGTACCCCTGACGGTCTGTTGTGCGAGCGCTTCGCCCGCACCGACCAGCAGCAACGCCAGTGTCAGCAGACACGACTTCGCTGTCGGGGAATTCCGGAAAACAGAGAGAAACTCTTTCATAGAATTGGAATTAGGTTAGTTATTGTTGGGTGTTTCATTGGTTCGGTCCGGCAGCGGCGATCCCCTCGGCGAGGGGTTGCCACCAGTCGCGTTTGATGATGTGCATCACGTCGAAGATCATCAGTCCGTCGGTCGAGCGCAGGGCTTCGGCGACGGCCCGCTCGAACTGCGCGGCATCGCCGTCGTACTGCTCGACGTAGAGCGATCCGATGACGGGCACCACGCCGCAGGTGAGTTTGCGGGCCCACTCGGCGCCGCCCTCCACGCAGTACCAGTAGCTCTGCTCGTCGGTCATGCCCGCTTCGGTGCGGCGGCCCACGGTGCCGTTGGCGCGGTCGACCTCGTCTTTGGTCACCAGCGTGTAGTAGAGTCCGGTCATGTAGATGTCCAGCAGGTCGGCATAGCCCGTCTGCCGGTACTCGGGGGTCGCCCAGTCGAAGTACTCGGCCGGATCGAACTGCGTGCTGGCCCAGTTGACGCCTACGTAGTAGTAGGTCGGGTACCAAGCTCCCGTGTAGTCGCCGACGAGCAGGTCGGGATTGATGGCCTTCAGGGCCGCGTGGCTCTCCTCGACGAACGACTTGATGACGCCTGCGCGCCACTCGATCCATTTGCGGAAGAGGGGACCCTGCTCCCACTTCCAGTTGCCGGCGTCGTCCTGCTTCCAGTAGAGGATATCCTCGGGGAAGCGGGCTACTTTGAGGCCTGCGTACTCCTCGAAGAGCTCCTTCGAGAGGGGGCTGAAGTCCGAGGTGATGTCGTCGAAGCGGGCGCGGTCGAAGATGATGCCGTCGGCCTCGGGGTACTTCTCGGCGAACTCGCGCAGGATGTCGAGCTCGTAGGCCCGCACCTCGGGATTCGCCGGGTTGAGCATGCCGTTGTAGTTGGTCTTGATCGTGCTGATGGGAACGATCCCCTCGGGCGTCGAGACCATCGACTGCCAGTCGGCGTGGTCGTCGTAGATGATGCCGCGGTCGAAGAAGTTGTGTCCGCCGGCGAAGATGTTCAGCGAGCCGTGAACGCGCATGCCCAGTTCGTGGCCGATGCGGATGAAGTGGCCCAGCACGTCGTACGTCTCCGGACGGGAGACGCCGCCCCATTCGTGCATGAAGGGCGCATGGGCGCTCTTATAGACCGTCTCGCCCATGATCGACTTCACGTCGACCACGGCGTCGGTGAACCCTGCCTCGCGGCACTTCTCCAGATAGTAGCGGATCGAGTCGGGGTCGTTCGCCAGCGCGAAGTTGGCTTCGCAGTCGAACCACATGTAGCATCGTTTCTCCGCGCGCTCTCCGTTCGGTGCGCAGGCCCATGCGGCGCAGGCTGCGCAAAGGATCGTCAGTAGTTTTTTCATGTATGGGAAGAATCAATTGGTTTCCGAGATGACCACGGCGGTCGAGATGCTCCGCTGCACGATGTTCTCTTTCGATCCCGTGTCGCTGGGGCGGTTGAGCACCGTACCTTCGATGCCGACCATCGTCGAGGAGCCGCCGCCGTCGAGGTTGACGGCCTTCACGGCGCCCAGCGCGATCAGCTTGTCGGCCAGTTCCGAGAGGGTGAATCCGGCGCTGCCGCGCATGTTGCGGCCGTCGCAGACGAGCAGGATGATCTTGCCGTCGGCCGTGGCGCCGATCGCCGTGCGGGGCTGGCGCGATGTTCCGGCGATGCCGCCGCCGTCGAACACCTCTTTCCAGTAGTTCTCCACGGCTACGTTCTTGCCTTCATACACCAGCATCGGACCTCCGCCGACGGCTTCGCGCGGCGTCCAAGGCTCGGCGCCGGGGTAGTTCGAGGTCGGAGGCGCGGACATGTAGGTGTGGGTGCGCTCGTCGTTGTCGAGCGCCGACGGGAAGGCGTAGGGTTTGTCATCGAGGCTGGGCAGGCAGTAGATCCAGCGGCTCTGGAGGCTGCCGTCGTTCATCTGTCCGAAGGCGGCGCGTACGGGGTACACCGTCTGTCCGTTGCGCTCCACGGTCTGATTCTCGATCGATTTCACGACGCCGTCCGTGATGAGCAGGCTCAACGAGTTGCCCGCCCACCAGTAGCCGGCGTTGATCGTCACGCAGGGTCTGCCCTTGCCTTCGGCGGCGAAAGCGGCGTGGATGGCCGTCGGGGTCTTCTGCTTGGGGCAGTGTACGGCGTTGAAACGCAGCTGCGGATTGACCTTCGGGTCGACCGTGGCGATGAATCCCAAGCATCGCTTACCCCCACCCAGATCGTCCGTGAAATCGACGACGGTGAGTCCTGCGGGGTAGGGCGATACTTCGGGTTCATCGGGCTCCTCGGGCTTTTGGGAGGGGCCGTCGGGGAAGGTGTAGTGCGGTGTCGACGAATCGTCGCTGCATGCGCAGATTCCCGTTGCCAAGCACAGCAACAGGAGCAATTTGCAAAGGGGCGAATGGCTCATAAGGTTGTAGGATGGATTGGTTTGCGGTCGGTTCGGTATCGATTCTTCGCGTCGGCTCGGGACCTCGGTCGTATAAAAATTCTTTTATCACTGCAAATCTAATAATAAAAATTAGTTCAAACAATATTTTGTGTAATAAATTTTATTTTGCGTACCTTGTCGAATCAGTTCTTTCGCTGCATGATGGGCAAACGGGGAGCGGCCGGACCGGATATCGCTTTTAGCCATCGGGCATTGATAAATAAAATTCTTTATCTATCTTTGTGGTCAGGTTGCAGTTTTTTTTGTCGAACGCCCGCGTCCGGCAGCCGTTCGTCGGGCTGCGTGCGAGGGCTCGCAGCCGGCATTCGCGAAGCGTGGCGGGTTTTCCGCCTTTAATATAAATAGGTAGAACCGATGGGTGGCACTTTATTCAAACAGGTCGAGGAGAAGAATCGGGCTGCGCTTCTCAAGCAGCAGATACTCAATCTGTATATCCTCGGAGGCGATACGAGCATCACGGAGTTGAGCAAGGCGCTCATGGTGAGCGTCCCCACCGTCACGAAGTTCCTCGGCGAGCTGATCGAGGAGGGCTTCGTCTACGATTTCGGCAAGCAGTCGAACGTAGGCGGCCGCCAGCCCAACATCTACGGGCTGAATCCCCATGCGGGTTATTTCGTGGGGGTCGAGCTGCGGAAGGATACCGTGCGTCTTGCCGCCATTAACTTCAAGGCGCAGGTGGTGGCCAACCACGAGGAGCGTTACCTCGTTTCGGGCAACTCCCTCGAGTCGATCGACCGCCTTTGCGGCGTGATCCGGGCCTTCATCGCCCGGCAGAATCTGGCGAAAAAGAAGATTCTCGCCATCGGCGTGAGCATCTCGGGGCGCGTCAACACCGAGTCGGGATACAGCTACAGCTACTTCTTCGTCGAGGAGCAGCCGTTGGTCCAGCTTCTCGAGGAGCGTCTGGGCTATACGGTCTACATCGAGAACGACACCCGTGCGGCGACCTACGGCGAGTACATGTCCGGCGTGGGCGACAACGTGAAGACGATGCTCTACGTCAACGCCAGCTGGGGCTTGGGGCTGGGCATGGTCATCGACGGGAAGCTCTTCTACGGCAAGTCGGGATTCTCGGGCGAGTACGGCCATTTCCCGATGTTCGACAACGAGGTCATCTGCCGTTGCGGCAAGCGGGGCTGCCTCGAGACGGGCGCCTCCGGCTCGGCCGTGCACCGCATCTTCCTCGAGAGACTCGGCGAAGGCCGCATCTCGATGCTCTCCGACCGCTTCAAGAACGGTGAGGAGATCACGCTCGAAGATATTCTCGCCGCCGTGTTGAAGGAGGACGTGCTGGCCATCGAAATCATGGAGTCCGTGGGCCATACGCTCGGCAAGGCGCTGGCGGGACTCATCAACATGTTCAATCCGGAGCTCATCGTGCTGGGCGGCACGCTGGCCACGACGCGCGACTGCCTGATGCTGCCCGTCAAGAGCGCGATCAACAAATATTCGCTCCGGATGGTGAGCAAGGATACCGAAATCAAGTTTTCGAAACTCGGCGAAAGCGCCGGCGTGGTGGGCGCCTGCCTGCTGGCCCGCGGCAAGTCGCTGCACCTGCTGTAGCGGCACGCCCTGCGGCAACCGAATCGACTAACCCTATCGAATCGTGAATCATATGCAAGAAAAAACCGTTTCGCCCCTCAAGTGGGTGCCCACGGCCTATTTCGCCATGGGCCTCCCGCTGATTCTGCTCAACCTCGTGGCTCCGCTGATGTTCAACGACTTCGGGATCAGCGATGCGCAGGTCGCCTTCTGGACCTCGCTGCTCATCCTTCCGTGGTCGCTCAAACCCTTCTGGAGCCCCCTGATGGAGATGTACCGCACGAAGAAGTTCTTCGTCGTCGCCACGCAGCTCCTCTCGGGCGTCTCGCTCGCGCTGGTGGCTATGGCCCTGCCGCTGCCCGACTTCTTCCCCTATGCGGTGGCCATCATGTTCGTCGTCGCCTTCAGCGGCGCGACGCACGACATCGCGCTCGACGGCGTCTACATCCACGAGCTTTCCAAGACGCAGCAGGCCCGCTACATCGGCTGGCAGGGGGCCTTCTACAACATCGCCAAAGTGACGGCGATGGGCGGACTGGTCTATCTGGCCGGCGTGCTCGAGGAGCGTGTCGGCGTGCTCTATGCGTGGATGACGATCATGGGTATCTGCGGCGCGATCCTCTTCGTGCTGGGACTCTACCACATGCGGATGCTTCCCAGCGGGGGCGGCGCCACGGCCCGTGCGGGCGCCGGTCTGGCCGAAACGATGCGCGAGACCGGGCTGGTGTTCCTGCAGTTCTTTCGCAAGCGCTACATTTGGATCTACATCGCCTTCATCGTCTTCTACCGCTTCGCCGAGGGGCTGGTCATCAAGATCGTGCCGCTCTTCCTCAAGGCTCCGGTGGCCGAACAGGGCATGGGGCTCGCCAAGAGCGAAATAGGCCTCTATTACGGAACCTTCGGCGTGGTGGCCTTCATCGTGGGGTCGATATTGGGCGGTTATTTCATTTCGTGGCGCGGGCTGCGCAAGGCGCTCTTCCCGCTCTGCTGCATCTTCAACGTGCCCTTCGCGGTCTATGCCCTGCTGGCGTGGGCGCAGCCGTCGAATCCCGTGCTGGTGTGCGGCGCCATCGTCTTCGAATACTTCAGCTACGGATTCGGCTTCGTGGGTCTCACGCTCTTCATCATGCAGCAGGTGGCCCCCGGCAAGCACCAGATGGCCCATTACGCCTTCGGTTCGGCGCTGGCCAATCTGGGCGTCATGCTGCCCGGCATGATCAGCGGCCTGATCAGCGATGCGGTGGGCTACCGCGCCTTCTTCCTGTGGGCGCTGCTGGCCACGATCCCCGCCTTCCTTATCACGTGGTTCGTTCCCTTCACCTATCCCGACGGGAAGTCCGCCGAGGAGCCGGCCGAAGCGTAGGTCGGGATTCCCGTAACGTTGCGATTCGCCCCTGCCGGAATGTTCCGGCAGGGGCGAATCGTTTGTGCGGCGTCGGCGCGGGAGCCGGTTACAATGCCTCGATGAAGCCCGCGATCGCCTCCGCGAGCCCTTCGGCCAGCGGCAGCGCGGGATCGGCATAGACGGTGCGGGCCTGCTCGTCGAGCGATGTGCTTCCGGAGTGCTTGAGCGTGTGGGTCATCCCCTCGATCACGACCTTGCGGGCCCGGGGCTGCGCCGCGGCCAGCGCTGCGGCGTTGTCGGCGGGAACCTGCAGGTCGTTGTCGCCGCCGACGATCAGCACGGGGCATTGCAGCGCCCTGATTTCGCGGCGCGGATCGTAGCGGAACACCGACGACCAGAAAGTCTGGATCCCGGGGTTGAACAACGCGTAGAGCTCGCGGGCGTGGTAGTTCATGTCGACCCGTTCGCCCCGTTCGAGCGCCGCTATGATCCCTTCGGCCTCCAGCAGCAGGTCCATGCGGGCGGGCGCCAGCTGGCGGGCCAGCTGCAGGCGCAGGATTTCGTCCATCGGATAGCCCGGGCCGGCGAGCGTGACGACGGCCGCGGCGGCTGCGGTGCGCTGCGCGGCGAGGAGGGCGACGAGCGCTCCCTCGCTGTGGCCTACGAGCACCACGCGGCGGAATCCCTCGGCGGCGAGCCGGTCGGCCAGCGCCGCGGCGTCGGCGACGTAGTCGTCGAGGGTCAGATGCGGCAGCTGCGAGGGGTCGTCGAGGCGGCTCGACCCGATGGCCCGCTTGTCGTAGCGCAGCGAGGCGATGCCGGCTTCGTGCAGCGCCTCGGCCAGCAGCCGGTAGGTGTCGGCGCCCGAGCCGAGGGGGTTGTTGCCGTTGCGGTCGGTGGGACCCGAGCCGGCGATGATCAGGGCGACGGCTTCCGCTCCGCCGTCGGGTACCAGCAGTGTGCCGCAGAGGGTGCCGAAGTCGCGTTCGAGCCGGAAGGGGCGCTCTTCGGCTGCGGCCGCGAGCGTGCCGAGGAGCAGGGCGAGGCAGAGGATGCGTTTCATGGCCGGGAGGGATCAGAAGGTCGTGGGGATGAATTGCGTGAGGAGCGTCGCGACGACGACCGCCGCGATGTAGGAGCCGACGGCCCGGCCCCCGCGGAGGTTGCACGAGATGGCGTAGGCTTGGTAGTTGCGGACGAAGCAGAGCGCCAGCGCCGCGAGCGACCAGATGCCGTAGAGGGTGAGCGCCGTCGTCTCCGCCGGCGTGGGGAGCCTCCCTTCGGCGAGCAGCGTCGTCGCGACGCGTTGCAGCAGCTCCGCGAGCGACGGGATCGAGAGGGGCGCCAGCAGCAACAGGAGCGGCGCTTGGGCCAGCGCCGTGGTGCCGAAGATGTCGATGACGCGGATCTTCGAGCCGGAGAGCAGTGCGCCGCAGGCGTAGAGGAGCAGGGCCGGCAGGAGCCACATCGATGCCTGCGCTGCGGCAGTCTGCGCGAGCGTGAAGCCGGCGGGTGCGGGGCCGAAATGCAGGTAGCTGTTCTGGTAGAGCCCCAGCGCATGGAGCCAGCAGCTTTCGATCGCGATGAAGGCGAGGCCCAGCGCGAGGGCCCGGCCGCCCGCGACGTAGCGGAAGGGGTTAACGAGTCGTTTCATGGTTTTCGTAGGTTCTGAGGCGGGCGATGATGTCGTCGAGACGGTTGCGGACCGTGGGGTAGCTGATTCCCATGCTGCGGGCCATCTCCTTGAGCGATCCGCTGTTGCGGACGAATTCGAGCACGAACTCCTGTTCGGCCTGCGGAAGCTGCAGCAGGGGCGGAAGCGCGAAGTCGCCCGTCACGGCGGTTTCGCATGCCGGGCACCCGAGGCTGCGGATGCGCAGCTGCTCGCCGCAGGCGGGGCAAAGGGTGGGGATTCGTTTCATGATTTGCAAGTCATCTTTAACAAAGTTAAACTTTGTTTCGATAAAATGCAAACAGGCGGACGAAATAGTCGATTCGTCCGCCCGCTTCAGGGGATATGTCCGGTCGCCGGCGAGCGCTCCGGTCAGAGTAGCTCCAGCGTCCGCTCCAGTCCGATGCCGCGCGACCCTTTGACGAGCACCAGCGCATCCTTTACGGGGCGTTCGCGCAGTTCGGCCATCAGCTCCTCGCGCGTGGAATAGAGGTGCGTGCGTGCCGCGCGGCAGGGCGCGTCGTCGCGGGCCGCCGCCCGTGCGAACTCCGGGCCTACGAGATGCAGTTCGGCGGCGGGATCCTGTGCGGCGAGCCGCAGCACGGCCGCGTGCTCGGTCTCCGACCAAGCGCCCAGCTCGAGCATGTCGCCGAGGATCAGCACCCGCTGCTGCCGCTCGCCGAGCGGTTCGGCGAGGAAGTTGGCGATCGAGGCCTGCATGCTCGACGGGTTGGCGTTGTAGCAGTCGGCGATCACCGTATTGCGGTCCGTGGCGATGCGCTGCGACCGGTTGTTGTCGGGTTCGTAGCTCGCCACGGCGGTGCGGATCTCCGCTTCCGGAACGGCGAAGTGGCGCCCGACGGCCACTGCTGCCGCGATGTTGAAGCGGTTGTAGTCGCCCTCGAGGCGGGAGGCGATCCCCTCGGCCTCGGCCGCCGTATAGCGGATCGCGACGAGCTCCGCGCGTTCGGCGGCCATCGCCGCGAGGGTCGGGTCGTCGTCGCGCACGAAAGCCCGGCCGCCGTGCGCCGCGAGGTAGTCGAACAGTTCGCCCTTGCCGCGGCGGATGCCCTCCGGCCCGCCGAACCCTTCGAGGTGGGCGCGGCCGATGTTGGTCACCACTCCGTAGTCGGGCTCGGCGATCGAGGCCAGCAGGGCGATCTCGCCGCAGGCGCTGGCGCCCATCTCCACCACGCCGAACTGCGTGTCGCGGGTCATCGCCAGCAGCGTCAGCGGCACGCCGATGTGGTTGTTGAGGTTGCCGCGCGTGGCGTGTACGGCGAAGCGGCGGCCCAGCACGCGGCCGACGAGCTCTTTGGTCGTGGTTTTGCCGTTGCTGCCCGTCAGGGCGAGGATCGGGATTCCGAGCGTCCGGCGGTGCTCGCGCGCCAGCGCCTGAAGCGTCGCGAGCGCGTCGTCCACGAGCAGGATGCGCTCGTCGGCGCCTGCGCATACGGGGTCGTCCGCCACGGCATAGGCGGCGCCTGCGGCGAGGGCCGCCGCGACGAAGCGATTGCCGTCGAACGTGGCCCCCTTGAGGGCGAAGAAGATCGAGTCGGGTTCGATCCGGCGCGTGTCGGTCGAGATGCGGGGATGTTGCAGAAAAAGTTCGTAGAGGGCGGAGATGGTCATGTAGCTGCTTGTCGTTGTCGTTCCGGGCGGCGGCGCCTCTCGGCCGGAAATAGGCCTTCGGCCGCTGCCTGCGCCGGTGCGGCGGGTCAGATGTGCGCCTCGCCGTCGTTGTATTTCACTTCGTCGATGAATTTCTTGATGTTCTGCTCCTCGGCGCGGGGGCAGATCATCAGCACGTCCTCCGTGTCGACCACGATGTACTCCTTCAGGCCGCTGATCGCCGCGATCTTTCCTTTGGGCAGCGAGACGATCGACGAGCGCGTGTCGTAGAGGTAGCACCCTTCGGCCGGCGCCGCGTTGGCGTAACGGTCCTTGCGGGCGTGCTGGTAGACCGAGCCCCATGTGCCGACGTCGCTCCACCCGAACTCGCCGCAGCGGACGTATACGTTGTCGGCCTTCTCCATGATGCCGTAGTCGATCGAGATGGCGCGGCACTCGGCGAAGGCCATCTCGACGATGTTCCGCTCGGCGTCGGTGCCCGCGGCGCGCATCACGCCGCTGAAGAGCGCATGGTGCTCGGGCAGATAGCGTTCGAAGGCTTCGACGATGGTCCGCACCTTCCAGATGAAGATGCCCGAATTCCAGAAAAACTCGCCACACTGGAGGAAGGTGCGGGCCAGTTCGAGGTCGGGCTTCTCGGTGAAGCACTTCACCTTGCTGATCCGGCTGTCGTCCGACACCTGAATGTATCCGTAGCCCGTTTCGGGACGCGTGGGCTTGATGCCCACGGTCATCAGGGCGTCGTTCGCCGCGGCGAAATCCATGCACTCGCGGATGATGGCGCGGAAATCCTCCTCGTTGAGGATCAGGTGGTCCGAAGGGGTCACCACCATCTCGGCCTCGGGGTCGCGCTTGAGCAGCGTATAGGCCGCATAGGCGATGCAGGGCGCCGTGTTGCGGCCCGCGGGTTCGCAGAGGATCTGCTCGGGACGCAATTCGGGGAGGTGCTCCAGCACGAGTTCCTTGTAGCGGCGGTTGGTCACCACGAGGAAATTCTCCGCCGGGATCAGTTTTTCGAACCGTTCGAAGGTGTGGCGGATGAACGATTTTCCCGTACCCAGTATGTCGAGGAACTGCTTGGGGCGCGACTGGCGGCTCATGGGCCAGAACCGGGTGCCGATGCCTCCCGCCATGATGACGCAATATTTGTTGCCTGTCATGAGTTATCTATAATGTTTGGAAACCGAGGGCAAACGAACATCGGTCCGTCCCGGAGCTTCCTGCGCGGACGGCCGATAAGGGCGCTTGCCTTTGGCAAAGATAAAAATAATTCGTAACTTTGCCGCCTCCCGGAACACAAATTTTCGGGCTTCGTATGAAAATAAGGCTCTTCACGATACCCAATCTGCTGACGCTTTCCAACCTGCTCTGCGGCGTCGTCGCGACGGTGGTGGCGCTCACGCGGGGCGATCTCGCGCTCGCCTTTTGGCTGATGGTGCTGGCCGCGGCGTTCGACTTCCTCGACGGATTCGTCGCGCGGCTCTTGGGGCAGAGCGGGCCGCTGGGGATGCAGCTCGATTCGCTGGCCGACGACGTCACCTTCGGCGTGCTGCCCGCCGCGGTGCTCTATGTGCTCTACGGCCGTGCGTCGGGCGGTGTGCTTCCCGACTGGGCCGCGTGGTCGGTCTTCGTGCTTCCGCTCTGCGCGGCGTTGCGCTTGGCGAAGTTCAACATCGACGATACGCAGCGTACGGAGTTCTGCGGGCTTCCGTCGCCCGCCGCCGCGCTTTTCTGCGCGTCGCTGGGTTACGTCGCGACACACTGCGGATGGGCGCTGCCGCGCGAGGCGATCGTGGGTGCGGCCTTCGTCATGGGGGCGCTGATGATCGCCCCTGTACGGATGTTCGCGCTCAAGTTCCACGGTTTCGGCTGGCGGGGCAACGAGCTGCGGTGGAGTTTCGTGGGCGTGGCGCTCGCGGGGCTCTGTCTCTTCGGCGTGCGTGCCGTTCCGGCGATCATCCTGCTCTACATCGTCGCATCGACGGTGCGGTGGTTGCTGCTGCGGGGGGCGGCTCCGCTCGTGCCGCAGGATCGCAGGGGCGACTGACCGATTCACATTTATGGCTTATGGCGTCTCGGATGAAAAATAGCTGGCTCGTGCCGCTCTTCGCGCTGCTGCTCGCAGTGCCGGGCGTGGTGCGTGCGCAGCGGTTCGACGCCCGGAGCCTGATGCGTGCCCAGCAGCGGGGGGAGACGAGTCCCTACGACAACATCAATCCCTACGACACGGACGACGAAGAGTCGGAGGGGCAGCCGGCCGACACGACCAAGCAGGAGCGGCGCATCCGCAAACCGCTCGAATCCTACTTTTTCGACGATTCGATCCGCGCGCTGCCCAACTTCAGGTGGCACATCGACAAGGACTACAACCGCGTGGAGATCGAACCGCTCGACACAACGCTCGCCGACTTCCGCATCGACTACCCCTTCATGCGCGAGGGCGTGGGCGATATCGCGCAGGGAGCCCTCGGCCAGACCTCGCTGCCGCTCAACTACTTCCTGCGGCCCGAGTCGCCCGACTTCATCTTCGCCAATCACTACTACGCCTATACCTACGACATGGAGAACGTGCCCTTCTACAACACGAAGCGGCCGCTCATCCGCATGCACTACTTCGAGTCGGGACAGAAACGCTACCGCGAGGAGAATTTCGGCATCATGGTGGCGCAGAACGTCTCTCCCTCCACGGGTTTCAACGTCGACTACAAGGCACGCGGCACGCGGGGACAGTATGTCTGGTCGCGCACCAAGAACCACAACCTTTCGGTTGCCGTGAGCCACACGGGCAAGCGCTACTCGGTGCATGCGGGGTTCTACAACAACCACATCGAGCAGCAGGAGAACGGCGGCGTGGTGGGGGAGTGGGCCATCGCCGACACGACGTTCGAGATGCCGTCGGGCATTCCGATGAAGCTGGCCGACGCACAGGCGCAGAACCTCTACCGCAACAACGGCTTCTTCGTCTCGCAGTCCTACGCCATTCCGTTGCAGCGCGTTACGGAGGAGGATTTTTCGCTGGCCGACCTCTCGGCAGTGATGGTGGGCCATTCGTTCGAGTACAGTTCGTGGAGCAAGGTCTACACCGACCGCAACGAGCCCTACATCAACGAACGGGGCCACCGCGACGAGACGGGCAAGTTCGTGCCCGAGACGCTCTATTACTACAAGAACTGGTACATCGATCCGCTCGAAACGCGCGACTCGCTCTACGAGCGCGTGATCTCCAACCGCCTGTTCGTGCAGGCGCAGCCGTGGGACCGCGACGGTGTGGTGGGCACGATCGATGCCGGCTTGGGACTCGATCTGCACACCTATGCCCAGTTCGAGCCGCGCGATTTCCTTACGGGCCGGTATACGACGGTCCGCAAGACCGGGTACTTCGCCTACGGTGCGGTGGGCGGCAAAATCAAGAAGTATGTCGACTGGGGTGCGAACCTGAGGTTCCATCCGTCGGGATACCGGGGCGGAGACCTCTCCGTCGGCGCCCATCTGGCGCTGAAGGGGTATATCCGCCGACACCCCCTGATTCTCGAAGGGCGCTTCTCGATGGAGCGCCGCTCGCCGAGTTACTGGCAGGAGAATCTTTGTTCGAACCACTATGTGTGGTCCGCTCCTTTGAACAAGGAGAATGAGACTCGTTTCGAGGTGAAATTTTCGGTTCCCGACTTCGCGTTCGAAGCCGGGGCGTGGCAGGGCGTCGTCTCCGACAAGATCTATTACGATCGGGAGAGCCTCGTGGCCCAGCACGCCGGCACCGTGAGCCTCACGAGCGTGTATGCCCGCAAGGATTTCCGCTTCGGCGGAGTCCATCTGGACAACAGGGTATTGTTGCAGTGGAGTACGAATCAGGAAGTCGTACCCGTTCCGCTTTTGAGCGCCTACCTCTCCTATTACTACGAGTTCTGGGTGGTGCGCGACGTATTGCGCCTGCAGATCGGACTGGACGGACACTATAATACGAAGTATTATGCGCCCGGCTACAATCCGGCTCTCTCGGTGTACTACAACCAGCGGGAGCTCGAGGTGGGGAACTATCCCTACGTCGATGCCTTCCTCATGGGAAAGTGGAAGCGAATGCGGATATTTCTCAAATATCAGCATGTCAATAAGGGACTGTTCGGTAACGGAGCCTACTTCTCCGCGGCGGATTATCCGCTCAATCCGGGCATGTTCAAGATCGGCATTTCGTGGGGTTTCTATGATTAGCGTATTGTTCTGCACGGCATGAACTGCCCGCAAAACGATCCTTTATGTTGAAGAAAACGCTGCTGACGTTTGCGTTCCTGACCATTCTGACTGCTTACGGGTACGATCCCCGTTCCCATGCGCCCGCGCCGGGCGATTTTTCGGGCGTGACGCCTCGGATAGGCGTCGCCGCAGCCCTTGCGGCCAACCGCCCGACCATTTCGGTCTACGACCACCTGATGCGCGGCATCAGCGAACCCGAAGGCCACGACTGGCGCCTGATGAGCGCCATCGCCTACCACGAATCGCGCTTCACGCCCGATATCGTCTCGCCGCGGGGCGCCCGCGGCCTGATGCAGATCATGCCCTCGGTGGCCCGCCAGTTCGGCGTTCCGGTCGAGCGGATCGGCGATGTGGAGACCAACATCTATCTGGCGAATCGCCTTCTGTCGGAGATCCGGCGCAGCTTGCGCCTTCCGGCCGGCATCGCCGAGCGCGACCGCATGCGCTTCCTGCTCGCCGCCTATAACGGCGGTATCGGCCACGTGCGCGATGCGCGCCGTCTGGCCGCGGCCTACGGCGACGATCCCGATTCGTGGGAGGCCGTCGCCCGTTACCTCCGGCTCAAGGCCGCCCCGGAGTACTACGAACACGAAGCGGTTCGCTGCGGCCGTTTCACCGGCGGCGAACAGACGCTCGCCTACGTGCGCGACGTGATGGGTCGCTACGACAAATATTGCCGGACCGTCGGTCGGTGACCGGGCGGCTACGGCGAGGAATCCTGCGGATTCGGGGCACTTCCCCGAATCCGCTTTTTCGTACCTCCTTCGGGAGCGACCCGCTCCGATTGCGCCGCGGTTCTTGATGCGCCGCGAGGTTGCCGGCGCCGCCGGGCCGGCTCGTGCTGCGCACCGGTGATCCGCAAAAACTGTCGCCCCGACTCTTTCCCGCATGCCGGAGTGCGCTCCGCGTCGCGTATTCGTCCGACGTGCGGCGACGAAAACGCCCCGACCGGTCGTACGGTCGGGGCGGTTCGTATGTCGGGCGATGTTGCGGCGGGGGCGGAACAGCCTCCGATGCCCGTTTTCGTGGCGGCCGCTATGGGCCGCACCTTGCGTGTCTTATTCGAAATCCTGCACCCAGTCGTAGAGCAGCTCGAAGTCGTCGACCCACATCACGCTCTGGCGGCTGCCCGTGAAGTAGTCGCCGTAGCGCGATGCCGAGCAGACCACGATGATGTGCGTGGGTCGCCGGTCGGTGGCGCGGTAGACGATCGGCACGGTGATCTGCGTCCAGTCGCCGACGCTCTCCGTGAAGAGCCGCTCGCCGTAGCCGATCACGTCCTTGCCCGCGGGGTCGAAGAAGGTCGAGGCGTCGCGCGTGTCGATGCTCACGGGCGACTGGTCGGTGCCCAACAGTTCGCGGTCCTTCGCATAGCCGTACTCCTCTTTGGTCCAAGTTCCCAGCGCCACGTAGATGGCGCCGATGTCGGGATCGCCCACCTTCAGGTCCGTGCCCACGGGGCCGCTTCCCGAGGTGCCCGAGCCCAGATCGGTGATCGTGCCGTGGTCGTACTTCATCCACACCCGCAGCGCCGTGGGGCGCAGCACGAAGGGGCGTCCGAAGTTGACCACGCCGTGCGTGCCGCCGCGGATGCCTGCGAACTGCCCCGTGAAGAGGTTGCCGGCGGCCAGTTTCACCGCCACGTAGCGTGAGGCGAGCTGTGCGGCTGTGCGGCCCGCGGTGCCGGGACGCAACGGGCCGTCGCCGGCGCCGTACTCCGAGCCGTAGGGGGTCGTGACGTTGTACTTCGCGCCGAGCGTCGTGGCGCCGTTGTTGCCCGTGCCCCAGAAGGCGTCGGCATCGTCGAGGAAGGGCAGCCACGGGCTTTTGGGCTGCGACCACTCCTCCATGCCGCCGTTGGGCAGCTGGCGTTCGCCCTCGGTCGTGCGTTCGACGGGATCGCTCTCCTCGTCGCCGCAGAAGGCCTTGATTTCGTAGGTTTTCTCCGGCTCGGCGGCGATATGTCCCCGGAAGCTGCCGCCCGTGATCGTCACGTCGGAGGCCTCCTGCCACTCGGCGGTGCCCTTCTCGCGGTAGCGGAAGCCCATCGTCGAGCCCTCGATGCCCGAGCCGCGCAGCCAGATCACGCGAGACCATGCGTCGGCCCCTTCGAGGGTCACCGAACGGTCGCTATAGCGTACGTAGAGCATCCAGCGCTCGGTGCGGCCGTGGCAGGTGACGTCGACGAAACGCACCGTCGTGAAGTCGCCCGAGAGGCGCTCCGCCGAGGGCGAGTAGCTCGTCGTGTTGCGGCCGTCGACCGTCACTTCGGGTTCGAGCCGCAGGTCGGTGACCTCGATACGGGTCAGATCGGCCTCTTTGGCCACGTAGGCCGTGGCGATCCGGTTCACGGGATCGATCTCCGCGGCACCGACCTGTCCCGCGACGCCGAAGCGCCGCTCGATGGTCTGCTCGGCGACGATCGTCCATTCGTAATCCTGATAGAGCGAGAGGGTGAAGACCAGCGGCGTGCGCAGGTCCCACGTGCCCGTCGGCTCGCGCGAGACGCTCATCTGCCCGAGCAGCGTCTCCTTGTCGAGCGACGTGTTCTGCACCGCGGCGTCGTAGTTCACCGCCGTGATGCGGACGTTGCGGATGTCGGTGGCCTCTTCCAGCCGGAGCGTCGCCGTGCGCTGCGCGACGTCGATGCGCTCCACCGTGAAGCCTTTGCCCTCGATCCCCGCGATGTTGAGCTGCACGAGGGGGTAGGGTATGTCGTTCTCGATGCAGGCCGTCGCGGCGAAGGCCGCGACGAGGAGCAGGAGTCGGTTGATCGTTCGTTTCATGCCTTACTTCTTTTTCTTGTCCCACATGTGGATCGTCATGCCGATGTTGATGGCCGCGATGTTGAGCTTGAACTTCATGTTCGAAGCTTTGCGCGAGCCGATCTTGTTGCCGTCGGCGTCGCGCTGCGTGACGGACGTGTACTGGATGCCTCCCAGTCCGAACGAAAGCGTCGCGCAGACGTTGGGGAAGATGTAGACGGCCGCTCCCGGATGAAACGCGAGTTTCACCTGCGTATTGTCCGTCGAGGTGCGTTTGATCGTCCCGCCCGACTCGTAGGCGAAGTGCGACGTACCGGTCGAGACGCCCAGTTCGAACTCGGCGAAGAGCCCGAAGCGGCCCTTCGGATCGAGGCCGGCGTAGGAGCGGTGGAAGAGGCCGAAGGAGTAGTTGTCGCTGCGCAGGTCGAGGTAAGGCACGTCGAACGAGACGTCGTTGCTGGCCCCCAGATCGAGCCCTGCGGAGTTCACCGTGCCGCCCACGTGCGTGTAGCCGAAGCGCACGCCGAGGCAGCGGTTGTCGCGGTAGAAGTATCCGATGAAGGGTTTCACGGTGGCGATCGTGCCGTCGGCGTCGATGTTGTCGAGCAGCAGCATGAAGTCCGTGTCGTCGCTCGACAGCGTGCCGTACGAGGCCGTGAGTCCCATGATCACTTCGCCCTTGTAGACGAACTTCAGTTTGTCGATCTCGCGGTCGATGCGGCGGCGCGTCGGCAGAAACGGCTTGCGGCGCGTCTCGGCGGCGGGGATTTCGGCTGGAGCGACCGCCGCGGCTGCGGCCGATACCGCATCGGTTGCCGTAACGTCGGCCGTGGTCGTATCGGTTGCGGTGCCGGCGGCCGTCGTCGCGCTCTTGCGGCGTTCGGTTTCCGCCGCCGGGCCGCCCTCCGCCGGAGCGGCGGCGACCGTCCATGCGGCGCAGGCCGAGAGAATGAGGAGTGCTATCTGTTTCATCTGCATGCCGTGTTTAGAGGTAGAAGGCCACGCCGAGGCCGATCGAGAAGATGTTGACTTTAAAATTCATCTTGCTGGCCGAACGGTGGCCCACCGTCACCTGATTGTGCACCTGCTCGGTGCTCGAATAGGAGATACCCATCACGCCGACGTTCACCTCCACGGCCATGTTGTTCGTGGCGAAAGCGATGATGCCCGGCGATACGCCCAGCGCCACCGTGTAGCCCCGCTCGTAGGTGCCTTTCACGGGTGCGTCGTTGGCGAACTTCGCCTGCGTGCCTCCGGCCGAGAGCGACATCTCGTTGAACAGCGCGAAGCGTTTGTTGCGCCCCAGCGGAATATACTGCCGCCAGATGACCGCCGCCTCGTAGCTGTGGCGCAGGGCGTAGAAATCTTTGGCCGAGAGATCGATGCCCGAATCCTCCTCGCCGAGCTTGATCTTGGCCTCGTCGAGCTTGAGCAGCGTACGCGAGTAGATGAAGCGCCCGCCGAGCGCCATGTTGTCGCGCAGGGCGTAGGCGATCATCGGGCTGACGCGGAACGTGTAGCCCTTCGAGCGGATGCCTTCGACCACCAGAAACTGATAGCCTTCGTTGGTATGGGTCGAGTAGGAGGCCGTACCGCCGAAGATCCACTGGCCTTTGGGGACGAAGAGGTTGTTGACGTCCGTCAGTCCGCGTTCGCGGCGGAGTTCGTTGATCGTAGGCGGATCGGGCAGCAGCAGCGAGTCGGTCGTGACGACGATCCGCTTCGGCTCCGATGCCGGCGTCTGGGCCGTGGCCGTTCCGAAGACCGATGCCGCGAAGAGTGTCGCGAGTAGTGTTTTGCGCATGTCGGGTGCGTTTTGTGCGGTTAGTAAACCCATGCGAAGTCGTCGACGTAGAGCACGTTGGTCGTGCAGCCGTTCATGAAGTCGCCGTAGGCGCTCGTCGCACAGGAGATCACGAGCGTGTAGGCCTTCGAGGGTTTGAGTTCTTTGTCGTAGTAGTGGATCGGAAGCTCGAGCGGAATCATCGCATCGCCCTCCGACTGCGTGTCGATGAAGGTCGAACCGTAGCCGACGATCGCCCCTTCGCCGACCGAAGTGCGGTCGGTCGGATCCCATACCCCTTCGGGCTTTTTCGATCCCGACTTGACGTCATGCGGCGCGTCCCAGTCGACGATCGCCACGTAGATGCGCATGCGGTCCTGCGTACCTACCTCCAGCGGTCCCGCGTGCTGGTTTTGGTTCACGGCACCGAGCGATGCGGCGTAGTAGAGCAGCCGCAGCGCCGTGGGGCGCGCGGTCCATGCGTAGGGCTGACCGAACGATACGGTGCCGCCCACGCCTTTCACGACGAACGATCCGGTGAAGAGGTTGCCGGCCGCCAAGTTGACCAGCGCCATAGGCTTGTTGGCGGCCAGTTTGGCGCAGTAGCTTCCCGCTATGCCCGCGAAGGTCGACTGCACGCACAGCGGATCGCTCATCGAGTTGTTGCCGCTGTCCCAGAAGGAGCCGTGGTCGTTGTTGAAGCACGACATCGCGCCGTTCTCCATGTCGCCGCCGGGTATCGGCGCTCCCGCCGCGGTCGTGAAGGTCGCCTCGGCCGTCTCCGCGCCGTCGATCGTCGCGCGGTAGGCGTAGCGGCCTGCGGCGAAGACGCCGGTGGCGGGATCGGGCCGGTATACGGCGAGCCCTGCGTCGTTGGTGCCCTCCGACCACGAGGCCGTGGTCTCCGCTTCGAAGATGTCGTCGCCCGCATATGTTCCGGGAAGCTCGATCCATGCGCCGTCTTCCTTGCGGAAGGCGAAGGTCACCGCAGCTTCGGGATCGAATACCAGCGCTTTGAGTTTCACCGTATTGGTCCAGAGATCGTAGTCCGTCTCGGCGACGGGCAGCAGTCCTTGCAGGCGGAAGGTCGCCGCGGCGGCGAGATGGCCCCCGTCGGCATCCGCGATGTCGAATGCGAGCGTCCGGTCGCCGGCCCCGAGCGTCGCGAAGAAGGGGTCGGAGAGGGTCACGGTAAGCGCCTGCCGGCTGCCGGCGACGGCGGCGATGCCCTCGGGCAGCGCGAGATCGGCGTTCGCCGCGTCGTAGAGCGTATGCTCCGTGCCGTCGGCCGTCAGCGTCACGCGCTGCATGGCGCCCATCGTCGCGATGCGGAAGCTCCGCTCGCCCGCCGTGTAGCGCTGCGTCTCGGCCATGTCAAAGTCGACGCCCTCGATGCTCGGATCGGGGCTGAAGATGATCGTGTCGTCCCGGTCGTCGGTCGAGGGATCCACTTCGATGAGCAGTACCTCGAGGTAACCCGGCTTGTCCTTCGAGAAGCGGAACGTCAGCGTGTATTTGCCGCCCTCCTTCAGGTCGGAAAGCCGCCCTTCGCGGCTGATCTCGCCGCGCTCGGGGTGCGAGCCCTCGAAGCGGTAGGCCATTGCGGTCACCCCTTCGGGCAGCGTGAAGTAGCCCGTGGCGTCGGTTGTGTAGTCGAGTGCCGGAACGGCTCCGGAGGCTGCGGCTTCGGCGTCGAACGCCTCGCCCGTCATGACCGTGGCGCGGTATCCTTCGGCGAGCTGCTCGGCGACCGAGGCGTCGAATCGGATTTCGACCGTCGTGTTGCGGATGCGGCAGGTTACCTCGGCGGGGGTGGTCTCGCCGGCCGTCACGGTGAAGGTCTCCTCGCCCGTGTAGAACCGTTTCACGAAGTCGGCCGCAGCGCGTTCGCCCGCTTCGACGGCGATGCGGTAGTCGCCCGCGCGCAGCGCCAGCCGTGCGGGTATGTCGTCCGCCGCGGTGTACTTGCGCAGCAGGCCCCCTTCGGCGTTGTAGAGGCGCACGACGAGGTGTTCCATCGGATCGTAGGCGGCGTCGGTCTCGTTGCGCGAGGTCGCCACGCGCAGTGCCAGCCCGCCTTCGTCGCCCGATGCCGCGGAGTCGACGAGGGGTTCGGAGCAGGCTCCGAGCAGCAGCGATGCCGCCAAGAGGCGGAGTATGTGTCGTTTCATCGGCATCGTTTATTCGTTGGTCGTTTCGGGTTGGCGGAGCATCAGGGCGACGGGACCCGAGCTGCGGCCCTCGTTGTCGATCGCTTCGAGCCGGAACGTGTATACGTTGGGCTCGCCCGCGACGGTGGGTTCCAGATCGTTGCGCAGGATGTTGCAGAAGACCGAAGCCACGGAGAACTGCGTCGCCGTGCGGCCGCGCACCTCGTCGCCTACGGGGAAGCCCACGGTGCTCTTCAGAAATTCGGCCGCGTCGGGATCGTCGCCGTCGATCGTGCAGAGGTCGAACTGTTCGGTCAGCGAGGGTGCCGCCACCTGCAGCAGCGGCTTCAGTGCCTCCGACTCGATGGTGACGAGCAGCGAGCGGATGCCGGCCTCGGCCGCGATGTCGACCGTAATGCTCATGTCCTGCTCCAGCGTGTGGACGGCGCCGAGGTCGTGTCCGGCCCACTCGATCGAGGGTGCGGCGATTGCGGCCTGCCCCTTGACGACGAGCGTGAGGCGCGTCTCGGCGGTGAGGCCTGCGGCGTCGGTCATCGTCGCGGCGAAGGTGTGCGTGCCTTCGAAGTCGCGCAGGAGCTTCATCGGCTTGAGCAGGTCGAAGCGCTGCGCGGTCGCTCCTGCGAGCGCATCGCCTGCGGGCATCTCGAAGACTTCGGCCAGCCAGCGATAGGCGGCATCGCCCGGTGCGAGGGCGCAGAGATCGAAGGTCGCGGGGAGCTGCAGGCCCTCCATCGACTGCAGGAAGTCCGCGTTGTCCGACGCGATGTCGATCTTGAGCGACTGCAGCCCGTTGGGCGCTGCGAGGTCGAGGAGGAAGGCGTCCGTGCGGTCGAACATCGCCGGGGCGAGTTCGACGGGTTGCGCGAGGTCGTGGCCCGGCCACACGAGCGAGGGCGCCGAGGGGTCGATCTCGGGTTCCTCCGTGAAGATGTACTCCCACGGATCGGACGTGTCGCCGATGACGATCTCCTCGTCCTGCACGAAGTTGTCCACCTTGATGTCGAACTTGATGCCTCCCTTGTCGGCGTAGACGATCACGAGCGAGATCTTGCGCCACTGTCCGGCCCTTACGTCGTCGATCGTCTTCGAGAAACGTACGTCGCCGCCGTCGGCGAAGCGCCCTTCGAGGCGGAACGAGAGGCGGTTGCTGGCCTCGACGGCCCGGAAGTAGACGGGCGTCGGATCGCCCACCGTGAAGGCGTGCGCCGCGTCGCCGAGCGAGACGTTCGCCCGCGTGGCATCGGTGTCGAGCCGTGCCGCGAGGTCGGCCGAGCACATCAGCGACACCTTGATGTTGGCCAGCGTGCAGGTGACCTTCTCCAGCTCCGTGAGTTCGTTCTTGACGATCGCGAAGGAGGTCGTCTTGCCGTAGACCGGCTCGTTGCCGAGATCGGGTATCGACTCGTGCGAGCGCACCTCCAGCGTGTAGGCGCCCGTCGGCAGCTCGAGCGGCTCGGTCCGCTTCTTGAGTTCGCCGTAGGTGGTGCGGAGCACCGAGGCCTGCGCGGCATCGAGAATCTCCACGATGAAGCCGTCGGTATTCGACTGCTCGCCGGCGCGCGACTGCGGCCGCTGGGTCTGGTCGCCCGTATCGTCGTTTTCCGTTTCGGTCTCGCCGTCGTAGATGACCTGCAGGTCCATCTTCGCCAGCGCGAGGTATCCGACTTCGGCCGAGGGCGTCTCTCCGCCGCCGGGCTGCTTGTTGTAGGCGGGTTCTTCGTCGACGCATCCTGCGGCGAGCAGCGCGAGGACCGCGAGCGTGCGAATGGGGTTGAAAGGTTTCATATCGTTCGTGTCTTTGTTTTTCGTTTATCGGGCTTCCTCGTTGAGTTCGCAGTCGAACTCGACGGTCTCCGTGTAGTCGTCGCCGATGCGGATGGTCAGCGTCGCGCCGCCCGTTTCGGGGGCGTCGAAGAGGAAAATGTGGCGTTTGCCGAGCTCGGCCGTGCGGGTCACGGCGTCGAAGCGCACTTCGATGCCGGCGTCCGTGCCCGTCTGGCTCTGGCGCCGCGCTGTGCCGGCGACGGTCAGCGTGCCGTCGGCCCGTACGTAGACCTCGCGCTCCTCGTATCCCTCCGCGTCGAGCGCATGGAGGAATTCGTTGCCCGCCTCGGTCGTCAGCGCGAAGCGGATGTCGTGGTAGTAGGCGAGGAACTGCGGCGTGGCCCGCACGACGGCGGGGACGTTGGTCAGACGCGCCGTGACGGAGGCCGTGGCGGTCCGGCGCGCTACGACCGTCACATCGGTCGAGCCTCTGAAGCAGGGCAGGTCGTATCCTTCGGCATCGGGATCGCCGTAGGAGACCGTCGCCGTGTAGCGACCCTCCTTGAGCAGGGGATCCTCGGCTGCGAAGTCGGTCATGCGCTCCCACGAGCGGTCGAATCCGTCGCCCGTGATGCGCAGTGCGAACTCGCTTCCGTCGGGAAGGGCCGCAGCGCGCGAGGCCGCCGTCTCGATCCGTGCGTCGGCCCGGCAGTCGATGCGCAGCGAGCCGTAGCCCGCTTCGTCCGGTCCGCTCTCTGCGCCGCAGGCCGCGGCCGCGAGGGCGATGAGTATCGTCAGGTGTCTTTTCATGGCTTGAGGTGTGTTATTGGGCGACGATCGAGACGCGGATGTTGTCGATGAAGACCCATTGCTGCGAACTGCGGCTCGGGGGCGACGCGACCGCGCAGTCCCACGACAGGCGGTGCTGGTCGTGGCAGTCGTCGATATCGAATTCGATCGAGGGTGCCGTCTCGGGGTTCAGGTCGCCGAGCGTTCCGTCCGTCGGTACGTTCACGGTGCCTTTGGCGTTTTCGATCAGGGTGCCGCCCTTGATCGCGGCGCTGCCGCCCTGATAGTATCCGAAGAGCGCACTCTGATCGGTCGTGAATCCGTAGGTGAGCACCGGCGTACCTCCCGGGTTGTTCTTGCCGGTGTAATTGAAGAAGACGTGCACCCGCGTCGGCACCTTCAGTCCCGCGCCGATGGGAGCCGAGTCCATGCGGCCCCGGTAGGTGCCCAGCAGGAAGAACTTTTCGGCTTGGTGGCGGATCGCCAGCGCCTTGCCTCCTTCGATGTGGAACTGGTTGCCGCTCCAGCCGGGCAGTCCCCAATCGTCGCACCACTGCGTCGTCGATTGGTGTCCCGTGCTGTTCAGCGCGCCGTTGTTGGAGTGGGTCGTCGTACCGCTGAAATCCTCCTCGAACAGATAGGGGACTTCGACCCCGATCGCATTTCCGGCGTTGGGCTCGATCGCGGGCATGACCACGGTGCGGCGGGCGTCGACGCGGGCGTGGTCCGATTCGAACGTCACCGCCACCTCCTTGCCGGAGAGGTTGTCGACCCACGCGGGCTTGAAGCGGATCACGGCTCGGCCTTCGGCGTCGAATGCGATGTCGCGGACGTTCGAGCCGTTGTCGAAGAGCGCTCCCTCGGGAGCCGTGAGGGTCGCCTTGCGAACCTCTTCGCCCAGCGTCAGCGTGCCCTTGTCTTCGGGCAGCGATACGACGAGGTGGGTGTAGGGTGCTCCCATCGCCGGGATGTCGTAGGCGAGCGGCGTGGTGTGTCCCGCTTCGAAGGCTTTTTTCGGGGTGAAGCTCCGCTGCTCGGAGAATCCCGTTTCGCCGTAGGAGATGATGCGGATCTCCTCGCCCGTGAGGTCCGTCGGTACGATGGCCGCGAAGACCGTCGTGCCCGGCTCCACGGGTTCGGCGAAGCGCAGCGTCAGCGTATTGCCGCTCTCGGCGAGCTCCGCCGGGGCATCGGGATCGGCGACATCGAGGGTGAGCCGTCCCACGACGGGCTGCGGGAAGATCAGGTCCATTTCGCTGACCGGTTCGCCCAGCGCATTGCCGCGCACGGTGAGTTTCAGCAGGTGGACCTTATGGCTGAAGCGGAGCGAGATGCGGTCGCTGTTGTCGCCTTCGGTCAGCTCGCCGGCATCCGCGATCGGTGCGGCGATCATCACGTCGTGGGGCAGACGGGTGTAACCTCCCTTCGCCGCCCCGTTTTCGATGCGCTGCACGGCCGGAATTTCGAACGTCGCCCGCGTTCCCGAGAAGCTCTCGGGCAGGGGCGAGACGGCGTAATAGGCGTAGGTGCCCGCCGTCATCTCGGGAATGTCGCCCGTGAAACGGGCCCGGTCGAACGTCTCGTCGTAGTGGTACATCCGGAAGGGGAGCGCCTCGAAGGCTGCCGTGCCCTGCGCGGCGTCCACGGCCCAGAGGGCGATCCGGTCGTCGGTGCTCCAGCGGATCGTCTGGCCGTCGTCGGTGTCGATCTCGGTCCGGGTGCCGGCGGTCGCGGGGCGGCTCTCCGAGCTGCTTCCGATCACGACGGCGATCGTGCGCCCTCCGACTGCCGGCGCCGGCTCGTCGTCGTGCGAGCAGGCCGAGGCGAGCAATGCCGCGGCGATCAGGTATGTACGTAATTTCATCAGCATATGCGATTGGGTCTGTGATGTAGGTCGGACAAAGGTAACCATAACCCGCTCCTCCGGGAAATAAATTCAACGAACCGGGTGTTTTTCATCACGAACAGCCGGTTCCGCTGTTCTTTTCGTCTCCGGAAATGGTGCTTTTCTGCGCAATACGGCGCCTTGTGCGTGCGTAATAACGTTCCGCCCCCGTCGCGATCGGGCGGCGGGGGCGGTAGGGGGAACGGGCAGGGAGCGGTTACTCCTGCTTGACGTACTTGTCGAGCCAGCCGAAGAATTCGCGGTTCCACACCAGCGAGTTCTGCGGGCGGAACACCTGATGCGCCTCGTCCTCGAAGGAGACGAGCCGTGCCGGAATGCCCCGCATGCGGGCCGCCGTGAAGGCCTCGAGCGACTGCGTGTAGGGAATGCGGAAGTCGTACTCGCCCGTGACGATCAGCATCGGCGTGTCCCACTTGGCCACGTACTTGTGGGGCGAGTGGGCGTAGGAGCGCTGCGCCACAGCGTTTTCGTTGTCCCAGTAGGGGCCGCCGTAGTCGTTGTGGAGGAAGAAGAGCTCCTCCGTCTCGCCGTACATCGACTCGAAGTTGAAGATGCCGCAGTGGGCGATGAAGGCCTTGAACCGCTTTTCGTGGCAGCCCGCGAGGAAGTAGACCGAATAGCCGCCGTACGAGGCGCCCACGCAGCCCATGCGGGTCTCGTCGGCCCACGGCTCCCGCGCCACGTCGTCGATGGCCGAGAGGTAGTCGCGGATGTTCTGTCCCGAGTAGTCGCCCGAGATCTGATCGAGCCACTCCTGTCCGAAGGAGGGGAGGCCGCGGCGGTTCGGGGCCACCACGACATAGCCCTGCGCGGCCATCAGCTGGAAGTTCCAGCGGTAGCTCCAGAACTGCGACACGACGCTCTGCGGGCCGCCCTGACAGTAGAGCAGCACGGGATACTTCTTCGCCGGGTCGAAGTCGGGCGGCAGGATCACCCACGTGAGCATCTGCTTGCCGTCGGTCGTGCGCACCCAGCGCTTCCGCACTTCGCCCATCTTCACGGCGTCGTAGACGGGCGCATTGACGGCCGAGATTCGCGTCATGGCACCGTCGTCGGGGTTCACTTCGAAGAATTCGGTCGCCATCGAGATCGTGCAGACCTCGGCCGCGATCCGGCCGCCGGCCATCGTGAAGGCGTTGATGTCGTGGTCGCCCGCGGTCACCACCTCCGCTTCGCCGTCGGTGAGCGCCACGCGGCAGATCTGGTGCGTGGCCTCGATCGGCGCCACGAACCAGAGGCGCTCCTCGCCCTCCCAGACGACGTTCTGCGCGTTGTAGTCGAAGTCCTCCGTGAGGTCGCGCATCTCGCCCGTCCGGCAGTCGTAGACGAACAGGCGCGCCTTGTCGGCCTCGTTGCCCGGGCGGCGCTGCGAGAGGAAGGCGATCTTCGTGCCGTCGGGCGACCAGACGGGGTATTTGTCGTAGCCGATCATCTCGACCGGCAGATCGCGCACCTCGCCTTCGGTGCAGGGCTTGCCCGTGAGCGGCTTGCAGATGTTCGTCGTTTCGCCTGTCGCCACGTCGTAGACGAAGATGTCGGAGTCGGTCGACACGGCGTATTCCGTTCCCGTCAGCGGCTTGCAGGTGTAGGCCAGCTGCGTGCCCTGCGGGTTCCACGCGATCTCGTCCATGTCGAAATAGGGTGCCAGCGGTGCGTCCCACGCCGCCTCCGGGCCGAGGATGTCCGTGCCTCCGGTCACGAGTCCCGCGCCCAAGTCGGCGACGAAGATGTGGCGGTAGTCGCCCTCGTCCCAGTAGTCCCAGTGGCGGGCCATCAGGTCGTCGTAGATGCGGGCCTTCGACTTGTCCATGTCCTCGTAGAGGTCCGACGACTTGCGGTCGGCCGCGTGCACGGTCTGCACCCACCAGATGCGTTTGCCGTCGGGGCTCACGCCGAAGCCCTCCACGTCGGGAATGCCCTCGCCGTCGCCGCTGCCCGTGAGCTGCGTCGCTTCGCCGCCCGAGGCGTTCATCCGCCATACCTGCGAGGAGCCGCTGCGGTCCGAGAGGAAGTAGATCGCGCTGCCGTCGGCGCTCCACTGCGGCGAGTGGTTGTTCGATGCGAAGTCGGTCAGCCGCGTCGCGCGCTTCGTTGCCAAGTCTTCGACCCAAAGGGTCGTCGCGCCGCGGTTCTCGGCCATGTTATAGTCGGTCTGCTGGTAGAGTAGCCGCGTGCCGTCGGGCGAGAGCGACGACGAACCCGCGCGGCTCATCTTCCACATCACCTCGGGCGTGAGCCGGCCGGCGGCGACCTCCTCGGCCGTCAGCGCATTGTCGATCGTCAGGGACTGCGGCCGTTCGTCGCATGCCGTCGCTCCCAAAGCTGCGATAGCCATAAACAGGATTATTTTTTTCATATCGGTTGAGGTTTTCTCGATTTATTCGTACGTTTGTCGGGCAAAAAATCTCCTGCGATGACCCGAACCGTCTATTTCGCCGACAAGTCCGTGCTTTTCACCGCCGAAGCGCCGTCCGACGCCGCCGCATGCCGCGTGCTGCGGGCGGGGGCCGACGACGTATCGCGAACAAATGTAACGAAAATTCTCGAGACCGACAACTGCGTCGCGATCGTCGCGCCGGATCCCGGGGCGGCCTTCGAGGCCTTCGCCGCGGAGTTCGCGCAGGTCGAGGCGGCGGGCGGCGTCGTGGTCGACGATCGCGGGGCGTGGCTCATGATCCGCCGCAACGGCCGCTGGGACCTTCCTAAGGGCCATGTCGAGCCGGGCGAAAGCGTCGACGCGTGCGCCGCGCGCGAAATCGCCGAGGAGACGGGCGTCGCCGCCGAGGTCGTGCGGCCGCTCTGCGAGACGCTGCATGCCTACTGGTTTCCGCCCACGCAGCGCTGGGAGCTGAAGCGGACGCATTGGTTCCTGCTGCGCAGCACTGCGACGCAGCCCACCGTGCCCCAGTCCGAGGAGGGGATCTCCGAGGCGGTGTGGTGTGTGCCTGCAGCGGTCGCCGGGCACCTGCGCGACGCCTTTCCCACCATCCGCCGCGTCGCCGAGGCGATGGAGCGGGCGTGCCGGACGGAGCCCTGAAAACCGGGGATCTTCCGTTTTAGGGCCGTAGCCGGCGGAGGGGCGGTCGCGGGCACCGGCAGAGCCGTCCGCAGCTGCCGAAAGGTTCCCGAACACTGTCTGAATGCTGCTGAACGATGCCCGGAAGCGCAGGTGCGGAGGCCTTCGTCGCACCCCGGAGCCGCTCCGTACGAAACTCTCCTATAGATTCATCCCTGCCGGCATCGTGCCGTTCATCGCGGCGGCGATCCCTTCGGCGATCTTGTCGAGGGCATCCTGCAGTTTGCCGCCGATCATCATCCGCATCATCATGTTCAGTTCGACGCGGAGTACGAGCCGCAGACGCGTGTCGCAGTCGCCCGCTTCGTGCAGCTGGATCCAGAAGGCGAAGTCGACCGGTACGCCGCCCTCGTCGCCCGTGATCTTCACGTGCTTGGGCGCCACGCGCTCCTCCATGCGGAGCTTTACGGTGAAGCCTTTGGCCTTGAACGAGCAGCGGTCCTCGCTCGCCTCCCACTCCTCGACCTTGTCCGCCACGGCGGGCGTGAGGTTGTCGAAGCGGCTGATCGCCGCGTAGATCTGTTCCGCCGGGCGGCGGATCCGGTGCTGTTTGGAGATGTATTCGTTCATATTCTTTTTCGTTTGATTCATTCCAGTTCCATTCCTTCGGGTGCGGCCCAGAAGCGCGCTTCGTCGTGCGTGAGCGCCTCGTCGCTGCCCAACCGGAACCCGCCGAATCCGGACGGTACGAGGGCGACGATGCGGCTGCCCTTGCGGCCTGCCTCGCGGTCGTAGCCCGTCTCTTCCCAGCACTCGAACCAGTAGAGGTTCTTGGCCCAGTAGGAGCGGTAGTAGGTCATTTCGTCGCTGCGTCCGTCGGTCAGCCGGCGGTAGTCGATCGCTTCGTCGGCGAGGTAGCGCGAGCGCATCTCGGCGAGCGACAGGGGAACGCCCGCCGCATCGACGGCATAGGCCTGCATGTCGGAGTCGATCATCGCCCATTTACGCCGCTCGGGCAGCCAGACGATGTTGACTACATGGCAGTCGTTGTCCTCCGGGTCGGCGGGCAGACAGGTCACGAAGCGGTTCGCAATCCCCTGTGCGAGCAGCAACTCGTGCAGGAAGATCGCGTGCAGCCGGCAATTGAAGGCGGGTTCCACCGTGCGGCTGTATTCCCACAGGCCGATCGCATTGGGTCGTTCGGGGTAGACCGACTGGTTGGCGTGGGGGATATGGCGTGCGACGAAGCGTGCCGCGGCGAGCGTCCGTTCCCATGTCGTCTGCGAGGGATCGGCGAGGGTGTCGGGCCGGAAATAGGCGCCGATCGCGCGTGCCCGGGCCGTATCCTGCCGGTAGACGAAGCGGAACGAAACGCTGTCCGGGGCATAGCCGCCCGCAGCCTGCAGCAGTTCGATGCGCTTCTGCCGCAGCGTTTCGTGCAGCAGATCGGCGACTCGTTCGCTGAAGCAGTAGCGTATCAGCAGCATGGCGACGACGGCGAGGCCGGCGAGCCCGGCTGCGGTCCATCCGGCGATTTTCAGGGCTTTCTTCATGGCACAAGGCGGTTTTGCTTCGGCGAAGATACGAAAAAGCGTGCGAAGAGCGATCTCCGCACGCGGAATAATTTCGGAGCGCCGCGAAAGCGTCCGCCTTCCCGGTCAGTCGATTTCGAAGGTGCGGGCGGTGTCGCTGTCGACCGTGATGCGCACCTCGACGGCATCTTCCGGCAGCAGCGCCTCGATCTTCTCGGGCCACTCGATCAGACAGAGGTCTCCCGAGTAGAAATACTCCTCGTAGCCGAGGTCGAAGGCCTCGCGCACGTCGTCGATGCGGTAGAAGTCGAAGTGGTGGATCCGGCGGCCGTGCGCCCCCTCGTACTGGTTGACGATGGCGAACGTGGGGCTGGTGACGGTGTCGTCGGCGCCCAGCGCCGCGACGATCTCGCGGATCAGCGTGGTCTTGCCCGCGCCCATTTCGCCGCGGAAGGCCACCACCGTGCGGCGGCCCGTGGCGGCGATGACGGCTTCGGCTACGTGCCGGAGCTCGTCCTGCGAAGTGATATGGATGGTTTTCATAGCGTCGGTTTCGGGTTTGCGGCCGCGGCGTTCATCGTTTGGGCTGCAGCACGATGTAGGGCACGATCATCTCCTCCATCGAGATGCCTCCGTGCTGGAACGTGTTGCGGTAGTAGCGGATGTGGCGGTTCGCATCGTTGTTGTAGACCAGAAAGTCGGTGTCGTAGGCGAAGATATAGCTCGACGTGAGGTTGCCCGACGGGAGCTGTATGTCCTCGGGGCGGGTCACCTCGTAGACCTCGCGGGCGTTGTAGGCGAGGTTGCGGCCCGTCTTGTAGCGCAGGTTGTTCGAGGTTTCGCGGTCGCCCGTCACCTTCACGGGGTTGTCCACGCGGATCGTGCCGTGATCGGAGGTGATCACCACCGTATGGCCCCGCTCGGCGAGGAGCTTGAGGATCGTGTAGAGGTCCGAATGCTCGAACCACGAGCGCGTCAGCGAGCGGAACGCCGCCTCGTCCTCCGTCAGTTCGCGGATGATGTCGGTCTCGGTGCGGGCATGGGAGAGGATGTCGAGAAAGTTGTAGACGATCACCGAGAAGTCGGCGTCGTACACCTTCTGGATGTTGTCCACCAGACGCCGCCCCTGCTCCGGCCGCACGAGCTTGTCGAACGAGAAGCGCCACGACTTGCCGTTCTGGACCATCAGCCGCTTGAGGAACTCCTCCTCGTAGCGGTTCTTGCCGCCTTCCTCGTTGTCGTTGAGCCACTTGTCGGGCATCAGCCGGTCGATCGCCAGCGGCATCAGCCCCGCGAACACGGCGTTGCGGGCGTACTGCGTGGCGGTGGGCAGGATGGCGCAGTAGAAGTCGTCGAGGGCGACGTCGTAGTAGCCGCGCAGCAGCGACGAGATGGCCCGCCACTGGTCGTAGCGGAAGTTGTCGATGAGCAGCAGCGTCGTCTTGGGATGGGCTTCGACCACGGGGAAGACCTTCGTGCGCATGAGTGTGTGCGACATCACGGGGGTGTCGTCCGAGCGGTTGTTGATCCAGTCGTAGTAGTTGCGGCGCACGAATTTCGAGAACTCCTTGTCGGCCTCGCTTTTCTGGTAGGTCAGCACTTCGCGGATGCTGCGGTCGGACGAGTCCTCCAGTTCGATCTCCCACCCCGTGATGCGGCGGTAGAGCGAGCACCAGTCGGCGAACGTGTCGGCCATCTGCAGCGACTGCGAGATGCGGCCGAACTCCGAGCGGTAGTCGGCCGAGGTCTGCTCGGTGACGAGCTGCTGGGAGTGCACGTGCTTCTTGATCGAGAGCAGCACCTGATTCGGGTTGACGGGCTTGATCAGATAGTCGGCGATCTTCGAGCCGATCGCCTTGTCCATGATGTTCTCCTCCTCGCTCTTGGTCACCATGATCACGGGCGTCGTCGGACGCACGTCCTTGATCTTGGGGAGCGTCTCGAGCCCCGTCATGCCGGGCATCATCTCGTCGAGGATGATCAGGTCGTAGGCCTCCTCCGACGCCATGTCGATGGCGTCGTAACCGTTGTTGCAGGTGTCCACCGCGTAGCCTTTTCCGCGCAGAAAGAGGACGTGGGGCTTCAGCAGTTCGACTTCGTCGTCGACCCAGAGAATCTTGACCATAGGGCATGGGGTGTTAAGCGTGCAAAATTAGCCATTTATTCGTCAAACGCAAAAACCGCGCTGTTTATTGGCTTTTGGCGCAATTTTACGCCGTACGGCCGCATCGGCGATCGCTCCGGCGGCCGTGCTCCGGGCGGAATCGGCTGTCGGAAAGCGGGTTCCGCCGCCGCGGTCGGGAGACCGCTCCGAGGGTCGTTTCCGACCGGTCGCGCCAGCCGTCGTTTTTTGCCCGATATTTGTTTATCCCCCTGTAAACGTGAACGAACGGGCACCGCCTGAAAAAATAGAAAAAAAACGTCGGTTTGTTGGCGGTTATGCGAATTTAAAGTATATTTGCAGTCCGAATAGTCGGATTGGATTAATTTTTAATACAATATAGAAATGACAAAGGCTGATATCGTAAGCGAAATCGCTAAAAGCACCGGTGTCGAGAAGGTGCAGGTGCAGGCCATCGTGGAGGCATTCATGGACAGCATCAAGACATCGCTGACCAACAAGAACAACGTATATCTGCGCGGCTTCGGCAGTTTCATCGTCAAGAAACGCGCCAAGAAGGTTGCCCGCAATATCTCCAAGAATACGACGATCACCATTCCCGAACACGACATTCCCGCATTCAAGCCCGCCAAGAGCTTCGCAGCGAAGGTGAAATAGATGCAACATAAATAAGAACCTCTAATTTTTGAAACTATGCCGAACGGAAAGAAGCACAAGCGCCATAAGATGGCGACGCACAAGCGCAAAAAACGTCTTCGCAAGAACCGTCACAAGAAAAAGTAAGGGTAGCGTATCGCGCTGATCGAAAATAGGTGAAAGCTAAAGGGGCCCCGCGCTCTTTTAGCTTTACCTATTTAAATATCGGACGATCGCCGGACCGTCGCGTTCCGAGCCGTCGTCGTCTCTTTTCCGCCTTTCCCCGGGGTTTTATCCCCGTCGGGCGCCGATCTGGGAGTTCGCCGCCACTTCCCGTCAAAATGCGGCTCCAATACTAATTTCAGCCAATTCCGCCCCGGTGCGCCGGCGAGCGGATCCGATCATATATGAACAAGGAATTAATCGTCAATGTCAGCCCCTCGGAGATCTCCATCGCCCTGTGCGAGGACAAGGTGCTCGTCGAGCTCAACAAGGAGCAGAGCCAGTCGGGGTTCGCCGTGGGGGACATCTACCTCGGAAAGGTGCGCAAGATCATGCCGGGTCTCAATGCCGCCTTCGTCAACATAGGGCACGAAAAGGATGCCTTCATCCATTATCTCGATCTGGGTGCGCAGTTCCCCTCGCTGCAGAAGCTCGTCGCCTCGCAGCAGCCCGGCAAGCGGGGCATGCGCGTCGAGACCATGAAGCTCGAGGAGCCGATCGACAAGAGCGGCAAGATCGGCGACTACCTCCAAGTGGGACAGACGGTCATGGTGCAGGTGGCCAAAGAGGCCATTTCGACCAAGGGCCCGCGTCTGACTTCGGATATCTCGCTCGCCGGCCGCAACGTGGTGCTGGTGCCCTTCTCGTCGAAGGTCTTCCTTTCGCAGAAGATCCGCTCGGCGGAGGAGAAGAAGCGCCTGAAACGGATCGCCGCGGGCGTGCTGCCCAAGAATTTCGGCGTCATCATCCGCACGGCGGCGATGGAGGCCCGCGACGAGGATATCGAGCACGACATCCAGACCCAGATCGAGCGGTGGCGCAAGACGATGGCCGCCGTGAAGAAGAGCACGCCTCCGGCCCAGCTGATGAGCGAAATGAGCCGTGCCAATACGATCATCCGCGACTCGCTCAACGACTCTTTCTCGCAGATCGTCGTCAACGACGAGGCGATGTACAACGAGATCCGCAGCTATATCCGCGACATCGAGCCGGGCAAGGAGAAGCTCGTCAAACTCTACCGGGGCAATGTGCCGATCTTCGACAATTTCGACATCTCGAAGCAGATCAAGTCGCTCTTCGCCAAGTACGTCTCCCTGCGCCGCGGCGCCTACCTGATCATCGAACGCACGGAGGCGATGAACGTCATCGACGTCAACTCGGGCAACCGCACGAAGGCCGAGGACAATCAGGAGCAGACGGCGATGGACGTCAATCTCGCGGCGGCGGCCGAGATCGCCCGCCAGTTGCGTCTGCGCGACCTCGGAGGCATCGTCATCATCGACTTCATCGACCTGCACAAGGCGCAGAACCGTCAGGCGCTCTACGACGAGATGGTCAAGCTGATGGCCACCGACAAGGCCAAGCATACGGTGCTGCCGCTCACGAAGTTCGGCCTGATGCAGATCACGCGCCAGCGCGTGCGTCCCGTGGCCGTCGAGAGCGTGTCCGACGTCTGCCCCACGTGCAACGGCACGGGTAAGATCGAACCCACGGTGCTGCTCGACAAGAAGATCGAGAACCAGATTTCGTTCCTCACGCAGGATCGCGGCCATAAGTTCATCAAGCTGGTCGTGAGCCCTTACGTGGCCTCCTACCTCAAGAAGGGCCTCGTCTCGCTGCGCCGCCGCTGGCAGTGGAAATACAAGGTGCGGCTCGAGGTGGTCGAGGACCAGAGCGTGGGCATCATCGAGGTGCACTACCACGACAAGAAGGACAACGACCTGATCAAGAAGTGATCGCTCGGGGCGCGGGTGTCGCCTCGGCCCGGCGGCGTCTGGGTGCGGGAGCCTTCGACCCGCTCCTTTCGTGCGTTGGGGGCCGTTCGTTCGGGAGGCTGCGCATGGCCGGACGGCTGTGGGGGCTTTATATAAATAGGTGTCCCGCCGTTTTCTTCCGCGTCCCAATCCGAGGCGGTGAGTTCCGCCCTCCTTCGGACGGTGCGCGGCGGGTTGCCGCGCGGGCTCCGTTCGGCCGGCGATCGCCTCTCCGGGAGCCGGGCGCCGCTCGTTCCGATCGCACCGGATTTCCGCCCGAGCGTCCGAAGCATCGTTTTCGAGGCTCGGGCGGCGCAGACCGTGCCTGCGACCGGGAGCGGAGGCTCCTCCGCACGGACGAAGCAGGCGGCGGAGCTCCGCACTTACGATCGACCCAATTTTAATCGTACAGCATCTGTTTGTCATGACTGCCCGAGAGCAACTGGCACAGTTGGCCGCAGGTTCGCAATCCCTCGCGGCGTTGTGCCGCGAATACGCATCCGGAACGGCCACCGTCCACCTCGACGAGCTGGTCGGCGGCGCCTTTTCGTTCTACGCCGCCGCTGCCGTCGCGCGCACGGGCGGCGTGCACCTCTTCGTGGCCGAGGACCGCGATGCCGCGGCCTATCTGCTCAACGACTTCTACAACCTGCTCGACGAGACGCGCGTCTGCTTCTTCCCCTCCTCCTACAAGCGATCGGTCGCCTACGGCGCCGAGGATGCGCAGGGCACGGTGCAGCGCACCGCGGCGATGAACGCCCTGAAGCGCTTCGACGGAGCGGGCTACTTGGTGCTCTGCACCTATCCCGAGGCGCTGGCCGAACGGGTGGCCGATGCCGAGACGCTGCGGCGCGACACGATCGCCGTGCGCGTCGGCGACCGCATCTCGATCGAGGTGCTGGAGCAGGCGCTGGTCGACGCCGCCTTCACGCGCGTCGATTTCGTCTACGAGCCGGGTCAGTATTCGCTGCGCGGCGGCATCGTCGACGTCTTCTCCTATGCCGAGAGCAAACCCTACCGCATCGATTTTTTCGGCGACGAGGTCGACTCGATCCGCCGCTTCGAGATCTCGAGCCAGCTCTCCTCGGCGCGCCTCGATGCGCTGGAGATCGTTCCCGACCTGAACCGCACGGCCCCCGCGGCGAAGGTGTCGCTCGCGCGCTTCGCGGGCGAGGGGGCCAGCTGGTGGTTCTACGACGCCGACTACGTGCTGCGGCGCGTCAACGAGGTGCGCCGAAAGGCGCTCGCCGATCTGGAGGAGCCCGAGACCATCGACGGACTGCTCACGAGCCGCAACGGCCTGCTCGCCGACATGGCCGCGGGGCGCATGTTCCTGCTGCGCGACAACCTGCGCGAGCGTCCGGCCGCGGCGACGGTGCGTTTCGCCACCTCGCCCCAGCCGGCCTTCAACAAGAATTTCGAGATGCTGGCCGACGACCTGATCCGCAACGAGATGCGCGGCTATGCGACCTACATCCTCTCGGAGAACAAGGCCCAGATCGAACGTCTGGAGAACATCTTCCACCGCATCGGCCGCGGCCGTGCCGTCGTGCGTCCGCTGGCGACGACGCTCCACGACGGCTTCGTCGACGACGAACTGAAGCTCTGCCTCTATCCCGACCACCGGATCTTCGACCGCTACCAGCGCTACCGCATCAACGGCGAGATCAAGCGCGACGAGCAGATGACCGTCGCCGAGCTCAACCGCCTCCGCCCGGGCGACTACGTGGTGCACATCGACCACGGCGTGGGCCGCTTCGACGGTCTGGTGAAGCTCTCGGAGAACGGCCGCTCGTACGAAGCGATCAAGCTGGTCTACAAGGACGGCGACGTGCTTTTCGTCAACGTCCACTCGCTCCACCGCATTTCGCGCTACAAGGCGGGCGACGGCGAGCCGCCGAAGATCTACAAGCTCGGCACGGGGGCATGGCAGAAGCTCAAGAGCGCCGCGAAGAAGGCCGTCAAGGACATCTCGCGCGAGCTGATCGCCCTCTACGCCGAACGCAAGGCGTCGAAGGGCTTCGCCTTCTCGCCCGACGGCTACCTGCAGCACGAGCTCGAGGCTTCGTTCCGCTGGGAGGACACGCCCGATCAGCAGGCCGCCGCGGAGGCCGTCAAGCGCGACATGGAGTCGCCGCGGCCGATGGACCGCCTCGTCTGCGGCGACGTGGGCTTCGGCAAGACCGAGGTGGCGATCCGCGCCGCGTTCAAGGCCGCGACCGACGGCAAGCAGGTCGCGGTGCTGGTGCCGACCACGATCCTCGCCCTGCAGCACTTCCGCTCCTTCTCGGAGCGTCTGCGCGACTTCCCGGTGACGATCGAGTACCTCAACCGCACCAAGTCGGCGAAGGAGGCGAAGCAGATCGCCGCCGACCTCGAGTCGGGGCGCATCGACATCCTCATCGGCACCCACAAGATGCTGGGCAAGCAGATCCGCTTCCGCGATCTGGGTCTGCTGATCATCGACGAGGAGCAGAAGTTCGGCGTGGCGGCGAAGGAGAAGCTCACCCGCATGAGCGTCTCGGTCGATACGCTCACGCTCACGGCGACGCCCATTCCCCGCACGCTGCAGTTCTCGCTCATGGGGTCGCGCGACCTGTCGGTCATCTCCACGCCGCCGCCCAACCGCCGTCCGATCGTCACCGAGTCGCATATTTTCTCGGAGGAGCTCGTCCGCGATGCCGTCGAGACGGAGCTCGCCCGCGGGGGACAGGTCTACTTCGTCCACAACCGGGTCGAGGACCTGCAGACGCTGCAGGGGCTCATCACGCGTCTCTGCCCGAAGGCGCGCGTCGCCGCGGGCCACGGCAAGATGCCCCCCGAGCAGCTGGAGCGCCTCGTCATGGACTTCATCTACGGGGAGTTCGACGTGCTGGTCTCGACGACGATCGTCGAGAACGGCATCGACATCCCCAATGCCAATACGATCATCGTCAACAACGCCCACTACTTCGGTTTGAGCGACCTGCACCAGCTGCGCGGCCGCGTGGGGCGCGGCAGCGAGCAGGGTTACTGCTACCTGTTGTCGCCGCCCGACGAACTCCTCTCGGCCGATGCGCGGCGCCGCCTGCGGGCCATCGAGGAGTTCTCGGACCTCGGTTCGGGCTTCAACATCGCCATGCAGGACCTCGACATCCGCGGTGCGGGCAACCTGCTGGGCGCCGAGCAGAGCGGCTTCATCGCCGACATCGGGTTCGAGACCTACCGCAAGATCATGGACGAGGCGATCGCCGAGCTGCGCGCCGAAGGGCTGCAGGTGGCGGGACTCGCCCCTGCGGAGGAGGAGTCCGGTGCGGTGCGCTACATCGACGACGCCCACATCGACATCGAGGTCGAGGCGGGGCTGCCGGACAGCTACGTCGGCCAGCAGGCCGAGCGTCTGAAGCTCTACCGCGAGCTCGACGCCACGAAGGACGAGGCGGCGCTCGAGGCCTTCGAACGGCGTCTGGTCGACCGCTTCGGACCGCTGCCGAAGGCGGCTTCGGAGCTGCTCGATGTCGTGCGCCTGCGCTGGGAGGCGATCCGGCTGGGCATGGAGCGCGTGAAGGTGAAGAACGGCCTGATGATCGTCCACTTCGTCGGCGAGGAGCACGCGGCCTTCTACAAGAGCGACGCCTTCATGGAGCTGCTGCGCCGCGTGACGCAGCACCCCGAACGCTTCGTGCTCAAGCAGCACAATAATCGGCTGGCGATGACCGTTAGGAGTGTCAAGGACATCGAGGACGCCTACAAAACCCTGCGCGGGCTGTGAATCTGATCGTAGACATAGGAAACACGCGCTGCAAGTGCGCCCTCATGGAGCGGGGGCGCATCGCGGCGCAGCGAACGGCCGAGGGCTGGGACTGCGGGCTTGTCGTCGACTGGCTCCGCGACGGCTCCGTCGCGGGGGCGATCGTCTCCTCGACGCGGGGCGATGCGGCGTCCGTCGCCGCTGCGCTGCGGAGCCGTGTGCCGCGCGTCGTGGTCTTCACCTCCGCGACGCCGGTTCCGATCCGCAACGCCTACGCGACGCCCGGGACGCTCGGGTGCGACCGGCTGGCCGCCGCCGTGGGGGCCGCCGCGCTCTTCCCGGGCCGCGACGCCCTCGTCGTCGACCTCGGCACGGCGGTGACGTTCGATCTGGTGACGGCCGACGCCACCTTCCGCGGCGGGTGCATCTCGCCCGGTCTGGCGCTGCGTTTCAAGGCCCTGCACGAACATACGGCCCGCCTGCCGCTGTGCTGGGCGAGCGACGGCGAATGCCTCGTGGGCACCTCCACGCGCGATGCCGTGACGCATGGCGTGGTCAACTCGCTGACGTTCGAGATCGAGGGCTATATCGCCCGCATGGAGGCGCTCTATCCCGGTTTGTGCGTTATTTTTACGGGCGGGGACGCTAATTTCTTTGCGAAAAGAATTAAAAACACGATATTTGCAAATTGTAACCCGGTCCTTCGCGGGCTGGAGCGAATTTTAGAATACGATGCGAGTGAAGAACACCTTGATTAGACTGTTTGTCGCGATCGCGCTCCTCGTTCCCTTCGGAGCGGCGGCGCAGACGAGCAGCATAAACGCCTTTTCCCCGTTTACGATGTACGGCATCGGCGAACTGAATACGCCCGGTACGCTGCCGATGCGCTCGATGGGCGGCGTGGGCGTGGCCGTGCGCAGCGGAGGTGTGGTCAATCTGCTCAACCCCGCGGCCTTCAGCGCTGCGCCGCAGAAGACGTTCCTGTTCGATTTCGGCCTCGAGGGGCAGAACTACTACAACGCGCAGCGCGTCTCGGGCGAGGCGAAGAAGACCGCCTACAACACCTTCAACTTCCACGACATCGCGTTCCAGTTCCCGCTCGCTAAGAAGCTCGGTCTGGGCTTCAGCCTCACCCCCTACAGCTCGGTCGGCTACCGCATCCGCGGCGACCGCCCCTACGATCCCTCGGATCCCGTGTGGGGCAACGTCGGCCGCATGCACTCGCTCTACGAAGGCGAGGGCGACATCACGGAGGTGAAGGTGGGCATCGGCTGGGAGCTGTTCAAGAACTTCTCGGTGGGTATCGCCGCCCAGTATTACTGGGGAAGCCTCGACCGCACCTTCACGATGGAGGTCACCCCGATCACGGGCGACGGCAACTACGTGGCGATGAAGGGTATGGACAAGTACGTCGTCTCCTCGATCAAGGGACAGGTGGGCGTGCAGTGGGATGCCGTCAAGAACACGAAGCGGGTCCTCACGGTGGGTGCGGCATTCGATTTCGGCGGCGACCTCAATCCGGAGGTCACCAAGAAGATCTACGTGAACGATCTGGTCGGCACCGTCGCCAAGAACGACGAGACGCACCTTCCGCTGCTGCTTCCCCGGCAGTTGCAGGCGGGTCTTTTCTACCAGACCGCGAAGTGGTCGCTGGGCGCCGACTACGTCTATCAGGACTGGGGCGGCCGCAACGCGCGCGTCGAACATACGGCCGTGAGCGGCCCCGACAAGAGCTCCTTTGCCGTGGCCTATACCGACACGCATACGCTCAAGTTCGGTGCGGAGTTCACCCCCGACCGCTACGACATCCGCCACTTCCTCAAGCGCTGGTCCTACCGTGCCGGCTTCCGCTGCGGCGCCTATAACCAGACCTTCGGCGGCCACCGCCTCGCGCAGTACGCCGTGACGCTCGGTATCGGCATTCCGGTCAAGCAGTGGGCCGTGTCGGGCATCGACATCGGCGTGGAGTACGGTCGCCGCGGCTACAACGTCGCCGAGCGCATCGGCCTCGTGCGGCAGCAGTACGTCAAGTTTTCGATCGGCTTCACGCTCTTCGCCGGCGCCGAGAACAGCGAATACTGGTTCCTGCGTCCGAAGTACGATTAGGCCGCACGGCGGAGATTTGCGAGTGTCGAAAGTTCATCGTATCTTTGACGTCGGATAGCGGGCCCGCGGCCCGAAGGGATAGAAACAACTGCAAAAACCATAAGAAATGAACAAGGTAAAATTCATGCTTTCCGCGGCATGCGCGCTTTTCGCATGCGCCGCGTCCGCACAGGATTTCAGCGATCCCAAGTATGCGGTCTGGGGCGATACGCCCGAGGAGCGTCAGGAGAACATCCTCAATTCGAACTTCCTCAAGGAGGCGTGCGACAACCGCGACTACAACCAAGCCGCCCACTACCTCAAGGAGCTGATGGATAAGTGTCCCCGGGCCTCGGTCAACACCTTCGTGCGCGGTGCTACGATCTACAAGAACAAGATCGCCCGCGCCAAAGGCGATGCGGAGCTCCGCAAGGTCTACATCGACTCGCTGCTGCTGATCTACGACCTGCGCAACGAGTATTTCGGCAACCACCCCAAAATGGGTTCGGCCTATATCCTCGACCGTAAGGCCCGCGAGGTGCTCAACTACCTGCCCGAGGACCGCGCCGCGATCCGCGAGGCGTTCCGCGCTGCGATCGAGGCCGGCGGCGAGAAGACCGACCCCGAGACCGTCGTGGCCTACTTCTCGAACCTCTGCGACGACTACAAGAACACCGACGAGGTGACGCCCGACGAGGTGATCGGCGAGTACGACCGTCTTTCGCCCCTCTTCGCCGCCAACCCCGCGGCCGCGGAGTACAAGAGCCAGTTCGACGCCGCCTTCGGCTTGAGCGGCGTGGCCAGCTGCGAGAACCTCGAAACGCTGTTCCGCACCCGTCTGGAGGCTGCTCCCGACGACGAGGCGCTGCTGTCGCAGGCCGTGGCGCTGATGTCGCGTGCGAAGTGCGACTCGGACTTCTACTTCCAGACGGCCGAGAAATACTATGCCGTGAAACCGTCGTCGGAGACTGCGCTGTTCCTCGCGCAGGCGTTCCAGAACAAGGGCGACTACGACAAGGCCAACAAATACCTCAAGGAGTCGCTGGCCGTCGAGGAGGACCCCGCCGAGCAGCAGAAGCTGCTGGTGCGCATCGCGCTCGTGGCGCTGGTTTCGAATGATGTTCCGGCCGCTGCCGCCGCTGCGCGTCAGGCCCGCGACTTGAACCCCGAGGACGGCGTGCCCTACTTCGTACTGGCGCAGTGCTACGGCATCTCGGCCGGTAACTGCGGCGGCTTCGCCGGTCAGGCGACCTTCTGGGCCGCATACGACACGATGGCCAAAGCCGTCGAGCTGCTCCCCGCCGATTCGGAGTACATGGCTCCGGCCCGTACGTCGTTGAGCGCCTACCGCAACCGTTTCCCGAGCTCGGAGGAGTGCTTCTTCAACGAGCTGCAGGAGGGCGGCCGCTATACGGTCACCTGCGGCACGGCTGCGGGTATCGCCACCACGGTGCGCTTCCGCTAAAGATCGCTGCCGGCATCGCGATGAACCGTTCAGCGACCAGATACATCCGGGTAGCACTCTCCCTCGCGGGGAGTGCTATCTTGCTATACGCCTGCAACGGAGGCGCTTCCGACGGACGTGCGGATTCCGCCGAGACGATGATGACCGAATACAGCGAGGATCTGTCGATCGTCGAGTCGCAGAACGGCATGCGCTCCTACCATTTCGAGACGCCGCTGGTCGAGGGTTACATGCTCGCTCGCGAGCCCTACCGCGAGTTCCGGCGCGGCATCCGCATCACGACCTTCCGCAAGGACTCCCTCGCGTCGGTCGACGCGGTGCTGACGGCCAATTACGCCATCTATTACGAAAACCGCAAACTCTGGGAGGCGAAGGGCGATGTCGTGGTCCGCAAATGGGACGGCAAGGAGCTCTACACGCAGCAGCTTTTCTGGAACGAACGCACGAAACGGATCTATTCGAACGTCGATTCGCGTTTCGTCGACGGCACGCGCGGCGTCTTCGTCGGCGAGGGCTTCGAGTCGGACGACCAGTTCGACGACTGGCAGCTGCGCTACCAGAGGAGCCGCATGGAGGTCGAGATGAAGGAAGGGGAGGCTGCCGACAGCACGGCCGCAGCGAAACCGGGCGCAACGGATCCGCGTGCAGCGACTCCGGCCGGATCGGCCGACCCCGGCCCCGACCTCGGAACCGGGCCGGGCGAAAGATCCCCGGCTGCGGAGACCTCGCGCCGCGAAACGCCGTCGCTGCGCGACGACGGTGGTGCCGCCGCCGCCGGCGAGCGTCCGATCCGTCCGGGTCGTGCCGCAGGGCGCCGCACCGCCACCTCCGTGCAGATCGGGCGCCGTCCCGCTCCGGACTCCGTCGCCGCCTCCGCGGTGCGTCGGCGTCGGGCGACGGCCGTCGATACCCTCCAAACCAATCCCTGATATGATTACCTCGGTCGTCATCATTCTGTCGATGCTCCTGCTCTCGGCCTTCTTTTCGGGCATGGAGATCGCCTTCACGAGCAAGAACCGCCTCAAGCTGGAGATCGACCGCAAGCAGAGCCGGTTGTTCGACTCCATCGCCGATGTCTTCGCCCGCCATCCGGGGCAGTACATCACCACGATCCTCGTGGGCAACAACATCGCGCTGGTCGTCTACTCGCTCTACATGTCGCTGCTGCTGCGGGGACTCTTCGCCGCCGCGGGGTGGGAGGCCGCCGCGCGCGACGGTTCGGTGCTGGTGGAGACGGGCGTCTCGACGCTCATCATCATCTTCTGCGCCGAGTTCCTCCCCAAGTCGGTGTTCCGCTCCAACCCCAACTTCTACTACCGGGCCCTTGCGCCGGTGATCTATTTCTTCTACATCCTGCTCTATCCCGTTGCGCGGTTCACGACGCTGCTCTCGCACGGCATCCTGCGCCTGCTCGGGCGCCGTATCGAGCAGGACGGTCAGGCTGCGACGTTCAACCGCGAGGACCTCGCCGCGCTGCTCGACACCAATGCGCCGGAGCAGGGCACCGATCCCGACAACGAACTGAAACTGTTCCAGAACGCGCTCGATTTCGCCGACCTGCGCGTGCGCGACTGCATGGTCCCGCGCGTGGATGTCGAGGCGGTCGATATCGACGACACGACGATCGGCGAGCTCGCCGCCCGCTTCGTCGAGACGAAGTATTCGCGTATCTTCGTCTGGCGCAAGAGCATCGACAACATCGTCGGTTACGTCAATTCGAAGAGCCTCTTCACCGAACCCGCCGACATCCGCAGCGTGGTGATGGAGGTGAGCTTCGTTCCCGAAACCATGCCGCTGCAGGCGGTGCTGCAGAACTTCATCCGCCACCGGAGCAACATCGCCGTGGTGATCGACGAGTTCGGCGGCACTGCGGGCGTCATCTCGCTGGAGGACGTGCTGGAGCAGATCTTCGGCGAGATCGAGGACGAGCACGACGTGCCGGACCTCACCGAGAAGCAGGTCGGCCCCGGCGAATACGTCCTCTCGTGCCGGCACGAGGTCAAGTACCTCAACGAGCGCTACGGGCTGGGTATCGAGGAGAGCCGCGAATACGACACGCTGGCCGGCTTCATCATCTACCATTACGAGGGCATCCCCACGGCGGGCGAGACGCTCGATATCGGCGGCCTGCGGCTGCGGATGCTCCGCACGACGCGTTCGCGCATCGATCTGGCCCGGGTCAAAAAGCTGTGAAAGGTCCGGCCGGGGGTCGGTGCGGACCGCCTTACGGTGCAAAATAGTCGCCTCTGCGATAGGTATGTACCGAAATTTTTTATAACTTTGACGCTAATTCGGAACAAATACGAACAACAAACGATTCATATGGCAAGTTTAAACACTTTACGAACCAAGTTCGGCATCGTGCTGTCGGTAATCATCGCACTGGCCCTCTTGGCATTCATCCTCTCGCTGAAGACCGAGATGGGCTTCACCGGGCAGGATCCCCGCGTGGGCGTCATCGACGGAGAGAAGATCAACTATTCGGAGTATCTCGAAGAGTACGAACGCGTGCGTGAGCAGAACGGCGGTCAGGAGCGCGACGAGCAGCAGTCGGCCATGCTGGCCGACGCCGCATGGCAGCGCCTCGTCGCGAAGTACGTGCTGATGCCGGGCTTCGACGATCTGGGCCTCGCGTTCACCGAGTCGGAGCGTCTGGCGATGGTCAGCGGCGAGCGCATGTCGCAGACCTTCTACAACGCCTTCGCCGATCCGCGCACGGGTGCCTACGATGTCGCTGCCGTGAGCGAGTTCCTGTCGCGCGCCGAGAGCGATCCGCAGGCGCAGCAGGCTTGGGCGCAGCTCAACGAGCAGGCGCGCATGGAACGCCGGATGCAGAAGTACTTCTGGCTGGTCCGCGGCGGCGCCTATGCCAATTCGCTCGAGGCGGCCGCCGGTGCCGATGCCGCGAACCGGACCTTCTCGGGCGAGTGGGCCGGCAAGAAGTATGCGGCCGTACCCGATTCGCTCTTCACGGTCACCAACGGCGAGGTGAAGTCCTACTACAAGGAGCACCGCAAGCGTTATCGTCAGACGCCGTCGCGTACGATCTCCTACGTCGTCTTCGAGGTCGCTCCGACCGACGAGGACCTCGCAGCACTGGAGCGTAAGGCCACCGAGACGGGCGCCGCATTCGCCGAGACGGATGCCGTGCGTACGTTCGTGCGCGGCGATCGCAACGGTCGTATCGACGAGCGCTACCTGTCGGCGGCGCAGCTGCCGGCCGACGAGGCCGAGGCGCTGCTGGCCGGCCGGATGTTCGGCCCCGTGCTGAAGAACAACGAGTGGACGATGGCGCGCGTCATCGATTCGAAGATGATTTCCGACTCGCTGGGTATCCGCCACATCGTGCTTCCCTACACCGAGGAGGCCCTTGCCGACAGCCTGCTGACCGTGCTGCGGGGCGGTGCCGAGTTCGCACCCCTCGCTGCGCAGTATTCGGTCTACGACGCGACGGCTGCCAATGGCGGCGACGCGGGCGTCTATCCCTTCTCGGCCTTCACGGGCAGCTTCGCCGAGGCGCTGGCCGGCGCCAAGAAAGGCGACGTGGTGAAGGTCGCAGCCGGCGATGCGATCCAGCTGATTCAGGTCTACCGTGCCGACAAACCCGTGAAGCACGTGCAGGTGGCTTCGATCGTCTATCCGCTGGAGGCTTCGGAGGCTACGCGCCGCACGGTGCACGGCGAGGCCGGTTCGTTCATGGTCGCTGCGAAGGGCTCCTCGGCGCAGTTCGCCGATGCCGCTGCAACGGCTGCCGTCACGCCGCGGATCGCGACGCTGGCGCAGGGCGATCGTACGGTGCGCGGTCTGGAGGATTCGCGCGAGCTGGTACGCTGGGCCTGCGGCGCCGATAAGGGTGACGTTTCGGAGATCTTCACCGTCGGCGACGACTACGTGATCGCCACGCTCACGGAGATCGACAACGAGCAGTACACCCCGGTGGAGAAGGTGGCCGCACAGATCCGCGCCCAGCTGCTCCGCGACAAGAAGTACGACTACATCGTGAAGGAGCTTTCGGGTGCGACGCTCGCCGAGCAGGCCGAGAGCCTCGGTACGGAGCCGGCCGCATTCGAGGGCGTGACCTTCGGTTCGTTCTACCTCAACGGTGCCGGCGTCGAGCCTCGTCTGATCGGAGCTATCGCCGCGACGAAGGAGCAGGGCGCGGTTTCCGCTCCCGTGAAGGGCGCTTCGGGCGTCTATGTCTTCCGTGTGGACGACATAGCGACCGAGGAGAAGCAGACCTCCGAGGGCGAGCAGGTACGTGCGCAGGCTATGGCCGAGAGCATGGTCCAGCAGTTCGTGCTGCAGGCCGTGGATCAGATGGCCGACATTCAGGACCTGCGCGGCAAATATTTCTAACGGTCCGCGTTTGCGGATGCGAAGAGCGCCGGAGATCGAATCTCCGGCGCTCTTTTCGTGCAGGGAGGCGGTGGCTCGGGTGTTCGGGTGTCCGGGGTGATTCGGGCGGTCCGGACGCTGCGGTGGGCGGATGGGCGTGCAGGTGGACGTGCGGATAGGTGTACGGATCGCCGGGCGGTTCGGGCCGGATAGGGGAGTCGCAGAGAGGTGCCCGGGCGGCACATACCGCGGATAAAATCGACCGCCTCGCAAGATCTTGCAAGATCTTGCGAGGCGGTCGATTTTGTTCTTTCTCGTGGCGTAAGGCAGGATCGATCCTTTTTTGCAAGGCCGGCGATCCGGACCGCTGCAAGGCGGAGCCTTCGTGTGCCGGAGCCGGTCAGAGACGGACGATACGGAGACGGATGCGTTTGATCCGGAACTCTTCCGACGGAGCCGAGATGTCGAATGCGGGGACGGCATCGAAGACCAGCAGCTGGTGCCGGGCCTGCCGCGGGAGTTCCGCCTCGGGCAGTACGAAGGTCTGGCCGGCGAGCGTGACCGTGGCCGATCCGGTCCATTCCAGATCGAGATAGACCGCGCCGAACTCCATTTTCCCCGCGGCTCTGCTTTCGGCGGCGATTTTCGCCGCATCCCGGCCTCGGGACCGATAGATCGTTTCGCCCTGCCCCGTGTAGTCCGGGGCGAGCAGGTCGGTCGATACGTAGTCGATGCCGGCACGGTTGATCCGGTCGAAACGTTCGAAATCGTCCGCGTGGGATTCGGTCTCCAACCCGTCGGCTTTGGCGCGCGATACATGGGCGAAATACTCCTCTTCCCCGAATCGGGTCGCGCTTATGGCCATGATGGTGCCTCCGAGCGATGCGATGTGTTCGTAGGTGCTCTGGTAGAGAATGCCCATGAGCGGAATGTCGCGGATGCCCATTTCGAGGCGGATGCGGTCGTTGGCATCGTTGTTCGAGGTGACGACGTAGTTTCCGCGTCCGAATACCTTGTCGGCAATCGCTATCAGCTGCGGATAGACCCACTCCGGAGCGACCTTCTTCGGCTCGATGAACGTGCGCAGTCCGCAGTCGCGGCATTCGGTGCAGAACTCCTCGAGCGTGAGCACCCGGGTCCGGTACTCGGGCCGGGCGGCCTTGAGGAGAAAACTGTCGCGGAGTGCCGCATAGCCGATGTCCGAGACGGCGGTTCCTTCGGGCACGGGACTCCCGTCGTTGCGGGTGAACGTGCGTGTCAGGGTGGCGTCGTGCACGGCCACGAGCACGCTGTCGGAGGTCCAGCGCACGTCGGTCTCGATACAGTTGAACCCGGCTCGCGCGGCGAGGCGGATGGCCTCGCGGGAGTTTTCTCCCGCGAGGGTGCAGCGCATGGTCGCGCCCCGGTGGGCGATGAAATGCCGTCCGGCATCCTCGCCGCTCGCGGTGCATCCCGCCGCGATCCACGGCAGCAGGAGCAGTGTCAGCATCTTTCTTTTCATACGGTTGCTATTTCGCATCGTACGGACCGTGAATGGATGTCACCTTGTAGTCGAAATCGGTGTCGTCGAGCATGTAGACATGGTATTGTGCACCGCCCGGGGCGACTCGTACGACGATGTGGCCGTTGTATCCGGCGACATTCCGGTAAAGTTCGGCATTTTCGGCCAGCGACTCCGGGTGTACGTTGGTGCTGAAAATATCCTTGGTCCATGTGTAGGGATGGGTGGTGAAACTGCCTTCGACGATGGCGGTCAGCAGGGGGATGTCCGGCTGCTTTTTGTAGAAGCTCTGGTTGATGACGACCCGTGGCGAGAATTCGCAGTTCTGCATCTGGCTGCCCCAAGCGTTGTTGCTCAAGTGATGGTGCGCCTTGAATACCTCGAGACCCCCTTTGGGGATGAAGTCGCGGTAGTAGTAGGCCATCCGGTTTTGCGGCGGGCCGGTCAGGTCGCCGCAGGCGATGTAGTCGAACTTCCCGTAGCTGATGTGGAATCCGCAGCAGGCCGGATTGCCTTTGCCCGCTTTGGCGTCGACGAGAGTGCCCTGTCCGGTGGCGGAGTCGAGATTCCACGCATAGCCGTTGGCGATGATGTTGAAGATCCGGAAATCGGGGTATTTACCCTTGTCTTTCAGGAGTGTGATCTGCTCTTCGCCTGCGCGGAACCGGTCGGCCGTCATCCCTTTCTTCGCCACGGCCCACTTGACGAACGTCGCCCAGTCGCCGGCCGTCTGGCCGTCCATCGCGGGGATCGACGGGTCGTCGCCGTAATCGGGATAGCCGCGGTCCAGTACCCGATCGAAGGGAATTTCGCCGTAGAGCGCCATCAGACCGGTGAGCCGGTAGCCGTTGGGCGAGGTTTCCGCGGCGGCGTCTATGCTGCCGATGTGGTCGATGTGGAAATGCGACGGTGCGCACCAGTCGATGGCCGAACCTCCCTTCGGCAGGAAGTGGCGGATGTATTTCGCATCCACGATGTAGGGTCGGGTCGATGCGTCGGGCTTCTGCGGCACTCCCGTGCCGTCCGTCACGACGATCTCGCCGGCATCGACGAGGAGCGTCGTGCCGTCCGGCAGAATGTAAAACGCGCACTCTCCGCGGCCGCTGTTGATGAGATGGATGTCGAGACACCCTTCGGCCCACAGTGGAAGGGGTTCGCCGACCTTTGCTTCGGGAGTCGTATCTTCTTGAGGGGGCACCTTGTTGTTCAGGTCGTCCTCCCACGGCATTTTCGTCCGCTCCTCGCTGCATGCTGCGGATGCGAAGGCGGCCAGTGCGCAGAGGGTAATGATGTGCTTATTCATGTTTTTCGGTGTTTGGGGTTCGAGGTTTGCAACGGAACGGACCGTCGATCTGTTTTACGGTGTAGGTCGTGTCGCTGTCGTCGAGCATATAGACATGATACTCTTTTCCGCCCGGGGAGACCCGGATGACGACGTGGCCTCCGATCCCGGCGCAGCGTGCGTAGAGCTCCGGATCGGCATCGGTCAGCGAACGGTCGATGTTGGTGAAATACATTCGTTTGGCTCCGGGTATCCCGCTCTCCGAGATACGGCGGATGATCTCCCGGTCGGGCTGGATGTCGCGGATGAAGAAGCTTTGCGTCACGATGACGTCGGGTTGGAGCACCTCCAGCATGTCGTCCTGCATCGTGTGGTGCGACAGGTGGTGGTGCGCCTTCATCGCTTCGACGGGGTGTCCGATGGCGCGTGCGCAGGCATATTCGACGCGGGTATTTCCGCCTGCGTCGCCTGCGGTGAAGTAATCGAAATCGCCGTAGCTCAGCAGGATGCCGCACGAGGCTCCGTTCTCCCGCAGCGTGCCGTCGCCGTAGTGGTCCACGACTTTTTCGCCGTCCCACACGCAGCCGTTGGAGCAGATGCCCGTGATGCGGAAGTCGGGATAGCGTTCGGGCCGGTGCCGCAGCGGGAACTGGCCGCTATCCCCGAGGCGGAGCATCCCGGCCTTCAGGCCGTTGTGCGCTACCGCGTAGTCGAGGAACCGGCGGTAGTTGGCCAGCGACGCCGTGCTCATCGCCAGACAGGCGAGGGAGTCGTACGCCGGGTAGGCCCTGTCGACAATCGCCCGGAACGGAAGTTGGTCGTAGAGTGCCGTCACGCCGCTCGATACGTACTCCCCGTCGGCCGATCGGCCGTATCGAGGTTCCAGCTTCCCGAGATGGTCCGCGTGGAAATGGGTCAGCAGGAAGTAGTCGAGCGAATCCGCGTAGGGCATGAAATGGCGCATATAACGGGCATAGGTGCGGGTCGGACGCGTCAGGCTGTCCGGCTTCTGGGGCATGCTGCGGTACTTTTCCGGTTCGCTGCAGAACTCTCCCGCATCCACCGCGAGCGTCGTTCCGTCGGGCAGGATGAAGAAAGTGCACTCCCCGCGGGCCGTGTTGATGGCATGGATGTCCAGACAGCCTTCGCTCCACGCCGGGAGGGGCTTGCCCACCCGGGCCTTTCCGCCGCCGCATCCGGCGGTCAGTACGACCGCCGGGAGCAGCAGCGAGAGGAATATGAGTCTGTTTTTCATCGGTTCCTGATATAAACGGGGCGGATCATGAATCCGGCTTTCGCATCGAACGCCTTGTTCCAGTAGGGGAACGTGGCTTTCGCGGAGTTGATGTGGAGAATCGCGCCGTAACAGGGTTCCGTAGCGCCGTCTCCGGTCGTGGATTCCGACGCCCAATAGGTGCCTTGTGTCCCTTGTACGTTGACCGTGAACGGCTGTGCGGTGTAGCGCCGTCCGCCTTTGGGCAGGAAGAGTCCTTGGGCGATATCCTCGGCCGTGAATTTCACCTCCGTGTCGTTGTGCGAGGGCGATTCTCCCTCTGCCGGGTCGGTGAACAGGATGCCCGTTATCACCTTGCCTTCGGCGATCTCGTAACTGCCGTACTGCGACGACGCCTCGTTGACGAGTTTCTCCATTTCGGCCTTCGTCGGCAGCCGGAACTTGCCGTTCGAGGCCCAGTAGGCGAGGTCGCCGAATTGAGCGGCCGAGAAGTCCGTGGTGGCGGCAGTGCACTCCTGCGAGGTGTACATTTTGCCCGAAATATCCGTTCCGACGGCGGCGAGGGCCGTGGAGGAGCCCTCATTGTCGAACGGGCTGGCGATTCCGCCCCAGTTGAAGTGGTCGCACTGCGTGTAGTCCGTCGGTTTGAAGGTGACGGCCTTGCCCGCGGCTGCGGCGTTTTCGCAGTTGATGTACTCCCACTGCTCGGGGGCGATCCGCCAGTCGGTCCGGAACCCTTCGTCGGTGCTTCCCTCCACGTGCTGGAGGTTGCCGAGCGCCCAGTAGATGCCGGCCACCAGCACGGTGCCTTCGATCGGTTCGCGGGGAACGTATTTGGGCAGGGTCGCGCTGACGGTCCTCATTTCCGCGCGTCTGGCGTTGATCGGCGCAGTCAGGCACTCCGTCTCGCCGATGTTCTTGCCGGCGGCGTCGTATGCGGCGGCGATGAGGCTGCCGTATTCGCCCACGGGCACGGCGAAGGAGACCGTCACGGTGGATTCCCGTTTTTCCGGAAGCAGGATGACGAGGCCGTCCGACCCCTCCTGCGCCGCGATGCCCGTTCCGAGGGCATCCGGAAGGGCGGCGGAGAGTTCGCCGGAAAGGTTCTTGTCGGCTTTCAGTTCGATCGTCGCCGCTTCGGTGCTTACGTTGCCGATCTGCACGGTGAGATAGGACATCAGTTGCCGGAACTCGACATGGCAGGAGTTTCCGATCACGGCGGCCATCACCGAGCAGCTTCCTGTCGCCGAGGGGCTAATCCGGTCCGGCAATACGACTTCGAGTATGTTCCCGGAGAGGGTGGCCGAGGCGGGGTGGAGCGCATAGCCGCCCATCTCCTTGCCGTCGGGAATCCGCCCCGTGAAGAATGCCCGGCGGGTCTCGCCCGTGCCGTCGAGCGTCAGCCGCGCGGTCGTGCCGTCGGTGCAGACCACCGCTACGGCGTCTTCCCGCTGCCAGCGGGCCTCTCCGGTGTTGACGAGCGAAGCCCTCGTCGAGCAGTTTTCTATCGAGGCGATGAGCGTGACGTCGCCCGTCTTGGAGAACTCGATGTCGGGGGTGTATTCCTGTTCGGAATCGTCGCATCCTGCGGCGAGCGTCGCCGCGGCTGCGCAGCAGCAAAACAGGTTGAAGGTCTTGTTCATGGTTTTCGTTTTCTAATATCCGGGGTTATTGTTTTCCGTGCCGATGAGCGGGTTGGTCACCATCTCGCTGTAAGGGAAGGGCCACAGCTCGTCCTTGCCCAGCTGGAACTTCCGCTCGGTGTGGACCCGCGCGTCGAATTTCTTTCCGTCGAAGGTGGTCACGCCGTCGTAGGTCACGGTCCAGTTTTCGTCAATGATGGGTTTCGCATTGGAGACGGTGTGCTCGTAGGCCGGGGCGTACTGGGGTCCGTCGACGGCTTTGAACGCTACGGGGGTGATGCCGTCGCGCTCCTTCCAGCGGCGGATGTCGAACCAGCGGAATCCTTCGGCGCACAGCTCCACCTTCCGCTCGTAGCGGAGTGCGCTGCGGAGTGCTTCCCGGGACGATTCTGCCACCGGCGGCATCTTCACCCGGGCGCGGACGCGGTCGATCTGGAATTTGGCGCGTGCGAGATCGCCGCCCTCCCGCTCGATGTTGGCCTCCGCATCGATGAGCAGGAGTTCCGCGAGGCGGATGATCGGGACGTCGAGTTCGTCTTCGTAGCCCGTGCCCGTGATGTTGCCGTAGTAGACCGGGTCGCAGAATTTCCGCCAGAGGAATCCGCCCGGACCCGAAATGCCGTTCGGACCGTACTCGCTCTTGTTGCCCGTGACGTCGGAATTGGTGACGGACGTACCCGATACGTAGTCGTAAACGGTCTTGTCGGCCGGATCGGTGGAGAGCTGTACGCCCATCATGCGCGATCCCGAGCGCACGCAGAAGAGATCCAGACGCGGGTCGCGGTTCTTCCACGGGTTCTGCCAGTCGTAGAGCGGCGATTCCGTGATCGGTTTGCCGTCGGTGCACTGGAAGGTGTCCATCATCGCCATCGACGGACCCGCCGATGCGGCTCCGTTGTGGACGCGGGAGGTGAACGTATAGATGCCGTTATGGGTGTTGGAGGCCGCGAGGCGGTTGAACTGGATGGCCCAGATCCATTCCTTCGAACCGAGTTCCGCGTCGACGCCGAACAGGGGCGTCGGGTCGGGCTCGCCCTCTGCGTGGGTGGCGTAGTAGGTGCAGTCGAGCGGCGTGAGTTCGTAGACCCCTTCGGCCAGTTCGAGGGCCTTCTTCGAGCACGTCGCCGCTTGCTCGTAGAATCCCCATTCCAGACAGATGCGCGCCTTGAGGGCGTATGCCGCCACCCGGCCGATCCGGGCCGTGCCCCACGTCTGGCTGCCCCACGCCACCGGAAGATGGTCGATCAGTTCGTCGTCCATGTCCGCGATGATGCGGTCGATCACCTTCGCTTTCGGGGTGCGCGCATAGGCGTAGTCGTCGAGCGAGAGGCAGTGGTCGATGAACGGGACGTCGCCGTAGACCTTGCAGGCCCAGTCGTAGAAGTAAGCCCGCAGGCAGAGAAGCTCCGCCTTGAAGCGGTAATACTCCTCGTCCGAGATTTTGCCGCGGAGGTTGTCGAGGTTGTCGAGCACGAGGTGGATGCGGCCGAGCCCTTTGTAAATCCGGGCATAGAACTGCTCCACGCCGTTGTACGACGAAGTGATGGTGGAGCGGGTGTAGTCCGGCCATTTCGAGAGCACCGTGCGCATGGCGCCGATGTCGGTGAACTGGTCCATCCACCTGTTGGGAAAGGGTTCGTATTGCTGAACGTTGTTGGCGAGGCTCTTGTAGGCGGCGAGCACGCCGGCCTGCGCTTCGTCGAAACTGGCCGGGAACGTTCCTGTGGAGGGTCCGGTGAGCGGAATTCTGTCGAGGGAGCAGCCTGCGGTGAACAGGGCCGCCGTCAGGACGAACGATGCGATGTATTTTTTCATGACCGTAATGCGTTTAGAATTTGATTTCCACTCCGAACGTATAGGTGCTTACGAGCGGGTAGTTGTTGCCGATGCTTCCCGTGGTCGCTCCCTGCGAGCCGCTCTGATAGGCCGTCTCGGGGTCGTATCCGTCGTAGTAGTCGCTCAGGGTGAAGAGGTTCGTCGCGTTGGCGTAGACCATGAGGCCCTGAACGCGGAGGGCCTTGACGACCGAGGCCGGGAATGTGTAGCTCACTTGGAGGTTCTTCAGACGGCAGTACGAGGCGTCGGCCATCCAGAACGTCGAGGGCTTCTTGTTGAGGTCGCTCGTGTAGGAGAGGCGCGGATATTTCGCTCCCGGATTCTCGGGAGTCCAGTTGTCGAGGTGCCCCTTCTGGAACGTGCCGCCGCTCACGCAGGGCTGGGTGTAGGCGCCGCTGATGTAGGCGTCCGCCTTGCCCACGCCCTGAAACTGTGCGCTGACGTTGATGCCCTTCCAGCCGAAGTCGAGCGTCAGACCGTAGGTGTAGCGCGGGATGAGGCTGCCGACGATCTGCTTGTCGCTGTCGTCGATCTTGTTGTCGTGGTTGTAATCCTCGTAGACGAGATCGCCCGGGCGGGTGATCTGGTTGAATTGAGGACAATTGGCGTTCATCCAGTCGGCCTGCTCCTGCGTCTGCACCACGCCGAGGCACTTGAGCAGGTAGAGCGAGTTGATCGACGAGCCTTCTTGGTTGCGGATTGCGCCGCTGGTGCCGTAGGTGCCTTTCATGTCCACGATCTCGTTGACGACGTCCGAGAGGTTGGTCTGCACGCCGAACCGGAAGTCGCCCCAGCTGTTGTTGTAGCCGACCGAGACCTCCCAGCCGTCGTTGGTGACGACGCCGGCGTTCTGGTACGGCGCTCCGAGACCGATGGAGGAGGGGATGTCGAGCTGCATCAGGATGCCGTCGGTCTTTTTGTGGTAGTAGTCAGCGGTGATCGAGAGCCGGTTCCACAGCGTGGCGTCGAAACCTATGTCGGTCATATAGGTGGTCTCCCAAGTGATGTTCTCGTTGGCGAGCGAGTTTTGCGCCACGATGGGGTAGATTTTGTTGGCGGCGGAGATGGAGCTGATCGTCAGCAGCTGCGATGCGGGGTAGTAGGAGTTGATGTTCTGATTGCCGAGCGTGCCGTACGAGGCCCTGATCTTGAATTCCGAGAGCGTTTTTTTCGTTGCGGCCATGAACGGCTCCTCCGTGAGGCGCCAAGCGGCGGAGAACGACGGGAACGCGCTCCATCGGTTCCTGCGCACGAAGCGCGACGAGCCGTCGTAACGGAGGTTCGCTTCGAAGAGATAGCGCTCCTTGAAATTGTAGTTGATGCGTCCGAAGAACGAGCCGAGTGCCATTTGGGTCCGGGTGCCGGAGTTGTTCTTGAATTCGTTGTCGCCGCCGGCGCTGATGACTTCGTAGTCGGGATAGGCGAAATTTTGGCGGTATGCCCCCAGACTGTAATAGTCGTACGCTTCGTACGATGCGCCGACGAGCAGTTTGAGGCTGTGTCCTCCGAACTGGCGGGCTGCCGCGGCGGTCGCGTGGTAGTAGCCGTTCCATGCGGCCGAGACCAGCTCGTCGAGGGAGTTGAACTCCGCATTGGAGACCTTCGAGACCGTGCCGTAGGGGTCGGAGTGGTACTCCACGAGGTCCACGAACCGGTGGGTCTTGACAGCCGTGAGCTGCGGTGCGGCCTTCACCTCGAGGGTGAGCCACCGGGCCGGCCTGTATTCGAGGGCCGCCGAGGCTTTGAGGACTCCGTTCTGGCGGATGTCGTTGCCGCCCACGCCCAGCTCGATCATGGGCAGGGGATTGACCGTGCCTCCGGTGAAGGGGGCGTAGCTGCCGTCGGACCATTGGGCGAGCATCAGCGGGTCTTTGGAGTTCATGAATGCGAAGACGCTTTTCTGATAGGGATTGGCGGCCCTGCGGGTGTAGGTGGCGGCGATGTCGAGCCGGAAATCGAGCCGTTCGTTCACCCGGACGTCCATGTTGTTGCGCAGGTTGAACCGCTTGAAATCGGAATTTTTGATGATGGCGTTCTGGTCGAGGTAGCCCAGCGAGGTCATCACCCGGATCCGGTCGCTGCCGGCGCTCATGTTCAGGGTGTGGTTGTGGGTGAAGCCGTTGCCGGTCATCAGCCGCTTCTGCCAGTCGATGATGGGGTAGGCGTCCGGGTCGAGGTAGTTGTTCCGGCGGTAGTTGGCGATATATTCGTCGGTGTAGAGCGAGACGGCGCCGTCGTTCTCCGAGGCCCTGCGCGAAAGGAGCATGTACTCCTCGGCGCCGACCACGTCCGGATAGACCACGGGGGTCTGCCAGCCCACGTAGCCGCGGTAGGTGACGGCGAACCTGCCTTTCTCCGCGCGTTTGGTGGTGACGAGGATCACGCCGTTGGCCGCACGGCTTCCGTAGATGGCCGCCGAGGCGGCATCCTTGAGCACGGAGATCTGGTCGATCTGCGAAGCGTCCACCGAGTTGAGGTTGCCCTCCACGCCGTCGATCAGCACGAGGGGCGAGCAATCCGAACCTCCGAATGTGCCGATGCCGCGGATCTGGATATTTCCGGAGTCGGCGCCGGGTGCGCCGCCTGCCGTGGTGACGGTCACGCCCGGAGCGATGCCCTGAAGGGCGGTCGACAGCTGCGTGATCGGCCTGCGGGCGAGCTCTTTCGTGGAGATGGACGATACGGAACCGGTCAGGTTGACCTTCTTCTGCGTGTCGTATCCCACCACGACTACGTCTTCGAGGAGGTTTTCGTCCGCTTCGAGGATGATGCGGAACGAGGTCTGTGTGCCGACTTCCACGCGCTTCTCCTTGAATCCGAGGAAGGTGACCACGAGGGTCTGCCCTTCGGCGGCGGAGAGCGTGAATTGCCCCTTGTTGTCGGCGATGGTGCCTTGAGACGTGCCGCTGACGACGACGGCGGCTCCGGGAAGGGGGTTCCCGTCTGCATCCGCGACTGTGCCGGCGATGCGCCCCGATTGGGCCGCAGCGGACAGCAGGTGCAGCATAAACACGACTGAAAGGAGTGCTTTCAGCGAAGTGGAATGTTTACCCATCTTGTTCGTTTTTTTGACAGAGGTCGTGTGAAACTCTGCTTCGGTTAGTATTTGCGTTAAAGGTTGTTCGGTGTCCGGCGCTCGTTCAGGATCGCGAAGGCGGTGTCGCACCGCTCCGCGAGGTATCGCTTCATGCCGCTCCATTCGCACAGCCCCGCTCGGTCGGTGACGGGGAGGCGCAGCGGCCGTTCGTTGAGCAGCACCCGTACGAGCGGCTCTCCTTCCTCCGATACGGGGCGGTAGAATACCCACTGGAGGTTGCAGGCCATCGGGATCTGCGACACGTCCCACGCCCGGGCGATCTCCTCCCCGGTGGCGGCCTGCGCGGTCCATCCGTCGGCTCCCATGAGCGTCAGCAGCGCCATGATGCAGCCGTCGTGCCCGAAGCGGAGGCTGGCCGCCGTGCCGTCGGCCAGATCCCGTTCCGCATCCGTCAGCATCTTGTCGAGGATATGCGCGGAGAGGGCCCATGTCCGGTCGGAGGTCGCGGCAGCGGGGCCTTTCTCCATGTAGAAAGTGTAGGCGTCGCACGCCGCGAGGGTGTTCAGTTCGTCGAGGGTGAAGAGCCGCAGCCAGTCGGCGTCGATCCCGCAGCCCCTGAAATGGATGGCGAGGCGGAAGATGCCCTGTTCGAACTCGGTGAGGTCGCAGAGCCCTGCGGCGTACTCCGTGTCGGAGAAGATCCGTGCGGCGAACCCTTCCGCATCGATCCGCTGGCGGCAGAAAGCCTCGTACTCCGGGCGCCATGCCGCTTCCGGGCTCTTCACCGTCAGGTCGTACTCCGTCGCGATGCCGGAGCCGGCCGAATAGGGGTTGAGCGCGGCGTCCGTGGCGCAGGTTATCCGCAGCGCGGGACAGCACCGCTGCAGCTGTGCGCAGAATGCCTCCATGCTCTCCCGCGTGCGTGCGGTGGCCGACGTCGTGGCCTTCACGGCGGCATCCCGCTCGAATGCGGACGGATGCCGCCGGGCCATTCTCCGGGCGATCGCCCGGTGCTGGGCCGCTCCGATTCCGGTCAGCATGCCGGCACGGCCTTCGAACTGCGGGTAGATGCCGAGGAGCTCGGCATGGATTTTCCGGCCGGTCGGCGTGAGTGCGCCGTCGGCCGCCGCCCGGGCGAGGACGTCGCGCACGGAAGCGTATTGGTCTTCGTCGAGCAGGTATCTCGATCCGTGCCGGCCGTAGTGGCTGATGTAGCAGGTCCGGTAACCTTCCGGGGCGCCGGGGGCCGGAGCGACCGTGTCGGGATAGGGGAGGTATACGCCCATCACCCGTTCCGGAACGGTGTGCCCGTCGGCGGTGCGCGGACCGGTCGTGCAGGAGAGGGCCGCCGCGAGGGCGCATGCGCATGCGGCGAGGAGCAGCAGAGGGCGTTTCATCGCGGTCGGGGTATTGCTCCGTGCATCGTGCAGACTTCGGCGGCCGTTTCCACCGCCTTGCGGTGGCATGCGGCTGTCGGAGCACCCTGCAGGAGAGCGGTTACGAACGCTGCCGTGAACGAATCCCCGGCGCCCACCGTATCGGCGACTTCGACCTTCGGGGTCGGGATGCGGGAGAGGAGTCCCTCCGCACCGTGGATTTCGCTGCTGACCGCCCCGGCGGTGTAGACGACGTACCGCAGGGCGAACGCCCGGACGAGTTCCGCGATCGCTTCGGCGCCCGATTGCCCGATCCCGAGCAGCGATGCGACGAGCGGCAGCTCCTCGTCGTTGAGTTTCAGGATATCGGCCTGCCGGAGCGAGTCGGCGACGATCTCCCGGCTGTACCAGTGCTGGCGGATGTTGATGTCGAACACCTTCAGGCACTCCGGGCGGGTGGCTTCGAGTATGGCGGCGATCGCCCGGCGCGACGGCTCCGATCGCTGGGCGAGTGAGCCCCAGCATACGGCGTCGGCCCGTGCTGCGAGTCGGAGGGCCGCGGCATTCGCCTCCAGAGCGTCCCACGCCACCCCGTCGACGATGTCGTATCGGGGAATGCCGTTCCCCGAGAGCGTCACGTCGACCCGTCCGGTCGGCAGGGCGCTGCGCTGCACGCATCGGAGGTCGAGTCCCGTTCCGGAGAGTCGTTCGAGGGCCTCCCGCCCGAGCTCGTCGCCGCCGACGGCGCTCACCGGATACCCTTCCGCGCCGAGACGCGTGCACCAGTAGGCGAAGTTGACCGGAGCTCCTCCGAGCTGCCTGCCTCCGGGCAGCATGTCCCAGACGAGTTCTCCGATTCCCATTATTACGGGTCTGTTCATGGCGGCGGTTATCATTGTTCGAGATCGATGATGACTTTCATACATTTTTCCTGATTCCGGGCGATGAACCGGTAGGCTTCGTCGTACTGCGCGAAGGGGAAGCGGTCGGTGACGAGAGGTGCGAGCGTGATCTTGCCCGAGGATATCTCCTCCACGGCGGTCAGGTAGTCTTCATGCCGGTACATCATGGTCCCCGCGAGGGTCAGTTCGTGCTCCCCGAGGTGGAACATGCTGATGGCAGGGTCTTTGGCGAAAACCGCCACGACGACGATCGTGCTCCCTTTTTCCGCGCACTCCATCAGCGCGCGGACGGAGGACTCCACGCCGGCGACCTCGAATGCCGCCTGAAAACCTTCGTCGCCGAAAACCTCCTTTATCCCCTCTTTCAGCGGGGTCTTCGCCACGTTGAGGGTGTCGGCGATGCCGCATTTGCGGGCGATCTCCAGCCTGTAGTCGCTCACGTCGGTGATGAGCACCCTGCGTGCCCCGCGTGCGAGGACGAACTGCGCCACGAGGTTGCCGATCGTGCCGGCCCCCGAGACCACCACATTCCGGCCTGCGAGGTCCCCCGCGCGCGAGGCGGCGTGCGCCCCTACGGCAGCCGGTTCGATCATCGCCCCGTATTCGAGCGAGAAGGTTTCGGGCAGCCTGACGAGCCGATCCTGCGGAACGATGAAATAGTCCTGTGCGGCTCCGTCGGCCTGAAATGCCTGCACCCGGAGGTTCTCGCAGACGTTGTACTGGCCCCGGCGGCAGGGGGCGCACCGGCCGCAGACGAGCTGCGGGCGTGCCGTCGCCTTGTCTCCGGGTTTGCATGCGGTGACACGCGAGCCGACGGCCGCCACGATGCCGGAGTATTCGTGGCCCTGCACCACGGGATAGTACGTCGCCGGATGTTCTCCGCGGTAGGAGTGGATCTCGCTGCCGCAGATGCCGATTTTTTTGACGCGGATGAGTATTTCGTCCTCGCCCAGCCGTGCGGCGGTGAGGTCGGGGACCTCCCGGAATTCGATCCGTTCCGGTGCGGTCAGTACTGCTTGTCTCATATTGCTTGTAGGTTTGTTTTATGGTCGGGTCTGCCGCAGATGCACGCCAGAAGACTGACGGTTACCCCGATCGGGCACCACCAGACCCATGCGAGGTAGATTTCGCGGCCGAAGAGCGCCTCGGTCACGGGACCGAAGATGTAGGGCTGGAGGAAGAGCACCGTGAGAAGTCCGAGGACGAGGGCGGCGACGACGCTCCGCGTGTTGCCCCGTTTGGTGAAGAGGGCGGTGATGAATACGCCCATCATCCCGGCGTAGGAGAAGCACATCACGCCGGTGGCGAAGTCCACGAGGTTGAGTCCGCTGGTCTGCTGCATCACGGCCGTAACTATGGCGAACGAGGTGAGCAGGATGCCCATCAGCACCACCATCTTGCGCGATGCCGCCATCTGGTCCGCGTCGCCGCCGATCTCCTTGCCCCTGCTCCGGCGGATCGGAAGGTAGAGATCGGAGACGAAGCTGCTGGCCATCGCGTTGATCGCCGAGTTGAAGCTCGAGAGCGCCGCCGCGAGAAGTCCGACCACCATCAGACCGCGCACACCCGCGGGGATGCTGCTGCAGATGAACTGCGGGAAGATGTCGCGGGCGTCGGTGAAAACGCCTGCTCCGACGGCGGCGGCCGGGTCGTTGATGTAGCGGACGTACAGCAGGGTGCCGATCAGCAGGAAGATCAGGACGATGGGGATCGCCAGAAGCTGGGACCATACGAGCGAGACGCCCGCTTTCCGCACGCTTTTGCAGGTGAGCTGGCGCTGGACGAATTCGTGGTCGGTGGAGAATTGGGCCACCTTGAAAAAGGCGTATGCGCCGAGTGCGCCGATCAGGTTGTAAGGTACGTCGAACCGGAAGCGCGGGTCCACGAGCTGTATCTTGCTGCCCGGGATCCAGCCGTTCAGGGTCCCGTCGGCCGCCATCGCGTATTCGGGCTGCGCCGGGGCCTTGACCATGCCGTTCTGCAGGGTAGCGACCAGCTCGGAGAAGGAGATCGTGTCGTGGATGGCGAGGAAGACGATCAGAAGGGCGATCAGTCCCGAGCCGATGACCAGCATGATCTGTATCGCGTCGATGTAGAGCAGCCCCTTGATGCCTCCGGCCATCGTGTAGATCGTGCTCACGATGCCGAGGAGGACGATCGAGTACATCAGGAACCGGAAGTGTATCGATCCGAAGACGATGACGCTCACGGCGATGGCCGCGATGAAGAGTCTCGATCCGGAGGTGAAGAGCTGTCCGAGGATGAACATCGCGCTCGTGGCTCGTTTCGAGGTCTCGCCGAAGCGGTCGCCGATATAGCCGTAGATGGTGATGGTCTTGGAGTCGTAGAGTTTCGGCAGGAAAAGCGCCGCCACCACCACGCCTCCGATCACCGCTCCCACGCAGCTCATGATGAACGTGAGGTTGGTGTTGAAGCCGAGCTCGGGCGAGCCCACGAAGGTGCCGGCACTGATCGAGGTGCCCGTGGCGGCGAACACCACGAGCCATGTCGGCATCGATTTTCCGGCGAGGAAATAGTCTTTGAGGTTCTTGTTTTTCTTGGAAAAGGCGAATCCGATGGCGATAAGCCCTCCCAGAAAGAACAGGATGATGATCCAGTCTGTCGTGCTCATGTCGTTGGGTTTTGTTTCGGTGGTGGGGTCAACACTCCTCGCTGCGGGCCGCGGTGGTGTCGATGAGCGTATAGACCTGCAGGTAGGGCACGTCGGTCCGGCCGGCACCCTTACGCATCAGTTCCCGCAGTTCGTCGAAGGCTTTTTCGTAGATGTCGCGCGGCAGAAGCCCCTCCCGCAGACACACGCGGGCGGCCAGTCCGACCACCTCGCCCATCATCGCCGTGGTGCGCATGACGCGCGTCGTGCCGAGGGCGATGTGGCTCACGGAGATGTTCCGACCCGCCATGAACAGGTTGTCGAGATCTTTGGAGTAGAAACAGCGGTAGGGTATCGGGTAGAAATCCAGCGGACGCAGACAGCCGCGCGAAAGGAACGGCTCCCTGAAATGTTTGCTGTTTTCGGGGTCCGGTTCGTGGTTGTCTATGTACCATGAGGTGCTTACGCAGCCGTCGGGATGGATGATGAAGTCGGTGAGGTCCTGTTCGCGGAGCACGAAATCGCCCACCAGACGGCGGCTTTCGCGCTTGCCGGCCACGTGTGCCATCCAGCCGAGGTAGCTGTTGGCGTATTCGTCCCGAAACGACGCGTGGTTCTTGATATATGCCCAGTTCGAATAGGCGACATACATGCCGTAATCGCGGATGCGTTCGGCCTCCGCCATCTGGTCTTCGGCCATTCCCACCTCCCAGTACCATTGGCCGCGGCGCACCTTCTGCACCGTCTCCTCGCCGATCGGGAGCCCCCAGTCGATGTCGGGGAAGGGCATGGGCCGGTCCGCCTCGAGGCAGTACCACTGCACGGAGGCTCCGAGGGTGATGCCGTCGGCCGTTTCCGGTGCCGAGGGCTCGCCGTAGCGGCTCTTCGGGTCGCGTCCCATGTGCCATTCCGCCCCGGCGAGCACTCCGAGCGCTCCGTCGCCGGTGCAGTCGGCGAAGAGCCGCCCCTCGATTCTTATGGTCGTGTAGTCGTCTACGTGAGTCGCCACGACGGCTGCGACAGAGTGCGCGTCCCGCTTCTCGACCCGGGTGACTTTGTAGCCGAGGAAGAGAGTGATGTTCTCCTCGGCGAGGACGGCCTTCAGCTTCTTGTCGTCCTCATAGACCTCCGCAGGGCGTGCATTGCCTTTGGTGGCAGGGCCGAATTCGTTGAGCAGATAGCCCAGCGACGGATATTCGCCGATGTTCAGACGGCCTCCGAGCCCTACCCGGACCTCGGAGGAGTTGTTGCCTCCGAGCACCTTCCGGTCCTGTACGAGGGCCACTTTTACCCCCCCCCTTGCCGCCGCGATAGCCGCGCACATGCCGGCCACTCCGCCGCCTGCGACCACGAGGCCGAATGCGCCCTTGTCCTCGGGCTCGGCCGGCAGCCGCATCAGGCGGTTGCGCAGGGCGAAGAGCGTTTCGAGCGAGTCGTCCGGCCGGCGATCTACAGAGGTGAGGAGGATCGCATCGCAGCGTGCGTCGAATCCGGTCGTGTCGTGCAGGGTCAGACGATGGGTACCCTCGGTCAGGTAGATGCTTCCGCCCGCCTGCCAGTGCCACGCGCACGCACCGTCGCCGAAAGGCGTCGTTATCTCTAGATCGTCGATCCGGATGCGGAATACGCCCGGCGTGGGCTTGTCCGACCAGCAGGCCGTCCAGTTGCGCGTGCGCACGTAGAGGTGGTATGTGCCCTCCTGCGGCACGTTGAAACGTGTCCGGGCATCGTTTACGGGTTGTCCGAGTCCGTGGGCCAGCAGGTAGCTCGAGCCCATCTGCTCCATAAACTGCGGGTCTGCGGTCCAGCCGCCCTTCTCTTCGAAGGTCGATGCCGCCACGTAGACCGAATTGTCTGTATTCATGGTCGGGTTTTGGTTGATTCGGACATAAAATTAATCGAATCGAGCTATATTTATCTCGATCGGGGCTCGCAACGATTCCCGCAACCGTTCCCGATATCCGCAACCGTTCCCGAAGGGCCGCCGCGGTTCCGAATTTGCAAAACATGATAAAAACCCGTATCTTTCAACTGCGTTAGAGGAAGAATCGTTATGAGGTATGTGACCATCAAGGATATAGCCCAAGTGCTCGGAATCTCGAAGTCTACGGTTTCGAGGGCCCTGTCGGGCGATTCGTGGAACGTCAGCGAAGCGACGATCCGCAAAGTGATGGAGACCGCAGAAAAGATGGGCTACCGGAAAAACGAAATGGCCGTGAACCTGCGCAATCGCAGGGCCAAGACCATCGGCATCGTGGTTCCCGAGGCCGTTACCTCGTTCTACCTGCAGTTCACGGCCACCGTGCAGCGGATCCTGCAACCGTACGGTTACCGGATCATTCTGACGCTTTCGGATGAGGATTTTCTGACCGAGCGTTCGAATTTCGAGATTTTCGACAGCTATCGCGTCGACGGCATTCTGATCAGTTCGTGCCATCACCGTGCCAACCTCGAGTTCTACAACGGCTTTATCCGCCGCTGCGTCCCGATGGTGTTCTTCGACCGTACGGTCGCCGACATGGAGTGTTCGAGCGTCCGGAGCGACGATTACCATTCGGCCTTCTTTCTGGTCGAGCACCTCGTATATAAAGGCTATCGGCGGATCCTCCATCTCGCGGGGCCCGACTATATCAGCAATACTTCGGAGCGGCTGCGGGCCTATCGCGACGTGCTGAAAAAACACGGCATCGACTACCGGCCCGAACTGGTTATCACGGCAGGTGTGGATGAGAAGGCCGGTGCGGAGGCCATGACCCGCATCCTCGATTCGGGCGTGGCGTGCAACGCCGTCTTCTGTTTCACCGAATTGCAGGCGCTGGGGGCCAAAAGGGTGTTGCAGGAGCGCAATATCGCCATTCCCGACGATATGGCCGTCGCCTGCATGTCGGGAACGAAGCTGGCCACGCTCGTGCATCCCGCCATTACGGCGGTCGAACAGCCGCTGGACCGGATGGCGGAGGAGGCGGTCAGGCTGCTGCTCGCGAAAATCGAAAATCCGACGGCTCCCTCGGAAAACGTGGTGCTTCCGGCGAATATGGTCATCCGCTCCTCTACCGAAAGATAGTCGTTTCCCGGCGATGACGGCGAGCGCGTTTGCAAGGCGTTTCCGAAGCCGCGTCCCTCGTCCGCTCGCTGCCGGTTATCCTTTTGCCGCTGCCGCGGCTGCGTATTCTTCCCGAAAGGAACAGGGGCCGTTCGGATCGCGATGCTGCGGAAGGCGATTGCCCGGTTCGCTCCTCTGCTGAGACGAAAGCCGCCGTGCCTCGGGTTTCCGTCTTTTCCCGGTTTCCGCCGCCGTGCCTCGGGTTTCCGTCTTTTCCCGGTTTCCGCCGCCGTGCCTCGGGTTCCGGTCTTTCCGGTCTTTCCCCGTTTTCGTCGCCCGCATCGGGTCGCACCGGGTCGTACCGCGCACGCTGTTGCGGGCCTCCGTTTTCCCGCGCTCGGGAAAGCCGTCCCTCCGGCAATCGCATTGCGCGGTCGCGCGGCTATTTCCGAACTTCGCTTGTTTGCGGGGGGGGGCCTCCCCGCCGCTGTTTCGGGTGCGCTATGCCGTATCGCATATCACCCCGTTATCGAAGGAGGGGGAGAGCCCGGTAACGGACCCTCCCCCTCGTTCGATCGTCTGCGCCGGTCGGATTACTCCTCCAGCAGGATCTCGAGAATCTTGATAGCAGCCGTCGCGATCGGCGTACCGGGGCCGAAGATGGCGGCGGCACCGTCGCGATAGAGCTCGTCGTAGTCCTGTGCCGGGATCACGCCGCCGACGATGACGATGATGTCCTCGCGGCCCAGCTTCTTGAGCTCGGCGATGATCTGCGGCACGAGCGTCAGGTGACCGGCGGCCAGCGACGAGACGCCCACGACGTGCACGTCGTTCTCCACGGCCTGACGGGCGGCCTCCTCGGGGGTCTGGAACAGCGGACCCATGTCGACGTCGAAGCCGATGTCGGCATAACCCGTAGCGACGACCTTCGCACCGCGGTCGTGGCCGTCCTGACCCAGTTTGGCGATCATCACGCGGGGCTGACGGCCCTCTTTCTTGGCGAACTCGGCGCACAGCTCTTTGGCGCGCTCGAAGGCGGTATCGTTTTTCACGGCTGAACTGTAAACTCCGGAGATGGAACGGATCACGGCTTTGTAGCGGCCCACTACGACCTCGCAGGCGTCGGAGATCTCGCCCAGCGTCGCACGGACCTTCGCGGCCTCGACGGCCAGTTCGAGCAGGTTGCCCTGCTTCGTGCGCACGCACTCGGTGATGGCGTCGAGGGCCTTCTTCACGGCGGCCTCGTCGCGCGATGCGCGCAGCTCCTGCAGGCGCTTCACCTGACTCTCGCGCACGGCCGTGTTGTCGACGGCGAGGATGTCGATCGGCGCCTCCTTCTCGAGACGGTACTCGTTGACGCCGATGATCTTCTGCTCGCCCGAATCGATGCGGGCCTGCGTACGGGCCGACGACTCCTCGATGCGCATCTTCGGAATGCCGGTCTCGATGGCTTTGGCCATGCCGCCCAGCTTCTCGATCTCCTCGATGTGGGCCCAAGCCTTGTGCGCGATCTCGTTGGTGAGCGTCTCCACGTAGTAGGAGCCTGCCCACGGGTCTACCTCACGGCAGACGGAGGTCTCCTCCTGAATGTAGATCTGCGTGTTGCGGGCGATACGCGCCGAGAAGTCGGTCGGCAGGGCGATCGCCTCGTCGAGTGCGTTGGTGTGCAGCGACTGGGTGTGGCCCAGCGCGGCGCCCATCGCCTCGATGGCCGTGCGGGCCACGTTGTTGAACGGATCCTGCTCGGTGAGCGACCAGCCCGAGGTCTGCGAGTGGGTGCGCAGCGCCAGCGACTTGGGGTTCTTGGGATCGAACCGCTTCACGATCTTGGCCCACAGCATACGTGCGGCGCGCATCTTGGCGATCTCCATGAAGTGGTTCATGCCGATGGCCCAGAAGAACGACAGGCGCGGAGCGAAGGCATCGATCGACATGCCGGCGTTGACGCCCGCACGCAGGTACTCCAGACCGTCGGCCAGCGTGTACGCGAGCTCGATGTCGGCCGTGGCGCCCGCCTCCTGCATGTGGTAACCCGAAATCGAGATCGAGTTGAACTTGGGCATGTTCTTCGACGTGTACTCGAAGATGTCGGCGATGATGCGCATCGAGAACTCGGGCGGATAAATATAGGTGTTGCGCACCATGAACTCCTTGAGGATGTCGTTCTGGATCGTACCCGACAGCTGCTCCAGCGTGCAGCCCTGCTCGAGACCCGTCACGATGTAGAAGGCCAGCACGGGCAGCACGGCGCCGTTCATGGTCATCGACACCGACATGCGGTCGAGGGGAATGCCGTTGAAGAGCACCTTCATGTCCTCCACCGAGCAGATCGACACGCCGGCCTTGCCCACGTCGCCCACCACGCGCGGGTGGTCGGCGTCGTAGCCGCGGTGCGTGGCGAGGTCGAACGCCACCGACAGACCCTTCTGGCCGGCGGCCAAGTTGCGGCGGTAGAAGGCGTTGGACTCCTCGGCCGTCGAGAAACCGGCGTACTGGCGGATGGTCCACGGACGCATCACGTACATCGTCGAGTAGGGACCGCGCAGGAACGGCGCCATACCGGCGGCGTAGTCGAGGTGCTCCATGCCCTCGAGGTCCTCGGCCGTGTAGGTGCCCTTGACGGGGATTTGCTCGGCCGTCATCCACGGCTCCGTCTTGCCGCAGCCTTTCGAGGCGCAGCAGCTTTTCTGGCCGGCGCCTTCGTATTTCAGTGCTTCGAATTTAGCTCTCATGATCAGATTCCCAGCTTTTTAAGGTAGAACTTCAGTGTCTCGAGCACGTTCGACTTCACGTTGATGAAGTTGGTGATGCCCTGTGCTTCGAGTTCGGGTGCGCAGGCCGGTGCGCCCGCCACGACGAGGATCGCCTTGTCGCCGAGCAGCTCCTTGACCTTCGGTGCGGCCGTGGCGTAGTCGTCGTCTGCGGCGCAGACCACCACGATCTCGGCCTTCGACTCCAGAGCGGCGGCTACGCCCTCCTCGATCGATTTGAAGAAGGTGTTGTCCTCCACGCGGATGCCGGCGCAGGCGAAGAAGTTGCACGAGAACTGGGCGCGTGCGCGTGCCATCGCGAGGCTGCCGCAGGTGAGCATGAAGGCCTTCGGCTGCTTGCCCGAGCGGTCGACCTCGAGACGCATCGCCTCGAAGGCCATCGCGCCGCGGTAGGGCGTCAGCGTGTTGCCCTCGGCTGCGGCGCGCGTCACGGACGCGACGCCGATCTCGGCCGGAGCGACCTCCGTGAAGTTGGGATACTGGTTGGCGCCGAGCAGGATCTGGCGGCGCGTGGCGATCGCCTTGTCCTTCGCGGCGGCCGATGCGGCGACGCGCTCGCGCACGAAGCCCGCCTCGTAGGCAGCGGCGTAACCGCCCTTCTCCTCGATCTCGAGGAAGAGCTTCCACGCCTCGGCGGCGATCGACTGCGTGAGGTTCTCGATGTAGTAGGAACCGCCGGCCGGGTCGACCACCTGATCGAAGTGCGACTCGTGCTTCAGCAGCAGCTCGACGTTGCGGGCGATGCGCTTCGAGAACTCCGTGGGCGACTCGAACGAGGCGTCGAACGGCGTCACCTCGAGCGAATGCACGCCGCCGATCGCGGCCGACATCGCCTCGGTCGTGCCGCGCAGCATGTTGACGTAGGGGTCGTAGACGGTCTGGTTCCAGCGCGACGTCTCGGCGTGGATCTGCATCTTGCAGGCGCACTCCTTCTCGGGACCGTAGCCCTTGACGATATTGGCCCAGAGCATGCGCGCGGCGCGCAGCTTGGCGATCTCCATGAAGTAGTTCGACGTCACGGAGAAGGCGAAGCGCAGCTTGCGGGCCGCCGCCTCGGCGGCGATGCCCGCGTCGGTCAGGCGGACGAGGTATTCGTTACCGGCCGAGAGGGCGAAAGCCAGCTCCTCGACGATGGTCGAACCTGCGTTGCCGAAGGTCTCGGCGGCGACGGTCACGATGCGGACGTGCTTGTAGCCCTTCGTGCGCTCGATGAGGGCGGCGATGCGGGCGAAGCACTTCGCGCCGTCGGGCGAGCAGAAGCAGCCCTTCGCGGCGAGGCCCTTGACCAGCGGGTCGATGGCGAAAGCCATGTGCACCTCCTCGGGTGCGAGGCCCATGCGCTCGATCTTGTCGAGCACGAGCTCCGCGATGTCGGCCGACTTGCGACCGCCGAACACCAGTTCGACGGCGGGGATGCGGATCCCGGCGAGGAGCGTGTCGAGCTCGGCGGCCGTGAACTCCTCCTTCTCGATGCGGAAGCCCAGCGAGTCGACGCCCGCGTCGAGGAGCTTCAGCGCCTCGGCATTGGCCTCCGCGGGGCAGCATACCGTCACGGTCTGGTGTACGTGCCAGCGGTTGTGCGGGTGCGTACCTCTCACATAAGGGAATTCGCCTGCCTGCGATCCCAGAAAACGGATGCCCTCGAGGTTCTCCGCGCGGTAGTAGGGACGGACGTTGAATCCTTCGCCCGTGCGCCATACCAGCTTGCGCTCGTAATCGGCTCCTTTCAGGTCGGCTGCGATCACCTCCTCCCATTTGTCGGTCGGAACCGGCGGGAATTCGGCGAACAGCTTTTCACGTGTGTTGTTTGCCATAATCGTTTAGAGATTAGTATTGAAGTTTCGGTTTTTTCGGAATTTGCACGTAAAGATACGAATAAGCCGAATACAAAACCAAACTTGTTTGGGTTTTGTTGAGGCGGAGTATCTTCGACGGATGTCAAAGATACGAATTAATTATCGAATTGCATCAAGGTTTGTTACCAAAATAACAAACCCTTCGTCCGATTTCGTGCGGCATGCGGGGCGGGGCGGCGGGCGGCATTCGTCGGGGCGTTCGGTCGTTGCAGCAGCCGAACGGTTGAATATTGTTCCGTATGGTGTGCAAAATGCCGGTTTTGCAAAATGAGTCGATTTCCGGAACTTGCGTGAAAAACGGGGGTGTTTTCCGAAAAAAACAGGTGCGAATTCCGGGTATGTGCCGTGAAAAACGGGTCGATTTTCGGAAAATCGACGAAAAAATACGCGGTTTCTCGAAAAAATAGGTTTTTCGGAAAAACAACGGAAGCGAAAAAAACGTACATTTGCGACATAGAAATCTAACCCACCAACAGCCTATGTCATTATTGCGATTCAAGATGGTCGATGCGGCGATCAACCACACGGCCGTGCCGGTCGAGGCACCCGAAGGACGTCCTTCGGACTACTTCGGCGAGAAGGTCTTCGGACGCGACGCCATGCGCAAATACCTCAACAAGGCGACCTACGACGCGCTGGTCGACACGATGGAGAACGGCACGCCGCTGACGCGCGAGGTGGCCGACAGCATCGCTGCCGGCATGCGCCAGTGGGCGCTCGAGCACGGTGCCGACCACTACACCCACTGGTTCCAGCCCCTGACGGGCGGCACGGCCGAGAAGCACGACGCCTTCGCCGAGCCCGACGGCTGCGGCGGCGTGCTGGAGGAGTTCTCGGGCAAGCTCCTCGTGCAGCAGGAGCCCGACGCCTCGTCGTTCCCCAACGGGGGCATCCGCAACACCTTCGAGGCGCGCGGCTACTCTGCATGGGATCCCGCCTCGCCGGCCTTCATCGTCGACACGACGCTCTGCATCCCCACCGTCTTCATCTCCTATACGGGCGAGGCGCTCGACTACAAGGTGCCCCTGCTGCGTTCGATCAACGCCGTGGACCGTGCTGCCACGGAGGTGTGCCGCTATTTCGACAAAAACGTGCAGAAAGTCTATTCGTATCTGGGTTGGGAGCAGGAGTACTTCCTCGTCGACGAAAGTCTGTGGGCCGTGCGTCCCGACCTGATGCTGACGGGCCGCACGCTGATGGGCCACGAGTCGGCCAAGAACCAGCAGCTCGAGGACCACTACTTCGGGGCGATTCCCACGCGCGTGATGGCCTTCATGAAGGAGCTCGAGTACGAGTGCCTGAAGCTGGGCATTCCGGTCAAGACGCGCCACAACGAGGTGGCGCCCAACCAGTACGAGCTGGCACCGGTCTACGAGGAGGCGAACCTCGCCAACGACCACAACCAGCTGCTGATGACCATCATGGACAAGATCGCCCGCCGCCACAAGTTCCGCGTGCTGCTCCACGAGAAGCCCTTCAAGGGGATCAACGGTTCGGGCAAGCACAACAACTGGTCGCTGGGAACCGACACGGGCGTCAATCTGCTGGGACCGGGCCGTACGGCGTCGGAGAACCTGCAGTTCATCACCTTCCTCGTGAACGTCATCTCGGCCGTCCACAAGCACAATGGTCTGCTGAAGGCCTCGGTGATGAGCGCCACGAACGACCACCGTCTGGGTGCCAACGAGGCGCCGCCGGCCATCATCTCCTCCTTCCTCGGCACGCAGGTGTCGGCCGTACTTGACAAACTGGCGGCTTCGAGCGGCGACGATGCCATTCGCTTCGACGCCAAGAACGTCTTCAAGATGAGCGGCATCTCGCACATCCCGACGCTGCTGCTCGACAACACCGACCGCAACCGCACCTCGCCCTTCGCCTTCACGGGCAACCGCTTCGAGTTCCGCGCCGTGGGGTCGTCGGACAACTGCGCCGAGGCGATGATCGTGCTCAACACGGCCGTGGCGCATGAACTCACGGCCTTCAAGGCGGCCGTCGATGCGCGCATCGAGGCGGGGATGAAGAAGGAGAAGGCGATCTACGAGGTGCTCAAGGCGATGATCGAGGCCTGCAAGCCGATCCGCTTCGACGGCAACGGTTACTCGGATGCGTGGCGCATCGAGGCGGTACGGCGCGGGCTCGACTGCGAGACCTCGACGCCGCTGGTCTTCGACCGTTACCTCGACGAGGAGACTCTCGCGATGTTCGGCGAGATGGGCGTCTTCTCGAAGGTCGAGCTCGAGGCCCGCACCGAGGTGAAGTGGGAGACCTATGTCAAGAAGATCCAGATCGAGGGCCGCGTGCTGGGCGATCTGGCGATGAACCACATCGTGCCGATCGCCTCGAAGTACGAAGCGATGCTGCTCGACAAGGTCTACAAGATGGCGCAGCTCCCGGGGCTCAACGCCGAGTCGGATATCGCCCTCATCAAGCGCATCCAGCGCCATACGGCCGAGATCCAGCGCCTTACGGGGCGGATGATCGATGCCCGCAAGGTGGCCAACCGCATCGAGGAGATGCGTGCGAAGGCGATCGCTTATCACGACACGGTGGCGGTCTGTTTCGACCAGATCCGCCGTCATATCGACAAGCTGGAGGAGATCGTCGACGACCAGATCTGGCCTCTGCCGAAGTATCGGGAGCTGCTCTTCCTGCGCTGATCGGCAACGGCGGCAGTTGCGAAGCGGGAGCGGGACGCATGTGCGTCCCGCTCTTTTTTTCGTCGCTGCGCGGACGGAGGTGTTGCGGGCGGGATGCCGGTACCGGTAGCGGAGGACGTGTGCGGAGGCCGTATTGGGGGCGGGCCCGGGCTGGGCCGGAGGTGGAGCGCCGGTATGGGATAGGATGTCGGTGCCGCCGGATGATCGTGCTGCTGCCGGTCGTGTTGCATGCCGGTCGGAATTGCGCCGTCCGCGTCCGGCGGAGCGTAGCCGTCGGCCGCGATGTAGCCCCCCCCCGTGGTGCAAACGAAAAGCCGCCCCTTGCAAGCAGGGACGGCTTTCGGTCTATCCGGCAGTCGGGGATTACTCCTCGTTGCGGTACATGTGCTCCACGTAAACGGCGTGCATCATCGCTTCGCGCTTGGCGATCGACGGCTTGGTGAAGTACTGGCGGCGGCGCAGCTCCTTCAGAACGCCCGTACGCTCGTATTTACGCTTGAATTTCTTCAGGGCGCGCTCGATGTTCTCGCCCTCCTTTACCGGCATGATAATCATAGTAGTATCGTTTTTATTCGTTCGTATTCGATTCGTGTTCCGGAGCATCGGCCCGCGCTCCGGTGCGGGGTTCGGTCGTGGTTCGTCGTGCAGTCTATTCGTCGGTTCCGCCGTGACGCCCGAATGTCAGGTAGGGAGCCAGTCGGGCCGCCTCCTGCGGGGTCAATATGTCGTCTTCGATCATCTCTTCAGCGGTGCTCCAACCTCCTTTCAACTGTCGTCGTTTCAATAGTTTCCGAAGCGTGCACGGCGCCATGTAGGGATGGCGTGCCAATTCGTTCGGGCCTGCAAAGTTAACATCTATTTTCGAAATTCCGCTACTGTCGCAACGAATTTGTCGCAAAATTTTTTCGTAGTTGCTCTCCGTGACCCCCGGAACCTCCGCCAGCTGCTCCACGCAGCGGAAGCCGCCCAGCCGTTCGCGGTAGCGGAGGATGGCGCCAACGGTCTTCGGACCGATGCCGATCACCGAACGCAGCGTCGCCGAATCGGCCGCGTTGAGCTCGACGGGAAGGTCGCTCGCCGGCGCCTCCCGCTCGGGGAAGATGACGTAGGGCTCCAGCGCCCGGGCGACCGAGTCGCTCACGACGTAGCAGGCGCGCAGCTCCTCCATGTCGCGGATCCCGCTGCGGTCGCGCCAGCGGACGAAGGCCTCGGCCTGCCGTTTCGAGAGGGCCCCGATGGCGCGCAGGTAGCGGGCGCTCACCGTGTCGATGCGGAACGGGGCGGGCGGCAGGGGTTCGCGCACGACCCGCTCGGTGCGGTATTCGTGCGGAGCGATGGCGTAGCGGCGGCCGATGCGGACGTAGGGGCGCAGCCGGCGGAACAGCGAGTCGTCGATGCCGTAGCAGAGGGTCAGGTCCTCGGGGATGCGGAAGACCTTGCCTGCGGCGCGGTACTTCAGCAGGCTCACCGCCTCGTACTGCGTGAGGCCGAGGGCGCGCAGGCCGTCGTAGTCGACCGTATTGGGATCGAACGGAGCCATGACGACGCTGTCGGCCTGCTGCTCCATCGCGCGTTCGGCCGCGCGGGCCGCCTCGGGATCGGCCGCGGGGCGTGCGAACCACAGGGCCAGCAGGAGAAGCGCCGCCAGCGGCAGGAAGATCGCCACGGCGCGGATCTGGCGTTCGGTGAACAGTGCGGACATATGCGGGTGGATGGGGTTCGATCCAAATGTACGAATAATCGTCCGGATCGCGAAAAAATAGAATAACTAAATTTTACGGTTTGAAAACTTTCGAAAAAAGTTCCCTCCGGGGTACGAAAAGGCACTTCGTTTGCAAGGGTTCGCATAACCATAAGCACCGAGTTTCGTAAAAAGTTCACGTGTGCCGGGGTCGCTGCAGAGCGGCTCCGGTTTTTCGTGCGCGCGTCATTCGTACCCCACGATATCGGGGCGCGAGGGGCGGTAGCGGACGCGGTCCATCTGCGTGATGCTCGACAGGCGGAAGTAGTCGCTGCCCACCACGCCGCGCTTGCCGAGGGCGATGCCGAAGCGGAGCTGGATCGTGTTGAAAGTCAGCCGTTCGTTGCGGATGCGGATGCCGAGCCCGAGCGTGGAGAAGAAGGCGTTGCGGAAGAGGTTGGGCGAGTCGCCGATCGTGCCGAAATCGGCGAATCCGAACAGGGCGATGCGGAAGCCGAGGGGCTGGTAGGGGGTGAAGAAGACCGTTTCGGTGTTGAGCATCGCCCGGGTCGTGCCGATGGCGTATTCGTCGAGGGCCTGCAGGCCGTTTTCATCGGTGAAGCGGAGGTACTCGTCGGCCCCCGAGGCGCGGTTCCAGCCGTGCGTGTAGTTGATGCCGAAGAACTGCCGCAGACGGGTGCGCCGCACCATGAGCAGGTTCGAGAACCATTGCAGGTCGACATCGGCGGCGTTGCGGTGCCATGCGCCGTTTGCGGGGTCGATGAATCCGCCCACGGAGAAGGCCCCCATCAGGTAGCCGGCACGGCGGAAGCCGCCGGTGCGGAATCCGATGCCGAGGTAGGCTTCGTTGCCGAATTCGCCCCACGCATGGCCGCCCGTCGCTTCGAGCCGGTAACCGGTGGCGAGGTACTCCTTCGTGCCGAAGCCGTAGACCATGTTGGCCGTGTAGAAGCGCTCGCGGTAGAGGCCTGCGGCGAGCAGCAGCAGGTCGCGTTCGTGGAGCGCGGGGTGGAGCCGTTTCGCGACCGGCGGACGGCGGTCGAAGCGCGTGCGGTCGAAGCGCACGGTGAGGAAGAGGCTCGAACGGATCGACGGCAGGTGGCGCGAGCGGCCGCACCAGAGGTCGAGTTCGCGGATCCGGACCGGCAGTGACGTGTCGCGGTCGATGATGTAGCGCTTCGATTTGGTGCGGCTGTAGAGGGCCCCGACGCCGTAGTCGGTCGGGCGCAGGAACTCCTTGCGCAGTTCGGCGACGAGTTCCGAGGCGTAGAAGGCGCGGCCGGCGGAGAAGCGGGCCGAGAAGAACGAGCCGAAGAGGTTGGGGGCGATGTATTCGACGATGTTGCCGCCGTAGGTGAAGTCGCGGCGGTCGAAGTGGGTTTTGAGGCGCAGCAGGGTGCCGTAGCCGAGGATGTTGGCATCCTCGAGGGCCACCATCGTGCGGCCGCGCGAGCGCCACGCGCCGTCGCCCGAAATGCTCCAGCTGTCGCGTGTGCGGACGATGAGCTCCACGCATGTCGTGTCGACGGGATCGAGGCGCACGTCGATGTCGGCATCGGCGATGTAGTCGCGCGTGCGCAGCAGCTGTTCGGTGCGCACGACCAGTTCGGGGTCGAACGCGTCGCCCGGGCGGAAGAGCAGATCGCGGCGGAGGACCCGTTCGCGGGTCTGACGGTGGAGCTTGTTGCCCGTGCGCTGGAGCCAGCCTCCGTCGGGGCGGAAGACCGGCTGCCGGGCGATCGTGATCTTGCCGACGGTCTTTCCGGCGAGGGGGCGCAGCGGGCGGCTCTCGTCGGTGATGCGCCCTTCGCTCGTGGTGTCGCGCTGGGGACGTACCAGAAAGCCGTAGAGCATGCGGGGGACCTTGCGCCGGGCGCTTTTGCTCCGCAGACTGTCGTAGAGCCGGTCGTGGCGTTCGCTGGCTGCGGGGTCGGCGAGGCGGGCGCTGTCGGGGGTGAACCGTTCGGGGATGTGCGTCTTCGGTGCGGGCGCGTGGCTGCGGCCGGTCGCGCAGAGCGACAGGAGCAGAACCGATATGCAGATCCGAAGCGACATGGGCCTCAAATGTTGCGTTTCAGGGCGTCCGGCGAGTTTCGCGGCGTGGCCTTCTGCGGGCATCTCCCGGCAGGGGCGCCGATCCGAACCGCGGGCGGGTTGCGTGGCGCGCTGTCTGCGGCGTTCGTGTCGGGGAACCCTGCGGGTGCGACGGCAGCAGGGCGGGGCGGGGTGCAGGGGCGGCCGCTCCCGGCCGCTATGCTTCGAACGGATACGGCGACAGGTTGCGTATGCGGCGGCCGCACTTCGTCTCTGCGGCGAGGGCTGTCGGGCTGTGTCGGCTCCCGTACCGCCGGAGTTTCGTCGCTCTTTTTGCAGGGCCGGGGCTGCTTCCGGGCGGTTCGTTCGCTGCGCCGTCGATCGCCGCTGCGGCTGCCGCCGATGAAAAAGCCCGCCTTGCGGGCGGGTTTTTTCGGGACGGAAGACCTCGAACGGAGCCGCGGTCAGCGGCGTCCCTCCTTCGCTTCGATGCACTCGGTAGCGTGGGGCACCTTCATGAGCCGCTCCTTCGGAATCAGCTTGCCCGTGGTCTTGCAGATGCCGTAGGTCTTGTTCTCGATGCGCACGAGGGCCATTTCGAGGTTGCGGATGAATTTCATCTGATGCGTGGCCAGACGTCCGTTCTCCTCCTTCGAGAGGGTCGCGGCCCCCTCCTCCAACACTTTGTAGGTCGGGGAGGTATCCTCCGTATCGTTGTCGGCCGTATGGGTGATCGTCGCGCGCAGCAGTTCGTAGTCCGCACGCGCGTTCTCCAGCTTTTTCAGGATGAGTTGCCGGAACTCCTCGAGTTCGGCATCGCTGTATCTGTTTCTCTCCTCTGCCATAGGTCTTCTTCGCTTTTGGTGTTACGTAAAATTAAACCAATTTTCCGGAAAAACCAAATTTTGTCCGGAATATCTCGCCCGCCGCCGGGTGTATCCGTTGTCGATGCGCCGAGGCGGTTCGCAGCGGGGGCGTTACACCCGCGTCACGGCGATGCGCAGCGGCATTTCGTCGATCTCCGACGAAACGACGACGGCACCCGAGGGTTCCGCAGCGACCGCGACCGAGTCGGCGAGCGTCTGTGCGGCGATGTAGGAGGCGTAGCGCGCCACGGCTTCGGCCGCGAACTCCGTGCGTTCGATCGCGACGCGGATGCGGTCCGTGACCTCGAATCCGGACTCCTTGCGGATATTCTGGATGCGGTTTATCAATTCGCGTGCCACGCCCTCGGCCTTCAGCTCGTCGGTCAGCGTGATGTCGAGCGCCACGGTGAGCTTGCCTTCCGAGGCCACGAGCCAGCCCGGCATGTCCTCCGAGGTGATCTCGAAGTCGGCGGGCGTGACGACGATGCGTTCGCCCTCCAGCTCGAGCACCGTCTCGGCGGCCGCCTCGATCTCGGCGATGCGCTCCTGCGAGAAGGTGGCCGTCAGCGCGGCGATCGCCTTCATCTGCTTGCCGTAGCGCGGTCCGAGGGTCTTGAAGTTGGGCTTGATGCGCTTGGTGATGATCCCCGTCGTGTTTTCGAGGAGCTCCATCTCCTTGACATTGACTTCGTTCAGGATCAGCCCCTTCACGGCGGCGAGGTCCTCCGTCATTGCGGGGTCGAGCACCGGCACGAGGATTTTCGTGAGCGGCTGGCGCACCTTGATCGAGACCTTGCGGCGCAGGGCCAGCACCATCGACGAGACGCGCTGCGCCAGCGACATGCGCTCCTCCAGCCGCTCGTCGATCAGCGTCGGGTCGGCCTTCGGGAAGGCGGCCAAATGGACCGATTCGTCCGCATGGCGGCCGCTCACGGCGTTCAGATCGGTGAAGATCCGGTCGGTGATGAAGGGCGCGAAGGGTGCGGCGAGCAGCACCACGGTCTCGAGGCAGGTGTAAAGCGTCTGATAGGCCGCGAGCTTGTCCTGCGACATGCCGCCGCCCCAGAAACGCTTGCGGTTGAGGCGCACGTACCAGTTCGAGAGGTTCTCGCCCACGAACTCCTGAATGGCGCGGGCCGCCGGGGTCGGATCGTAGTGTTCGAGCGACTCGGTGACCTGCCCGACGAGCGTGTTGAGCAGCGAGATGATCCACCGGTCGATCTCGGGACGCTCCGCCACCGGAATCTCGGCTTCGCGGCCCGTGAAGCCGTCGACGTTGGCGTAGAGGGCGAAGAACGAGTAGGTGTTGTAGAGCGTGCCGAAGAACTTGCGGCGCACCTCGTCGACGCCCTCGCGGTCGAACTTGAGGTTGTCCCACGGCTGCGAGTTGGAGATCATGTACCAGCGCGTCGCGTCGGCGCCGTAGGTCGCCAGCACGTCGAACGGATCGACGGCGTTGCCGAGGCGCTTCGACATCTTGTTGCCGTTCTTGTCGAGCACCAGACCGTTCGAGATGATGTTCTTGAATGCCACCGAATCGAACAGCATCGTGGCGATGGCGTGCAGCGTGAAGAACCAGCCGCGCGTCTGGTCGACGCCCTCGGCGATGAAGTCGGCCGGGTAGACCTCGCCGAAATCCGCCTTGTGTTCGAAGGGGTAGTGCATCTGCGCATAGGGCATGGCGCCCGAGTCGAACCAGACGTCGATCAGGTCCGCCTCGCGCCGCATCGGCTCGCCCTTCGACGAGGTGAGTACGATGCGGTCGACGTAGGGACGGTGCAGGTCGATGTTCGCCGTCGCGTAGTTCTCGGCCGACATGTCGCCCGGCTTGAAGTTCCGGAAGGGGTTTTCGGTCATGTGGCCCGCGGCGACCGATTTTTCGATTTCGGCCATCAGCTCCTCGACCGAACCGATGCACTTGAGCTCCGAGCGGTCCTCCGTGGCCCAGATCGGCAGCGGCGTGCCCCAGAAGCGCGAACGCGAGAGGTTCCAGTCGTTGAGGTTTTCGAGCCACTTGCCGAAGCGGCCCGTGCCGGTCGACTCGGGCTTCCAGCGGATCGTGCGGTTGAGCTCGATCATGCGCTCCTTGCAGGCCGTCGAGCGGATGAACCACGAGTCGAGCGGGTAGTAGAGTACCGGCTTGTCCGTGCGCCAGCAGTGGGGGTAGTTGTGGACGTGCTTCTCGATCCGGAAGGCGAGGCCGGCGGCCTTGAGCTTCATGCAGATGCAGACGTCGAGCGACTCGGCTGCGGCTGCGGCCGCCTCGTCGTACTTGCCGTCGACGGTGAACTGCGGGTCGTAGGCGTTCTTCACCCAGCGGCCGGCGTACTCGGCGTACTCCGGGGCCACGCACGCGGCGGCGAAGCGCTCGTCGAGCTCCCCGCGCAGGTAGAACTTGCCCGTGAGGTCGACCATCGGGCGCGTCTCGCCCCGCTTGTTGATCATGAAGAGCGACGGAATACCCGCGGCGCGCGCCACGAAGGCGTCGTCGGCGCCGAACGTCGGCGCGATGTGGACGATACCCGTACCGTCCTCGGTGGTCACGTAGTCGCCCGCGATGACGCGGAACGCCTTCGCCGAGGCGTCGTGCCACTCGCCGCGCTCGTCGGTCTCGACGGGCTTCACCCACGGCAGCAGCTGCTCGTAGGCCATGCCCACCAGCTCGGGGCCCTTGTAGCGGCCGACCACCTCGTAGGGAACCAGCTTGTCGCCGGGCTTGTAGGCGTCGAGGGCCATGCCTTCGGCCTTCTTGTTGAAGTGGGCGTGGAGCAGCGCCTCGGCCAGCACGACCGTCGCCTTCTCGCCCGTGTAGGGGTTGTAGGTGCGCACGGCCACGTAGTCGATCTTCGGGCCGACGCACAGCGCCGTGTTCGAGGGCAGGGTCCACGGCGTAGTGGTCCATGCGAGGAAGCAGGGGGTGCCCCAGCCCTCCATCTCGGGCTTGGGATCGCGGATGCGGAACTGCGCCACGACGGTCGTGTCCTTCACGTCGCGGTAGCAGCCCGGCTGGTTGAGCTCGTGGGTCGAGAGGCCCGTGCCGGCGGCCGGCGAGTAGGGCTGGATCGTGTAGCCCTTGTAGAGCAGCCCCTTGTCGAAGAGCTGCTTGAGCAGCCACCACAGCGACTCGACGTATTTGTTGTCGTAGGTGATGTAGGGATCCTTCATGTTGACCCAGTAGCCCATCTTGCGCGTGAGGTCCTCCCACACGCCCGTGTACTCCATCACCGCCTCGCGGCAGGCGCGGTTGTACTCCTCGATCGAGATCGTGCGGCCGATATCCTCCTTCGTGATGCCGAGCTTCTTCTCGACGCCCAGTTCGACCGGAAGGCCGTGCGTGTCCCAGCCCGCCTTGCGGTGGACGAGGTAGCCCTGCTGCGTCTTGTAGCGGCAGAAGACGTCCTTGATCGTGCGGGCCATGACGTGGTGGATGCCCGGCAGTCCGTTGGCCGAGGGAGGTCCTTCGTAGAAGACGAACGAGGGGTGTCCCTCGCGCGTGGCGATGCTTTTGCGGAACGTGTCGCGGGCGTCCCATTCGCCGAGCACCTCGGAGGCGATGCCGGCGAGGTCGAGTCCTTTGTACTCCTTGAATTTCATATGGGTGAGTTGTTTCTTGTGTTCGTATCCGAAAACGGCCGGGATGCGGCGATCCGGGTCGGAAGCGGGCGATCCGCCTCAGCCCGAACGGCGTATCTTCAGCGGAGCCAAAGATACGAAAAATCGAGTGCAGAAACAAGCGATAGCTTGATTATGTCGAGATGGAGTATCTCGGGCGAAGCCAATGATACGAAAAAAGATCGGAAAAATCGCAATGTCCCTGCCGGGAGACGCCCGTGCGGCGAGCGGGTCGGGGCGGGGAGCGTGCGTGGTGGTGCCGGAAGGGGCGGCAGGGAGGGCAGCGTCGGCTCCGCGGTTATGTTGAGGGGGGGGAGGCGGCCCGGAGCCGGGGAGCAAATGATCGGCAGGGGCGGACCGAAACGGTGGAGCCTGCGGGGGGGGCCGGGGGCGGGACCGGACGAATCGTGTCGGCGCCGGGGCCGGACCGGAGGGGTGGACCGAAGGCGCGGTTCGAAGGCGCGGACCCGAGGAGTGGTGACGAGGCGGGATGGCACAGTGTCGAAGGACCGGCCGAAGGGGCGTTCGGCACGGTGCGGCCGGTCGGTCTCCCGTTCCCGGCCGCATCGGGCCGTCATTCGAACGACTGCATCTCGATCAGCTTGGCGTAGATGCCCCCGCGGGCCATCAGTTCGGCGTGAGTGCCCTGCTCGGCGATGCGCCCGTGGTCGACGACGATGATCTTGTCGGCGTTGCGGATCGTCGAGAGCCGGTGGGCGATGACGATCGACGTGCGGCCCTCCAGCAGCTTGTTGAGCGCCTCCTGCACGAGCTTTTCGCTCTCGGTGTCGAGCGCCGAGGTCGCCTCGTCGAGGATCAGGATTTCGGGGTTCTTCAGCACGGCGCGGGCGATCGAGAGACGCTGGCGCTGGCCGCCGGAGAGCTTCGTGCCCCGGTCGCCGATGTTGGTGGCGTAGCCTTCGGGCGTCTCGCGGATGAACGAGTCGGCGTTGGCGATGCGGGCCGCCTCGACGATCTCGGCGTGCGTGGCGCCGGGTTTTCCGAGCGAGAGGTTGCCCTCGATCGTGTCGTTGAACAGCACGGTGTCCTGCGCTACGACGCTCATGTGGGCGCGGAGGCTCTCCTGCGTGAAGCGGGTGAGCGGCGTGCCGTCGATCCGGATTTCGCCCTGCGAGGGGTCGTAGAAGCGGGGAATGAGTTCGCTCAAGGTCGACTTGCCGCCGCCCGAGGGGCCCACGAGAGCCACCGTTTCGCCGCGCCGGATGTCGAACGAGATGCCGTCGAGCACCTCGCGTTCGCCGTCGTAGGTGAAGTGCACGTCGCGGAACTCGATCCGGTCGCGCAGCCCCTCGAACGGGCGGGCGTCGGGGCTGTCGACGATCTCGGGGCGCGAGTCGATGATCGAGAAGACGCGTTCGCCCGCGGCGATGCCCTGATTGATGTTGGCGAACTGGTCGACGAAGGTGCGCACAGGGCGCGTGATCTGCGAGAAGATGGCCACGAAGGCGATGAATCCCGCCGGGTGGAGCGAGCCCTTCGCCACGAGCGAGCCGCCGAAGACGAGGATCACGCCGACGGCCGCGATGCCGAGGAATTCGCTCATGGGCGAGGCCAGCTGCTGGCGGCGCGCCATCGAGAGCGTGAGGCGTGCGAGGTCGGCGCTGATGTCGTAGAACTTCTGCTTGATGTAGCCCACGGCGTTGTAGCTCTTGATGACCTTGACGCCCGAGAGCGATTCGTCGAGTGCGGCGACCATCTCGCCCATGCGTTTCTGGTTGGTGCGCGCCGGGTGGCGGAGCCGCTTGACGATGTTGCCGATGATGAAGGCCACGACGGGCAGGAACAGCACCGAGAAGACCGACAGCTCCCATGAGATGGCCACCATCATGACGATGTAGCCGATGATGAGGAACGGTTCGCGGAAGGCGACCTGCAGCGTGTTGGTGATGCAGAACTGCACGGTGTTGATGTCCGAGGTGATCTTCGAGATGATGTCGCCCTTGCGCTGCTCGGAGAAGTAGCCGACGTTGAGGTCCATCACGCGCGAGAACATCTCGTTGCGCATGCGCTGGAGCGTGCGGGCGCGCATCGTCTCGACGGTCCAAGCCCCGAGGTAGCGGAACAGGTTGCTCAACAGGCTGATGCAGACTGCGACCACGGCCAGCAGGATCAGCACGTTCTGCCGTTCGTAGGAGTCGAAGATATGCGAGTAGACGTAGTTGAAGAGCGTCGTGAGGTACTCCTGATCGAGCTTCAGCGGCGGCAGCGCATCGACGGGCTCGGGGGTGAACCCTTCGTCGAACATCACGCTCATGATCGGCGTGATGAGCATGAAGATCAGCGAATTGAACAGGGCGTAGAAGAGCGAGTAGAAGAAGTAGGGGATGGCGTATCGTCGAATGGGGCGGGCGAAGCCCAGCAGCCGCATGTAGGTTCTGAACATTCTCTTGGGTTTATGCGTATGGCGCAAATATAGCGATATAATGCGAGATTCGGAAAAAACGATCCCTATTCCGGACCGGATCGGAACTTTCGGACTCTTTTCGCGTACCTTCGACGAGCTCGCCGGGGCGGTTTCCATCCTTCGATTCGCCCGTATGGGAACGCTCCGCTTCCTTCGGGCTGCGTGCGCTACTTGCCGGCAGACGACCGGGCGGCGGAAACTCGGGGTTCGGTTGCGGTTGCGGTTGCGGGTGCGGCTGCCGAGGGCCGGTCGGCGGTCGGCAGGTCACGGCGTCATTGCCCCGCGACGTAGCCCGTGTCCTCCCGCAGATGCGCGCGGTCGTTGGCCGCCGCGACGGCCAGCTGGTCGCAGCGGTTGTTCTCGACCGTCTCGGCGTGGCCCTTGACCCAGACGAAACGGACGCGGTGGCGGCGGTAGACGCGCAGGAACCGCAGCCACAGGTCAGGATTCTTCTTGCCGGCGAAGCCCTTCTTCTCCCAGCCGAAGACCCACCCCTTCGCGACGGCGTCGACCACGTATTTCGAATCGGAGTAGACGGTAGCCTCCGAGCCCTCGAACTTGAGCGTCTCGAGCGCCACGCAGACGGCCATGAGCTCCATGCGGTTGTTGGTCGTCAGGCGGAAGCCCTGCGAGAGCTCCTTGCGGTAGGGGCCCGAGAGCATTACGACCCCGTAGCCGCCCGGCCCGGGGTTCCCGAGGGCCGAGCCGTCGGTATAGATGGTGATCGTAGTCACTTGTTCGTCAAGTAAAAAGTGAGCAGTAAAAAGTTTTTGGTCCGCAGCGAAGCCCGAGGCTTCGCAATGCACGATCCGCAATTCGGAATTCCGAGCGCGTATCGCTCCGGATTGCAGACCGCAGCCAGCGGAGGGTTCCGCGAACGAAGAGAGCAGCCCTCCGCGCCGGGGTGGCTGCGGGCTGCCGGCCATCGGCCGTTTTCCGGCGGACAAGTTCCCTTTGCCGGGAGTTTCGATGGTCTCCTCCGAACCGTACAGCGACAGAAGCTCTCGGGACGCAGCCTGCGAGGACCGCGGCTCTGTCAAGAGTTGCGGGCCTTCGCCCGGGGAGGCTGCGGCCCGCGCGGCTGACGCCGTCCGTCCGGCAAAGGAACGAAGCCTCCTGCTCCGGGCGCTCGACGCCGCGCAGCCTCTTTTTCCGCCGTTTTCAGAAGCGCGCATTTTAGGCGCAGCTTCCAGCGGCAGGATGCTATTTATGATCCCGGTCTCCTTTACAACCCGAGTTCGGATGCAAATCAAACAGAGAGAAGCAGAAAGCGAAACCGGCATCTCCCGCTTATCGCTTTTTGCTTCTCGCTTTCGACTTTCTATTTGTCCAGCGCTGCGAGCTGTTCGCGCAGGGCGGCGATCTTCGCCTCGGCATCGGCCTGCTTGGCCCGCTCGTTGGCGACGACCTTTTCGGGCGCCGACTGCACGAAGCGCTCGTTGGAGAGCTTCTTCATCACCGAGGCGAGGAAGCCCTCGTAGTAGGTCAGATCGTCGGCGAGCTTGCGGCGTTCGGCCTCGACGTCGATCTTGCCGGCCATCGGCACGAAGTACTGCGTGGTCTTGACGAGGAATGCGGCGGCGGCCGGGTCCTTCTCCGCGACAGAAGCGATCTGCGCGAGGTTGGCCATCTTACGCAGCACGGGGGCGAACTCCGCGGGGTAGTTCTCGTCGGCGATGACTTCGAGCGTCAGCGCCTCCTTCTGGGGCAATCCCTTCTGGTTGCGGATGTTGCGCACCGAGGAGATGATCTCCTTGACCAGCTCGAAGCGGGCCAGCAGCGCGGCGTCCGCGGCGGCGGGCTCGGGCATCCGCGCCGTGCAGATCGAGTCGCCCTCGGCCCTCGGCGCGAGGTCCTGCCAGATCTCCTCCGTGACGAAGGGCATGAAGGGGTGCAGCACGCGCATCAGCGCGTCGAAGAAGCCGCGCGTGGCGGCCATCGTCGCCGGATCGGTCGGCTGGCCGTAGGCGGGCTTCACCATCTCGAGGTAGAGGCCGCTGAAGTCGTCCCAGAAGAGGCGGTAGGCCTCCTTGAAGGCCTCCGAGATACGGTAGTTCGCGAACTCCTCGGCGATCTGGCGGAGCGAGCGGGCGAGCGCCTGCCCGAACCATGATGCGGCGAGGCGGTCGTTTTCGCTCTGTGCGGCCGCGGCGTCGACCTGCCAGCCGCCCACGAGGCGGTAGGCGTTCCAGATCTTGTTGCCGAAGTTGCGGCCCTGCTCGCAGAGCGCCTCGTCGAACATCACGTCGTTGCCGGCCGACGAGGAGATGAGCATCGCCATGCGCACGCCGTCGGCGCCGTACTTGTCGATCAGGTCGAGCGGGTCGGGCGAGTTGCCCAGCTGCTTCGACATCTTGCGGCCGATCTTGTCGCGCACGATGCCCGTGAAGTAGACGTTGCGGAAGGGCTCCTCGCCGCGGTATTCGTAGCCGGCCATGATCATGCGCGCCACCCAGAAGAAGATGATGTCGGGGCCCGTGACCAGATCGTCCGTGGGATAGTAGTACTTCACCTCGGCGTTGTCGGGGTGGCGGATGCCGTCGAAGACCGAGATGGGCCACAGCCACGACGAGAACCACGTGTCAAGCACGTCGTCGTCCTGACGCAGGTCGTTCGCCTGCAGCGAGGCGTCGCCCGTCTTCGCGCGGGCCTTCACGAGCGCCTCTTCGATCGTCGGAGCCACCACGAAGCCCCCCTTCGGGAGGTAGTAGGCCGGGATGCGCTGGCCCCACCACAGCTGGCGCGAGATGCACCAGTCCTTGATGTTCTCCATCCAGTGGCGGTAGGTGTTCTTGTATTTCTCGGGCACGAAGCGGATCGTATCCTCCATGACGGCCTTCGTCGCGGGCTCGGCCAGCTCCCGCATCGAGAGGAACCACTGCATCGAGAGTTTCGGCTCGATGGCTACGCCCGTGCGTTCGGAGTAGCCTACGTTGTTGGTGTACTCCTCGGTCTTCTCCAGAAGGCCCGCCGCCGCGAGGTCGCCCTCGATCCGGCGGCGCACGTCGAAGCGGTCCTCGCCGACGTACATGCCCACCTTGTCGTTGATCGTGCCGTCGTCGTTGAAGATGTCGATGGTCTCGAGTCCGTACTTCTCGCCCAGCATGTAGTCGTTCACGTCGTGCGCCGGGGTCACCTTCAGGGCGCCCGTGCCGAACTCGATGTCGACGTACGCGTCGCGGATCACCGGGATCGAGCGGCCCACCAGCGGCACCGTGACGCGGGCGTCGGCGGGCAGCCATTTGTAGCGCTCGTCGTCGGGGTTGACGCACAAGGCCGTGTCGCCCAGAATCGTCTCGGGACGCGTCGTGGCGACGACGATGTGCTTCTCCGTGCCTTCGACCTTATAGCGCAGGTAGTAGAGCTTGCCGTGCGACTCCTTGAAGACCACCTCCTCGTCCGATAGGGCCGTCTGCGCCGCGGGATCCCAGTTGACCATGCGCACGCCGCGGTAGATCCTGCCCTTCTCGTAGAGGTCGCAGAAGACGCGCAGCACGCTTTCGGTGCGCGCCTCGTCCATGGTGAACGCGGTGCGCTCCCAGTCGCACGAGGCGCCCAGCTTGCGCAGCTGCCGGAGGATCACGCCGCCGTACTTCTCCTTCCACTCCCAGGCGTAGCGGAGGAACTCCTCGCGCGAAAGCGACGACTTTTCGATGCCCTGCTCGTGCAGCATCGCCACCACCTTGGCCTCCGTGGCGATCGATGCGTGGTCCATGCCCGGCACCCAGCAGGCGTTCTTGCCCGACATGCGGGCGCGGCGCACCAGCACGTCCTGCAGCGTGTTGTTGAGCATGTGGCCCATGTGGAGCATGCCCGTCACGTTGGGGGGCGGAATGACGATCGTATAGGGCTGGCGGGCGTCGGGTTCGGAGTGGAAGATGCCCCGGTCGATCCAGAAGTCGTACCATTTCGACTCGATCTCGCGGGGGGCGTATTTGTCTGCTATCGGCATAGGACGGGGTTTTTAATCGTTCGTTATGAAGCGCAAAGTTATTAACAATCCGTCAAAGATGAAATAAAATACGTGAAAAAACGTTACCTTTGCGATTGTATTTTACATAGGAAACCAATGAGAGAAAAAGATAAAATCGAGATTATCGAAACCGAGGCTGCGGAGCTGCTGCCCGAGTTGATCGACGGCAAGCACCGCGTGATCCCCATCGTCACGGGGGGCGACGAGCCGCAGGAGGAGGTCGAGGTGCCGGAGGTGCTGCCGATCCTCACGCTCCGCTCGTCGGTGCTGTTCCCGGGCGCCGTGACCCCCATCACCGTGGGGCGCGACAAGAGCATCTCGCTCGTGCGGGCCGTCAATGCCGAGGGCGGCATGCTGGGCGCCGTGCTGCAGCGCGAGAGCGACGTGGAGGATCCCGGGCCGGACGACATGTATAAGGTCGGCACGGCGGCCCGCATCATCAAGATACTGGAGATGCCCAACGGCAACCTCACGGTGATCCTCAACGGTCTGGAGAAGATCGAGATCAACGGCTACGTCGCCGTCGATCCCTACCTCAAGGCCCGCGTGACGGCCCTGCGCGACACGGCGCCCGACATGTCGAGCGTCGAGTTCGAGGCCCTCGTGGATTCGATCCGCGACGTGGCGCTGGGCATCATCAACGTCTCGCCCTCGATGCCGAAGGAGGCGGCGTTCGCCATCAAGAACATCGACTCGAAGCGCGGCATCATCAACTTCATCTGCTCGAACCTCGAACTTTCGGACGAGGACCGGCAGTCGCTGCTCGAGGCGCCCGGCCTCTTGGCCCGGGCCCGCAAGCTGCTGGAGATCCTCGTGCGCGAGCAGCAGCTGGCCGAACTCAAGAACGAGATTCAGGAGCGCGTCAAGCAGGAGATCGACAAGCAGCAGCGCGACTACTACCTCCAGCAGCAGATGCGCACCATTCAGGAGGAGCTGGGCGACGGCGCCGATGCCGACATCGAGCGGATGCGCGAGGAGGCCAAAAAGAAGAACTGGCACGAGGAGGTGGGCGCGACCTTCGAGAAGGAGCTGCAGAAGGTCGAGCGGCTCAATCCCGCCGTGGCCGAATATTCGGTGCAGATGACCTATCTGCAGCTGCTGCTGGAGCTGCCGTGGAACGACACGACGACCGACAACCTCGACCTGCGGCAGGCCCGCGAGCAGTTGGACCGCGACCACTTCGGACTGGAGGAGGTCAAGGAGCGCATCCTCGAGCATCTGGCCGTCATCAAGCTCAAGGGCGACCTCAAGTCGCCGATCATCTGCCTCTACGGCCCTCCGGGCGTGGGCAAGACCTCGCTCGGCAAGTCGGTGGCCGCGGCGCTGGGCCGCAAGTTCGGGCGCATATCGCTCGGCGGCCTGCACGACGAGTCGGAGATCCGCGGACACCGCCGCACCTACATCGGCGCCATGCCGGGCCGCATCATACAGACGATCAAGCGCTGCGGTTCGTCCAATCCGGTCATCATCCTCGACGAGGTGGACAAGGTGACCGTCTCGAACCACGGCGACCCGTCGAGCGCCCTGCTGGAGGTGCTCGATCCGGAGCAGAACACCACCTTCCACGACAACTACATCGACATGGAGTACGACCTGTCGAAGGTGCTCTTCATCGCCACGGCCAACAACATCGCCAACATCGCGCCGGCGCTCCGCGACCGTATGGAGATGATCAACATCGCCGGCTACCTGCTCGAGGAGAAGATCCGCATCGCGCTGGACCACCTGCTGCCCAAGCAGCGCGAGGCACACGGCATCGAGCCGGCGAAGCTGCTCCTCGCGCCCGGGTCCGTGGAGCATATCGTCGTCTGCTACACCCGCGAGGCGGGCGTGCGCTCGCTCGACAAGCTGCTGGCCAAGCTGGCCCGCGCCCGGGCCAAGCAGATCGCCTTCGAGGAGCCGTTCGCACCCGAGATGACCGTCGGGGAGATCGAGCGGATCCTCGGCATGCCGAAGTTCCTCCGCGAGGAGTACGAGGTGGGCGGCATGACGGGCGTCGTGACGGGCCTCGCATGGACCGAGACGGGGGGCGACATCCTCTACATCGAATCGGTGCTGACGCCCGGCAAGGGCAAGGTGAGCCTCACGGGCAACCTCGGCGAGGTGATGAAGGAGTCGGCGACGATCGCCCACGAGTGGGTCATGGCCCACTGCGAGGAACTTGGGATCGATCCCAAGCTCTTCGAGACGCGCGACATCTGCATCCACGTGCCCGAGGGGGCGATCCCGAAGGACGGACCTTCGGCCGGCATCACGATGGTGACCTCGATCGTCTCGACCTACACGGGCCGCAAGGTGAAGGAGCGCATCGCCATGACGGGCGAGACGACGCTCCGGGGCCGCGTGATGCCCGTGGGCGGCGTCAAGGAGAAGATCCTCGCGGCCAAGCGGGCCGGGATCACCGAACTGATCCTCTCGGAGGACAACCGCAAGGATATCGCCGAGATCAAGGCCGAGTACGTCGCCGGACTGACGTTCCACTACGTGCGGACGAACGACGAGGTGCTGGCGCTGGCGCTGGAGTAGCTCCCGCGCGGCGACGGCAGCGACGGCAAGGACGACCGGCGCCGGCCGATAACCATGACGACCGAAAGACAGAGACCTATGAAATTCATCGCAATCATACCGGCGCGCTATGCCTCGACGCGCTTTCCCGGCAAGCCGCTGGCAATGCTGGGCGGCAAGCCCGTGATCCGGCGGGTCTACGAGCAGGTGGCCGGCGTGCTGGACGAGGCCGTGGTGGCGACCGACGACGAGCGGATCCTCGATGCCGTGCACGCCTTCGGCGGCCGGGCGGTCATGACCTCGGCAGAACACCGCAGCGGCACCGACCGCTGCCGCGAGGCCTACGACCGCATCTGCGCCGAGGACCGCACGTACGACGTCGTGGTCAACGTGCAGGGCGACGAGCCCTTCATCCGGGCCTCGCAGCTGGAGGCGCTCCGGGCCTGCTTCGACGATCCGCAGACGGAGATCGCCACGCTGGTGAAACCCTTCGCCGCGGCCGACGGCCTCGCGGCGCTCGAAAACCCCAACTCGCCGAAGGCGGTGCTCGACGCGCAGTCGCGGGCGCTCTGCTTCTCGCGGTCGGTGATCCCCTACCTGCGCGGCGTGCCCCGCGAGGAGTGGCTCGCGCGCCATACCTTCTACAAGCATATCGGCATCTATGCCTTCCGTGCGGAGGTGCTGCGGGCGGTGACCGACCTGCCGCAGTCGCCGCTCGAGCGGGCCGAGTCGCTCGAACAGCTCCGCTGGCTGGAGAACGGCTACCGGATCCGCGCGGGGATCTCCGATGTCGAGACGATCGGCATCGACACGCCCGAGGACCTCGCGAAGGCCGAGGAGTTCCTGCGCAGCCATTTCGAACCCAAACCCTGAAATCCATGATATTCATCGCCGGACCTTGCGTCATCGAATCGGCCGAACTGCTGGATGCGGTGGCCGAACGCCTTGCGGCCGTCAACCGGGCCCTCGGCACCGACATCATCTTCAAGGCCTCGTTCGACAAGGCCAACCGCACCTCGATCGCCTCGTACCGCGGTCCGGGTCTCGACCGGGGCCTGCGGATGCTGGCCGACGTGCGGGCCAAGTGGGGGCTGAAGCTCCTCACCGACATCCACGAGGCGTGGCAGGCCGCGCCCGCGGGCGAGGTGGTCGACGTGCTCCAGATCCCGGCCTTCCTCTGCCGGCAGACCGACCTGCTGGTCGCCGCCGCGAAGACGGGCCGCACGGTGAACATCAAGAAGGCGCAGTTCCTTTCGGGCGCCGACATGCGATACCCCTACGAAAAGGCCCGCGAGGCGGGGGCGGAGGAGGTCTGGCTCACGGAGCGGGGCAATTCGTTCGGATACAACAATCTGGCGGTCGACTTCCGCAACATCCCCGACATGCTGAAGATCGCCCCGACGGTGGTCATGGACTGTACGCACTCGGTGCAGCGTCCCGGCGCCGCGGGGGGCAAGACGGGCGGCGACCGCGAGTTCGTGCCCGCGATGGCGCTGGCGGCGAAGGCGTTCGGCGCCAACGGATTCTTCTTCGAGGTGCATCCCGATCCCGACCGCGCGTTGAGCGACGGCCCCAACATGCTGCGGCTGGACGATCTGGAGGGCCTCATCAAAAAATTACTGCAATGACCCTAACGAAGAAAACGAAGATCCTCGAGACGGCCCGCAAGGCCATCCATACCGAAATGGAGGCGCTCGCGTGCATGGAGCAGCGGCTCGGCGACGCGTTCGTCGCGGCCGTGGAGACGATCCTCGCCGGCAGCGGCAAGTGCATCGTCACGGGCATGGGTAAGTCGGGGCTCGTGGGGCGCAAGATCGCCGCGACGCTCGCCTCGACCGGTACGCCGAGCTTTTTCCTCCATCCCGGCGAGGCCTTCCACGGCGATCTGGGCATGATCTCGAAGGGAGATGTCGTGCTGGCGCTCTCCTTTTCGGGCGAGACGGACGAGATCCTGAAGATCGTCCCTTTCATCCATGCCAACGGCAACCGGCTGATCTCGATGACGGGCAATCCGGAGTCGACGCTGGCCAAGAATTCCGACGTGCACCTCGACGTCGGGGTCGAGGAGGAGGCCTGCATCCTCCACCTCGCGCCTACGACTTCGACCACGGCGCAGATCGCGATGGGCGATGCGCTGGCCGTGTCGCTCATGGAGCTGCGCGGCTTCACGAGCATCGACTTCGCGCGGCTGCATCCGGGCGGCAGTCTGGGACGGCGTCTGCTGATGACCGTCGGCAACGTGATGCGCTCGCACGACCTGCCCGTCGTGGCGCCCGACTGCCCGGCCGTGGAGATGATCCACGCCATTTCGAAGGGCGGTCTGGGGCTCATCGTCGTCTGCGACGGCGACCGGATCGAGGGCATCGTCACCGACGGCGACATCCGCCGCACGATGGAGCGCCGCCGGGCGGAGTTCTTCGGCATCCGCGCGCGGGACATCGCCACGCCGGGACCCAAGACGATCCGACCCGAGGAGAAACTCATCGAGGCCGAGAAGATGATGACCCGCAACAAGATCACCTCGTTGCTCGTCGCGGGCGACGACGGCCGGCTGCAGGGCGTCATCCAGATCTACGACATCAAGCTGTAGGCGTTTGCGCCCGGGATCGGGGCGGATGTTTCGCACCGGAGGCTGTCCTTCGGATGCCTGTGCGCCTGCGGCGTATCCGTGCGCGCTGCCGGCCGTTGCGACGGAAGGCGGCGGAGCACAGGGGCGGCCGAGACGGTGTATTATTCGGCAGACTGGGTTGAGGCGACGCATTTTCCGGCCGCTGGGGCGGGTAGCGATGTACCCTGCTGCGATCGGTCGGGATCGGGCGGACGATGCGTTTACCGGGCGACGAGCCGACGGGACAATGCGTTTTCCGGCCTGCGGGACCGGCAGGGCCGAAATCCGAACGAAAAGGGGCTGTACATTCGTTGTACAGCCCCTTTCGCATACGTTCGGACAGGATTCACTCTCCCTCCTCGAGCCGGAAGAGGGCCTCGACCGGGCGGTCGAAACAGCGGGCGAGCTTGAGCGCCAGCAGGGTCGAGGGGACGAACTTGCCCGCCTCGACGGCGTTGATCGTCTGGCGGCTCACGCCCACGGCGTCGGCCAGCTGCTGCTGGGTCATGCGCCGCTTGGCGCGCGCGATACGGAGGTTATTCTTCATCGCCCGCCTCCTTTCGCATGCGCCACAGCTGCCAGCGGTAGATCGCCGTGAAGAGCAGCGGCAGCGTGAAGAGGTTGTAGACCATCACGTCGACGAATGCGAGTCCGTAGACCGCGAGCGCCGCGACGATGACGACGGCCGTGTGGACGTAGAGCGCCGTGAGCAACGCATTGAGGCGGATGTGGGCGATCATCTCGTCCTCGACCCGCTCGCGCGAGCAGGTGACGAAGAGCGTTCCGAGCAGCAGGGAGATAATGATGAAGTTGTTGAGCCACGGTTCGATGCCGTTGCCGAGGCGCTGGATGTCCACCTCGCGTCCCATCCGGAAGATGTATTCGATTTTGGCGGCCAGCCCGGATGTGTCGTGTCCGTTGAAAACGATGAAGCTCCCGAGCAGCAGGCTCGGGACGAGCAATGCCCATCCGATTTTCTGAAAACCGTGGGGCAGAAGCAGGTTTTTTCCCATAAAGCGTTTGTTTTTGTCGGTTCGGCAGGCTGCCGGAGGTGCGCACTGCTCCCGCTTGCTGCTACAAATGTAAACTATAATTTACAAAAGAGCAAGTAAACGCGACAAAAATTACTCCCTCACGTAGTGGGGCAGCTCGTCGGGGAGCTCCATCGAGAACTCGACGAGGCCGCGCACCTCGTCCGCCTCGCGCCACACGGTCTGGTAGATGAGCTTGCGCACGCCGCGCTTCTCGATCGTATAGACGTTGCGGCCCCCTTCGGCGAGGAGACGGGCGATGATCTCCCGCGAGCGGGCGTTGTGGCAGGGAATGAGCGAGCGGCCGCGCACGTCGCCGTTGACGGCGACCGAACGTCGGTTCTGGTAGAGGACCGTGCCCTCGGTGTCGCAGGCCGTGACGGCGCAGTCGAGTTCGTCGAACAGTTCGTTATTCATAGAAGATGGGTTATGATCGGTCGGGGCGTAGCGGGGTATGGGTCTCGTAGCGGGGCGGAAGGCCGGGGCGTCCGTGCGGCGGTAAACGGGGCTCCGTCCTCGCAGACCGCCGTCGGCATGGCTGCGTCGCGGGGCCGGTCTGCCGACGAGTGCCGCCGTTGTCCGTGTGGAGGGGGCGGTCCGCTGGCGGTCGTCGTCGTTGTCTGCGCGGCAAGGTCCGGTTCGCCGGCGGGTGCCGCCGCTGTGCGTGCGCGGGGCCGCCGCGGGGTTACTGCTGGATTTTTACCAACTGTTCGCGGTAGGCGTTGAGGATGCGCGACTTGGAGATGAATCCGAGGTAGCGGTTCTGCTTGTCCACCACGGGGAGCATCCACGTGTTCTTGTCCTCGAATTTGGGCAGGATGCTCTGGATCGATTCGTGCTCCAGAATCTTGTCCGGAGGCGGGATCATGTAGTGGGAGATCGGACGTCCGTATTTCTCGCGCTTGAACATGTCTTCGCGCAGGTCGTCGAGCTGCACGACGCCCAGCAGGCGGCCGAAGTTGTCGATCACGGGGAAGATGTTGCGGCGGGCCGTCGAGATGATGTGCACGATGTCGCCGAGGGTGAAGTGCTCCTTGATGCGCAGGAAGTCGGTCTCCATCAGCTCCTCGAGCTTCAGGAAGACGAACACCGACTGGTCCTTGTCGTGGGTGAGCAGTTCGCCCCGCTGCCGCAGCTGCTTGGTGTAGATCGAGTCGGGGTCGAGCCAGTAGCCGACGGCGAACGAGATGCAGGCGGTGATCATCAGCGGGATGAAGAGCCCGTAGCCGTTCGAGAGCTCGGCGATGAGGAAGATCGAGGTGAGCGGAGCGTTCATCACGCCCGCCATGACGCCCGCCATGCCGACGAGCGTGAACGAGACCACGGGGACCTCCCAGCCGAAGGCGAAGTTGCAGACGAGCGCCAGCGAGGCGCCCGTGAAGGCGCCGACGAAGAGCGACGGGGCGAACGTACCGCCCACGCCGCCCGCGGCGTTGGTCGAGGCCATCGCGATCACCTTGAAGAACATCGTGGCCACGACGAAGAGGATCACCACCCAGTCGATGTCGCGGAAGCGGTAGAAGAGCGAGTTGTCGAAGAGCTCGTAGGCGCGGTCGTGCATCAGCGAGGTGAAGCCCTCGTAGCCCTCGCCGTAGAGGGGCGGGAAGACGAAGATCAGCACGCCGAGGATCACGCCGCCCGCGATCCATTTCTTGTACTGTTTGTCGATGCGCTGGAACCAGCCGCCGACGCGGGCGTTCATCGAGGTGAAATACCACGCCATCAGGCCGCAGAGGCCTCCCAGCAGGATGAACAGCGGGATCTGCCACAGTTCGAACGCATCTTCGGGGGCGAGCGTCACGGCGAGGATCGGGTCGAAGCCCCGCAGCAGGAAGGCCATCGTCGTGGCGGTGATCGAGGCGATCAGCAGCGGGATGACCGAGCCGGCCGTGATGTCGAGCATCAGGATCTCGAGCACGAAGACCACGCCCGTGATCGGCGCCTTGAAGATCGCCGCCAGCGCCGCGCCGGCGCCGCAGCACAGCAGCAGCGTGGTGTGCTTGTAGTTGAGCCGCGCCATGCGGCCGATGTTGGAGCCGATGGCGGCGCCCGTCAGCACGATCGGCGCTTCGGGACCCACCGAGCCGCCGAAGCCGATGGTCGTGGCGCCGCCCACGACCGAGGTCCAGCAGTTGTGGCGCGCGATGCGCGAATCGCGGCGCGACATGGCGTAGAGCACGCGCGTGACCCCTTCGGAGATGTTGTCGCGCACGATGTAACGCACGAAGAGCGTGGCGAGGATGATGCCGACCGCGGGGTAGATCAGAAACAGCGGATGGGCGCTGTCCACCGGGAACCAGCGCGTGAGTCCGCTCTTGATGCCGTGGAGCAGGATCTCGAACAGGTAGGTGCCCACGCCGGCGAGCACGCCGACGACCACCGCCAGCAACATCATCATCTGGCGGTTGGACATCCGCCGTGTCAGGCGGAGGAAAAGGGCGTATATGCGTTCGGTGCGAAGGTGCATGGTCGGAATTCGGTGTTGCGGGTCGGCGGCGGAGCCCGTCGCGGGGCGGGGGCTGCCGGGGTATGTCGCGGATTTGCGCGGGGCCGGTGTTTGCAGTCGCGGTCTTGCGCGGGGTGCCGTCGGCGGTCTTATGCGTGGGTCGGCGGTCTTATGCGTGGGTCGGCGGTCGCCGCGTCGGTTGCCGGTCGCCGTTTCGGCTGCGCGCGGCGGAAATGCATCGCGCGGCCGGTTCGGGTGCCGTCGCCGGGCTTGCGGCCGGTGCGGCGCTCCGGAGCGCTCCTCCGGGACCGATACGTTCCGGAGGGGCCGGTCCGGTTATTCGGCGGCGTAGGCCGCAGCCTGCTCCTCGATCAGGGCCCGGTCGCCGAAGTAGTCGATGCGCATGGCGCCGCGCACCTCGGCGAGCGTCCGGGCCGCCGTCGCGCGGGCGCGGACCGAACCCTCCTCGAGGATGCGGTAGACCTCCTCGATGCGCCCCTCGTACTCCTTGCGGCGGGCGCGGATCGGGTCGAGCGTCTCGTTCAGCACGGCGATCAGCAGCCGCTTGACCTTTACGTCGCCCAGTCCGCCGCGGCGGTAGTGGGCCTTCAGGGCGTCGAGCGATTCGTATTCGGGCAGGTACTTCGCGAAGTGCTCCGGGCGGCAGAAGGCGTCGAGGTAGGTGAAGACCGTATTGCCCTCGACCTTGCCGGGGTCCTCCACGCGCAGGTGGTCGGGGTCGGTGTACATGCCCATGACCTTCTTCTTCACCTCGTCGGCCGTGTCCGACAGATAGATGCAGTTGCCCAGCGATTTGGACATCTTGGCCTTGCCGTCCGTTCCCGGCAGGCGCATGCAGGCGGCGTTGTCGGGCAGCAGGATCTCGGGCTCGACGAGCGTGGGGCCGTAGACCGAGTTGAACTTGTGGACGATCTCGCGCGTCTGCTCGATCATCGGCTCCTGATCCTCGCCCGCGGGCACGGTCGTGGCCTTGAAGGCCGTGATGTCGGCCGCCTGACTGATCGGGTAGGTGAAGAAGCCCACCGGAATGCCCGCGCGCTGCGTGGTGTCGCCCTCGGCGGCGCTCTCCGAGAAGCCGCGGAGCTGGATTTCGGCCTTCACGGTCGGGTTGCGCTGCAGGCGCTGCACCGTGACGAGGTTCATGTAGTAGAAGGCCAGTTCGCACAGTTCGGGGATCTGCGACTGGATGAAGAGTGTCGATTTGGCGGGATCGAGGCCGGCCGAGAGGTAGTCGAGGGCCACCTCGATGATGTTGCGCCGCACCTTGTCCGGGTTGTCGGCGTTGTCGGTGAGGGCCTGTGCGTCGGCGATCATGATGTAGATGTCGTCGAACGCGCCCGAGTTCTGCAGCTCCACGCGGCGGCGCAGCGAACCCACGTAATGACCCAGATGGAGGCGGCCCGTGGGACGGTCGCCGGTGAGGATGATTTTAGCCATATCCTTGCTATGCACGTTATTTTCGCGCAAATATAATGTAACGGCGCCGCAGTACCAAATATAACGGAGCGGAACTTTCGCCCGGGGGGCATTCCGAGGCCCTTTTCGCGGCGATCGCGCCTGCCGCGGGGGAGGAAATCGCGGAGAAGGGATGGAGATATCGGGATTTTTTATATTTTTGTCTGCGGAAATAGTTGCCTTTTATGACGATCATACAATTGGAATATCTGTTGGCGGTGGCCAACTGCGGCAGTTTTTCGCAGGCCGCCGAACACTGTTTCGTGACCCAGCCCTCGTTGAGCATGCAGGTCAAGTCGCTCGAGGAGGAGCTCGGTGTGGTGCTGCTCGACCGCTCGAAGAAGCCGGTGATCCCCACCGAGGCGGGCGAGGTGGTGCTGGCGCAGGCGCGCGAGACGCTCCGGGCCTACGACTGCATCCGGGAGGCGGTCGCCGAGCTGAAGGGCGAGACGGCCGGCAAGCTGCGGCTCGGGGTGATCCCCACCATCGCGCCCTACCTGCTGCACAAGTTCATCCCGGCCTTCGTGCGCGACTTCCCGAAGGTCGAGCTTGAGATATCGGAGATGATCACGGCCGACATCGTCGAGGCGCTCAAGCGCGACCGCATCGATGCGGCGCTCGTGGCCAGCGGCACCTGCGGCGAGGGCATTCAGGAGCAGGAGCTCTTCAACGACCGGTTCTACGCCTACGTCTCGCCCGAGAATCCGCTCTACGAGCGTTCGAACGTCCGCATCGAGGACATCGACGTGAAGGATCTGGTGATCCTGAGCGCGGGCAACTGCATGCGCGACCAGATCATCGAGCTCTGTCAGGCCAAGCGCGAGATGCCTTCGCACTACTCCTTCGAGTCGGGGTCGCTCGATACGCTGATGCGCATCGTCGACTGCACGTCGTGTCTGACGATCGTTCCCGAGATGGCCGTGGAGTTCATCCCTGCCGACCGCCGCGACCGGCTCAAGCCGCTGGCCAAAGGGGCTACGTCGCGCAAGATCGCCGTGGCCGTGCGGCGCACCTATGTGAAGAGCTCGATCATCCGGGCGCTGACCGAGACCATTCTGGCCCGCGCGACGCCGCGGCCGTAGGGCGGGCGGCGGACGGAGCGCTTCGGGCGCGGGGTAGCGCGGCCCCGCGCCGATGCCGCGGACGCGCGCCGGAAGGGCGGCCGGACGTATCGCTGTGGTACGCAGCGCCGCAGGCGGAGGCTTCGGCCGGGGCTGCGGAATCTCCCCGCGGTTGTCGGATCGGTGCGAATTCCGCCGTGCGATTTCGAAATTCGGATTCTTATTCGTACCTTTGCAAGGTTATGGACATGCAGGCAACTATGATGGAAAAACTGATAGAGACGATCGTCGGAGCGATCGAGGACAAAAAAGGTAAGAATATTGTATCGTTGGACCTCTCGGGATTCGACGGGGCGATCTGCTCGCACTTCGTGGTGTGCAGCGCCGACTCCACGACGCAGGTGGCGGCCATCGCCGCGGGTATCGAGGAGAAGGTGCTGGAGACGCTGGGCGAGAAGCTCTGGCGCATCGAGGGGCAGCAGAACGCCGTGTGGATCGCGATGGACTACGTCGACGTCGTGGTGCATATCTTCCAGACCGAGCTGCGCGACTTCTACCGGCTGGAGGAGCTGTGGGCCGACGCCCCGATGAAACGATACGAATACGAAGCGTAACCGCACATTTTATGGCGAAAGACAACAACGGCGATAAGAAGAAGGTGAACGTCAACATGCCGCGGCCCTCCTTCATGTGGATATACGGCGTGATCGGCGCGCTGATCATCGGCTGGTATTTCCTCGGCGAGTCGAACGACCGGCCCGTGGAGGGCGACTGGACGACCGTCGAACGGATGGTCGAGCGGGGCGACGTGGAGAAGATCCTCATCGTCGACCGCGAGCAGGCACAGGTCCATCTGAAGAAGGAGGCCGTGGAGCGCTACCGCAAGGATACGGTCGACAAGCGGTTCCAGCGGCTGCCTGCGCAGGGCGCGCAGCTGCTCTTCACGATCGGCTCGGTGGATTCGTTCCGCGAGGATCTGAAGGAGGCCGAGGAGCGGTCGGGCGCCGCCGTGCCGGTGGAGTACGAGAACACGGCCAACGACTGGACGCGCCTGCTGGTGAATTTCCTGCCGTGGGTACTCATCATCGGCGTGTGGTTCTTCGTGATGCGCTCGATGGCGCGCGGCGCGGGGACCGGCGGCGGGGGCGGCATCATGAATGTCGGCAAGGCCCGGGCGCAGGTCTTCGACAAGGACAACGACCGCCGCGTGACGTTCAAGGACGTGGCCGGTCTGGAGGAGGCGAAGGTCGAGATCATGGAGATCGTCGATTTCCTCAAGAAGGCCGACAAATACCGCGAACTGGGGGCCAAGATCCCGAAGGGAGCGCTGCTCGTGGGCCCTCCGGGCACGGGCAAGACGCTGCTGGCGAAGGCCGTGGCGGGCGAGGCCAACGTGCCCTTCCTATCGATTTCGGGTTCGGATTTCGTGGAGATGTTCGTCGGCGTGGGCGCTTCGCGCGTGCGCGACCTTTTCGAGCAGGCCAAGCAGAAGGCGCCCTGCATCGTTTTCATCGACGAGATCGACGCCATCGGCCGCGCACGCGGCAAGAACGCCGGCTTCTCCGGCAACGACGAGCGCGAGAATACGCTCAACCAGCTTCTCACGGAGATGGACGGCTTCCAGACCAACGCCGGCGTGATCGTGCTGGCGGCCACGAACCGTGCCGACATCCTCGACAAGGCGCTGATGCGCGCCGGGCGTTTCGACCGGCAGATCGAGGTCGGACTGCCCGACGTGAAGGAGCGCGAGGAGATCTTCGACGTGCACCTGCGTCCGCTCAAGCTCGACCCGGCGCTCGACCGCGCTTTCTTGGCGCGGCAGACTCCCGGTTTCTCGGGCGCCGACATCGCCAACGTCTGCAACGAGGCGGCGCTGATCGCCGCGCGGCACAACAAGCCCTTCATCGCCAAAGAGGATTTTCTGGCGGCCATCGACCGCATCGTCGGGGGCTTGGAGCGCAAGAACAAGATCATCTCCGACGAGGAGAAGCGCGTGATCGCCTACCACGAGGCGGGACATGCCGCCGTGAGCTGGATCTGCGAGCATGCCAATCCACTCATCAAGGTGACGATCATTCCGCGCGGCAAGGCGCTCGGCGCGGCGTGGTACCTGCCCGAGGAGCGGCAGATCACCACGCGCGAGCAGATGATGGACGAGCTGGCCGCCACGCTCGGCGGCCGGGCGTCGGAGCGCATCCGCTTCGGGCAGCTCTCGACCGGGGCGCTTAACGATCTGGAGCGGGCCACCAAGCAGGCCTACGCGATGGTCGCCTACTACGGCATGAGCGAGGAGGTCGGTACGCTCTCCTATTACGATTCGACGGGACAGAGCGACATGGCGCTGACCAAACCCTACTCGGAGCAGACGGCGCAGCGGATCGACGCCGAGGCGCGACGCCTGCTCGACGAGGCCTATGCGATGGCCGAGCGCGTGCTGCGCGAACATGCCGCGGGCGTCGAGGAGCTGGCCGAGCTGCTGCTGGCCCGCGAGGTGGTCTTCACCGAGGATGTTGAGCGCATCTTCGGCAAACGCAAGAAGGATCTGGCGCGCGAACGGAGCGAGGCCGCGGCGGCTTCGGCTACGGCGGCAGCCCGCAAGGAGGCGCCGCAGGCCGGTTCGGACGCTGCGGAGGATGCGGCCCGGGCAGCTTCGGTCGCTGCCGAGGCGTCGGCTCCCGAGGACGTATCGCACGGCGCCGCCGTATGGAACATGCCCCAAGAGGGACCCGACTCTGCAGCCGGGGCCGATTCCCGACCCGATACCGATCCGCGAAAGGGCTGAACCGACCGTCGCAAACTGCTTAACCCGGAACCCCGATGTCTGAAAAAATGAAAAACCTCGCGATCCGCTCGTTGAGCGGCATCGTACTCGCCGTCGTCATGCTGGGGGCGATCGTCTGGTCGCCGTGGAGCTACGGCGCGCTGTTCGCCGCGCTGCTCGTGGCGGGCATGCTCGAATTCTACGCACTTGCCGCCGCGCGGGGAGCCGCGCCGCAACGGCTGTTGGGCCTCACGGCGGGTCTGCTGCTCTTCGGGCTCGGTTTTCTGTTCGCCTCGGAGGGCATCCGCGTGGGGGACACGCGACCGCTGCTCTGCGCGCTGGCGCTCCTGCTGCTGCTGTTTCCCGCGATGTTCGTCTGCGAGCTCTACCGCAAGCAGGAGAATCCCGCGGCGAATATCGGCACGACGATCGCGGGCCTCTTCTACGTCGCACTGCCCTGCATGCTCGTCTGTTTCTTCCCGACCTTCTCCGCCTCGGGGTGGGATCCGCGCATCACGGTCGCCTATGTGCTCATCGTGTGGGCCAACGATGTCTTCGCCTATCTGTCGGGCATGACCCTCGGGCGGCACAAACTCTTCGAGCGGCTTTCGCCCAAGAAGTCGTGGGAGGGTTTCTTCGGGGGGCTGGCCGGTGCCGTGGCCGCCGGTCTCGGCGCCGCCTGCTGGCTCGATGCCTCCTACGGTGCGTGGGCCGGTCTGGCGCTCGTCGCCGCCGTGACGGCCGTGGCGGGCGATCTGGCCGAGTCGATGTTCAAGCGTGCGGCGGGCGTCAAGGACTCGGGTGCGCTCATCCCGGGACACGGCGGTGCGCTGGACCGTTTCGACGCCATGCTGCTTTCGGCGCCTTTCGTCTTCGTCTACATGATCTTCGTATTGTAAATCGCGCTAAAAACCTACTGCGTTATGAGAATAAATAAGGAGGGTTACAAAATCATCTGCGTGTCGGGCGTCGTGTGTCTGCTCGCATGGTGGCTGTTCTACCACCTGCTCGTCAGCCATTCGTCCGGAGCGCTGCTGTGGGGCGGATCGCTCTTCCTGCTGCTGTTCTGGTTCTTCATCGTGGCCTTCTTCCGCGAGCCGCGCCGCGTGCGGATCCACGATGCCGACCTCGTCTTCGCCCCCTGCGACGGCCGCGTGGTGGTGACGGAGGTGGTCGCCGAGAACGAATACCTCAAGGAGGAGATGCTGCAGATTTCGATCTTCATGTCGGTCACCAACGTCCACATGAACTGGGTGCCGGTCGGCGGCGAGGTGGAGTACTTCAAATACCACCCGGGCCGGTTCCTCGTAGCTTGGCATCCCAAGTCGTCGACCGAGAACGAGCGGACGACCACCGTGGTGCGCACGCCGGCGGGGCAGAAGGTGCTCTTCCGTCAGATCGCGGGTCTGATCGCACGCCGTATCATCTCCTACATGACCGTGGGCAACAAGGTGGAGCAGAACAGCGTCTGCGGCTTCATCAAGTTCGGCTCGCGCGTCGACGTGCTCGTGCCGAAGGACAGCGAACTGCTCGTGGAGCTGGGCGACCCCACGGTGGGGTCGCAGACCCCCATCGCGCGTCTGCGCAGACACACGGAGCCCGAGGCCTGACGCACAGCGACGTATGACCACTCTGCAGACCGTCCTGAAGTTTCTTGCGGGCGCGGCGATCGCTGCGGTCGTCCTGTTCGCGGTCTGGTATTTCTCGGCGATCGTCGTCTACATCCTCGTCGCCGCGGTGCTGGCCGTCGTAGGCCGTCCGCTCGTCGAGCGGCTTGTGCGGCTGCACGTGCGCGGCCGGCACATGCCCCGCGCGCTGGCGGCGCTGCTCACGCTCGTCGCCATCTGGGTCGTCGCCGCGACGCTGTGCGCCCTGTTCGTGCCGCTGGTGTTCGACAAGGTCCATCAGCTCGCGACGCTCGATTTCCCGGCCGTGATGGAGCGCATCGCCGAACCCGTAGCCCGGGCCCAGAGTTTCCTCAACGGTCTCTTCTCGCTGCCCGAGAGTGCGTTTTCGCTCTCGGACGCCATCGTGGAGTGGATCGGCGGGAAGGCGAGCGTCGACTCGCTCAATGCGCTCGTCTCGTCGATCGTCGGGCTGACGCTCTCGACCGTTGTCGCCGTCTTCTCCGTGTCGTTCATCACCTTCTTCTTCCTCAAGGACGAGGGGCTGTTCTACGCCATGATCACCGCGGCGTTTCCCGAGCGTCTGCATGCCGGCATCACGCGGGCGCTCGACGAGGTCACGGTGCTGCTGTCGCGCTATTTCGCGGGTATTCTGGCCGAGAGCCTGCTGCTCACGGTCGCCGTCATGCTCACGATGACGGCTTTCGGCATGCGCTTGGCCGACGCTTCGTTCATCGGGCTGATCATGGGCGTGATGAACGTGGTCCCCTACGCCGGGCCGCTCATCGGAGGCGTCGTCTCGGTGTTCGTCGGCATCGTCGGACCGATCGAGGGCATGTCGGTGGGGTACACCGTCGGCGTGATCGTCGGTTCGCTGCTGGTGCTGAAGGGGCTGGACGACTTCGTCCTCCAGCCGACGCTCTACTCCGAGCGCGTGAAGGCCCATCCGCTGGAGATCTTCCTCGTGATCCTGATCGCCGGTTCGATGGCCGGAATCGTCGGTATGCTGCTCGCGATTCCCTCCTACACCGTGCTGCGCGTCTTCGCCAAAGAGTTCCTTTCGCAATTCAGGCTGGTGCGCCGCCTCACGGACAAGATATGAGCGGGAAGGATCGCACAGGGGCATCGGCGACGGTCGAGGGCGTCGTGGAACACGGGCGTCGCTTGGGCCGCGAACTGGGCTTTCCGACGGCCAACATCGCCGTGGGGGTCGATTTCGCACCCGAGGACGGGGTTTACCGCTCGCGGGTCGCGATCGACGGGCGCACCTACGACGCCATGTCGAATCTGGGTACCAACCCTTCGGTCGGAGGGGCCGAGCGGCGACTCGAAACCCATATCTTCGGCTTTGCGGGCGAACTCTACGGCCGGACGATCCGCGTGGAGCTGCTGGAGCGCATCCGCGGCGAACGCCGGTTCGCGTCGGTGGAGGAGCTGCGCCGGCAGATCGAACGGGACAAGGCTTATATTCTGGGATCGGAATGACGGTCCCGCTCCGCCGGGCATGCCGGGCGCTGCCAGCCTGCGGAGGCGGGGCGTCCGACGGCTCCGAACGAATCGAAAACAATTCAAACAACGATTGACTATGTATATCGACAACACACTTCCCTACAAGGTGGCCGACATGTCGCTGGCCGACTGGGGACGCAAGGAGATCGAAATCGCCGAGCACGAGATGCCCGGCCTGATGGCCGTGCGCCGCAAGTACGGCCCCGAAAAGCCGCTGCAAGGCGTGCGTGTGATGGGCTCGCTGCACATGACCATCCAGACCGCCGTGCTGATCGAGACGCTCGTGGAGCTGGGCGCCGAGGTGCGCTGGTGTTCGTGCAACATCTTCTCGACGCAGGACCACGCCGCCGCCGCCATCGCCGCCGCGGGCGTGCCGGTCTTCGCATGGAAGGGCGAGACGCTGCCCGAATACTGGTGGTGCACGGCGATGGCGCTCTCGTTCCCCGGCGGCCGGGGCCCGCAGCTGATCGTCGACGACGGAGGCGACGCCACGCTGCTGATCCACAAGGGATACAAGGCCGAGGACGATGCCGCGACGCTCGACTGCGAACCCGAATCGTACGAGGAGGAGGTGATCCTCGATACGCTGCGGCGCGTGCTGGCCGAGGACGGCGACAAGTGGCACCGCACGGTGGCCGAGTGGAAGGGCGTGAGCGAGGAGACCACCACGGGGGTGCACCGGCTCTACCGCATGCACGAGGCGGGCGAACTGCTCGTGCCGGCGATCAACGTCAACGACTCGTGCACCAAGTCGAAGTTCGACAACCTCTACGGCTGCCGCGAATCGCTGGCCGACGGCATCAAGCGCGCCACCGACGTGATGATCGCCGGCAAGGTGGTCGTCGTGTGCGGCTACGGCGACGTGGGCAAGGGGTGCGCGCGTTCGATGCGTTCGTACGGCGCCCGCGTGATCGTCACGGAGATCGACCCCATCTGCGCGCTGCAGGCCGCGATGGAGGGCTTCGAGGTGAAGACCGTCGAGAGCGCGTTGGACGAGGGCAATATCTTCGTGACGTGCACGGGCAACTGCGACATCATCACGCTGGAGCACATGGAGCGGATGCGCGATCAGGCGATCGTCTGCAACATCGGCCACTTCGACAACGAGATCCAGATGGCGCGCCTCGAGAAGTCGGACGCCGTGAAGACCAACATCAAGCCGCAGGTCGACAAGTTCGTCTTCCCCGACGGACATGCGATCTTCGTGCTGGCCGAGGGACGCCTCGTGAACCTCGGCTGCGCTACGGGGCACCCCTCGTTCGTGATGTCGAATTCGTTCACCAACCAGTGCCTCGCCCAGATCGAGCTGTGGCGCAAGGAGCTCGCTCCGGGCGTCTACCGCCTGCCGAAGCACCTCGACGAGGAGGTCGCACGGCTCCACCTCGACAACCTCGGCGTGGAGCTGACCCGCCTGACGAAGAAGCAGGCCGACTACATCGGCGTGTCGCAGGAGGGTCCCTACAAGGCCGAGCACTACCGCTATTGACCCATTGTGCGGGATGCGTCCCGCACGGTTCGGTCCGCCCCGGATGGATTCACTCCGTCCGGGGCGGACTGCGTTCGGAGGGCAGCATGTCGGGCGCGTTTCGGGACGGCGGGCGGGACCGGACCGGCAGAGGCGGCACGGCCGGGCGTAAGGGGCGGGTGAACGGCCGCGGCGGTGCGTGCCGATAAGCGGGCGGCGGGAGTCTCGCGGCGGTTCGGGATGGGGGAGGGAGGAGCTGGAGCGGCCGTCAGCTGTCGAGCAGGAACAGGGCCGCGAGGGGGAGGAAATCCTTGAGCCGCACGCGCAGGATCTTGAGACTCTGTTGGATGCGGTAGTCGACGGTTTTGGGCGAAATGTTCAGCCGGGCGGCGATCTCCTCGTAGGTCTGATTATGGAAGCGGTTCAGCTCGAATGCCTCGCGGTAGGTTTCGGGCAGGCTCTCCACGGCGGTGCGGATCTTCTCCTGCAGCTCCTCGACCGCATAGAAGTCGGGCGATTCGAACTGGTCGTGGAGCCGTTCGCGCAAGTGGCCCAGCACCCGCCGTTCGATCGTCTCGTGGTTGAGCTGCTTGAGGCAGCGGTTGCGCACGGCGCTGAACAGGTAGGCCGACAGCGAATCGGTGATGCGCAGGGTTTCGCGGTTCTCCCAGAGCCACAGCATCACGTCCTGCACGATGTTCTCGCCGGTTTCCCCCCCCCCCCTAACGAACAGGTGCGTGTAGGCGCACAAGGTCCCGTAGTAACGCGTGAAGATCGACTCGTAGGCGTCCATGTCGCCTTGTTCGAGCCGCTTCAGCAGGGCGTTGTCGTTGAGTTGTTCGGGGTAGGCCATTACGCGAAATTAATAAAATATTGCGAATGGCGGAGAGGGATGCGGAAAAATATGAAAAAAGTGTTTTTCGGTTTAGGAGGTTTCGTCGCTGAAGGGTCTAATAAGAAAACGAACGAAAAAACGGAGGGATGGAAGAGAGTCGCATGGAGGGTTTGCTCGTACGCTATTACGACGGGCGCCTCACGACGGAGGAGCTTGCAGAGGTCGAACGGTGGATGCGCGCTTCGGACGCGAACCGCAAGACCGCCGAGCAGATCTATTACCTCTGCTTCGCCTCCGACGCCTTCGAAACGAAGCGCCGCACGGACACCGCCGGGGCCTTCGCCAAAGTGCGGCGGCGCATCCGCGCAGCTTGGTGGCGGGGCGCGATGCGGCGTGCGGAGCGCGTCGCGGCCGTCCTGCTGCTGCCGCTCGCCGGCCTGACGGCTTGGGCGCTGGCCCACATCGGCAACGAATTCGATTCGATGGTCGAGATCCGGTCGACGACCGGCATGGTCAGCTGCGTGACGCTGCCCGACAGCACCCGCGTGTGGCTCAACTCCGATTCGTTCCTGCGCTATCCCGCCCGGTTCGGCAAGGAGCGCCGCGTGATGCTCTGCGGCGAGGGCTATTTCAACGTCGCCAAAGACAGCGAACGGAAGTTCGTCGTCGAGGCCCGCACCACCGAGGTGGAGGTCTACGGTACGGAGTTCAACGTCGAGGCCTACGACGGCGACTGCATCCGCACGACGCTCGTCTCGGGCCGCGTGGGGGTGAAGTACGACGACCAGCACCACCGCCGCCAGACCGTGCGCATGATGCCCGGACAGCAGGTCATCTACAACGACCGCACGGGCGTGGTCTATCTCAACGAAGCCGACATCTCCTGCAACACCTCGTGGAAGGAGGGGCGCATCGTGCTCAACAACACCTCGCTCGAGGATGCGCTGCGCATGATCGGCAACAAATACAACGTGGAGTTCCTGCTCCGCAACGACCGTCTGCGCGGCAACAAGTTCACGGGAACCTTCTCCAACCAGAGTCTCGACGTGATCCTGCGCTATTTCACCATCTCTTCGAACATCCGTTTCCGGCAACTCGACGAACGGCCCGCCGCTTCGGGCGGCATGTCGGGACGTTCCGTCTTCGAGGTGCTGTGATCCGATCCTACCTACCGACTTCAACCGAAACCAATAAATGACCTGCCCATGACTTCGAAAAGCTGACCTTACTTCCCCGAAAAAACATACGGAAAGACCTTGCCCGTCCTCCCGTATGGCGAATCAAAAAGCGCATGCGATCAGGAACGCATGCGGAATTCCAACTCAATTCTACAAATCTATGAAAAAAATTTTTACCGCCCAAAAATTCGGGCGGGGAAATAGCGTTCGCGTATCCTTCGCGACGGCCTTCGGTGCGTCGTTGAGGAATCGGGCGCTGGCGCTGTGCCTCGCTCTGGCCGTCGCGGTCGTTCCCGCATTCGCACAGAATCAGAAAAAAATCTCGCTCGATGTGACCGACACGCCGATCGCCACGGTGATCAAGCAGATCGAACAGCAGAGCGGCTACACCTTCTTCTACAACAACAAGGACGTCAACATCGCCCGCAACGTGACCCTCGCGCTGAATGGCAGCGATCTGGGCACCGTGCTGGGCGAGCTGTTCCGCGGCACGGGCGTCAAGTGGTCGATCGACGGCACGCACGTCATCCTCAAGGGTGCCGAGGCGCGTCAGGCGGCACACGCCGACCGGCTTACGGGCCGCATCGTCGACAAGAGCGGCCAGCCGATCATCGGCGCCACGATCATGGTCGCAGGGTCGATGCAGGGCACCACGAGCGGCGTGGACGGCGTCTTCACCTTCCCGTGGAGCGCGCAGATCGCCGGTGCCACGCTCGACGTGTCGTTCATCGGCTACGTGTCGCAGTCGGTGCCCGTCGGCGGGCGCACGATGCTCGACATCACGCTCGAGGAGGACAACCAGCAGCTGGAGGCCGTGGTGGTGACGGCACTCGGCATCAAGCGCGCCGAGCGCGCCGTGTCGTACAACGTGCAGAACATCGCTACGGACGAGGTCTTCAAAGCCAAAGACGCCAGTCTCGCGAACAACCTCTCGGGCCGTATCGCCGGTGTGCAGATCAACTCGAGTGCGGCCGGTCTGGGCGGCGAGACGAAGGTGGTGATGCGCGGTACGAAGTCGATCCACAGCGACAACAACGCGCTCTACGTGCTCGACGGCATTCCGCTTCCTTCGCTCTCGATGGCCACTCCGTCGGCTTCGTATACGATCATGCGTACGTCGAACCCCTCGGGCGACGGTATCGCCTCGTTCAACCCCGACGACATCGGCAACATGTCGGTGCTGACCGGTCCCTCGTCGGCCGCGCTCTACGGCTCGAAGGCCGCCAACGGCGTGGTGATGCTCTCGACCCGCACGGGCGAACAGGGCGTCTCGGTATCCTACAGCAACAACACGACCTTCCTCTCGCCCTTCGTGATGCCCAAGTTCCAGCGTTCGTACGGCGCTCTGGACGGCAGCTTCGAGTCGTGGAGTCCGACCAAGATGTCGAAGGCCTCGACGTGGGAGCCGAAGGACTTCTTCCAGACGGGTTACAACTCCACCAACTCGGTGGGTCTCTCGTTCGGCAACGAACACAGCTCGACCTACCTGTCTGCCAGCGTGGTGACGGCCGAAGGCATCATCCCCAACAACGAGTTCAACCGCTACAACTTCACGGCGAGCCACTCCAACTCGTTCCTGCGCGATCGCATGCACCTCAACGTGCTGGGCATGTATATCAACCTCAACGAGCAGAACATGCTCGCCGGCGGCCAGTACTACAACCCGCTGATCCCGATCTACCTCCTCTCGCCGAGCGAGAGCCTCGAGAAGTACGCCGTTTACGAGCGTTACGACGCTACGCGCAACTTCAAGACGCAGTACTGGGACTGGGGCGACATGAGCATGTCGATGCAGAACCCCTACTGGATCATCAACCGCAACATGTTCAACACGTCGAAAAACCGCTTCCTGATGGGTGCTTCGCTCAAGTACGACATCACCGACTGGCTCGACCTCACGGGGCGTGCCCGCATCGACTATACGGACATGCTGGCCGAGCAGCGCAACTACGCCTCGACCAACAAGCTCTTCGCCGGCGAGTACGGCCGCTACTACTACAACGAGTACCGGACGATGCAGCGCTACGGCGACGTGATGCTCAACATCAACAAGACGTTCTTCGACAACGCGCTGTCGCTGACGGCCGCTGCGGGTGCCTCGATCGAGGACCTGAAGTACCGCGCGACGATCGAGGGCGGCGACCTCGCTTCGGCCAACCTGTTTACGCTCAACAACATGACGCCGAACAAGAACTATTCGCGCACGACCTATAACGACCAGACGCAGTCGGTGTTCGCCACCGTGCAGCTGGGCTTCCGCAACATGGTCTTCCTCGACGTGACGGGCCGCAACGACTGGTCGACGGGGCTGGTCAACACCAAGAGCCTCTCGATGTTCTATCCTTCGGTGGGTCTCTCGGCCGTGCTGACCGACATCTTCGGCATGCACTCCAAAGTGCTCTCCTACGCGAAGGTCCGCGCTTCGTACGCCGAGGTGGGTAACGCCCCGATGCGCTACATCACCAACCCGACCTATCCGGTCTCCACGCAGGGTCCGCAGACCACGACCTTCCTCACGGCCGATTCCTACCAGCCCGAGCGCACGAAGTCGTGGGAGGTCGGTGCCGACGTCCGTCTGTGGGGCAACAAGCTGATCGTGGGCGCCACCTACTACAGCTCGCGCACGCTCAACCAGATCTTCAACCCCACGATCTCGACCACCTCGACCAAGAAGAGCATGTACGTCAACGGCGGCCGCGTCGACAACCACGGTGTCGAGCTCTCGGTCGAGCTCAACCAGAAGCTCGGTCCCGTCGACTGGCAGTCGAACGTCATCTACTCGCGCAACCGCAACAAGATCGTCGAGATGCTCCACGATTACGAGATTGGCGGCGAACGCATCACGCAGGACTCGATGGTGATGGGCGGCACGTCGGGCGTGAAGATGGTCGTACGCGAGGGCGGCCGCATGGGCGACCTCTACGTCAACACGCTCAAGACCGACGGTCACGGCAACATCTGGGTATCGCCCGCGGGCGACATCGCCACCGACCCCAACAACTTCATCTACGCCGGCAACACCAACCCCTCCTACACGCTTTCGTGGCGCAACCAGTTCAACTGGAAGGGGCTCACGCTGGGCTTCATGTTCAATGCCCGCGTGGGCGGCGTCGGGGTCTCGCTGACGCAGGCCGCGATGGACTACTACGGCGTGTCGGCCGTCACGGCCGAGGCGCGCGACAACAACGGCGTGCTGGTCAACGGTCAGCGCGTGGGCAAGATCAAGCCCTACTACGAGAAGACGGCCAATCTGGGCGACGGCGCCATCGGTTCGTGCTACGTCTACTCGATGACCAACGTCCGTCTGGGCGAACTCACGCTGGGTTACGACCTCCCCGTGCAGAAGTGGTGCAAGTGGATCAAGGGGCTCAACGTCTCGTTCATCGGCCGCAACCTCTGGATGCTCTACTGCAAGGCGCCGTTCGATCCCGAATCGGTGTCGGGAGCCGGAACCTACTCGTCGGGCATCGATTATTTCCAGCAGCCGAGCCTGCGCAACATAGGTTTCTCGGTAAAAGTAACCTTCTAAAATGAAAAGCACTATGAACTTCACGAACAGCATAAAACTTTCGCTTGCGGCTGCGCTGCTCTCGTTGGGCGCCTGCACGGGCGACTTCTACGAGAAGAACACCAACCCCGACGAGGCCACCGACGAGATGCTCGGCTGGGACAACCTCCGTACCGGGTCGGCCTTCACGCAGCTGGCGCAGAACGTCATCCCGACCTTCCAGATCGTGGGCGACGACGAATACGGCAGCGCCAGCTTTCAGGTGATTCAGGATCTGGCCGGCAACATCTTCGCCGGATACACCGGTGCGACGAAGGCCAGCTTCCGCGCCAACAACCTCTACGATATTCTGGCCGCCGAGTGGCACAATGCCATGCACGACGACGCCTTCCAGCGTGCGATGGGCCCGTGGGCGCAGCTCGACGCCCTGCGCGAGGAGTCGCCCGAGGCCGTGGCGCTGGCCGACGTGCTGAAGGTCGCCGTCATGCACCGCGTGACCGACACCTACGGCCCGATCGCCTACCTTTCGATCGGCAACAGCGGCATCCAGCAGGAGTACGACGCGCAGCAGGTCGTCTACAACCGCTTTTTCGAGGAGCTCGACGCCGCGATCGGCGTGCTGACCGACTTCTACCAGAAGAACCCCTCGGCGACGCTGCTGGCCAACTACGACCCGATCTATGCGGGTAATCTGCAGGCGTGGATCAAGTTCGCAAATACGCTCCGTCTGCGTCTGGCCATGCGTGTCAGCTATGCCGACGAGGCGCTCTGCAGGGCGCAGGCCGAGGCCGCTCTGGCCAATCCGGTGGGGCTGATGACCGATGCTTCGGACATCGCCAAGTTCGCCAAGCCGGCCTCCGCGACGCAGTGGGAGTATCCGCTCTACATGATCCAGTATTCGTTCAACGGCGGCGACAGCCGCATCGGTGCGACGATCGAGTCCTACATGAACGGTTACGAGGATCCGCGCCGTGCGGCCTACTTCACCGCCAACAGCCGCGGCGAGTACCGCGGCGTACGCAACGGCATCAACATCACGGCCGACTACGTGCTCTCCGACCTGCTTTCGAGCGTGAAATGCACCAACAACGACGCCATCGTGTGGATGAAGCCCGCCGAGGCGTGGTTCCTGCGCGCCGAGTACGAGCTGCGCTTCGGCTCGAAGAGCACGGCCGGCGAATACTACCGCAAGGGTGTCGAATGTTCGTTCGCGACCGAGGGCGTGGGCAGCGCCGACCTCTACCTCGCCGACGCGACGAAGGTGCCCGCCGACTACAACGACATGGTGGTCTCCTCCAATTCGGCCAAAGCGCTGGGCAAGATCACCGTGGCGTGGGACGATGCCGCCGGTTTCGAGACGATGCTCGAGCGCATCATCACGCAGAAGTATCTGGCCATCTTCCCCGACGGTCAGGAGGCTTGGTCGGAGTTTCGCCGCACGGGCTATCCGAAGGTGTTCCCCAACGTGGTGAACAACCAGTCGGGACTGATCAGCACCTCGAAGCAGATCCGTCGTCTGAACTTCCCCTCGACGGAGTATGCGACCAACCCCGACGCCGTGCGCAACGCCGTCGTCACGCTCAACGGCGAGTCGACGAACCCCACGGGCGACAACGGCGGCACGACCCTCTGGTGGGACAAGAAGTAACGAAGCCTAAACTCTGAAAACAAGAACGAACCGATATGAAAAAAATAGTAGCAAGCATCGCTCTGGGAGCTCTCTGCGCAGGGTTTGCGGCCTGCGACACCGATTACGAGCCGCTGAACCTGCAGCCTGCCACCAAGTACAGCGAGCGGTATTATCAGAATCTGCGCGATTACAAGTCGAACATGTTCGACCGTTCGATCTGCTTCGTGTGGTTCGCCGACTACAACGGCGATACCTCCTCGCCGGCCTACCGCTTCTCGGCACTGCCCGACAGCGTGGATATCTGCTCGCTGTGGGGCGGTTATCCCGATCCGGTGAAGAACAAACTCGCCTACAAGGAGATGTGGGAGATGCGCCGCACGAGAGGCACGCTGCTGGTGGCTCCGACCATCATCCGCATCATGGAGAACGAGAACTACGCTAACTTCGGCCTCACGTACGAGGACATGGTGAACCAGACCAAGACGATCGATCCCGAGGGTCCCTACCCCGACTGGTGCATCCTCTACGGCAACCACCTGCTGCAGCAGATGTGGGACAACAAAATCGACGGGCTGGACCTCGACTACGAGCCCGAATCGAGCGATGAGCAGCGTTACGGCATCTACGGCGAGCGCATGACGCTTTTCGTGCAGTACCTCGGCCAGTTCATCGGTCCGCAGGGCGCCGATCCCTCCAAGCTGCTGATCGTCGACGGCCATACGCCTCCCGCCGAGACGGAACCTTACCTGAACTACTTCGTCATTCAGGCCTACGGCTCCTCGTCGTGGCGCGGTGCGACCGGCTTCCCCAACGAGAAGGTCGTCACGACGGAGAACATCGGCGACTACTGGACCACCGGCGGCGGTCTGGAGGGACAGGCCTCCACCATCCTCGCCGAGGGCTACAAGGGCGGTTTCGGCGCCTTCATGGTGCAGCGCGATTACCACACCGAGGATTCGGGTTCGAACAACAAGATCCCCTACGGCCACCTGCGCCGCGCCATCCAGCTGCAGAATCCTGCGGTCACCAAATAACCTTAAAGCAACCGACTTATGAAAAACATACTGAAACACGCCGCCGCAGCCTGCGCGCTGGTCGCTTCGCTGGCGGCCTGCGAGGAGTTCGAGGACTACACGCAGGTGGTCGACGGTGCCACGAAACTCGTCTACGTGAACGCGGGCACGGACAACCTCTTCTCGGCCCGCATCGCACACCGTCCGACCGGTTCGTCCGGTGAATTCGCGACGGAATTCGCCGTACGCAGCAACTCGCCCGTGCACGGCGACGCTACGGTGCGGCTCCTCTACGACGCTTCGCTCGTCGAGCGGTACAATGCCGAGCACGAAACGGCCTACGCCGTGCTTCCGGAGCAGTACCTCGTGCTCGAAAACGCTTCGCTCGAGCTGCCGGCCAACGCCATGCAGACCGAGCAGGCGATGAAGGTTTCGCTCTCGACCGAGGAGGATCTTTCGCAGCTCACGGAGCGCTGCTATCTGGGTGCGCTGCGCCTCGAGGCCGACGGCATCGGTGCCAGCGAGACGATGGGCGTGGTCTACCTGCTGGTGGAGACCGAGGTCAACCTGATCCGTCCCATCGAGTCGATCGACGATCTGGTGGGCTTCCCTGCGGGCGACCGTGCGGGCTGGACGGCCGACTGCGGCAACTACGCCCATCTGTTCGACGGCAATTCGGATACTTCGGTGTCGTTCGACCAGCGCGGCAACGTGCTGACGGTCGACATGAAGGAGTCGCACATGGTGACGGGTCTCTGCTTCAGCGGCAACGAACTGGCTACGCTGACGATCGAGTACAGCCTCGACGGCAAGCTGTGGGAGCAGGCCGGAACGCCGACCGCAGAAGAGGCGGCATCCTCGTACAGCGAATACTGCGCGGCCGTTTACGACTATTTCGAGGCCCGCTTCCTGCGTCTGTCGTTCGACATGAGCAGTTCCTACAACACGGAGATCGACGAACTCGACGTATACATGATCGAGAGCACCGACCCGACGATCTACACGATCACCGGTACGAACAACGTCGTCGAAGGCAAGGTCGTCCACAAGAAGGGCGTCGGCTCGACGAGCGATTTCGAGAGCTCGTTCCGGGTCTACACGACGGTTTCGTCCGAGAGCGGATACACGGTGAAGGCCGCTGTCGACAACTCGCTCGTCGCCGCCTACAACGAGGCGAACGGCACCTCCTATAAGGCGCTTCCGGCTGCCAACCTGCAGATCGAAAACGCCTCGATCGCGATCGCCGGCGGCCAGAACGCGTCGGCGGACGAAGTGCGCCTCTCGCTCACGGGCGACCTCTCGGCGCTCGACGCCAAAGAGGGCTACCTCGCACCCGTGAAACTCACGGCCGGCGGCGGTGCCGTCGCGAGCGAAAGCCGCGGCGTGGTCTACGCCGTCGTAACGGTCGAGAACAACCTCATCCGCGCCATTTCGTCGGCCGACGACATGATCGGCTTCCCGGCCGGCGGCAGCTCGTCGTGGTCGGCCGACTGCGACAATGCGTCGAAGCTCTTCGACGGCGACAACTACTCCTCCGTCGGCTTCGCATCGTCGGGCAACGTGCTCAACGTCGACATGGGCGGCGTGCATATGGTCACCGGTCTGCACTTCTACACCTACAACCTCGCGGATCTCTCGATCTCCTACAGCCTCGACGGCGAAGCGTGGGAGACGGCCGGTACGGTCGCTTCGGGCGAGAACGTCTTCACCGGTTCGTCGTGGTCGCAGGGCGACTACTACATGGCCTTCGCCGACTATCTGGAGGCCCGCTACCTGCGTCTCTCGTTCGGGTTCGCCGGTTATTACTCGAACATCGGCGAGATGGAGGTCTACGAGATCGAAAGCACCGATCCGACGATCTACGCCCAGTGCGGTGCGGACAACGTGCTCACGGGTACCATCATCCACCACTCGATCGCCGGTACGATCCCGTCGGTCGACGCAGCCTTCAACGTGCTGACGACGATCGCTTCGGCGAGCGGCTACGAGGTGGGTGCCGAGGTCGACAATACGCTCGTCGCCGCTTACAACAAGGCCCACGCCACCGCCTATGCGTCGCTCGACGCCGCGCTGGTGAAGCTCGAAAACGTACCCTGTACGATCGCTGCCGGCGCCAACAAGTCGGCCGATCGGATCGCGGTGTCGCTCGCGGGCGATCTCTCGGGGCTGACCAATACGAACGGTTACCTCATTCCGCTGCGTCTGAAGGCGCCGGCCGGTGCCGTCGTCAGCGAGAGCCGCGGCGTGGTTTACGTGGCCGTGAGCGTCGAGACGAGCTCGGAGATGTTCCGCAAGAACTTCTCGGCGGCCGATATCGACGGAGCGCAGGTGGCCGACCGTTCGGCATGGACGATCGTCGCCTGCGACGAGGGCGGCATCCATTCCGGAACGTATGAGGAGTTGTTCGACGGCGACGAGGCGACCTACATCCGCACCTGGGGCGGACCGGTCAGCTTCACGGTCGATCTGGGTCGCGCTTACGACATGACGGGCATGATGTTCGCCTCGCGTTCGAACTATTCGGCCAAATATTGTCCCAACGAAGTGATGATCGAGTACAGTCTCGACGGCGTCGACTTTACGGAGCTCGGCACGCCGACGCGCAACGCCGGTTCGGTGGTATTCGCCAGTCCGTATGCCTATATCGCGCTCTACGGCTCGCAGCAGGTGCGTTATCTGCGGATCAATGCCACCTACGGTTCGAACATGGGTACCGCCGAGTTCAATATCTATGCGAAATAACCTTTAAACGCTACCGACCATGAAAACCAACAAAATGATAGCAATCCTTCTGGCGACCGCAGCTCTGGCTGCGGGCTGCCAGAAGTCGCAGGAGTACGCCGATGTCGTCTACTTCACCGGCACGGAGCGCTCTCCGCTGACCAACGTCTACATCGACGGACCTTCGTCGATCGCCGTGAGCGTCACCTCGTCGGCCAAGATGCAGCACGACGTCGAAGTTCCGATCGTGGTGGATCCCGCGGCGCTCGAAGCCTACAACGCCGAGAAGGGCACCTCCTATGCGCTGCTGCCCGAAGGCAGCTACAGCCTCTCGACGACGGCGGCGCTGATCCGCACCGGCTCGGCCGTGTCGGATCCCGTGGCCGTCGAGATCGAGTCGATGGACGACCTCGACTTCGGTCTGGTCTACTGCCTCCCGCTGCGCATCACCGGCACGTCGGACGGCACGCGCGTGCTGGCCACGTCGCAGACGACCTTCATCGTCTTCAACCAGCTGATCAAGACCCGCGGCGTCGACCTGCAGGGCCGCTGGCAGATCGAGATGGACAACACGATGAAGGGCAAGCCCGAGCTGGCCAACCTGCCGGCCTGCACGGTGGAGATCCGCATGTTCGCCAAAGGGTGGAGCTCGATGAGCCACGGCATTTCGTCGCTGCTCGGCGTCGAGGAGAACTTCATGCTGCGCATCGGCGACGTCTCGATCGGCGGCGTCGAGGAGCCCAAGAGCATTCTCAACATCGCGGGCCGCGGTTCGTCGCTCTCGGCACTCGACAATCCATTGAGCCTCAACCGCTGGTACCATGTCGCCGCCGTGGAGAACGGCTCGACGCTGAAGCTCTACATCGACGGCGTGGAGGTCGCTTCGGTATCCTCGGCGGACCGCGATCCGATCAACCTCGGCTTCTACTACAACAGCTCCTTCTGCATCGGCCGCTCGGCCAACGACTACCGCCGCTTCAACGGCATGGTGAGCGAGGCCCGCGTGTGGAAGCGCGCCCTGACGCCCATCGAGCTGCTCAACAACCAGTGCTACGTCAATCCGGCGACGGCCGAGGGGCTGATCGGCTACTGGCGTCTGGACGAGGCCGACGACCGTACGTTCAAGGATATTTCGGGCAACGGTTACGACGGCGTCGCTTCGAGCACGCCCGTCTGGACGGAGGAGATCCACTGTCCCGTGGTAGAATGATCCGATATGCGATAAAACGATGATCGGGGTCGGGCGGCCGCTTGCGAGCGGCTGCCCGTACCCCGTTAAAAAGGCGATTCCATGATGCGACGAATCCGAACGACGCTCCTTTCGGCCGTTGCCGTGTGCCTGTCGCTGCCGCTCGCGGCCCAGAAGCCGCGGCTGCTGCGGTTCGACGAGCCCGTGCAGCGGCTCGACACGGTGCGCGAAGCCGACGGCGCGGTCCGGCTGCGCTATGCGTTCACCAACATCTCTCCGAAGCCCGTCACGCTGCTCGACGTCCACACCCAGTGCGGGTGTTTCACGCCGAGCTGGGACCGCAAGCCCGTACCGCCGGGCGGGCGGGGCGTCGTCGAGGCGGTGTTCGATCCGAAAAACCGCTTGCACGACTTCTCGATCGGCCTTACTGTGATCGCGACCGACGGCGACTACAGGAAGTTCAACACGCTGAAGGTCACCGGGTATGTCGTGAGCCGCATCCCCGAGGAGGAGATCTTCTACCCCTATGTGCTGTCCGATGCCTTCCGTGCCGATGTCGACGCGGTGGGTATGCGGCGCTTCGTGCCGGGCGATGGCCCGCGCGAGCGGAGCATACGGCTCTGGAACCGGTCGGGACGTACGTTGCACCCCGTTTACGCATCGGGCGACCGGCGCCTTCGCATGTCGGGGCCGTCCGAGATCGCGCCCGGCACGGAGGCGGTCGTGGTCTATGCGTTCGATCCGCGCGGCAGCGCGCCGGGGCCCTTCGCCCTGCGGTCGACGATCCGCACCGAAGCGGGGGAGACCGTCGTCGAAATCCGGGGACTGATCGCCGAAAAAGCTGAGAACAGATGAACTACCGAACCCTTCCGGTGCTCGCCGCGCTGCTGTGCGGGGCCTGCACCGCCTCCGGGCCGGAGGAGGATCCGGCCCGATATGTCGATCCCTACATCGGCACGGGCGACCACGGCCATGTCTTCATGGGGGCCAACGTTCCCTTCGGCATGGTGCAGCTGGGCCCGACGAGCCTGCCCGACGCGTGGGACTGGTGCTCGGGCTACAACTGGGCCGATACGACCGTGATCGGCTTCGGACATACCCACTTGAGCGGCACGGGCATCGGCGACCTGAACGACGTCTCGCTCCTGCCCGTCACGGGCGAGGTCCGCTTCGGCCGCGGCACGGCCGACGATCCCTCCTCGGGGATGTGGTCCCCGTTCAGCCGCCGCAACGAGCGTTGCGAGCCGGGTTACTACCGCACGCACCTCGACCGCTACGGCGTCGATGCGGAGCTTACGGCCACGGCCCGCGTGGGCGTGAGCCGCTATCGCTTTCCCGCGGGGGCCGATGCGGCCGTCGTGCTCGATCTGGAGAACGGGCTCGGCTGGGACGAAGCGGTCGACTGCGGCGTGCGGCTGCTCGACAGCGTGACAGCGGAGGGGTGGCGCCGCTCTTCGGGCTGGGCGCGTGACCAGCGGGTCTTCTTCCGCCTGCGTTTCTCGCGACCCTTCGGCGCGTGCCGCTTCGCGGGCGACAGCCTTGCGATCGACGGAGACGCAGCACAGGGGCGCATGCTCTATGCCCGCTTCGAATTCGGCGACCTCGGCGACGAGCCCCTCGTGGCGAAGGTCTCCCTGTCGGCCGTCTCGGAGGAGAACGCCCGGGCGAACATGGAGGCCGAGTGTCCCGGGTGGGACTTCGATGCCGTGCGCCGTGCGGCGCGTGCGGCGTGGAACGACGAGCTGTCGAAGGTGCGCATCGAGACCGGCGACGAGTCGGTGCGCCGCATCTTCTACACGGCGCTTTACCGCACGATGGTCGCCCCGTCGCTCTTCTCCGATGTCGACGGCCGCTACCGGGGTGCCGACGGGCGCGTGCACGACGACCCCGGCCATCCGGTCTACACCACCTTCTCGCTTTGGGACACCTACCGTGCGGCCCATCCGCTGATGACGGTGATCCATCCCGAGAAGGTGCCCGACATGATCGGCACGATGCTGCTCATCGACGAGCAGCAGGGCAAGCTGCCCGTGTGGCACCTTTGGGGCAACGAGACCGACTGCATGGTGGGCAATCCCGCCGTGCCGGTAGTGGCCGACGCGCTGCTGAAGGGTTTCGGCGGCTTCGACCGCGAGGCGGCCTACGAGGCGATGAAGCGTTCGTCGATGCGCGACGACAGGGGCATGGACCTCTACAAGAAATACGGATATATTCCTTACGAGTTCAACGAGTCGGTGGGGTACTGCATGGAATACGCCATCGCCGACGGGGCGCTGGCCGAGGCGGCCCGCCGCGAGGGCCGCACGGAGGATGCCGAATACTTCGGACGGCGCAGCAAGGCCTACCGCCGCTACTTCGACCCCTCGACGGGCCTGATGCGGGCCCGCTCGGCGTCGGGTGCATGGCGCACGCCCTTCGATCCCTTCCACTCGAAGCACCTCGAACAGGACTACACCGAGGGCAACGCATGGCAGTATACGTGGCTCGTGCCGCACGACGTGGAGGGGCTCGTGGCCTGCTTCGGGTCGCGCGAGCGGTTCGTCGCGATGCTCGACTCGCTGTTCGTCGTCGAGGGCGATCTGGGGGCCGAGGCGTCGCCCGACATCTCGGGCCTGATCGGACAGTATGCCCACGGCAACGAACCCAGCCACCATACGGCCTACCTCTATACGATGGTCGGCGAGCCGTGGAAGACGGCCGACCGCGTGCGACAGATCCTCACCGAACTCTACCGCGACCGTCCCGACGGACTTTGCGGCAACGAGGACGTGGGGCAGATGTCGGCGTGGTACGTCCTCTCGGCGCTGGGCATGTATCAGGTCGAGCCGGCAGGCGGCCGCTTCTGGTTCGGGTCGCCGCTCGTGGACGGCGCCGAGGTGCGGGTCCGCGACGGGGTGCTGCGCATCGAGGTGCGCAACCAGTCGCCCGAAAACCGCTACATCCGGCGCATTCTGTTCGACGGAGCGCCGTATCGCAACTACTATATCGATTATGCGGACATAGCCGGCGGCGGGGAGCTCGTCTTCGAGATGGGACCCGAACCGGCGGATTGGACACAAGCGTGATATGAAACGGATCATTACGTTATTGGCGTCGGTGTCGCTCGCGGCGTGCGGCGGCGACTGGCGCGACGCTTCGCTGTCGCCGGCCCGGCGTGCGGAGCTGCTGACGGCCGAGATGACGCTCGACGAGAAGATCGGGCAGCTGCAGTCGCCCTACGGGTGGGAGATGTACGAACGTGCGGGCGATTCGCTGGTGCTGACCGAGGCGTTCCGCCGGGCGGTGGACGATGGCCATGTCGGCATGCTGTGGGGGGCGTTCCGCGCCGACCCGTGGACGCGCAAGGACCTGCGGACGGGCCTCACGCCCCGCCTCGCGGCGCGGCTGGCCAACGAGATGCAGCGCTACGTCGCGGAGCATACGCGGCTGGGCATTCCGCTGTTCCTCGCCGAGGAGGCGCCCCACGGCCATATGGCCATCGGCGCCACGGTGTTCCCCACGGCGATCGGGCAGGCCTCGACATGGAACCCGGCGCTCGTCGAGCGCTTGGGACGCGCCGTGGCGGCCGAGATCCGGTCGCAGGGCGCCCACATCTGCTACGGTCCGGTGCTCGACATCGTGCGCGACCCCCGCTGGTCGCGCGTCGAGGAGAGCTACGGCGAGGATCGCTTCCTCGTGGCGCGCATGGGCGAGGCGTTCGTGCGCGGCACGGGGTCGGCCGACCTCGCGCAGCCGGGCCATGCGCTCTCGACGCTCAAGCACTTCGTCGCCTACGGGGCCTCGGAGGGCGGGCAGAACGGAGGCCCGAACCTCGTGGGCGAGCGTGAGCTGCGCGAGACCTACCTGCCGCCGTTCCGTGCCGCGATCGATGCGGGAGCCCGTTCGGTGATGACGGCCTACAACTCGGTCGATGGCATCCCGTGCACGGGCAACCGCCGTACGCTTACCGACATCCTGCGCGGCGAGTGGGGCTTCGACGGATTCGTGGTGTCGGATCTCGTGAGCATCGAGGGGCTGTGGGAGACGCACGGCGTGGCCCGCGATGCGGCCGATGCCGCACGGATGGCGCTCGAGGCGGGCGTCGACGTCGACCTGCACGGCGAAGCCTTCGCGACGCTGAAGCGGTCGGTGGAGGAGGGCGTCGTCGCGGAGCGCGACATCGACCGCGCCGTGCGGCGCGTGCTGGCGCTCAAGTTCGAGATGGGGCTCTTCGAGAATCCCTATGTCGACGAGGAGGCCGCGGCTGCGACGGGCTGTGCGGCGCACGACGAGCTGGCGCTCGAAGCGGCGCGGCAGTCGGTCGTGCTGCTCGAAAACCGGCATGCGACGCTGCCGCTCGATGCGGCGACGCTGCGCCGCGTGGCGGTAGTGGGACCCAATGCCGACCGGATCTACAACCAGCTGGGCGACTACACGGCGCCGCAGCGTGCGGCCAACACCGTGCGCGACGGACTCGAGCGGGCGCTGGGGCGCGAACGCGTGGAATATGTCCGCGGCTGCGCCGTGCGCGATGACGACGCGTCGGGCATCCCGGCCGCCGTGGCGGCGGCCCGCAGGGCGGATGTCGTGGTGGCGGTGGTCGGCGGTTCGAGCGGCCGCGACCTCGACACCGAGTATCTGGAGACGGGGGCTGCGAAGGCCGCGACCGATGCGGTGAGCGACATGGAGTGCGGCGAAGGCAACGACCGTGCGACGCTCCGCCTGCTGGGTGCCCAGCAGCAGCTGCTCGAGGCGCTCCGTGCGACGGGCAAACCGCTCGTCGTGGTCTACGTCGCCGGCCGGCCGCTCGACATGCGCTGGGCCGCGGAGTATGCCGATGCGCTGCTGACGGCGTGGTATCCCGGCGCTCGGGGCGGCGACGCCGTGGCCGACGTGCTGCTGGGGCGCGCCGATCCCGCCGGTCGCCTGCCCGTCACCGTGCCGCGCACGACGGGGCAGATTCCGGTCTACTACAACAAGCGCCGCCCGGCGAACCACGACTATACCGACCTCACGGCCGCGCCGCTTTATCCGTTCGGCTACGGATTGAGCTATGCGACCTTCGCCTACGACGATCTGCGCGTCGCGCCGTGCGACGGGGGCTTCGTCGTCTCCTGCACGGTGCGGAACACCTCCGGGCGTGCGGGCGACGAGGTGGTGCAGCTCTATTTCTCCGATCCGGTGGCCTCGACCGTGCGTCCGCAGCTGCAGCTCTGCGGCTTCGAGCGCGTTGCGATCCCGGCCGACGAGGCGCGCACCGTGCGTTTCGAGGTCGGCGAGGAGGCGCTCGCCCTCGTCGATGCCGCGGGGCGGCGGACGGTCGAGCCGGGCGAGTATGCGTTCGCCGTGGGCGCGTCGTCGGCCGATCTGCGTCTGAAGCGTGTCGTAACCCTGCAATAAGCCTATGGATATGTTACGATCGCTTTTCCTTGCGGCGCTGTGCGCGACGGTGGCCTGCACGCTCCCTTCGCGCGAATCGGCCGTGCTGATTCCGTGCCCCCTCGAGGTCGTACCGGGCCGGGAGACATTCGATTTCTCGGGCGGCGTGACGGTCGGAGCCGCCGATGCGTCGCTCCGGCCCGCCGCCGACTACCTCGCCGATGCACTCGCGGCGGAGGGCATCGGGGTGCGCTGTGCGGGTGCCGACGCCGATGTCGTGCTGTCGCTCGATCCGACGCTCGCGCCGCAGGCCTACCGGCTCGCCGTCGCGCGGGAGCGCATCGAACTCCGCGCCGCCTCCTACGAGGGGGCTGTGTCGGCCGCCGCGACTCTGCGGCAGCTGCTGTGGGCCGCCGACGGCGGGCGGCTCCATGCCGTGGAGATCGCCGATGCGCCCCGTTTCGCATGGCGCGGCGCGATGCTCGACGTGGCCCGTCACTTCTTCACCCTCGCCGAGGTCGAATCGCTCGTCGACCGCATGGCGCTCTACAAGTTCAACCGGCTGCATCTCCACCTGACCGACGATCAGGGGTGGCGCGTGGCGATCGACCGCTATCCGCGTCTTGCGGAGGCGGGGGCGTGGCGCACGCCGAACGGCCACGACTCGCTCTGCATGGCCCGTGCGGCGGCCGACGGCGATCCCAAGTTCGGGCTTCCCGTGGACCGGATGCGCGACGGCCTCTACGGAGGCTGCTATACGAAGGACGAGATCCGCGAACTGGTGGCCTATGCGGCGCAGCGGGGCATCGAGGTCGTGCCCGAGATCGACCTGCCGGGCCACTCGCTCGCGGCCTTGCGCGCCTATCCCGCGCTCTCGTGCGACGGGCGCGGCGGTGCGTGGGGCGAGCACTTCTCCACGCCGCTCTGCCTCGGGCGCGATGCGACGCTGGAGTTCTGCCGCGGCGTGCTGGAGGAGGTTTTCGAACTTTTCCCCTCGGAGTATGTCCATATCGGCGGCGACGAGGTGGAGAAGACGGCGTGGTCGCAATGTCCGGCATGCCGCGCCCGCATCGAACGCGAGGCGCTCGACGGCGCGGAGGGGCTGCAGGCGTGGTTCACCCGCGAGCTGGAACGTTTCTGCCGCCAACACGGCAAGACGCTTGTGGGCTGGGACGAGGTGGCCGACGACGAACTCGATCCCGGGAGCGTGGTGATGTGGTGGCGGAGCTGGAACCCCGGGACGCTCAACCGGGCGCTGCAGCGGGGCCACCGCGTGATCCTCGCCCCCTCGGAGTATTACTACCTCTCGGAGGAGCAGGACCGCAACTCGCTCGCGAAGGTCTACTGCCACGAGCCGGTGCCGGCGTCGCTTCCGGGCCGCGAACAGTTGATCGCGGGCATTCAGGGCCATCTGTGGAGTGAGTACGCGCCCACGAAAGAGGCGGCGGGCGAGCGGCTTTTCCCGCGCTTGCTGGCTGTGGCCGAGACGGCGTGGTGCCGTCCGGAGGCGAAGGATTTCGCCTCGTTCGAGCGGCGTCTGCCGGCGCATCTGCGAGCGTTGGAGCGCAGCGGATGGAATTATCGTGCGGCCGACGTGGGCGGGGTCTGCGACCGCAATGTCTTCGTTGACCGGGCCCGTGTCGCGCTGACGGTACCCGTAGGGGTCGAACTCCGTTACACGCTCGACGGCTCGGTGCCCGGCCGGAATTCGGCGCGTTATGCCGCGCCGTTCGACATTGCCGACAGCTGCACGCTGACCATGCGTTGCTACGACGGCGCCGGCGTGGCCGGCGGGCTCGTCCGCGCGGCGTTCGATCGCACGGACTACCTTCCGGCGGTGCGGCCCGGCGGTTCGCTGGCCGACGGTCTGCTCGTGCGGTGGTTCGACTTCGCGGGCTCGTGCTGCGCCGACATCGACGAGGCGCCGCTCAAGGAGAACTTCATCTGCGACCGCATCGCCATTCCGGAGGATGTCGTGGGCAACATCGGTCTCGTGTTCGAAGGCTACGTGAAGGTGCCCGAGGACGGCATCTACTCCTTCTACACCTACTCCGACGACGGTTCGACGCTCGCGATCGACGGCCGCACGACGGTCGACAACGACGGCCTGCATCCGCGGCGCGAGCGGAGCGGGCAGGTGGCGCTGCGCCGCGGGTTGCATACCTTCTCGCTGCGCTATTTCGACTCGAACGGCGGCATCCTCGAGGCGGGCATGATCGACGCTGCGGGCGAGCGGAAACCCTTCGCCGCGGACATGTTCAAGCATTGACGTGCGACGGACCCGCGCATGGGCGGGGCCGCGGCCGGCTGCTACGGCAGAAAAAAAGAGTCCGACACTGCAAGGTGTCGGACTCTTTTTTCGTGGGGTAGGGGGATCAGTAGCCGAAGATCTCCTCCTGCGAGACGGTGCGGATCGGGCCGAGCGTCTTGAGGTAGTTGAGGTCGAGGTCCTGAATGTCGCCCAGAATGCCGTAGACGTACTTGCGGTCCTTGACCCACTGCTCCTGCGCAGCCTTCACGTCGGCGAGCGTCATGGCCTGCACCTTTTCGAAGAGCTGCCGGTCGCGGTCTTCCGAGAGGCCGAGGTCGCGCAGGTTCAGGTAGCTCCAGAGCACGCCCTCCTTCACCGTGCGGTCGGTGCGCAGGCGTGCGATGAGGGCCTCCTTCGCGAGGTCGAAGGCGGCCTCCGATTCGGGCATCCGCTCGATGATCTCGTCGAATGCCTCGATCGCCTGACGCATCTTGTCGTTCTGCGTGGCGATGAAGGCGTAGTAAGCGTAGGTGTCCTCGAGGTTGCCCGGCGTCACGAGGAAGGCCGAAGCCGAGTAGGCCAGACCGCGCGCCTCGCGCATCTCTTGGAAGCAGATGGCGTTCATGCTGCCGCTGAAATACTCGTTGTAGAGCGTGATCTCGGGATCGGCCGCGAGGTCGAAATGCTCGCCGCGGTTCGAATACTGGAGGTAGTAGAGCTGCTTGGCGTCGTACTGCGCAAGCACAACCTGCGGATCGCCGGTGGGCTGCCATGCGGTGAAGCGCTTCGTGAGCGGCTGGAGTTCGTCGGCGGCCTCGTGGTGCGCGGCGAGCGTTGCGTCCAGCTCCTTCTCGCTCTGCGGACCGTAGTAGAGTACTTCGTGGCTCTTGCCCATCAGGTCGCGGACCTTGCCGAGCAGCTCTTCGGAGTCGAGCGCTTCGAGGGCTTCGTTGGAGAGCGTCGTGCGGGCGATGAACTGGGGGCCGTAGAACAGATAGCGCTGCAGCGCGCCGAAGTTGGCCGACTGGTTGAGCTTGGCATCGGCGCGGCTCTTGAGCATGTCGGCCTTGAGGTTGGCGAGGATCGCCTCGTCGGGCTGTGCGTCGAGCAGCAGGCGGTCGACGATGTCGATGGCCTTCGCCATGTTTTCGCTGAGGCCCGTGATCGTGATCGACGACTGGTTGGCGCCGGCGCCCATCGAGAACGAGCAGGCGATGTCGTACAGCTCCGAGGCGATCTGCTCGGCGGTCTGCTCCGAGGTGCCCAGATAGCTCACGTAGTCGAAGGCGAGGTTGAGCGCCGGATCGCTCTCCGTGCCGGTGTTGAAGACGTAGATCAGCCGGAAGATGTCGTTGGTCTCGTTCTTCTTGTAGAGCACGTCGATGCCCGGGCGCGCCTCGAAGCGTGCCATATCCTTGTCGAAGTCGACGAAGAGGGGCTCGATGGGCTCCACTTCGGTGTTCTGCACTTCGGAGAGGAAGTCGCTCTGCATGTCGCGGTTGGTGACGATCGGGGTGATCTTCGGCGCGGCGATCTTCTGCACGTCAGGATCCTTGCCTTCGCGTTTGTAGACGATGGCGTAAGCCTCGGGACGGAGGTATTCGTTGGCCCAAGCCACGACATCCTCCTTCGTGATCTTCGCCATGCGGTCGAGCTGCTTCACATCGTCGGCCCAGTCGGAGCCGTTGATGAACGACTGCACGTACATGTCGGCGCGGCTGCCGTTGTCCTCCACGGCGCGCATCATCTGCATCTTGTAGTTGTTGATCGTCGATTCGATCAGCTTCCCGTCGAAGTCGCCGCTACGCAGCTTGGCCACTTCGCCCAGCAGCAGGTCGCGGACCTCGTCGAGCGACTGCCCCGCCTTCGGACGGCCTGCGACGATGAAGGTGCCGTAGTCGGGCTGCGGCGATGCGTATCCGTAGGCCGTCAGCACCTTCTGCTGCTGGTTCAGGTCGAGGTCGATCAGGCCCGCCTGACCGTTGTAGAGGATCTCCGCGACGATGGGGGCCGCGTCCCACGACTTGTCGGTCGCCTTCGGCAGGCGCCAGCCCAGCATGACGTTCTCGGCCTCCAGACCGAAGACCTCGCGTACGATCGGCTCGGCGATCGGCGCCTCGGGCTCGAACTCCAGCTTCGGCAGCTCCTCGTTGGGGACCATGTCGCCGAAGTATTTGTCGATCGTGGCGATCATCTCGTCGGGATCGAAGTCGCCCGAGAGACAGATGGCCATGTTGTTGGGCACGTAGTAGGTCTTGTGGTAGTTCTTCACGTTGGTGATCGAGGGGTTCTTCAGGTGCTCCTGCGTACCCAGTACGGTCTGCGTGCCGTAGGGGTGGTGGGGGAAGAGTGCGGCGTCGAGCGTCTCCCAGACCTTGCGGCTGTCGCGCGTGAGCGACATGTTCTTCTCCTCGTAAATGGTCTCCAGCTCGGTGTGGAAGCCGCGGATCACGGGGTTCTTGAAGCGGTCGGCCTCGATCTTCGCCCAGTTCTCGATCTGATTCGCGGGGATGTCCTCGACGTAGACGGTCATGTCCTGCGACGTGTAGGCGTTGGTGCCGTTGGCGCCGATGGCCGACATCAGCTTGTCGTACTCGTTGGGGATAGCGATCTTCGACGCCTCGTAGCTGATCGAGTCGATGCGGCGGTAGATGGCCGTGCGCTCGGCTTCGTCGGTCGTCTTGCGGTAGATCTCGAACAGCTGCTCGATCTCGTCGAGCAGCGGCTTCTCGGCGGCGTAGTCCGACGTGCCGAAGCTGGGCGTGCCCTTGAACATCAGGTGCTCGAAGTAGTGGGCCAGACCGGTGGTCTCCGCGGGGTCGTTCTTGCCGCCGACGCGTACGGCGATGTAGGTCTGGATGCGGGGCGTCTCCTTGTTGACGCTCATGTAGACCTTCAGTCCGTTGTCGAGGGTGTAGATCCGCGTCTTGAGCGGGTCTCCCGAGACGGTTTCGTACTTGTATTTGCTACAAGCCGCGGTCAGCATCGCCGTGACGATCGCTGCCAGAATAAGAAGTCTCTTCATACACTATTTGTTTTTAGAAAACGGTTGACAACCAGTCGCTCGCCGCGCCGAACGAATCGGCGGCGATGCGGATGAGGATGCAGATGCAGACGACGAGTTTCGCCCCAGTGCCGACGGCGAATGCGAGGAACGAGCCGAAGCCTACTGTCAGCGCCTTGCCCGCGTCGTTGCGGTCGTGGAGCAGTTCGCCGAGCACGGCGCCGAAGAAGGGGCCGAGGACGATGCCCGCGGGTGCGAAGAGGAAGAAGCCGGCGAAGACGCCGACCGTGGCCCCGATAGCCCCGGCGCGCGAGCCGCCGAAGCGGCGCGTCATCCATGCCGGAAGGTAGAAATCGGCGGCGGTGACGGCGATCGTCGCGGCGAGCCAGATCCAGAGCGAGGCGGTGGAGATGGTCGCATAGGAGGTGAAATAGGCGCACAGAAGAGCGGCGTAGCTCAAGACGACGCCCGGGATGACGGGAATGATGCAACCTGCGATGCCGACGATCGCCAGCACGTATGCCAGTAGGGTGAGCGCTATATCCACTTCGGTGATGGGGTTAACCTATTGCAAATATAGGAATTTATCGGAAAAATGGTGCTTTGCGCACCTGTTTTTACTGTTTTTCGTTGCGGCGGGGCGGGCAGCTGTCGCGGCGGGTGCGCAAATTGGGGTCGCGGTATGGTTGCAGTGCGGGGTTCGGAGACCGGTCCGGAGGGTGCCGGGCAGGAGTTCGGGGCGAAGCGTATGCGAACGATCGTCATCCTGCGGGATCGGGCGGTGCAGGCCCCGGATCGGGCGGTGCTGGTCTCGTTTCGGGCGGTATCGGCGGGGTGTCGGGCGGTATCGGCCGAGATGTATGGGCAGATGGGGATGGACGCGGGCTGTCGGAGGATACCGGACGGCTGGCGCTGTCGGGCGGTATCGGGGGATGTACGGACCGGCGGAGGATGCCGGGCGCAGGGGTGTGCATCGGCCGGAGGAACGAAAAAGCCTCCCCGACGAAGGGAGGCTTTAGGGTCGGAGGCGGCGGAGGCCGCAGCGCGGGCGGTTATTTCACGAGGCGGTTGGTCGCCGTGTCGGGGAAGATGACCCACGGCCGGAACTGCTTCGCATCTTCGAAATCCATCAGCGCATAGGAGGCGATGATTACCGTGTCGCCCACCTGCACCTTGCGGGCCGCCGCGCCGTTGAGGCAGATGCAGCCGCTCTCGCGCTCGCCCTTGATAATGTAGGTCTCGAAGCGTTCGCCGTTGTCGATGTCCATGATCTGGACCTTCTCGCCCTCGATCATGTTGGCGGCCTCCATGAGCGCTTCGTCGATGGTGATGCTGCCCACGTAGTTGAGGTTGGCCTGCGTGACGGTCACGCGGTGGATCTTCGATTTGATGACTTCGATCTGGAATTTCATTATCGGATTCGGATGTTGTCGATTAAACGAATGCCGCCCGCCTCGACGGCGATGCAGCCCTGAATGCGTGCGGCGTCGCTCCATGCCGTCACCTCCTGCATGGTCAGCGCGTCGACCGACTGGTAGTAGATCGTGCGGAGCAGCCCGTCGCGGTCGATTTCGCCGGCGACCCACGCCTTCAGTTCGGCGGGCGAGAGCGTGTGCGACCGCTCGGCGGCCTCCTTCAGCGTCGCGTAGATGCGCGGTGCGGCGGCGCGGTGGGCGGCGTCGAGCAGCTGGTTGCGCGAGGAGAGGGCCAGACCGTCTTCGGCGCGGACGATGGGGCACTCGACGATCTCGATCGGGAGCGCGAGTTGGGCGACCATCGCGCGGATGACGGCGATCTGCTGGAAGTCCTTCTCGCCGAAGTAGGCGCGGCCCGGGCGTACGATGTCGAACAGGCGGCTGACGACCTGCGCCACGCCGTTGAAATGGCCGGGACGCGTGGCGCCCTCCATCACCTTGTCGATTCGCCCGAAGTCGAAGAGCCGCGTGTCGGGTTCGGGGTAGATCTCGTCGACCGACGGCATGAGCACGTAGTCGGCGCCGGCCGCTTCCAAAAGACGGGCGTCGGCCTCCGGCGTGCGGGGGTAGTGCTTCAGGTCGTTCTTGTCGTTGAATTGCGTGGGATTGACGAAGACGCTCACGACGACCGTCTCGTTCTCGCGGCGTGCGCGTTCGACGAGCGACCGGTGGCCCGCATGCAGCGCGCCCATCGTGGGGACGAAGCCGATCTTCGATCGCTCCGTTCTGTTCAGTTCGGTCTGCAGTTCGTCGACCTTCTGGAATACTTTCATCTCCTTTTCTGAAACGATTGCGGGGGCAAAGGTAGAAAAGATAATTCAGAATCGAAAGCGAAAAAGCGACAATTCGGCCTCCCTGCGGCATGGAATCACTGCAGCGGCAGCGTGTCGGCGTTCCATTCGCCGGCCGCTTCGGGGTAGAGGAAGGGGCGCCGGTCGCCGTGGCGTTTCATCGCGAGGTAGGTTTCGTAGAGGCAGATGCCGTTCGCCGCACGGCGGGCCAGCGAGAAGGCGACGACCGACGGATGGCGCTTGGCCGTGTGGTAGCTCGTCTCGGCCCGCTCGAGGTAGGCGCCGCGCCATGCGGGGTCGTTCGACGGGTTGCCGCCCTTGCGGCGCGAGTCGCCGCTGCGGCTCGTGTCGACGGGGGCTTGGGCGATGACGAGCAGCCCCAGCGAATCGCATGTGTCGTAGAGGTGCGGCGCGACGCTGCCGGGCTGCAGTTGCAGCGTGTTGCAGCCCTCGGCGCGGAGCCGGACGAGCGTCTCGGGCGTGCTCTGCGGAGAAGCCTCGCAGGCGCGCAGCGCGACGGGACGCTCGTTGATGTACAGGCGTGCGTCGCGGAGCTCCGCCGTGCGGAAGCCGAGGCGGTGCGTCTGGTATTCGTCGTAACGGCCCGCGTGGCGCGTGCGGAGCCGCAGCGTGTAGCGGTGGGGGTGTTCGGGGCTCCAGAGCGAGTCGGCGGGGATGCGGGCGAGGAACCGCACGGTGTCTTCGCGCCGCATGTCGAGCGTCAGATCCTGATGGGCCGCGACGACGCGCAGGCCCGAGGGCGTGAGCAGCTCGTACTCCACGCGCGAGGTGCGCGGATTGAGCGCGTCGGACTTCATCGCGACGGCCACCTCGGCCGTGAAGTCGCCGTCGTCGGCGCTCCGCCACGTCTTGACGAGCACGTCGCGGATGCGCAGCGTCGGCTGCGAGAGCACCTGTGCGCGGCCGACGGCGGGCGCCGGGTCGCTTTTCCAGCTTTCGAGCGCGGCCGTCGGTGCGGGGTCGTCGACCACGATCTCCAGCTCGTTGCGGCCCTCGCGGACCATGCGCGTTACGTTGATCTCGGCCGGGGCGTTGCCGTCGGCGACGAAGGCCGCCGTGCGGCCGCCGATGCGGACCTCGTAGCCGGCCGAGGCGCCGTCGATGCGCAGCAGCACCTGCCGGTTGGCCCACGAGAAGGGCACGGTGAAGGGGGCTGCGAAGCGGTTGCCCTCCTGCGTCCATGCCCCGAGCGTGCGGATATAGGCGTTGTCCGCCGCGGGGCCGTCGGCCGCCTCCTGCGTGGGTGCGGGGCGGATGTCGCCGCGGGGCGGCTCGCAGCCGGACGACGTGGTGCGGGGGCTCTGCGCCCATGCGCCGCAGAGCGAAAAAAGCGTTATGAGTGCGAGGAGGATTTTCATAAGTTTCGTATATTTGCCGCTAAAGATACGATTTTTTTCGATACGTGATGTCCGCACTGCCCAAACTCAACTTTCCGCCCGTTCGTCTCCGCGCGCGCATGCGCGACGGCCGGACCGAGGTGTGGGACGATCTGCGGGGCGTCTGGCTGGTGCTGACTCCCGAGGAGTGGGTGCGGCGGCATCTGGTCGCCTACCTTGCGGCGCATTGCGGCGCGCAGCCGCGGCGCATCGTCGAGGAGTATGCCGTGCCGCTCAACGGCCAGCCCCAGCGGGCCGATGTGGTGGTCGCGGGCGACGACGCCCGGCCGTTGCTGCTGGCCGAGTGCAAGGCCCCCGGGGTGCGGATCGATCGTCGCACGCTGGCGCAGGCCGTGCGCTACAACTCCGTGCTCGGCGCCCGCTACATCGTGCTGACCAACGGCCTGCGGCACTACTGCTGCGAATACCGTGCGGGCGAGTATCTTTCCCTGAACGGATTTCCCCGGCTGGATGCCGAGTGACGGCGGACACGCGGGCAGGTCGCCGCGGCCGGTTCGGACAGCCGCGGCCGCGCTGCCGTGGCTCCTGCTGCCGTCTCACGCCGCCTTCTGCCGCGCGCGCTGTTGTCCTTTCCGCCGCGTTTTCTGCTATGCGCTCCGTTGCGTCCTCCGCTGGTCCCCTCTCTCCGCTGCGCGCGTCAGAGATTCTGGTAGTTGCGGTCGATATAGGCTTGGAACGCCTCCTTGTAATTTTCGCCGATCGGCACGTAGTCGGTGTCGTTGAGGAAGATCCGTCCGCGGACATAGCTCTTGATGCACCGCAGGTTGACGATGTAGGAGCGGTGCACGCGCAGGAACGTATCCGACGGCAGCGCCGCCTCCATGTTCTTGAGCCGGAACAGCGTGGTGATCGTCGACCCGTCGGCGAGGTGCATGCGCACGTATTCGCCCTCGCTTTCGAGGTAGACGATGTCGGCGATGCGCACCAGCGAGACCTTGTAGTCGGCCTTCACCGAAATATACTCCTTGTCTTTGGGTTCGGCCTCCGTTTCCGGCTCCTCCGCCTCTGAGGGGCGGCGGTTATGGCGCAGCTCGTAGAGCGAGTTGGCTTTGGCGGCCGCGCGGCTGAAGTCGGCGAAGCCGAATGGTTTGAGCAGGTAGTCGACGGCATCGAGTTTGAAGCCCTCCACGGCGTACTCGGAGTAGGCCGTGGTGAAGATCACCATCGGGCGGACGACCATCGAGCGGACGAAGTCCACGCCCGAAAGGTCGGGCATGTTGATGTCGGCGAAGACCAGATCGACCGGGTGCGCGGCGAGGAACTGCTGCGCGTCGATGGCGTTGGCGAAGGTCGCCGCCAGTTCCAGATAGGGGATCTTGGCGATGTAGCCTGTAAGCTGGCGCAGGGCCAGCGGTTCGTCGTCGACGGCGATACATTTAAGCATGGAGTGCGGGAATTACGAGTTTCACGGTGTAGGTTTCCGCATCTTCGCGGATGTCGAGCGTATAGTTGCGCTCGCCGTAGATCAGGGCGAGGCGTTTGCGGACGTTCTCCAGTCCGATGCCCGGCTCGGGGCGGTTGCGTGCCGGTTCGCGGCGGCTGTTGGCGATGGTGCTGACGACCATGCCTTCAACGCAGCGGACTTCGATGCGGATGAACGACTTGTGGCGGTAGCTGATGCCGTGCTTGAAGGCGTTCTCCACGAAGACGATGAGCAGTAGCGGCGGGATCGCCACCTGTGCGTCGGCGTCCTGCGGCGCGTCGATGCGGATCTCGACATCGTTCGTGTAGCGGATGCGCATCAGCTCGATGTAGTTGCGCAGGAACTGGATGTCGCGCTGGAGCGTCGTGCGTTCGTGGCCCGAATCGTACAACACGTAGCGCATCATCTTCGAGAGTTCGATCACGGCGTTTTTGGCCGATTCCGTGTCGATGTCGATCAGCGCATGAATGTTGTTGAGCGTGTTCATGAAGAAATGGGGATTGATCTGATACTTCAGATAGTCCATTTCCGCCTGCAGGTTCTGCCGCTTGAGCGCCTCCATCGTCTGCTCGTCGCGGATCGACTGGTACATGAGCTTGATACCCGTGTTGGCTCCCGTCATGAAGAATCCGAGCACGACGTTCCAGTAGATTTCGAGGTTGGTGAACGATGCTTTGCGGTAGGCATCCAAATCGTTGACCGTCATCGAAGGGAAGATGCTCGTGGCGAGATGCCGCTCGTAGAGGCTCACCAGCCAGAACACGCCGATGATCAGGACGAGGTTGTAGGCGAGGTAGCGCACGTAGCGGTGGCGCAGCATGTAGCGCGGGGCGAGGAAGGTGTTGTGGATGACGAAGATGATGAGGTAGGGGGCGATCTGCCGCCATGCGATCAGCACGTTCTCGATGTTGACGTGCAGCTCCGACATCATCTGCGAGTTGAGCACGGGGACCAGAATGATCGCCGTCCACACCATCACGTAGAGCAGATTTTCGCCGATGGCCTGTTTCTTCTGGATCTTCATGGGTTCAAAGATACGAAAAGTCGAGTGCAGAAGCAAGCGATAGCTTGGTTATGCCGAGACGGAGTATCTTGGGCGCAGCCAAAGATACGAATAAGCCGAGTGCAGAAGCAAGCGACAGCTTGGTTATGCCGAGACGGAGTATCTTGGGCGCAGCCAAAGATACGAATAAGCCGAGGGCAAAAGCAAGCGGTAGCTTGGTTATGCCGAGACGGAGTATCTTGGGCGCAGCCAAAGATACGAATAAGCCGAGTGCAGAAGCAAGCTCGCTTGCGGTTTACCGATATGCCCCCCCTTCTCCCGGATGCCGGGAGCCGCTTCCGCCGGATCGGGTCTGTCGGAGCAGGGGCGGAGGGACGATCTTGCGCCGGTGGGAGGTTTGCTGCGGAACTCGGCTGCGGGCGACGCAGTCGGAATAGAGGTGCCGTGAAGTCGTTCAAGGGTGCGTTCAACCTGTGAACCGCCATTCTGTGCCCCCCCCGCGTACTTTCGATGACGTGAGATCGGGCGCGAAAGGGAGCCCGAGGCTACGGATGTTTCGTTGCCTTGACACTACCTTCGTCGGGGCGAGGGTCGACGGTCGGCTCGGCACGGAGCGCACTGCCAAAGAGCTCTCTCCCGCAGTGGAAACTTCGCTGCGGGAACGGCGCTTTCGCCGGTGTGAGAACCGACAGCGGATACGGTGCGAAGCGCCGTGCCGGGGCGGCGTCAGGTCCGTGGGAGGTTTGCTGCCATCCCGGGTGCCGCAAAAAACGGAGAATCCCCGGAAGCCGAACTTCCGGGGATTCTTAGAGAAGGCAGGTAACCCGATTGTAGTGACGCCTCATTTTAAACTGGATTCCGTGACTATGAAGAGTTTGGGATAGAGAATCCATATGTGGGTTACCTGCCCGTGATATCGTTTCTTCGTTCGCTACTTGGCCAACAGCGCCGGGTTGTAGAGGTAGCGTTTGATGCTTCGCTTGGGTGTTTTTTCGAATTCTGTGGGGTAGATCGCGATTTCCGAGATCCGCTCGTAGGATGCCAGCAGTCCGTTGAGCTCTATGAGGTTGCGCTCCATGACGGCCGGAAGTTCCTCCTTGTCGACCCCTTCGGCTTCGGCCTGCTCGTAATCGGGGACCGCGAGCGCCTTGAGTCGTCCGTTTCCGGCGTCGAGTACCAGCGACTCGAGCACCAGATACATGTTGTTGAGTTTGTCCTCGATCTCCTCGGGGTAGATGTTCTGTCCGCTGCCCGAAAGGATCATGGTTTTCGAGCGGCCGCGGATGTAGAGCGTTCCGTCGGGGTCCATCGTGCCCATGTCGCCCGTGTGGAGCCAACCTTCGGCGTCGAGAACCTTCGCGGTGTCCTTTTCGTTCTTATAATAGCCCGTCATGACGTGCTCGCCGCGGACGAGAATCTCGCCGGCCGTATGCGCCGGATCGGGAGAGTCGATGCGCACCTCGAGCAGCTCCGAGAGGTAGCGGCCGCACGACCCCGGCTTGAATTCGTTGTCGGGGGCGAAGCTGATGAGCGGAGCGCACTCGGTCATGCCGTAGCCGATCGTGATCGGGAACTTGATCCGCATCAGGAAGGCTTCGGTCTCCTGATTCATCGGCGCGCCGCCCACGATGAAGATCGAGACGTTGCCGCCGAAGGCCTCCATCAGTTTCTTGCGGATCACCGTGCAGATCGCCGCGCTGACCAGCGGAATCTTCATGGCCAGCGACATGGGACCCTTCTCCAGCATCGGAAGCACCTGCTTGCGGTAGACCTTCTCGAGGATCATCGGCACGCAGCAGATGATCGTGGGCTTCACGACGCCCATCGCCTCGAGCAGAATCTTCGGCGAGGGAATGCGGCCCAGCAGCGTGATGTGGCCGCCGACGGCCAGCGGTGCGAGGAAGTCGAAGGCGCAGCCGTAGGCGTGGGCCAGCGGGAGGAAGGAGAGTGTCCGGCCGCCCGGCTGGAAGTAGCGCTGCCCGGTCTGGGTATTGACCGCCGAGCGGGCGAAGACCACGTTGCCCGTGAGGTTGTTCACCGTGAGCATCACCCCTTTCGAGTAGCCCGTGGTGCCCGACGTGTAGTTGAGCAGACAGACGCTGTCGTTCGGGATCTCGGGATATTTGATGTCGTTGAGGCTGAAGCCCCGCGGGTATTTCGAACGGTAGTTCTTGAGGATGTCGTGCTGGAACTTGGTGAGCGCCTTCCCTTCGCGTTCGTAGATGACGTGGAAGTCGGTGAGCGAAAAGACGGCCTCGATCTGCCGGATCTGCTCCTCCTCGATCACGTCCCAGAAGTTGTCGCCCAAGAAGAGCAGGCGGCTCTCCGAGTGGTTGACGATGTGGATGATGTCGGCCGGCGTGAAATCCTGCAGGATGGGTACGATCACGGCGCCGTAGGTGATCGTGCCGATGTAGGTGATGCACCACCGGGGATTGTTGCGCCCGATCAGTGCGATCTTGTCGCCCTGCTTGATGCCCGCTTTCTTGAAGAGCAGGTGCAGCTTCGCGATCTCCTTCGCCATTTCGTAGTAGGAGAAGGTCTCCTCCTTGAAATAGTCGGTCAGAGCGGGCCGTTCGCGGTTCTCGCGGAAGCTCGTCTCGTAAATCCGTATCAGGTTCTCTTGAAGCATTCGGGGTTGCGTTCCTCTTCGGTTCTCGGTGCAAAGATAGACGAAAAAAGAAGGTTTCCTAACGTTTTCGGCTTTTTTTATCGTTTCGAAACGCTCTTTTTTTCGATCCGGAGACGCGCATGAGCAGGCCGTAGGACGCTAACGGGCTGCGGCAGCAGGGTTTGCGGCGTCGGCGCCGCCGTGTGCCGCGCGGAGAGCTAACGCTCCTCTTTTTCCTGTTGTCCGCGGCGGTTCCGCAGCTCTTCGGCCATGCGTGCGCGTCGGGGTTTCCATACGTAGATTTTCGATTCGCACCCCTTGCGCAGCCGCTCGATGTTCTTGCGGTGGGTGTAGATCAGCAGTACGGCGATCACGAACGAGAAGACGACGAACGGGATCGACTGGTTGACCTTCGGCGAGGCGAGCGTGAAGATCGGGAAACAGCAGCCGGCGATCATCGATGCGAGCGAGACGTAGTGCGAGACGAGCAGCACCACGAACCACACGCCGAAGCAGAGCAGCGCCACGGGCGGGTAGATGCCCGTCACGGCCCCCACGAGCGTGGCGACGCCCTTGCCGCCGCGGAACCCCGCGAAGACGGGGAAGATGTGGCCCAGCACGGCGGCGAAGACGGCCGCGATCTTTATGTTGATGAGCCACATATCGTTGATGCACTCGTCGTACTTGAGCATCTCGACGATCGTCACGGCGACGAAGCCCTTGAGGAAGTCGAGCACGAAGACCGGCGCGGCGGCGCGGCGCCCCAGCACGCGGAGCATGTTGGTCGTGCCGGCGTTTTTCGAGCCGTGCTCGCGGATATCGATGCCGTAATACTTCTTGCCGATCCACACGGCGCTCGGAATCGAGCCCAGCAGATAGGCTATGAGGATCATCGAAACGACGGTATAATAAGTCAGAATCATGGACGTATCGGTCTTGAATGTTCATGCAAATATAAAGAAAAAAATCGGATTCGGCGTTTTGTCGCCGAAAATCCGCTGGCATTTCCGGAGAATTGTCTTATCTTTGTCGGTATCTAAAACCGGTACGTATGAATACGAAGGCACTGCTCGAGCCGATGGGTTCGTGGGCATGGTGGAGATCTTGGCTCCTGATTTTTCTCGGATGCTCGATCATGGGCGCGGGATTCGTCCTCTTCATCAACCCCTACAACTTCGTGCCGGGCGGCGTCTACGGTCTGGGCATCGTGCTTCACAACATCTTCCCGTCGATTCAGGTGGGTACGTTCGGCTACATGTTCGACGTGCCGCTGATGCTCGTCGCGCTGCTCGTCTTCGGCGGACAGTTCGGCACGCGCACGGTGCTGGCGGCGCTCTATACGCCGGGTTTCATGAACATCCTCACGCGGCTGGTCTATCCCGATGCGGCGGCGGTCGAGAGCCTCGATCCCGCACTGCTGCTGGGCGGGCGGCTCGACCTGTCGAACGACCTGCTGCTGACGTGCATCATCGGTGCCGTGGTGGTGGGTGTCGGACAGGGCCTCGTCGTGCGCCAGCAGGCGACCACCGGTGGTACCGACATCGTGGGCATGCTGCTGCAGAAGTTCGCCGGGATCAAGTTCTCCACCGGCATCTTTCTGGCCGACGGCGCCGTCGTGGCGTCGGGTCTGGTGGTGATCGGCTTCGGACTGGGCACGGGCGATGCCGAGCCGGCGGGGTGGATGCTGACGCTCTATTCGCTCATCACCATCTACGTCTCCTCGCGCGTGGTGGCCTACATGCTCGACGGAGCCTCGTACGACAAGCTGCTGTTCATCATCAGCGACCACCACGAGCAGCTCAAGCGCTTCATCATCGAGGATCTCGACCGCAGCGCCACCTACCTCAAGGCGAAGGGCATGTACACCGATGCGGCGCGCGACATGATCTTTCTGGTGGTGAGCCGCAAGGAGGTGCATCAGGTGCAGCATAAGATCAAGGAGATCGATCCGCGGGCGTTCGTCGTGGTGACCGACGCCTACGACACCTTCGGCGAGGGATTCAAGACCCTGCCGGACAAGAACGAGATTCAGGCCGAATAGCGGCGCCCGCGTCCCGTGCCGGACGGCGGACGGGACCCGAGCGGGTGTGCGGCATTGCGTTCGGCCGGTCGCCGGGCGGAAGCCGCGAGTTACAATGGTTTATTTAAGATTCAGGATTTGGGTTTCAACATCAATACCTTAAGACCCCTTGCGGGCAGCGGCCGCAGGCTCTTCGTCGAGACCTACGGTTGCCAGATGAATGTCGGCGACACGGAACTCGTCGTGTCGATCATGCAGGACGAGGGCTATGTCTATACGGACCGGATCGAGGAGGCCGACGTGGTGCTGATCAACACCTGCTCGATCCGCGACAACGCCGAGCAGCGCATCTGGGGCCGGCTGGCCGAGATGAAACGCCATCGCAAGGTCAAGCCTTCGCTCGTCGTGGGCATCATCGGTTGCATGGCCGAGCGGCTCAAGGAGCGCCTCGCCGAGGGACCCTCGGGCGTCGACGTCGTCGCGGGGCCGGACGCCTACCGCGATCTGCCGCGGCTGGTGCGTGCGGCCGAGGCGGGCGGCAAGGGCGTCAACGTGCTCCTCTCGACCGAGGAGACCTACGCCGAGATCGCCCCCGTGCGGCTCGACCGCAACGGCGTGAGCGCCTTCGTGGCCATCATGCGCGGCTGCGACAACTTCTGCTCCTACTGCGTGGTGCCCTACACCCGGGGCCGCGAGCGGAGCCGTCCGGCGGAGACGATCCTCGCCGAGGTGCGTTCGCTCGCGGAGAACGGATACCGTGAGGTGACGCTGCTCGGACAGAACGTCAACTCCTACCGTGCGGACGAGGTCGACTTCCCCGAGCTGCTGCGGCGCGTGGCGGCCGTCTCGCCGCTGCTGCGCGTGCGTTTCGCCACGTCGCATCCGAAGGACATGAGCGACGCGCTGCTGGAGACGATGGCCTCGATGCCCAACATCTGCCGGGCGATCCACCTCCCGGCGCAGTCGGGCGCCACGTCGATGCTCGAACGCATGAACCGCAAGTATACGCGCGAGTGGTACCTCGGGCGCGTCGCCGCCATCCGGCGGTACATGCCCGACTGCGCCATCACCACGGACCTCATCGCCGGCTTCTCGGGCGAGACGGAGGAGGAGCATCGCGCGACCCTCTCGCTCATGCGCGAGGTGGGGTACGACTTCGCCTATATGTTCAAGTACTCGGAGCGTCCGGGGACCTTCGCGTCGAAGCATCTTGCGGACGATGTGCCCGACGAGGTGAAGTCGCGCCGGCTGCAGGAGATCATCGCCCTGCAGAACGAACTGGGGCTCGCGAGCAACCGCCGCGACGTGGGCAAGGAGTTCGAGGTGTTGGTCGAGGGGACGTCGCGGCGCGACGAGGGGCAGCTCTCGGGCCGCACGTCGCAGAACAAGGTCGTGGTCTTCGACCGCGGCGACCACGCCGTGGGCGACTACGTGCGCGTGCGCATCACGGGCTGTACGCCCGCGACGCTGCTCGGCGAGGAGATCGTCCGATAGCGCCGCTTCGGCCTTCGGGAGGGGCTGCAGCCGGAGGCGCACGACGGCGGACACGGATCTTCGGAATCGGGATCCGCGCCCCGAAACGAGATATTATATATATGTATGGCTTAACTTAATTTATTCGACACGACATGCGTTTCGACGAACTGGACCTCGAGGATGAGATTCTCGACGGTCTCTACGATATGAATTTCGAGGAGATGACCCCCGTGCAGGAGCACACCATACCGGTCATTCTCGAGGGGCGCGACCTGATCGGCTGCGCCCAGACCGGCACGGGCAAGACCGCGGCCTATACGCTGCCGCTGCTCAACAGGCTGCTGATCGAAGGCAACGAGGACAATGTGGTCAAGTCGCTCATCATCGTGCCCACGCGCGAGCTGGCGCAGCAGATCGACCAGCAGTTTCAGGGCTTCTCCTACTATGCCCCCATCTCCACGACGGTGGTCTACGGCGGCGGCGACGGCAAGGGCTGGGACATCCAGAAGCGCGGCATGCTGATGGGCGCCGACGTGGTGATCGCCACTCCGGGGCGTATGATTTCCCACCTGCAGAACAGCGGCGTCGACCTCTCGCACGTCGAGTGCCTGATTCTCGACGAGGCCGACCGCATGCTCGACATGGGTTTCTCGGAGGACATCATGAAGATCGTCTCCCATATGCCGAAGGAGCGGCAGACGATCATGTTTTCGGCGACGCTGCCTCCGAAGATCCGCGAGCTGGCCAAGACCATCCTGCGCAACCCCGCGGAGGTCAATATCGCCATCTCGAAGCCCAACGAGGCGATCGACCAGTCGGCCTTCGTCTGCTACGAAAGCCAGAAACTGGGCATCATCCGCGAGCTCTTCGCCCGTCCCTCGGAGTCGAAGACCATCATCTTCTCGTCGTCGAAGATGAAGGTCAAGGAGCTGGCCCACACGCTCAAGCGGATGAAACTCGACGTGGCGGCCATGCACTCCGATCTGGAGCAGGCGCAGCGCGAGGAGGTGATGCTCGCCTTCAAGAACAACAAGATCTCGATCCTCGTGGCTACGGACATCGTGGCGCGCGGCATCGATATCGAGGATATCGGTCTGGTGATCAACTACGACGTGCCGCGCGATCCGGAGGACTACATCCACCGCATCGGCCGTACGGCCCGTGCCGCGGCGACGGGCGCCGCCATGACCTTCGTCAACGAGGAGGAGCAGGGGGCTTTCCACCGCATCGAGAAGTTCATCGAGCGCGAGATCCGCAAGGCCGAGCTGCCCGAGGCGGTGGGCGAGGGACCGAAATACGCACCCGACGAGAACCGGGGCCGCGGAGGTCGCGGCCGGGGTCGCAGCAAGGGCGGCGACGGGCGCGGTCACGGTCGGGGACGACGCGACCGCCTGCGCGACAAGGAGCGCGGCAGCGACCGTTCGGGCGGCGCGCGCAGCGAAGCCCCGGCAGCGAAAGAGGCTGTTGCAGCCCCGGCAGCCGGATCGGGGCCTTCGGCGCCGTCGGTCGCCGCAGGTGCCGAAGCGCAGGCCGGGGCCGAAGGTGCGGCGAAGCGCCGTCGCCGTCATCGCGGAGGCCGTCGGCACCGTCGCGGCGGACAGCAGTCGGAGGGAGGAGCTCCGCAGAGCGTCGGTTCGCAGGCCGGCGGCCCGGCCTCTTCGGAAGGCGGTTCGACGCCGCAGGCGTGATGCCTCCGCGGCGTGCCGCTGCATCGGACCGAAACACAGACAGCCCCCGACGCCTTTGCAGGCTCGGGGGCTTGTCGTATGCAGGGGACGTGGCGCGTATGCAAACCGGGCATGCCGTGCGGTCCGGCGGAACGGAAGAGGGGACGGTCGAGCCTCACCGCATCCGTACGCGGGACCGACGCTATCCGGGGAGCCTTCCGTGTCCGTCGCATGGAGGCTGCGTCATCCGAGGTGCATGCCTTGTCCGTCGCAGGGGAACCTGCACTATCCGTGGTGCATTCCTTGTCCGTCGCAGGGGAGACCCGCGTTATTCGGAGTGCAGGTTCCGCGCCGGGGGCATCCGGCCCTCTTCGCAGGTGCGGACGACCGGGGCTATTTGGTGCGCGGATCCCAAGCCGGGTGTGCCGGGTCCTCGGCGCGGAGCGCCTCGTCGAACGAGATGCCCAGCGCTTCGGCCACGCCGCGCCCGTAGTCCGGATCGGCGAAGAAGCAGTTGCGCACGTGGCGTTGCTTGATGAAGAGCGCCGCGCCGTCCATGTGGCGCGCCGTGTTTTCGCACGTCGCCTTCTGATCCTCGGGCGACATCAGCCGCCAGAGTTTGCCCGGCTGCGTGTAGTAATCGTCGTCGAGCTCCCGTTCGTCGTAGTTGTAGGCCGGGCCGTCGAGCGGCAGGGGCGGCTCCTTGAGCGCCGGCGTGTCGCGCCATTCGCCGTAGCTGTTGGGCTCGTAGGCGGGCGTGCGGCCGAAGTTGTCGTCGGTGCGCATCCGGCCGTCGCGGTGGAAGTCGTGGACGGGACAGTGCGGGCGGTTGACGGGAATCAGGTTGCAGTTGACTCCCAGCCGGTAGCGCTGCGCGTCGCCGTAGGAGAGCAGACGCCCCTGCAGCATCTTGTCGGGCGAGAAGCCGATGCCCTCGACCGTATGCAGCGGGTCGAATGCAGCCTGTTCGACCTCGGCGAAGAAGTTCTCGGGGTTGCGGTTGAGCTCCAAGATGCCGACGTCGTGCAGCGGGAAGTCGCCGTGGTACCACACCTTCGTCAGGTCGAAGGGATTCACCTCGTAGGTGCGGGCCTGCTCTTCGGTCATCAGCTGCACTTGCAGCAGCCAGCGCGGATAGTCGCCCCGTTCGATCGCCTCGAACAGGTCGCGCTGGTTCGATTCGCGGTCTTTGGCGATCACGGCCTCGGCTTCGGCGTCGGTCAGGTTCTTGATGCCCTGCAGGGTGCGGAAGTGGAATTTGACCCACGTGCGGCGGTTTTCCTTGTCGTAGAAACTGTAGGTGTGGCTGCCGAAACCGTGCATGTGGCGGAACGAGGCCGGGATGCCGCGCGGCGACATGGTGATCGTCACCTGATGGAGCGCCTCGGGCAGCAGCGTCCAGAAATCCCAGTTGTTGTTGGGGCTGCGCATGCCCGTGCGGGGATCGCGCTTGATGGCGTGGTTCAGGTCGGCGAACTTGAGCGGGTCGCGCAGGAAGAAGACCGGCGTGTTGTTGCCCACGAGGTCCCAGTTGCCGGCGTCGGTGTAGAATTTCATGGCGAAGCCGCGGATGTCGCGTTCGGCATCGGCCGCGCCCCGCTCGCCGGCGACGGTCGAGAAGCGCACGAAGCATTCGGTCTGCTTGCCCACCTCGGCGAAGATCGAGGCCCGGGTGTAGCGGGTGATGTCGTGCGTCACGGTGAAGGTGCCGTAGGCTCCGGCTCCTTTGGCGTGCATGCGCCGCTCGGGGATCACCTCGCGGTCGAAATGGGCGATTTTCTCGAAGTACCACGGATCCTGCATCGTGGCGGGACCGCGCTTGCCGGCGGTCTGGATGTTCTGGTTGTCGGCGATCGGCCTTCCGTTCTCGGAGGTGAGCCGCTGCTTGTTCTTTTTGCTCATGGCGGTATGCGTTAGATCGTCGGAAGACGTATCCAAAACCGTGCCTTACCGCCGGTGCGGAGCGCTTTGCGCGGCGTTTCGTCCGAATCGGTCCGCCGTGTGCCGGACGACGCTCCGGCGGCGGGACGGATGGGGCCGAAGATACTCCCGCTCGGCAAAATCGTAGCTGCCGCTTGCATCTTCGCCCGGCTTATTCGTATCTTTGGCTGCGCCCAAGATACTTCGCCTCAACAAAACCCAAACAAGTTTGGTTTTGTATTCGGCTTATTCGTATCTTTGCTTCCAGAACACTAATCCCGACGACATGAAAAGATCGTTTGCCATGATTTGCATCGCCACCGCCCTCGCATCGTGTTGCGACGGGTCGAAATCCGAAACACCGTGGATCGTCGACCGTTTCGACGACATCAAGGTGATCCGCTACGAGGTTCCCGGCTTCGACGAGCTGCCGCTCGCGCAGAAGGAGCTGGTCTACTACCTCGCCGAAGCCGCGAAGTGCGGCCGCGACATCCTCTTCGACCAGAACTGCGCCGTGAACCTTCCCGTCCGCCGCACGCTGGAGACCGTCTACGAGAACTACGCCGGCGACCGTACGACCGAGGAGTGGCTCGCGCTGGAGAAATACCTCAAGAAGGTATGGTTCGCCAACGGCATCCACCACCACTACTCGAACGACAAGTTCGTGCCCGAATTCACGGAGCAGTTCCTGCTCGATGCCATCGAGTCGATTCCCGTGGAGCGTTTCGGCGAACTGACCGGCATGATCGGCGTGGTCTGCAACGCGATCTTCGATCCCGAGATGTACAAGACGCGGCTCAACCAGAAGGCCGGCGACGACCTGCTGTGGACCTCGTCGAGCAACTACTACCGCAACGTGCGGCAGGCCGAGGCCGAGAAGTTCTACGCCGACATGGCCGACGCCGATGCGGGCAATCCCGAACCGGTCTCCTACGGCCTGAACTCGCAGCTGGTGAAGGAGGAGAAGACGGACCGCATCTACGAGCGGGTCTGGAAGGTGGGCGGCATGTATTCGGCGGCCATCGAGAAGATCGTCTACTGGCTCGAGAAGGCGCAGGCCGTGGCCGACGAGCCGCAGAAGTCGACCATCGGCGAGCTGATCGCATACTACCGTACGGGCGACCTGAAGCGGTTCGACGCCTACAACATCGCGTGGGTGAAGGACACGGTGTCGCACGTCGACTTCGTCAACGGCTTCATCGAGGACTACGGCGATCCGCTGGGCCGCAAGGCGTCGTGGGAGGCCAACGTCAACTTCATGGACAAGGCGGCCTGCCACCGCACGGAGGTGATCTCGGAGAACGCCCAGTGGTTCGAGGACCACTCGCCGGTCGATCCCCGTTACCGTAAGGAGCGCGTCAAGGGCGTCTCGGCGAAGGTCATCACCGTGGCGATGCTGGGCGGCGACTGCTATCCCGCAACGCCGATCGGCATCAACCTGCCCAACGCCGACTGGATCCGCAAGGAGTACGGTTCAAAGTCGGTGACGATCGACAACATCACCTATGCTTATGAAATGGCCGCCCACGGCAACGGCTTCGACGAGGAGTTCGTGCTGCGCGTCGAGGACCGCGCGCGCATGGAGGCCTACGGCAAACTGGCCGACGACCTGCACACCGACCTGCACGAGTGTCTGGGCCACGGCTCGGGCCAGCTGGCTCCGGGCGTCAAGGGCGGCGAGCTGGGCAGTTACGGCTCGACGCTCGAGGAGACGCGCGCCGACCTGTTCGGTCTCTACTATCTGGGCGACCCGAAGCTGGTCGAGCTGGGACTCGTGCCCTCGTTCGACGCCGCGAAGGCGGGCTATGCCAAGTTCATCCTCAACGGTCTGATGACGCAGCTGGCGCGTATCGAGCCGGGTAAGAACGTCGAGGAGTCGCACATGCGCAACCGGCAGCTGATCGCCGCGTGGTGCTACGAGGCGGGACGTGCCGACAACGTGATCGAGTGGGTCGAGCACGAGGGTAAGCGCTATGTCGTGGTCAACGACTTCGAGCGGCTGCGGGCGCTCTTCGGCGAGCTGCTGCACGAGGTGCAGCGCATCAAGTCGGAGGGCGACTTCGAGGCCGGCAAGGAGCTCGTCGAGCGGTATGCCGTGCGGGTCGATCCGGCGCTGCATGCCGAGGTGCTCGCGCGCTACCGGGCGCTGGGCATCGAGCCCTACGGCGGTTTCGTCAACCCCGAGTACGAGGCGGTGGAGCGCGACGGTCGGATCGTCGACGTGCGGATCTCCTATCCGGCCGATTACGTCGGCCAGATGATGGACTATGCGAAGCGCTACTCTTTCCTGCCGAACGTCAACTGACGGCAGCGCTCGAGGCACGCGACCGGTGCGGTCGCGAAGCCGCTCCGAACCCTGTGAAGCGTCGTCCTTCGGGACGGCGCTTTTTCGTTTCCGGGACCGTATTTCGCGCCGAAAGGGAGTCGATGATCGGCCGAAGCAAAAAAAATGTGTGATTTTCACCCGCTTTTTTAGGGGGGCCGTCGATCGAATCGAAATAAAAGAAAGGCTTGTGGGTTGCGAATCGTAATCCGATGTGCCTCCCAGTACATTCTGGTCCATATCGGCCTAAAGCGTTCGGATTTGGTCGTTTGTGCGAAATAGCATAAATTAGCGTAAACGATCGTCCGACGATCGTACGATGAACGTTGTCGGGATAGACTTTTCGGGCCGGGATCCGTATGCCGGCAACCGTTCCCGTTAACCTATTTAAGGTTCCGTCTCGGATCCCGCGGAACATGGAGGCAATTTTATGAATTGTTTTTATTATTGGACGAGTCGCGGCGTCTGGCTGGCTGCTCTGTTCGCCCTTTGCGCCGCGGCCGTCTCGTGCAGCGACGACGAGGCTCCGGACAAGCCGGTTCCCGCGATTGTTTCGCTCGAGGAAGGAACGGTTTCCGAGCACAGCATCTCCTTCAAGCTGACGCCCTCGGACGCTTTGGCCGCCTATTACGCTGTGTTCGAGGAGGGGCAGCCCGCACCTTCGGCCGAGCAGCTGTTCGACCCGGAGGGAGGGGGAATTCCCGCCGATCCGACCGTCTCGCGACGTTACGTCGCGGATAATTTAGCGTTCAATACACGCTATACGATCGTCGCCGCGGCCCGCAACGTGCTGGGCTACTCCGAACTGGCGACGATCTCCATGCGCACTGCCGCCCCTGTTCCCACCCTTACGCTCGCGGCAGGCAATGCCACAGCCTATACGCTCACGTTCGATCTGACGCCCGTCCATGCCGGTCGGGTGGCCTATGCGTGCGTGAAGAAGGGCGATGCGCTTCCCGACGCCGAGGCGGTCTTCGCACGCGGCACCGAGGTCGCGGCCGCCGAAGCGGGAACCTACACCGTCGCCGGACTGGAGCCCGACACGGAGTACCGCATCGTAGCCGCCGCCTACGACCTGCCCGAGGAGACGACAATCGTCTCCGAGCCGCTCGATATGGCTACGGGTTCGGCGAAGCCCAACATCGGCGACTTCTATTACAGCGACGGTACGTGGAGCTCGGAGCTCGATGCTTCGAAGACTCCGATCGGTATCGTCTTCTATCTGGGCGCCGCCACGGAGTTCGGCGACTCTTCCGACAACTATTTCCGCAAGGACGGCACCACGCCGCTGGGCGAGGTGAACGGCTATGCGCTCGCGCTCCATATCGCCAGCGACGCCGCATGCTGGAGCTTCTACGATTCGTGGGGCGATGCGGTGGGTTGCTCGACCGACAAGAACGACTTCCTCGGTTACGGCAATACGCAGACGATCGTCTCCGAGGCCGCCAAGACGGGCGGTCTGACCGATTCGGAGAGCGACAACTGGCCCGCAGCCTATTTCGCCGTCGTCGATTACGAAAAGAAGTATCCGGCACCCGCCGCCAGCTCGGGGTGGTTCCTGCCTTCGGCCGGCCAGCTCAAATACATCTTCGATACCTATTTCGATGCGAACGGCAGACCCGGCGAGCAGTTCGCCGCCATTTACGAAGCGTTGGGCGACAAGGCGTCGACATTCTGCATGGAAGACTCCAAATACTGGAGCAGCACGGAGGCGGGCGATACGCAGGCCTACCTCGTCGATTGCGCGACGTCGAGCCTCAACACGGGACGCGTCTCCGCGACGCGCAAGGGCGCGGGGACGTGGTATCAGTATTACGTCCGTTCGGTACTCGTTTTCTAACATCCACATCATATCTGACAATTCCATGAAAAACCTCACGAAATATCTTTTTTTGGGTGCGGCCGCACTGCTGACGGCCGCCTGCAGCGACGATAACGGCGGTGGCGGCGGACAGGAGCGGCCGTACGACGGTCCCACGTTCGAGCTCTCCTGCTCCGACGTGACGGCTACCTCGGCCATGCTCTCGATCGTCCCGAGCGACGATACGGTCGGCTACTATTTCGACGTGATTCCCGCCGAGGAGTATGCCGCTGTCGGAGGAAACGTGACCGAGTGGGCGCGCGACCTCATCCTTTACTATTTCCAGAATTATCCGATGTTGCCCGTCGAAGTGATTCTCGAAGGCTTGCTGTCGTACGGCGCCGATTCCGACACGGTGGAGGGACTCGAACCCGATTCGAAGTATTATGCCTACGCTATTGCGATCGACAGTCAGGGTAATCCCTGTTCGAAGCCGGTCGTGGCCGATTTCACGACTGAGGCTCCGGGCGATCCGAAGGATTGCGGCTTCGATTTCAAGATGGAGCGTATTCTGTCCAATTCGGCGACCATAGTCGTGCGGCCGAGCGACACCTCTACCCGTTACTGGTACAGTATCGAAGAGGTGGACGGCTGGCAGGGCGATGCGGCGATTCCCGGTCTGGTGAAGATGACGATCGATACCTATGCGCAGTCGGCCGGCATGCCGGTCGAGAACGTCGTGAAGGGCGTGACGTTCCGCGGTGAATCCAGCGAGCGTTGGGACGTGATGCCCAATACCTCCTATTATGCCTATGCTTTCGCTGTCGACGCCGAGGGTAACATCTGCCCCGATTGCATGCTCTACAAGGAGCGCTTCAAGACGCCCGAATACGATATTTCGCAGGCCGAGGTATCGTTGACATATCGTTACTTCGACGGCGACGAGCTCTATGCCGCCAATGCGACGAAGTATCCCAACGCGCGCGGCAAAGTGCTTCTTCAGGTCGAGGCTACGCCCAACGAAGAGGCTGCGGATTGGCTCGTAGCGTTCGGTTCGGGCGATATGACCGACCCGAGCATCTATCCCGATTCGCAGACGATTCAGGCGATGCTGCAGGGCGGCGGACAGAGAAGTCGTAAGGTCTCGCAGTTCTGGATCGATGGCTGGAAGATCGGTACGCTGATGTCGTTCGGTGTCGACGCTTACGGCCTCAACGGAACGCTGTATCGTAAACTGCTGGATATGAAGAAGGAGGGCGCTTCGCCCGTTTCGCAGGTGAAGGATCCTTCGTCGGTGGCCGCGACCGGCACGGCGCTCGAGGTCGCAGCGCGTCCGGCGACGGGTCTGCGGATGCCCCCGTTGCAGAGTCGTACGGGACAGCGAACGACGGTCGGACGTCTGTTCGCCGAAAAATAATCCGTGCCTCCGTATCCCCGAAGAGCCTATACGAGGCTCTTCGGGGTGCGGCCCGGGCCGGGTATCCGTCGCTTCGTCGTCTCCCGCGGGGGCTTCCCGCGCGCCGTGTCGGCCGGCGACGTGCGATGGATCGAACTTCGTACTAACCTCCGCAGGGCGGCCTGCGGAACAAACAGTCAAGACAGTCATGAAAACATTCTATAGCAAGCTGGGACGCTGGCTCCTGATGACCCTCTTCTTCGGCCTTTCGGCCGCTGCGGTATCGTGCGGCGATGACGACGGCGGTGGCGATTCGAAAGTCGCTTCGGTTACGGTCAACGCCGTGGAGGCCACCGAGAACGCACTCGTCGTGCTCCTCACGCCCGCCAACTGCGAAGCGCTCTATTGCAAATGTATTTCGGCCGGCGAGGCCATTCCCTCCGCCGAGGAGCTTTCGATCGCGGGTGTCAAAGTGCCGACGCCCGACGTCCCCACCACGGCGCGGTTCAAGGATCTGCTCGCCAATGCCGAGTATACGATCGTAGCGGCGGGCTGGAACGCGGCAACGGGTTATTCGCAGGTAGCCTCCGTTTCGATGCAGACGGGCATTCCCGTTCCGCAGCTGATTCTCACGGCCGGAACGAGCACTTCCAGATCCCTGACCTTCACGCTGGAGCCGATCGACGTCTCGCGCGTGGCCTACGTCTGCGTGAAGGCCTCCGACAAGATCCCCTCGGCCTCGGAGATCCTCGCTTCGGGCACGCAGGTCGACGCTGCGAACAAGGGCGAGTATACGGTTTCGGGACTGCAGACGGAGACCGATTACAAGATCGTGGCGGCGGCTATGGATATCGCCGATGCGAACTCCGTGGTCAGCATGCCGCTCGAGATGGAGACGCGTCCCATCGAGCAGCCCCGTGTCGGCGACTTCTACTACAGCGACGGCACGTGGAGCACGGAGCTGGATGCCTCCAAGACGCCGATCGGCGTAGTCTTCTACTTGGGTGCGGCTACGCGGTTCAACGACAAGGCGATCTTCTACAAACTCAAGGACGGCAAGACACCGATGAACTCCATCCGCGGTTATGTCGTGGCGCTGAACAATGCCAACGTGGTCGAGGGTGTCGAGCAGCATGATGCCTACTGGCACCGCAAGATGGACGGCGGCTGGGACTATAACTTCCCGTGCACCTGCTCGACCGAGACGGAGGACTTCCTCGGCTATTCCAATACGCAGAGCATCAAGATCCTCTGCCAGCAGCGCTACGGCGGAGCCCTGTCGACCAAAGACGGTAATTTCCCGGCATTCTACTATGCGGTGGATCATTATGAATCGGTATGTCCGGCGCCCGAAACTAGTTCGGGATGGTTCCTGCCTTCGGTGCACCAGCTCATGTACCTCCAGTCGGTCTGGTTCAACGAGCAGGGCATAGCCTCCATATGGCCCGAACGCAGCTTCGAGCTGCTGGGCGACAAGGCCACGTCGGTGATCGGCTACGAGTATTGGACGAGCACCGAGCATACGCAATCGGACGGCACCTCCTACCGTGCCTATTATGCGTGCCTCGATCCTTCGTACGTCAACTATCCCTTCGGCGCCTACTACCAGAAGAACACGAGTTTCGCCGTTCGTTCGATATTGGTGTTCTGATGTCTGTCCGGCAGCGCTGGCCGATGGGCATGCGCTGTTAGGGACCGGACTACCGGAAATGAAATCCACCCCTGCGACGATGTCGTCGCAGGGGTGGATTCGTATGCGGCGGATCGGGCCGCGGGAGGGGTGCCTTCACGGAGGAGGCTTCGATAGCGTGCGGCTCTTTTCGGGCGAAAACGACTGCTTCGGGAGTTGCGGAGCATCGCTCCGTGTCTCCCGCGGGTTACAGAGTTTCCCTTTTCTGCCCGTCGGAGCGCCGTGAGGCGCGATCGGCCCGCCGCTCGGGGTGTGCGGCCTACTCGGCGACCACCTCGAACTGGTCCTTGCCTACGCCGCAGATGGGGCAGACCCAATCTTCGGGGATCTCTTCGAACGGAGTGCCCGGCGCGATGCCGGCATCGGGGTCGCCTTTGGCCGGGTCGTAGATCCAGTCGCAGACGATGCAACGGTACTTTTTCATCGATGTGTTTTTTAGGGTGAAATCGGATGCTTTTGCGGCGGTGCCCCCAGCGAGGGCCCGCCGGCCCTTCGTGCGCAAATTTCCTGCCGAAAGCGGCGACGGGGCGTCGCCGGCGGTGGGATCCGGCGGCGAAGAGCGCGCTACGGGGTCCGAGGGAGCCGTTGCGGTAGTCAATCCTCCTCTTCGGAGCGGTTGCCGCCGGCAGGCATCAGCTCGGCTACCAACCGGTCGGGATCCGAGCAGGAGACGTAGAGCCGTTCGTCGTAGATATCGACGATCTCGACGAAATCGCGCCATTGCGACGCATAGATGCGGATGCGCTCGGGGCGCTTCAGATCGAGGAAGTGGCCGTAGTAGCCGAAGAATCCGCAGGCGCCGAACAGGGGCACGATCCACTTCATCTCCTTCCGATCGACGCGGCGCACCGAGGCGATCTCGCTGCGGCGGATCTCGGTGATGTCGAGCAGGCAGCGCACCTCGACCTTCTCCGCGCCGACGACGATCCGGCGCGGGATCGAGAGGGCCATCAGGGCGATCAGCGCCACGACGAACGAGGTGAACCACGCCGAAAGGTAGCCGCCCTCGTAGAGGCGGTAGAGCAGGACGCCCAGCACACCGAAGACGATGAGGTGGATCAGTGTCAGGTAGAGCGTGCGGCGGTCGAAGCGGTATTTGTAGGTCGTATCCATGTCTGTGTTACGTTCGGTGGGAAGGCTTTGGGGTGCCTTCGGGTGTTTTCGGAGGGCCGAAGTTCCGTCTTTGCTGCCGGCGGCGTGCTCCGGGGCGGATTCTTCGGTCCGGGGCCGGGTGCCGCGGGCCGCACGGTGTTGCCCGCCGCTGCGTGCGGGGGCCTATGCGTTCGTTTCGGATTCGCTGCGCAGGGCCAGCAGCGCCTCGGCGATCGTCAGGTCGGCCGGACGCGTGATCTTCAGGTTGGCCGGGTCGCCGTCGCAGAGCCGGATCGTATGGCCCGCGGCCTCGGCGACCGAAGCGTCGTCGGTGAATTCGGGCCTGAAATCGGTCGTATAGGCGGCGAGCAGCACCTCGGCGCGGAATGCCTGCGGTGTCTGCACGATGCGCAGGCTGCGGCGATCGACGATCGACGATGTCGTGCCGTCGGTAGTGCGGAACGAATCGACCGGCTCCACGACCGGCACGGCGGCGCCGTATGCGGCGGCTTCCTGCAGTGTTCGGCGGATCAGCTCCTCGCAGACCAGCGGCCGGACGCCGTCCTGCACGGCGATCAGCTCGGGGTCGCTCCGCAGGGCCGCGAGGCCGTTGCGCACGGAGTGGAAGCGCTCGGCGCCGCCTTCGGCGATCGTATGCTTCGCGACGTCGAACCGGGCCGCGAGGTTGCGCCAGAAGTCGCAATGGGCGGCGGGCAGCACGACGACGATCTCCGCGCCGGGCAGTGTCGCGGCGAAGCGGTCGATCGTATGCGCCAGCACGGGCCTGCCCGCGAGCAGCGCGAACTGTTTGGGGAGTGCGCCGCCCATCCGGCGGCCGCTGCCTCCCGCTACGATGATGATTCCGATCCGTTCCATGCGATCAGCGGGTTGCGGTGCGTGCGGCGGTCGTCGAGTCCGCGTCCGTCCGTGCGGCGGGCGCGTCGGGCAGGACGAGCGAGTCGAGCTGCACGATGCGCTCCTTCTCCTTCACCTCTCCGTTCAGTTCGGCCATGATGCGCGTGCGGACGTAGTCGAACGCCGCGCGGTTCTCCTGCGCGATGGGTTCCGACGGCTCGGAGGGGATCGCCAGCGGATTGATCGGCTTGCCGCCCTTCCAAACGCGGTAGTCGAGGTGGGGGCCCGTCGAGGTGCCCGTCGAGCCGACGTAGCCGATCAGCTGCCCCTGCGAGACGCGCGAACCCTGCGCGATGCCCTTCGCGAAGCCGCTCAAGTGGAGGTAGCCCGTCATCATGTTGTTGGCATGCTTGATCTTGAGCGTGTTGCCTCCGCCTCCGCCCCAGCCCTTGAAGGTCACCACGCCGTCCGCTACGGCATGGACGGGCGTGCCCTTCGGCGCCGCGAAGTCGACACCCGTGTGGGGGCGGTAGACTTTGTGCACGGGGTGGAACCGGGCGTAGGAGAATTTCGAGCTGATGCGCGTGTATTTGAGCGGTGTCTTGAGCATCTGCTTGCGCAGGCTCGCGCCGTCGGCTTCCCAGTATTGGATCTTGCCTCCCTGCCGGAAGGGGATGGCGTAGGTCTCCTTCTTGCCCTGCGTGAACTTCGCGCCCCAGACGCGACCGATGCCGGCCGAGACGCTGTCGTCGATGAACCGCTCGTCGTAGATCACCGTGAAGGTGTCGCCCTTCTGCACGTCGAAGAAGCTGATGCTCCACTGGTAGATGTCCTCCAGTTCGGCGGCCAGTGCATAGGGCATCTCCTGCTCCATGATCGCGCCCCAGAGCGACGAGGAGATCGTCGCGCTTTTCTTCACGCGGCGCAGCGTGCAGGGTTTCTCGTCCCTGCGCACCGACACCGAGTCGCCGTGGAAGCCGAAGACCACGTATTCGGTCAGCGAGCGCTCGTAGACGAGGTAGTCGAGGTGGGGCGCATGGAGCGAGTCCTCGTGGATGAAGGCGGTGTACTTGTGTCCGGCGCGAATGTTGCGGAGCGGAAAAAGCTCGCGCGACGACCGGTCGAGGCGGTCGATGTCGGTCGCGCCTACGCCGTACGTGCTGAGGATGCGCCCCAGTGTCTCGCCGCGGCCGATCTCGCCCGTCTCGATGCGGTAGTCGTCGGCGTCGATGCCGTAGATCAGGTTCTTCGGGGCCTCGGCCGAGGCGGCGTCGCCTTCGGGTGCGGAGGCGGTGCGGTCGCAAGCCGCTGCGAGGCACAGAAGCAGGGCTGCGAAGTATATGTGCGGAGTTTTCATGTTCGTTTACAAAGGTACGAAAAGTCGAGCGCAGAAGCAAGCCGAAGGCTTGGTTATGCCGAGACGGAGTATCTTGGACGAAGTCAAAGGTACGAATAAGCCGAGCGAAAAAAGCAAGCTTGCTTGCATTTTTTCCGAGGCGGAGTATCTTCGGCGCAGCCAAAGTTCGAATAAGTCGAGCGCAGAAGCAAGCGATAGCTTGGTTATGCCGAGACGCAGTATCTCGGGCGCAGCCGACAGGTCTGTTGTCGAACGGTGCAGCGGGCGGTTTTATTGCTGCGATTTCCCGTCTGAACGGAGATTCGGCGTGTTTTGTTTTGGGGAACCGAATTTTATAGCTAACTTTGAACGATTCGTATTTCGACCCGAAATGGAGATGTTGAAGTTTTTGCTCGTACCTGCGGCCTTCCTCTACAAGGCGGGGGTGATAGTGCGTCACCGCCTCTTCGACTGGGGCCTGCTGAAGAGCGAACGTTTCGATATTCCGATCGTCTGCATCGGCAACATCACCGTCGGCGGTACGGGCAAGACCCCGATGGCCGAGATGATCGTCGCCTACATGTCCCAGACGCACCGCGTCGCCCTGCTGTCGCGCGGATACGGACGCCGCACGAAGGGGTATCTCGAAGTGCGCTGCGACTCCTCCTACCGCGATGTTGGCGACGAACCGCTGCAGATCAAACGCAAGTTCCCCGACACGGTGGTGGCGGTCTGCGGCAAACGGACGGAGGGTATCCGGCGAATCAGGGCCGAGCATCCCGAGGTGGACCTGATCGTCATGGACGATGGCTTCCAGCACCGCTACGTAGAACCTAAAGTCAATATCGTGATGGTCGACGCCACGCGTCCCATCCAGCACGACCGCATGTTGCCGGCGGGCACGCTGCGCGACCTGCCGAGCGAGCTGCACCGGGCCCACTACTTCGTGGTGACCAAGTGTCCCGAGCCGATGGCGCCGATCGATCGGCGCATCCTGCGCAAGGTGCTCATTCAGGTCGCCTACCAGCGGGTCTACTTCACGCGCTTCGAGAGTTTCAATCCCCAGCCGATCTTCCCCGACGAGGCCGTCTCGCCGCTGGCGGCGGGGGCTCCGGTCGTTGCCCTGTCGGGGATCGGCAATCCGAAACCCTTTCTGGCGACGCTGCGTGCCCGTTATGCGGTGAAGGCCGAGATGACGCTCGACGACCACCACGTTTACCGCGTGCGCGACGTGCGTGCGCTCGAGGCGCTGCTCGCGAAGCACCCTTCGGCGGCGATCGTGACCACGGAGAAGGATGCGGTGAAGCTCACCAACCGATCGAAAATCGCACCGGAGCTGCGCCGCAGACTCTATTATTTACCGATCAATATTTCGTTCATAGAGGATTCGGCGACGGATTTTCTGCAAAAACTGGAAGAAGATGTCAGAGCAAATTAAAACCACTGCGGAGTACATCCGCACGGCGACGGGCGACTATCGCCCCGAAGTGGGCATCATCCTCGGCACGGGACTCGGCGACTTCGCCGACCGCATCGAGGCCGCCCACGTGTTGGATTACAAGTCGATTCCCGGATTCCCCGTGTCGACGGTCGAGGGCCATAAGGGCCGGCTGATCTTCGGCGAGATCGAGGGGCGCCGCGTCGTGGCGATGCAGGGCCGTTTCCACTATTACGAGGGTTACGGCATGCAGCAGGTGACCTTTCCGGTGCGCGTCATGGCGCTGCTTGGCATTCGCTGCCTCTTCGTGTCGAACGCTTCGGGAGGCATCAACACTTCGTTCCGTACGGGCGACCTGATGGTGATCACCGACCACATCAACCTGATGCCCAATCCGCTCATCGGGCCCAACATGGCCGAGTTCGGCCCCCGCTTTCCGGACATGCACAACTGCTACGACAAGGAGCTCATCGCCCGGGCTACGGCCATCGCGGAGCGCGAGGGGATCAAGCTGCAGTACGGCGTCTATGTCGGCGGCACGGGCCCCACGTTCGAGACGCAGGCCGAGTACCGCTATTTCAAGGCGATCGGCGGCGATGCCGCGGGCATGTCGACCGTGCCGGAGGTGATCGTCGCGCGCCACATGTCGATCCCGGTGTTCGGCATGTCGGTCATCACCAACTGCGGTCTGTCGGACGAGATCGGCGACCACGAGGACGTGCAGCTGCAGGGCCGCAAGGCCGGGGCGCGCATGGAGACCATTTTCCGTGCACTGATCCGGGAGTTGTAAAACGACGGTTCCCCCGGCGGGGAGCCGATAGCGAATCGAGTTTATGGTAAACAAAGTGATTCTGATCGGCAACGTGGGTGTCGATCCCGAGGTACGCACGCTCGAAGGGGGTGCGAAGGTGGCCCGCATCCGGCTGGCGACGACCGAGCGCCTGTTCGACCGGCAGGCCAACGAAACGAAGGAGCATACGGAGTGGCACACGATCACGCTGTGGCGCGGTCTGGCCGATGTGGTGGACCGTTTCGTGCGCAAAGGCACGCAGATCTACGTCGAGGGGCGTCTGCGTACCCGCGAGTGGATGGACAAGGACAACAACAAACGCTATACGACCGAGATTCTGGCCGATACGATGAATCTGCTGGGACGCCGCAGCGATAATCCGGCCTCGTCGGAAGGCGGCTACGGTGCACAGCAGGGCGGCGGTTACGGCTCGGGCTACGGTTCTGCGGCCGCGCAGCCGCAGGGCGGCTATCAGGCGCCGCGACCCGCCGCGACGCCTGCCGCAGCACCCCAGCCGGCGGCCGCTCCGGCCGTTCCGGCCGAGGACCCCGACGATCTGCCCTTCTGACGGGAAGCGGCTGCTGAACCGTGCGTCGTCCGACTTCCCATCGGACGGCGTTTTTCGTGCGGTTCGGTTTCGTGGGGCGCAATCGGCAGGAGGGGCGGCGTAGCGAAGACCGGAGCTGTTATCCGGTGCTCGGTGAGCGGATACCGCATTACGGCCGCTCGGTTGCGGACGTCGGACGAACGCCGCCTGCCGGAGAGACAGCCGGTATGCCGACCGATAGTGTCACAGATGGCGGATCTGCCGTCGGTATGTCGCGAGGGTGTCTTCGCTCTGCGTGGCGCATGCGCGGTCGAGCTCCGCGAGCAGGCGTGCGCGATCCTCGGGCAGACGTCCGAAGAGCGGAACGGTGTTGGAGACGGTGTCGCCCTGCAGTACCGTCGGAATCCGCAGCGCGGCGATGAAGGCGCGCAGCTCCTCCAGCCGCTCCCGTTCCGAGGCCTCGACGAAGGTCCCGGCGGCCACATCGGCGGCGAGCGGAGCCTCAGGAAAGAGCGTCAGCGAGACGATCCCGATCGTCCGGGGCCGGAGTTCGTTGAAGAGCGCCGCGGTGGCGCGTGCCGCCCGAACGCCGTTCCCGGCGCCCGACAATCCGGTCATGTAGGTGAGGTGGTAGGCGATGCCCGCCTCGTCGAGCCGTCGGCAGGCATGCAGCGTCTCGGCTGCGGTCGTGCCTTTGTTCATGAAAGCGAGCGCCGCGTCGTCTCCCGTTTCGGTGCCGATCGTGAGGCCCGTGATTCCGCGGGCGCGCAGCTCCGCCAGCTCCTCTGCCGTTTTGTTCCGCAGGTCCGTCGCGCGGGCGAACATCCCTATGGTCTCGACTTTGGGCAGGAAGTCGCGGATGCGGTCCGCGAGCCGTGCGAGCCTGCGGTAGCTCAACGCAAAGGGGTTGGCGCCCACCAGAAAGACGCGGCGGGCGCGCGGCGCATAGCGGGCGATGATCGCGAGGTCGGCCTCGATTTCGGAGAGGGGCGACATGCGGAAGCGCAGATCGCCGTAGAGCGTGCAGAATTTGCAGCGTCCGTGCGTACAGGCGGTCGTTGCCTGCAGCAGCACGGAGAGTGCCTCGTGGGGCGGGCGCCAGACGGTGCCCGTGAAGTGGAGTCGTTCCAGATCGTTCGTGTTCGTTCGCATGGTCGGGTAACGTGTCGGTGCTCCTCGCTTCGGAGGAGCGGATTGATGACTGCCCGATCCGACGTGCGTGTCGGATTCCGGTGTGCGAAAGTAGAACGAAAATATATATTGCACAAGTACTTACGTCGGAGTAAGCGGCTTACGCGGAGCTCGGTTTCGCACGCCGCGAGGCTGTTGCACGACCGAAAAAAAAGCAAAAAAATGGAAATGGAATCGCGTTCGCCCGCCTGCGGGCTTATCGAACGGCTGGGCAATCGCTGGACGCTGCTCGTCCTGTTCACCCTGCGCGAGCGGGGAACGCTGCGCTTCGGCGAGCTGGCACGCGCCGTGCCGGGCGGCATTTCGGAGCGGATGCTCGCTGCCGTGCTCCGCGATCTGGAGGAGACGGGATTGATCGGCCGTACGGCCTATGCCGAGGTGCCGCCGCGCGTGGAGTATCGGCTGACGGAACGGGGCGCGTCGCTGCTGCCGTTGCTCGATGCGCTGGTGGCGTGGGCAGAGCGGAACCTATGAGGGCGGCGGTTGCCTTCGGGAAGGTGCTGCGGCGAGTGGGGCCGGGATGGCGTGCGGGGCGACGTCCGAAGAGGTCAGCGGACCGGAAGGCGCTCCCAGAGCCATGCCGGGATCGCCCGCCAGAGCGGTACCAAGAGGGCATACCGCCAGTCGATCACCGCGCGTCGTTTGCGTCGTTCGATGGCCCGCACGATGCGATTCGCGGCGTAGCCGACGGGCATTAGCAGCGGGTAGCGGCCGTTGCGCAGCAGGGGCGTGTCGACGAATCCCGGCCGGATGTCGGTGAAGCGGATCGGTAGCCGCTCCATGCGGGCCAGCTGCGCCAGCGCGTCGATGTAGGTGTTCTGCATCCGTTTGGTGGCCGAGTAGGCCGGTGCGGCGCCGAGTCCCCGGGTGCCGGCGATCGAAATGACGGCGATCCGGCCGCCTCCGAGATCGCGGAACAGGCGGAATGCCGCCGTGACCATGCGCACGAAGCCTTCGCCGTTGGTGCGGAGCGTGTCGAGTTCGATGTCGGGATGCAACTCCGCATTGCGCCAGCCGATGCCTGCGACATGGAGGTAGATGTCCATGCCCCCGAGGCGGTCGACAAGCTGTGCGAGAAGTCGGGGCGCTTCGGGCTGCACGACGTCGATCGCGGCGATCTCTACCTGCTCGGCTGCCGTGGCACGGAGCGCTTCGAGCGCCTCGGTGCGGCGGCCGGCGATACCGACGCGCCACCCCTTGCGGATGTAGCGTTTCGCTACTTCGAGTCCGATGCCGGAGGTGGCTCCGACGATGACGATGCGTTTCATGGTCTGTCGTTCGGTTCTTATTGTAGGTGCGGGGCGCAAATCCGATGCCCGGGTGGTGTCGGAGGGTGAAAAACGCGCGGATGGGGCGTCGCGCGCATCTGTGCGGCCGGTGGGGTCGCGGCCTGGGCGTTATAAAGTTATCGCGCGTGGTTGCGCTCGTCCGCCCGGCCGCTTTTATGCGCCCGGTTGCTCTCCTCTGCGCTGTCGCCCTCCTCCGCGGGGAGGCTGCGGGTCTGCCGCTGCGGACGGGGCTCGGCGAGCAGCCGCCGGCGCGTCGTCTCGTCAAGCGAGCGAAGAGGCAGGCGCAGCAGGTAGTGCTTGGTGTCGCCCTCCTCGCCCGTGACGAAGGCCTGCACGAACTCCCAGCCGCGGCAGACCATGTAGTTGAGCGCCTCGACGCCCGAGTTGAAACGGTAGGCCTTGCCCTCGGCGTCGGAGAGGTAGTTGTAGCGCCATGCCTCCGTCCGCTGGCCGAAGTCGAAGACTACGCCGCTTCGCGCGACGCCGGGATCGGCTTCGGTGATGATCTCGCAGTAGAGGTACTCGGGCTGGGCCGCAACGGGGTCGGGGAGCGTGTGCTGCGCCCGGCTCGGTGCGGCGGCGGTCAAGGCCAGGCAGAGGAGAAGCATAGCGAGTCGCATGACCGTCATTCGTTTTCGTCGGTCTGCACGCATTCGATGCCCACGCGGCGCAGCAGCTCCAGTCCCTCCTCCGAGCGGTACTCCTCCGAGTAGACCACCCGCCGGATGCCGGCTTGGATAATCAGCTTCGAGCACTCGATGCAGGGCGCGGCGGTGATGTAGAGCGTCGAGCCGTCGCAGTTGTTGGCCGATTTGGCCACCTTCGTGATGGCGTTGGCCTCGGCGTGCAGCACGCAGGCCTTCGTGTGTCCGTTCTCGTCCTCGCAGATGTTCTCAAAGCCCGACGGCGTGCCGTTGTAGCCATCGGAGATGATCATCTTGTCCTTGACGATCAGCGCTCCGACCTTGCGGCGCACGCAGTAGGAGTTCTCGGCCCAGATGCGCGCCATGCGCAAGTAGCGTTTGTCGAGCTGTCGCTGCTTCTCTTCCTGATAACCCATAGGTCGCTCTCGTTTGCCGGATGAAGATCGCCGCCTGCCGCCGGGGCGTGCCGCGCAGGCGGCGGTCGGTCGTCCGTGGGGTCGTTACATGCCTTTGCCGTGGCAGTTCTTGTACTTCTTGCCCGAACCGCAGGGGCAGGGATCGTTGCGCCCGATCTTCTTCTCGGCCTGAATCGGCATCGGCTTCTGCCGCTCGCCCTGTCCGGCCTGCGCTGCGGCCTGCATGCGCGACGCCTGCAGCCGGTTGACGTCCACCTTCGCGCGGTGCTGCTGCACCTGCTGCTGCCGTGCGGCGTCGGGGCTCTGCTCGCGTACGGGAATGTAGGCCTTGCCGAGGATCGACAGCACTTCGCGGTTGACTTTGACGAGCATCTTCGAGAAGAGCCCGAACGATTCGAACTTGTAGATCAGCAGCGGGTCCTTCTGCTCGTAGGTGGCGTTCTGCACGCTCTGACGCAGGTCGTCCATCTCGCGCAGGTGCTCGCGCCATGCGTCATCGATCGAGGTGAACATCACCACCTTCGAGAAGACCTTGTAGATCTCGGCGCCGTCAGTCTCCTTGCAGCGGAGCAGGTTCACGGGGACGTTGTAGCCCAGATGGCCGTCGGTGATCGGGAAGTAGATGTTCGAATCGAGCTGATCCTTCTTCTCTTCGTAGATGCGTTCCATGACGGGGCGCACCGTGTCGGCCACGGCCTTCGCACGACGGGCGTAGGCCTCCTTGAGCGCCTTGACGATCGCCTCGACCAGCTCCTCGGGCTTCGCGTCCTCGTAGGTCGCGGCGTCGAACGACGGTTCGACGGCCACTTCGCGGATCAGCTCGAAACGGAAATCCTCGAAGTCGATACCGCGGTGCTCCTCGACGAAGTTCTCGGCGTAGTCGTACATGATGTTGTTCAGGTCGATCTCGATCCGCTCGCCGTAGAGGGCGTGGCGGCGGCGCGTGTAGATCACCTCGCGCTGCGAGTTCATCACGTCGTCGTACTCCAGCAGGCGCTTGCGGATGCCGAAGTTGTTCTCCTCGACCTTCTTCTGGGCGCGCTCGATGGCTTTGGTCATCATGCCGGCCTGAATCACCTCGCCCTCCTTCAGGCCCATGCGGTCCATCATCGCGGCGATGCGGCCCGAGCCGAACAGACGCATCAGGTCGTCCTCGAGCGAGACGAAGAACTGCGACGATCCGGGGTCGCCCTGACGGCCCGCACGGCCGCGCAGCTGACGGTCGACGCGGCGGCTTTCGTGGCGCTCGGTGCCGATGATAGCCAGACCGCCGGCGGCCTTCACCTCGGGCGTGAGCTTGATGTCGGTACCGCGGCCCGCCATGTTGGTGGCGATGGTCACCTGTCCCGAGCGGCCGGCCTCGGCCACGACCTGCGCCTCGAGCGCATGCTGCTTGGCATTGAGCACGTTGTGCTTGATGCCGCGCAGCTTCAACATGCGGCTCAACAGCTCCGAGATCTCGACCGACGTCGTGCCGACCAGCACCGGACGCCCGGCCTTGACCAGCTCCACGATCTCCTCGATCACGGCGTTGTATTTCTCGCGCTTGGTCTTGTAGATAAGGTCCTGACGGTCGTCGCGGACGACGGGCTGGTTGGTGGGGATCACCACCACGTCGAGTTTGTAGATCGACCAGAACTCCGAAGCCTCCGTCTCGGCCGTACCGGTCATACCCGCGAGCTTGTGGTACATGCGGAAGTAGTTCTGCAGCGTGATCGTGGCGAAGGTCTGCGTCGCGGCCTCGACCTTCACGCGCTCTTTCGCTTCGATGGCCTGATGCAGGCCGTCGGAGTAGCGGCGGCCTTCGAGGATACGGCCCGTCTGCTCGTCGACGATCTTCACCTTGTTGTCCATCACCACGTATTCGATGTCCTTCTCGAACATGGCGTAGGCCTTCAGAAGCTGGTGCACCGTGTGGACGCGCTCCGATTTGACGGAGTAGTCGTTGATCACCTCGTCGCGCTTCTGCGCCTTCTCCTCGGCCGAGAGCGCGCTCTTTTCGAGCTCGGCGACTTCGGCGCCGATGTCGGGCAGCACGAAGAAGCCGTCCTCGTTGAAGAACTTCGAGAGCGCCTCGTGGCCCTTATCGGTGAGCTCCACCGAGTTGAGTTTCTCGTCGATGACGAAGTAGAGTTCGTCGGTGATCTCCGGCATGCGGCGGTTGTTGTCCTGCATGTAGGTGTTCTCGGTCTTCTGCATCAGCGCCTTGACACCCGTCTCGGAGAGATACTTGATCAGCGGCTTGTACTTCGGAAGTCCCTTGTGCACGCGGTAGAGCTTCACGCCGCCCTCGTCGTTCCTGCCCTCGCCGATGAGCTGGCGCGCTTCGGCCAGCAGGCTCGTGACGAAGTTCTTCTGCAGGTTGTAGAGGTGCTCGATCGCGGGCCGGTACTGCTCGAAGAGCTGGTCGTCGCCCTTCGGTACGGGACCCGAGATGATCAGAGGGGTACGGGCGTCGTCGATCAGCACCGAGTCGACCTCGTCGACGATGGCGAAGTGGTGCTTGCGCTGCACGAGGTCCTTGGGCGACGAGGCCATGTTGTCGCGCAGGTAGTCGAAGCCGTATTCGTTGTTCGTGCCGAAGGTGATGTCGGCCATGTAGGCCTTGCGGCGGGCTTCGGAGTTGGGCTGCGTGTCGTCGATGCAGGCCACCGAAAGACCGTGGAACTGGTACATGGGGCCCATCCACTCCGAGTCGCGCTTGGCCAGATAGTTGTTCACCGTGACCAGATGTACGCCCTTCTTGGCCAGTGCGTTGAGGAATACGGGGAGCGTTGCGACGAGGGTCTTGCCTTCGCCCGTCGCCATCTCGGCGATCTTGCCCTTGTGGAGCACCACGCCGCCGAAGAGCTGTACGTCGTAGTGGATCATGTCCCACCGGATGTCGTTGCCGCCCGCCGTCCAGCGGGTGCTGTAGACGGCTTTGTCGCCCTCGATCGTGACGAACTCCTTCGTCGCCGCGAGGTCGCGGTCGAAGTCGTTGGCCGTGACGACCACCGTCTCGTTCTGCGCGAAGCGGCGCGCCGTGTCCTTCATGATGGCGAAGGCCTCCGGAAGAATCTCGTCGAGCTTCTCCTCGATCTTCTCGTCGATGCGCTTGGTCGTCTGGTCGATCTCCTTCGAGATGTTCTCCTTCTCCTCGAGCGTCGTTGCGGGGAGCTCCAGTTGCCCCTTCAGTTCGACGATGCGGGCCTCGTCCGCCGCGATGAAGTCGGCGATGCGCTTTTTCAGCTCCTCGCTGCGGGCGCGCAGTTCGTCGTTCGAGAGCGCCTCGATCGACGGATAGACGGCTTTGATTTTCTGCAGGTAGGGTTCGATCTCCTTGCGGTCCTTGTCGGCCTTCGAGCCGAAAAGGGCCTTGATGATGCTGGCAACTATATCCATAAATGCGTGTATTATTTGCTCGTTGAAGCGGTAAATCCAACAAAGATAGTCATTTCCCGCGATTCCTGCAAAAGATCGGGTCGAATTCCGACCTTCGTCGCTATACTTCCGGCTGCGGAGCGCAGCAGGCAGCTACGATGCGTCGTCCGACGGGGCACTCCGCGCAGCGCCGTGCGGCGCAATACTCCGTGGCGAGCTGCAGCAGGGCCTGCGACTCGAAGGCGTTGGCGGGCTTCGGGCCGCCCGCCTCGCGCCATGCGCGCATGAAGCGGTTCTCCTCGGCGGGGAGGCGTTCGAGCAGCGTCAGCGCGCTGTCGCGCAGCGACTCGCGGCCCGTATGGCTGCCGTAGGCGTATTGGAGCACGGCCACGAGGTTGATGCCGATGATGTTGGCCTTGAAAGCACCGATGCGTTTGGGCAGGTCGTCGCCGCTGCAGCCCGGAATGTGGTGCGTGCGCCAGTAGTCGGAGGCCTCGATGCAGAACAGGCGGCGGATGTCGCCTTCGGTGCGGCAGGCCATCGCGCGGTCCATGACGAATTCGTCCTGCGCGAAGAACTCCGCGGCCTCGGCCAGCCGCAGCACGGGGTGGTTGGCGGGGCGAATGCCCGCGAGGGCCCACTCCGAGGCGTTCATCGGTTCGATGTCGTATTTGGCGGCGTAGTGCTCGAAGCTGCGGGCCAGATCGAGCGTGTAGGTGTCGTGGGCGTAGAGCCCCAGCAGCCCCGAGGCGCCGAACAGCATCGCTTCGACGGCGTGGGGCACGGCCCGTTCGCGCAGCACGACGCGGTAGGGAACGCGGCGGGCCAGCGAGAGGTAGGCCTCCTGATTCTGGCGGTCGCCGAGCGTGCGGAAATAGAGCAGGTAGAAGGTCTGGTTCCAGTTTTCGTTGGCCTCCGAGAAGATCCGCTCCACGGTGCGCATCTTGCGTCCGAGGCGGTCGAACGCCAGCGCGGTGCAGATCTCTCCGCGCTGCAGCGGCGTGCGGGACGCAAGGTAGCCGCCGCAGGCGCAGGCCCCGGTTCCGGCTCCGGCTTCGAGCCGGTTGAGCATCCGTCTCCGCACGTCGTCCGCCATCGTCAGAAGAGGTTGAGTTCGAGCAGCGCCTCCTCCGACATCATGCTCTTGTCCCACACGGGGTCGAACGTGAGGATGACGTTGACCGACGTCACGCCCTTGACTTTGGCCACCTGCGTGTTGACATCCTCCACGAGCATGTCGGCCATCGGGCAGTTGGGGGCCGTGAGAGTCATGCGGATGTTGGCCGCACCGTCGGGCGTGTAGTCGATCTCGTAGATCAGTCCGAGGTCGTAGATGTTGACCGGAATTTCGGGATCGTATATGTTCTTGAGGGTCGCGACGATCTCTTTCTCGACCCGTAAAATCTCTTCGGGAGTCATGGTTGAGCCCAATTTGAAGGTGTTTCTGATAAGGTGCAGCCGTGCCTGCGGCCGGCGGGCGACTGCGCGAAGGACTGACTGCCGACGCTCCGCTGTACGGCCTCTGCCGCGGGGGCGTTCCGCTATTCGGCCCGGGCGCTGTTGGCGAAGGCGAGGGCGTAAAGCCGCATCTGCTTGACCATCGCTGCGAGGCCGTTGGCGCGGGTGGGGGAGAGGTTGGCGCTCAACCCGATGGCGTCGATGAACGACAGCTCCGTGTCGAGGATCTCCTGCGGCGTGCGGCCGTTCAGCACGCGTACGAGCAGCGCGATGATGCCTTTGGTGATGATGGCGTCGCTGTCGGCGCCGAACCATACCTTGCCCTCCTCCATGCGGGCGTCGACCCACACGCGCGACTGGCAGCCCTGAATCAGGTAGCGCTCCGTGCGGTGTGCGGGGTCGATCGCCGGCAGCGTTTCGGCCAGCGAAATCAGGTAGTCGTATTTGTCGAGCCAGTCGTCGAATGCCGAGAACTCCTCGACGATCTCTTCTTGTATCTTGTCCATCGTATGCGTAGATTTGCGTTCGTTCGTCGCTCTATTCGGCGATCTCCGCCAGTATGTCGCCCTCCGAGGCGGCCGGCGCCGCGATCTCCGCCACGCGCGCGAGCGTGGGGGCCACCAAGGTCATGTCGACGCGGTGCCGGATGCGCTGCGGCCGGAGCCCCGCGCCGTAGAAGACGAGCGGGACGGCCGTGTCGTAGCCGTACATCGAACCCGAGAGCGAGACGCACCCCGGGCGCTCCTCGATCCAGCCGGGCATGAGGTTGAGGATCACGTCGCCCGAACGGCGGGGGTAGAAGCTGTTCTGCATCAGCCGTGCGTAGCCGCTGCCGAAGTAGCTCGTGCGCAGCGCCGTGGCCGACTGGGCGTGCGACACGCCGCGAAACTGCATGGCGAAGATCGCCACCTCGTTCTGTACGTCGGCGAGGTTCAGCCCCCGTTCGTAGATGAGGTTGTGGTTGAGGTAGAGTCCCCGGTCGCGGTACTCCAGCACCCAGTTGCCGATGCCGTAGCGGACGTTGAGGAAGCCGTTGACGATCACCTCGAACTGTCGTGTGTTGAAGCGGTCGGCCTCCTCGCGGCCGGCGTCGTAGGAGGGGCTCGATCCGTGGTCGGACGTCAGGACGACGAGCGTATTCTCCGGTTCGACCTGCGCGAACAGGAAGGTGAGGAATTCGGCCAGATCGCTGTCGAGGCGGTAGTACATGTCCTCGACCTCGACCGATTCGGGCCCGTATTTCTCCGTGATGCGGCGCGAGGCGTCGAGACAGATGTTCAGCAGGTCGGTCTTCTCGTCGGCCCCCAGTTTGTATTGCGCCACGGCCTTCGCGGCGAAGGCCAGCACGGCCGAGTTGCCGGCGGGCGTGGCGAGTAGCCGTTCGTAGCCGTTGCGCAGCCGCAGTCCGTCGCCGCTTTTCTTGTTGTGGGGCGCGGGCGCGATGGCCCGGCGCCGCGTGTTGCGGTAGTAGTATTCGTTGAGCAGCATATGCCACTCGGAGTCGGCGTAGACGAGGTTGTCGCGCTCGCGGTTGCTGCGGACGACCCAGTCGGGAAGCTGCTCGGCATAGTAGCGCGAGCTCTCCCAGTCGCAGCGTAGCGAGTCGAGCCAGTAGGCGTCGCCGCCGCGCCCTGCCGTCACCACGGCCGAGGTCGCCTCGGCGGCCACCGTTACGATCCGGCTGTCGGGCGACTGTTCCTGCAGCGCCTCGGCGAGCGTCGGTGCCACGAGGTGATAGGGGCCGGGACCCTCCCAGCCTGCCGTAAGCGACACGGAGGCGTTGTCGGCATAATCGCGCCAGCGGTCGCCGACGACGCCGTGCGTCGCGGGCATGGCGCCCGTCGTGAGCGTGGCCAGCGAGACGGGCGTGACGGTCTGCTGGTAGTCGTAGCGGCTGTCGGTGTAGCGGACGCCTCCTTCCGTGAGGCGGAGGAAGCCCCCCTTTTCGAAGTTGTCGGCGTAGCGTTCGAGGTCTCCGGCACGCATCGACCCGACGACGATCTGGACGATGAGCCGGGGCCGGGCGGCCGAAGCGATATGCGGCAGGGCGGCGAGTGCCGCCAGAAGCAGGAGCTTGCGGAGTTTCATGGTGCTTGAAAGCGATAACGCGCAAATTTACGAATTTATTTCGAGAGATCGGCGGAAATATGCCTCCTCCTCGCCGAAATCGATTGCGGGCAGCGCGGCGATGCGCTCCAGCTGCCGCCGGCAGAAGGCGCGGTGGGCGTCGCTGCGGGGATTGCGCGGACGGTGGGCGGCGGCCGTGACGATGGCTTCGATCTCGGGCAGCAGGCGCCGGGCTTCGTCGTCGAGGAGCGTCTCGGCGAACCGCTCCCAGACATAGGCTACGGCCTGCGGCGCGGGATGGACGAGGTCGTCGGCATAGAAGCGGTAGTCGCGCAGGTCGTCGTTGAGGATCTCGAAGGCGGGGAAGTAGGCGACGTCGGGGTGTTTTTCGGCGAGCTCCTCGGCCGCGAGCCGCAGCACGGCCTTGCTGACGGCGTTGCCTTCGAGTCCGTCGGCGAGGTGGCGGACGGGGCTCACCGTGAGGAGGAGCTTCCTGCCGGCGAGCGGTCCGGCGAGCAGGCGGTCGAAGGCCGCGACGATCTCGTCCGTCGTCAGGCGGCGCCGCACGAACTCCGCTGCGGGCTGCCTGTGGCAGTTGGCCACGACGACGCCTTCGCGTTCGAAGACCCAAGCCGTGCCGAAGGTCACCGCGATCACGCCGGCCGTGCGGAGCGCTTCGGCACCCCGCCGGCGGGCGTCGTTCATCGCCGCGAGCGCTTCGTCGGGCGTCGGGGCGGAGAGGTCGCCGTGGAATCCGTAGTGGAACCAGCGTTCGTCGTCGCGGTGCAGCTCCTCGCGCCTTACGGGGCGTGCGGCCGCACAGGCGTCGATCGTCGCGGCGATGGAGAGCGGGTTGAAGAGGATGCCCGTCGGATTGGCCGTCGTGCGGAACTTGGCGCGGGCGAGCCGTGCGGCGATGTGCTCGGCGAAGCAGGAGCCGAAGGCGAGGATGCGATCGGCATGGCCGATGCGGAAGGGGCGGGGGCAGGGTTCGATTTCGGTGCGGAATTTCATGACGCAAAGATACGAACCCCGAGGCGGAAAACGGCTTGCGGGGGCGAAAACATTTCCCGGTTTCGATTTTCCTTGTTACCTTTGTGTTTATGATTCTGAATGCGAATTGCAAGATCAACCTCGGTCTCGACGTGCTGCGCCGGCGGGCCGACGGCTACCACGACCTCGAGACGGTGCTATTTCCCGTGCGGGGACTGTACGACACGGTGGAGGTGACGCGCACCGCCTCGCGCGGCGCGACGTTCCGCGCCGAAGGGCTGGCGGTGGACTGCGCCGCCGAGGACAACCTCTGTCTGAAGGCGTTCCGGCTGATGCGGGAGCGCTACGGTGTCGACGGCGTCGCGATCCGGCTCGACAAGCGGGTGCCGTTCGGTGCCGGGCTGGGCGGCGGTTCGTCCGACGCCACGGCGGTGCTGCTCGCGCTCGACGGGCTGTTCGGACTGGGCCTCCCGGAGGCGGAGCTGATCGGATGCGCCGCGGCGCTCGGCAGCGATACGGCCTTCTTCGTGCGCAATACGCCCCAGCTCTGCACGGGGCGAGGCGAGGAGATGACCCCTTATCCGATCGACCTCGGGGGGCTGACGCTCGTGATCGTGAAGCCCGACGAGGGGGTGTCGACGCGCGAGGCCTATGCCGGCGTGCGGCCGCGGGTGCCCGAGGTGCCGCTCGCCGAGCGACTGCGCCGTCCGCTCGCCGAGTGGCAGGGGCGGGTGACCAACGACTTCGAACCGCACATCTTCGCCGCCCGTCCGGCCATCCGCGCGGCGAAGGAGCGGCTGCTGGCCGCCGGAGCGCTCTACGCCTCGATGTCGGGTTCGGGCTCGGCTGTTTTCGGGTTGTTCGACGCACACGAAAAAAGCGAGCGGCTGCGTAGCCTCTCGCCTTATGTCTATCGGCTCGACTGATCGGTCGGGCCGGATCCGTGTCGGGTCGTCTCCGAGGTTTTTCGCTGCGGCCCTGCACGACGCCGACCGGCTCGGATGTGTCGCTCCTTCCGACGGGCGGCCGCTGCTCTGCGTATCCGAAGGGAGTCGGTCGGTCCGGCGATCGTCGCCCGCGAGGTGCGGTGTCGTTGGCCCGGTCGGGTGCCGGACCGTCTGCACTTCGCCCTGCGGCGCCGTGCGGCACTGCCTGCGATGGGATCGGGCGCGCGCTATGCGCACCCGGCCGGGATCTTGGCGATGCGCCGCTCGTGGCGTCCGCCTTCGAACTCGGTCGCGAGGAAGATGTCGAGCATCGCCGCCGCCTCGTCGTTGGTGATGAAGCGTGCCGGGAAGACGATCACATTGGCGTCGTTGTGCCGGCGGATCAGTCCGGCGATCTCCGGCTCCCATGCCAGCCCGGCGCGGATGCCGCGATGCTTGTTGAGCGTCATGGCCATGCCCTCGCCCGAACCGCAGAGCCCCACGCCCCGGGCGATTTCTCCCTGCTCGATCGCCTCGGCCAGCGGATGGGCATAGTCGGGGAAGTCGACGCTTTCGGGCGAGTGGGTGCCGAAGTCGAGCACCTCGTAGCCCAGAGCGCCGAGGTAACCTACGAGAAACTCCTTCATTTCATAGCCCGCATGGTCGCAGGCGATACCGATTTTTTCCATATCGAGTCTGTGTGTTTCGATCTCCTTTCGCAAAGTCGATGCCGTGCAGGAGGCCTCCGGCCGTCGACGTGCATGCGCACGAGGGTCGGGACTGCGCGCGGTTTATTTCCGACAAATATAGACAAAATTACGGGTCGTCGTGCTGTCGTGCGTCGAATTTGCGTAATTTTGCCCCATGCGTATCCTGCTTTCCGCGCTCGGCGCTCTCTCCCTCGTGCTGGGCATCGTCGGCATCTTCGTGCCGCTGCTTCCGACCACGCCCTTTCTGCTGCTCTCGGCGGCGCTGTGGGTGCGCTCCTCGCCGCGGCTCTACGAGTGGCTGCTCACCCATCGTCTCTTCGGCAGCTACATACGCAACTACCGCGAACACCGCGCCATACCGCTGCACGCCAAGATCGCGACCCTCGTGCTGATGTGGGTCTCGATGCTATGGTGCGTCTGCCGGCCGCTTGCCGGCATCGTCTGGGCGCAGGTCGGACTGCTCGCCGTGGCGGCGGGCGTCACGTGGCATGTGGTCTCGCTCGGCACGATGCGAACGAAACGATGATCGTTTTTGCGATCGATCGGACAACGGATGGCGATTTTTCGTATATTGCCGCACACTATATAAACACCAAATCATGAAAGCCAACTTCCGTACGTTGCTCGGACACCTGTCCCTGCTGGCGCTGCTCGGCGCCGTCGCATGCGGGGAGGATGATCCCGGAACGTCTCCGGTCCCTCCTGCCCCCGATCCCGAATTCACGATCGTCGTGTCGAACGAGACGATGACCGGGGCGGACATCGTCGTCGAGGAGACGACCAACACGGCGACCTACTACGTCGCCGTCGACAACAAGGCCGATGTCGATCGCCTCTGCAAGAGCGACGAGGAGTACATCCGCATGAAGCTCGACTTCATCCGCGTGATGGCCGGCGTCAACCGCATGACGGTGGCCGAATACCTCGCGCAGGAGCTCAAGCAGGGCCGCTACGCCTTTACGGAGAGCGAACTGTTCTACGACACGCCCTATTACGTGGGCGTTTTCGGCCTGACCGCGGAGGGCGAGGTGACCGCGCCGCTGCTCAAGCGCGAGTTCCGCACGCTGACCTTCGCGCCGTCGGCCGAGTGCCGGTTCATCATTCAGGAGAGCGCCTGCACCTCCTCGTCGATCGAAGCGGTGGTCGGAGCTTCCGATCCCGAGGTGCGCTATTACGTCGCGCAGATGGCGGCGGACGATTTCGCCGATTACGATTCGCTCGACGAGGCGGTCGACGACATCATCTTCTCGGCCGAGCTGTTCGACGATGTCGACTGGTCCGATCCCTCCTTCACCCGTGCCGGGCGCTCGGTCGTGAAGTTCGAGGGTCTGGAGCCCGGCACCGAGTATGCGATCATCGTGTTCGGCATCGACAGCGACGGCATGCAGACCACCGAGGCTGCGATGGAGCGCCTCTCCACGCTCCCCGAATAGGACCCGGAAGGCATGGAAAAGGGGTGTCCGATTCGTTCGGACACCCCTTCGTTCGTGTTACGGAAGCCGGCCTAAAGGAAGTGCTTGGCGACGCTGATCAAAAAGCCGATGAGCAGTGCGTTGAGCAGCACCACGGGAGCGGCCTTGCGCTCCTTGCCGACGAAGGTGAGCACCACGGGCAGCGCCATCATCAGCGCCACGGCCATGCCGTCGGCCCACCACGGAAGATAGGGCAGGTCGCTGTAGAAGACGATGACGGCGGCGAACAGATAGGTGCAGAACGCCGAGAGACACGAGCGGAACGGGAGCCGCTGTGCGATCATCGGGATGACGTCGAGTGCGCCTACCGCGGCGCCGACGCAAAGCGAAAGCGTGAACGTTGTCATGGCTGCGGATTTATTTCGATGCGCGTTTGCGGTCGACTTCGTGCAGCAGGATCTTGCGCAGACGCATCGCGTGGGGCGTCACCTCCACGTATTCGTCCTCCTTGATGTACTCCAGCGCCTCCTCGAGCGTGAAGATCTTCGGGGGTACGATCACCGCCTTGTCGTCCGAACCCGAGGCGCGCATGTTGGTGAGCTGCTTCGATTTGGTGACGTTGACCGTGATGTCGTTCTGACGCGTGTGCTCGCCGATGACCTCCCCTTCGTAGACGGGGTCCATCGGTGCGATGAAGAAGCGGCCGCGGTCCTGCAGCTTGTCGATCGAGTAGGCGTAGGCCGTGCCCGTCTCGCCCGAGATGATCGAGCCGTTGGTGCGCATCTCGATCTCGCCGACCCACGGTTCGAAGCCCTTCAGACGGTGGGTCATGATCGCTTCGCCGGCCGTGGCCGTGAGCATGTTCGAACGCAGGCCGATGATGCCGCGCGAGGGGATCGAGAATTCGAGCCGCACGCGGTCGCCGTTCGACTCCATGTTGGTCATCGTGCCCTTGCGCTTGGTCGTGAGCTCGATCACCGTGCCCGAGTACTCCTCGGGGCAGTCGACCGTCATCTCCTCGATCGGCTCGCATTTGCGGCCGTCGATCTCCTTGACGATCACGCGGGGCTGGCCCACCTGCAGCTCGTAGCCTTCGCGGCGCATCGTCTCGATGAGCACCGAGAGGTGGAGCACGCCGCGCCCGAAGACGTTGAACGAATCGGCCGAGGGGCCGGGCGTCACGCGCAGGGCGAGGTTCTTCTCCAGCTCGCGGTCGAGACGCTCCTTGATGTGGCGCGAGGTGACGTATTTGCCGTCCTTGCCGAAGAAGGGCGAGTTGTTGATCGTGAAGAGCATCGACATCGTGGGTTCGTCGATGGCGATCGGGGGCAGCGGTTCGGGGTTCTCGAAGTCGCAGATCGTGTCGCCGATCTCGAAGCCGTCGATGCCCGTGACGGCGCAGATCTCGCCGCAAGGCACCTCGTCGACCTTCTTCTTGCCGAGGCCTTCGAAGATCATCAGCTCCTTGATGCGGCACTTCTGCATCGTCGTGCCGTCGCGCTTGGCCAGCGTGACGTTCTGTCCCGTGCGCAGTGAGCCGCGCGTGAGCTTGCCCACGGCGCTGCGGCCCGTGTAGGCGGAGTATTCGAGCGACGTGACGAGCATCTGGGGCGTACCTTCGACGACGGCCGGTTCGGGAATCTCGTCGATGATGGCGTCCAGAAGCGGGACGATAGAGTCGGTCTTCTCGTTCCACTTGTGCGACATCCAGCCCTGCTTGGCTGAGCCGTAGATGGTCTTGTAATCGAGCTGCTCCTCGGTGGCGTCGAGCGAGAACATCAGGTCGAAGACCTGCTCGTTGACCGCCTCCGGGCGGCAGTTGGGCTTGTCGACCTTGTTCACCACGACGATCGGCTTCTTGCCCAGCGCGAGGGCCTTCTGCAGCACGAAGCGCGTCTGGGGCATCGTGCCCTCGAAGGCGTCGACGAGCAGCAGCACGCCGTCGCACATGTTGAGCACGCGCTCGACCTCGCCGCCGAAGTCGGCGTGGCCCGGGGTGTCGATGATGTTGATCTTGTAGTCTTTGTAGATGACCGAAACGTTCTTCGAGAGGATCGTGATGCCTCGCTCGCGTTCGAGGTCGTTGTTGTCGAGAATCAGGTCGCCCGTCTGTTTGGCGTTGTCGCGCAGGATGTGGCCTGCCAGAATCATCTTGTCCACCAGCGTCGTCTTGCCGTGGTCGACGTGTGCGATGATGGCGATGTTGCGCAGTTTTTGCATAAACGAATATTTTACGTCGCAAAGGTATACAAATTCTCGGGAATTTGTGCTATTTTTACCCACTTACTGACACTTCGAACGCATGGAACCCACCTTCGATCTGTTCGCACAGAGCGGTATTTACATAGGCCCGGCCGGCGAGTTGCTGCCGGGCCTCCTGCCGTCGGGCCGCGTGGTCGCGGTCATTGACCCGAACGTCGCGCGGCACTGGAGCGCCCTCGCGGAGCGTTTCGATACGGTGCTCGTCGGCACGGGCGAGCGGAGCAAGACGCTCCGGAGCGTGGAGCGGATCTACCGCCGGTTCATCGAACTGGGCGTCGACCGGTCGACCTTCGTGCTGGCCGTCGGCGGCGGCATCGTCACCGACATGGCGGGCTTCGCCGCGGCGACTTACATGCGGGGCCTGCGGTTCGGGTTTGTCTCCACGACGCTGCTCGGGCAGGTCGACGCGAGCGTCGGCGGCAAGAACGGGGTGAACATCGACGGATACAAGAACATGGCCGGGACCTTCGCCCAGCCCGAATTCGTCGTCTGCGATCCGGCGTTGCTGCGCACGCTCTCTGACCGCGACTTCCGGGCCGGGTTGGCCGAGGCGGTCAAGGCGGCCGTCATCGCCGATGCCGATCTCTTCGCCCGGATCGAGGGGGCGACCTTCGCGCGGCTGCGCGGTGACGACGACCTGCTCTCCGACGTGATTTCGGCCTCGATTCGCGTGAAGGCCGACATCGTCTCGCACGACGAGCGGGAGCGGGGCGAGCGGCGCAAACTCAACCTCGGCCATACGCTGGCCCACGCCATCGAGAAGTGCACGCCGGCCATGAATCACGGCGAGGCGGTGGCCGTCGGCATGGCGCTGATCGCCGATGCGGCCGTCGCGGCGGGGCTGCTCGCTCCGGCCGACCGCGACCGGATCGTCGCGGTGCTCCGTACGTTGGGGTTCGATCTCGAGCCGCCCGTGGAGCTCGAACGGCTGCTGCTCGAGGTGCCGAAGGACAAGAAAAGCGCGGACGGCGTGCTGCACATCGTCTTGCCTGTCGGTATCGGCGACTGCACGGTGCGTCCGTATACGCCGGCCGAGTTCGCCGCGCTGTTCGGGCGGTAGAACGCTTCGCTGTCTTCTGCGGATGGCGAAGCACCCCGCCGGAAACAATTCCGGCGGGGTGCTTTTTAATATTAATATATATGGATCACTCCTGCATCCGGCGCAGCCGTTCGGCGTAGGCATCCCAGTCGTCGACGGGCTGTCGGGCGACGCCCGAGGTGACTGCGGCGCGGGCTACGGCCGTGGAGACCGTGCACAGCAGGCGCGGGTCGAGCGGCTTGGGGATGAAGTAGTCGCGGCCGAATTCGAGGCTCTCGAGTCCGTAGGCGCGGAGCACGGGTGCCGGGACGGGCTGGCGGGCCAGTTCGGCGAGCGCATGGGCGGCGGCCAGTTTCATCCCGTCGTCGATCCGCGTGGCCCGAACGTCGAGGGCGCCTCGGAAGAGGTAGGGGAATCCCAGTGCGTTGTTGACCTGATTGGGGTAGTCGGAGCGTCCCGTGGCGAAGATCAGGTCGGGGCGCGAGCGCACGGCCGCCGCACGGGCGATCTCGGGATCGGGATTGGCCAGTGCGAAGACGATCGGCGAGGAGGCCATCGTGCGGATCATCGGGGCGGTCAGCACGTCGGCCTTCGAGACGCCGAGGAAGAAGTCGGCGCCGTGCAGCGCCTCGGCCAGCGAAGCGAGGCGGCGCGAGGTGGCGAACTCGCGCTTTTCCGGCGGCAGGTCGTTGCGGTAGACGGTGACGGGGCCCCGGCTGTCGCAGAGCACCGTGTTTTCGCGCCGCAGACCCAGCGCGAGGAGCAGCCGTACGCTGGCGATCGCCGCGGCCCCTGCGCCGTTGACGACCATGTGCATCGAAGCCGGATCCTTGCCGGCGATCTTCGCGGCGTTGATCAGCGCCGCCGTCACGATCACCGCCGTGCCGTGCTGGTCGTCGTGGATCACCGGGATGTCCAGCCGTTCGCGCAGCAACCGGTCGATCGCGAAACACTCGGGGGCTTTGATGTCCTCCAGATTGATGCCTCCGAATCCCGGGGCGATCGCCTCCACGAGGCGGACGAACCGTTCGGGATCGCGTTCGTCGACCTCGATGTCGAAGGCGTCGATGCCGGCGAAGACCTTGAAGAGCATGCTCTTGCCCTCCATGACGGGTTTCGAGGCCGCGGCGCCGATGTCGCCTAGTCCGAGTACGGCCGTGCCGTTCGACACGACGGCCACGAGGTTGCCCTTGTTCGTGTAGCGGTAGGCGGCGTCGCGATCGGCGGCGATCGCCAGCGAAGGGGCCGCGACGCCGGGCGAGTAGGCCAGCGCGAGTTCGGCTTGCGTATGGTGGGGTTTGGTCGGTACGACCTCCGTTTTGCCCGGATGCGGGGTTTCGTGGTAGCGGAGCGCCTCCTCCCGGAAGCTCTCGGCGGTGTTGCTATCGTTCTGCATGATGGCCTTTCCGCGCAAAATCCGTGCATTTGTCATCCTGTCGGACGGAACGGACGCCGGAAACGAATGCGCGGGCTGTCGCCGGACCGTCGTGCGGTAGGCGTCGGGATGCGTGTCGGAGGTTTATGCTGCGGTCCGCTCCGTGCGGTCAGAAAAGCGATGCCTCCCCGTCGCCGGGGGCTGCGAATCCCAAGTGGGTGTAGGCCGTTTCGGTCACCTCGCGGCCGCGGGGCGTGCGTTTGAGGAAGCCCTCCTTGATGAGGAAGGGTTCGTAGACCTCCTCGATCGTGCCGGCATCTTCGCCCACGGCCGTCGCCACGGTGTTGAGTCCCACGGGGCCGCCCTTGAACTTTTCGATGATCGTTCCCAGAATCTTGTTGTCCATGTGGTCCAGTCCCCGCGAGTCGATGTTGAGCGCCGTGAGGGCGATGCGGGTGATGTCGAGGTCGATGTGTCCCTCGCCCTTCACCATCGCGAAGTCGCGCACGCGCCGCAGCAGCGCATTGGCGATGCGCGGGGTGCCGCGCGAACGGAGCGCCACTTCGTGGGCTGCCTCGTCGTCGATCGAGACGTCGAGGATGCGGGCCGAGCGGCGCACGATGCCGGCGAGCACCGCGGCGTCGTAGTATTCGAGGTGGCACTGGATGCCGAAGCGGGCGCGCAGGGGCGAGGTCAGCAGGCCGCTGCGCGTCGTGGCGCCGATGAGCGTGAAGGGGGCCAGCTCGATCTGGATCGATCGGGCCGAGGGGCCCTTGTCGAGCACGATGTCGATCTTGTAGTCCTCCATCGCGGAGTAGAGATACTCCTCGACGATGGGGCTCAACCGGTGGATCTCGTCGATGAAGAGCACGTCGCCCGGTGCGAGGTTGGTCAGCAGCCCCGCCAGATCGCCCGGCTTGTCGAGCACGGGACCCGACGTGAGGCGCAGCTGCGCTCCCATCTCGTTGGCGATGATGTTCGCGAGGGTGGTCTTGCCCAGTCCCGGAGGGCCGTGCAGCAGTACGTGGTCGAGCGAGTCGCCGCGCATGAGCGCCGCCTTGATGAAGATGCGGAGGTTCTCGACGATCTTCTCCTGTCCGGCGAAGTTTTCGAGTTCCTGCGGGCGGATTTTGTTTTCGTAATCGAGATCGCTCTCCGTGTTGCGTACGATGGACATGATGCAAAGATAACGATTTTTCGCGTAGAGCGCGTCATTTGCGCCGAAAAAGAGGTGCCGGAGAGTCGATCGGCGGGTTCGGGCGATGGCGACCCTGCGTCGCGGAGCCGGATCGCTTCCGGTGCCGAGCGGTGCCGATGACCTGTCCGAAGCGGCCCGATTACGGCCTTTAACGACTGATAATCGCGACGATCGCGGCACGCAATGTGCACACCTCCGTGCCTGCGCAGTGCGGCGATGGGTGCGCGCGCTGCGTCTGAATATGCCGTTAAAAGGTCTAAAAGTGCTATTTTTTGTTGCCGAAACGAAATTTGTTGCTAATTTTGCTCATGATTTGACGCAACGAAGGCACCGATACTACGAAGAAAAAAACACGAGCGCGAATATCGTTTCGCACTCGTGTGGAGTAGTCCCGACGGGAATCGAACCCATATCGTAAGAACCGGAATCTTATATTCTATCCATTGAACTACGGGACCGGGAGTGCAAAGGTGCGAATTTTTTTTAATTAAACCAATAAAAAATGCGGGAAAAGCAGAATAATTGGCAAAGAATCGAAGCGGTGATCAATTGGGCGAATATGTCAACCAACTATTTTGCGCGTCATATCGGTCTTGCCCGGGGCGAAAACCTTTACCAGATCAAACGCGGAAACAACGGCATTTCGCTCGATGTCGCCGAACGGATCGTCGCCCATTTTCCGCAGGTCGACAAGCTCTGGCTGCTGACGGGCGAGGGGCAGATGTTCTCGGATCAGCGGCTGCGAGGAGCCCAGATACCTTATTATAATAAAGATGTCGAACAGCACATCGCCGAATACGACGGGCTGCAGAGCGACGAGGTGTTCGTCGTTCCGGCGGTAGGCGACTGCGATCTGGCGATGCGCTACGAAGGGCGGGCGATGGGGGCCTCGGTGCCGTCGGGCTCCGTCGTGCTGTTGAAAGCCGTCGACCGGGATGCGATTATTCCGGGCGAAGAATATGTGATTGTCAGCCGAAAAATCGTAACTTTGCGAAAAGTACGCGCCGCGGCCCGCGAGGGCGCGCTGCGGCTGGTGGCCGGCGACAGCGAGAATTTCGACGATATAGTTCTCGATGTCAGCGATATAAAGGCCGTGTACAAGGTGAAAGGCAAATTGATCATAAACAGTTGACGACATGTTTTCAGGCATCGTAGAAACCACGGCGGAGGTCGTCGGCATCCGGACCGACCGCAGCAACAAGGATTTCACGCTCCGCGCCCCCTTCGCTGGGGCGTTGAAAATCGACCAGAGCATAGCACATAACGGCGTATGTTTGACGGTTGTGGACATCGACGGCGATACTTACACCGTGACGGCCATGCGCGAAACACTCGAGCGGAGCAACCTCGGGCTGCTCGAGCCGGGCGATCTGGTGAACCTCGAACGTTCGATGAAACCCGATGCGCTGCTCGACGGCCACATCGTGCAGGGGCATGTCGACCAGACGGCCGTCTGCACGGCGAAAGAGGAGGCCGGCGGCAGCTGGTACTTTACCTTCGCCTACGAGCCGCAAGGCGGCGGGCTGTGCACCGTCGAGAAGGGGTCGGTGGCGGTCAACGGCGTGAGCCTCACGGTCTGCGACTCGAAGGAGTCGTCGTTCCGCGTGGCGATCATTCCCTATACGTACGAACACACGAACTTCTGCCGCATCGAGCCGGGCACGGTGGTCAACCTCGAATTCGACATCGTAGGCAAGTACATCGCCCGGTTGATGCAAAATTATGTGAAGTAGCGTTATGGCGGTAATCAAGACCAAAGAGGGGGCGTCGCTGTGGATCGCCCTGCTCGCGGCGCTGATCGTCGCCGCGACGATGATCCTGCTGCATGCGATCTGGTGGAAGACGCTCTGCGCGTCGCTCGCGACATTCTGCGTCGTGGCCGTCGTCGCGCTGTTCATCATCCGCAAATATGTGGCCTATAAGCTCAAGCCGATCTACTCGATCGTACTCTCGCGCGACGTGCACACCCAAGAGATCTTCTCCGAGCTGAAGGACAAGCGCGTGGAGAACATCGGCGAGGAGCTTACCGCGTGGGCCGATACGAACGACAGGGAGATCGCGCGTCTGAAGGAGGCCGAGCGGTTCCGCAAGCAGTACCTCGGCAACGTGGCCCATGAGCTGAAGACCCCGATTTTCAACATTCAGGGCTACATTTCGACGCTGCTCGACGGCGGGCTGGAGGACGAGCTGATCAACCGCAAGTACCTCGAACGGGCCGAGAAGAGCATCGACCGCCTGATCAACATCGTCAACGACCTCGATACGATCTCGAAACTGGAGAGCAGCATGAACCGCCTCGAAATGGAGCGTTTCGACATCGTGGCGCTGGCCCGCGAGATCGCGGAGCAGGCCGAGATCGAGGCCGACAGAAAGGGGATCGAGATCTCGGTGAAGGGCGCCGAGAACCTGCCGTCGCCCTTCTGGGTGCTGGCGGACAAGCACTATATCGGTCAGGTCTTCGTCAACCTCGTCATCAATTCGATCCGCTACGGCAAGGAGGGCGGCTGTACCCGGATCCGCTTCCGCGACATGCTCGACAAGATTCTGGTCGAGGTCGAGGACAACGGGCAGGGCATCGGCCGCGAGGATCTGCCACGCATCTTCGAGCGTTTCTACCGTACGGACAAGGGCCGTTCGCGCGAGCAGGGCGGCACGGGCCTCGGACTGGCGATCGTCAAGCACATCGTCGAGGCGCACGGCGAGCGGATCACGGTGCGGAGCGAACCGGGCGTGGGCAGCACCTTCTCGTTCTCGCTCAAGAAGGTCGATCTGCAGGATATCAAATAAACCGTATCGGGGCGCCCCGGCGCGCATGCCACCTTCGCGCCGCTGCGCCTCTCGAGGCTTCACGGCGCAGGCTGCGATGACTCCGGACCTCGCAGCCGTTCCGGTTCCGCCCGGACGTTGCGCGGAGCTCGTTCTGCGAGACTCCTGCCGTTCGGCCGAGCTCGTGCGCGGCGGTGCGGCGAACGGACAAGACCGCATCGTGCGGTTCCAATAACAAATGCGTATGAACCATTTTCTCACTGTCGTATGGGATTTCGATCCGGTGCTGTTCCGGCTCGGAAGCCTCGACATCCGTTACTACGGACTGATGTGGGCGCTGGCGATTCTGATCGGCGCCAAACTCTTCGATAACTTCTGCAAACGCGAGGGGCTTCCCCCGTCGGTTTCGGAGTCGATTTTCATCTACGGAGCGCTCGCCACCATCATCGGCGCACGACTGGGCCATTGCCTGTTCTACGAACCGATGCGCTATTTGAGCGAGCCGTGGACCATCGTCACGGGCTTCCGCGAGGGCGGTATGGCCAGCCACGGCGCTGCGGTGGGTCTGCTCATCGGTCTGTGGCTCTTTTCGCGCCGCAACAGGCTGCCCTATATCTGGTCGCTCGACCGGATCATGATCGCCGTCGGCATCGGCGGCGCCATCGTTCGCTTGGGCAACCTCTTCAACTCGGAGATTTACGGTACGGCCACGACGCTCCCGTGGGGCTTCGAGTTCGTCCGTTCGGGCGCTTGGGTGCGCGACTTCGCCGACAAGGTGCCGAGCGCCGTGCATCCGACGCAGATCTACGAGGCGCTGTGCTACCTCGCGACCTTCGGCGTGCTGTGCTGGCTCTACTACGGCCGCGATCTTGCGCGGCGGCGTCCGGGCGTGCTCTTCGGCGTCGGACTGCTCGGCATCTTCCTGACACGCTTCTTCATCGAGTTCATCAAGGTCGAGCAGGAGTCCTTCGAGCAGGGCTGGGCGCTCGACATGGGGCAGTGGTTGAGCATTCCCTTCATCGTGCTCGGCGTGTGGATGATCGTGCGCGGCCTGCGGCGCCCCGAGGTCGTGCCTGCGGGCGCTTCGGTCGTTTCCGGCGGCAGCTCTTCGGCGACGAAACCTGCGGCCGTGCATCGTGCAACCCTCAAAAAACGCAAAGGATGAGCAACAGTCGTATGGTCGATGCGGTCAACCGCCTCGTCGGCAACATCCTCGCCGGTCCCGGGGCGCTTTTTCTGCCCGAGGTGGGGTCGCTCCGTACGGAGCGGCAGCCGGCCCGACGGCTCTCGAAGCGTCGTATTCTGCCGCCGTGCCGCATTGTGTCGTTCGCCTCGCAGCAGCAGGGCGTTTCGCTGGTCGACGAGATCGCCGCTGCGGCGGGCGTCGACGGGGAGAAGGCCGCGGAGATCTACCGTACGTGGCTCGGCCGCGTGCGTCGGGAGGAGCGGCTCGAAATCGAAGGGGTCGGCACGCTGGTGCAGAAGAGTTTCCGGCTCGATCCGGCGTTCGACCGGCGGCTCAATCCCGCCGGGTACGAACCCGTGAAGATCCGCAGCGGCCGGAGGTTCGATTTCGTGCTGTGGCTCGGTGTCGCCGCCATCCTGTTCGGCGTCGGTTTCGGCGGTTACTGGTGGTGGAACGACCGTGTGCCGTCCGAGCGGAGGGGTGTCGCGGTGCTCGCCCCGACGACACCCCGGCCGAAGGCCGATCGCTCGGTCGCCGATCCGGAGATGTCGGAGGATGCTTCGGGCAACGGAGCTGCGGCAGCGGCTGTCGGGGGAGACCCTGCGTCCTCGGATGCTGTTATCGCAGCGGAGTCCGCCTCCCCGGAGCACGCTGCCGTGGATGTGGCAGGGACTGTTATCTCGAATGGCGCCGCTGCAGCGGCCGTGGATTCTGCTGCGTACACCAGTAACTCCGGCAACAAGCAGGGCGCACCTGCGTCGGACGGCGAGGCCGCCGATCGTGCGGTTCGCTCCGCTGCCGATCCGGCGGGAACGTCCGATGGCGGGGTGCTGGCCCTCGTCTCCGGGCGCCGTTATGTCGTGCTGGGGGTTTTCAGTGCGGCCGAAAATGCCGCGCGTGCCGTGCGCGATGCCGCGGCGAAAGAGCCGGCCCTTCGCTGCTCGGTCTATCGTTTCGGTGCGAAATTCATGGTTTCGCCCTTCGAATCCGATGATGCCGAGGCGTGCACGCTGTTCATCCGGGCCCATGCGCAGACGGCACCCGGCATGTGGACCTACACCGCTCGCTGATGTCGCTATCGGAGTCGATCGTAGGATTCGTCGACCGGCTGTATATCCGGCCCGTCGCGGCGGTGCTGCCGCGGCAGATGTTCCGCTATGCCGTTTGCGGCGGCGCGAATCTGGCTTTCAGCTGGGTGTGCTATTTCACGGTCTACAATTTTCTGCTCCACAAGCGGCTGATCGATCTGGGATTCATCGTCGTCTCGTCCCATATCGCGACCATGCTGCTGATCTTTCCCGTGACCTTCCTCGCCGGGTTCTGGCTCAACCGGCAGGTGGCTTTCCGCCGCTCGCCGCTGCCGACGGGCACGCAGCTGGTCCGTTATCTGTTGTCGGTCGCGGGCTCGGTCGTGGTCAACTATGCGTGTCTGAAACTCTTCGTGGAGCTTTGCGGCCTGTGGCCCACGCCGGCACAGATGCTCTCCTCGTTCGTAACGCTGGTGTACAGTTTTCTGGCAGCCAAATATTTCACGTTCCGCCTCGCGGAGGAGTGATCCTTTTCGGTGGCCTTTGCATGAAAAACGCCCGGAGCTATGGCTTCGGGCGTTCCTGCGCAGGGAGGAGAGTTGCGTCACCGTATCTTTGTTCCGAATTGCTGCCGCAAAGGTAAGCAAATTCCCCCTCCCACAAATTTTGGACCGTATTATGTCCTGAATCTCTTAATTTTAGGCTGAACGGAATATTTTCTACAGTTCGACGGCGAATTTTTTCCGATGCAGTACGGTATTCGGGGCGCCCGAGTCGGTCGCAGGAGTTATGCCGGTTCATACGGGAGATGCGGCTCCGCGATCGCTCCCGACGTGGCCTGATGCCGACGCATGCGACGAGCGTGCGCCCGGAAGGTGCGGGGCGTATATGCCGGAGAGCCGGACAATAAGTGCGGGGCGTATGTCGCTCGGCAGCGGCCGTAGTGTTCGGAGTGCGTTGCGGAACGGATCGGTCGTGGTTTTCCGTTCGGGGCGGGAGCGGCCGGGGAAGGGCGATTCAGTCGCCGCGCCGGTTGTTGTCGGTCGCAGCGGTTCGCTTCCACCGTCGGATCGGCGGTGGGGCGGAGGGCTGTTGAGGTTTCGGATCGGGAGCAGGAAGGGTGCTGCTGCGGCTTTCGGGCCAGCCGGGTGGGGCGGCGGCTCGCTCCGACTGTCGGATCAGCGGCGGTTCTCCTCGCGGAGTTTCTGGAGTTCGTACATGCGGTCGCGGAACTTCGCTGCGGCGAGGAAGTCCAGCGACTTGGCCGCACGCTCCATGTCCTGACGCGCACGATCGATCAGCGCGTCGAGGTTCTCGCCGGGGGTGCCGGCGAGGCTCCCTGCGCCGTCGGCCGCCGTGGCGCCTATGCGTTTCGTACCTCCGGCGTCGTATCCGCCCCGTACGTCGGCCGCCATGTCGCAGCGCTCTTCGGCGAAGGGGTAGCGGTCCGTGTGTGGGGCGCCCTCCTTGCCGGCCAGCAGGGCGCTCTGACCGCCCGTGCCGCTTTTCTGCGCCCGGCGGGGAAGTCGTTCGTGCTCCATGTTGTAGCGGACCTGAATTTCGCGCCGGCGGTTGCTCTGCTCGATGGCGTAGCGCATCGATTCGGTGCAGGTATCGGCGTAGAGGATGACGTTGCCGTTGGCATGGCGTGCGGCGCGACCGGCGATCTGCGTGATCGAGCGCACGTTGCGCAGGAATCCCTCCTTGTCTGCATCGAGGATCGCCACGAGCGCCACCTCCGGCAGGTCGAGACCCTCGCGCAGCAGGTTGACGCCCACCAGCACGTCGAACATACCCGCACGCAGGTCCTCGAGGATCTGGATGCGCTCCAGCGTGTCGACGTCGGAGTGGATGTAGCGGTTGCGGATGCCCACGCGGTCGAAGTACTTCGAAAGCTCCTCGGCCATGCGTTTGGTGATGGTGGTGACGAGCACCTTGTCGTCGCGCTTGACCCGCTTGTCGATCTCCTCGATCAGGTCGTCGATCTGATCGACCGTGACGCGCACCTCCAGCGGCGGGTCGACGAGTCCCGTCGGGCGGATCAGCTGCTCGACGATCACCCCTTCGCTCTTCATCAGCTCCCAGTCCGCGGGCGTGGCGCTCACGTAGATCGAGGTGCCCTGCAGCTGCTCGAACTCGGAGAAGGTCACCGGCCGGTTGTCCTTCGCCGCGGGGAGGCGGAAGCCGTATTCGACGAGGTTCTCCTTGCGGGCCCGGTCGCCGCCGAACATGGCATGGACCTGCGGCAGGGTCACGTGGCTCTCGTCCACGACGAGCATGTAGTCCTTCGGGAAGTAGTCGATCAGGCAGAAGGGGCGCGTCCCCTCGGCACGGCCGTCGAAGTAGCGCGAGTAGTTCTCGATGCCCGAGCAGTAGCCCAGCTCCTTGATCATCTCGAGGTCGTATTCGACCCGCTGCTTGATCCGCTGCGCCTCCGCCGTGCGTCCCTCGCGCTCGAAGAACTCGATCTGCCGGCCCAGATCGAGGTAGATCTGCTGTACGGCGCCGTGGATGCGCTCCTTCGTAGTGACGAAGAGGTTCGTCGGGTAGAGCGTCAGCGTGTCGAGCGTCTGGATGCGCTGTCCCGTGGCGGGATCGATCGACCAGATGGCCTCTACCTCGTTGTCGAAGAAGGCGACGCGGAAACATTGGTTGCCGAACTCGCCGAAGGCGGCCATGATGTCCACCGTGTCGCCGTTCACGCGGAACGTCGCCGGCTCCAGATCGCGTTCCGTGCGCGTGTAGAGCGCCTCGACGAGTTTGTAGAGGAAGTGCTTGTAGCTGACGATCTGACCCACCTTCACGGTGATGGCCGTGGCGTGGAAATCCGCCGGATTGCCGCAGCCGTAGAGACACGAGACGCTCGACACGACGATCACGTCGCGCCGTCCCGAGAGGAGCGTCGCCACGGTGTTGAGCCGCATCTTCTCGATCTCGGCGTTGATCGAAAGGTCCTTCTCGATGTAGGTGTCCGTCGAGGGGAGGTAGGCCTCGGGCTGGTAATAGTCGTAGTAGGAGACGAAGTACTCGACGGCGTTCTGGGGAAAGAAGTTCTTGAACTCGCCGTAGAGCTGTGCCGCGAGGGTCTTGTTGTGGCTCAAAACCAGTGTCGGACGGTTCAGGTCGGCGATGACGTTGGCGATCGTGAAGGTCTTGCCCGAGCCCGTCACGCCCTGCAGGACGTTGTGCTTCGAGCCGTGGCCGATCGCGGCGACGAGCTGTGCGATCGCCTCCGGCTGGTCGCCCATCGGGGCGTAGTCCGATACGAGTTTGAAGTCCATAGGACAAAGTTACGCATAAAATGGAACAGTTCCAATTCCGGAGCGGTTTTCCGGACGTTCGCTCGCCGGGACCCCGTCCGGAGCGGTGCGGGACGCTCCGGGGCGGCGGCCCGTTCCCCGACGGCGGCGGCTCCATTTTCACGCCCGACTTTTCGTTTTTGTGCGCTTTTATCGCTACCTTTGCAAACTATGATCGACAGGGAAACGGTAGACCGCATCTACGCCGCCGCGAATATCGTGGATATCGTCGGCGACTTCGTGACGCTCAAACGCAAGGGCGTCAACTACACCGCGTGCTGTCCGTTCCACAACGAGAAAACCCCTTCGTTCATCGTCTCGCCCGCCAAAGGCGTCTACAAATGCTTCGGCTGCGGCAAGGGCGGCAATGCCGTGACGTTCCTCATGGAGCACGAGAGCCTGTCGTATCCCGAGGCGCTCAAGATGGTGGCCAAACGGTACGGCATCGAGGTCAGGGAGAAGGAGCTGACGCCCGAGGAGGCGCGCCGCAACGACGACCGCGAGTCGATGTTCGCTCTGAACGGCTGGGCCGCGGAGTACTTCGCCGACTACCTTCAGCGCGAGACCGAGGGACAGAGCGTGGGGTTGGCCTACTTCCGTCAGAAGCGCGGCATGACCGACGCCACGATCAGGAAGTTCGGCCTCGGCTTCTGCCCTTCGCGCGGCGACCGGATGTCGAAGGATGCGCTGGCCGCGGGGTACAAGCGGGAGTTTCTGCTCGCGACGGGCCTTTCGCTGGCGCGCGAGAGCGACGGTTCGCTGTACGACCGCTTCCGCGACCGCGTGATCTTCCCCGTGCACAACATTTCGGGCCGCATCGTGGCCTTCGGCGGCCGCACGCTCCGCACCGACAAGCAGGTCGCCAAGTACCAGAACTCGCCCGAGAGCGAAATTTACAGCAAGAAGCGCGAACTCTACGGCCTCTTCTTCGCCAAGAAGGCGATCCAGCAGCAGGACTACGCCATCATGGTCGAGGGTTATACCGACGTGATCTCGATGCACCAAGCCGGTGTCGAGAACGTCGTCGCATCGTCCGGCACGTCGCTCACGACCGACCAGATCCGCCTGCTGGGCCGCTTCACGAAGAACGTCACGGTGATCTACGACGGCGACTCGGCGGGCATCCGCGCCTCCCTGCGCGGTATCGACATGATCCTCAAGGAGGGCATGAACGTGCGGGTCGTGCTGCTGCCCGAACCCGAGGATCCCGACTCGTTCGCCCGCAGCCACACGGCCGCCGAGGTGCAGGAGTACATCCGCGCCAACGAACGGGACTTTCTGGAGTTCAAGGCGCAGCTGCTGCTGGAGGACGCCGCGGGCGATCCGATCCGCAAGGCGGCGCTCATCGGCGACATGGTGCAGTCGATCGCCCAGATTCCCGATCCGATCCAGCGCTCGGTCTACATCAAGGAGTGCGCGCGGATCATGGATATCGACGAGCAGATCCTCATCGGCGAGGTGGCCCGCAAGCGGCTCGCCTCGACGGGCGACCGCGAGACCGACGAGTTCCTCCGCCGGCAGACGGCCCGCCACCGGGAGGAGGTGCGGCCCGACGCGCCCGTGCGGCAGCCAGAGGTGGCCTATGTCAAGCAGGTGGAGGCGGGCAGCAGCTTCGATGCGCTCGAACGCGAGCTGGTGAAGTACCTGCTCAAGTTCGGCCACTGCGCCTTCGATTTCAAGGAGGGCCGCAACATGGTGAGCTGCAACGTCGCCGAGGTGATCTTCGCCGAGCTGGACGCCGATGGCCTCACGTTCCGCAACCCGCTCTACGACAAGATTCTCGCTGCCTACCGCGCCCAGTGGCGCGAGACGGGGCCGGGGGTCGAGGTGCCGCCGCACCTCTTTCTGAACCACATCGATCCGGAGGTGTGCAACGTCTCGGTCGACATCCTCACGGCCGACGACAACTACGTTCCCAGCCAGCTGTGGCAGCGCAAGGAGATCCACGTGGAGAGCGAAGCCGAGATGTTGGCCGTGGGAGTGCCGAAGGCGGTGACGCTCTATAAGTCGAAGGTGATCGAGGCGCTCGTCCGGGAGATGCAGGCGCAGCTGTCGTCGGAGACGCTTTCGGAGGAGGACGAGACCACGCTGTTGCAGCGGCTCGCGGCGCTCAACAAGGCAAAGGTGGCCATCGCACGGAAGTTGCAGCGATTGATTCTGTAAGAAAAAAGAGGCGGGACCCGGGTCGTACACGCATCACTGCGCATACTGTGTGCAAACAGAAAATAAACAGAAAGATGTGTAAAACATATCAAAGATAAAAGAATTAGTTACCTTGACCGGGCTCCGCCTCTGTCCGGGACAGTGCAATTAGCGTACCGATCGGTCGCCTGCGGCGCTCCGAATCCGCCGCGGGAGGGTAAGAGCGGCCCGGGAGGTCTGATATACACGTGATTTATGAGCGAACAGAAAAAGATCAACATACGCAACAAACGCGCGACGTTCGATTATGAGATCCTCGAGGAGTGGATCGCGGGTGTGGTGCTGGTGGGCACGGAGATCAAGTCGGTGCGTGCCGGCAAGGCCTCGATGACCGACACCTACTGCTACTTCGACAAGGGCGAGCTGTGGATCCGCGGGGTGAACATCGCCGAGTATGCGTGGGGTACGTGCAACAACCACACGCCGCGCCGCGACCGCAAACTGCTGCTCACGGGTCGCGAGCTCGACAAACTGCAGCGGGCCTCGCAGGACCGGGGATTGACGATCGTGGGGCTGCGGCTGTTTCTCAACGAGCGCGGTCTGGCGAAGATCGTCATCGGGCTGGCCCGCGGCCGCAAGTCCTACGACAAACGCGAATACCTCAAGCAGAACGATGCCAAGCGCGAGATGGACAAGGCGATGAAGGGCTATCGCCGGTAACCGGGGCGGCCCGTGCGACGGCGCGGCTCCGCGGAGAAACGCGGCGACGCGCTGTCGGAGAGCGATGCGGTGCGCAGCGACGGAACGTCCGGGGCGCGTGCAGGTCGGAATTTGTAAACGGATTGAAATACATGTCTTTGATTCTTTGTATCGAAACCGGCACGGACATCTGTTCGGTCGGCATTGCCAAAGATGGCGAACTGATTTCGTTGCGCGAAAGCGACGAGGGGCGCGACCACGCCCGCAAGGTCGGCGTCTTCGTCGACGAACTGCTGCGCGAGACCGGCATCGCGCCCGACGAACTCGACGCCGTGGCGGTGGGCAAGGGCCCCGGATCGTATACGGGGCTCCGCATCGGGGTCTCCTTCGCGAAGGGACTGTGCTATGGCCTCGGCAAACCGCTGGTCGCCGTCGGCTCGCTCGATGCGCTCGCGGAGGTGGCCCGCGAGGATTACGAGGCGGGCATTCTCGCCGTGGACCGCTGGGCCGAGGCGCGGCTGTGTCCGATGGTCGATGCCCGCCGCATGGAGGTCTATGCGCAGGTGTTCGACGCGCAGGGCGCAGCGTTGAGCGACGTGACGGCCGAGGTGGTCGGTCCGGAGAGTTTCGCCGCCTACCGCGGTGCCGCGGTGCCGTTCGTCATCTTCGGCAACGGTGCCGCCAAGTGCACCGAGGTGCTGCCCGACGCGATCTTCGAGTCGGTCGCTCCCTCGGCACGGGGACTGGCCCGGCTGGCGCAGCGGGCGCTCGATGCCGGGCATACGGAGGATGTCGCCTACTTCGAACCCTTCTATCTGAAGGATTTCGTGGCGACGACCTCGAAAAAGAAGTTGTTTTGAGCTTCCGGTTCGTGGGGCGCGTCGTGAAGGGACCTTGCGCTCGGCTTGTCCGCTATTTTCTGTCCCGGGCGGATGCCGAGGCGGGCGGGCGCGTTCGGAGCGCCCGCGCGTCGGTGCTATGCGGCGTCGGACGGGGCTGCAGCATAGGCGTTTCCGGGCGATGACGCGCGCGGAGCTGATCGGGGCGCTGGCGGGGCGGTTCTATCCGCGCTTCGCCGACCGGATGGCGGCCGAGGTGCTCGCCGCCGATGCCGTGGGGCTGCTCTACGACCTTGCGACGGAGCCCGAGGCGCTGCCCCGGGCGGTACGGCATAAGGTCGTGTGGCGCGGAGCCTATGTGCTCGAACGCATCTTTTTCACCCGCCCCGAGGCTTTTGCGCCCTATGCGGCGCGGTTCTGCAGCCGCGACTTCGCGGCCTGCGCCGATCCCGGGGCGCGGCGCTCCTTCGCCAAGACGATGGCTGCGCTGCTGCGGGCGGACGAGGTCGCACCGGAGGAGCTGGACCGCATCGCCGAGGCGGCTGCGGAGTGGACGCTCGATCCGGCGACGAAGACCGCCGTGCGGGTCTGGGCCCTCGAAATCCTGAACCGATGCCGGAGCCGCGTGGAGTGGGTCGCCGCGTCGTGGGACGATCTGTTGGCGGCAGCGACGCTCCGGTCCTCGCCGGGAGTGCTCTGCCGGTTGCGGCGCATACGGTACGAATAAGACGAAGCGGAGCTCCGACGGTGTCGGGGCTCCGCTTTTTGTCGGACGTGGGGATGCGGGTGCGCTGTCAGAATGTCACGCCCGCCTTGATCTGCAAGGCCCCCATCGTGATGCTCACGCCCGATTCGGAGAGGCACTGCGCGTTGTAGCCGATCTGGGCCTTGAAGCGGCCGACCCGGATGCCGACGGCCGGGGTGTAGGTGGCGCCCGACAGTCCGCTGACTCCCGCCGATGCGCCCACTCCGGCGCCGATGTCGAGCGAGAAGTAGGGGCTGACCCGCGAGGTCACGGGCAGGTAGCCCTTCAGGTTGAGGTAGACCGGGATCATGAGCTCCGGGCCTTCGTGGTAGAAGTCGAGACCCAGACCGATACCCGTGGAGAAGTATTCGCCGATCCGGACGCCCTGAATCGTGTGGAGGTTGACGCGTCCCGCAGCGAACGTGCCGACGCCCAACGAGTAGCCGAGGTCGACCTCGCCGTGGTACTTCACTGGTGTCTGGGCGTTCGCCGTGCCGATCGTCAGCAGGACGACCAGCGCCGAAAAGAGCAGTTTCTTCATCTTCGTCTGTTTTTTGAGGGTTTGCAACGACAAAGATAGCGATTCCCCCCCCCCGACCAAATTTTCGGGAGGAAAAAACGTCGGTCGCATGTGTCGTTTCGGGTTACTCCTCTGTTTGCGAGACGATTGCGTCGGGCAGGTCGTCGCCGGCGCCGGCCGCTTCTATCGTACGCGGCGAGTGGCGGCGCTTGGACTGCAGGCTGGCCGTGCGGCGAAGCCGTTCGCCGACGCGCACGATGTTGTCGTTGCCCGTGCAGAGCCGTTTGTAGGCGTCGTCGTAGGCGTCGCGGGCCTTGCCGAGCGCCGTGCCGACGCCTTCGAGCGAGGAGGTGAAGGCCACGAGCTGCTCGTAGAGCTTCAGGGCGCAGGTGGCGATCTCCTTCGTGTTGCGGTCCTGATCGCTGTATTTCCAGAGATCGGCGACCAGCTTGAGCAGCGCGAAGAGGTTCGTGGGCGAGGAGATGATCACCTTCTTCTCGTAGGCGTCCGACCAGATGCTGCGGTCGGCCTTGAGCGCCTCTAGAAAGGCCGGTTCGTTGGGGATGAACATCACGACGAAGTCCGGCGAGTCGAGCAGCCGCTGGTACTCCTTCGCGCCCAGTTCGCGCACGTGCTGCCGCACCGAGGCGACGTGGGCGTCGAGCAGCCGTCTGCGCTCGGCTTCGTCGTCGGCCGCCGTGCAGTCGACGAAGGCCGTGAGCGAGACCTTCGAGTCGATCACGATGCGTTTCCCCTCGGGCAGGCGGAGCACCACGTCGGGGCGCAGGTTGCGCCCCTCGGCGTCCTTGATGTTGTATTGCGTCTCGTAGTGGATGCCCTTGATGAGCGAGGAGCCGTCGAGGATGGTGTCGAGCAGCACCTCGCCCCAGTCGCCCTGCACCTTCGAGTTGCCCTTCAGCGCATTGGTCAGGTTGGTCGTCTCGGTGGTGATGCGGCGGTTGAGCTCCATGAGGTTGCGCAGCTCGTTCTTCAGCTCGCCGCGCTGCTCGTTCTCGTGGGAGTAGATGCGCTCGACCCGCTCGCGGAAGTCGACGATGTTGTCGCGGAAGGGCTTGAGCAGGATGTCGAGCGCCTCCTTGTTGGTCTGCCGGAACTGCCGCGACTGCTCGCCGAGGATCTCGCCCGCGAGGTTGCGGAACTGCAGCCGCAGCGTCTCCTCGCTCTTTTCGCGTTCGGCCCGTTCGGCCGCCCGCTGCTCGGCGCTTCGTTCGCGCAGGGCGGCGATCTCGGCGGCCGTCGAAGCGCGCAGCGCCGCGAGCTCCTTTTCGGTCTCGGTCCGTTGCGCGGCAAGGGTCCGAAGGTCGTTTTCGGCCTTATCACGGGCGGCCTCGGCCGCTTGTTTCTCGGCCGCGAGGCGCGTCGCTTCGCGCCGCTGGACGAGCCATGCCGCCCCGAAGGCCGCGGCGAGCGCGACGAGTGCGAGGAGCAGAAGAAGAGTTCCGGTATTCATATATTCAAGGTCTGGTGCGGATTTATCGCAGGAAGAGCGCGGCGAGCAGCACGGCCGGCAGGTAATCCTTCAGCGCATGGCGCAGGAAGCGGAGCGCCGACTGGATTTCGGCCGTGACCCGCCGTACGGGGATGCCGTAGGTCTCGGCGATCTCCTGATAGGTTTTGTTCTCCATCCGGTGGGCGAGAAAAATCTCGCGCGTGCGCGCCGGCATGCGGTCGACGGCCTCTTGGATCAGCCGTTCGACTTCGCTTTCGTAGAGGCGGCCCGGATCGCTGCTCTCCAGCGAGTTGATCTCGTAGGCCAGCATGCGGTAGCGCGACTGGCCGATGTGCTGGCGGATCTGCGACTGGGTCTTCTCCGATTTCAGGTGGTCGAGGCACTTGCGCACGACCGTGTGGAAGACATAGGACTCGAAGCTGTCGGTCAGGATTTCGCTGCGCTTCTCCCACAGGCGCACGAAACTGTCGTTGACCAGATCCTCCGCGACCGCCCGGTCGTGCACGTAGGAGTTGGCGATCCGGACGAAGGGCGTGCGGCATTCGGCGAACAGCCGGCCGAACTCCTCTTCCGAAAGCGCTCGCTTGTATGCTTTGCGTTCGGTCATCGAGTGCCTTTTGTCGGACCGCGCGCGGGCGATGCGGTTTGGGGAGGGGACGCTGCTCGCGGCGGACGTTTTATCCATGCAAAAATAGCGGTTTATTCGCTTTTTTCCAACTCTTCCGCCCGCCGCTCCGGCCGCACCCTCGGAAGGGTTTCTCCGTAGTCGGTGTCATAGCGTGCAAAGTTCTATAAATCATCGGTTTAAATAATTAAAATAATTGAATTAATTCGTTAAAATATTTTTTATTCCAAAAAGGCCTTTTTTTCGTGTAAACAGGGCCTGTTGGGTCGTCTATCCAGTGTTATGAACGATATCGACGACGAATTGTTGTATCGCTATTTCAGCGACGAAGCCGCCCCCGAGGAGGTGGCGAAAATCGAGAGATGGCTGCGCGAAGATGCGGGCCATCAGCGTGAATTCGATGCTGCGCATCTGATTTTCAACGCCATGACGCTGCAGCAGGAGCGTCTGCGCGCCGAGGCCGACCGCCGCATGTCGCGGCTGTTGCTGCGACGCCGCATCGTGCGCACGTGCATCCGTGCGGCGGCCGCCGTCGCGCTGATCGTCGGTGCCGGCTATGCGGGCGGTCTGGTCGGCAAGGAGAGTCTCTACCGCGATATGGCCGTGCGGATGCAGGCGGTGGAGGTGCCCGCCGGGCAGCGGATGTCAATGACGCTTGCCGACGGTACGTCGGTGTGTCTCAACGGAGGTTCGCGCATCGAGTATCCGCTCGTCTTCGCCAAAGACCGGCGGCGGGTCCGCCTGACGGGCGAGGCCTTGTTCGAAGTGACGCACGACGCGCGCCACCCCTTCGTGGTGGAGACCTTCGCTTCGGAGGTCGAAGTGCTGGGTACGACCTTCGACGTCTATGCCGACGACGAGCGGGGACGGTTCACGACGACGCTCGTCGAGGGCAAGGTGCGCGTCACGAATCTGCTCGACGGCGATCGCGAGCAGGTGGTGCTGCATTCCAGCGAGTCGGTGTCGCTCGTCGGCAACCGGCTGGTGCGCGGCACGCGGGCCGATCTGGATGCGCTCTGCTGGACGGAGGGTTTCATCAGCATCGGCCGGGTAGGCTTCGACGAGCTGATGGCGCGTTTCGAGAATGCCTACAGCGTCACCATCGTACTCGACCGTCCGACGCTCCCTTCGATCGGCTTCGCCAGCGGTAAGATCCGCATCTCGGAGGGTATCGATTTCGCTCTGAAGATGCTGCAGCAGGCCTGCGATTTCACCTATACGAAAGATACGGAGACCAATACGATTACGATACGATAGAGGGTCGGCATGCTTCGCCGGATGCCGGTCCGCAAATGTCGAAGACCCTAAAACCGAATGATACCGAAAAACGAACAGTGCCTATGATGTGATCCGAGGGAGCGAAAAAGGGCTAAAAAACCCCGAAGATGTTGCATATCTTCAGGGGAAAGATAATCGGCCGAATGAACTTACGATTAACCTAATTATCTTATTTTCTTACAAAAGTATGAATAAAACAGTATTCTGCAAAATCCGGACGCTGTTTCGATGCGCTTTGCTGCTTTGCTGCTGCATCGGAGTCGCTACGGTTTCGGCGCAGAACGCGGAACGCGTGACCGTCAAGATGAACGACGTTCCCATCGAGCGCGTCATGCGCCATCTGGAGCAGCAAACCAAGTACGTGTTCCTGAACAAGGATGTCGACGTGCGGCAGCATGTCAGCATCGACGTCGCGGACAAGAGCATCACCGATGTCCTTACCGCGCTGTTCGCCGACCGGAACATCGCGTTCAAAATCGATGCCAAGCACATCGTCATTTCGCAAAACCGGACCGAGGCGGCCGAACCCCGCCGCGTGTCGGGCCGTATCGTCGACAACAAGGGACAGACGATCATCGGCGCGGCCGTCGTGGTGAAGGGTACCACCGTAGGTACGAACACCGATGTCGACGGTCGCTATTCGCTGCAAGTCCCCCCCCCGGCTGCCAACGCCGTACTGACGGTCAGCTATTTGGGTTATGATCCCGTCGAGATCACGGTGGGATCCCGTACGACGATCGACTTCACGCTCGTCGAGTCGGCCGTGAGCGTCGACGCCGTCGTGGTGACCGCCCTCGGCATCAAGCGCTCGGAGAAGGCCCTTTCGTACAACGCCCAGCAGGTCGCGAGCGACGATATCGTCGGCGTGAAGAACGCCAACTTCATCAATGCGCTCAACGGCAAGGTCGCCGGTCTGAACATCAACGCCTCGTCGTCGGGTGTCGGCGGCGCCTCGAAGGTGGTCATGCGCGGTGCCAAGTCCATCGAGCAGTCGTCCAATGCGCTTTACGTGATCGACGGCGTGCCCATGTGCAACTTCCGCAGCGACGGCAGCGAGGAGTTCGGCTCGCAGGGTTCGTCGGAGGCCATCGCCGACATCAATCCCGAGGATATCGAGTCGATGACCGTGCTTTCGGGTGCGGCCGCAGCGGCCCTCTACGGTTCGGATGCCGCCAACGGCGCCATCATCATCACCACGAAGAAGGGTAAGGCGGGTGTGACCACCGTCACGCTGTCGAGCAACACCGAGGTACTGTCGCCCTTCGTCATGCCGGTCTTCCAGACCCGCTACGGAACGGGCGATCTGCTTTCGGGCCAGACCAACGACGTCCTGTCGTGGGGCGCGAAGCTCAACAAGCTCAACTACCGCGGCTACGACCCCGCGGAGGATTATTTCCAGACGGGCGTCGTCGGTACCGAGACGGTTACCTTCTCGACCGGTACGGAGCGTAACCAGACCTACCTGTCGGCCGGTGCCGTCAATTCGCGGGGCATCGTGCCCAACAACGGTTACGACCGCTACAACTTCACGTTGCGCAATACGACCAACTTCCTCAACGAGAAGCTGCTGCTCGATCTGGGCGCCAGCTACATCATCCAGAAGGACCGCAACATGATCAATCAGGGCGTCTACTCCAACCCGCTGGTGAGCGCCTATCTCTTCCCGCGCGGCGCCGACTGGGCCGATATCGAGATGTTCGAGCGTTGGGATCCCGCGCGCCGCATCTCCACGCAGTGGTGGCCAACGATGGGACAGGACGGTTACCAGATGCAGAACCCCTACTGGATCAACTACCGCAATCTGCGCGAGACGCGCAAGGACCGTTACATGCTCAATGCGTCGCTGACCTACCGCATCCTCGACTGGCTGTCGGTGGCCGGGCGTATCCGCATCGACAATGCCAACAGCACCTTCACGGAGAAGTACTACGCTTCGACCAACCTGCTGCTCGCCGGTTCTTCGCCCAACGGCCTCTACGGCATCACGAAGACCAACGACAAGCAGACCTACGGCGACGTGATGCTCAACATCAACAAGACCTTCGGCGACGACTGGTCGCTGCAGGCCAACGTCGGCGCCTCGATCTCCGACATGCAGTCCGACGCCCTCAAGGTGCGCGGTCCGATCGCCTACGGCGCTACGATCGGCTTCGACAAGGACGGCAACGAGATCAAGGAGCCGAACAACATCCCCAACGTCTTCAACGTGCAGAACCTCTCGGCGTCGGGCACCGTCCGCGACCAGATCGGTTGGCGCGAGCAGTCGCAGTCGATCTTCTTCTCGGCCGAAGTCGGCTTCAAGGGGGCCTACTACCTCACGGTGACGGGCCGCAACGACTGGCCTTCGCAGCTTGCGGGTCCCAACTCGGTCAATTCGTCGTTCTTCTACCCGTCGGTGGGTGCTTCGGTCGTCGTGTCGGAGATCATCCCCAACATGCCGAAGAACCTCTCCTACCTGAAGCTGCGCGCCTCGTACGCATCGGTGGGTCTCGCCTTCTCGCGCTTCTACGCCAATCCGACGCGTTCGTGGAACTCCTCGACCAACAGCTGGAGCCTCTCGACGCAGAATCCCATGTACGACCTCAAGCCCGAGCGCACGAAGTCGTTCGAGGTGGGTCTCACGATGCGCTTCCTGCGCCACTTCAACCTCGACGTCTCCTACTATAACACGCGTACGGTCAACCAGACCTTCAACACGGGTATTCCCGCCAGCTCGAAGTACAGCGCCGTCTACGTGCAGTCGGGCGACGTCCGCAACCGCGGTTTCGAGCTCGCGCTGGGCTACTCGAACGAGTGGCGCAACTTCGCGTGGGACACCAACTTCACGGCCAGCTCGAACAGCAACCGCATCATGGAGCTGGGCAAGAACGTCATCAACCCCAATACGGGTCGTCCCTACAACATCGACGATCTGGTGGTGGGCCATCTGGGCAACGCGCGCTTCATGCTGCGCGAGGGCGGTTCGCTGGGCGATATCTACTCGCGTGCCGACCTGCTCCGCGACTCGAACGGCGACATCTACGTCGACCGCGACGGCAGCCTCAATGTGGATAACAAAACCAATACGAAGGAGTATATCAAGCTCGGCTCGGTATTCCCCGATGCCAATCTGGGCTGGCGCAACGACTTCCGCTGGGGCAACTTCAACTTCGGCTTCCTCGTCTCGGCGCGTCTGGGCGGCGTGGCCTTCTCGCGCACGCAGGCCGCGATGGACTACTACGGCGTTTCGGGCGCTTCGGCCGATGCCCGCGATCGCGGAGGCGTCGTGATCAACGGCAGCGACCGCGTCGACGCACAGACGTGGTATCGTACGATCGCCGGCGGCGACGTGGTTCCGCAGTACTACACCTATTCGGCGACGAACGTCCGCCTGCAGGAGGCTTCGATCGGCTACACCATCCCGCGCAAGACGCTGGGCGGCCTCTGCGAGCTGACCTTCTCGCTCGTCGGCCGCAACCTGTGGATGATCTACAACAAGGCGCCGTTCGATCCCGAAGCCGTGGCCACGACGAGCAACTACTATCAGGGCATCGACTATTTTATGATGCCTTCGTTGCGCAGCATCGGGTTCAACGTGCGTCTCAAATTCTAAAACGACCAAACGCAATGAAACTCAATAAAACACTGAAAGCCCTCCTTGCGACGTCGGTCCTCGCCGCCGCCGCTTGTACGGCCAATTACGAAGATATCAACCGCAACCCCTACGAGGTGTCGGGCGACGAGATGGATCGCGACGGCTATGCCATGCGTTCGTTCCTCACGACGATGCAGAGCTGGGTCGTACCCACCGACGTGAACCAGTGTCAGTTCACCGACATCCTGCTCGCGGGCGTCTATGGCGGCTATTTCGCCGATGCCAACGCCGACTTCAACTCCAATTCGTTCGCTACCTACCTGCCTGCGACGAACTGGTCGGAGGTCTTCTACGAGACGATCTACCAGCGGATCATCGCTAACTATTTCGAGCTGCTCGACATCACCACCGACGAGAATGCGATCGCCGTGGCGAAGGTGATCAAGGTGATGGGCTTGAGCCGCGTCGCCGATGTCTACGGTCCCATTCCCTATACGGCGCTGGGCACCGATGTCGAGTCGATTCCGCTCGATTCGGAGGAGACCGTCTACCGTGCGATGTTCGCCGATCTGAACGAGGCGATCGCCGTGCTCACGGCCAACCGCACGCAGTCGATCATCGCCGATGCCGACCGACTCTACGGCGGCAGTCTGGAGAAGTGGTGCAAGCTCGCCAACTCGCTCAAGCTGCGTCTGGCCATGCGCGTGGTCTATGCCGACGAGACGCTGGCCCGCGAGATGGCCGAAAGCGCCGTCAACTCGGAGGTGGGCGTGATGACGTCGAACGACGACAACGCCATGTACACCGGTTTCGGCAAGGACGGCAATCCGTTCTACGTCTGCTTCTATGTCTACAAGACCGGTAAGGGCGACCACAAGGTGGCGGCCGACATCTCCTCCTACATGAACGGTTACAGCGATCCCCGCCGCAGCGCCATGCTCACGCAGTCGACCTTCTCCGGTCCCGGCATGTCGAACGGCTATGTGGGTCTGCGTCGCGGCATTACGGTGCCGTCGAGCACCTTTGTCGACGAGTACTCCTCCTACAACGTGACTTCGGCCACGTCGATCATGTGGATGAACGCGTCGGAGACCTCCTTCCTGCGCGCCGAGGGCGCCCTGCGCGGCTGGGCGATGGGCGGCGATGCGCGTTCGCTCTACGAGCAGGGTATCGCCCTGTCGTTCGCCCGCTTCAACCTGCAGGGCGCGGAGGCCTACTGTGCCGATCGCTACATGCAGCCGGCCGATTACCGCGATTCGGGCGGTCTGGGACACAGCGCTCCGGCACAGTCGTCGGTGACCATCGCATGGAACGATGCCGGTGCGGGCGCTTTCGAGGAGAACCTCGAGCGGATCATCACCCAGAAGTGGATCGCCAACTTCCCGCTCGGCAGCGAGGCTTGGGCCGAGTACCGCCGCACGGGCTATCCGCGTCTGTTCCCGGTGGTCGTCAACCGCAACGCCGATGTCGACCCGGCTCTGGGCGCACGTCGCGTGGCTTACCCGCTCGCCGAGTACGAAACCAACGGCGATATGATTCAGGCTGCGGTGGACAGCTACCTCGGCGGAGCCGACCGTATGTCGACCCGGCTGTGGTGGGACTGCAACCCCCGCATCAAGTGATTATCCATTAAGATACAGAAAACGACATGAACCGAACTATCAAGAAACTGCTGATATCCGTCGCGGCCTTCGCTGCGCTCGCAACGACGGCCTGCGGCGACTGGATCGAGCCCGAAAGCCTCGGAGTCCAGACCCCGTCGTTCGAGGAGCGGAATCCGGAACTGTACGCCCGGTACCTCGAGGAGCTCCGTGCCTATAAGGCGGGCGACCATAAGCTGGTCTTCGCGACGCTCAACAATACGGCCGAGGAGGCCCCCTCGCATCGCTCGCAGCACCTCACGTCGCTGCCCGACAGCGTGGACTTCATCGTGCTGAACAACCCCGACAATCTCCATTCCGCATGGACGAAGGAGATGGCCGAGGTGCGCAGGAAGGGCACGAAGGTGCTTTACACCTTCGCTTTCGAAACCTACGAAAACGCGTGGAGCAAGATGGTCGAAGCCGATCCGTCGCTCACCGAACAGCAGGGGCTGGCTTACTTCTCCGAGTGCGTGGCAGCCGATCTGGCGCTGTGCGACAAGTATGGCTACGACGGTCTGATCTTCGGCTATTCGGGTCGTCCGCTGATCAGCATCCGCGGATCGGAGATGCCCGTTTACCGTGCCCGTCAGTACGCCTTCCTCTCGGCCGTGAGCGATTGGCGCGCCGAGCACGAGCAGGCGTTCGTCGCCTTCATGGGCCGTCCCGAGAACCTCTTGGACGAGTATGTGGCGATGCTCACCGACAGCAGCTGCGACTGCATCATCGTCGATACGGACAACGCCGCCAATCAGGACTATCTGACCATCAAGGCGCTCGATGCGGTGGAAAAAGCCGGTGTGCCTTCGGACCGCATCGTGGTCACGGCGCTCGAAATCCGTCCCGACGATACGGACAAGATCTTCGGGTATTACGGCACGCTCGACGAGCAGGGCAACAAGCTCCGTGCGGTGGCCGGTGCCGCCGAGTGGATGATGCAGCCTTCGCCGGGCTATACGCGGGCGGGTCTGCTCGTCAAGGATGTGGAGAACGACTACTTCAACCGCCAGCGTGTCTATCCGCACCTGCGCGAGGCCATCTTCATCATGAATTCATCAAAAAACTGATTCGGCTATGAAATTCAATAATCGTTTCGCGGTGCTTCTCCTCCTCGCTGCGGCCCTTACGGCGGGTTGCAAGAACGAGGATCCCGACAAGCATCACTTCGACAATAAACTCTATATTTCGTCCGCACCCGTGACCGACGACCTGCTCATCGAGGCGGGCGCTCCCGCACAGACGCGCACGATGACGTTGCGCATGGCGCAGCCCGCGAAGCGGGACGTCGAGGTGCGCATCGAGGGTCGTCCCGAACTGACGGCGCAGTACAACATGATCTACGGCGACCGCGCCTTCGCCCTTCCGGAGGAGTACTGGTCGATCGCCGAGAACACGACGGTCATCACCGCCGGCAACGTGACGGGCGGCGACTTCGGCATCACCTTCGACAAGCTGGGCGAACTGGACCGCACGCTGCGTTACGTGCTGCCCGTGAGCATTACCCACGTCGACGGCATCGAGGTGCTCGAGAGCCAGCGCACGGTCTACTTCGTCGTCCGCGGCGCCGCGCTCATCAACGTGGTGGCCGACATCACCAAGCTCAAGGCTCCGGTCGAATGGTCGGCCAGCGCCTATTCGATGATTTCCGACATGGAGACCATCACCGTCGAGGCGCTTCTGCGCAGCCGCGACTGGCTCGCCGGCCGTTCGGATGCGATCAGCACGGTGTTCGGTATCGAGAACGTCTTCCTCGTGCGTGTGGGCGACAGCGGTTACGAACGCAACCAGCTTCAGGTCGTCTCGCCGGGCGAGAAGTGGCCCGGTCCCAACGAGGTGAAGGGTCTTCCGGTCGACGAGTGGGTGCACATCGCCATCGTGTGGGACCGCTCGCGCAATGACCGCCGCTACTACCAGAACGGAAAGCTGGTCTACCAGCTGACGTCGACCATCGGCGACCGCCGTGCGGTGTCGCTCGCCAACAACTGTCATGTGGGTTACTCCTACTCCGACGACCGCTGGCTGCCGGCGCAGATCTCCGAGCTGCGTGTGTGGAACGTCGCCCGCAGCGAGCAGGAGATCGCTCAGAACATCTATGCCGTCGACCCCGCATCGCCGGGTCTGGTGGCCTACTGGAAGTTCAACGAAGGTATGGGTCGCGTCGTGCGCGACTGCACGGGCCGCGGCAGCGATCTGACGTTCGGTCCGAGCGACGGCAACGACAGCGATACGCCGACGTGGGTCCCCGTGGAACTCCCCGCTCTTTAACGAAATGTCGAATACTAATCCGAAAAAACGATGAAAATGAACTATATAGTATCCGGACTGTGCGCCCTGCTGCTCGCTGCCACGGTCGGCTGTGCCGACGACATCGTGGTCGACGTGCCGATCGACGACTCGGCCTATGTCGAGCCGGAGGATCCCTCGCAGCCCGCCATCCGTCTGCAGGATGTTCAAACCGGTAAGACCGACAACGACGTGCAGTTCATCGACGGCGTCTACAACACCTCCGTACGCGTATCGCTCCGCGAGAAGGCCGAGGAGGCCACCACCCTGAACGCGAAGGTCGACTTCGACTATCTGGCCGCCTACAATGCCGAGCACGGTACCGACTATGCCTCCTTTCCCGAGGAGCTGATCGAGTTCGGCAACGACGGTCGCGTCGTGATCGAGGCCGGTGCGGACCGTGCGTCGTTCGACCTGCAGCTCTCGGCGCATCCGACGGCCGCTCTGGGCGAGACCTTCGCCGTACCCGTGACGATCGCCGTGCCGGGTGCCGCCGATGTCGACGCCGGCCACTGCATCTACCTCATCACGGTGGAACCCGCCCTGCGCTCCTGCTTCAAGGGCGACGATCTCCCGCGCGGCATGCTGATCTTCGATGGCGGGGTCAACCCGCTCAATGCGCTGGGTTGGCAGCTGGAGGACGGACGGCTGATCTTCGATGCCGTCGTGCTGTTCGCCGCCAACATCAACCACCACGCGTCGGAGGATCGTCCCTACATCCAGCTCAACTCTTCGATCAAGTTCCTGCTCGACAACCACGACACCTACCTCAAGCCGCTGCAGGACCGCGGCATGAAGGTGCTGCTCGGCATGCTGGGCAACCACGATCAGGCCGGTCTGGCGCAGCTCTCCGTGCAGGGAGCCCGCGGCTTCGCCGCCGAGGTGGCCCACTACTGCAAGGCATACGATCTGGACGGCGTCTATTACGACGACGAGTATTCGCAGCGTCCCGACCTGACGCATCCGGCCTATACGACGCCCTCCTATGCGGCTGCGGCGCGTCTGTGCTACGAGACGAAGAAAGCCATGCCCGAGAAGCTGGTCTGCATCTTTTCCTACGGCTACATGTCGAGTGCGGCCATGCCTCGCGAGATCGAGGGCGAGACCATCGCGCAGTGGCTCGATATCACCACGGCGAACTACGGCGGTATGACCTCGCCGGTGGGCGATTTGACGCTCAAGAACTGCTCGGGTGCGTCGATCGAGCTGGCGCTCGGTACGGGCGGCGACATCGACCAGTATACGGCTTCGACGATCCTGCGCGACCGGGGTTACGGCTGGTTCATGTGCTTTGCGCCCGATCCTTACCGGACCCGTCCGTCGTACGATGCGCAGTTCAACCGGATTTCGGGACTCAGCACCATCTACGACTCGCGCGTGGCTCCTCCCTCGATCTTCTACAAGCATCAGGATCCCACGCCTTACCGTTATCCGCAGGACCTGTGATTTAGCACGTTTATCCATTCGTTCGCGGCACGCCGGACTGCGGTCCGACAGCCGCGGACGATACCCAAACAAAAACAGACGATTATGAAAAACATACGTAACATTGTTTGCTTCGCCTTCGTCGCAGGGCTTGCGCTTACGGCATGCCGCGAAGACGAGCAGCTCGATCTGGCAGGCTATCCCGGAACCGGTATCGGTATGGGTATGGTCGGCGAGGAGGAGCCGGTGCAGGCCAAGATGCTCCGTGCGTCGTACGACTCGGAGGGCCGGCTCTCGGTCGACGGGGAGCTGACCCGCTCGTACACCTTCACGCTCGCCGAGGCCAGTCCCGAGGATCTGGTGCTCGCACTCGAACCCGTCGCGGTGAATGTTCCGGCCGAGAAGGTGGAGCTCTCCGCGCAGGAGGTGCGCATCCCGGCCGGCTACCGCACTTCGGAGGCGGTCGAGGTGAAGTGGCTCGACGAGGATTTCTCGTTCGCAGCGCCCGATTCCGAGGCGCGCACGTACGAAATCGGCGTGCGTGTGGCCGCCATGTCGGGCCATAAGCCTGCTTTCAGCGGCGAACAGGAGGGCAAGGTCGTCGTCGAGAAGGAGGCCTACCTCTCGACCTTCCGACTGGAGCCCGCGGGGCCTGTCTCCTTTACGCGCAGCTATGCGCAGGGCAAGATTCTCAATGCCGAGCCGATGCGTACGACGTTCCGTGCGGTGCTCGACCGTCCGGCGCTCGCCGAGATCCGCATCGCCATCGTCTCGACGGGTATTCCCGAAGAGTTCGCTTCGACGGAGTCGATCGCTCCCGCAGAGCTGGTGATCCCGGCCGGCGCGAAGTCGTCCGACGAGGCGGTATGGACCGTGGAGGACGATTTCCTGCTGACCTCGGATCAGGCCGGCCGGTATCCGGTCGTGCTTGCGGGCGAACTGCTCGGCGAGGATGCGACGGTCGCTCCCGACGAAGAGGGCGGGCTGGAGATCGATATCGTCAAGGAGATCTACACGGCCAACTTGAGTCTGGTGGGACCTGCCGGCAATGCCATCGAGTTCCGTCGCAACTACTCCGGCGGCGTCATCGTCGACGAGGAGCCCATGACGGTGCGCTTCAAGGTGCAGCTGGACAAGGCGGCCGTCGAGGATGTCCGCATCGCCATCTCGTCGGAGGGTCTGCCCGCAGCATTCGCCGACGACGAGACCATCACGCCGCAGGTGCTGACCATCCCTGCGGGCGCTGCCGAATCGGAAGAGGCTACGTGGACCGTCACCGACGATTTCCTCTGCACCAACTCCGATCCCGAGGACTACACCATCATGCTGTCGGTGGCTCCCGAGCGCGACACGCCCTACATCACGCTCGTCGAGGGCGCTTCGGAGCTGACGATCAACGTGCATAAGGTGGCCAACTCCTTCTCGCAGAGCCTCGATAAGCCGGAGGGATTCGATTCGTGGGTACACATCAAGGATATTCCCTCGTCGAACATCACGTCGAACTGCTCGGCATCGTACAGCAGCTTCTGGAGCGTCCTGCGCGGTAGCGCCTACTCCTATGTGAGCGCCTATGCGAATGCCTACCTCGACTTCGACGTCGATCTGGGCGAGGAGAAGGACATCATCGGCTTCGAGGTGGGCGGCTACTACGACGTCTCGCGCTACAAGCTGCCTTCGCTCATCACCGTCTACTCGTCGGCCGACGGAGTCAACTGGTCGCAGATGGGCGAGATTCCGCTCGCCGAGATGAACGTGCTGATTTCGTACGCCTACTTCTCCAGCCCGCAGCGGACCCGTTACTTCAAGCTCACTACGCCGGTGAACCCCGGCCCGGGCGTCTGGTATCTGGGTGCGTTCAAGCTCTATACCAAGTAATCCGCAGGGATTGCATGTCGACGGCCGCACGGCTCCGGAGTGTTCCGGGCCGTGCGGCCTTTTTTGCGGCCGTACGGCAGGGCGTTTGCTTTTGCGGGCTATTTTTCCTACTTTTGTAAACGGCGACCTGCGCCGTGCCCATCGGAGGCGCGGATGCGGCTCGTCCGAAAAACACTTTGCCTATGCAGCGAATCATAGCTCCCTCGATGCTTTCGGCCGATTTCGGCCACCTCGATCGCGATACGCGGATGGTCGACCGCAGTGCGGCCCAGTGGGTCCACATCGACGTGATGGACGGCGTCTTCGTCCCCAACATCTCGTTCGGATTTCCGGTGCTCGCGCCGATCCGGCGGGCGACGACCAAGCTACTGGACGTCCACCTGATGATCGTCGAGCCCGAGAAGTACGCGCTCCGCTTCGTCGAGGCGGGTGCCGATCTGGTGACGATCCACTACGAGGCGACGGCCGATCCGGCCGCCTGCCTGCGGGCGATCCGCGCCGCGGGTGCCCGGGCCGGCATCTCGATCAAGCCCGCGACGCCCGTCGGGGTGCTGCGCGATCTGCTGCCGCTGCTCGATCTGGTGCTCGTCATGAGCGTCGAACCCGGTTTCGGCGGGCAGTCGTTCATCCCCGAGGCCCTCGACAAGATCCGCGAGCTGCGGACGATGATCGACCGCGCCGGCACCGCCACGCTCATCGAGGTCGACGGCGGCATTTCGGCGCGGAACGCCCGGGAGGTCTTCGAGGCGGGGGCCGATGCCGTGGTGGCCGGCAGCGCCGTATTCAAGGCTGCGGATCCCGAGGCGGAGATCGGGCGGATCCTCAACGCCTGACGGGGCGGTTCCGGACGCAGGGCGGGGCGGCGCTCCGTTTCCGGCGCAGGAATCGTCGTTTAATTTCGGCTTCTTCGCCTGCGCGGTCCCGATTGTCGGATTTAATCGCTACCTTTGCAACGCAATAGTTTCCGCATATGATTTCGCTCGACAATCTCACCGTAAGTTACGGGGGCTGGACCCTTTTCGACAACATATCGTTTCTGATCAATCCGAAGGACCGCATCGGTCTGGTCGGCCGCAACGGCGCGGGCAAGACCACCTTGCTGCGCATCATCACCGGCGAACAGCAGCCCACCTCGGGTGCCGTGACGCTCAACGGCGACTGCACGATCGGCTACCTGCCGCAGACGATGCGCGTGGCCGACACGACGACGCTCGTCGAGGAGACGGCCAAAGCCTTCGACGAGGTGCTGCGCCTCGAGGCCGAAACCGAGGCGCTGACGCGCGAGATCGCCGAGCGGACCGATTACGAGAGCCTCGAGTACGAACAGCTGCTCCATCGCCTGAACGACGCGCAGGACCGCTACCACCTGCTCGGCGGCGACACGCGCGACGCCGACATCGAGAAGACGCTGCTCGGCCTCGGCTTCCGGCGCACGGATTTCGGGCGTGCGACGAGCGAATTTTCGGGCGGCTGGCGCATGCGCATCGAGCTGGCGAAGCTGCTTCTGCGGCGTCCCTCGATCTTCCTGCTCGACGAGCCGACGAACCACCTCGACATCGAGTCGATCCAGTGGCTCGAGGAGTATCTGAAGAACTACAACGGCGCCGTGCTGCTCATCTCGCACGACCGTGCCTTCCTCGACAACGTCACCAACCGCACGGTCGAACTCTCGCTGGGCAAGGTCACCGACTACAAGGTCTCCTACTCGAAATACGTGGTCCTGCGCGCTGAGCGCCGGGCCCAGCAGCTGGCCGCCTACGAAAACCAGCAGCGGATGATCGAGAAGACCGAGGAGTTCATCGAGAAGTTCCGCTACAAGCCCACCAAGTCGAATCAGGTGCAGTCGCGCATCAAGCAGCTGGAGCGTCTGGAGCGCCTCGAAGTCGAGGAGGAGGACCTCGCGGCACTCAACATCAAGTTCCCGCCCGCACCGCGCTCGGGCCAGATCGTGGCCGAGATCAACGAGGCGGGGATGTCGTTCGGTGCCAAGCATGTCTTCGGAGGCGCGAATTTCACGATCGAGAAGGGCGACAAGATCGCCCTCGTGGGCCGCAACGGCGAGGGCAAGACCACGCTGGCGCGCATGCTCGTCGGGCAGCTCGCGCCCACCGAAGGGTCGATCCGCCTCGGCGCCAACGTCAATATCGGCTACTACGCCCAGAATCAGGACGACCTGATGGACGGCGAATTCACCGTCTACGACACGCTCGACCGCGTGGCGGTGGGGGACATCCGCACCCGTCTGCGCGACATTCTGGGGGCGTTCCTCTTCCGCGGCGAGGACATCGACAAGAAGGTCAAGGTGCTCTCGGGCGGCGAGCGGGCCCGGCTGGCGATGGCCCGCATGATGCTCGAACCGCGCAACCTGCTGGTGCTCGACGAACCGACGAACCACATGGACATGCGCTCGAAGGACATCCTCAAAGAGGCGATCCTCAAGTACGACGGCACGGTGGTGGTCGTGTCGCACGACCGCGAGTTCCTCGACGGCATGGTCGACAAGATCTACGAATTCCGCGACGGCGGGGTGAAGGAGTACCTCGGGGGCATCTACTACTTCCTCGAAAAACGCAAGCTGGAGTCGCTGCAGGAGATCGAGCGGCGCGACGCTCCGGCCAAAAACACCCCGAAGGGGAGCTCCGGCGCTTCGAAGACGGGCGCCGCGGAGCGGGGAGCGGCCGCATCGGGCAAAGCCTCCTACGAGCAGCGCAAGGAGCAGGAGAAGCTGCTGCGCAAGCTCCGCAAGGCGGTGGAGACGATCGAGGCCGATCTGGCCGACATCGAGCGGCGGATCGCCGAGTACGATGCCAAGTTCGCCGTCGCGACCGCCTACGACGAGGCCGACTACAAGCGGTATAACGACCTGAAGGCCCGCTACGACCACCAGATGCACGAGTGGGAGAAGGCGTCGTACGAGCTCGAAATCACCGAAAACGACTGACCGATGAAACGCGCACGAGGGGCGATGCCATCCTGCGGCAGGTGCGTTCGGCTCCTGCTCGTCGCCGCGTTGCTGACGGGATGTCTCGGCGGCGGACGCGGCACGACGGCGGGGGAGGACAGTGCCGGGACGGCACCGCTTTTCGGACTCGATGCGCCGCGCGTCGATTCGCTCGTGTTCGAGGAGGGTTGCACGGAGTACACCGCCTATTTCGCTGCGGGTAGGCTCGACCGCGAAGCCGTGGAGTCGATCCGACGCATCATTTTCGAAAGCTGCGTCGTGCGGACGGACTTCGACCGCTGCGCCGACGACGCGGCCGCCGCACGCCATCGGGCCGAGCTGCTCGACAGCGTGCGGAGCCTTCGCTGGCTCGGGGGCGAGCCGTGGAGGTCGATGCGCACGCTCTTTCAGGCGTGGGCCGGGCAGCAGATCGAGCGGGCGTTCATCGTCTCGTGCAGCGAACGGGATCCCTCGATGCTCTACGCCTGCAGCGAGACCGATTCGGTGCTAGTCCGCTGTGCCGACATCCTCGCGGGCGATCCGCACCACCTGACGGAAGAGGTGCGCCGCCTGTGGCGCGAAAGCCCCTATGCGGCGTGGGAGCGGATCGAACGGGTCACGAGCGGCCCGGACAGCCTCGCCCGGGCGCGCGACCGGTTGTTCCAGTTGATGAGCAACCACCTCAACCGCAAGATCCACAGTCGTCTGAGCGACGACGGCACCGTCGATTTCAATGTGTATAACCGCGATTTTCTCGAACTGTTCGACAGCGTGAAGATCGAAAGCTGGGAACCGTAATTTATGGACAATCATTTGATTTTCGGGATTCGTCCCGTGGCCGAAGCCGTCGAGGCGGGCCGACAGATCGAGAAACTCTATATGCGCAAGGGCGCCGAAGGGCCCCTTATGCAGGAACTCAAGGATCTCTGCCTGCGACATCGGCTGCGCTGGCAAGAGGTGCCCGTCGAGAAGCTCAACCGCCTTACGCGGGGCAACCATCAGGGGGTCGTGGCCCAGACCGCTGCGATCGAATACGTCGAACTGACCGACATCTTGGAGCGCGTCCCCGAGGACGAGACGCCCCTCGTCGTGCTGTTCGACGGCGTCACGGACGTGCGTAACTTCGGCGCCATCGCCCGCTCGGCCGAGTGCGCCGGGGCGCACGGGCTCATCACGCCGCTGAAGAACTCCGCTCCGGTCAACGCCGAGGCGATCCGTTCGTCGGCCGGGGCGCTGACGTCGATTCCCGTGTGCCGCGTGGGCTCGGTGCGCAATACGCTCAAGCAGCTGCAGAGCGAAGGCTTTCAGGTCGTCGCGGCGACCGAGAAGAGCCGCAAGCTGCTCTACGACGCCGACTTCCGCCGCCCGACGGTCATCGTAATGGGGGCCGAGGATACGGGTATCTCGAAGGAGGTGCTCAAACTCTGCGACGAGCAGCTGGCCATACCGCTCATCGGCCACATCGAGTCGCTCAACGTTTCGGCCGCTGCGGCCGTGATGTTGTTCGAGGTCGTGCGCCAGCGAATCGGGTAGCGGACACCGCCGTGGGGTGCGGAATTTGCGTATCGCGCTGCGGAGCCGTCGTCCGAACCGTGAAAACGTTTCAAATCGGATAAAACACTTGCCATGAAACAGCGAATCAGCGAATACCTGCGCTTTATGCGCGAAAGAATTGCGGACGTGGTGCGTCTGCATCCCGTCGAAACGGCCCTGTGCGTGCTGGGAGCCGTGAGCTCCATCCTCGCATTCGAGTGCGAGTGGCGCGACGAGCGGATTGTCCGGATCCTCGCCGTGCCCCTCTTTTTCGGGGTGGCGCTCGCTGTGAATCTCTTCGCCGGACACGGGCCGTGGCGCCGGATCTACTGGGTCGTATGGGTGCCGATGATTCCGCTGCTGCTGTGGCCGGGACTGAAGGAGTGGATCGTCTCGTCGGACTATGCGCTTACGGTGGGCGTGCTGCTTCCGCTGGCACTGCTGCTCTGCCGCTGCATGCGCGACAACCGGCAGTTCGTGTCGGATGCCGTCGTCTATCTGCGCTCGGCGGTGATCGCATGGCTCTTCGCCAACATCGCTCTCGGGCTTTTCGAGGCCATCCTCTGGTCGACGGCCTATATCTTCGGTTTCGCCGATGCCGACTGGGTCGCCCATCTGGCGTTCGATGCGATGATCGCGACCGAGACGCTGGGCGCTCCGCTGCTGTTCCTGATGATGGTCGATCGCTGGGCGGGGGCCCTGTGTACCGGCTCGCGGATGCTGGAGGTGCTGATGAACTACATCCTCACCCCGGCGCTGATCCTCTATGCGGCCATCTTCTACCTCTATGCCGCCAAGATCCTCGTGCAGTGGTCGCTGCCGGTCGGCGGTGTGGCCTATATGACCTTCGGACTGGTGCTCTGCACGCTGCTGGGACGTGCGCTGCAGGAGCTCCTCGAGAAGCGCGCCGGAGCGTGGTTCTACCGTTGGTGCAGCCTCATCATGCTGCCCGTCGTCGTTCTGTTCTGGGCCGGGGTCGCACGGCGCGTGAGCGAATACGGACTGACCGAACTGCGCGTCTACCTGCTCGTTTGCGGCGGGCTGATGACCCTCGCCCTGCTGCTGTTCGCTTCGTGGCGGACGGGCCGCTATCTGTGGCTCTGCGCGGCGTCGTTCGTCGTCTTCGCGGCTCTGATTTATGTTCCCGCTCTTTCGCCCCGGCAGATCGGAATCCGCTCGCAGCATGCGCGCTACGAGCGAATCGCCCGGAGCCTCGACCGCATCGATGCCGAGGGGCGTTTCGTCGTAGCGAAGGCAACGCTGGCCGACACGGCCCGTGTCGCCGAATACCGGCAGCTGTTCGCTGCGATGGAGTACCTCCAGAGTGAGGACGACGATTTTCTCGCGTCGATCGGCGTCGAGGGCTGCTACTCGGTCTATGCGCTTCAGCGGGAGATGCTGCCCCATACGCTGTACGACCGGGTCGAATACGGCGACCGCTATGCTGCCGAGGAGGTCGCGACGCCCGCCTATTTCGAGTGTATGCTGCCCGATAATTACCGTCTTGAACCCGATCCGGCCTATCCGGTCCTCTACACCAATCTGCGTTCGTGGGGAGACGATGGCTATCGGATCGTGGGCGATACGTTGCGCGTAGCGCTGGGCGGCCGTGTGCTGACCCTCTCCTGCGAAGAGTTGGTGAAGCATCAGCTGACGCGTTCCGGCCTGACTGCGGAGCAGCTCGCGACATGCGACGAGGAGACCCGGCTCCGGATGCTCGATTACAGCGACGATGCGTGGCGGATTCTGTTCCGGGAGATGCGCTTCGAATGCTCCGATTCGACCGGCTGCCGCCTCTACCACGCCGAAATCGACCTGATCCGTACGCGATGACCGAGACCTACGTCCATCCCCGTCTGGGCGAGGTCGTGCTGGCGCGCACGGCGCGGGCGCGGCGCGTGTCTATCTCGGTGCGCTCTTCGGGGGCCGTGCGGGTGTCGTTCCCGCCCCGCGTGTCGCAGCGCCGGGCGCTGGCTTTCCTCGACGAGAAAGCCGAATGGGTGGAGCGCACGCGGGAGCGTATGGCTGCCAAGCAGGCCCTGTTGCCGCCGCAGCTGCCGCCCGAGGAGGAGCGGGTCCGCATCGAGGCGCTGCGTCGTGCCGCGCGGATCGACCTGCCGGCGCGGATCGCCCGCATATCGGCCCGTACGGGGCTTGTCTATACGAAGATGACGGTCCGTGCCATGCGGACCAAGTGGGGCAGCTGTTCGAACCGCAAGACGATTTCGCTGACGCTGTTTCTGATGAATCTGCCCGAGGAGCTGCGCGACTTCGTGATTCTGCACGAACTCTGTCACACCGTCCACCTCGACCATTCGCCCGCCTTCCATGCGCTCGTGGACCGGCTTTGCGGCGGTCGCGAGCGGGAGCTCGCCCGGGCGCTGCGGGGCTATTCAATCCGGGGATAAGAAGGCTACGGATTTCCCTTGACCCGGTCGTTGCTCCCCGGTTACTCGATCCGCGGATAGGGGCTATTCCGCTTCGCGCAGCAGACGCTGCAGCACTTCGGGGCAGTCGGTGGTGATGTAGTCGACACCCCGCGCGATGAAACGGCGCATCTGCTTCTCGTCGTTCACCGTCCAGACATTCACTTCGAGGCCCAGCGCATGGGCCTCTTCGATCCATTCGGGATGCTCGTCGAGCACTTGCGTGTGGTAGTCGATGCCGCTCAATCCGGCATCGGCGATCTGCTGCGGCGTGCGGTCGCCCGTGAGGTAGAGGATGTTCGCTTCGGGAAGCAGCTTCCGCAGGGCGCAGCAGGCGTGGAACGAGAAGGAGATCAGGTCGGTGCGCTCCGCGAGCCCGTAACGTTTCAGCGCACGGACGATCTTCGCGGCGGCCCGGCTTTCACGTTCGGGCGTCGCGTGGCATTTCAATTCGAGTACGAGCCGTATCGCGGGATGCGCGGCGGCCGTCGCCAAGTAGGCGTCGAGCGTCGGCAGTCGTTCGCCGTTCGGCAGCTCGATGCGGACGATGTCGCGGCATCGGGCCCGTTCCATGTGGATTTCGGTGCCGGGATAGATGCGGTCGTGGTTCACGACGAGCTTGTCGTCGGCCGTCATCCATACGTCGAACTCCGCACCGTAGCAGCCGATCGAATCGGCTTTGACGAACGAGGCGAGCGAATTCTGCGCCGCGCCGGGCGCCATCCAGTAGCCGCGGTGGGCGATGACGCGGGGTTGCGCGGCTGCGCGGCAGCCGATGGAGAGAAGAGCGAGCAGTAGCAGGGAGCGAAGCGAAATCATAACGATTGAATTTATGACAAAATTAGCGATTTATTTCGAAAAAAAATCTATCTTCGTACTGTTTTCCGGACACCGAAAAACCTAAAATCCCATAACCGATGAAAGAACGAGTAATCCAGAAATTCGGCGAGCTGTACGGCGATGGCGCCATCCTCTTCGCCTCGCCCGGCCGCATCAACCTGATCGGCGAACACACCGACTACAACGGCGGTTTCGTCTTCCCCGGAGCGGTAGACAAGGGCATCGTCGCGGCGATCCGCCTCAACGGCACAGACAAGGTCCGCGCCTATGCGCTCGATCTGGGCGAGGAGGCGGAATTCGGCCTCGCCGAGGAGGACAAGCCGGCGCAGTCGTGGGCCCGCTACATCTTCGGCGTCTGCCGCGAGGTGCAGAAGCGTGGCGGCAGGATCGGCGGCTTCGACACCGTATTCGCCGGCGATGTACCGCTCGGCGCCGGCATGTCGTCGTCGGCAGCGCTGGAGTCGACCTATGCCTTCGCGCTGAACGACCTCTGCGGCTGCGGCATCGACAAGTTCGAGCTGGCGCGCATCGGCCAGTCGACCGAGCACAACTACTGCGGCGTGAATTGCGGCATCATGGACCAGTTCGCCTCGGTGTTCGGCAAGAAGGGGTGCCTGATGCGTCTCGACTGCCGCTCGATGGAGTTCGCATACTTCCCCTTCGATCCGAAGGGGTACAAGCTCGTGCTGCTCGACTCGCGCGTGAAGCACGAACTGGTCGGCTCGCCCTACAACGATCGTCGCGCCTCGTGCGAGCGCGTGTCGCAGGTGCTCGGACAGGAGTTTTTGCGTGGCGCTACGATGGAGCAGCTCGATGCCGTCAAGGATCGGATCTCGGAGGAGGACTACAAGCGCGCCCGCTACGTGATCGGCGAGGAGCGGCGTGTGCTCGACGTGTGCGAAGCGCTCGAACGGGGCGACTACGAGACGGTCGGCAAGCGCATGTACGAGACCCACTGGGGCATGTCGAAGGATTACGAGGTGTCGTGCGAGGAGCTCGATTTCTTGGCCGAGGTGGCCGAGGAGTGCGGCGTGACGGGCTCGCGCATCATGGGCGGCGGCTTCGGCGGCTGCACGATCAACCTCGTCAGGGAGGAGCTTTACGACCGCTTCATCGCCACGGCGAAGGAGCGTTTCGCAGCCAAGTACGGCCACGAGCCGGAGGTCTACGACGTGGTGATCTCCGACGGATCGCGGCGGCTGGAGTAAACGGTGCGGCGGCTGCGACCGACGCATTCGACGAACGACTCCCGGGGCGAAGGCTCCGGGAGTCGTTCGTTTGTGCGGGAATATGGCGGGAAGGGGACGATCGGAGCGAGCGGATCGGCGGAAATACCCGATGGAGGTAGGCGCTTCGGGTCAGAGGATGCGTTGCAGCATCACCTCGTCCTCGTAGCCTTCGGGCGTGCGGTGCCAGTCGCGCCGGGTGCCGCACGCGACGAAGCCGGTACGGCGGAAGAGGCGCAGGCTCGCTTCGTTGCGGGCACCCACGCCGCACCACAGCTGGTGGAGGTCCAGCACCTCGCGGGCGTAGCGGCAGAGCGTCTCCACGGCATCGGAGGCGTAGCCGCGCCCCCGATCGTCGGCGCCGTAGACGAGGATCCCGATCCCGGCCCGGCGGGCGACGGGGTCGTAATCGAACAGGTCGATCGTGCCGACCGTCCGGGGCTTTTCGGAGGAGAGTAGAGTAGGTTTCGTGTCGATCATCAGCCGCAATTGGCCCGTGTGCAGCAGGTCGCCGCCGCCGAGCTGCCGTTCGACGAAACGGGCCATCTGCTCCCGCGAGAAGGGCTCCGTGGTGCCGCTCACGGCCCACAGGGCGCAGTCGTTCTCCCATGCGTAGAGCAGGTCTGCGTCGTCCGGTTCAACGGCCCGGAGGCGGATGATCGTTCCTTCGATGTTCATGGCGCGTGCTTTTCGGCAGTCTTCCTGTGCAATGCCCGGCAATATCCGGGCCTTTTCCGCCTACAGTCCGATGACCTTGTTGCGGATGAGCATCGCCACGCCCCATGCGTTGGCGTTGTCCGACATCTTCGAGACGCGGAATTTCGTGTCCTTGTAGACGAGGTTGAGCGAGTATTTGTTCGTGGCCGACTTCAGCGGCAGCATGATGTAGTCGCCCGCCGCGGAGAGGTTGCCGCCGACGATCACCGTCTCGGGATTGAACGTGTTGATGAGGAACGCCACGGCCTTGCCGACCTTCTCGCCTGCCTCCTCGATCAGCTCGATCGAGAGGTTGTCGTCGTTCTTCGCCGCGGCGATGATGTCGTCGATGTGGATGGTTTTCTGGCGGTCGTACTGCTCGCGCAGGATCGTGTTGACCCCTTTGGCGATCTGGCGGCTCATCTTCTCCTCGATGGCGATACCCGACACCTCGGTCTCGAGGCAACCTTTCTTGCCGCACGAGCAGATGATCTCGTTGTCGAAGAAGGGGATGTGGCCGAACTCGCCTGCGAAGCCGCTCTTGCCGTAGTAGAGTTTGCCGTCGACGACGATGCCGATCGCCACGCCGCGGCCCATATGCAGGTAGAGCACGTTGCTCTCGTTCTTCGATTTGCCGCACGTGTACTCGGCGTAGCAGCGGGCGCGCGTGTCGTTCTCGAGCAGCACGCGGATGCCCACGCGCTCCTCGAGCAGGTCGCGCAGCGACTGTTCGCTCGAGGTGAAATATTTGTAGCTGCGGCCCGTTTCGGGGTTGACGCGGCCCGTCATGCAGACGCCCAGACCGAGGATCTTGGCGCGGTCGATGCCGCACGTGGCGATGAAGTGCTCGATGCTCGAACAGATCCGCTCGAGACACTGGGGCCGGTCGAGCAGTTCGAACGTCGCGTCGAGCTCCTCCTTGATGATGTTGTTCTGCAGGTCGGTGATGATGAACCGCAGGTTGTCGCGGCCGACGTTCACACCGGCGAAGTAGATGGCCGAATTGGCCAGACCGAAGATGTTGGGTCGGCGACCGCCCGGCGTCTCCACCTTGCCCAGATCGGTGACGATGTTCTCGTCGACCAGCTCCTGAACGAGTTTCGTGATGGTCGGCACGCTGATATGCAGCTCTTTGGTGAGCTCCGAGAGCGTGCACTCCCCGTTGACGGCCATGTGGGCGATGATACTTCTCTTGATGACGCTGTTCTTGTGTATGATGCCTTTTAGCGCATCTTCCTCGTGGAGATTGAAAAATTCGGTAAGCGATGCCATTTCGTAGAGCGGTTTTGAACGACCAGCGCAAAGATAATATGTTTCTTTAAAAAATGCAATAGGTTTATTAATAAAATTTAATTAGATGCGATCCGGCGACGGATGTCGCTGTGTATGGGGTTGAGTGCCAGCGAGGGAGCTCCGCAAACACGAAAGGCATTCCGCCCTGCAGGACGGAATGCCTATGCGAAAACGGCGATCGGACGGCACCTCGGAGCCTATCCGAACCGGGTGCGGTCAGAGCGTCGACTTCGACTCGACGGCCACGCCGGCGTCGACCTTCTTGATCAGGCCCTGAAGCACGGCGCCGGGACCGAGCTCGGTGAACTCCGTCACGCCGTCGGCGAGCATGTTCTTCACGATATAGGTCCAGCGCACCGGTGCGGTCAGCTGCGCGATCAGGTTGGCCTTGATCGCGGCGGGATCGGTGTAGGGCTTGGCGTCGACGTTCTGGTAGATGGGGCAGGTCGGGGTGCGGAAGGGTGCCTCCTCGATCGCCTGCTCCAGCTCTTTCTTAGCGGGCTCCATCAGCGGCGAGTGGAAAGCGCCGCCGACGGGCAGACGCAGGGCGCGGCGAGCACCGGCCTCCTTCGCTTTGGCGCAGGCGGCCTCCACGGCCTCCACGGCACCCGAGATGACGAGCTGTCCCGGGCAGTTGTAGTTGGCGGCGACGACCACGCCGTCGATCGAGGCGCAGATCTCCTCCACCTTGCTGTCCTCCAGACCCAGTACGGCGGCCATCGTGCCCGGCTGCGCCTCGCAGGCGGCCTGCATGGCCATCGCGCGCTTCGATACGAGCTTCAGACCGTCCTCGAACGAGAGGGCTCCGGAGACCACGAGGGCCGAGAACTCGCCGAGCGAGTGTCCCGCAACGGCGTCGGGCTTCACGCCGAGCGCTTTGGCCATGATTACCGAGTGGAGGAATACGGCGGGCTGGGTCACTTTGGTCTGCTTGAGCTCCTCGTCCGTGCCGGCGAACATGATGTCCGTGATGCGGAAGCAGAGGATGTCGTTGGCCTGCTCGAAGAGGGCCTTCGCTTCGGGTACGTTGTCGTAGAGGTCCTTGCCCATGCCTACGGCTTGAGCTCCCTGACCGGGGAATACGTATGCGTGTTTCATAATCTGACGCAATTTTTTGTTTGCGAGGGCAAAGATACGAATTTATTTTCTAACTTTGCATCGCAATGGTTCGCAAGGGGGCCTCTCGGCTCCGTGCGATTAAATGGGAATGCCGTGTGAATCGGCAGCAGTTCCCGCTGCTGTAAGTTCCGCAATGAACCGCGACTCTCTTTGCCACTGATCGTCCGCGATCGGGAAGGCGTCGCGGTTGGGACGAGCCAGAAGACCTGCCTTGCGTCTCCCCGAGGGGAGAATCCTCGATTTCGAGCCTCTGCGGAGAACGGAGCGCGTGGGACGAAGGCCGAACGGCCGGGAGCCATTGGATCGTATGCAGCGCGGGCGGCGCACGGGCGTCGCCGCGAAGGATGGAGGATTCGATTTCGGGGTGCCGGAACCGGATTTTTTTATTTTAAACAATAGGTATACGATGAAAAAGCTCTTCTACTTCGCATCCGCGGCCCTGCTGCTGGCCGCTTGTTCCGATGACAACGAAACGCCCGACGGGCCGACGCCTCCTCCTGCACCCGTGCCGGAGAACTTCGAAGTGATTTCCTTCGAACCCGCGGAGGGGATGATCGCCATCGACGGCGAGCCCGTAACCCTGGGTACGATCGAGGTCGTCGGAGGCATGGCCGGCGGCACGCATGCGAACTGTTTCTGGGCCAAGCCCTATGCCGAGCTGTTCGGCGATCCGGACGGGGTGATGGGCCTGACGATCGACGTACCTCTCTTCTCCGATGCCGCCGGCGCGGTGTGGTTCGGTTCCTATTACTGCGACTGTTCGGGATGGGGCTCGGTCATGGACTCGTGGGGCGGTTTCGCACTTTCGCAGAACAGCGACATGACCTCCGCGACGTTCGATTATGCCAATCAGTTCTCGGTCTACGCTCCGGGCGGCGCCAACTCCACGAAGACCTTCGCGATGGCCTATTGCAACGGCATGATGGGCGGCGAGTACAGCAATCCGGTGATCGATTTCGTACCGGCGCGTGAGGTCGACCACCTCTACATGGCCGCTGCGACGATGGCCTATACGTTCTACACCCATTCGACCTCGGCGCCGAAGGACCGTACGTGCGGCTATACGGTCATCGGTTCGGCCGACGGCGAGGAGACGGGACGCGTGGATGTGAAGCTCGTCGAAGCGGGCGAGGTCGTCGACGATTGGGTGAAGGTCGACCTCTCTGCGCTCGGACGGGTGGACCGCATCACGTTCGAGCCGATGGGCTTCAATCCCAATGCGGATATGGACCCCGCCTATTTCTGCATCGACGAAATCGCTTTGGTCAAGGAGTGATCGCCGATCCGATACGAATGAAACGACTTGCTGAACGATGAAAAGAGGACTTATTTTCGCATTTCTGGCTTCGGTCGCCTTGTCGGCCTGTTCCGACGCTTCGCAGGACGTGAAGCCCGAACGGCATCCCGACAAGTACCGCGGCGGATTCTACGTGCTCAACGAGGGGCAGTACGGCATGCCGGCATCGGTCAACTATCGGACGCCGGAGGGTTGGCGGCTGGAGATCTTCCGGGCGGAGAACGGTGGGCGCAAACTCGGCAATACGGGCGTCATGGCCGTGTGCGATGATGCGCACATGTACATCGTGACGAAGGGCGCGCCCTATCTGGTGAAGGTCGCACTCGATGATTTCGGTGCGGCGGCGGAACTCGACGGATCGTTCGAGGGGACGGATGCGAAGGCCTGCGGTTTCGCGCTGCTCGACGAGGAGCGGGGCGTGCTGACCACGACCGACGGCGCCTATCTGGTCGATCTGGCGTCGTTGCGGCTCGGACGGCATTTCTTCGCTTATGCCGGCGACGATACGACCGGCGGCGATGTCGCCGTATGCTTCGGTCGTATCTTCCTGCTCGCCGACGGCCGGGTCCGGGTCTACGATGCGGACGAACTCGTTGCGGTGAATCCCGATCTGTGTGCGGCGAAGACCGGGTTTGCCGAGGCTGGCGGTGCGCTGTGGGCGGCCGACGGCAACGCACTGGTGCGCATCGATCCCGCGACGCTGCGTTGCGAGACCCATCCGCTCGGCAGCGGATACTCGGTCCACTACAATGCGTGGAACTATACGCCGACGGGGCTCTGCGCCTCGAAAGAGGGCGATGCGCTCTATTTCGCCAATTCGGTCGGTGTCGGGAGCGACGGTTACGTCTCCTATTACGGCCGGACGATCTGCAAGTTCGTGATCGCCACGAAACGGGTGTCGGAGGTGTTCGAAGCGCCCGTGGCGCCGGGCGGGCAGATGAGCACCTACGGTGCCGGCGTGCATGTCGATCCCCGCACGGGCGATCTCTATCTGGTCTATACCGAGGATGGCTGGGGGGACCACTACCTCAACACCGTCATCTACGTGGCGGATGCCGAGACGGGGCGGCAGCGGCGTGCGATTCCGTATACGCGCGAAGGGGAGACGGTGCTCTGGTTCCCCTCGCAGCTGATATTCCGATAAACAAACTCGGCGGCGCACGCTTTACGGGGCGTGCGTGCTGCTTGACGCCTTTCCGATCGATCCGGGCCTGCCATAGAGAGATTAGTCCTTTGCCCGGAGGAAGTCCCCGCAGAACCTGCCTTGTTCTGCGGGGCTTTCGTGTCTGCGGGGCGCTGCTGCGGCGTATGCGAGGCATCGGTGTCCCTTCGCCGCCCTTTCGCCGCTGCGGCTTTTTCCCGACATGGACGGGCGCTCGGGCGTTGCAGTAACAGCGGCGAGGCGATCGTGCCGCGGTGATTGCGGTGCGGCTGCTGCGTCGCGCTGATTGCATCGGGTCGACGGGCCGCAGCCGTTCCGACACGAAAAATACCCCCGCGATCGTTTCGCGGAGGTATTTCCTTCGAGGGAAGTCCTTCCCTTTAGATCAGGTTCTCCCGTTCGATATCCTTGAAGTAGCGGTAGGTCGACACGCGCAGCTCCTCGGCGGCCGGATCGTCGCACACGAGGATGCCGTTGGGGTGTACCTGCAGGGCCGAGATGGTCCACTGGTGGTTGTAGGCACCCTCGACGCCGTGACGCACGGCGCGGGCCTTCTTGTGCCCCGTGGCGAGTATCAGTACCTTTTTCGACGAGAGCACCGTACCCACGCCGACCGTCAGCGCGGTCTTCGGCACGAGCGAGATGTCGCCGCCGAAGAAACGTGCGTTGACCTGAATGGTGTCCTGCGTGAGGGTCTTCATGCGGGTGCGCGAGTTGAGCGACGAGAAGGGCTCGTTGAAGGCGATGTGGCCGTCCTCGCCGACGCCGCCCATGAACAGGTCGATGCCGCCCGCCTCGACGATGCGCGCCTCGTAGTCGGCGCACTCCTTCACGAGGTCCTCGGCATTGCCGTCGAGGATGTTGACGTTCTCGGGGCGGATGTCGATGTGGCGGAAGAAGTTCTGCCACATGAACGAGTGGTAGCTCTCGGGGTGCTCCTGCGGCAGACCTACGTACTCGTCCATGTTGAAGGTGATGACGTTGCGGAACGACACTTCGCCCGCCTTGTGGCGGCGGATCAGCTCCTTGTAGGTCTCCAGCGGCGTCGAGCCGGTGGGCAGGCCCAGCACGAAGGGCGAGGCGGTGTGCTGCTCTTTGGCCTTGATCTGACGGATGATGTAGTCGGCGGCCCAACGGGCGACCTGCTGCGGGGTATCTTCGATGATGAGACGCATGTTTTTGTTTTTAAAGGGTTATTCGGTTACGGGTTTGCGAACGGAGCTGGTAAGCCCCGGCGGGCGGCGGTACGGCTGCGGGTTCGGAACGCTCCCTCCCCGCACGGGGAGGGAGTCCGATGCTTCGGGTGTCAGAACATCCGCACGAATACCTCGATCGCCTGATATTCGGCCATGCCGAGCTTGTCATAGAGGTGCGCGGTGTTCTGCGTGCGCTCCTCGGCGCGCTGCCAGAACTCGCGGGGATCGCTGCCCGGGAAGGGCACGATGTCCTTCTGCGAGAGGTGGCGGTAGATGGCGTGGCGCTTCATGATCAGCTCGTCGGGCGAGAGGGGCACCGCCATGTCGACCATGCCGAGATCCCACTCCATCCAAGCGCCGCGGTAGAGCCACAGGTGGCAGTCCTTCATCCACTCCTCGTCCTTCACGACGTCGACGGCCGCCAGCACGGCCTCCGTGCAGACGCGGTGCGTGCCGTGCGGGTCGGCGAGGTCGCCGGCGGCGTAGATCTGCTGCGGCTTCACCTTGCGCAGGAGGTCGACGATGATGTCGACGTCGGCCTGTGTGAGCTGGCCCTTCTTGATGCCGCCCGTCTCGTAGAACGGCAGGTTGAGGAAGTGGGCGTTGGTGTCGGGGTTGAGGCCGAACGATCGTACGGCGGCACGCGCCTCGGCGCGGCGGATCGCACCCTTGAGGTCGAGCAGCGCACGCGGTTCGGGTTCACCCTTCTTTTTGCCGGCGATGATGGCCTTGCCCTCGTCGAAGCGGTCGCCGAAGCCCAGCTCGCGCGCCGTGTCGAGGTGCTGGAGCACCACGTCGTCATGTACGGCGACGTTGCCCGAGGTCTCGTAGGCCACATGCACGTCGTGGCCCTGCTGCACGAGGCGGATGAACGTACCGCCCATCGAGATCACGTCGTCGTCGGGGTGGGGCGAGAAGATCACCACGCGCTTGGGGTAGGGCGTCGACGGCACGGGACGCGTCGAGTCGTCGGCATTGGGTTTGCCGCCCGGCCATCCCGAGATGGTGTGCTGCAGGTCGTTGAAGACGTCGATGTTGATACGGTCGAACGTGCGGCCCTGCTCGAGCAGCTCGCCGAGCGAATTCTCGATGTAGTCCTTATAGGTGAGTTTCAGGATGGGTTTGTCCACCACGCCGCAGAGCCATACCACGGCCTTGCGGATGAATTTCGGGGTCCAGCGGCAGGGGCCGACCAGCCACGGAGCCTGCTCGCGCGTGAGCAGCTGTGCGGCGTTCTCGTCGACCACCACCTCGATATCGGCGTGGGCCTGCAGGTACGAAGCCGGCACCTGTCCGGCGATTTCGCCCTCGACCACCCGCTGCACGATGCGGGCCTTGTCCTCGCCCCACGCCATCAGGATGATCCGTTTGGCGCGCATGATCGTGTCGATACCCATCGTGATGGCCATCTTGGGGGTGTTCTCGAGTCCGAAGAAGGCGCCCGACTGCACCTTGCGGGTGTTGTGCGTGAGCTGTACGAGGCGCGTGCGCGACTTGACGTAGGAGCCCGGCTCGTTGAAGCCGATCTGTCCGTCCTCGCCGACACCCATGATCATCAGGTCGATCTTTTCGATCGCGCGGTCGTAGGCCGCGCAGTACTCCGAGATGCGCTCCGCCGGAATCGTACCGTCGGGGATGTGGATGTTCTCGGGACGGATGTCGATGTGGTTGAGGAAATCCTCGTGGATGCGGTAGTTGCGGCTCTGCTGCTCGGTCGAGTCGATGGGGTAGAACTCGTCGAGGCTGTAGACGGCCACGTCGCGGAACGACACGGCGCCCTCCTTGTGGCGTTTCACCAGCTCGGCGTAGAGCTCCAGCGGCGTGCGGCCCGTCGTAAGGCCCAGTACGAAGGGCCGGGCCTGCTCGTCGGCATGGGCTCCGGCGTAGCCGCGGATGGCCTCGACGATGGTGTCGGCCACGTACTGCACGCCCTGATTCTCGTTCTCGTAGACCCGCGTGAGGATCTTTTCGTAACGATGGATGATGTCGCGCGGTGCCGATTCGGCGATCAGCCCGCCGTCTTTGGGAAGCGAATACTTGTTGTTCATGGTATGTATGGTAATTTATCGTCGTTCATGTCCGGTCGTTCGGACGACGCCCCAGAGCGTCGTACCTTATCGTTCGAACTCCGCCGCCGCGAAAAACGCCGGCAGATGGAAGTTGGGTTTCGACGCCTCGATGGGCTGCCACGAGAGGAAGTGGGGGTGCGAGAGGTCGTCGCCGCACTTGTAGAGGTTCATGCGGGCCCGCAGGCCGTCCCACGTGGCGAGTTCGTGGCGGAAGAGGGCCGTCGGGGGGATGGCGAGCGTCATCTGCCAGCGGTTGTCGCCCGCGCGTTCGGCGAAGGGCTCCGTGTCGAGCGTCGGCGTGCGGCGGATCTGCCGCATGATCTCCGCCGGAGCGTGCACCGCGTCGGCGTGGGTCTTGCGGAAGCCCAGCAGCATGCGGCCGATGCAGGTCGTCTCGAAGTTGTAGTAGCCGCGGTCGTCGAGCTCGAGGAAGAATTCGACGCACGAGTCGGTCCAGACCCGGCCGTTGTCCTCGGCGACCTTCGCCGCGGTGTAGCGCTCCTCCACGTCGAAGCGCAGCAGGAGCCACGCTCCCGTGTGGAACATGCGGAAGGCGACCTGCGGGGCATAGGGGTACTCCGCCTCCCAGTTGTTGCAGGCGATCGCCTGCGGCTCGATCGAGGCGAATGCCGCCTCCACCGCGGCCGTGTCCTGCGGGTCGAGGCCCGCGAATCTGCGAATCTCCATAGTCTATCGGTATGCGGCCGCCACTTCGCGTACGATTGCGCGCATGGCGTCGTACTGCTCCTCCATGCTCTCCAGCAGACGCTGCTGGGCGTGCGTGCGGACGAGGTTGTGGTCGGGATATCTGATCTTGTAGTAGGTGTCGCCGTCGATGTAGTCCATCAGGAAGCGGAGGACCTGTTCGAAGGTGATGTAGCGGGCCGAGAAGGCCAGATGGTCGATCTCCGCCTGCGTGAGCTGCCGGGCCTGCTGCGAGAGGTAGCCCTCGGCGTAGGCCCGGAACATGCCGAGCGACAGTCCGACGCGGCCGGGTTCCGGATCGTCCTCGGCACCCGTGTTGGCGAAGGTGCGGATGGCGTCGCCGAAGTCGTTGAGCGCCGGGGCGTTCATCACCGTGTCGAGGTCGATGGCGCAGAGGACGCGGCCTTCGCCGTCGAAGAGGATGTTGGCGATCTTCGTGTCGTTGTGCGTGACGCGCACGGGAATCGTTCCCTCCTCGACGAGGCGCTTGAATGCGAGCATCTCCTCGCGGCGCGCCTCGATGAAGGCGATCTCCGCGGCGAGCGATCCGACGCGGCCCGCGGCGTCTCGGCGCAGGGCTTCGTCCCATTGTGCGAAGCGGTGGCGGATGTCGTGGAAGCCGCGAATGGTTTCGGCGAGCGGCTCGGTGAAGTCGGCCAGCTGGGCCTGAAAACGTCCGATGCCCTCGCCGCCCTTGCGGGCCAGCTCCTCGGTGTCGGCCCGGTCGTAGGTCACGGCGCCCTCGATGAAGCGCGTCGCGGCCCAGTATTCGCCCGCCTCGTCGCGGTGGTAGAGCGCTCCGTCGCGGGTCGGGATGACGGTCATCGCCTCGCGGTTGGGATCGCCGCCTTCGGCTGCGACGCGCCGGCGGATATGCTCCGTGACCTTGCGGATGTTCTCCATCATCGCCGGAACGTCGGGGAAGACATGGCGGTTCTTGCGCTGGAGGATGTAGTCCGGGGCGTCGCCGGCCGTGCGAACGACGAACGTGTCGTTGATGAACCCTTCGCCCAACGCCTCGATGGCGTCGATGGTTCCGTCGAATGCGAAGGCCGATGCGATGTCGCGCAATTGTGCAGTCATGGTTGTTCGAGGCCGAATTTTCATTCAAAGGTAGCGAAAAGAATGCAGAACGGCAAATGTTCGGGTCGAAAAAAACCTGCCGGATCGTTCCGGCAGGTTTTTGCGTCGCGCATGCGTGTCAGCGTATGCAGCTCGTGAGCAGCTTCATGCTCCCTTCGGGTACGAAGCGCAGCCCCTGCGTCGAGGCGGGAACCAGCACCGTTTCGCCCTGATGTACGGCGACGGTCTCGCCGCGGTCGTCGACGAGCGTGCCGCGGCCCTCCATGCAGATCACGACGACGAACGAATCGAGTGCCGCGAGGTCGAGCGCATGCTCCTGCGTGAGGTCATAGAGCGACGTGTCGAAGTAGGGGCACGACACCAGCTCGACTTCGGTGTCCTTCGCCGCGGCATAGCGGGTGCGGTAGTCGGGCAGCACGGTGTAGTCGATGGCATCCTTCGCCAGCTCGGTGTGCAGCTCGCGGGTTTTGCCGTCGGCGCCCACGCGGCCGTAGTCGTAGATGCGGTAGGTGATGTCCGACGTCTGCTGGATCTCGGCCACGAAGCAGCCCGTGCAGATGGCGTGGATGCGGCCTGCCGGCAGGAAGAAGACATCGCCCGGAGCGATGGCGTAGTCGGCCAGCAGATCGGTGATCGTGTTGTCGGCGACGCTCGCGGCGTACTGCTCGGGAGTCACCTGCTCGGCGAAGCCCGAACGCAGGTGGGCGCCTTTGTCGGCCGCTACGACGTACCACATCTCGGTCTTGCCCTTCGAGCGGTGGCGCTCCCACGCCAGCTCGTCGTTCGGGTGGACTTGGATCGAAAGGTCCTGACGGGCGTCGATGAATTTGATGAGCAGCGGGAACTCGGCGCCGAAGCGTTCGGCGTTGGCTGCGCCCAGCAGCTTCGCGCCGTCGCGGGCGATCAGCTCGGGCAGCGACTTCCCGGCGTCGGGGCCTTCGGCGACGATCGACTCGTTGCCCTTGACGCCCGAGAGCTCCCAGCTCTCGCCGATCTGCGTCTGCTCGGTGGCGATCCGCTTGTAGGGGGCGATCTTCTCACCGCCCCAGATCGTCGATTTAAGGATGGGTCTGAATTTGTACATGGTTCTATGTTCTTGTTTGTTTCGTATGCTTCCTTGCGGCGGAGGGGCTGCGGATCGCGTTCCGTTCGGAGCGCTTATCTGCGTGTCGTCCGCATGATTCCGATTCGGGCCAATGGTCAGTCCCACTCGATCTCCCCGCCCTTCTCCCGGAGAATCCGGTATATTTCTTCTTCGTTGTCGATCAGGGAGACGATGATCCGGGCGAAGCGTTCGGCCTTTCGTTCGTTCTCTTCGGTATCCTCGAAATAGGCGACGTAGGAGCCGGCTTCCGGGTCGCTTTCCATGCTTTCCGAAATATCCGCTGCGTGTTCTGCGAGGTAGTAATCGAAGAAGGCATCCCAGTTGTAGCCGTTCATATACGCCTTTTCGTCGATCTCGTTCATTTTCCGGCCTACGGCGAGCGGCTTCTCGTTTTCGTTTTCGAAGTATAGGACGATATTCCCTTATCCGTTCGCGTAAATGCGGACGTATTCGTGTTCGAATAGCTCCCTTTTGTCTTTTGCTTCCATCAACGTCGATTTACGATTTGCGGCCGATGTGCGGCAGCCAGCCCACTTTCGGGCTGGCTGCGCGCTGCGGATTATTTCTCCTGTGCGTCGAGCTGGCTCAAGGCGAAGGCGTAGGCGCCCACCGAGATGGCGCGGCTGGCGCCCAGTTTCGAGATGGCGATGCCGATGCGCTTCTGGGGGTCGTAGGCCACGTAGCGGTCCGTGCCGTAGACCTTGAGCGTGCGCTGGTCGCCTTTGGCGAATTCGCGGAACTGCTCCTCGTCGTCCAGATCGTAGACGTTCATCTGCACGCGGTTCAGCTCGTCGCCGTTGAGCTGGCGCATCTTGGCGCGTAGCTCGGCGAGCAGGCTCGGCATGATGTATTTGCGGGCCGCCGTGATGCCGCCGCCGATGACGATCAGGCCGTCGACCAGCGTCACGGCCGTCGCCATCGCGTCGCCGGCGATCTCGCCCAGCTCGGCGAAGGCCTTCTTGGCCGCCTCGACGTCGCCCGGACGCTTGCCGTCGGCGATCTCGCAGATATCCTTCGGTTCGAACGTGTGGTCGCGGTCGCCCGACGCTTCGCCGTAGACGCGCTTCACGGCGCGCACGGCCACGCCCTCCTCAACGATCACTTCGGGCATCTTCTTGTGGCGCAGGCAGAAGGTCTCCACGCAGGAGTTGTCGCCGCGGTTGAGGCGGTTGTCGACCACCATGCCGACGCCGAAGCCCGTGCCGAAGGTGTAGCCCACGAGGTTGCGGTACTTCTTCGAGCTGCCCATCTTCTCCAGCTTGGCGTTGACTTCGGGCAGGATGCCGCCGAGTGCCTCGCCGTAGGCGAACAGGTCGCCGTCGTTGTTGATGAAGACCGGGATGCCGAACGTGTATTCGAGGAAGGGGCCCAGCGCTACGCCGTCGCGGAACGAGGGGAAGTTCGGGAGGTAGCCTCCGATGATGCCGTTGGGATAGTCGGCCGGACCGGGGAAGGCGAAGCTGATCGCCACGGGTTTCGTCTCCAGCCGTGCGATGATCCGGCGGAATCCTTCCACCATCGTCTGGAGGCATTTGTCCAGATCTTGGGCGTTCGAAGGCATCGTGATCGGGTCGACGATGAACTTGTTGGCCTGCATGGCGCCGAACACGAAGTTCGTACCGCCGGCGTCGAGGGTGATCACCACCCGATTGTCGTAGCTGTACATGGTTATTTTTTTTTAGGCGTTCGCGGTAGGAGATTAAGGTCATGCAAAGATACGAATAAGCCGAGCGCAAAAGCAAATTTATTTGCATTTTGCCGAGGCGAAGTATCTTGGGCGCAGCCAAAGATACGAATAAGCCGGGTGCAAAAGCAAATTTATTTGCAGTTTGCCGGGGCGAAGTATCTTGAGCGAAGCCAAAGATAATAAAAATTACCGATTCCGGCGCTTTTTCCGTCGAAACTCTTTTCGGGGACCGCGGATGCGGGTGCCGACGGCGGGCCGCGGCCTTTCCCGGCCGTCGGAGGCATGCGGATGCGCGCGCTTTGCCGATCGCGGGCGCCGGGGCTGTTGCTGCGGTTGCTCGGAAGCCGTCTTCGGCGCGGTTCGTGCATTGTCGCAGCATCGCCGAAGATGCTTCGTCCCGACATAATCAAGCTATCGCTTGCTTCTGCGCCCGAATTATCGTATCTTCGCACACAACCCGCCCCGAGGGCGGAATCGATGACGTATCCTATGAAAAAGACATGGTTGTGCGTGCTTATGGCGGTGGCCGTTTCGGCTGTCGCGGCACAGGATCTGACGGTCGCCTCCTACAACGTCCGTTACCGCAATTCCCGCGATGAGAAGGAGGGCAACGGCTGGGAGCGCCGCTGCCCGTGGGTATGCGATCTGATCGCATTCGAAGGGTTCGATATCTTCGGGGCACAGGAGGTGCTCCATGAGCAGCTCGAGCAGATGTGCGCCCGGCTTCCGGAGTATGCTTATATAGGTGTAGGACGCGACGACGGTCTCACGGAGGGCGAATACGCACCTATCTTTTATAAGCCCGACTGGATCCGGCTCCTCGCGAAGGGCCACTTCTGGCTCTCGGAGACCCCGGATCGGCCGAGCGTGGGGTGGGACGCCGCGCTGCCGCGCATCTGTACGTGGGGACGGTTCCGCGACAAACGCACCGGGCGCCGTTTCTGGTTTCTGAACCTGCATATGGACCACGAGGGTGTCCGGGCACGCGCCGAGAGCGCCCGTCTGGTCGTGCACTGGATCGAGGACATGTGCGATCCGGACGAATGGGTCGTGCTTACGGGCGACTTCAACGTCGATCAGAGAGACGAAATCTACGGGATCTTCGTCTCTTCGGACCGTTTGGTCGATTCGTACGGGGCGGCCGAGCGGCGCTATGCACCCAACGGCACGTTCAATGCGTTCGATGCCGGGGCGAAGACCGAGAGCCGCATCGACCATGTCTTCGTGTCGCCTGTCTTCCGGGTGATGAACTACGGCGTGCTGACCGAGACGTTCCGTTCGCAGAGCAGGGCGGGCGGCGAGCGGCTGCGGTCGGGGAATTTTCCCAAAGAGGTCTCCTATGCCCGTGACGAGGTGCGCCTGCCGTCCGACCATTTTCCCGTGGTGGTCAAGTTGAACTACGATCGTTAGGGGTGGTCGGGGCGGCGAAAGGAGCCGCTTCTGCAGGAAAAATGCGAAAAAAATGAAAAAAAATCGATTTTTCTTTGCAGATATGAAAAATGTCATTACCTTTGCACTCGCAATCACGAAATGATTGATGCCTCTCTAGCTCAGTTGGTAGAGCACGACACTCTTAATGTTGGGGTCCAGGGTTCGAGCCCCTGGGGGGGTACGAAAGCGGAAGATGAAAATCTTCCGCTTTTTTTTCTGCCTGCCGGTTTCATGCGCAGGCGTCTGCAGCGACGATGCTGCTTTTTGCGGTGCGCTCGTCCGTCGTTCGGGCGTTGCTCCGAGGCGTACGGTGACGGCGCTGTTGCAATAATTCATGGCTGCAGGCATTGCAAGGGTGTTTCGGGGCGATCGCCGCTACGGAATAAGGGCGGGAGCTTCTCGCGGCCCGGCCGGTGACGGCGGCTTACGATTATGAATCACAATGCCATATGGCGCCGAAGGTGCCGTATCGAGGTTTCTGCCCATAGGATACGGCTGTTCTGCGGTAAGCAGGAATCGCCCTTTCCGATCGTCGAAGGGACGGTCCGGTATGCCTCATCCGGGTACAATAATCGATTTTATGGATTTTTACGTAGAAAAATTTGGTTCGCAACGAATATACTGTTATATTTGAGTAACGAATAGAGTTATTATCTATCGTCAGGCTGTTTGCCGATTCGAAAGTCCCAGTTTCAATCTTAATGACGGATAAACAGTCAAGGCCTAAATGCGCGGTCTTGACCGGTTTGTCATAACCATTGGGACGGTTCGAATCGACCGGTCGAGCACCGCGCATATTTTTCGATATCATGATTCAAAAGATATGCCCTTATGAAACGACACGCATATAACAGCGTTCGGGCGATGTGCCCCGCAGCAGCAGGCCCGAAATTACAACTTTTATTCGAAACCTCCGTAATCGTTCGAGTTTATTTGTTCCGCGGACCGGATCGGGTTCGCCATCCGGGCAATTCGTTCCGGAACGTCCCCGAATGGCACTGCGATGCTGTGCTCCGGCTTCGATCGGGCGCTCGCGATGTCCGCCATTCCGATCGGCGGCACCCGCTCTCTACCGAGGCGCGAAATCGTCGTCCGTCCGCCCCGGGAAAGTCGTCCGGGGCGGTTGCAGGCGTAGTCGCATGCGCAACCTGTGCGTCATGAGCGGTTGCTATCTTTATCGGGCGGCCGTCGCACGTTGTCTCGATCGGCTCTTTTGCGAGGAGGGAAACCGGCAGCGCAGCCACACCCGTTGCCACCAGTTGCTGGTCCGTCAGCTTTGCGGCATCGGGAGGGATACGTACTGGAATTACCTCCATCTTCCGGAGTCGAAGCTCGCCGGATATGTCGTGCGACCCGATATCGAAATGCTGTTGCGGTTGGAGGTCGCGCTGGTCAAGGCTCTGCCGCCTGCGGCCGTCGAGCAGGTTCTTGCGGAATTGCATATGCTGGTGTCCGATGCCATCGACACGGTCCGAAAGGAGCGCGCGCCGCTTTCGGCGTCGGTTATCATCATGCGGATTCGATCCCGGGCGAGCAGGATGGATCCCCTGTGCGGGGAACAGTGACGCATCTCGCTGGGGAGGGAGAAGGGCCGCAGTCGGCCCTTCTCTGATTTTCAACGGTAGAAGGGGCGCTGCGGGACCGCGGTAGGCCTGTCGCCGATCCGGCGTCCGGGGTTTCCGCAGAGGATCCGCAATGCGAAAAAAAGTTCTTAAAATACAAAATTTCATTCTGAAAAATTTGGTAAAAAGAGTACAAAGGTCTAATTTTGGCAGCGAATCGAGAGATCGGTTCAGCTGTTTATCATAGCGATTTCCCCAATCATACGATGTGACTGATAAGCAGTCGGGACACTTTATGCGCGGTTCTCGGCTAAAAGTCGTATTGTATTTAGATTGGGGAAAAATTTATTTACACGCTAACGAAGCCGGGTTCCGCGCATTTTTACGACCGCACGGATACCTTATATACAAATCGGTATGTCCGCTGCGAAGCTCCTCGTTTCGTTTTGCGGCCATGCAGCGCTCGGCCGGTGACGCAGGGAGCTTTACGGGCGATGTTTCGGGAGTTGCCCGGCAGGGGAGGCGTGTGTCCGTTGCGGTTCGGTTCGTGCGGATCGGTCGACGTCGGGCGCTGTATGTGCCGATGACGGGCCGCTCGCGTGCCGGTTTCGAAAAAACGATTTCCCCGGAGATAGACCGGTTCCGGATTCCGGATGTTTTTCGCGTCGTTCGTTCGGGGAGGCGTGACGCAACTTTGCAGGAGGGTGTCGTGCGGCTATGGCCGTACGACGCCCGTTTCGATTGAGGGGGTGCGGACAGCCGTCCGCTTTTCCGCGGCGCGATACGGCCGGCTCGTAAGTCGGATCCGGCGCTCCCGTCCGTTCGGGCGGGCTGGGCGTCGGGTAGGGTTCGTCCGGTCGCGTCGGTATGTTTCGTCGGGGCGGCTTGCGCAGGCGCTTCCTCGGGATGGTCCGAAGGTCCGTTTGGCCGGGATGGCTTTCCGAGGCGTGGTGCGGAGTCGGTCCGCCGGAGGGGTTCCGTCGGGTCGTTCCCGACGGTCGTGCGGAGCGGATAGCGGCGGGAGACTCCTCGCGTCGGATCGGAACGCTGCAGGCCGGCAGCCCTCGGTGCGCGGATCCCTGCGGGGCTTTCCGAATTATTTCCGTCCGGCTCTTTCGTATTCCGATAAAAATGATTACTTTTGCGAGCAACAAAAATCCGCGTTCTTATGTCATTCATCAATGAAAGGGTGCAGCCCGAAGGACTTACCTTCGACGATGTGCTGCTCGTTCCCGCCTATTCGGAAGTGTTGCCGCGAGAGGTCAGCGTTAAGACCCGTTTCTCGCGAAATATCCAGCTCAACATCCCCATTGTGTCCGCCGCTATGGACACCGTGACCGAGGCTCCGCTGGCGATCGCACTTGCGCGCGAAGGCGGTATCGGTGTGATCCACAAGAACATGTCCATCGCGGCGCAGGCCGCGCAGGTCCGCCGCGTGAAGCGTGCCGAGAACGGCATGATCTACGATCCGGTGACCATCTCCCAAGACAATACCGTCGGCGACGCCCTCGATCTGATGCGCGAGAACCGCATCGGCGGCATTCCCGTCGTCGATGGCGACCGCAAGCTGATCGGTATCGTCACCAATCGCGACCTGCGCTTCCAGCGCGACATGTCGCGCCGCATCGCCGAGGTGATGACGCCCGGCGACCGGCTCATCACCACCCACAACCCCGAACTTTCGCACGCCTCGGAGGTGCTGCTCGACAACAAGATCGAGAAGCTCCCGGTGATCGACGACGACGGCCGTCTGGTGGGGCTCATCACCTATAAGGACCTGACGAAGGTGCAGGACCATCCCAATGCCTGCAAGGACGCGAAGGGCCGCCTGCGCGTGGCCGCCGGCGTGGGAATCACGGCCGATGCGATGGAGCGCGTCGCGGCGCTCGTCGCCGAGGATGTCGATGCCATCGTGCTCGACTCGGCACACGGCCACTCGGCCAACATCGTCAAGGCGCTGCGCGCCATCAAGGCCGCCTATCCGGGGCTCGACGTTGTGGTGGGCAACATCGCCACGGCCGAGGCTGCCCGTTTCCTGATCGAAGCGGGTGCCGACGGCATCAAGGTCGGCATCGGTCCCGGTTCGATCTGCACCACGCGCATCATCGCCGGCGTCGGCGTGCCCCAGCTGTCGGCCGTCTACGCCGCGGCTTCGGAGGCGAAGGGCTCGGGCGTGCCGGTGATCGCCGACGGCGGTCTGCGCTACTCGGGCGACATCGTCAAGGCACTGGCTGCGGGCGGCGACTGCGTGATGATCGGTTCGATGTTCGCCGGTACGGAGGAGGCTCCGGGCGAGACGATCATCTACAACGGCCGCAAGTTCAAGGCCTACCGCGGCATGGGTTCGATCGACGCTATGAAGGCCGGCTCGGCCGACCGCTACTTCCAGAAGGGGTGCGAGGGCAACATCAACAAGCTCGTGCCGGAGGGCATCGTGGCACGCGTGCCGTTTAAGGGCACGCTCAATGAGACGGTCTACCAGCTCATCGGCGGCATCCGCTCGGGCATGGGCTACTGCGGTGCGAAGGACATTCCGGCGCTGCAGACGGCCAAGTTCATCCGCATCACCGCTTCGGGCATGATGGAGAGCCATCCCCACGACGTGACCATCACGAGCGAGGCGCCCAACTATTCGAGCGAACGGTAGTCGCCGCGCGATCCGTTCGCGGTCCGCAATCGAAAACATGTAACCTACACGATAAATGCAGGAAAAAATCATCATTCTCGACTTCGGCTCGCAGTATACGCAGCTCATCGCGCGGCGCGTACGCGAGTTGAACGTCTATTGCGAGATCCACCCCTTCCACAAGATCCCGACGCTCGATGCCTCGGTGCGGGGCGTGATCCTTTCGGGCAGTCCCTATTCGGTGCGCGATGCCGGAGCGCCGAAGCCCGACCTTTCGCAGATCAAGGGCCGGCTCCCGCTGCTGGGCGTCTGCTACGGCGCGCAGTATCTGTCGCATGCCTACGGCGGCGAGGTGCAGCCTGCGCCGAGCCGCGAGTACGGCCGTGCGATGCTGACTGTGGGCGACGCCTCCGATCCGCTGATGCAGGGCCTTCCGGCCACCACGCAGGTTTGGATGTCGCACGGCGATACGATCACGGCGGTGCCCGACTCCTACCGCATCGTCGCCTCGACCGAGGATGTCCGCGTCGCGGCCTACCGCATCGAGGGCGAGCTTACGTGGGGCATCCAGTTCCACCCCGAGGTCTACCACTCGACCGACGGCAAGCAGCTGCTGAAGAACTTCGTCGCGGGGATCTGCGGCTGCGCGCAGTCGTGGACCTCGGAGAGCTTCGTGGAGGCGACCGTGCGCGACCTGCGCGAGAAGCTGGGCAACGACAAGGTGGTGCTCGGCCTTTCGGGCGGCGTCGACTCGACGGTGGCCGCCGTGCTGCTCCACAAGGCGATCGGCCGCAACCTCTACTGCATCTTCGTCGACTCGGGCCTGCTGCGCAAGGACGAATTCGAGGATGTGCTCGCTTCGTACGAGCATATGGGCCTCAATGTCAAGGGCGTGAAGGCCGGTGCGAAATTCTTGGGCGATCTGGCGGGCGTGAGCGACCCCGAGGCCAAGCGCAAGATCATCGGCCGCGACTTCGTGGAGGTCTTCAACGAGGAGGCGCAGCGGATCAGCGACGTGAAGTGGCTGGCGCAGGGCACGATCTATCCCGACGTCATCGAGTCGTGCTCGGTCAACGGACCCTCGGCGACGATCAAGTCGCACCACAACGTGGGCGGACTTCCTGAGAAGATGCACCTCGGCATCGTCGAGCCGCTGCGGCTGCTGTTCAAGGACGAGGTGCGCCGCGTGGGCCGCTCGCTGGGTATCTCCGAGCAGCTCATCGGCCGTCATCCCTTCCCGGGACCCGGTCTGGCGATCCGCATCTTGGGCGACATCACGCCCGAGAAGGTCGGGATTCTCCAGCAGGTCGACAAGATCTATATCGACGCCCTGCGTGCGTCGGGCCTGTACGACAAGGTTTGGCAGGCCGGAGCGATCCTGCTGCCGGTTAAGAGCGTCGGCGTGATGGGCGACGAGCGTACGTACGAGAGCTGCGTAGCGCTGCGTGCCGTGACCTCGACCGACGGCATGACCGCCGACTGGGTACACCTGCCCTATGAATTCTTGGCCGACGTGTCGAACGACATCATCAACAAGGTCCGCGGGGTCAACCGCGTAGTCTACGATATCTCCTCCAAACCGCCCGCAACGATCGAGTGGGAGTAGGGGAGAGGCCTTCGGCAGCCGGGGCTCCGGAGCAATCCGGTGCATTCCGGAGGCCGCCTCGACCGAACCGGGCGCACGGATGCGGCTTGCTGCGCATCCGTGCGTTCGCGTAAAGGGGCGGGCTGCGGGCTTCGGCGGCGGAGGCCCGCGACAACGTCTCCGGTTCGTAGGGGCGGCAGCCCGCAGCCACGGCGGGCGAAGGGCTGCTCTGTCGGCTGCGCCTCGATCGCGCCGCTTCGCTGGCTGCGGTCCGGGGCTTCGCCATTTACGATGCAAAATTCATGATTCGCAATTAATCGCGAATTTTTCCGCTTTCGATTTTTTACTTGTTATCTGCCTCATGACCGACTTCGCAGCCATCGATTTCGAAACCGCCAACGGCCGGCGCACGAGCGTCTGCTCGGTCGGCATCGTCGTGGTACGCGGCGGTGTCGTCGTCGACTCGTTCTACAGTCTCGTTCGTCCGCGTCCCAACTACTACAGCGAGTTCACCACGGCTGTTCACGGGCTCACCTACCACGATACGATCGAGGCCCCCGATTTCGCCGAGGTGTGGCGTGAGGCGGCTCCCCGGATCGAAGGGCTGCCGCTCGTGGCCCACAACGCGCCCTTCGACGAGGGCTGCCTGCGCGCCGTGCTCGAACTTTACGGCATTCCGTGGCCGGGGTATGCGTTCCACTGTACGTGCCGGGCCTCGCGCCGCGTCTTCGGGCGGTCGCTGCCCAACCATCAGCTGCACACCGTCGCTGCCGCCTGCGGCTTCGATCTGCGGAACCACCACCATGCGTTGGCCGACGCCGAAGCCTGCGCCCGGATCGCCCTGCGTATTCTCTGATTGCGGTATTTCTCTTTTTTCGGATTGTGTCCGGGGTGCCGCTGCCGGAGCGGCATGCGGTGCGGACGGGTATCTTCGTGCGGGAGACGCTTTGCGCGGTCGCTCGATCGGTGCCGTGCGCGCGGTCAAGGCGTTGAACGGGATAATCGAAAAAGAGCACGACCCTCCCTGATTGGTTCTTCGAAAGGATTCCCGTCCTCATAAAAAGACAAACAAGGCAGGCCGTGCTGAATGTACACAGGCCCTACCCTGATTATTCTTCTTTTTATGATCGATTTCGGGAATTTTTCGAAGAGCAGAATAAACAGCGCAAGTGCTATTTCGGTATGTTTCGTCGGTTCGTTTTCGGTACGATCGAGTGTTTTAGTCGGTGTAAATATACATAATTCCGTCCGACGACGCAAATTTTTCGGATGATCCGTCGTGCAAAGTGCGCTATTTCGGACAAAATGCGAGGGGATTCGCTTGTGCGAAGCCGGGGTCGTTGCGGCAGTTCCGGCCTGTTTTCGTCGGCTGCCGCCGGGGCGGATGCGTGCGGGGCGCAAGGGGTGGGAGCTCTTTTCGCCGCCGGTCGGCCGGGCCGACGGCAGTCCGTGTTTTCGGCGCCTTCTATCGGCGGGAGCTTTTTCTCGCTGCTTGCCGGCCGGAGCGATGGCAGCCTGAGTTTACGGGCGGTTCGACCGGTGTGGCACACGCGCAGTTACGAAAAAAGCAGTCCGCGATTTTCGCGGACTGCTTTTTGGCGGAGAGGACGAGATTCGAACTCGTGGTACGGGTTCACCCCGTACGTCGGTTTAGCAAACCGGTGGTTTCAGCCACTCACCCACCTCTCCGGGCAACCTTTCCCGGACTCTGTGCCGGCTTCCCGCACGAAGCGCGAAGGACACATGCCTTATCGAAAGGGTGTGCAAATATAGCATCTTTTCGGGAGAATGCAAAGAAAACCGACGAAATTTCCCGGATTCGTCCCGATCGGGGCCCGTCAAGGCTTCTTTCTGGGGTGTCGTGGCTGTGCGGAGCGTCGCGACCGACGACTCTTCGGACCCCGCGGCAACGGGTTTCGGCGCCGGTTTTGCAGGTCGAAATTGCGCATGTCGGACGATTTTGCTATCTTTGGCTGCGCCGAAGATACTCCGTTTCGGCATAGCTACCGCTTGCTTCTGCCCTCGGCTTATTCGTATCTTTAACTTCGTTTTAGATACTCCGCCTCAACAAAACCCAAACAAGTTTGGTTTTGTATTCGGCTTATTCGTATCTTTGGCTGCGCCCAAGATACTCCCGCTCGGCAAATCGCAAGCGAGCTTGCATTTGCCCTCGCTTATTCGTATCTTTGTACGATAATTCGCTCGTTATGGCTGAAAACGAAAAAGAGCTGCTCGACGATCTTCGCGGGCAGGAATATAAATACGGATTTACCTCGGACATCGAGACCGAACTGATCGGCAAGGGCCTTTCGGAGGAGGTCGTGCGTCTGATTTCGGCCAAGAAAGGCGAGCCCGCATGGATGACCGAGCGTCGTCTGGCGGCCTATCGCCATTGGCTGACCCTCACCCCGCCGACGTGGGCGCATCTCGATATTCCCGAGATCGACTTCCAAGACATTATTTATTACGCGGCGCCCAAGCAGCCGAAAAAGCTGGATTCGATGGACGAGGTCGATCCCGAACTGAAGCGCACGTTCGACAAGCTGGGCATTCCGCTCGAGGAGCAGATGGCGCTGGCGGGCGTCGCGGTCGACGCCGTGATGGACTCCGTTTCGGTGAAGACCACCTTCCGGAAAACGCTGGCCGAGCAGGGCATCATCTTCTGTTCGATGTCGGAGGCGCTGCGCGACTATCCGGAGCTGGTGCGGAAATACCTCGGGAGCGTCGTTCCCCATACCGATAACTTCTATGCGGCGCTCAACGCCGCCGTCTTTTCCGACGGCTCGTTCTGCTACATCCCGAAGGGGGTACGCTGTCCGATGGAGCTGTCGACCTATTTCCGCATCAATGCGGCAGGTACGGGACAGTTCGAACGGACGCTGATCGTGGCCGACGAGGGAGCCTACGTGAGCTACCTCGAGGGGTGCACCGCGCCGCAGCGCGACGAGAACCAGTTGCACGCCGCCGTCGTTGAGATCGTTGTCGAGCGTGATGCCGAGGTGAAGTATTCTACCGTGCAGAACTGGTATCCGGGCGACCGGGAGGGCCGCGGCGGCATCTACAACTTCGTGACCAAGCGCGGCATCTGCCGCGAGCGGGCCCGCCTGTCGTGGACGCAGGTCGAGACGGGATCCGCCATCACGTGGAAATACCCGAGCTGCATCCTCGCGGGCGACGACTCCGTGGGTGAGTTTTACTCGGTGGCGATGACCAACAACCTGCAGCAGGCCGACACGGGCACCAAGATGATCCACATCGGCCGCAACACGCGCAGCCGCATCGTCTCGAAGGGCATCTCGGCGGGCCGCAGCCAGAATTCCTACCGCGGCCTCGTCCGCGTGGCGAAGGGGGCCGAGAACGCCCGCAACTTCTCGCAGTGCGACTCGCTGCTGATCGGCGACCGGTGCGGCGCCCATACCTTCCCGGTGCTGGACGTGCGCAACGGCTCGGCGGTGACCGAACACGAGGCCACGACCTCGAAGATCTCCGACGACCAGCTCTTCTACTGCAACCAGCGCGGCCTCTCGACCGAGGATGCCGTGGGGCTTATCGTCAACGGTTATGCCCGCGAGGTGCTGGCCAAGCTGCCGATGGAGTTCGCCGTGGAGGCGCAGAAGCTGCTGGCTTTGCAGCTGGAAGGAAGCGTAGGATAATAAAACGAAAAGAGATATGTTGAAAGTACATGATTTACACGCCTCGGTCGACGGCAAGGAGATCCTTCGGGGCATCGACCTCGAGGTGAAGGCCGGCGAGGTGCACGCCATCATGGGTCCGAACGGATCGGGCAAGTCGACGCTCGCGTCGGTGCTGGCCGGCAACGAGAAGTTCACGGTGACCGAAGGTTCGGTCGAGTTTCTGGGTCGCGACCTGCTCGCGATGCCGATCGAGGAGCGGGCACGCCTCGGGTTGTTTCTGGGCTTCCAGTACCCGGTGGAGATTCCGGGCGTCACGATGGCCAACTTCATGAAAATCGCCGTCAACGAGCAGCGCAAATACCGGGGCGAGGAGCCGCTGAAGGCCGCCGAGTTCCTCAAGCTGATGCGCGAGAAGAGCGCCGTCGTCGAACTCGACAGCAAGCTCACGGCCCGGGCCGTGAACGAGGGCTTCTCGGGCGGCGAGAAGAAGAAGAACGAGATCTTCCAGATGGCGATGCTCGACCCGAAGCTGGCGATCCTCGACGAGACCGACTCGGGCCTCGATATCGACGCCCTGCGCATCGTCGCCACGGGCGTGACGAAACTCCATACGGCCGAGAACGCCACGGTGGTCATCACCCACTACCAGCGTCTGCTGGATTACATCGTGCCCGACGTGGTGCATGTGCTCTATAAGGGCCGCATCATCCACACGGGCGACAAGTCGCTGGCGCTGAAGCTCGAGAAGGAGGGCTACGATTGGCTTATCAATCAATACGACCGGTGATGGAGGCGATTCTCGATATCATCCGCGGCATGCGCAGCGCCGGGGCCGGGGAGCTCCGCGTCGCAGGATGCGAGACGGAGCCCTTCGCGGCGATCGATCCGCGGCGCCTGCGGGTCGAGCTGGCGGCCGGCGCTTCGGCCCGGCTGGTCGTGCTGCATACGGCGGCCGACGTCGCGGCGCTCGACGTGACGCTGGGCGAAGGGGCGCAGCTGGAACTTACGGAGCTGTTCGCGGCCGAAGCGTTCGCCGAGGTGCGCATCGCACAGGCGGCCGACAGCAGCTGCCGCATGACGTCCGTGCAGCTGTGCGGCGCCAATGCGGTGTATACGGTCGAGCTCGAGGGGCGCGACGCCTCCTGCGAGGCGGGCGCCGTGCTGCTGCTCGCCGACGGGGAGCACGGCGTGCTGAAGCTCCGCACGAACCACCGTGTCGCCGACTGCCGCAGCGATGCGCTCGTTAAGGGCGTCGCCGGCGGGCGGGCCGTGGGGGAGTTCTCGGGGCTGGTCTACGTGGCGCCCGATGCGCAGCGCACCGATGCCCGGCAGCAGAGCCGCAACGTGCTCTTGAGCGATACGGCCCGCATCGTGGCCGAACCGCAGCTGGAGATCTATGCCGACGACGTGAAGTGTTCGCACGGTGCGACGGTGGGCCGCATGGAGGACGATGCGATTCTCTACATGCGCCAGCGCGGCTTGAGCGAGGCGCAGGCCCGGCGGTTGCAGATCGAAGGATTCGTGGGCGACGTCGTGCGTCGCTGCGGGATCGAACCGCTCTGCGAGGCGCTCGCGGAGGCCGTGGCGGCCAAGCTGGAGCGGATGTAGCCCGATCGGCGGATGTTGTCGGGCGGCCCGATCGTCGGTCGGAAGTTTCCGGCCCGTCGTTTGCGGCGGATGGCCTTCGCCGGATGATTAGAATATAGTATCATGTTGGATATCGAAAAGATAAGGGAGGAGTTTCCGCTGCTCGCGCGTACGGTCTACGGCAAGCCGCTCGTCTACCTCGACAGCGGCGCCACGGCCCAGAAGCCGCGGCGCGTGATCGACACGATCGACGAGCTGCACCGCCTGCACAATGCCAACATCCACCGCGGGGTGCATTGCCTCTCGGAGGAGATGACCGAGCGTTACGAGCAGGCGCGGGCGCGCGTCGCGTCGTTCGTCGGTGCCGCGGAGCCCGAGGAGATCGTCTTCACGTCGGGAGCTACGGCGTCGCTCAATGCCGTGGCTTATGCTTGGGGCGGCCGCTTCGTGAAGGCGGGCGATAACATCGTAGTCAGCGAGTTGGAGCACCACTCGAACATCGTGCCGTGGCAGATGCTCTGCGAACGCACGGGCGCCGAGCTGCGCGTGCTTCCGTTCGACGATGCCGGGGCGCTCCGCACGGAGTTGCTGCCGTCGCTCGTCGACGGGCGGACGCGGGCCGTCGCCGTGACGCAGGCCTCCAACACGCTCGGCACGCGGCCCGATCTGCGGCCGATCGTCGATGCGGCCCATGCCGTCGGGGCGATCGTCGTCGTCGACGGATGTCAGGGGGCGGTGCACGGCGGTGTCGACGTGCAGGCGCTCGGGTGCGACTTCTACGCCTTCTCGGGCCATAAGCTCTACGGCCCGACGGGCATCGGCGCCCTCTACGGCCGCCGCGAACTGCTGGAGGCGATGCCCCCCTTCATGGGCGGCGGCGACATGGTCGACCGGGTCTCGTTCGCGCGTACGACCTATGCGCCCGTGCCCCTGAAGTTCGAGGCCGGCACGGCCAACTTCATCGGTGCGATCGGACTGGGCGAGGCGACGGAGTTTCTGGCGCAGTTCGATCCGGCCGAGATCGAGGCGCACGAAGCGGCGCTGCTGCGTCGCGCCACGGAGCGTCTGGAGGCGATCGACGGCCTGCGGATCTTCGGGACGACGCCCGGCAAGTGCGCCATCGTGTCGTTCGACGTCGCGGGGACGCACCCCTACGACGTGGGGATGATCCTCGACAAGCTGGGCATCGCCGTGCGCACGGGACAGCACTGCGCCGAGCCGGTGATGACCCATTACGGCGTGACGGGCATGTGCCGCGCCTCGTTCGCGCTCTACAATACGCTCGCGGAGGCCGATGCGCTCGCCGAGGGCGTCGCGCGGGCCGTGCGGATGCTGCGTTAGCAGAAGCGCCCGTCGCGGAGTGCGGGCGGGCGATAACCGGAAATGGCGGTGCTGCGGGACCGCATAAGTGATCGAAACCTATGTTTATCGTACTCGAAGGATTGGACGGAGCCGGGAAGTCGACTCAAATACGCATGCTGCGGGACTTCTTCGCGCAGCGGGGTATGGACAGCGAATACATTCATTTTCCGCGTTTCGATGCGCCGGTCTACGGCGAACTGATCGCCCGCTTTCTGCGCGGCGAGCTGGGAGCCGTGGATGCGGTCGATCCCTACGTCGTTGCGCTGCTGTTCGCCGGCGACCGGGCCGAGGCGGCGCCGCAGATCCGTGCGTGGCTCGCGGCGGGCAAAGCGGTGATTCTCGACCGCTACGTCTACTCCAACGTCGGCTACCAGTGCGCGAAGCTGCCCGCGGGTGCCGCCCGCGAGCGGTTGGCGCGGTGGATCCTCGATCTGGAGTTCGGCCGCAACGCGCTGCCGCGTCCCGATCGCACGCTCTTTCTCGATGTTCCCTTCGCCTTCACCGAGCGGCGGCTTACCGAGCAGCGCGCGGGCGACGACCGTGCCTACCTGCAGGGCGGTCAGGACATTCACGAAGGCTCGCTCGACCTGCAGCGCACCGTCAGGGAGGTCTACCTCGACGCTGCGGCGCACGACCCCGAGCTGCACGTGGTCGACTGCCGCGCCGCCGACGGCGGGATGGATACCCCCGAAGGCATCTTCGCCAAGATCCGCTCCGAACTGAACCCTTTATTCGAATGCCGATGAAAACGAAACGCTGGTTCAAACCGCTCGCTGCGGCGTGTCGGCTGGTGCTCGCCGCCACGTTCGTGCTGTCGGGCTTCACCAAAGTGGTCGACCCGTGGGGTACGGCCATGAAGATCAACGAATACCTCTCGATCTACGGACTCGAATCGCTGGAGCCCGCGAGCATGGCCTTTTCGATCTGGCTCTGCGGCGCCGAGATGATGATGGGCTGCATGCTGCTTTTCAAGGTCCGCATCCGGCTGATCTCGATCTTCGCCTTCGCCTCGATGATCTTCTTCACGGCGCTCACCTTCTTGAGCGCCACGCTCATTCCGGTGGAGGATTGCGGCTGCTTCGGCGAGGCGGTGAAGCTCACGCCGTGGGAGACCTTCGCCAAGAACGCCGTGCTGCTGCCGATGTCGGCGGTCGTGTGGTGGCGCTATCGTCCCGACCGCATCTTCGCCTTCAACTTCCGCGAGGTCGTCCTCATGCTCTTCTTTTTCGTCTTCACCATGAGCCTCGGCGTCTGGTGCTATCTTCATCTGCCGCTCGTGGATTTTCTGCCCTACAGGATCGGCGTGAACATCCCCGAAGCGATGCGTGCGCCCGAGCCCGAACCCGACGGCGAGGCGGAGACGGTGCTCGTCTACCGCGATCGCACGACGGGACGTTTGCGCGAATTCGCGCTCGACGATCCCGCGTGGCAGGATGCCGAGCGGTGGGAGTGGGTCGATACCCGCACGACAGGCGCTCTGCCCGTGACGCGGGCCACGGTGAGCGAGTTCGCGTTGCGCGATGCCGAAGGCGATGTCACTGAAGAGGTGCTCGCCACGCCCGGGCGGCTGTATATGCTGTGCGTCACGTCGTTCGACCGTCTGCCGCGTGCATGCGCCGAACGCATGGCCCGGCTGGTCGACCGGGCGGCAGCGGAGGGGGCCCGGGTCGTCTGCCTGACGCCGCAGCCGCTCGACGCCGCCAAGACGTACGATTTCGGCACGGGACCCGTGCGCTGCTGCAACATCGACGCCTCGACCATGCTCACGATGCTGCGCGCCCGCAACGGCATGGTGGTGCTCGACGACGGAACGATCTCGGCTAAAATGAATTGTCGGGATATTCGTCCGTAAGGATTCCCCGGCGGGCTGTGGTATGAAAGTTGACTTCGGATTCCGAAGTCAACTTTTCGTTTATGCGCTTCGCTTTGTTTTTGTTGCCGCTGCTGCTGTGGCGCTGCGGAACCCCTGCCGCGGCACCCGAGACGGTGCGGCCCGTGAAGGTTGTGACGGCGGCCGGCGCCGGGGTCATCGACAAGGATTTCGCCGGCATGGCGACGCCCGACGACGCCGTGAACCTCGCCTTCCGGCTGGCGGGGCAGGTGCTCGACATTCCGGTGACGGAAGGCCAGAGCGTCGCCCGGGGCGAACTGCTCGCCGAACTCGATCCGCGCGACATCCGGCTGCAGGTCGATGCCGACCGTTCGGCCTATGCCGAGGCCAATTCGCAGCTGCAGCGCATGAAGCGGCTGCTGGAGCACGAGGCCGTGTCGCGGCAGGAGTACGAAGCGGCGCAGACGCGCTATGCGCAGGCCCGCTCGACCTACGAGAACCGCCGCTCGATGCTCGAGGAGACGAAGCTGCGTGCTCCCTTCGCCGGAGTCGTCGAGCGTGCCTACGTCGACGCTTACGAGCGGGTGCAGGCCGGACAGGCGGTGCTGCGGCTGGTCAATCCCGTCACCACGACCGTCCGCTTCACCATGCCCGAGAGCGGTCTCGCGGCGCTTACCGACACCACCACGCGCTTCACGGTGGAGTTCGACAACTACCGCGGCGTGCGGTTCGGAGCCCGGCTCAAGGAGTACGTCCGCACGGCCTCCGACGCCTACGGTTTCCCCGTGTCGCTGGAGCTGACCGGCGTCGATACGGTGCGCTACCGCATCGCGCCCGGCATGTCGTGTACGGTGACCATGCGCAGCGCCGATCCCGTGCCCGATGCCGTGTCGCTGCCCGTCACGGCGATCTACGCCCCGGCCGAAGGGGGCGATTACGTCTGGACGGTGGGCGACGACGACCGCGTTTCGCTCCGCCGCGTGACGCTCGGCGAGCTCTACGGCCGCGACCGCGTGGTGATCGACAGCGGCGTCGCGCCCGGCGACCGCGTGGTGACGGCCGGCGTCTACCGCCTGCGCGAGGGCGAGCGGGTGCGGATCCTCAAATGATGCGGCCATGAATCTGCCCGAATATTCGTTGCGCAACGCCAAAGTCGTCTGGTTCTTCCTCGTCGTGCTGCTCGCGGGCGGTGCCGCGGGCTTCGTGAAGCTCGGCAAGAAGGAGGATTCGGTCTTCGTCATCAAGACCGCCTCGCTCGTATGTTCCTATCCGGGCGCCGAACCCGCCGAGGTCGAGCTGCTCGTCACCGAGCCGATCGAACGCGAGGTGCAGTCGATGCGCCGCATCCACAAGATCACCTCCGAGTCCTACTACGGACTCTCGAAGATACAGGTCGAGCTCGACCCCGCGACTCCGGCGCGCGACATCCCCCAGCTGTGGGACGAGTTGCGCCGCAAGGTGCTCGACATCCGTCCGAAATTGCCTGCGGGGGCTTCCGACATCACCGTCGCCGACGATTTCGGCGACGTCTACGGCATCTATTACGGCCTCTCGGCCGACGAGGGCTTCACGTGGGCCGAACTGCGCGACTGGGCGCAGCGGATCAAGACGGCGCTCGTGACGGTCGAAGGCGTGCAGAAGGTCGCCCTCTACGGCGAGCAGACGCCCGTGGTCGACGTCTACGTGAGTCTGGCCGCTCTGGCCAACTTCGACGTGCGTCCCGAGACGATCGTACGCACTATCGGTCAGCAGAACGAAGTGGTTGACAGCGGCGAGAAGCAGGCCGGGGCGATGCAGGTGCGGATCCTCGAGAACGGGACCTACAAGGGCCTCGACGACATCGCCGACCAGCTGCTCATGTCGGCCGCGGGCAAACAGTACCGTCTGGGCGACATCGCGCGCGTCGAGCGGGGCTATGCCTCGCCGCCGCGCACGCTCATGCGCATCGACGGCCGGCGTGCGGTGGGCATCGGCGTCTCGACCGAGGCGCAGGCCGACGTGGTGAAGACGGGCGCACAGGTGCGCCGCGTGCTCGACGGCCTCACGGCGCGCATGTCCGTGGGGCTCGAACTCACGGCGCTCTACCCCGAGGATCGGATCGCGCGCGAGGCCAACCGCACCTTCATGCTCAACCTCGCGGAGTCGGTGGCGATCGTCGTGCTGATCATCATGCTCGTGATGGGATTCCGCGCCGGCGTGCTGATCGGCAGCTCGCTGCTCTTCTCGATCGGCGGCACGCTGCTGCTCATGCAGTTCCTCGGCGTGGGGCTCAACCGCACGTCGCTGGCGGGCTTCATCATTGCGATGGGCATGCTCGTCGACAATGCGATCGTCGTCACCGACAATGCGCAGCAGGCCATGCGCCGGGGCGTCGGACGCCGGCAGGCGGTGATCGACGGCGCCAACGCGCCCCGCTGGAGCTTGCTGGGCGCCACGCTCATCGCCGTCTTCTCCTACCTGCCGCTCTACCTCGCCCCCTCGTCCGTCGCCGAGATCGTCAAGCCGCTGTTCGTGGTGCTGGCCCTCTCGCTGCTGTTGAGCTGGGTGCTGGCACTGACGCAGACGCCCCTGTTCGCCGACTTCATGCTGCGCGCGAAGCCTGTCGCGGGCGATCCCTACGCTTCGCGGTTCTACCGTCGGTTCGATGCCCTGCTGGCGGGGTTGCTGCGGCGGCGCTGGGTCGTGGTCGCGGGCGTCGCGGGGCTCTTCGTCGCGGCACTCGTCGCGATGGGACGCATGCCGCAGAACTTCTTCCCGTCGCTCGACAAACCCTATTTCCGGGCCGACGTGCTGCTGCCCGAGGGCTACGACATCCGCGAGACGGAGCGCAACATGGCGATGCTGGAGGCGTGGCTGCGCGCGCAGCCCGAGGTGAAGACCGTCTCGGCGACGATGGGTTCCACGCCGCCGCGCTACTATCTGGCCAGCAGCAGCGTCTCGCTGCGCCCCAATTTCGGCAACATCCTTGTCGAACTCCACCACAAGCGGGATACGGAGGAGGTCGAGGCGCGTTTCGAGGCCTATGCCACGGCGAACTTTCCCGACATCTGGCTCCGCTCCTCGCTCTTCAAGCTCTCGCCCGTGCCCGATGCGGCCATCGAGTTCGGCTTCATCGGCGACGATGCCGACACGCTCCGGCGCCTCGCGTCCGAGGTCGAGGCGATCATGCGCCGCACGCCCGGAGCGACCAACGTCCGCAACAGCTGGGGCAACCGCATCCCCACGTGGGAACCCCTCTTCTCCCAGATGAAGGGCCAGCGCGTGGGCGTCACCCGCAGCCAGATGGCCTGGGGCATCACGGTCGCCACGCAGGGCTACCCGCTCGGCACCTACCGCGAGGGCGATCTGGCGATGCCCATCCTGCTCAAGGACGAGAACATCGACGCTTACAACCTCACCAACCTGCAGGCGCTGCCCGTGTTCAACCCTTCGGGGCGTGTATTCTCGGTGGGGCAGGTGACCGACGGCTTCCGGTTCGCATTCCGCCCGGGGGTGATCAAACGCTTCGACCGTCAGCGCGTCATGAAGGCGCAGTGCGACCCTGCGCGCGGTGTCAATACGATGCGGTTGTTCGCCGCGCTGCGCGACTCCGTCGAGCGCACCGTCGTGCTGCCCGAGGGCTATTCGCTGAAGGTCTTCGGCGAGCAGGAGAGCCAGCAGGAGTCAAACGAGGCGCTGGCCGCCTACATGCCTCTGACGCTGGTGCTGATCCTGATCGTCCTGCTGCTGCTCTTCCGCAACTACCGCGAGCCGGTGGTCATCCTTTCGATGATCCCGCTGATCTTCATCGGCGTGGTGCTCGGCCTCACCGTGACGGGCAAGGTCTTCAACTTCTTCTCGCTGCTCGGTCTGCTGGGACTCGTGGGCATGAACATCAAGAACGCCGTGGTGCTCGTCGAGCAGATCGGCGTCCTGCGCGGCGAAGGTCTCGCACCCTACGATGCCCTCGTCGCCGCCACGCGCAGCCGCATCGTGCCCGTCGTCATGGCCTCGGGAACCACCATTCTGGGCATGCTTCCGCTGCTTTTCGACTCGATGTTCGGCGCGATGGCCGCCACGATCATGGGCGGACTGTTCGTGGCGACGCTCCTGACCATCTGCGTGCTGCCCGTCGTTTACGCCATCTTCCACAACGTCCGCCGATCATGAAAAGAATCCCGTTTTATCTGCTGCTGCTCTGCGGCGCACCCGTCGCGGCCCAGACATCGCTCGACGACTACCGGGCCGAAGTGGCCGCCTACAGCCGGCAGCTCGAGATCGCCGCGGCACGCAGCGACGAGGCAGCCGAGACGATGGCGCGCGCCCGCACGGGCTTCCTGCCGCGGCTCTCGCTCGAAGGCAGTTTCGAGGCCACCGTGCGCCGCATCGACGACCGCGAGCGCTGGTCCTTCGACCTGCTGCCCCGGCTCGTGCAGACCCTCTACGGGGGCGGGGCGGTGCGTGCCGCTTACCGCGATGCGTCGCTCGGTTACGACATCGCCCTCTGCAACGAGGAGTTCACGCGCTACGAGGTGCGCTATGCCGCCGATTACGCCTACTGGAACCTTTCCGCCACGCGGCTCTACGCCGTGTCGATGCGCGAGTACGTGGCGCTGATCCGCTCGCTCAAGGAGGTGGTCGACCGTCGGTTCGCCGAAGGGTATATCGCGAAGGGCGACGTGCTGATGATCGAAGCCCGTTTGAGCGAAGCGACCTACGAATTGTTCGGTGCCGAGCAGCGTGCCGTCGTGGCGCTGCACGACTTCAACGTGCTGCGCGGTGCCGATCCCGAGAGCGAGGTCCGGCAGGGCGAGGGGATACGCGACACGCTGCCGATGCCCGCGCGGATCGCCTACGGGGCGCTGCCGGAGCGACGGTCCGATTACGCTGCGGCGCTGCTCGACGCCGAGCGCGCCGAGGTCGGTGTGCGTGCGGCGCGTGCGGCCTTCGATCCGCAGGTGAACGTCGGCATCGGCGGCATGTGGCGGCCCTACGCGCCCAACCGGACGGGCAAGACCTATGTCGACGGCATGGCCTTCGTCGGGCTCACGGTGCCGATCTTCCACTGGGGCGAGCGCCGTCGCGCCGTCGGTGCGGCCCGTGCCGTGCAGCGGCAGCGCGAGGCGGCGGCCGAGCAGGTGCGCGACGGCATCGTCCGCGAGGAGACCAACGGGTGGACGGCGCTCGTGCAGACCCGCGCCCAGATCGAGGCTTCGGAACGCAACCTGCGCATCGCGAGCGAGAATCTTTCGTTGAGCACCTACTCCTACGGCGAGGGTCTGACGACGATTCTCGACGTGCTGCAGGCCCAGTTGAGCTGGATCCAGCTCTACACCAATGCCATCCGCGCGCGGTTCGAGTATGCGGTCGCCGTGTCCGACTACGCCCGGATCGCGGAGGCGTGAGGCGACGGTGCGCATACTGTTTCGAACAGGGACTGTTCCGAGCGGGGAGCGGTCCCTTTTTTACGTGCGTCTACGGCGGTATCGATGCCCGGCCGGCGGCCTCGGGCAGCGGGAATCGGATCGCGATGCGGAATAATCGCCCGAAATTCGCTATCTTTACGCGTCCGGCCGACCGCACTGCGATGGCGGGCGCGGAATCGTACGGCTTCGCCGCCTCGCGGGACGGGGCGCCGGCAGGCGGTTGGACCCGGAGATCGTTCCGCGAGGATACTATAGGAAACCGATGGATATGAAACTCTCGATTGCTTTGCTGTTGTCGTTCGTTACGTGCTGCGTCGTCTGCGGCGGAGCCTGTCCGGCGCATGCGGCTCCGGCGGTGGGGCGGCCCGACGAACTGGCCTTGCCTCCCATCCCCGACACTCTGCGCGAACCGCGCCTGCGTGCGGGCTATCTGCTGGAGCATTTCTGGGATGCGATGGAGTTCGCCGATACGCTCCGCAGCCGCGATCGCGACTTCATGGAGCAGAACTTCGTCAATTTTGCGGGGCTGTTCCCCCATGCCGACACGGCGGTGCTGCCGCTGGCCGTGGAGATCCTCATGCGGCGCGCCGAGGCGGAGCCGGCGACCTACCGCCTGTTGGCCGAGATCGCCGAAAAGTACCTCGGCGACCCCGCTTCGCCGATGGCGTGCGAGGCCTATTTCATCCTGTTCCTCGAACGGATCGTCGAAGGGGCGGTTCTCGACGCGTACGAGCGTCTCCGTCCGGCCTATCTGCTCGAGTCGGCGCGGAAAAACCGTCCGGGCGCGACGGCCGCCGATTTCGCCTTCGTCACGCCCGCCGGCGAGCCGCGCACGCTCCACGGCCTGCGGGCCGAGCGGCTGGTGCTGCTCTTCTACGACCCCGGTTGCGACCACTGCCGCGAAGTTGTCGGGATGTTGCGCCGCGACGACGTAATCCGCCGGTCGGTCCGTGCCGGGAGGCTGACGCTCCTCGCCCTCTGCGCCGATGGCGACCGGGCGGCGTGGGAGCGGTCGACGGGGGAATTCCCGCCCGATTGGATCGTGGGGTTCGACACGGGCTCCATCGCTGAGGAAGAGCTGTACGTGCTGCCCTCCATGCCGACGCTCTACCTGCTCGACCGCGACAAACGGGTGTTGCTCAAGGAGGCGTCGCCGCAGGCGCTCCTCGCGGCGCTCGCCGAAGCGGAGGACCTATAGACGCAGCGGGTCCGGAGGTCGATTCCTCCGGACCCGCTGCTTTTCCGGGGGCGGATTCCCGGTCGCTTTTTGCCTCCGTTCCGTCCTATCGCATCGCCGGCTCGGTGACGACGATGGCGATTTCGTGCGATACGGGGGCGATGCGGCGGAGCATCTGCATCATGCTGCAGTGTTTTTCGTGCGTGAGACGGATGGCTTCGCCGATGCGGACCTGCTCCTTCCGGTCGCCGCACGCCACGTCGTAGAGCACGTGGAACGAGCGGAACATGCTCTCCGACTGCACGGTATCGGTAGTCAGATCGCCTGCGATGCCGATTTCGACCGAACGCGGGCGGATGCGCTGTTTTTCAAGGATGTGCTGCAGCGTCAGACCGGCGCATTTGGCCGCCGCGTAGAGCAGCAGGGCTTTGGGATTCAGATCTTCGCACGGGATGTCGCCCGCCGGGCGGAAGGCGCTGCCGTCGAACGATTGCAAAGTTACTTTCTCGATCATTACATGAAAAGGGTTTGGTGATGCAATATCCGTCAGGCAACAATCGTTCCCGATAGCGTGTGCGGGGTCTGAAAAAATTCCTATCTTTGTCCCTCCATCGATGCAGAACTTCATTCATATGCGCAACTACCTCATACCGATCGCCGCGTCGCTGTGCCTCCTCGCCGGAGAGGCCCGGGCCGCGACGCCCGAAGTCCGGACCGCGCTCGAGCGGGGCCGGGAACTCTTCGCTTTCGGCCGCTGGAGCGATGCCCGGCACGAATTCCTCGCGGCCCGAGCGGCGCTTGCGCCCGATGACCGTCGCGAGCGGCTGGAGGCCGACTACTACCTCGCCGTCTGTGCCGTGGAGCTGGGCGCCGAGGATGCCGGAGCCGCGCTGCGCGCCTTCGAGGCGGCCTACCCGGGTTCGGTCCATACCGACGACGTGCGCTTCGCACTCGGTTCGCTCTACTGCGCCGAAGGGGAGATGGCCCGGGCGCGCGAGACGCTGCGGGGCGTCGACCGCAGCCGGTTGAGCCCTTCGCGCCGCGAGCAGTACGACATCCGTGCTGGCTATGCGGCCTTCTCGGAGGGCGACTACGCCGAGGCCTACGACTTCTTCGACCGCATCCCGGCGAAGAGTCCCTATGCCGACCATGCGCTCTATTACAAATCCTATATCGATTACGCCGAAGGGAAGTACGGCCGTGCGAAGCAGGGCTTCGAGCGGCTCCGTAGCAGCTCCGCCTACCGCGATCTGGTGCCTTACTACCTGCTGCAGATCGAGTTCCACGAGGGCAACTACCGTTATGTCGTCGCCGAGGGCGAGGCTCTGGCGAGGCGCTCCGTGCCGGCGCGTCGGGCGGAGATCGAGCGCGTCGTCGCCGAGTCGTGGTTCCGCCTCGAGGAGTACGGCAAGACCGTCGAGCACCTCGCGGCCTACGGCGAGGCGGGCGGCGAGTTCGACCGCGACGCCTCCTACCTGATGGGCTTCGCCCTCTACCGCACGGCCCGCTATCCGGAGGCGGTCGAGTGGCTGCGCCGGGCGTGCGGCGCCGAGGATGCCGTGACGCAGAACGCTTCCTACCACTTGGCCGACTGCTACCTGCGTGCGGGCGACAAGGAGGCTGCGATGCAGTCGTTCGCGATGGCCGCCGACGAGCGGTTCGACGCGGCGGTGGCCGAAGATGCGCTGTTCAACTACGCGAAGCTACAGTACGAGCTGGGCGGCGGCGCCTTCAACGGCGCCATCAACCTGCTCACGCGCTATATCGCCCGTTATCCCGCCTCGCCGCGTGCGGCCGAGGCGCGTACGCTGCTCATCGCGGCCTACTACAATTCGCGCGACTACGATGCCGCCTACCGGGCCATCAAGTCGCTGCCTTCGGCCGACGCCGAGATCCGGGCCGCACTGCAGAAGATCGCCTACTTCCGCGGTCTGGAGGCCTTCGCTGCGGGCGACCTCGCGGCGGCGAAGCGGAGCCTCGCCGAGTCGGCGGCCGTGCGCGTGAGTCCCAAATACGCGGCGCTCAACGACTTCTGGTCGGGCGAGATCGCCTTCGCCGAAGGCGACTACGCCGTGGCCGCTGCCAAGTACAACGCCTATCTGCAGCGCGCGCCCCGCAACAGCGCCGAGTACCCGATGGCGTGGTACAACCTCGGTTATTGCGCCTTCGCGCGCGAGCGGATGGCCGAGGCCGGAAAGGCCTTCGAGCGCTTCCTCGCGCTGCGTCCCGTCCGCGACCGCTACCGGGCCGATGCCTGCAACCGTCTGGGCGACGTGCGCTATGCCGACCGGCGGTTCGACGAGGCGGTAGGGGAGTACGACCGTGCGATCGCGCTCGGTGGTGCCGAAGCCCACTACGCGCGCTACAAGCGGGCCGTCTCGCTCGGCATTCTGGGACGTACGGAGGAGAAGCTGCGCGCGCTGCGCGGCATCGTCGCGGCGGGCGAGGGCGACTACGTGGCCGATGCCTCCTACGAGCTGGGCCGCAGCCTGCTGGCGCAGGAGCGCTATGGCGACGGCGCCGCGGCGCTCGAAGCCTTCGTGAAGCGCTTCCCCGCCTCGTCGCGTGCGGTGCAGGCCTACTCCGACCTCGGGCTGGCCTACCTCAATCTGGGCGAGCGCGCCAAATCGCTGGCCTGCTACGAGCGGGCCGTCGCCGCATCGCCCCGTTCGCAGGAGGCGCGCGAGGCGATGCAGGGCATCCGCGACCTCTATGTGTCGCAGGGCGATGTCGACGGCTATTTCGACTATGCCGCGAAGGTGGGGCTCGAGAGCGACCTCACAGCCGTCGCGCGCGACTCGCTGTCGTTCGCCGCGGCGCGGAGGCTCTATCTCGACGGCCGCAACGAGGCTGCGACCGAGTCGTTGCGCAACTACGTGGCGGGCTATCCCAACGGCTACTACCGCACCGATGCGCTCTACTATTTGAGCGACTGCTACCTCCGCTCCGGAGCGCGCGAGGAGGCGATCGGCACGCTCTCCGAGCTGGCCGCCGAGGGGACCAACCCCTATACCGTGCGGGTGCTCGAGACGCTCTCGGAGATGACCTTCGCCGATCGTCGCTACGACGAGGCGGCTGCCGCCTACCGGCGCCTCGGCGACGTCGCGCCGACTGCGGCCGGCCGCGAGGCCGCCATGACGGGGTATGTGCGCGCGACGGTCGCCGGCGGCGATGCGGCGCGGATCGAGGCGATGGCCGAGGAGGTCATGGCCCGGGACGATGCGGGCGCTACGGCCCTGCGCGAGGCCCGCTTCGCGCGTGCCGAGCAGCTGCGCAAGGCCGGAGAGCGGGCGCAGGCCGCGAAGCTCTACGAAGCGCTCGCCGCGGAGGTCCGCACGGCCGAGGGTTCGGCCGCGGGCTACTACCTGCTCGAGGAGCTCTACGCGGCCGGCGATGCCGCGAAGACCGAAAAGGCCGTCTTCGCCTACTCCGAGCGCGAGCCGCGCGCCTACTGGCTGGCGAAGGCCTACCTGCTGCTGGGCGACCTCTATGCCGGCAAGGGCGACGACTTCCAAGCGCGGGCCACCTACCAGAGCGTCGCCGACGGCTATTCGCCCGCCGACGACGGCATCGTAGCGGAGGCCCGAGAGCGAATCCGTAAACTCAACCGATGATGAAAAAGATCCTTCTTACAGCGTTGCTTGCGGCCGTGGCGCCGTGGTACGCCTCGGCGCAGGTCGAGAAGCGGGTGGAGGTGACCAAAGCTTATGTCCCGAGCCTCGAGCAGGCGTCGAAGCTGCCTTTGGTGCCCGACATGACCGATACGACCCGCATGCGGCCCGAGATCGACTATGCGATCGAGCCGCTGTCGCTGCGCACGTCGCTCGAGACGCGGCCGATCCGTCCGGCGAAGGTCACCTACTGGGAGTTCAACCGTCCGTCGCCCCTCTACCTGAAGATCGGCGCGGGCTATCCGCTCAACTCGGTGTTCGAACTCTACGCCTCGTCGCAGAATCCCGGTACGGGGTATGTCGTGGGCTATGTCAACCACGAAGGGCGCTTCGCCGACATCGCGAACGACTACGGTGTCGAGAACAACTCCGTGCGGATGACGAACCGCGTCGGAGCCGCCGCCGGCAAGTACTTCGGCCGCCGGACGCTCGAAGGGGAGCTCTCCTACGAGAACCGGATGTACCACCGCTCGGGGGCTTGGTTCGAGGCGACGGATGCCGCCGCGTGGCGGGATGTCGTCCGTCCGGGCGGACGGATCGACTACGGCGACGCGCAGGTCGCGCTGCGCTTCGGCGACGACTTCAAGGAGCTCTCCCGCACCAATTTCGAGGTCTCGGCGCACGGCGGTCTCTTCTTCGACCACTCCGAGGCCTACGGTTACGGCAATCCCGCGCGGCAGACGACGCTCGGTGCCGCCGCCCGGCTCGCGCGCGGCTTCGGCCGCCATCGGCTCTCGTTCGGTGCGGGATACGAGCGCCTCGCCGGACAGAAAAGCATCGCCGACTACACCGAGCAGCTGATCCGCGCCGGCGTGCGCTACGGCCTCGACGGGGGAACGGTGCGCATGGAGCTGGGGGCCGACTACTGGTACGACAAGACCGACGGCACGAAGGGTCGCAGCTACGTCGTGCCCTTCGCCCGCTTCGAGTTCGACCTCGGCACCCCGGGGCTGCGGCCCTTCGTCGAGATCGACGGCGGGGTGCGTGAAAACAGCTTTCGCTCGCTCGTGCGGCAGAATCCCTACATGGCCGCTCCGACCGAGGTCGACTGGGCCGCGCTGAACGGAGCCGGACGCCGCAGTTCGGTCGACTACGCCGGACGTTTCGGCCTGCGCGGCAGCCTCTGGCGCGGCAAGGCCGACTATACGGTCTACGGCGCCTTCACGGTGCACGACAGCCATATCTACTGGCTGCTCCGTCGGACGACCGTCACCGAGGAGGGCGCTCCCGTGGCGGAGATCGACTGGGGCGCCTTTTGGCCCGTGGCGGGCCGGCAGACGGAGACCTCGATCAACGGCGAGATGGAGTTCCGCCCCGTCGCGGCACTGCGCATGTCGCTGGGCGTGCACGGTTATTTCTACAACGACGAGGTCCGCTACGGCAACGGGGCGCCGGCGTTCCGGGGCGACTTCGCGATCCGCTACGAGGGGCGCAAGGTGGCCTTCGGCGTCGGCGTCGGGCTGCAGAGCAGCCGTTCGTGGACGCTTTACCGCGTCGATGCGTCCGACGGAGTGCCGACGAAGGCCGGTACGGTCGAGGTGCCTTTCGGCGCCGACCTGCGGGCACGTGTCGACTGGACGGTGTCGCGGCGCGTCGCGCTCTTCGCCGAGGGGCGTAATCTGGCGAATCGCCCCCTGTATGAATTCGCCGGCTATCGCGAATACGGCGCCCACTTCACCGCGGGCGTGAAACTCAACTTTTAGCGGGAACATAATCCGGAGCCGCGAGCTCGGATGGATGAAGGCCGGAAGCGATTCCGGCCTTCGTGCGTCTTGCAGGGCGCTGGGGGGCGCCCGATGCGGAGCGAAGAATGCCGCGGCTGCGGCGCGCCGGGCTGCGCGGACCGAAAAAAAACGTCGCTCCGACCGACGGCCGAAGCGACGTAAAACAAAAAGGGTGAGCTCCTTATATCGCACCGCTACGACCGCATACCCTTGCTCGATTCCTCGCCTGGGGGATTCTGCAGGAGCTGGTCGTATAAGACTCACCCGGCACAAAAGTAGGAATTTTTCGTATATTTGCAAAAAATATTCGTCGAATGCGTAAAAAAACGTTGCTATACGGTTTCGCTGCGCTCTTCGCAGCGGCCGCCGTCGCCGTCGGGGCGGCATGGGTGCAGTTCAAGGGAGGTGCCGTGAAGGAGGAGTGCGAACTCTTCGTCTCGCGTCGTGCCAGCTACGGCGATGTGGTCGACTCGCTGCGGCCCCGCATCCGCCATTGGGCGGCGTTCGCCGGTTATGCGCGGCGGATCGATCTGGAAAATACCTTCAAACCGGGCCATTACGAGCTGCGCGAGGGGATGGATGTTATCGAGATCGCGCGGATGCTCAAGTTGGGGATGCAGACGCCCGTGCGGGTGACGATCAACAACGTCCGCACCCCGTCGCAGCTGGCGCAGAAGCTTGCCCGGCAGCTCGATGCCGACTCGGCGATGCTGCTCAAAGCCTTCACCTCGGAGGCGGTGGCCCGCAAGGCGGGATTCGCCGATTCGGCGACGCTCTTTTCGATGTTCTTGCCCGACACCTACGAATTCTACTGGACGGTCACGCCCGAGGAGCTGGTCGACCGCATGAAGCGCGAGTACGACCGGTTCTGGACGCCGGAGCGCGATGCGCTGCGCGCACGCAGCGGGTTGAGCCGCCTCGAAGCGATGACGCTGGCCTCGATCGTGTGGGAGGAGACCCGCAAGGTCGACGAGATGCCGCGCATCGCCGGCGTCTATGTCAACCGCCTGCGTCGGGGCATTCCGCTGCAGGCCGATCCGACGGTGAAGTACGCCATGCAGGATTTCGGGTTGCGGCGCATCCTCTACCGGCACCTGAAATATCCGTCGCCCTACAACACCTATGTCAACAAGGGATTGCCTCCGGCACCGATCTGCATGCCGGGCGTCGCGGCGATCGATGCCGTGCTGCGTTTCGAGCAGCACGACTACATCTTCTTCTGCGCGCGTCCGACCTTCGACGGCTACCACAATTTCGCACGTACGCTCGCCGAGCACAACGCCAACGCCCGGGCCTATGCGGCCGAGCTGAACCGGCGCAAGATCAAGTGACCGCACCGCCCGGCGGTTCCGTGGCGCGAGCGCAGCGGTGCGTGCGTCGGTCGGTGAATGGCGCGGCAGCGTGCGGCGCTATTCGCCGATCCGCACGGCTGCGAGGATAATTCGGAATAAAATTCGTATATTTGCGTTCCATGCTGGTCAGACTCTACGAACGGAATCCCTCGGAACGGGAGTTGCAGCGCATCGTCGCGCTGTTGGAGCGGGACGGAATCATCGTCTATCCCACCGACAGCGTCTATGCGTTCGGCTGTTCGCTGCGTGCGCCGAAGGCCGTCGAGCGGCTGCGGCGTCTGAAGGGCAAGTCCGCGGCGGAGTTCGCTGCGGTGTTCGACGGCATCGCCCGCATCGCGGAGTATTGCCGCGTGGACAACGCCGCTTTCCGCATGCTGAAGCGCAACCTGCCGGGACCCTTCACCTTCGTGCTGCCCGCCTCGGCGCAGGTGCCCGACAAGGCGCTCGGGAAGCGGCGTACGCTCGGCGTGCGTATTCCGGGCCATGCGGTGGCGCGGGCGATCGTCGAGGCGCTGGGCTGTCCGCTCGTCACGACCTCGCTGCCGGTCGATGCGGAGGAGCCCGAATACGCCGTCGACCCGGAACTGATTCACGAACGCTACGGGCGCGACGTAGCCGCGGTCGTCGACGGAGGCGCGGGGACGACGATCCTCACGACCGTGGTCGACCTCACGGGCGATGAGCCCGTCGTCCTGCGCGAAGGCGGGGGCGAGCTGCGCTGACCGCGTGCCGCACGGCGGACCGCGGTTCTTCGGAGCCCCGCGGCGGATGCCGACAGCGCGGAAACCGATGAATGATTCAATTGCGAAGAACATGAAAGATAACAGGAATTTTTGGAACGATGCCGCCCGTAGCGGTGCGATCATCGGTGCTGTGTTGGGCGTTTCGGCGCTCGTGGAGAGTCAGATGGCCTTGTCGGGCAACTTACGGTGGTTCGCGTGGCTGGTCGTCGAGTACTTGGTCGTGGTCGCGCTCCATTTCTGGCTGCTGTACCGTTTTACGCGCCGGCGGTCGCAGCTCTACTCGGCCGAGGAGGGCTTCACGTTCGGCGAGGCATACAAGTTCCTTCTGACCGTGTCGGCCTTCGGGGGTGCGATCGCCGGAGCCGTGCAGGCGCTCTACGTCCATGTGTTGCTCGGCTACGATAACTTCCTCGACCGCTATCTCGCTTCGGTGACCTCGGTCCTGACCAAGCTGGGAGGCATCGACGCCACGACGGAGAACATGCTTTCGCAGATCTTCGACCAGCTGCGCTCCGCAGCCGCGCCGTCGATCGTCTCCACGTGGCTGGGCGGCATTTGGTCGGGCGTTCTGTTCGGACTCGTTTTCGGCCTGATCATCGCCGGCGTGCTCGCACGTCGGCCCAAACCGTTCGATACGCCCACTCATGAGTGACGCCAAGCTGGATATATCGGTCGTCGTTCCCCTCTACAATGAGGCCGAGTCGCTGCCTGAGCTGATCGCGTGGATCGACCGGGTGGCCGCTGCGAACGCACTGACCTACGAGACGATCTTCGTCGACGACGGTTCGTCGGACGATTCGTGGGCTGTGATCGAGCGTCTCGCCGCGACCTATCCCGCCGTGCGGGCCATCCGCTTCGGCCGCAACTACGGCAAGTCGGCGGCGCTCTACTGCGGTTTCGAAGCCGCCCGGGGCGAGGTGGTCTTCACGATGGACGCCGACCTGCAGGATTCGCCCGACGAGATCCCCGAAATGCGGCGCATGATCGTCGAGGAGGGCTATGACCTCGTGTCTGGTTGGAAGAAGTGGCGCCACGATCCCGTCGGCAAGCGCTGGCCCAGCAAGTTCTTCAACTGGACGGCCCGGGCCGTCTCGGGCATCCGTCTCCACGATTTCAACTGCGGGCTGAAGGCCTATCGCCGCAAGGTGGTCAAGTCGATCGAGGTCTACGGCGAAATGCACCGCTATATCCCCATTCTGGCCGAGCGGGCCGGTTTCCGGCGCATCGGCGAGAAGGTCGTCGACCACCGCGCGCGCAAGTACGGTGCCTCGAAATTCGGCATGGAACGCATGCTGAAGGGCTACCTCGACCTGATCACCGTGTCGTTCCTCTCGCGTTTCGGCCGCTCGCCCATGTACTTCTTCGGAGGGCTGGGCACGCTCATGTTCCTCTTCGGCGGCGCCACGACGGTGTGGGTCATCGGTGCGAAGATCTGGAAACAGATGCACGGACTGCCGCTGCGGGCCGTCACCGACCAGCCGCTGTTCTACCTCGCGATCCTCGCCGTGATCCTCGGCGTGCAGCTTTTCTTGGCCGGCTTCTTGGGCGAACTGATCGACCGGAACTCGGGCGATCGCAACAAATACCTGATCGATAAAACGTTGTAAGATATGATCCAACGCATTCAAACGATTCACCTGCTCGTCGTCGCGGCGCTTCTGGCCGTGACGCTCTTCGCGCCGCTGGCGTGGTTCGCCGGGGCGTCCGGCGAATTCGCTCTCCACGCCTTCGCACTCCGGTCGGGCGGCGAGGCCGTGCAGCCGACCCTCTATCTGGGCATCTCGCTCGTGCTGGCGTGTCTCGTGCCGCTCGTCACGATCTTCCTGTTCCGCAACCGGATGCTCCAGTTGCGCCTCTGCGCCGTCGAAGCGGTGCTGCTGGTGGGCGCCGTCGTCATGGAGGCCGTGCACTACTACTTGAGCCGGCGCGTGTTCGCTGCCGAGTCGTTCCATACGCAGGGCTTCGAGCCTGCCGTCGCGCTGCCGCTCGTCGCGCTGCTCTTCGTCTGGCTGGCCGCCCGCGCGATCTTCCGCGACGAGGTGATGGTGCGCGCCGCCGACCGGATCCGCTGATCCGAACCCGTCGGGTTCGATTAACGAGCTATATGCAATGGGGATACACTTTTCCGCGTATCCCTTTTTCATGCCCGGAGCCGATCGATGCGCTCTTTTTTGTCACCTCTACCGGCCGATTCTTCGTAGAAAAAGCCGGTATACTCTTTTTTATTCCGGAAGATTACGTTAAATTTGAGGCGTAATATCCCCTTACGGCGTATGATATTAAGTTAATTGAAAAATATAATCGCAAAAATCTCTAATTTTAAACAAGTGCTTATGAAAAACTGGAACTTTTTAAAGTTGTCGTTCTGCGCACTCATCGCGATGGCCGCTACGGCGTTCACCGCGTGCGTCGACGATAACGAAGACACGGAGGCTCCCTATCTGGAAGTTACTCCGGCGATCCTGAACTTCGACGCCGATGGCGTGGCCGTGGACGGCCGCGACTGGTTCGAGGTGCGGACCAATCGTCCGTGGGCCGCTTCGATGGATACCGAGACGGGTGCGTGGCTGACGCTGGCTCCCGAGTCGGGCAACGGCACGACGAAGGTGGCCGTGAGCGTTCCGGCAGGCAACCGTTCGGGCAAGGTGACCTTCACGATCGCCAATGCGATGGGCCCGCTCAAGAGCCAGACCGTCGTGGTGAACGTCGGCGAGGTGAAGCCCGAGGAGGTGATCTTCAAGGAGACGATGGGTACGGGCGACGTTTCGACCAACCCCTTCGTCGACCAGTATACGTCGTGGGATACGACGGGTACGGGTGCTGGCGAGGTGACCTACAGCGGCCAGACCGTTTCGGTCCGCAAGTCGGGTATCGCCAACAACGGCTCGGGTCCCAACGTGCTCTTCTTCGGTAAGTTGCCCGCTTGGTTCTCGGTCAACAAGATCAAGCTGACGCCCGAGCAGACCGACCTCAAACTGACATTCCTCGCACAGTCCTCCTTCAAGCCCGAAGGAAGCAGCGAGTTCGACAACGCGTTCGACAAGTCGACCTTCAAGGTGGCCTTGAGCGGCGACGGTCAGAAGTGGACCGAGATCGAATACACGACCGACACCGGCGACGCCGAATATCCCTACTGGGTGAGCGCTGCGGCGAACTTCTCGCTCAAGCAGGCTTCGGAATTCCTCTACATCCGCTTCACGGCCGAGAAGGCTTCGGCCTATCGTCTCGACGACATCATGCTCGTGACGGGCAACGGCGGTCAGGAGATCGATCTGGCGAACGGCGGCGTCGATCCCGATCCGGGACCCGGTCCCGACGTGGATGCGCTCTTCTACGAGAACTTCGGCAAGGGCGAAAAGGTGACGGTCGACGGTAAGGAGAACTGGGGCTATATCGACCAGTATACCGACTACAGCAAAAGCGGTGCGGCCTATGTCGAGGGAACGACGACCTATGCCGGCAGCAGCGCTTCGGTGCGTACGAACTCCTACAACTCGGCTCCGGTGCCTCCCTTCTCGGGTGCGGGCCACGTGTGGTTCGCCGCAGGCGGCGGCACGCTGACCGTCTCGAAGCTGGTGCTCCAGTCGACGCAGACCAAGCTGCAGCTCTCCGTGGGCGTGCTGGGCGGCGATGCTTCCGGCAAAGTGACCTACGATCCCGCATCGGCCAACCTGAAGTTCGAGTTGAGTGCCGACGGCAATACGTGGACGGCGATCGACAACAGCAAGATCGTATGCGAAGCGCAGGGCGAGGGTGCCGAGAATGTGTGGTCCATCGCCAAAGTGGACTTCACGCTGAAGAAGGCCGTTTCGAACCTCTACATCCGTTTCTCGGGCAAGGCGCTGCGTCTGGACGATGCGACCCTCTCCGAAAGCGAGACGGGCGGCGTCGAGATCGACCTCGAGGGCGGTTCGGAGCCCGGTCCGGAGCCGTCGGACGACGTATATTACTACAACCCCGTAGGTACTTCGGCCGTTTCGGCCAATACGCCGATCGCCGACTACTCTTGGGGCGCTACGGGTACGGGCGTTGCGAACGTGACCTACTCGAAGGAGGGCAACGTCGATATCCGCAAGTCGGGCAAGAGCAGCGCCGGTGCTTACGAGGGCGCTTCGGGTCCCAATGTCGTATTCTTCGGCACGCAGAATCCGGTGTTCATGATCAACAATATCGCGGTTCCCGCTTCGCAGACCGATATGCAGCTGACGTTCGGCGCCAGCCGCTCCTCGCGCAACGATAGCGGTCAGTACGACAATGCGTTCAAGACCGATGTCTTCACGGTATCGTTGAGCGCCGACGGCACGAACTGGAAGCAGATCACCTACAAGGTCAACGATGGCGACCAGCGCGATCCCTACTGGGTGTTCGCCACGGCTGACTTCACGCTGACGAAGGGTGTTTCGGCGCTTTATATCCGTTTCGCCGCTTCGGAGTTCTCGGTGATCCGTCTCGACGACATCAAGCTCGCTCCGAGCACCACGGGCGGCCAGAGCGTCGATCTCGAGGGCGGCTCGACGACCGAGCCCGCCGTAACGACGGCCGACTATGCGTCGCTCGCAGCGACGTCGGTCGTGCTGGGCGGTTCCTCCGCCAACCTCACGGCTACGGAGGTCGGCGTGCAGTACATCGAGTTCGCTACCGGTACGGTTTCGCAGCTCGACTGGTCGAAGTCGGTGAAGGCGAAAGCCGCTTCGGTGGCTGCAACGTGGACGGTCGCCGTCGAGGGGCTGACTGCCGAGACGCAGTATGCCTACCGTGCCTATGCGACGACCGCTTCGGGTGACGTTTACGGCGATCCGAAGACCTTCGTCACGGAGGCTGCCGGCGGCAGCACGGTGAAGACCATCACGATTCCCGAGATGATCGCCAAGATGACCTCGACGGCCACGGTGCTCGACCCCGATAACGATTACGAGTTCGAGGCCGTCGTGATGAACGACGTCGCCGGCGGCAACTTCACCTTCAACAACCTGATCGTCGCTACCGAGAACGCAACGACCGCCAAGAACGGCGTGACGCTCTACGGCAACGCGGTGGCTCCTTCGACGCTCGGTGTGACCAAAGGCGACAAGGTAAAGATCACGCTCTACAAGGGTCTGGCCAAACTGCAGAACTACAACGGCATGTATGAGATCACGGGCGACGCGACCGCTACGTGGTGCAAGGTCGAGAAGGTGGGTACCGCGACGGTGAATCCGGTGACCATCACGGTCGACAAGCTCGCCGAGTATCAGGGTATGGCCGTGACGATCGCCGATGCGACCACCTCGGCAGCCGGTGTCTGGGCTACGGCAGCAGCAGCCGGCAACCATACGCTCACCGCAGGCGGTACGTCGTTCGCGGTATACGTGAAGAAGGGTGCCGCGGCGTTCGTCGACAAGAAGTTCGCTGCAATGACGGCCTCGATTTCGGGTCTTGCCGCCGTGAACCGCAATGCGGCGCAGCTCGTTCCGCGCAACTGGGACGACGTGAAGGCCTTCGAGGATAACGGATCGACGACCGCTCCCGAAATCTCGTCGCTGACGCCCGATGCGCTCGTTTGGGAGCCGACGGCGACCGATGGCAAGACGATTATCATTGCCGGAACGAATCTCGACGGTGCGCAGTTCACGCTTTCGACGCCGGCCCATTTCGCCGCCCAAATGTGGGGGGGGGAGATCGCAGTCGCTCCGCTGGCAGCCAACGATACCGACAAGGACATCGTCGAAACGCTGACGGTGAGCGTCGCTGGCGGCAACAGCAAGACCGTGACGCTGACCCACAAGACGGCGAATACCGGAGGTGGCAGCGAAGGTCTGACGATCAAGGTAGACATGAAGGAGTCGATCACCAAATTCCCGACGACCCAGAACAAGACCGAGGTGATGACGCGCACGATCGACGGGTACGAGTGGAGCGTCTTCAACATCAAGCAGCAGACCACGAGCGATTATATCATGGTGTATGGGGCCGGTGTCTCGGCGATCGCCACCCGCGGTTACGTGCAGACTCCTGCCGTGGCGGGTCGTACGCTGAAGACGATCAAAGTCACCACGCCGTCCAGCGGTACGATCTCCGCGAAGGCGGCTTTGAAGATCGTCGATGTCGACGGAGCGCAGATCGCGCCGTCGAAGAATACCTCTACGACCAAGACTACCTACGAGTTCACGCTGGGGGGTACGCAGGCCGGTGCGGCCTATCGGATCATCGCCGATTCCGACAAGAACGCACAGATCGCTGCGATCGAACTGATCTATGAATAATGTATTGCCGTTTCCCTGCAGATTCCGCTGCGGGGAAACGGCATTTTCGTAAATGCCATTTATTCGGATGACTGCTTTTCGTAACTATTTGCCGTTCTTGGGCAAGGCGCTCGTCGCTTTCGTCGTGTCGGCGGTTTTCGGAGCCTGCGGCGACGACGGGGGCGACGACGGCCCGGTGCGCAACGAGGCCTACTGGAAGAATTCGGGGTCGACGTCGCTGACGGTCGGTTCCGCGGAGGGTTCCGCGGCGATCATCATCGAGGGCGTCGCCGGCCGGACCTACTCGGCCGAGATCGCGACCGATGACCGGTGGTGTTCGTTCCTCGATGGTGCGATGCAAGCGCAGGGCACGGTGCAGGAGACGCTGAACGTGCTTTACGTCTACTACTCGACCAATCCCGAGACCGAGGCGCGTTCCGCGACGCTGAAGTTCCGCTTCGACGGCGAGGCCGACCTCGTATTCACGCTCGAGCAGCGCTCCTCCTCGTCGGAGGGCACCGGCAGCGAACCCGCGTTCGGCGTCTGGCCGGAGTTGCCCGCGATGGTGGGGAACGGCAACTACATCTATGCGGCGCACTTCGCCGAGATGTACGGTGCGCAGGCCCGCAACTATTCGTACTGTTTCGACAAGACGAAGGCGGGTGCTTGGTGGGTGGCCTATCCCCTCGCCAGCTCGGGCTACACGGGCTCAATCCCGCGTCCGCAGCCCGATCCGTGGAGTTACGACTATCTGGTCGACGCGAGCTACCAGCCCAATCTGGCGCGCGGCAGCTACAACGGTGCGTACGACCGCGGTCATCAGATTCCCAATGCCGATCGCAACGGCAATCGCGAGATGCAGTTGCAGACGTTCTATTGCACCAATGCCACGCCGCAGCAGTCGACGCTCAACCAGCAGCAGTGGGCGAAACTCGAAGGGTTCGTCCGCAACTGGAAGTGCGCCGATACGCTCTATATCGTGACGGGTGCCGCGTGGATCGATACCAATCGGACGACTACCGACAAGGACGGCAAGAAGATTCCCATTCCGTCGCACTACTTCAAGGTGCTGCTGCGTACGACCTCGGGCCGTATGCGCACGAGCGGCGACAAGATGAGCGACTACCGGGCCGATCAGCTCATGTCGATCGGTTTCTGGGTGGCGAACAGCTCCTCGACGGGTGCGTACAGCACGTGGAAGATGAGCGTGGCCGATGTCGAGAAGAAACTGGGCGGCCGCTTCACGTTCTTCCCCGCGTTGGGCGACGATCTGGCCGCATCCGTGAAAAATCAGTACGCTCCCGAGAAGTGGGGCCTGAACTAATACGCTGACCGATGAAAAAAAGACTGATCTTTACGCTGTTGATGGCGTCGTTCATCGTAGTGTGCTTCGCGCAGAAGCCCTACAAGGTGATGTTCTACAACTTGGAGAACTTCTTCGACACGATCAACGACCCCGAGGTGCGCGACGACGAGTTCACGCCCGAAGGGCCCAAGCAATGGAATTCGGCGAAATACAACAAGAAACTGGCGAACATCGAACGCGTGTTGTTCGACCTTGCGGCCTTCGACCGGAACTATCCGGCCGTGATCGGCGTTTCGGAGGTCGAGACCCGCTCGGTGCTCGAGGATATCGTGGCGACGCCGAAGCTCGCTCCGGCCGATTACCGGATCGTGCACTACGACTCGCCCGAGGCGCGCGGCGTCGATGTGGCCTTCCTCTATCGGCCTGCGGTGTTCGAACTGGAGGGCAGCCGTGCGGTCAAGACCGAAATCCCGGATTTGCCCAACTTCAAGACGCGCGACATCCTGACGATGTGGGGCAAGATCGAGAACGAGCCGTTCTTCTTCATGGTGGCCCACTGGCCGTCGCGTCTGGGCGGCAAGGACGCCTCGGAGTTCAAGCGCATCGCCGTGGGCGAGCAGATGCGTCGCATCGCCGACTCGGTGCTCAAGGCCGACCCCGCGACGAAGGTCGTGGCGATGGGCGACTTCAACGACGATCCGACCGACCGTAGCCTCGCCGAGGGGCTGGGAGCCAAAGCGAAGATGAAGGAGCTCGAACCGGGCGACTTCTTCAACCCCTTCGCCGCCGTGTTCCGCGCGGGACTCGGCACGCTGGCCTATGGCGACGCGTGGAACCTCTTCGACAACATCGTGGTCACGGAGAACCTCGCCACGGGTTCGGAGGGGGCGCTCAAGCTGCAGCGCAGCGAGGGCTCGAAGTTCTACGGCAACATCTTCAAACGCCACTACATGGTGCAGAAGGAGGGTTCGTTCAAGGGCTATCCGCTGCGCACGTTCGTCGGCAACAATTTTCAGGGCGGGTATAGCGACCACTTCCCCGTGTTCATCTATTTCGCCAAATAAAATCGAAAAATACGTATGAAAATCAAAAGTTTACTGGTTCTGGTGCTCTCGCTGGCGTCGCTGGCCGCCTTTGCGCAGGACGGCGGCGTCAAGGGACGCGTCGTGTCGCGTGCGGGACGTACGGCGCTCGGCGGCGTGAAGATCACGATGACGCCCGGCAATGCGACCGCGCTGTCCGACGAGCAGGGCGACTTCCTCTTCGATCGGGTCCCGAGCGGCGAGTATACGCTTTCGTTTGAGGCTGCGGAGTTCGAGCCGCAGACGATCGCGGTCCGCGTGGGGCAGATCGTGCGCGACATCAATACGGTGATCCTCGTTCCGGCCGTGGGTCGGCAGATGATCGACGACGCCGTCTTCGCGGAGTTCGACACCGAGACGATGGACGACGCGCAGGCGCTGCCCACGTCGCTCTCCGCCTCGAAGGATGTCTTCAACAACATCGCGTCGTACAAGTTCAGCGAGATGCGTTTCAACGTCCGCGGTTACGATTCGCAGTATCAGGACGTCTACATGAACGGCATCCGGCTCAACGACGCCCTCACGGGCTATACGCCGTGGTCGTTGTGGAGCGGTCTGAACGACGCCACGCGCAATCAGGAGACCACGTCGGGCCTCCGCTCGGGCGACATGGGCTTGGGCGGCATCGGCGGTACGACCAACATCAACACCTCGCCTTCGCAGATGCGCAAGGGCCTGCGTGCCAGCTTGGTCAACGGTAACTCGATGTACCGCTTCCGCGCGATGGTGACCTATGCTTCGGGCTATCAGGACAACGGCTGGTCCTACGCCTTCTCGTTCTCGACCCGTCAGGGCGGCAACTCCTACGTGCACGGCGTCTACTACAACGCCTACGGTTATTTCGCCGCCGTGGAGAAGATGTTCGGCACGCGCCACCGTCTGTCGCTGACGCTGCTCGGCGCTCCGACCGAGCGCGGTGCGCAGCAGGCTTCGACGCAGGAGGCCTACGATCTGGTGGGCAACAACTACTACAACCCCAACTGGGGCTGGCAGGACGGCAAGCGCCGCAACACCCGCGTGCGCAACTACCACGAGCCGATCGCGATGCTCAACTACAAGTTCGACATCTCGGACCGCACGCGTCTCGACGTGGCTACGTCGCTGCGCTTCGGTAAGAACGGTTATTCGGCACTGACGTGGTACTCGGGCCGCGATCCGCGTCCGGACTACTACCGCAATCTGCCGAGCTACTACCTTTCGAAGAAGAACTACTATCAGGCCGCATGGTTGCAGGAGTACTGGCTGGCCAACACGGACAACATCCGCCACGTCGACTGGGACGGTCTCTACAACGAGAACTACAACGGCTACGAGGATCCGACCTACGGTCCGGGACACCGCTCCAACTCGATCGTCGAGGAGCGCCACACCGACCAGCTCGACTGGAACTTCAGCGCGCAGTTCTCGCACATCTTCCGCAATAACTCGAAGCTCTTCGGCGGTGCGAACGTGCGTCGTAACCGCACCGAGTACTACTCGCAGATCAAGGACCTGCTGGGCGGCGACTACTGGGTCGACGTCGACAAGTTCGCCGAGCGCGATTTCGGTTCGGATGTGCTGGCCTACCAGAACGATCTCGACTACTACTACAAGCACGGTCATGCCCGTGCCGCCAAAGTGGGCGACAAGTACAGCTACGACTACTACGCCCACCTGATCGCCGCCAAAGCGTGGTTGCAGTACAATGTCGCCGTGGGCGGTTTCGCCATGACGCTGGGTCTCGAGGGCGGTCATACGACCTTCTGGCGCGAGGGTCTGTGGCAGAAGGGTCTCTTCCCGAATAACTCGAAGGGCGATTCGAAGAAGCAGAACTACTGGACCTACCGGGCGAAGGGCAATTTCTCCTACAAGTTCAATGCGGCGCATGCGCTCGAGGCTAACGTGCTCTACATGCAGCAGGCGCCTCAGTTCGCCGCGGCGTTTCTCTCGCCCCGTACGCGTAATTCGGCGACGCCGGGCGTGGACACCGAGAAGGTCTTCGGCGTGGACGCTTCGTACAACCTGCGTCTGGGCGATCTGAAGGCCCGCATCGCCGGCTACTATACCGAGATTACCGACCAGACGAAGGTGCTCTCCTATTACGACGACGTGGACAAGACCTTCACCAACTTCGCGATGAGCGGCATCGACAAACGCTACTTCGGTCTCGAAGCGGCCGTGTCGATTCCGATCTACCACGGCCTCGCGCTCAACGGTGCCGTAAGCTGGGGTCAGTACACCTACAACTCGAATCCGTTCTATACGCAGATGCAGGACAACAGCGGCGAAGTCGTGTCGCAGGGCCGTGTCTACTGGAAGAATTTCCGCGTGGAGTCGACCCCGCAGACGGCCGTGAACGTCGGTCTGTCGTACCGCGGCCCGCGCAACATATTCGCGTCGGTGGACTTCAACTACTACAACAACATGTACCTCTCGATGAGCCCGATCTACCGCACCGACCGCGTACTGACGGCCGGTATGACCGATGCTGAAATCCGCAACATCCGTCATCAGGAGAAGTTCGACTCGGCCTACACGCTCAATGCGAGCATCGGTAAGAACTGGTATATCCGTCGCGCCTACACGCTCGGCTTCAGCCTCGAGGTCAAGAATATCCTGAACGATCAGGACATCAAGACCGGCGGTTACGAGCAGGTTCGTCTCTCGAAGAACACCGATTCGGGCATTACCTCCTACCAGCCGTTCGATTCGAAGTATTTCTACATGTTCGGTACGACCTACTACCTGAATATCTATTTCCGCTTCTAATGTCGGACGATTTTAAAGAGAAACAGTTATGAACAGAATATCGAAGGTTTTCCTGACGCTCGCCCTCGGGGCGTGCGCCGTCGGCTGCTACAGCGATTTCGACAGACCCGCACCCGACAAGGTGTGGACGGAGGCCGATTTCGCCGACAGCCGCCTCATCTCGATCCGGGATTTCAAGCAGCTCTTCTACGACGTCTACGGTCATGAGGCGAACAGCCTCGCCAAGACGCTCTATATCGAGGACGACTATGTCATCCGCGGCAAGGTCATCTCGAGCGACCGTGCGGGCAACGTCTATAAGTCGCTCTACATCTACGACGAGACGTCGGAGTCGGCCATCGAGTTGCGGTTGAGCACCAGCAACTACGTTTATTACCACCCCGGCCAGACGATCTTCGTCAAGACGCAGGGGCTGGTCATCGGCAACTACCGCTACATGTTGAGCGTGGGCGGCCGGCCGTCGGAAGCCGATCTCGAGAACGGCTATGCCAACAACAACCTCGAGGATCGCGTGACGATCGAGCAGTATGTCAAACCGGGCGCTATGGGCGAGCTTACGGCTGCCGATACGCTGGTGGTCAATGCCCAGAACTACCGTACGGTGCTCAACGACGATGCGCTGGGGCGTCTGGTGCGTTTCGAGGGGCTCAACTACCGTTCGGGCTCCGACGGTTCGGATATCTATCCCAACTATCTGGAGACGCTCTATCTGAACGGTTCGTCCACGGCGACCTATACGACCAAGTACTACAAGGACCAGCTGATTCCGGGTACGGACAAGCAAATGCCCGACACGTATGCCTACAGCTATGCCGGTCAGAAGTACTACGGTTCGTCGTGGTTCTCGTTCTTCCCGAGCGGTTCGTCGGCCGAAGATGCGGGCAATTATATCGCCCGCGTGAGCGGTTATGCGAACTTCGCGCTCATGGATCTTCCGGCGCCGGGTGCCGTGGGCAATATGACGGCCATCTACACGAAGTACTCGTCGCGTACGGGCGGTTACATCAAGTACCAGCTGCTGATCAACAGCCGCGAGGACATCGATTTCTGATTCGCCCGTCCGGGCGTTTCGCCGCGGGGTCTCCTTCACGAGGGAGACCCCGTTTTCGTTGGAGCCGCTCGCTGCGGAGGGGGCGTCATCGGGGCGTGCGGCCGTGGAGGAGGCATGCGCTGCGGCTGCGGTTGCAGCTGCTTCGGGATAAGGGCGCATTTCTTTGGGGCTGGATTGCGGCTGCGGTGGCGTGGTATGCGCTGTGGCTGCGGAAGCGATAAGGCAGGGCGCTTCGTCGGCCTCGGTTGCGGCTGTATCGGAATGCGGGGATATGCTTTGCAGCCCGGACGGCAACGGATGCCGGGCTGGCGCTCTGTTTCCGCCATGACATGATATTGGAGCGTTCCGTACGCGTAGCGGCTGGCGTTCCGTAACGGACTGCGATGAAATCTGATCTATGGCCGGACGGTTTTGGCCCGTTGCTTCGCCTTGCCGGAAGTCGGCTCGGTTTCGTGTAGCAGCTGCCGGATTCGTTCGATGTGTTGGCCATGTGCCTTCGGTTCGAGCTGTGGTTGCCGAGTCGCTTGATGGAGTGGTCTGTATTTCCGGTTTGTGCTGCGGCTGTCGGGCCCTTCGCTGGGACGGCCATGTGCCTTCGGTTTGTGCTGCGGCTGTCGGGCCCCTCGCTGGGACGGCCATGTGCCTTCGGTTCGAGCTGTGGCTGCCGAGCCGCTTGATGGGGTGGTCTGTATTTCCGGTTTGTGCTGCGGCTGTCGGGCCCCTCGCTGGGACGGCTATGTGTCTTCGGTTCGAGCTGTGGTTGCCGAGTCGCTCGTTGGATCGATGGAGCGTCTCGGCTTCGTGGTGCCGATGCCGCGCTGCTGCGGCTCGTATCCGTTTGTGCCGTCGGAGCCGCAGCTTATGGTTCGGCGCCGCCGTTCTCCGGCTGCGACGGGAGCGCATGAAAAAGGGCGGCCCTTCGCGAGGGGCCGCCCTTATCCATAACACGTCGTCGGGCGGTTATTCCGCAGCTGCCGGACGCATGATTACCTGCACGAGGTTGCCGTCAGCGAGGATCTTCTGCGCCATCCGCTGCACGTCTTCGTTCGTGAGGTCGCGCAGCGCCTGCTCGTAACCGGCGAGGTAGTCGAGACCCGCCTCGTTCTTCAGGCGGATGTAGTTCACCCAGCTGCCGTTCTCCTCGAGGCTGTTCTTCCAGCTCTTGAGCATGAACTCGCGGTGTTTTTCGATATCCTCACTCTTGGGGCCGTTCTCCGCGATCTGCCGGATCTCCTGCAGGATGATCGCACGCAGTTCGTCGGCCATCTCCTCGTTCGTGTCGAACTGGATGTTGAGCATGTAGGACTCTTCGGGAAGACGCTCCGTCTGACCCCATACCTGTACGCCGTAGGTGCCGCCTTTCTCCTCGCGGATCGAGACGAGGTAACGGGAGTTGAGCGCCTGCGTCAGGAAGTTGAGGGCCACCTTGTTGGCGATCGTGTTGTCGATGTCGCCCGAGAAGAGGTAGCGTACGCCCACCTTCGGCTGCTGCATCGGTGCGGCGAAGTCCTCCGTGACGGCACCTTCGACGGGAGTGCCTCCGTCGTTCGTGAAGGTCATCGTCTTACCCGCGGGGATCGAACCGATGTACTTCTCGACGAGTGGCTTCAGCGTTGCGGGATCGACATTCCCCACGAACGTGAAGGTGAAGCTGCCGGCACCCGGGAAGAGCTTGTCGTAGATGGCGGGGAGCTCCTCGAACGAGAAGCCTTCGAGCAGCTCCGTCGAGATCATCTGACGGCGCGGGTTGTGGCCGTAAGCCACGTCGTTGAACTTCTTCTCGGCGATGTAGTCGGGGTTGGTCATGACGTTCGAGAGCTGTGCCTCGAGCATCTTGACGAGCGTGTTGTAGTCGTTCTCGTCGAAACGCGGCTGCGTGAAGTTGAGGTAGAGCAGCTGGAGCATCGTCTCGAGGTCTTTGGGCGAGCAGACGCCCGACATCGCGCTCGTGTAGTTGCCGACCGTGGGCTGTACGCTCGCCGACTTGCCCGAGAGCTGCTTCTTGAGCTCCGTGGCGGAGAACTTGCCGACGCCCGACATCGCGTTGATCGAAGGCATTATTTCGCCCATGTAGAACTCCGCGTCGGAGAGGTTCGAGAGACCTCCCTCGGCTCCGGCGTACAGGCGGATTTCATCGGCCTTGAACGTCGTCGGCTTCACGACCACCTTCACGCCGTTCTTCAGCGTCCACGTCGTCGTGCCGTAAGCGTCGTCGTGTTCGGTCTTCTTCACGCGCGAACCCTTCAGCGTGGTACCGGCGGCGATCAGCGGCTCCTTGACGGCGTTGTCCTCATAGGCGGCGATCTCCGCAGCGGCCACTTTGTCGCGGATGGCCAGCAGCTCCTCCTCGGTGGGGGTCTCGACACCCTCCTTCACGGGGGCCGTAACCACGATCACCTGATTGGTCGGAGTGATAACCTGCTGTGCGAAGGCGTTGACGGCATCGACGTTCATCGCCGTAATCAGCAGGCTGTCGAGCTGCCATTCGGTCTCGGCATCGGGCATCGGAGCGTTCTTCTGGAAGGCGGAGAGGTAGGTATGCACGTACTCCTCGTTGCGGCGGTCGTTGCGGTTGGCGTATTTGCGTTCGGCCTGACGCAGCAGGTCGTTCTGCGCGCGCTCGAACTCGCCCTGCGTGAAGCCGTGGCGGCGGACTTTCTCCATCTCGGTGCAAAGCGCCTCGAAGCCCTCCTTGAGCTTGCCGTCCTGCGTCGAGGCCACGAATACCGTGGCATTCATCGTCGGGCAGATGCCCACCACGTCGCCGGCACCCATGCCGCCGCCGAGGAACGGAGCGTCGGGCTGCATGGCGATCTCCTCGATGCGTGCGTTCTCCATGGCGGTCATGTAGGATTGCACGACATCCATCATCCTGCCGTAGATCAGGTTGTTGTACTGCTCGGGCAGCGCCGGGCGCTTGATGAAGAGGCGGACGAGCGACCCTTGCATCTCGGGATCGGTGTAGATGCTGACGATCGGAGCTTCGTTGTCCGGAATGACGATCTCCTCCTTCTGTGCGGCATCGGCCCCCGGCGCGGGAATGTCGGCCATCAGCGTCTTGATCTTGGCTTCGACGGCTTCGGCGTCGATGTCGCCGACGACGATCACGGCCTGATAGTCGGGACGGTACCATGCGTGGTAGAACTCCTCCAGTTCCTTGTGGTGGAAGCCCTTCAGACCATCGAGGTAGCCGATCAGGTTGCGCTGCTCGTAGCGCGTGCCCTTACCGAGGGCCTTGATCAGCTCGATGGTCGAACGCCAGCCCGCGCCGTCGCGCGTGCGGAGCTCCTCCATGATCACGCCGCGCTCGGAGTCGATCTCCTGCGGTTCGAGCGCGATGAAGTGCGACCAGTCGTGGAGGATCAGCAGCGCGCTGTCGATGATCCCTTCGCGCGAGGTCGGCACGTCGGAGATGTTGTAGACCGTATAGTCCCAGCTGGTGCCGGCGTTGAGGTTGGCGCCGAATTTCACGCCTACGGTCTCCAGATACTCGGTGAGCTGCTTGCCCGGAAGGTTCTTCGTGCCGTTGAAGGCCATGTGCTCGAGGAAGTGGGCGAGACCCTGCTGGGCGTCGTTCTCCTGAATCGCGCCGACATCGTGCAGGATGTAGAAGTCGGCCTGACCTTTGGGCTTCTCGTTGTGACGGATGTAGTAGGTCATTCCGTTGTCGAGCCGGCCCGTGCGGACCTCCTTGTCCGCCGGAATCGGTTGCATCGGATTGAGCTGCGCCATGACGCCGGTAGCTGCCAGCGCCGTGACGATCGTCAATAGGAACTTTTTCATACGCGTTTGATTATTGGGTGTTTTCGTGTTTCGCTCTATTCGCAGTCGGGCCGTTCGGGCCGGTATTCGATGATGTCGCCCGGCTGGCAGTCGAGTTCGCGGCAGATCGCCTCCAGCGTCGAGAAACGGATCGCTTTGGCTTTGCCGTTCTTGAGGATCGAGAGGTTCGCGGGCGTGATGTCGACGCGTTCGGCCAGTTCGCCGAGCGAGATCTTGCGCTTGGCCATCATGACATCGATGTTGATGATTATAGCCATGTCTTCCCCCCCCCGTTAATGGTGTGTAACGTAGTCATTTGCATGCGATTTTCAGATGGTCAGTTTCTGCTCCTCGCTCAAGTTGCGGCCGATGGCGATCACCTCGGCCATGAACAGGAACAGGATGCCGACGATCACGTCCCAGTAGTCGAGCGGGAAGGTCGACGCCACTTCGAACGACGTGTCGGCCAGCAGGCGCGTCGCTTCGCGGATGTTGATCCACTTCTCGAAGGCTCCGCACAAGGCGGCCGCGAGAATCAGGATGCCGATGGTTCTTGTGCGGCCGATGTTGCTGCGCCGCAGCGGCTGCTCGTCGCGGATCGATTTGCGCAGCGAGTTGATGATCAGGGCGATCAATACCAGTACGGCCAGATAGGAGCACGCCCGCAGCATCGAGAGCAGATAGGCGCAGCCGTTGTTCGCCATTACGCGGAACGAGTTGCGGAGCGTGTAGGTTTCGGGCACCGAGACGCTCATCGTGATCTCGTCGGCACGCAGCGTGACGTTTTCGGGCAGCCCCTCGATTTCGATGCCCTCTCCCGAGCGGAAGGCTACGGGGGCGTTGACGTAGTAGGTGCGCACGGAGCCGTGACCGAGATCGTTGTCGAGCGTCTGACCGGCTTCGCGCCACCCTGCGGTGAACTGGGGTGCGAAGCTGGCGACCAGACCCACGATCAGCGCCACGAAGTAGAAGATGTAGATCAGCAACAAGTGCTTGTGCAGGCGTTTTTTCTGCTGCATGTCGTTCTGTATTTATTTTCCGATATGCAAATATACGATTATAATTTCGAAAAACAAATAATATTTATCGTTTTTCGATAAATGCGACTCTTTTTTTGATGCCGCTTCGCGGGATTTTTCGATCGACGGAGCATCTGTCGGGCGGTAGGCGTCGCTGCGACGGGTGTCTGTTGCGTCTGTTGCGGGCGGCGGATTTTCGGGGCCGATCGGTGTGGTTATCCCTATCGCGGCCTTCGCCGAAGATACTTCGTCTCGGCAAAATGCAAATAAATTTGCTTTTGCGCTCGGCTTATTCGTATCTTTGTTCTACGAAAATAAATTATCGGGAAAATGGCAGAAAAAACATGTTTCGACTGTAGCATCGAACCGCAGGAGGTCGATTTCACCTTCCGTGCCACGATCCCCGCACTGGGCGCGGCGATCCTCAATGCAGCGGGCCTCGATGCGCACGGCCGCGGTTTCGGCGTCGACGCGCTGAATGCCGCCAACTGTTCGTGGGTGCTCTCGCGCATGGCCATCGAGCTCGACGCCCGGCCGGAGCAGTATGCCGACTACCGCATCGAGACGTGGATCAGCGACTACGGCCGCGTGCTCTCGACGCGCAACTTCACGCTCGCCGACGCTGCGGGCCGCATCTTCGGACGGGCCGTGAGCCAGTGGGCGATGATCGACCTGCGGAGCCGGTCGGCGGTCGATCTTTCGGGCGTGGGGCGCGAACACGCCGAGGCGATCGTCGCGGAGCCCTCGCCCGCGGAGCGTCCCCGTAAGATCCGCTCGGTGGCGCCCACCGAGACGGCGACCCACCGGGTGGTTTACAGCGACATCGACTTCAACCGCCATGTCAACACGATGCGCTACATCGAGATGATGCTCGACATGATGCCGCTCGAGCTGCTGACGTGCGAGGCTCCCGTGCGGCTCGACCTCCATTTCCTCAAGGAGTGCCGCTACGGACAGACCCTTGCGATCGGCTGCGAACGGCACGAGCGGGGAGCGCTGTTCGAGATCGCGGCCGAGGACGGCATCGCGGCCGTACGCGCCTCGGTCGAATGGCGATAGGGCGCAGCGGATTGTGGAACGGATTTTGCCGTGGCGTACGGTAAAATCCGTTTATCATGGAAAATGCCGTCACAACCAAACCCGTAAACAAAGCGCGGGCGAGCATCGATCTGCTCAACGATGCCGTGGGCAAGGAGATTTCTACCTCGCTCCAGTACATGTATTTCCACACCCATTTCGAGGACCAGCGATACGAGTATCTCTCGAAGATCATGCGTCGCATCTCGATCGTCGAAATGCGCCACATCGAGGAGTTCTCCGAACGTATCCTCTTTCTCGAGGGCGATGTGCGCATGATGCCGGGCTTCCCCGTGCGTCAGATCACCGAGCCCGTGGCGATGCTCCGTCTGGCCGTCGAGCTCGAGCAGGAGACGATCGCCGCCTACAACGAGGCGGCCCGCATCGCCGCCGAGCACAAGGACGCTGCGACGCAGCGCATGTTTCAGGATACGATCGTCGAGGAGGAGGAACACCTCGATCTGTTCCGCAGCGAATTGCAGCATCTGACCGACTACGGCGACGAGTACCTGCTCATGCAGTCGATGGCGGGAAGCAAGCATGCTGCCGAGCGCCTCGCGCATCCCGGCGGAAAGAAGGAGTAGGCCGCAGCGCGCCGATCGTGTCGTGTTGTTCCTGCGGCGCTCGCTCGCAGAGGCTTCGGTTTTCGGCAGAGCGACGGGGCGGACGGCGGCGCCCGGATCGGAGACGCCGTTCCTCGGCCGCCGAAGCATCGAAGTGTAAGGACGGGCTGGAAATTATCGGGATTCCGACATCGGAGTCCCGTTTTTTTCGTATATTCGCTGAAAACAACGGATATATGATGAAACGACTCTTCCTGCTTCTCCTTTTAGCTGTCACAGCATCCGGTGCTGCGGCGCAGACCGATTCCCTGCCGCCGTTTGATGCTTTGCTCAACCGCGCCCGTGAGTTTGTCAAGCAAGGCGATTACGCATCGTGCGTGAAGTGTTACGAGGAGGCTGAAAAAGTTTTTGCCGAGTTGCCCGATTCCCTCCGTACGCAGTTTTCCGATGACGGAGAGTTGTTCGGCAGTTTTTATTACAACAAGGCCTGCTACCTCTCGATGGCCGGACGCCGCAAGGCTGCCGTCGGGGCGTTCGAACGCTATGCCGACCGGGTAATCGGCCGCGAAGAAGTCGAATTGCCTTGGATACACCAGGATACCGACCTCGACAACATCCGCTCCGACAAGCGGTTCCGGTGGGTTCTCGAACGCCTTTCGCAGTACGGCGACTACAAATCGGTTCTGTGCAGTGCGGCTCTTTACCGGGCCGACAGTGTCGATACGATGCCGCGCTTCCGCTATGCTGCGCCCAACGACCGCAATCTGGTGCGCCTGCGCCGGAAGTTCAACCTCGACAGTATCGCCGGAGCGGGGGATGAAATATCGAAGATACTGAATCTGATGGCCTGGGTGCACGATGCCGTACGTCACGACGGCGGCTCCGACAACCCTTCGGAAAAGAATGCCGAGGCGATGATCGAACTTTGCCGGCGCGAGGGCCGGGGCGTCAATTGCCGCATGCTGGCTCAGATTCTCAACGAATGCTACCTGGCCATGGGCTTCAAGTCGCGGTTCGTTACCTGCATGCCCCGCAAACTGTTGAACGACTGCCATGTTATCAATGCCGTTTATTCCGCGACGCTCGACAAATGGGTCTGGGTCGATCCGACGTTCAATGCCTATGTCATGGACGAGAACGGCACCCTGCTTTCGATTGCCGAGGTGCGCGAGCGCTTGCGCGACGGACGGCCGCTCGTGCTGAACGAGGATGCCAACTGGAACCGCGAGTCTACTCAGACTAAGGAATATTACCTCGATTATTATATGGCCAAGAACCTTTATTACGTGGTCTGCCCCGAACGAAGCATGTATAACACCGAAACCCGGTGTGAGGGCCGGCCTAGGATGTCCTATGTCGCTCTGGTGCCCGAGGGCTTCCGTCCCGACGAAAGCGCGGTGCAGCTGACGTCGGACGACCGGCGGTTCTGGCAGTCGCCCTACGAAGAAACGAATTGATTCCACTCTTTCTATGAAAATCACGATTCTTGGCCCGGCGCACCCCTACCGGGGCGGTTTGGCCTCGATCATGGAGACGATGGCCCGTGTCTTCCGGCACCGCGGCCACGAGGTAAAGATCGACACCTTCAGTTTGCAGTACCCCTCGTGGCTCTTTCCCGGAAAGAGCCAGACGGTCGACACGCCGCCTCCCGCCGACCTGCGCATCGAGCGCTGCGTGAATACGGTGAATCCCTTCAACTGGTGGCGTGTGGGACGGCGTCTGCGGCGCGAACGGCCCGATTTCGTGCTGATGAAGTACTGGACGCCCTTCATGGCGCCCTGCTTCGGCTCCATCGCCCGCATCGTCCGCGGCAACGGCCATACGATGGTGCTCTGCCAGATCGACAACGTCGAGCCGCACGAGCACCATGTTGTCGACAAACCTTTCAACCGCTATTTCCTCCGTGCCGTCGACGGCTTCGTCTACATGTCCGAGCAGGTGCACGGCGAGTTGCGGGCCTACACTTCGGCGCCGGCGCTCTTTTCGCCCCATCCGCTCTTCGAGCACTTCGGCGAGCGGGTCGACCGGACGGAGGCCTGCCGGCGGCTCGGCCTCGGGGACGACGTGCGCTATGCGCTCTTTTTCGGGCTGATCCGCGATTACAAGGGGCTCGATCTGCTGCTCGACGCATGGGCGGCGCTGCGGCGGGCCGGGAAGACCGCAGGCCGCAGGCTGATCGTGGCGGGGGAGTTCTACACGGCGAAGGAGCCCTATCTGAAACGGATCGCCGACCACGGGTTGCGGGAGGAGGTGATCCTCCACGACCGATTCATTCCCGACGAGGAGGTGAAATACTACTTCTCGGCGGCCGATTTCGTGGTGCAGCCCTATAAGACCGCTACGCAGAGCGGCGTGACGCAGATCGCCTACCAGTTCTGCACGCCGATGGTCGTCACCGACGTGGGCGGACTGCCCGAGATCGTGCCCGACGGCCGCGTGGGGTATGTCTGCCCGCCGACGGCGGAGGGTGTGGCCGATGCCGTCGTCCGCATCTGGGAGGGCGATGCCGTGGAGCGGTTCTGCGCGAACTGCGTTGAGGAGCGGAAGCGCTTCTCGTGGGAGGAGATGTGCACGCGCATCGCGGAGCTCTACGAACGGGTCGGAAGCGACAGGTAAGGAGTCGAAAACGGCGGCTGCGGGCTGCCGTTTTCTGTTTTCGGGCCGCAGTCAGCTGCAGCCCGCCGAGAAAAAGCCCGACACTCATCGCGCGAGTGCCGGGCTTTTCCGTTGCAGGGACTCCTTCGTCCTATTTCTTGATGTTGGGCAGTTCGAGTCCGTAGCCTTTCTTGCGGTCCTCGATCTTGAGGTAGAAGCTGAAGATGAAGGCCAGCACGCCGAACGACGCGAAGATGATCATGGGCACCTTGTAGCCGCCCGTCGCGTCGAGCGCCTTGCCGATGAGCAGCGGTACGAGGCAGAGACCGATGTTCTGGATCCAGAACACCACGCAGTATGCCGATCCGAGGATCTTTTCGTCGATGATCTTCGGCACCGAGGGCCACAGCGCCGCGGGTACGAGCGAGAACGAGACGCCGAGCGTGACGACCAGCGTCAGCGCCAGCCACTGCGAGGGGAAGAGCGGCAGCAGGAACGCGAAGCTCAGGTGGCAGGCGATCATGATCACGGCGCCGACCATCAGCATCGTGGCGCCCTTACCCTTGAAGTCGAGCAGCATGCCGAGCAGCGGCGTGAGAATCATGGCCAATATCGGGAAGCAGCTGAACAGGCGGGCGGCCGATTCGGCGTCGATGCCCAGCGTCACCTCCAAGAAGTTCGGCGCATAGCGCTGGAAGGGGAAGATGGCCGAGTAGTAGAGCACGCACAGCAGCGCCACGAGCCAGAACATCTTGCTCGAGAAGATCCTGCGCAGGTCTTTGAGCTGGAACTCCTCGTCGGCCGATTTCTCCTCCTTCATCTCGCCCGAGGCGATCAGTTGCCGGTCGAGTTTTTGGTCCATGAAGACGAATACCGTGTAGCAGAGCAGTCCGATGAGGAGCAGCGCCGTGCAGAAGGCTACGGGCGCCACGATCGACTGGTCGAAGCGGTTCGAGATCATCGGCGCGAGCCACATGACGGCGAAGACGCCCAGACGCGCGATAGCCATCTCGAGGCCCATCGCCGCAGCCATCTCCTTGCCCTGAAACCACTTGGCGATCGCTTTGGAGACGGTCGTGCCGGCCATCTCCGCACCGCAGCCGAAGATCATGAAGCCCAGCGACGCCATTTTGGCGCTGCCGGGAAAGGCCGTCCACCAGCTGTCGAGCCATGCGCAGAGCGCCGTCGTCTGGAACCAGTCGGTGATGCCCGCGAACTTGATCGAGGCGCCGGCCACCATCAGCCCCGCCGAGAGCAGGCCCGTGAAGCGGATGCCCATCTTGTCGAGGATGATGCCCGCGAAGATGAGGAAGAAGACGAAGACGTTGAGGAAATACTCCGAGGCGGCATAGGTGCCGAACGTGGTGCTGTCCCACCGGAGAGACTCTTCGAGCAGCGACTTGAGCGGCGACATCACGTCGACGAACATATACGCGAAGAACATCATCGAGGCGATGAGCAGCAGGGCCGACCACCGGACGATGAACGAATCGTTGAGCTTGCGTTGGATAGTTTCTGTCATATCGTAAGATTTTGTGTGTTAGTTTTCCGTGCGTGCGTAGCGTTTCAGGGTCTCGTAGGCCTCGGCGATACCCAGTTCGCCCGCCTTCGAGAGGTCGAGGCATCCTTTGCGCGTATCTTTCATGAAGAGCTGCACCACGCCGCGGTTGTAGTAGGCCTCGGCGAATGCGGGATCGAGGTCGATCGCGCGCGTGTAGTCCTCGTAGGCCTCGGGCAGGTTCCCCGCGAGGGCCTGCAGGTTGGCGCGGTTGTAGTAGGCGTGGGCGAAGTCGGGGAAGAGCTTCACGGCCTTGTTCAGGTCGGCCACGGCCTCGTCGTAGCTGTAGGTGCGTTTCGATCGGTTGTTGAGCCGGTTCGCCGGGTCGGAGTCGATCGTGATCCGCTGGTAGGAGTTGTCGATCGACGAGATGAAGTCGATCATTTCGGCCCGCGTGGTCGCCCGGTTCAGGTAGAGGAACGGGTTGGCGGGGTTCTGCTCGATGGCCGCCGTGTAGGTGCTCACCGAATTGGTGTACTGCTTGACGAGCGACTGCGTGAGGGCGCGCTCGAAGAGCAGCGTCCACGTCGTCGGTTCGCGCTTCAGCCGCTCCGCGCGGTCCCGGTCGAGCTGCAGCAGCGAGTCGGGCTGCAGGTCGCTCTCGCGCCACGAGAGCACGAGCCGTTCGTCGCCGATACGCTTGCGGAAATCCTCGACGCGCCGCAGGTGGTAGCGTGCCGGCTGCGGGGCCGTATCGGGCTGCATGAGCGTAAACTTGAACAGCGGCAGCAGGCGCATCTCCTCGCGGGCGCCGCCCCCGGCGACGCGCTCGAAGCTGCTGCCCGACAGCTTGTTGTCGAACGACAGCAGGCGGTCGAAACGCTGCGTCGTGTCGGCGTAGATCGAGTAGGTGCTGTCGTTCAGCCGGGCCCGGTATTCGGCGATCTTGCGCTGGGCCGTCTGGCGGTCGCGCTTGGCGCCCTGCGGATCGCGCAGCAGCTCGCGCAGCCGTCCGCGGTAGATGTAGGCATTGGCGAAGTCGGGGTAAAGCCCGATCGCCGCCGTATAGTCCTCCACGGCCTTCTCCCAGTCGCCTAACTGGGCGTGCACGCCCGCGCGGTTGTAATAGACCAGAATGTTGTCGGGCGAGTAGAGCGCCACCTTGTCGTAGTCCTCCAGCGCACGGTTGTAGTCGCCGATCTGCGTGCGGAGCATCGCGCGGTTGAAGTAAGTCAGCGAGTTGGTCGAGTCGAGCCGGAGCACCTCGTCGAAGTCGGCGAGCGCCTGCATCGGCCGGTGGGTTTCGTTGTAGACCAGCGCGCGGTTGAAGTAGGAGAGCAGGTAGGAGGAGTCGCACGCGATCGCCTTGTCGAAGTCGGCCTCGGCCTCCTTGTAGCGGCCCTGCCGCATGTAGAGATCGCCCCGGCGGTTGTAGCCGTTGGGGTTTTCGCGGTTGGTGCGGATCGCCGTGTCGAAATTCTCGTAGGCCCGCGCCGTGTCTTTCAGGTGGAGGTAGCTCAACCCGCGGCAGATGAAGGCGTCGGCGACCTTGTTCTCCTGCCGGATGAACTTGTCGAAGTCGGCGATCGCTTCGTCGAACTGCTGGTTGAGCAGGCGCGTGACGCCGCGGCTGTAGTAGGGCCCCGGCAGGTCGGGCCGCAGGTCGATGGCCTCGCGGAAGTCCTGCAGGGCGTCGTCGTAGTTGCCCAGCCGCGAGCGGGTGATGGCCCGGTAGGTGTAGGCCTGCGTGTAGACGGGGTTGAGCCGGATAGCGGCGGTGAAGTCGGCCTCGGCGCCGATCAGGTCGTCGAGGTTGTATTTGGCGATGCCGCGCAGGAAGTAACCCTCGAATGCTTCGTCGTCGAAACGCAGCAGCGTGTTGAGCGTACGGATGGCCTCCTGATAGTCGTTGTTCATCATGCAGGTGCGGCCCACCCAGAAGAAGTAGTGTTTGTTGTACTGGGCGTGCGCCGACGTACCGCACAGCAGCGCGATGATTGCCGCGACTCCGAGGAGCGTTTTCCGTATGTCGATCGTTTTCACTTTTTCCGTAACGTATCAGCACCTGTTTTTCGTATCCGGTCCGCGCGGCTGGTGTCGCCGCTGCGTTCGCTCTCGGCTGCCGTCACCGTAATCTTCGTTCACGGCCGGTCTCGTCCGCTTCGGGCCGCAGTAGTCCGCTGTTCGGATCTACTCCTGTTCGTAACCGAACCGCCGCAGCTGCCGGTCGCTGTTGCGCCAGTCGCCGCTCACCTTCACGAAGAGCTGCAGGAACACCTTCTTGCCGAGGAACTGCTCCATGTCCTCGCGGGCCGCCTTGCCCACCTTCTTGAGCATTTCGCCCTTGCGGCCGATCAGGATGCCCTTCTGCGATTCGCGTGCCACGTGGATCACGGCCGATATGCGGTCGATGCCCTCCTCCTCCTTGTAGCCTTCGATCTCGATTTCGCAGCAGTAGGGGATCTCCTTGTCGTAGAAACGCAGGATCTTTTCGCGGATGATCTCCGAGGCGAAGAACCGCAGCGTCTTGTCGGTGAGCGTATCCTTCGGGTAGAAGGCCGGGCCTTCGGGCAGCAGCTCGCGGATGGTTGCGAACAGCCCCTCGACATTGAAGCGCTCCTTCGCCGAGACGGGTACGATCCGCGCCTTCGGCAGCGTCGTCTGCCACCGCTCGACCAGCGCTTCGAGCGCCTCGGGCGTGGTGAGATCGATCTTGTTGATCACCACGATCGTCGGGATGTCGCTGCGGCCGATGCCGGCGACGATCTCGGCCGAGCGGTCGCCCTGCTCCACGGTGTCGGTGACGTAGAGGAGCACGTCGGCGTCCGTCACGGCACCCGTGACGAACTTCATCATCGACTCCTGCAGCTTGTAGGAGGGCTTCAGGATACCCGGTGTGTCGGAGTAGACGATCTGGAAGTCGTCGCCCGAGACGATGCCCATGATGCGGTGGCGCGTGGTCTGCGCTTTGGAGGTGATGATCGACAGCCGTTCGCCGACCAGTGCGTTCATCAGCGTCGACTTGCCGACGTTGGGGTTGCCGATGATGTTTACGAAGCCCGATTTGTGCATGTTCGTCAGTTGCTATTTTCGGTCAAAGATAGGGATTAATTCGCACTTTTGCGAAAAAACGGACGACAACATCTGCGTCGCGGCCTCTCTTCGCAGCCTCTGACCTCCGAATGGCGACGGTCCGCACCGATATCGGTGCGGACCGTAGTTCCTGTTCGCGGGCGGTGCGTCGCCGGGCAGTCATTCCCAGAATCCGAAGAAGTGGTGCACGGGGCCGTGGCCGTGGCCGATCTCGTAAGCGGCTCCGGCGGCGATCGCCGCGGCGACGTACTCTTTGGCCCGGGTCGCCGCCTCGACGAGCGGCAGTCCCTGCGCCAGATGGGCCGCGAGGGCCGATGAGAGCGTGCATCCCGTGCCGTGCGTGTTGGGTGTCGCCAGCCGGCGCGAGCGGAGGGGGACGATGCAGTAGCTCTCCGCGTCGTAGAAGATGTCGACGAGTTCCTCGTCGTGGAGGTGGCCCGCCTTCAGAAGCACCGAGACCCGGCCGCCGCACGACAGCGCCCGTGCCGCCTCGGGCAGCTCACGCTGGTCGGCGATGCGGCGTCCGAGCAGGATCTCCGCCTCGGGGATGTTGGGGGTGATCACCCGCACATGAGGCACCAGTTCGTCGCGCAGCGTGTCGATCGCCTGCTGCTCGAGCAGCGGATCGCCCGACGTGGCCACCATCACGGGGTCGAGCACCACGTTGCGGATGTCGTATCCCGAGAGCGTGTCCCGCACGGCGCGGATCAGCTCCGAGGAGTGGAGCATGCCGATCTTCACGGCGTCGGCGCCGATGTCGTCGAGCACCGAGCGGATCTGGCCCACCACGAAGTCGACCGGTACGGGGTGGACGCCCGTGACGCCCACCGTGTTTTCGTCGACCACGGCGACGATCGCCGAGGCGCCGTAGCAGCCGCAGGCGGCGAAGGTTTTCAGGTCGGCCTGAATGCCGGCCCCGCCGCTCGGATCGCTCCCGGCGATCGTGAGGGCGCGCTTGTAGTGTTTCTTCACGTCGTTCATATCATCCATCGTTCGAGTCGGTAGGCGCTGTCCCAGAAGAGCCACTCCATCCGGGTGCAGCGTACGAAGAGTTCGGTCATGCGCCGGCGCACCGCGTCGCCCGCCTCGGCGGCCAGCTCGTCGCAGATCGCGATGGCGCGCTCGGTCGCTTCGGCGAACGACGGGTCGGCGTAGGTGCCGATCCACGCCGCATAGGGATTCGCGTCGTCTGTCTGCCGGGCGAGGATCGTCTCGCCGACCCGCCGATAGACCCAGAAGCAGGGCAGCACGGCCGCCGCTTCGACTTCGACGGGCGCCGTGGCCTGACTGTCGAGCACCGAGGTGTAGAGCAGGCACGCGGGCGACATCTCCCCGGGGGCGGGCACGTCGCCGTGCAGGAGCGTTTCGTGCAGGGCGCGTTCGACCTCGATGCCCTCCGCGGCGAAGCGCAGGAAGGCCTCCGTGTGCGCCTTGCGTTCGAGACGCGAGGCGATGTGCGCGAGGCGGCGCGCATAGCTGTCCAGATAGAGGGCATCCTGCCGCAGGTAGAAGCGGAACCGTTCGGGCGCGAGCGTGCCGCGGGCGAGCTCTTCGACGAAGGGATGCGCCACGATGCGCTCGTAGACGGGCTGCGCGGCCTCCCAAGCCGCGCGGCTCCAGCGATTCGGGGCGCTCATCGTTTGAATGCGGTGACGGCCACGTAATCGCCCTTTCCATACCCTTCCGAGGGCTGCTCCTCCGCCATGTCCGAGTAGAGCGGATGGCTCGTCAGGGTCTGGGCGAAGCGCAGGTCGCGGAAGCCGGCTCGTTCGAGCAGCTCGATCTTCTCGGCCGTCGTGCGCCAGTCGGCCACCTCGACGAACTCGATCGGATAGGGGTTGGGGGGATAGACCCCCTTCAGCAGCGGGTGGTCCCACGTGCCGAGCGCTTTGGCCAAGTTGTACATCATGCCGTAGGAGCTCTCCTTCGGCACGTCGATCAGCACGATCCGTCCGCCTTCGGGCAGCGCCTCGTAGGCCTTGCGCACGACGGAGGCCAGGTCGCCGATGTAACTCGGCGTGCCGTTGAAAAGCAGCGTGTCGTAGTCGCCGCGGCCGAAGTCGGCCTCCTCGGCCGTCGCGACGGTTACGCGCATGCCCCGCTTGCGGGCGATTTCGGCCATGCCCGTCGAGGGCTCGATGCCGTCGTCGATCGCGATGCCGTACTCCTTGCGGAGAATCGTCTCGAACAGACCGCTGCCGCATCCCACCGAGAGAATGCGTCCCGCATCGTGCAGCGTGCTCGCCACGAGGTTCGCCTCCGAGTAGAGCACGTTGCGGTTGTCGAGAAACCACGCATCGTAGGCCGATGCGTATTCGTCGAATCCTTTTCCCATATTCGTTGTGTTCGTTCGTTAAAATTCGATGATCTCCGTCTCCAGCGTCGCGAGGTCGATCGTCAGCAGCCGCCCGTCGAGCAGCCGCCCGAATCCGGCGAGCAGTTTGATCGCCTCCGAGGCTTCGAGCGTACCCACGACGCCCGGCACCGTGCCCACGACCCCTGCCGTCGTCCGGGGTCGGGCGCAGAGCGCCTCCCGGTCGGGGTAGAGATCGGCGTAGCGGCGTTTGCGGCGGTGGTTGAAGAGGCACACCTGACCGTGAAAGGCGCCGATCGAGCCGTGCACCCACGGCGTTCTGCAGGCGGCGCATGCGTCGTCGATCAGGTAGCGCGTCGGGAAGTTGTCGCAGCAGTCGATCACGAGGTCGTAATGCGCGACGAGCTCCCGGGCGTTGTGCGGGGCGAATCCCTCGGGATGGAGATCGAAGCGGGTGTGCGATGAGAGGGCCGCGAGCCGCTCCCGCGCCGCTTCGGTCTTGGGTCGTCCGATCTGCGCTTCGGCGTAGAGCACCTGCCGCTGGAGGTTGCTCTCCGAGACCGTGTCGGCGTCGCAGAGCCCGATGCGGCCCACGCCCGCGCCGGTGAGGTAGAGCGCCGCGGCCGAGCCGAGGCCCCCCACGCCTACGAGCAGCACCGAGGCCGCGGCGAGCCGTCGCTGGCCCTCCTCGCCGATCTGGGGCAGCATCGTCTGCCGTGCATAGCGTGCGCCCGCGGTCATCGGTCGAAGATTTCGTCCCAGTCCTTCCACACCGCCTCGTAGCCCTCCCGGCGGATGTCGGCGGCGACTTGGGCCGGTGTTCGTTCGTCGCTCACGGAGAACTGTTCGAGCGACTGCGGATAGGTGCGGTAGCCCCCCGGGTCGGTCTTCGAACCGGCGCTCATCGACGTGGCGCCCAGCGTGGCGATCCGGTTGCGGAAGTCGGCCCGCTCGCGCGTCGAGAAGGAGAGGTCGACGTCGTGGTCGAAGAGGCGGAAGGCGAAGGTGAGCTGCGCCAGCTCGCGGTCGCTCATCACCACGTTGGGTTGGAATCCTCCCTCGGAGGGGCGCATGCGGGGGAAGTTGACGCTGTAGCGCGTCTTCCAGTAGCGCTTGCGCAGGTATTGCAGGTGGAGGGCCATCATCGTGACGTCGGTGCGCCAGTCCTCGAGGCCGATCAGCACGCCCATGCCGATCTTGTGCACGCCGGCCTGTCCCATGCGGTCGAAGCCGTCGACGCGCCACTCGAATTTCGACTTCATGCCGGCCGGGTGGTAGACGTTGTACCGCGCCCGGTTGTAGGTCTCCTGAAAGCAGACCACGCCGTTGAGGCCCGACTCCGTGAGGCGGCCGTACTCCTCGGCGGCGAGGGGCATTACTTCGATGGTCAGGTTGCTGAAGTAGGGGCGGCAGATCCGCAGCGCGCGTTCGATGTAGTCGACGCCTGCGGCGCGCGGGTTTTCTCCCGTCACCAGCAGCAGGTTCTCGAAGGGACCCAGTTCGCGGATCGCGCGGCACTCCGCTTCGATCTGCTCGGGCGTGAGGATCACGCGCGGGATGGCGTTGTGGCGGTTGAAACCGCAGTAGACGCACGAATTCGTGCACGAGTTGGTGATGTACATCGGAATGTACATCGAGATGGTCTTGCCGAACCGCTCCTGCGTGTAACGGCGGCTCAACTGCGCCATCGGCTCCAGGTAGGGGGCCGCCGCGGGCGAGACGAGCGCCATGAAGTCGTCGAGCGCGAGGCGGGGCTTGCCGAGCGCCCGTTCGACGTCGGCGGCGGTTTTCGAGAGGATGCGCTGCGTCGTCTCCTCCCAGTCGTAGCGGGCCAGTTCTTCGGAAAACATCGTCGGGCGGGTTTAGTCGAAGAATGCGGTCAGGGGGCTGCTGGCGCCCGCGCAGCGCGACTGTGCGCCCAGCCCGGCCTCGTAGGCCGCGCGTCCGGCCTCGACGGCCGCGGCGAAGGCCTGCGCCATGCGCACGGGGTCGCCCGCCACGGCGATCGCCGTGTTGACCAGCACGGCGTCGGCGCCCAGCTCCATCGCCGCCGCCGCATGCGACGGTGCGCCGAGACCGGCGTCGATCACCACGGGGACGTTGCTCTGCTCGATGATGATCTCCAGCAGATCGCGCGTCACGAGGCCCTTGTTGGTGCCGATCGGCGCCGCGAGGGGCATGACCGTGGCAGCACCCGCCTCTTCGAGGCGTTTGCAGAGCACCGGGTCGGCCTGAATGTAGGGCAGCACCACGAAGCCCAGCTTGGCCAGCTCCTCGGTCGCCTTCAGCGTCTCGATCGGATCGGGCAGCAGGTAGCGGGGATCGGGGTGGATCTCCAGCTTGATGAAGTCGGTGCCGAAGGCCTCGCGGGCGAGCTGCGCCGCAAGTACGGCCTCTGCCGCGTCGCGCACGCCCGAGGTGTTGGGCAGCAGCTGGATGCCGGGGCGGTTCACATGGGCGAGCATGTCGTCCTCGGGGTCGTTCATGTCGATGCGTTTCATCGCCACGGTGACCATCTCCGTGTTCGAGGCCTCGATCGCCCGGGCCATCGACTCGTTGGAACTGAATTTTCCGGTTCCGACGAAAAGACGCGAACGGAACGTCCGTCCGCCGATAATCAGATCGTTCATTGTCGGTTTCGATTTATGATCGTTGCTATTTTCTGCGTTTCGGCCGCGGGGTCGTTCGCCCGCAGCAGTGCGCCCGAAAGGGCGATGCCGTCGACGCCGGCCGCGAGCAGGGCGGCGACGTCCGCCGCTTCGATGCCGCCGATGGCGACCGTCGGCAGCGCGATTCCCGCCGCGCGGCACTGCGCCGCGATCGTGCGGTAGCCTTCGAGCCCCAGCACCGGGCTCAAGTTGCGCTTGGTCTCGGTGAAGCGGTAGGGGCCCAGCCCGATGTAGTCGGCGCCCAGCGCCGCAGCCCGTTCGATGTCGGCGAAGGTGTTGGCTGTGGCGCCGATCCGGTAGCCTGCGCCGAGCAGACGGCGCGCCTCGTCGACAGGCATGTCGTGTCTGCCCAGATGTACGCCGTCGGCCCCGAGCGCGCGGACCAAATGGACGCGGTCGTCGAGCAGGAACACGGCGCCCGCCGCACGGCAGAGGCGCGCGACTTCGCCGCCGACGCGCAGGTATTCCTCGTCGGAGGCCTCCTTCATGCGGAGCTGCACCCAGCGGCAGCCGCCGGCGAGCACGGCTCGCGTGCCGGCGATCTCGTCGTAGCGATCGGTGCGGTGCGTGATGAATTGCAACATAGGTTTTTATGGTATTTCGAATCTTCGTAGTTCCGCCGCCTTGCGCTTCAGCGCCGCAGCCGATGTATCGCCCTGCCAGACGTAGCCCAGAAAGGCCGCGCCGCCGAAGCCGTAGTCGCGCACGCGGGGCAGCAGTTCGGGCCGCAGGCCGCCGAGAGCGACCGTACGGGGACCGATGACGCCCGCTGCCGCGGCTTCGCGGAGCTCTTGCGGTGTGTAGCCCGCGCGGTAGCCCTTTTTGGAGATGCTGTCGAACACGGGGCTCAAAAAGAGGTAGGTCGCGTCGGGGTGCGCCGCGAGCTCGTCCGTCGCATGGCACGAGCGGCTCGCCGCGCCCCGGAAGCCGGCCGGGACCTCCGGATTGCGCGCGTTGAGGTGCACGCCGCCCAGCCCGTATTCGACCGCCAGCGGCAGCCGGTCGTGGAGCGAGAGCCGCGGAAAGAGTGCCGGGGGCAGCGCCTCGATCAGGCGCCGCATTTCGGGCTCCGTGGCGCCGGGCTTGCGCAGGTGCACACGGTCGATGCCCTCCTCCAGCAGGAGACGGATCGACTCGGGTTCCCGTGCGTCGAACGCCGCGTCGGTGATGACGATCAGGCGCATCATCCGCCGCAGACGGCTCGTATGACGGTGAGCTTCGCGCCCTCCTGCAGGCGCGTGGTGTTCCATGCGGTGCGCGGCACCACTTTGTTGTCGATCGCGACGGCGGTGCCCTCCGGGGCGATGCCCTCGCGGGCGAGCAGTTCGGCCAGCGTCGTCTCGGCGTCGATCGCCACGGGGGTGCGGTTGATGAATACTTCCATAGGATTGCCGTAATTGCCAGCGGATGCGTTCCTTCCGCCTCGGCGCTGCCCTGCAGGTCGCGGATGCGTTTTGCGGCGGGCGGAAACGGCGCGCGGACGACTCCGTGGAGTCGCGTGCGGACGGAACGATTCCGAATGTTTGCGGAGAGGTGCGCTGTGCGCGTTCGACGATCTATGAACAAGTTCCTCCGGCGGTGCGAACCGCATCAGGTTCATAGGGTATGATCTCAGCCTTTCCGTCGGTCGCGGACAAGGCACCCCTCTTGTTATCCGGACAAATATAGGAAAAATATTCGGATTGCGGAGCCGTTTTTTTCGAAAATCCGGTGCCCGCACCGTTTTCCGGCGTGCCGGCGGGGGAGGAGGCGCGGGTTTCCGGGATTTGCGGTCGGCCGGGACGCGAGCATGCCGGGTTTCGAGGATGCGGTCCTCCCGGAGGCAAGAATGTGCGGATTTCAGAGGTGCGGTCGGTCGGCGGCGGAGGCGGGCGCCTCGTCGAACAGCCCCAGCGACCGTATGTCGATCAGCCGCTGGTTGGAGCTGCCGCGGAAGGGCAGCGAGAGGTCGCGCAGCGCAGCCACATAACGCCCGTCGACCAGCGTGTCGATCCAACGCAGGCAGGCACGCCGTTCGGGGTCGGCCAGACACTCCTCGAGCGTATAGCCCGTGTAGCACCACACGTCGGCCCGGGTGCGCTCCTTGAGACGTCGCAGGAAGGCGCCCATCGGACGGGGACGGAGCAGCGGATCGCCGCCGCTTACCGTCACGCCGTCCAGCAGGGGATTGCCCTCGATCGCGCGGCAGATCTCCTCGAAGCGCTCCTCCGTCAGGGGCTCTCCCTGCTCCGGATCGTGGCTCTGGGGATTGTGGCATCCCGGGCAACGGTGGGTGCAGCCTGCGAAGTAGATGGAATAGCGCAGTCCGTAACCGTCCGAGATGGTCTCGGGGTAGATCTGCAGGATGCGGAGCGTCTCCATCCTACCGGTGCTTCACGCGGTCGCGCTCCTCGGCCTGCTTGGCCGAGTTCCACGATTCGAGACTGCCCGTCAGGTAACCCGTGATGCGGCGCATGCGGGAGATGTCGTCCGAGCCGCAGACGGGGCACTTCGCATGGATCACGCCCCGGAAGCCGCATTTGCGGCAGGTGTCGATCGGGTGGTTGATCGAGCCGTAGCCGATGCCCGCGTCCTGCATCGTCTTCACGATCTTGAGGATCGCCACGGGATTCTTCTTCGCCTCGCCGTCGAGTTCGACGTAGGTGATGTGGCCCCCGCGCGTGATGGCGTGGAAGGGGGCTTCGAGGCGGATCTTTTCCGCGATGGTCACCGGTTCGCGCACGTCGATGTGGAACGAGTTGACGTAGTAGTCGCGGTCGGTGACGCCCGGGATCGAGCCGTAGCGCTTGCGGTCCATGCGCGTGAAGCGGCCGCTCAACCCCTCGGCCGGGGTCGCTAGCACCGAGTAGTTGAGACCGTACTTGGCCTTGTATTCGTCCACGACGCGGTTGATCGTCAGCACGGCGTCGTAGAGCGTCTGCCATGCCTCTTTCGAGCGGGCGTGGCCTTCGCCGAAGATGGCCGTCATCGCGTTGTGGCCGCCTATGAAACCGATGCCCAGCGTGCCGTGCTTCAGCACGTCGCCCACCTCCTCGTTGGGCCGCAGCGCGCCGCCGCCCTTCCAGACGTCGTTCGACATCATGAAGGGGAACTGCCGCGCGAGGGCCGTGCGCTGGAACTGGTAGCGTTCGTAGAGTTGTTCGGCGATCATCGAGGCGGTCTTGCGGACCGATTCGAGGAAGATCGCGCACGCCTCCTTGCGGATCGCGTGCTTGTCGCCGTCGGGGATCAGCTCCGAGGCCTCGCGCATCGCCTCGATGGCCAGACGGGGCATGTTCATCGAGGTGAACGAGAGGTTGCCGCGGCCCCACGAGGTTTTTTCGCCGTGCAGGTCTTCGAAGACGCGCGTGCGGCAGCCCATCGTGGCCACCTCGTAGCGGAACCGGTCGGGATCCTCGGCGCGCCACTTCTCATGGCAGTTGAAGGGGGCGTCGAGGAACATGAAGTTGGGGAAGAGCGCTACCGAGGTGGTACGGCACGCCTCGACGAGCAGGTCGAAGTTCGGGGCCTCGAACTGCAGTTCGCCCGCCAGCGCCTTGTCGAACTCCTTCACGGCCAGCTCGTAATCGCGCTCCGACCACGAGATGCCCTCCTTGATCTTGAAGATCTGGATCGGGAACACCGGAACCTCGCCGTGGCCCAGCCCTTCGATCGTCGCGGCGAGCAGCTCGCGGATCACCATGCGCCCCTCGGGCGAGTAGTCCGTGCCGTAGTTCACCGAGCTGAAGACCACCTGATTGCCGCCGCGCGAGTGCATCGTGTTGAGGTTGTGGATGAAGCCCTCCATCGCCTGATGGGTCTCCTTGCGCGTGGCGTCGTAGGCCTGCCGCCAGATGCGGCGGATGTCCTCGTCGGCGATCTGCATGCCCGTGCCGCGGAGCGCGGCGAAGAGGGCGCCCATCGCGTCGTCGCAGGGTTCGATCGTAGGGACGTGTTCGGCGACGAGCCGCTTCATCGTTGCGCGGTCGGGGCCCGTCACTCCGCGCAGGTCGCAGAGGAAGAGCGTCATGTCGGCGACGTGCTTGCGGAAGGTCTTCAGCACGCCCGGGGCCATGAAACGGTCGAAGGCCGGGATCGACTGACCGCCGTGCTGCTCGTTCTGGTTGGTCTGGAAGACGATCGTGGCCAGCGTGGCGTAGCTCTGGATCGACTGAGGCGAACGCACCGAACCGTTCTTGGTCGAGAAGCCGCGCCCGTAGATATCGGCCAAATCGTACTGGATGCAGGTCGTGGTCTTCGTGGGGTAGTAGTCGAGGTCGTGGATGTGGATGTCGCCGTTGCGGTGGGCGCGGCCGTGCCGCACGCCGACGAGGTATTTCAGCGCGTAATCCTTCGTGATCTCCGAGGCGAAGGTCATCATCTGCCCGGCCGGCGTGTGGGACGACATGTTGGCGTTCGAGAGGTTGATGTCGTTCTTCTCCACCGTGACGATGCCGTCCATCACCTCCTTGATCGACGAGCGGCGGTCGCGTTCGACGTTGCGCCACTCGCGGTAGATGATATAGCGCTTGGCGATCGAGGGGTCGTGCCGCATGAGCCGCTCCTCGACCATGTCCTGAATCGCCTCGACCGTGATTTCGGGGCCGGAGATGGCCGCCGCCACGTCTGCGGCGATGCGGCCGATCGTCTCGCCCGCATCGTCGATGCCGCCCGCGCGATAGGCCTTCGTGATGGCCCGTTCGATCTTCTCCAGCGAGAATGCCTCCCGCTTCCCGTCGCGTTTGATGATGGAAATTCCTGTGTAGTCCATGTCTTTCGAATAAAATGTCTGCGACCGCAATCCTCCGCGCCGATCGCGGTCGGTCGGATCGTGTCGTCCGGAGCCTCCGTCGGCATGGCTCGAACCGCACTCGGCAGGGCAGTCGGTTCCGATGTCCGGACCGCGATGACGGCAGGCCGGACCGATCGGAACGCGAATGTATGTGATCGCTAAAAGTTCCACAATAGGACCCGTTTCCCCGCAGGTCCGATCATAGCAAGCGCAAAGGCAGGTCTTCTGACTCGCGCCGTCGTCGGATCGCCTTCCCGCCCGCAGGGGCAGTGGCACACGATGTGTCCGCGATAGGGGAGCGCTTACAGCAGCGGGAACTGTTCGGGATTCGCACCCGATTCCCTTTTATCGCCGGTCCGCGACGGGACCCTGCGATACCTTTGCTCTGCAAAGATTCCAATAATCCCGCAGGATTCAAAATTACGCAGCCATAAGTTTTCAACAATCTATGAAACTTCGTGCGTCCGGTTGCGCTATGCCCGTCAGTGCGAGGGGGATGGGATTTCGCGGCGGTCCGGCCGGCGGTGACGGAGCTGGCGGGAGGGCTTCGGGCGAGGGTGCGGGACCTCCGACGGTGGGGCGTGCGTATGCGGCAGGGGAGGTGCCGGGGCGGAACCGGTTGCGGAGGCGTCCGGCGGGGATGCGGAGGATCGGATGCTTCCGCGAGGCGACGGGCGGCTGGTACCGCCGAAGTGCGGGAGCGTCTGGATGGTGTGTTGACGAGGGATGGTGCGGCCCCGTGCGGTCGCTGCTCGGGGGCAGGTGGGGGCCGATCGGGGCGGGGAGCGGCGTATGGACGGGCCGGTAGCGGGCGGGGCGCACGGGTTTGCGGTCCGGGGTTCGCGGATGCGCGGCTATCCGGGCGTGCATGCTCTGCCGCCGGAGCCTCCGCCGAGAAAAGCAGCGGCGCCGCACCCCGTTGTCGGATGCGGCGCCGCATGGCAGGGGCGGCCCGAGGGCTATCGCTGCTGCAGGTCGGAGTTGTCGGCTACGACCATGTTCTTGTCGATGCGCAGCGTGACGTTGCCGTCGACCTCGATCAGCAGCGAGGTCTCCTTGATCTCCTTCACCGTGCCGTAGATACCGCCGGCGGTGATGATCTTGTCGCCTTTTTTCAGGCCGTTGCGGAACTCCTGCATCTGCTTGCGGCGCTTCGACTCGGGGCGCCACATGAAGAACCACATGGCCAGAATCATGAGGCCCATCATGATGATGAAGCCGTTCTTGGCCCAGAACGAGGGTTCGGGCTGTACGTCGCCTAACTGCTGGAAAGCTTCGGCCGTCTGCTGCGCGGCCTCCTGAACCTGAAGAAGAGTAATCATATCGAATCGTGTTTTAAAATGTGTTGTCCCCACTCGGGCGGGACGAAGATACGAATTTATTTGCGATTTCGCCGGGCGCGAGTAGCTTCGGCGGATTCAAAGATACGGAAAATCGGCGAATATGCAACCTCTATTCCACTTCCGCCTCGATGAGCAGCCGCAACGGCCGCGCGGCCCCGGCGAATGCGATGTCGAGGTTCTTGAGCTGCCAGCCCTGCTGGCCGCGGGTGTCGAAAAAGAGGGTGGCCCGTCGTGCGGAGCCGGGGGCGATGGGCTCGGCGTCGTATTCGAGCGTCGTGCATCCGCAGCTGCGCGTAAGGGAGACGATCGTCAGCGGATGCGTCGCGGCGTTCTCGAACCGCAGGCGCTGCAGTCCCGTTTCGCCTTCGCGCAGGCGCCCGAAGCGGAGCGTGTCCGTGCCGCCCGTGCGCAGCAGCGAGTCGGTGACGACGATCGTACGGCCCGCGAAGGGCAGCCCGTCCTCACAGGCCGCGTCCGTTCGGCGGCCGGAACCGCCGCAGCCTGCGGCGAGCACCGCGGAGGCGAGCAGGACGAGCGGGCGGATCATCGGCGTCAGATCAGGCCGCGGCCCGCCTTTTTGATGCGGCCCTCGTTCGTGAGCGCCTCGACGATCTTGTCGAGCACGCCGTTGATGAAGGTGCTGCTGCCGGGGGTCGAGTAGTATTTGGCGATCTCGATGTATTCGTCCATCGTCACCTTGACCGGAATCGACGGGAAGGCGACCAGCTCGGTCATCGCCGTGGCGAGGATCAGGTTGTCCATGAATACGATGCGCTCCACGTCCCAGTTGGCCGTGAACTGCTCGATGTAGTCCTGATTGGTCCGGAAGCCGATCAGCGACTTCTCGAACAGCGTCTTGACGAACTCCGGGTCCTCGTCGCTCTTGAACTTCGCGGGGACGCGCAGGTCGGTGTGCGACGGGCGCAGGTTGGAGAGCGTGCGCAGGATCATGGCGAGGATGTAGGGCAGGTCGTCGGTCCACAGGATCGAGGACTCCTCCAGCACCTCGTCGAGCGGTTCGCACTCCTGCAGCTCCTTGAAGAACTCCTCCAAGAGGCGGCGGTCGTCGTCGAACGAGCGCTCCTCGCGCTGCATGTACTCCTTATAATAATCGCTCTCCGTAAGACGCAGGTAGAGCGTGCGGATCAGCTCGGGGTATTTGGTCCACCCCAGCTTCCGGGCCGCCGTGCGGTCGTTCACCGCGTCGCTGTCGGCGATCAGCCGCACGACCACGTTGTCGACGAACTTCGTGTTGGGATGGAGGTCTTCGTGCGTGGGCAGCTTCTTCCGTCGTGCGATCTCCTGCCGCTGCTCGGCGTAGTGCACCAGCTCCACGGGGAGCGTCATCAGCTGGAAATAGAGATCGTAGGCCTTGTCCACGGAGGCCATCAGCGTCTTTTCCGACGCGATCATGTTGTCGGCGCCCGACTTGAGGTGGGCGAACAGCGCTTTGACGACCTTTATACGGAGTAATCTTCTGCTCAACATATTTTTTGCAAACCCATTTAAACGGCTGCAAAAGTACAATTAAAAATCAAGAATCGAAAATCGGGAATCGGAATAATCTGCCCCGGATCCGTACGATCCCGCTCTTTTTGCGTATCTTTGCTCCCGTTATGGAACAAATCGAAGAGAAACAGCCGTACGACGTGATCGTCGTCGGAGCGGGTGCTGCGGGAATGATGGCCGCGGGCACGGCGGCACGCAGCGGCAAACGCGTGTTGCTGATCGAGAAGATGGAGAAGTCGGGCCGCAAGGTCCGCATCTCGGGCAAGGGACGGTGCAATGTGACCAACGCCCGGCCGGCCGAGGAGTTCGCCGGACACGTGCGGGCCAATGCGGCGTTTCTGGCGCAGGCCTTCGCCGAGTTCAACAACCGGGCGACGATCCGCTTCTTCGAACGGCAGGGCGTGAAGCTCGACATCGAGCGCGGCGAACGCGTCTTTCCCAAGAGCGGCAAGGCGTGGGATATTGCCAACGCGTTGTTGGAGTATTGCGTCGACAACGGCGTGAAGATCCTCTACGACACCCGGGTCAAGGAGATCATGACGCTCGGCGACAAGGTCTTCGGTGTGCGCTACATCAACAAACGGGGTTTCGAGCGCAAGGAGGAGTGCGCGCAGGTGATCGTCGCCACGGGCGGCGTCTCCTATCCCGGGACCGGCTCGACGGGCGACGGCTACGCCTTCGCCGCCGACCTCGGCCATACGGTCGAACCCCTGCGGCCGTCGCTCACGCCGCTCGTCTCGTCGCATCCGCAGATCAAGTACCTCCACAAGTTGCTGCTGCGCAACGTGCGGGCGACGCTTTGGATCGACGACGAGGCCGTCCGCGAGGAGTTCGGCGAGATCGGCTTCTCGGAGCGCGGCGTCGAGGGGGCCGTGGCCCTGCGTTTAAGCCGCGATGCCGTCGATGCGCTGATCGAGGGCAAACGCGTGAAGATCGTCCTCGACATGAAGCCGGCCCTCACGGAGGAGGTGCTGCGCGAACGCATCGCGCGCGAGATCGCGGAGATGGACCCGAAGGAGTTCTTCGCCGAGCTGCTCCGCAAGCTGGTGCCCAAACCGCTCGTACTGCCGCTGGCGCAGGAGCTGGACATCCATTCGAAGGATTACGTCGCGAAGCTCACCGAGGCGCAGATCGACCGTCTGATCAAGACCCTGAAGGGCTTCGTGCTGCCGATCGTCGACTATGCTCCGTTCCCCTACGCCGTGGTGACGGCCGGTGGCGTGCGGTGCGACGAGGTCAATCCCTATACGATGGAGTCGCTCAAGATCAAGGGCCTCTATTTCGCCGGCGAGGTGCTCGACCTCGACGCCGATACGGGCGGCTACAACCTGCAGATCGCCTTCTCGACGGGGCGTCTGGCCGGATTGCTCAAAAAGTGACGCCATGCGCTTCGTCGGTCGTATCTCCGGGGGTGTCCGGATGCTCCGCAACCGCCTCGTGCGTGCCCGCTACTTCCGCGGACACGGGGTCCACTCGCCCTTCGTCTACGGGCTCGTGCGCGAAGTCTTCATGCGGCGCACGCTGCTGCCGGGCGGGCGCGGGCTCTACGAGGCGCTGCTCGCGGAGGGCGTCTCCGAACGCCGTGCCGTGCAGCTGCAGAACCTCATGATCCGTTGCGGTCATGCGACCTTCGGCATGAATCGTGCGGATGCGGAGCTCTGCGTGGCGACCTGCGCGGCGGATGCGGGGCAGCTGCGCGCAATGGCGGCGGCCGCTGCCGCCGAGGGACGCACGTTCGTGGTGCTGGCGCCGTACGTCGCCTCCGAACGGATGGCGGCATGCCGTGCGCTCGTGGCGGGGCATCGCTCCACGTCGGTGGACAACCGTGCTTACCTGCTGCTGTTCAACAACGGGCTGCCGAAGCAGCATTTCCGGATCTGAACGGGGCGACGGCCGCCATCGGCAACGCTGCGGACGGATAACCGTTATATATCGACATACCTATGAAAATCTATACCAAGACGGGCGACGGGGGCCTGACCTCCCTGATCGGCGGCGAGCGGGTCTTCAAGACCGACGAACGGGTCGAGGCCTACGGATCGGTGGACGAACTGGCCGCATTCGCGGCATTGCTGACCGATCGCCTGCGTGCGGACGGAGGCGCGGAGACGTACGTCGCCGATCTGCAACGCATCCTTTCGCGGCTGATGACCGTCGAGGCGCTGCTGGCCGTGGGCAAGGGGGGTGCCGACAAGGTCGCGCCGCTGGCGTCCGATGCCGTGGCGTGGCTCGAGGAGCGGATCGATGCGATGCAGGCCGAGGTGCCGCTCATCGACAAATTCACCCTCCCGGGGGGACATGCCGCCGTGTCGCTGTGCCATGTCTGCCGGACGGTGTGCCGGCGTGCCGAGCGCGCGGCGTTGCGCGCCGATCAGGCGTTCGGGGTCGATACCGTTGCGCTGGCGTGGCTCAATCGCCTCTCGGACTACTTCTACCTGCTGGGCCGCCGCCTCACGGCGCTGTTCGGGGTCGAGGAGACGCTTTGGATTCCGTAAGAGGTTCTGCGATAGCCGTTTTCCGGCTACGGAGGGATGTTTCCTCTTTTTTTCTTTGGAATTCTCGTTTTTTTTATACTTTTGCAGATCGATCGCGGCGGGAGGCGGATGGCGCTGGAAGCGGCGATCGTAAGTTCGGATTTTAAAACTTTGGAGTTATGTATTGGACACTTGAACTGGCTTCGAAACTCGAGGATGCGCCGTGGCCCGCGACGAAGGAGGAGTTGATCGACTATGCGGTTCGCTCGGGGGCGCCCCTTGAAGTGCTCGAGAACCTTCAGGAGATCGAGGACGAAGGCGACATCTACGAATCCATCGAAGATATCTGGCCCGACTATCCCTCGAAAGACGACTTCTTCTTCAACGAGGAGGAGTATTGATCGCTTCATTGCTCGCATGCGCGAGCCGTCATACAACGTAAAAGCAGCCCCGGAAGGGGCTGCTTTTCGTTTTGTCAGGGGGCCGATCGGCTGCGGTTTTCCGGCCGGGCGCCCGTCGCGTTTCTCGCGCGATCACCGCAGCGACGGCCGTTCGGGACTGAAGATGCGGGCCCGCGGATCGGGCTTGCCGAGAATGTGGCTCGTCAGCAGCCGGGCTGCGATGACGCTGAAGGTGATGCCGTTGCCTCCGTATCCCAGCGCATAGAGCATGTGCGGATCGTCGTGCCGGGCGCCGATCAGCGGCAGTCCGTCGCGCGTCGAACTGAAGGTCCCCGCCCATGCCAGCTCGCGCTTGAAGGGGATGTGCGGAAAGAGCTTCCGGAATTTCCGGTCGAGCACGGCGGCCTTGCGGGGCAGCAGCAGCCGTCGCAGGAAGGGGCTGTCGGAGGAGATGTCCTCGCCGCCGACGATGATGCGGCGGGTGTTGTCGGTGCGGATATAAAGGTAGGGGGAGCGCGTCTCCCAGATCAGGCTGCGCTCGGGCCACAGCTCCTTTTCGGCGACCGGTTCGGAGATGATGGCGAACGTAGAGGTGAGCCGCATCGGTTTTTTCCGCAGGAAGGGTGCCGCTTCGAAGCCTGCGGCCACGATCGCATAGCGGCAGGCGATGCGTTTCCCGTCGGCGGTCGTAAGCAGATACCCTTCGGGCGTCCGCTCCCAAGCCGTGATTTCGGTGTGCGAATACAGGTCGAGACCGTGGCGCCGGACGTCGTGGCGCAACAGCCCCGCCGCGGCGCGGAAGGCGTCGAGCTGCGCCGAGACGCGGTTGATCAGCGCCCCGGGCGCATCGATGCCCGTCGTCGCGCGCAGCGCTTCGCGTTCGAGCAGCTCCGCGGGCAGTCCGTATTTCTTTCGGATGTCGTACTCTTCGCGCAGCAGCCGCAATCCTTTGCGGTCGCTGGCGTAGTAGATGCTGGGTACGCGTCGGAAGGCGGCGTCGACCTTCGTCCGACGGAAGAGCCGCTCCAGTTCGTCGATCGCTTCGAGGCAGGATCGGTAGGCTGTCGCGGCATCCTGCTCGGGCATCATCCGGGCCATGCGGCAGAGGGGTACGTCGATCTCGTATTGCAGCAGTGCGGTGCTGGCGCAGCTGCTGCCCGTGCCGGGCGTACGCTTGTCCACCACGCAGCAGTCGATTCCGGCGCGCCGCAGCCGGTGGGCGACGAGCGCCCCCGTGATTCCGGCGCCGATGACGACCGCCTCCGTGCGTATGTCCTCCCGCAGCGGATTGCAATAGCTCCACAGCGGATTTTTCACCATCCAGTAGGGTGTTCCTGCGTATAAGTCCATCGTTCGGTTTTTTTGATCGTCGGGATGCAATTTCCGTACTACGATCCTCTCGGACGACCGTGCGGACTTCGCGCCGCACTAAAACCGGTACGAAACCGTCAGATGGAACGATCGGGGATAGGTATAGGTGTAACGCGTGGCCTGCGGCTCCCGGAGCGTGTGCGCGCCGCTGCGGATGGTGCGGATGCGCAGCGCCTCGTATCCGGCATAGGAGACGCTGTCGCCCGTGAGGTTGCGCAGGGAGAGTGCGGCGGTGAGCTGCGAGCGGCCGATCCGGAGCGTGCGGAAGAGCGCGGCATCGAGCGTGAAGGCATCTTCCAGCCGCTCCTGCCGGGTGAGTGCTGCGAACGCTTCGGGCGTGATGCCGGCCTGCCGGGCGATGCGGGGCGTGCGCCGGATGAAGGCCGGTTCGACGTACCGTCCGCCCGCATAGCCGGCCGAGGCGCGGAATCCCCAGCCGCGGGGTCCGAAGTACCCGATGCCGGCATAGGCGGTCAGACGGGGCGCACTGCCTACCGAGCAGCCGCCCATGTGGCTCTCGGTGCGGATGTCGACGGCCGTGTTGTCCGTGTCGGAGAGAATCGTGACGCGCGGATCGCGGATGAAGCGGTAACGGCCCGCCGATGCGGCGAGCGAGAGGCGCCAGCGACGCGCGATGCGCCATTCGGCAGCCGCTTCAACGCCGTAAGCCGCCGTGGAGATGCCCGTGACGGCTGCATCGCAATAGGCGGCGGCCATGTCGTCGTAGTAACGGCGCGTTTCGCAGCCGTCGAACGTGGCCGTGACGAAGAGCGAGAGGTGCAGATCGAGCCGCGGACCCGTGGTTCGGTAGTCGAGCTGCGCGCCGTAGATCCGCTCGGGCTTCGGCGTGTCAATCGTGCGGTTGTTGTAGAGCGGCTGGTAGAAGAGATCCGCTGCGTCGGGCGTCCCGGCTGTGGCCGTCGCGGCGAGTTGTACGTAGTGGCGCGGGGTGAACGAATGGCCGACGACGGCTTTGAGCGTGTAGGGCGCGAAGCCGAGCCGGGGCGACGGACCATAGGAGCCTCTGCCCGGAAAGAGTTCCTTTTCGTAGTGGCCGCGGCGAAGGACCGATGCGCTTCCGAATGCTAGGTCGACGTCGGCGCGCAGGCGGTCGGTGCGGTATTCGGCCCGCAGGCGCACCTCGGCGCTCCGCGTTGCGAGCGTGTAGTCATATCCGAATCGGTCGCCCCTGCCGACCTGCCGGAAGGGGTGGCGGAGGTCGTTCTGCCGGCGCGTGCCGTAGGCGTCGTCGTCCACGAGGTACTGGTCGATGTCGGTGAGGCGGCGGGCGCCCAGCAGATCGCGCATCTGCTTGTAATGGCGCCGGGATATGCCGTCGAGGCGGATGCCGTAGTGCAGGACCAGACGCGGTTCGACGCGTGTGGCGAAGCGGACGTTCAGGTGCAGGTCGCCGATCCGTTCGACACGATCCTCGACCGTGTAGAGCGCCTCGCTGCCCCGCATGCGGTTCTGGGCGATCAGTTCGTCCCAGCGGATCTGCGTGTAGTCGGCATCGCCGCGGCGCCACGCCTCCCCGGCGGCCCGGTCGCCCGTGAAGGAGGGCAGGTAGCGGTAGTGGTCGGGCATCGGGGTGCGGGCGTCGTACCAGCCCAGCGCGCTGTATTTGCGCAGTCCCGCTTCGGCTCCCAGCGTCGCCGCGAACGAGGTCGCGGGCGACACATCCCGGCGCCATGCGGCCAGCAGCAGGGGCACCCCTTCGCGCCGTACGCGCGAGTTGCGGACCTTACCTCGCTGGAAGCCCCATGCCGGATTGTAGAGCCGGTCGCCCGTCAGGGCGAAGGCCTCCTCGGTCGACGAGAGGCGGGTGCCCTGCATCGTGAGGGGTGCGGCGAGCGTCAGCGAAAGTCCGTTTGCATCGTCGCGGCTCCGTTCGATCCGAAGCGCGAGGGTCGCGGCATGGGTGAAGACGCCCTCGATCCGTAGGTCGCGTCCCGTGCGCAGGTCCGCTCCGGCGGCGATTTTCCAGCCCCGGGCGAGCATACGCTCGGCCGTGAATCGGGCGCCCGCGTTGTAGTTGCGGTCGGTGATGCGCACCGAGGCGCGGTAGGGACGGAGCGGTTCGCCCTGCGGGAAGCGGAGGTTGCGGAGGCCGCCGGCCGATCCCGCAGCGTCGGCGTCGCTTCCGATGCCCGGCAGGTTCCGCTCCGCAGCTCCCGCGAGGAGCAGCGCTGCGGCGTGGCGGTAGCCGATCGCGATCCCTTCGCAGACGATCCGTTCGCGTGCGAAGTGCTGTCCGCGCCGTTTGAGTGCCACCTGCGGCAGGTCGAAGCGCGTGAGCGTGCCGTAGAGGTCGTCGGGCGTCTGCACGGCCCGATAGAAGAGCGCCGAATCGGTGCGCAGCAGCTGGGGCCGCTCTTCGGGTTCGGCATAGGGGTAGTATTCGTCGTCGGGGTGTTGCGCCGAGAGCCGCATGCCGGGGAGCAGGCACAGAAGCAGGAGTAGAAGTGTGGTGTGGCTTTTTGGCATACGAAACGGGCTGAATGCGCTACAAATATAGTGATTTTTCCTACCGGTGCAACTGCCTGCCGGCGATCGTTTCGGGCACCGAACGAAGCGGTCCGGAGGAGACGTCTCCTCCGGACCGCGGCAGCGTGTCGTGCGAACGCTCGTCAGAGCGTCTTGAGCAGCTCCAGCAGGAGTGCCCAGAATTTGGGTACCGTGGCGATTTCGAGCCGTTCGTCGGGCGAGTGCACGCCGCGAAGCGTGGGGCCGAACGACACCATCTCCAGCTCGGGGTACTTCTCGAGGAACAGGCCGCATTCGAGGCCGGCGTGGATCGCGCGCACTTTGGGAGTCGTGCCGAACAGCCGTTCGTAGGCGGCGACCGTCCGGGCCAGCAGCTCCGATTCCGGATTCGGCGCCCAGCCCGGGTAGCCGTCCGAGTGGGCGACGTCGGCGCCCGCCAGCGCGAAGACCGATTCGACCATCTGCATGACATAGGTCTTGGCACTCTCGACCGACGAGCGCTGCGACGAGGTGACGACGATACGGTCGTCGCCCTCGAACTTCACCGAGGCGAGGTTGGTCGAGGTCTCGACCAGTCCCGGCATGGCGAACGACATGGCGACCACGCCGTTGGGAACCCCCACCAGCGCGTAGACGAGTCCGAACTGGGTCTTGGCGTCCAACACGCGGTCCACGGCGGGCATTTCGTTGAGCGTGATGCGGAAATTGGGTTCGCGGAAGCGGAATTCGGCCTCCAGATCGGCGGCGAAAAGGCGGAAGCGCGACGCGAATTCCTCCTTGTAGCGCGTCGGAATGCCGAAGATCGCATAGGCCTCGCGCGGAATGGCGTTGCGCAGGTTGCCGCCCGAGAAGTAGGCCAGCTTCAGTTCGTAGGACTGCATGCCGTCCCACAGCAGGCGCGCCACGGTCTTGTTCGAGTTGACGCGGCCTTTGTCGATGTCGTCGCCCGAGTGTCCGCCGAGCAGGTCCGAGACGTCGACGCGATAGAAGACGTAGTTCTTCGGCGCCTCCTCGGTCCGGTAGCGGAACGTGGCCACGGTGTCGATGCCGCCCGCGCAGCCGATGAAGATTTCGCCCTCGTCCTCCGAGTCGAGGTTGACGAGGTACTTGCCCGTGAGCATTCCCTCGCCCAGCTCGAAGGCGCCCGTGAGGCCCGTCTCCTCGTCGACGGTGAAGAGCGCTTCGAGGGGGCCGTGCTCGACCGCGGGGTCGATCAGCACGGCCAGCGCTGCCGCCATGCCGATGCCGCAGTCGGCTCCGAGCGTCGTGCCTTCGGCCTTCACCCATTCGCCGTCGATGCGCGTGCGGATGGGGTCGTTGTCGAAGTCGAACTCCACATCGGAGTTCTTCTCGCACACCATATCCATGTGCGACTGGAGGATGACGGCGGGCCGATCCTCGTAACCGGGCGTGGCGCCCTTGCGCATTACGACGTTACCGATGGCGTCCTTCCGGTACTCGAGACCGTGCCGTTCGGCGAAGCCGACCAGAAAGTCGATGATCTTACCCTCCTTTTTCGACGGACGCGGCACCTGCGTGATGGCGTCGAACTGCTCCCAGACGAGCCGGGGCTCCAAATTGACGATTTCCGACATAATTGCGTTCGATTGATTGTTCTATTGTTTCATCGTGCGGCCGCCCTGCGGGCGTGCCGTACTTCGTATCGGTTCCGGTGGTAGCTGCCCCAGCCCGGCGATCGCGGGCGGATGGACGCTGCCTCATTCGCGTGATCGGCTCTTCGGTCCGATGCGCGCTCCTGCGCCGGGGCGACGGATATTCGGCGCAGCCAAAGATAGTGAAAAGAGCGGAGATTCCCTCTTTTTTTCTAACTTTGTGGCAAATCGGATATCATGACGGATTTCAGAATAGGACACGGCTACGACGTACATGCGCTGGCCGACGGGTTGCGCCTCGTGCTGGGCGGCGTGGAGATTCCCCATACGAAAGGGTGCGTGGCCCACTCGGACGGCGACGTCGCGATCCACGCCGTGTGCGATGCCCTGCTGGGTGCCGCCGCATTGGGCGACATCGGGCTCCACTTCCCCGACACCTCGACCGAGTTCGCCGGAATCGATTCGCGCGTGCTGCTGCGCCGGGTCGCGGCGCTCGTGCGCGCCGAGGGCTACCGGATCGGCAACGTCGACTGCACGATCCGCATGCAGCGGCCCAAGCTGCGTCCCTACGTCGATGCGATGCGGGCGGCGATGGCCGAAGCGATGGGCGTAGAGACGGACCGCGTGTCGGTCAAGGCGACGACCACCGAGCGGCTCGGCTTCGAAGGGCGCGAGGAGGGGGTCTCCGTCTCGGCCGTGGCGCTGTTGTACAAGGCGTAGCCGCTCCGTAACGGAACGGCGACGCGGAAACTTCCCGAAGGAGGTTTCCGCGTCGTTTCGTTTGCGGCCGGTCGCGGCCGGCGGCGTTCCGTGCGCAGCGTCAATAGAGCTGCGTGATGGTTCCGGAGTACTGCACGTCGCTGTACCACGGGTTGGAGATCGTCAGGTTGGCACCGCCCGTGCGGGTGAAGATCTCGAAGGTGAAGGTGTAGGTCGAGGCCGAGAAGAGCGACGTCGAGAAGGTGATCATCCACCCTTCGTGGGTCTGCTCGGCGAGGTATCCCTGCAGGTTGGGCACCGTATAGTTGAGTACCGTCACGTAGTAGGGCGGCGTATAACCTTTGATGTAGGGCAGGCAGAGGTCGAGCGTGCCGTCCCACAAACCGACGTTGAAGTTCGGGTTCATGATCTGGCGCAGCGGACCTGCCGGCTGGCGCTGCATGGTCTGCGGGTTGAACTGGAAGGTGCGCGACAGCACGATCGAGTCCATCGTCTTCTCGTAGTTGGCGATCCGCTCGGCACGGCGCTTTTCGCGGATTTCGCGTCGCTCCTCTTTGGGCGACAGGTTCTTCTTCTGACCGATCACCGTCACGCCCGCGGCGCACAGCAGCAGGCTCACGAAAATAATGGCTGTTTTTTTCATAGCACGTAAGGTTTGTTACGGCCATGAACGCAAAATCGGTGCCCGAAACGTCAAACGCCCATTTTTTGCAGAAAGGCGCCCGTATGGCTGCGGGGAGACCGCGCCACCTCGTGCGGCGTTCCTTCGGCGACGATCTCGCCGCCGCCCGCACCCCCTTCGGGGCCGATGTCGATCAGGTGGTCGGCCACCTTTACCACGTCGAGGTTGTGTTCGATGACGATCACCGTATTGCCGCGGTCGACTAACTTTTCGAGCACCTCCAGCAGCAGGCGGATGTCCTCGAAGTGGAGGCCCGTCGTGGGTTCGTCGAGGATGTAGAGCGTGTGTCCCGTGTCGCGCTTGGAGAGCTCGGCGGCAAGCTTGATGCGCTGGCTCTCGCCGCCCGAGAGGGTGGTGCAGGGCTGGCCGAGGGTGAGGTATCCCAGTCCGACCTCCTGTATCGCTTTGAGCTTCTGGTGGATGGCGGGGATGTTCTCGAAGAACTCCGCAGCCATGTTCACCGTCATGTTCAGCACGTCGTCGATGTTCTTGCCCTTGTACTTCACCTCCAGCGTCTCGCGGTTGTAGCGGTGACCGCCGCACGCCTTGCAGGTGACGTAGACGTCGGGCAGGAAGTTCATTTCGATGGTCTGCACCCCCGCGCCGCGGCACTCCTCGCAGCGACCGCCTTTGACGTTGAACGAGAAGCGGCCGGCCTTGAAGCCGCGGATCTGGGCGTCGGGCGTCATTTCGAAGAGCTTGCGGATGTCGGCGAAGACGTTCGAGTAGGTCGCGGGGTTCGAGCGCGGCGAGCGGCCGATGGGCGACTGGTCGACGACCACCAGCTTGTCGATGTGCTCGATGCCCTCCGCCGCGTCGTATTCGAGCGGCCGGTCGTAGGAGCGGTAGAGCGCGCGCGAAAGGATCGGACGCAGCGTTTCGTTCACGAGCGTCGACTTGCCCGAGCCGCTGACGCCCGTCACGCAGATGAACTTGCCCAGCGGGAAGGTCGCCGTGATGCCGCGCAGGTTGTTGCCCCGGGCGCCGCGGATCACGATCCGCTCGCCCGAGCCCTTGCGCAGCGTTTCGGGCAGCTCGATCTTCCGGCGACCGGTCAGGTAGTCGGCCGTCACGGAGTCTGCGCGGAGGATATCGTCGTAGGTGCCCGCTGCCACGATCCGCCCGCCGCGCCGGCCCGCCTTCGGACCCACGTCGACGATGAAGTCGGCGGCGCGCATCATCTCCTCGTCGTGCTCGACGACGATCACCGAGTTGCCCGCGTCGCGCAGCTCCTCGAGGCTGCGGATCAGCCGTCGGTTGTCGCGCTGGTGGAGTCCGATCGAGGGCTCGTCGAGGATGTAGAGCACGTTGACGAGCTTCGATCCGATCTGCGTGGCGAGGCGGATGCGCTGGCTCTCGCCGCCCGACAGCGACCGCGACGAACGGGCCAGCGAGAGGTACCCCAGCCCCACGTCGGTGAGGAAGCGCAGCCGTTCGCGGATCTCCTTGACGAGCTCCTGCGCGATGCGCCGCTCCTTGTCGTTCAGATGGTCTTCGATGTGGTCCATCCACGCCGCGAATTCGGCGATGGAGAGCGCCGAGACGTCGGCGATGCTCTTGCCGCCGATGCGGAACTGGAGCGCCTCCTTCTTCAGACGCGTGCCGCCGCACTCCGAGCAGGTGCGGTGCACGAGGAACTGCTCGCGCCACTTCCGGCCGCGGGCGGTCTCCTCCTCTTCGTCACGGTTGCCGATGTACTCGGCTACGCCCTCCCAAGCGAGCAGGCGGTTGCCGCCCGCGCCTCCGAACTCCGTGAGGTCGACCGTCAGCGGCTCCGCATCGCCGTAGAGCAGTGCGTTGAGCGCCGACTCGGAGAGGGTCCGGATCGGATCGTCGAGCGTGAAGTCGTGGCGGCGACCCAGCATCTCGAGGATCGCGAAGAGCATGTTGTTGCGGTATTTGCCCAGTGGCTCGACGGCCCCTTCGCGCAGCGAGCGTTCGGGATCGGGGACGATCTTGGCGAGGTCGAACACCGCCTCCTCGCCCAGTCCGTTGCAGCGGGGACAGGCCCCTTTCGGCGAGTTGAACGAGAAGGTGTGCGGCGCCGGATCCTCGAACGCCACGCCGGTCGAGGGGCACATCAGGTGGCGCGAATAGTAGCGCTGCTGTCCGCTGCCGTAGTCGTAGACGGCCATCGTGCCCTTGCCCTGCCGCATCGCCTCCTTGAGCGAGGTCATCAGCCGCTCGCGCGACTCCTCGCCTACCTGCAGGCGGTCGACCACCAGATCGATCGTGTGGACCTTGTAGCGGTCGAGCCGCATGCCCGACGCGATTTCGCGGATCTCGCCGTCGATGCGGGCGTAGATGTAGCCCTTCTTGGCGAGCGACTCGAAGAGCTCGCGGTAGTGGCCCTTGCGACCCCTCACGATGGGAGCCGTCAAGGCGATGCGCCGCCCGGTGAACCCTTCGAGGATCAGTTCGGCGATTCGGTCGTCGGTGTAGTGGACCATCTCCTCGCCCGTGACGGGCGAATAGGCGCGCGACGCCCGTGCGTAGAGCAGGCGCAGGAAGTCGTTGATTTCGGTCACCGTGCCTACGGTCGAGCGGGGGTTCTTGTTGGTGGTCTTCTGCTCGATGGCCACCACGGGGCTCAACCCCGTGATCTTGTCTACGTCGGGGCGCTCCATCGTCCCCACGAACTGGCGCGCGTAGGTCGAGAGGGTCTCCATGTAGCGGCGCTGTCCCTCGGCGTAGATCGTGTCGAAAGCCAGCGACGACTTGCCCGAGCCCGAGAGGCCGGTGATCACCACCAGCTTGCGGCGCGGGATTTCGAGGTCGACGTTCTTCAGGTTGTGCACCCGGGCGCCGAATATCTTGATCGAATCTTCTTTCATCGTATCGTGCAAACGTCCGTGCGGCCCGGTTTATTGGGCCGGCGGAGCGAATCGTGCAAAGATACGACAAATTCGGCGGATAAGAAAACGGGACGCGATTATTCGGTCCGGTCGCGGCGCGGCGTTGCGGAGCCGCTCTGTTTCAGTTCGAACGCATCGGCATCCATCCATGCGGGGAACCGCTGCCGGTAGGCTGCGAGGGTTTCGGAGTCGAATTCGGCGACGATCGTGCGCTCCGCCTCGCCCGCATCGGCGATCGTGGCGCCCGCGAAGTCGATGAGCGCCGAGTCGCCGGCGTACGCACCGTCGGGATCGGTCCCCACGCGGTTGACGGCCGCCATGTAGCACTGGTTCTCGATCGCCCGTGCGCGGATGAGCGTGCGCCACGCCTCGCGCCGGTCATCGGCCCACGAGGCGCAGCACAGAATGGCGTCGTAGTCGCCCCGGTTGCGGCTCCACACCGGGAAGCGCAGGTCGTAGCAGACGAGCAACAGCAGGCGCCAGCCCTTGTACTCGACCACCATGCGGCGGTCGCCCGGGGTGTAGTCGCGCGCCTCGCCGCCCGGGCGGAAGAGGTGGCGCTTGTCGTACCACCGCGTCGCTCCCGAGGGCTCGACGAAGAACATGCGGTTGCGGTATTCGCCCCCTTCGGCGATCACCACGCTGCCGGCCACGGCGCGGTCGTAACGCTCGGCCCAGCGGCGCATGGTCGTCGCCACGAGGCCGTCCGTCGGTTCCGCCACGACGGAGGGCCGCAGTTTGAATCCCGTGGCGAACATCTCGGGCAGTACGACCACATCGGCGTCGGGCGCGGCGACGATCGCCTCGAGGCGGGCGAGGTTACCCGCGGTGCGTTCCCACTCCATGTCGACTTGGCAGAGGGCTGTTTTCAGTTTCATGACGGATCGTGTTTCTTGTAAGCAAATATAACGATTTTCCCGAATCGTGTGCCCCGAACCGATAATTTTGCCTAAATTTGATGCCGAAACCCATACTTTAAAACGATTTATGAAACGATTCTTCCTTTTCGGCCTTGCGGCGCTGTACGTCTCGCTCGCCTCCTGCGACGGGGAGCGTCCTCGCACGACGGGCATCACGCCCGCTCCGCAGCAGGTCGCGTGGGGGAGGGGCCGCTGCGTCCTTCCCGAAACGATCGCCTGCGCGGGCGACCTCGCTCCGGCCGACATGTCCGACATCGAGACTTGGGCCGACCGGCAGGGGCTTGCGCTCGTCGCATCCGATGCCGAGCCCTTCCTGCGCTTCGCGACCGACGACACGATCGCGGCCGAGGGCTATCGCCTCACGGTCTCGCCCGAGGGGATCCTCCTCGCCTCGTCCGATGCCGCCGGCGCCTTCTACGGCATGCAGTCGCTGCTGCAGCTCACCGAGCGCTTCGGCCGCGAGCTCCCCGCGCTCGAGATCGCCGATGCGCCCCGCTTCCCTTACCGCGGTCTGATGCTCGACGTCTCGCGCCACTTCCGCGACAAGGAGTTCGTCAAGAAGCAGCTCGATCTGATGGCCCGCTACAAGTTCAACCGCTTCCACTGGCACCTGACCGACGGCGCCGGCTGGCGTATCGCCATCGACCGCTATCCCGAACTCACGGAGATCGCCGCGTGGCGTCCCTATCCCGACTGGGACGCATGGCATACGGGCGGTCGCCGCTACTGCCGTCGCGACGACCCGAAGGCCGACGGCGGTTATTATACGAAGGACGATATCCGCGAGGTGATCGAATACGCCCGCCGGCTCCACATCACGGTGGTTCCCGAGATCGAGATGCCGGGCCACAGCGAGGAGGTGCTGGCCGTCTATCCCGAGCTCTCCTGCACGGGCGAACCCTACACCTGCTCCGACTTCTGCATCGGCAACGAGAAGACGTTCCAGTTCCTGACCGACGTGCTCGACGAGGTGATCGACCTCTTCCCGTCGGAGTATATCCATATAGGCGGCGACGAAGCCTCGAAGGGGGCTTGGCGCACCTGCCCGAAGTGCAAGGCGCGGATGGAGCGCGAGGGGCTGAAGGATGTCGACGAGCTGCAGAGCTACCTCATCCGTCGCATCGAGCGCCACATCAACGCCCGCGGCCGCAAACTGCTGGGCTGGGACGAGATCCTCGAAGGGGGACTGGCGCCCAATGCCACCGTCATGTCGTGGCGAGGCGTCGAGGGCGGCATCGCGGCCGCACGGTCGGGACACCATGCCGTGATGTCGCCGGGCGACCACTGCTACCTCGACTTCTGTCAGGACGATCCGACCGTCGAGCCGCCCGCAGCGGCGGCGTTCCTCACGCTGCCTACGGTTTACGAGTACGACCCGGCGCCCGATTCGCTGGGCGAGGCGGTCGTGCCGATGATCCTCGGCGTGCAGGGCAACCTCTGGTGCGAGCGCGTTCCCACCGAGGAGCATTGCGAGCATATGCTCTGGCCGCGCGGCGTGGCCATCGCCGAGGTGGGCTGGACGCAGCCCGAGCACAAGGATTACGACGACTTCTACGCCCGCGTGCTCGTCGAGATCGAGCGCATGCAGGAGCGAGGCTACCATCCCTTCGAGCAGAAGGACGCCGTGGGTTCGCGCGTCGAGTCGCGCGAGCCGGTCGCCTGCCTCTCGACCGGCAAGGCAGTGACCTACAACACGGCTTACAGTCCGAAGTACGCCGCAGCGGGCGACGGCACCCTCACCGACGGTCTGCGCGGCGGCTGGAACTACGGCGACAAGCGCTGGCAGGGGTGGATCGACTCCGATGTCGACGTGGTGGTCGATCTGGAGCGCAAGCAGCCGCTGACCTACGTCGGGGTCGACTTCATGCAGGGCTTCTCGGCCGATATCTGGATGCCGCGCGAGGTGGAGATTTCGGTTTCGGACGACGGCGAGCGCTACACGACGCTGGCGGTCGTTGCCAACGACATTCCGTTCGAGTACCGCAAGAGCGTCTACGAGACCTTCGCGTGGTCTGGCGAGGCCGAGGGCCGTTATGTCCGCATCGTGGCCCGTCACAACGGACATAAGGGCGGCTGGATCTTCTGCGACGAGGTCGTCGTCCGGTAGCGGACCGCGTTCCGTAGCAACGACAAGGCGGCGACTTCGTGTCGCCGCTTTTCTTTTCGGGAAGTTGCAATCGGCGGAAATTAAGCGTACCTTTGCGCGTATCAATACGTAGCCTATGATCAAAGCGGGACACACCCGGAAACTCACCGTAAGCCGCATTTCGGAGTACGGACTCTACCTCGCCGACGAGGAGCGCAACGAAGTGCTGCTCCCCAACCGGTACACGTCGCTGGCGGACAAGGTCGGCGACGAGAAGGAGGTCTTCATCTACCACGACTCGGAGGACCGGCTCGTGGCGACGACCGAAACGCCGCTGCTTCGGGCCGGCGAGGCAGGGTTCCTGCGCGTCGTGGACAAGACGGCGCACGGGGCGTTTCTCGACTGGGGGCTCCACGGCAAGGATCTGTTCCTGCCCAACCGCAACCAGCAAGGGGGCATCTACCCGGGCCGGAGCTATGTAGTCTACCTCTACGAAGACAATATCACGGGGCGCTGCGTGGCGACCTGCAAGCTCAAGAGCTTCATCGGCAACGAAGACGTGACGGTGCAGCCCCGGCAGGAGGTGTCGCTGCTGGTGGCCTCGGAGAGTCCGATCGGCTATCGGGTCATCGTCGAGAACCGCCATTGGGGCATGCTCTACCGCAATCAGCTTTTCTGCCGCGTCGCGGTCGGCGACCGATTGCAGGGCTATGTCACCCGCATCACGGAGGACAACCGCATCGATGTGAGCCTGCAGCGGCAGGGCTTCGCGCAGGTCAAGGATTCGGCCGCGACGCTGCTGCGTCTGCTCCGCGAGCACGACGGCTTCCTGCCGCTCGGCGACGACAGCGATCCTGCCGAGGTGACGCGCCTCACGCAGATGAGCAAGAAGGTGTTCAAACGCTCGCTCGGGATGCTGCTCAAGCAGGGCGCCGTCGCGGCGACCGAGCGGGGCATAGAACTTCGGGAGCGATGAGCGGATTCGCTACGGCCGAGCGCGTCTCGCGCGAATTGTCGGACAATTTCGTCTTCCAGCGCTCGCTGCTGGCCTACCATGCCGCAGCAGAGCGCATCGGCGGCGAGGTGCTGGAGATCGGCACCGGTTCGGGCTACGGCATCGAGGTCGTGGCGCCGCACGCCGCGCGGTTCGTCACGGTGGACAAACATGCACCCGCTCCGGAGCTGCTCCGGCAGCCCGGCGTCTCCTTCCTGCAGGCCACCGTTCCACCGCTGCCGTTCGCCGAGGCGTCGTTCGATGCCGTGATTTCGTTTCAGGTGATCGAACATATCCCCGACGATGGCGCGTTCGTGCGCGAAATAGCCCGTGTGCTGCGCCCCGGAGGTCGTTTCGTGGTCACGACGCCCAATGCGCCGATGTCGCTCACGCGCAATCCGTGGCACGTGCGCGAGTACCGTGCCGACGAGTTGCGCGACCTGCTGCTCGGCAACGGATTCGCATCGGTCGAGCGGCTCGGAGTCTTCGGCGACGAGCGCGTGGCGGCCTATTACGAGCGCAATCGGCGGAGCGTGGCCCGTATCGCCCGCTTCGACGTGTTCGACCTGCAGCATCGCCTGCCGCGCCGTCTGCTGCAGCTTCCCTACGATCTGCTCAACCGCATCAACCGCCGTCGTCTGTTGCGCGAAAACACGGATCTGACGGCCTCCATCCGCATGGAGGATTACCGCCTCGGCCCCGTTGCGGAGGACTGCTTCGATCTTTTTTACATAGCTGAAAAATAGACGGATCGATCGATTCGTCCGGCGCGTCGTCCCTCCTCGGCGTGCATGCTCATGCGAGCACCTCCTCCTCGAAAAGGCTCCGTTGTTTCTCGCGGTGCGTCGCGACTTTGCGTATGTCGTGCTCGGGCTGCAGGACCGGCCTCCGCAGCGACTCTTCTTCGTATTCGTAGGGCAGTGCGTCGAGCGAGACGTCGCTCTCGCGGGGGCTGCGATGCGCGGTCGCGGGGCGTTCCTCGACGGTTTCCGCCGCCTCGCTGTCGTCCGCGCCGCCCGGGCTGAAGGGCTCCGCGGCGAAGAGCTCCGCCAGTCCCGTGATCTGCTTGAGGCGCAGCAGCTCGTCGCCGTCCATGCCGATGTGCCGCATGATCCAGCGGTCGGACATGTTGGCTTTGGTCAGCTCGGCGACGATTTCGCTCATCAGCTCCAGATTGTGCGTGCCCCGCGCCCGGTTGTGGCGGATCGTCGAGGCGATGCGGTTCGAGAGCTCCTTGTCGATCACGGCGACGGGCAGCATACCCTGTTCGCGGGCGTAGATGCGCTTCGAGGTTTTGAGCACCATGTAGCGGTGGTAGCCGTCGACCAGTTCGTAGCGGTCGTGTTCAGCATCGTAGTAGCAGACGCACGGCATCGTGTAGCCGTCCTCCCAGATCGACAGCTCCAGCAGCTTCATTTCGGGCGGCGCCACGATGTTGGGATTGTAGCTGTTGGCCACGACCTTTTCCACCGGCACGGCCCGGATTTCGTAGACCGGACTCCGGTAGCTCGGCTTGTTCGGGGTCTTACAGGAGTGCTTCATACTTCTTCATGATTTTCTTGCGGCGCAACACTTCGTTCTTGTTGGGCGTGAACCCCATGTATTTGCAGGCGTGGTCGTTCTTGAGGATGCAGATGCAGACCCGCTTGTAGGTCGGCAGCTTGCTGAATTCGGGCAGGTCGATGTCGTCGAGATACTCCATGCGTACGGGCCGCTTGGCGGTGCGGTAGCCGCTCTTGCCGCCGACCTCCAGCTCCACGCCCGCCGCGCGGAGGCGGGCGATCGTCTCCTCGGCGAGGCACCCGCCCTTTTCGCGCCAGAAGCGGATGCTGACAGAGAGCTTCTCCAGATAGTTCCGGCGTGTCCGTTCGGGGAGCGTCGTGAGCAGGAAGTGCATGTAGCGCTCCCACGTGAGCCCTTCGGGCAGCCGTATGGTCTGCCATCCGATGGCCGACGTACGGCCGTAGAGCGATGCGAAGTTGGCCCCGTTGACGCGACCCACCATCCGGCCCCATGTCTCGGGATCGATGGCTCGGTAGAGGTGCAGCGTCGAGATCGCGGGCGAGAGGAAGGGGCTGGCCACGCGCTGGCTGTCGAGCGGCACGCCGGCCCGGTAAAAGAGGTCGTAGAGGTGGTTGTAGGTCCAGCCGAAACGTCCGTTCGCGGTCCAGACGTCGGTCGTCTGCCAGTCGTAGATGGGGTAGGCGTTGCAGATGGACTGGCCGGGCCATTGGCGGATCCAGCGGATGCCGCGGAAACGGTGGTTGTTGCGGTCGCTGTAGACCGCCCGCCAGCGGTTGAAGCTCTCCTGCGTGCGTATGCCGATCAGGAAGCAGGTCCGCTCGGCTCCCTTGCGGCGGTGGAGCCACTCGGCGAAACGGTTCTGGAATTCGTAGTCCCACATCTGCTCCGTGTAGAACGGGAAGTCGGCCCGCGTGAGGCAGCTCTTCGGCATCTTGCGGACCCACAGATCGCGTTTGGTCTCCTCCCACGGCCGCCAGTAGCGATCGAACATCGAGGCGCAGGTCGCTACTTTGAACGGCACGCACACGCGGTAGACCTCCAGCAGGTCGGCATTCTCGGCCAGCATGCGGTCGACGAATTCGGCCGTCTGGCGGTACTGGATTTCGTAGTCGAGGTGGAAGACGCCGATTTTCCGCTTTACGCCGTGCCGGCGCATGTAGTCGATGCAGAGGTGCAGTAGCACGCCGCTGTCCTTGCCGCCCGAGAAGGAGACGCAGATGTTGTCGAACGTCTCGAATACCGTACGCAACCGGCGTTGCGCCAACTCATAGACATTCATGGTCTTCCGGTTTGCGGTATTCCATCTTGACGTACGACTTCAGTTCGCGCACCGGACGGAATCCCGCCGAACGGAACACCTCCGCATGACGCATGTGGGTAACCGAGCGGAGCGCGTAGTCGTTGCGGTACTCGTTCACGACCGCTTGGACGAGGGCCGCGAGCAGTTCCGCGTCGTCGCCCGCCGCATAGTAGTTATCGATCTTGGCAACACCGCCGCTGGTGATCTCCACCGGAACGAATCCCTGCACGACCCCCTTCTCCGTCGCGACGAACCAACTGTGGGCGCGCGAAGTGGGGAAGGGGTATCCGTTGTTCTGGCGCAGCACGCTGCGGCGCATGACCAGCGGTGCGACGAGCGCATAGAGTCGCGTCGATGTCCCGTCCAGTTTTTCGATCGTCATGGTTTTACGGTTTAGGATACCCGAATGTTATATGTTTGTGCCCAAACGGCTTGCGGTGGGGCTCATTGCTTGCAAAGATAGCAAATATCGGCCTATTTCTCAAACTTTACGACGCACGATCTTCGTCTTGCACCTTCGCGGCGCTATGCTGCGGCGGCGGACCGCCCGTGGGAGGCCTTGCGTGTCCGCAGAAAAAATCGGAATCGATCCGACAGTTGTTGGAAAGCGACGGTGAAAAGCGCATATTTGCAACAATAGCAGAAAGATATCTCTCCGAGTCCGGCCCGGGTCGTGATAGTGCGATCCGGACCGATCGAACGACGTTACTCGGAGAACAACGATTCGTTTTATTTATATGAGAACCGAACCCAATTATCTTTTTCGCGTTGTCGTCGTCAAGTTGGTGGATAAGCTGTTTTACGAGCCCGGCAACGCACAGCGTTGTCACAGTCAGGCCAATGCCCTTATTACCCGTCAGCTCTGCGGCATCGGCAATGAAACCTACTGGGATTATCTCAATTATCCCGATGAGGTCTTGTCGTCCCATGCGCTGCGTCCCGAGATCGAGTACACGCTTCGTCTGCTCGTCACCCTTGTCAAGTCGATGCCGGCCTACGAGGCGGCTTGTTTCCTCGAATTCCTCTACCGGAGAGTCGATACGGTGCTTCGCGATGCCAAGCGGGAGGAGTCGTCCCTCAACAGCGAAACGCTGATCGCCCGCCTGTCGCGGAGTTTCGAGCCGCTGAACGTTTGATTTGCTCCGCCGTCGCGGATGCGGTGCGTCCGTATCGTAACCCTGATGCCGGAAAACCGATCGGCTTTTTTTGGATATTCGGCGTAAATGTCGTAAATTGGAAGGGCAAAACCTTAAAAACTTCCTTTTTATGATTATCGGCATTCCGAAAGAGATCAAGAACAACGAGAATCGCGTCGGCCTCACACCGGCCGGTGCGCAGGAGCTGATCCGGCGCGGACACCGCGTGCTGGTGCAGACCGCGGCGGGCGAGAACAGCGGTTTTCCCGACGACGCCTATACGGCCGTCGGCGCGGAGATCCTTCCGTCGATCGAGGCCGTATACGCCGCAGCCGAGATGATCGTCAAGGTCAAGGAACCGGTAGCGCCCGAGTACGGGCTGATCCGCAAGGACCAGCTGGTCTTCACCTATTTCCACTTCGCCAGCAGCGAACCGCTCACCCATGCCATGATCGACAGCGGGGCGGTCTGCTGCGCCTACGAGACCGTCGAGCGCGCCGACCGTTCGCTGCCGCTGTTGATCCCCATGTCGGAGGTCGCCGGCCGCATGTCGACGCAGGAGGGCCGCTATTTTCTCGAGAAGCCCCGCGGCGGCAAGGGAAAACTGCTGGGCGGCGTTCCGGGCGTGAAACCTGCAAAGGTCTTCGTCATCGGTGCGGGCGTCGTGGGTACGGCCGCGGCGCGTACGGCCGCCGGCACGGGCGCCGACGTCACGATCTGCGACGTTTCGCTGCAGCGCCTGACCTACCTCGCCGATGTGATGCCCAAGAACGTCAAGACGCTCATGTCGTCGGAGTTCAACATCCGCGAGGAGCTCAAGACGGCCGATCTGGTGATCGGTTCGGTGCTGATTCCCGGCGCGAAGGCCCCGAAGCTCGTCACGCGCGACATGCTCAAGGAGATGCAGCCCGGCTCGGTGATGGTCGACGTGGCGATCGATCAGGGCGGCTGCTTCGAGACGTCGCGTCCGACCACGCATGAGGATCCGGTCTACTACGTCGACGGCATCCTCCACTACTGCGTGGCCAACATCCCGGGCGCCGTGCCCTACACGTCGACCCTCGCGCTGACCAACGCCACGCTGCCCTATGCGATCCAGCTGGCCGACAAGGGGTGGCGCCGCGCCTGCCGCGAGAACCGCGAACTGGAGCTGGGTCTCAATATCGTGCAGGGAAAGGTGGTCTACAAACCGGTGGCCGATGCGTGGGGGCTGCCTTACGAGCCGATCGAACTGTAGCACACCGGAAAAAGGAAGCGGAGGGGGCGACCTCTCCGCTTTTTTTCGTATCTTGCGACGGAATGATCCGCGAACCGCTGCCCGAACTCCGCTGCACCCGCATGACGCGGCGCGTACGCTTCCGCCATGACCGCGGGTCCGGTACTGCTGTTTGAATCTTATTAGTGAAGATCATGAAATCCCTGTTTCCTGTTTTCGTTTTCGCGTGTGCGATCGCTTGTGCCGGCTGCGTCGCTTCGGACGAGGGCGATGCCGCGACGCTGTGCTTCGATCGACCCGCTGCCATCTGGGAGGAGACCCTGCCGCTCGGCAACGGACGCCTCAGCATGATGCCCGACGGAGGTATCGCCCGCGAGCGGGTGGTGCTCGACGAGGAGTCGATGTGGAGCGGCTGCGAACACGACACGCGTAATCCCGGTGCGCTCGCGGCGCTGCCCGCGATCCGACAGCTGCTGCTCGAGGGGCGCAATGCCGAGGCGCAGGCGCTCATGTACGAGCGGTTCACCTGCAGCCGGGACTCGAACGATCCGGCCTATGGCAGCTACGAGACGCTCGGGTCGCTCGTCTTGGAGTTTCCGGGGATCGATACCGCTGCGGTCGACGACTATCGGCGCGAGCTGTCGCTGCGCGACGCCGTGGCGACGACCCGCTTCCGCAGCGGCGGCACGACCTACGGCCGGCGGTATTTCGTCTCGCGGGCGGACGATGTCGCCGTCGTGGAGCTGACGGCCGACCGCCCGGGGGCGATCGATGTCGCCGTGGCCCTTTCGCGGCCCGAGCGGGCCGCGACGACCGTCGCGGGGAACCTCCTTACGATGGGGGGCACGCTCGACAGCGGCGATCCGGCGATTTCGGGCGTCGCCTATCGGGTGCGCGCGGTGGTCGAGGCCGAGGGCGGCACGACGACGGAGTGCGGGGGCCGAGTCTGCGTCGCGGATGCCGACCGGGTGGTGATCCGCTGGACGGCGGCCACCTCCTACCGGGGCGGCGATTGCACGGCGCGGGTCGATTCGCTGCTGGCGGGCAGTGCCGGACACTCCGTCGACCGGTTGGCCGAGGCCCATACGGCGGCCCACCGGAGCCTGTTCGATCGGGTGAGCCTGCGCCTCGGCGACGGCACGGCTCCGCAGGCTGCCGCGACGACGCCCGAGCGGCTGGCGCGCTTCGCCGAAGGGACCGATCCCGCCTTCGCGGCGCTCTATTTCCAATACGGACGTTATCTCTTCATCAGCTCCACCCGCCCGGGAGGTCTTCCGCCCAACCTGCAGGGAATCTGGGCCAATACGATCCGTACGCCGTGGAACGGCGACTACCACCTCAACATCAACGTCGAGATGAACCATTGGATCGCCGGGGTGGGCAACCTCGACGAGCTGCGCGAGCCGCTGCTGACCTTCACGCAGCGCATGGTGCCTTCGGGCGAACGTACGGCCCGCGACTTTTACGGCACCGGGGGCTGGTGCGCCCACGTGCTGGCCAATGCGTGGAACTTCACCGCTCCGGCCGAGAATCCCGCATGGGGTGCGACCAATACGGGCGGTGCGTGGCTGGCGCTCGATCTGTGGGACCGCTTCCTGTTCAACCGCGATACGGCTTACCTGCGCGCGGCCTACCCCGTGTTGCGGGGCGCTGCGGAGTTCTTCCGGGACAACCTTGTGGAGGAGCCGTCGCACGGCTGGCTCGTCACCGCCCCGACGAGTTCGCCCGAGAACGGTTTTCTCGTCGACGGGTCGGAGCGCCCGGTGCAGATCTGCATGGGCAGCACGATGGACAACCAGATCGTCCGGGCGCTGTTCGGCGCCACGGCCGACGCCGCGGCGCTGCTCGGCCGCGACTCTTGCTTCGCCGCGCAGTTGCGTCGCACGGCGCTGCGCCTGCCGCCCGACCGTATCGCCGAGGGCGGCTATCTGATGGAGTGGCTGGAGGATTACCGCGAAGCGGAGCCGCACCATCGGCACGTCTCGCACCTCTTCGGGCTCTATCCGGGTGCGGAGATCACACCCGGGCGTACGCCCGAACTGGCGGCTGCGGCCCGCGAGACGCTCGAACGGCGCGGCGACGAGGGCACCGGCTGGTCGCGGGCGTGGAAGATCTGCTTCTGGGCCCGGCTGCACGACGGCGACCGGGCGCTGCGGTTGCTCGGGAGCCTGCTGACGCCGGCCGTCGGCCCCGACGGCGGTCACGGCAGCGGCACTTACCCGAATCTGCTCTGCGCCCATCCGCCCTTCCAGATCGACGGCAACTTCGGCGGTGCGGCGGGTATCGCCGAGATGCTGCTGCAGAGCCACGACGGAGCGATCGACCTGCTGCCGGCGCTTCCCGCGGCGTGGCCCGACGGCGAGTTCCGCGGTCTTGCGGCGCGCGGCGGCGCCGAGGTCGACTGCCTCTGGCGCGAGGGGCGTGTCGTGCGCTGTACGCTCCGCAGCCGCGCTGGGGGCGAGTTCGCGGTGCGAACGCCCGGCGAGAAGCCGCGCCGTGTCGTATTGGCGCCGGGCGGGGAGGAGACCCTCCGCTTCGGCCGCCGGTAGGGGAGCGCTGGTACGTCGGTGCGTAATTCCGCGATTTGTATTATCTTTGCGACTTTAAAAGGCAATTATGGCAGGATCGAATTTCGTCGACTATGTGAAAATATTCGCCCGTTCGGGCCACGGAGGCGCCGGCTCGGCCCATTTCCGCCGCGAGAAATTCGTGGCCTTCGGCGGCCCCGACGGCGGCGACGGCGGCAAGGGCGGCAGCATCGTGCTGCAGGGCGAGCGGCAGTACTGGACGCTCATCCACCTCAAATACCAGCGCCACCAGTTCGCCGAGGACGGACAGTGCGGTTCGGGCGCCCGTTCGTCGGGCAAGGATGCCGCGGATATCGTTATTCCCGTGCCGCTGGGCACCGTGGCGCGCCGTGTCGTGGAGCTGGAGGACGGCACCACCGCGACGGAGTACGTCGGCGAGGTGACCGAGCAGGGCGAGCGGCTCGTGCTGCTCAAGGGCGGCCGCGGCGGCTTGGGCAACTGGCATTTCAAGAGCGCCACGAACCAGACGCCCCGGTATGCCCAGCCGGGCGAGGAGGGCGACGAAGGGGCCTTCATCCTCGAACTGAAGGTGCTGGCCGACGTCGGGCTGGTGGGTTTCCCCAATGCGGGCAAGTCGACGCTGCTCTCCGCCGTGTCGGCCGCGAAACCCAAGATCGCCGACTACGCCTTCACGACGCTCGAACCCAACCTCGGCATCGTCGAGGTCCGCGACCACAAGTCGTTCGTCATGGCCGACATCCCGGGCATCATCGAAGGGGCGCACGAGGGCCGCGGGCTCGGCACGCGCTTCCTGCGCCACATCGAGCGCAACTCGGTGCTGCTGTTCATGATACCGGCCGACAGCGACGACATCCGCCGCGACTACGAGGTGCTGCTGGGCGAGCTGACCCAGTACAACCCCGAACTGCTGGACAAGGAGCGGCTGCTGGCCGTCACGAAGTGCGACATGCTTGACGAGGAGCTGATCGGTGAGATGCGCGAGCACCTGCCCGAGGGGATTCCGGCGCTCTTCATCTCGTCGGTCTCGGGACTCAATATTCAGCAGTTGAAGGATATGCTGTGGGAGGCGCTGCAGCGGTAGGGAAGAGCGCCCGATACGCCGTGACGCGCAGCGAGTAGCGTCCGTCGAAGCAATCCACGATACCGTAGAGGGAGCCCGTGCCGGAAGGTACGGGCTCCGCTGCATAGACGCACGTGCCGAGCGTCCGCACGCAGAACCTGCGGCCTGCGGCGTCGACGATTTCGCGCTCGGTCGTGACGGACCGTTGCGTCGCGGGGTCGAAGTCGCACCATGTGCCGGTCTCGGCGAAGCGCACGCCGTCGAAGCGTACGTAGGTGTCGATCTGCTCGGCGGTCACCGCGTCGAAGGCCGGCTGCTGCGGCTGCAGCGTCTCGCCCTGCCCTTCGCAGCGGATGCGGCGCTCGATCTCGGAGGCGGGAATGCGCGTCGCGCCGTAGCGGGCGTCGGGTTCGGCGCCGAGCACCACCCGGCCGCCGTAAGTGCCTAGCGCAAGACCGTTGCATTGCACCGTCACGATGCAGCCGAACGGAAAGAGGTCGCTTAACGGTGCGTGGTCGATGGCGATGCGGATGGCCCCGCTCCGGTCCTCGACGACGATTTCGCGGTCGAACTCGCCGTAGTGGTCGTTGGCCGTCACCGTGCCGCGGATCGTGATCTCCTGCGCTATGGCGACGCTGCCGTCGGCAGGGCAGAGCGATTTGAGGTGGAGGATCGAGCGTAGCGTCTCGCCGGGCGGTTCGTCGCGGCGCAACGTCGTCGTCTCGTCGCAGGCGGCGAGGCATCCCGCTGCGAGTGCGGGCAGAAGCCGTGCGGCGACGGACTCAAGGAAGGTTGCAATCGTTTTCATCGCGCGGTTTGAGCAGGAAGCGACCTTTACCCCGGTCGTCGTATTGAAGAATGCCCGTGAGCGAGCGTCGGCCGACGGGCACCTCCTCGTCGGCGAAGTCGGCATAGGGGCTGACGTAGACGTACAGCTCCGCGCCCGCATCGTCGGCGAAGCGCGTATATCCGGACCAAGTGGCCGGGGCGACCTCCTCGGGCGCGTAGCGCAGCCCTTCGACGCGGACCAGCGTGCCGCAGCGTGCGGGGGTCAGCTCCGCGAGCCGCACGATCGGAGGTTCGATCGGATCGAGCTGCGTGCCGTTGCGGACCAGAGCGAGGTCGAGGGCCGCCTTCGAGGGGATGCAGTCCGTGGCGTAGCCGCTTCCGGCCGCCGGCATCGTACCCGCCTGCAGTACGCCGTAGTAGCGTCCGAGCGCCAGTCCCTTGAGCCGTAGCGTGACGCTGCAGCCCACCGGGAAGTCGTTGCCGAGCCGCTCTACGGCGACGCGGAGCTCCATGCCGGCGCCTTCGTGTTCGATGCAGAGCGTGCGGTAGAAGTTGCCGCCGCGGTCGTTGGCCGTGATGCGGCCCGCGACCGAGATGTCGCCCGTCACGGGAGTCGTGGTTCCGGCGAAGAGTGCGCACAGCGTGCCGATGTCGGTCGTCGCCGGCTGCGGCTCCGCATCGCGCCGCGGCCCGTCGAACGACGAGTCGTAACAGCCGGCGAGCGTCAGCGCGGCGAGGCAGACCAGAGCGGAGAGACGCATGGGTGACAGGGCTATTCGATGCGCGAATCCTTCAGGCCTAGGAAGTAGAGGATGCCGTCCAGCCCGATCGTCGAGATCGACTGCCGGGCCGTGGCCTTCACTTTGGGTTTGGCGTGGAAGGCGATGCCGAGGCCCGCGAGATTGAGCATCGGCAGGTCGTTGGCGCCGTCGCCCACGGCCACCGACTGGGCGATGTTGATCCCCTCGAACTGGCAGAGCAGACGCAACAGCTCGGCCTTGCGCCGCCCGTCGACCACCTCGCCGAGGTAGCGGCCCGTGAGGCGGCCGTTCTCGACCTCCAGTTCGTTGGCGTAGACGTAGTCGAAGCCGTATTTCTGCCGCAGGTAGTTGCCGAAGTAGGTGAAGCCGCCCGAGAGGATCGCCGTCTTGTAACCCACGCGCTTGAGGATCGTCATCATGCGTTCCAGACCCTCGGTGATGGGTAGGTTGCGGGCGATGTCCTCCATCACCTCCACGTCGAGCCCCCGCAGCAGCGCCACGCGCTCGGTGAAGCTCGCGCGGAAGTCGATTTCGCCCCGCATGGCGCGCTCGGTGATCGCCCGCACCTTGTCGCCGACGCCGGCTCGCTCGGCCAGTTCGTCGATCACCTCCGTTTCGATGAGCGTCGAATCCATGTCGAAGCAGATCAGGCGGCGGCTGCGGCGGTAGATGTCGTCTTTCTGGAACGAGACGTCGAGCCCCGTGTCGGAGAGGTTCATGAAGCCCTCTTGCATCGTGCTCCGCTCCTCGTCGGTGAGCGAGCCGCGCACCGAGAGTTCGATGCAGGCCTTCGCCGCACGGTCGTCGGCGCGCAGGGGCATGCGGCCCGTCAGGCGCTTGATGGCGTCGATGTTGAGTCCGTGTTCGGCCACGACGCGCGTCACGTCGGCGATGTGGCGCGCCGTCACGGAGCGCCCGAGCAGGGTTATGATGTAGCGGTTCTTGCCCTGCCGTGCCACCCAGTCGTCGTAGCGGCGCTCGGAGATTGGTGCGAAGCGGATCATGACGCCCAGCTCCGACGCCTTGAACAGCAGCTCCTTCATGATGCAGCCCGATTTGTCGTCGGTGGTCTTGATCAGGATGCCCAGCGTCAGCGACTGATGGATGTTGGCCTGGCCGATGTCGAGGATGTCGGCATCGTAGCGGGCCAGTATTTCGGTCAGCGAAGAGGTCATGCCGGGCTTGTCCTCGCCCGAGATGTTTATCTGGATGATCTCGACGCCGTTCTGTGATTTGTCGGTGCGCATTGCGGTAGCATTTTTGCGGATGAGCGTTTTCAAAATATGTACAAAGTTAGCAAACTTCTCTTTTTTTGCCTAATTTTGCGGTCGATAACGAAAAAATAACACGATGTCACTTCTCGACGCCCTCTTCGTCGCCGGCGAACCCGCCGCGCCGCTGATGCTGCCCGACAGCGTACAGAAAGCCAACTTTGCGGAGACGGTCCACAAGATCGTCAACCTCGACGTGGGCGACCTGCTCCGCACGCTGCTCTCGCAGTCGATGTGGATTCTGCTCAAGATCGCCGTGGCGCTGGCCATCTATTTCGTCGGACGCTGGATCGTGCGGCGCATCCTGCGTCTGCTCGACACGATGTTCGAACGGCGTCAGGTCGATCTGTCGCTGCGGTCGTTCCTGCGCAATACGGTCAGCGTGGTCTTCTCGCTGATCCTGCTGCTGATCGTGGTGCAGACGCTGGGCGTCAACGTCACGTCGCTCATCGCCGTCTTCTCGGCCGCCACGCTGGCCATCGGTATGGCCTTGAGCGGTACGGCGCAGAACTTCGCGGGCGGCGTGATGATCCTGCTCATGAAGCCCTACCGCGTGGGCGATGTCATTTCGGCACAGGGGCAGACCGGCACCGTGCGCGAGATCAAGCTCTTCTCGACGGTGATCAACACGGCCGACAACCGCACGATCTACATCCCGAACAACTCCATCGCCACGGCGATCATCGACAATTACTCCACCGCGCCGCTGCGCCGTGTGGACTGGACCGTCTCGATCTCCTACGGCGACGACGTGGATACGGCCCGCAGCGCCATTCTGGAGCTGCTCGCCGCCGATACCCGCGTGCTGAAGGATCCCGCTCCGGTGGTGTGGGTCGCGGCTCTGGCCGACAGCTCGGTGAACCTCACCGTGCGGGCATGGACGCAGAACGGCGACTACTGGAACGTATTCTTCGAGAACAACGAGCTTTTCTACCGCCTGCTGCCCGCGAAGGGCATCCGCTTCCCCTTCCCGCAGATGGACGTGCATCTGACGAAGGGGGAGTGATCCGTACGATGAACGTATTGCATATAAGATAAGATAAAAGATCATGGAACTGAAAGAAATTCTGGCCATCTCGGGCCAACCCGGACTTTACAAATACGTGGCGCAGTCTACGCGCGGCGTCATCGTCGAATCGCTGCTCGACGGTCGCCGGATGAACGCGGCGGCCAACGCCAAAGTGAGCGCCCTGACCGAAATTTCGATGTTCACCGAGGGCGACGACATCCCTCTCGCCGAGGTATTCACCAAGATCTACGCCCATACCGGGGGCAAGGAGGCGATCAGCCCCAAAGAGTCGCCCGAGCGTCTCAAGGCCGCCTTCGCCGAGGTGCTGCCCGAGTACGACCGCGACCGAGTGCACGTGTCGGACATCAAGAAGTGCTTCGCGTGGTACAATATCCTCGTGGGCGCCGGTTTCACCTCTTTCGAACTTCCCGCCGAGAACGAATAACCCGCGCGGTCGTTCGCAACCAACGTTGATATCCGTGTGAAAATCGCATCGATCGATCTGGGGGAGAAGCCCCTGCTGCTGGCGCCTATGGAGGACGTCACCGACCCGTCGTTCCGCTACATGTGCAAGCGGTTCGGGGCCGACGTCGTCTATACGGAGTTCATTTCGTCGGACGGACTGATCCGCGATGCCGCCAAGTCGCTCAAGAAGCTGGAGATCGACGAAGGCGAGCGCCCCGTAGGCATCCAGATCTACGGCCATCTGATCGAACCGATGGTCGAGGCGGCGCGCATGGCCGAGGCGGCCGGACCGGATATCATCGACATCAACTTCGGCTGCCCGGTGAAGAAGATCGCCGGGCGGGGCGCCGGTTCGGGCATGATGCGCGACGTGCCGACGATGGTCGAGATGACGCGGCGGATCGTCGCCGCGGTGAACCGGCCCGTGACGGTCAAGACCCGGCTGGGGTGGGACGACGAATCGAAGAACATCGAGGAGATCGCCCTGCGGCTGCAGGATGTAGGCATCGCGGCGCTCACGATCCACGGCCGCACGCGGGCCCAGATGTACCGCGGCGAGGCCGACTGGACGCTGATCGGGCGGGTGAAGAACAATCCGCTGATCCGCATCCCGATCATCGGCAACGGCGATGTCGACTCGGGTGCGAAGGCGGCCGAAATGTTCGACCGCTACGGCGTCGACGGGGTGATGATCGGCCGTGCGACCTACGGCCGCCCGTGGATCTTCCGCGAGGCGAAGCACTTCCTCCGCACGGGCGAGACGCTGCCGCAACCCTCCGTCACGGAGCGGGTCGCGATCGCGAAGGAGCATCTGCACAAGTCGTTGGAGATCAAGGGACCTCATGTCGGCATCCTCGAGATGCGCCGCCACCTGACCAACTACTTCAAGGGGTTGCCCGATTTCAAGGCGATGCGTCTGAAGCTCGTCACATCGCTCGATGCCGACGAACTCTTCGCGACGCTCGACGGGATCGGCGAACGCTGGGGCGACTTCGACTTGAGCGGCGCTGTTCCGGCTCCGCTCTCGCACGAGCTGTAGGCGCGGGCAGGGTAGGTCGTCTGCTCGTCTGCCGCGAGGTCGCGCGGGCGCCTATTCCAGCACGCGTTCGACGTAGGTTCTGTAGTCCTTCACGACGGGTTCGTAGGTCTCGTCGGCGAAGAGCGGCGAGGAGATCAGAAAATCGGCCGTCGCGCGGTTGATCGCCGTCGGTACATTGCAGAGCGCGGCGAGCCGCAGCAGCGCCTTCACATCGACGTCGTGGGGTTGTGCGGCCATCGGGTCGCAGAAGAAGATCAGGGCGCTGATCCGTCCTTCGACGATGAGCGACCCCATCTGCTGGTCGCCGCCGAGCGGTCCCGAGCGCAGAAGCTCGATGTGCAGGTGCTCGACGTCGCATCCGTCGCCGGAGTGCCGCAACAGGGTCTTTTCCACCATCTTGCCGGTCGTTCCCGTGCAGACCATCGGGTGCGAGGCCAGCACCGAGCAGTTCCAGTCGACCCACTCCGCGAGGTCGCGTTTCATGTTGTCGTGGGCGACGAGCGCCACCATTTTCCGTTTGTCCATAGTTCGCGATTTTTTCGGATCGGTATCGCACCGCGTCGCTGCGTTGCGGTCCGGGATCGTCGGTGCCGCGCGCGATCGGGCCGTCCCGGTCGGTGCGATGGGTTTGCTCAGCTGCTGCAAATTCGGTGCAAACGGATGCGCGGGTCCGTCGCACGTGACCCGATGGCGGATAAAAGCCGCTTTCTTTGCCCGAAGGATTGATTCTTTCCGCGGAAAACGTTAAATTTGCAACTTCGAAAAACGTACGTACATGAATATCGAACAGTTTCTCACGCAGGCGGTCGCTGCCGCCGTCCGGACGCTTTACGGCGAGGTGAATGCTCCGCTCCAGATACAGAAGACCCGCAAGGAGTTCGCGGGCGATTTCACGCTCGTGGTCTTCCCGCTGCTGAAGGCCAGCCGCAAGAGTCCCGAGGCTACGGCCACCGAGATCGGCGAGCGGCTGACGGCCGATGTCGCCGAGATCCGGGCCTTCAACGTCGTCAAAGGCTTCCTCAACCTCGAACTCGACGGCGCCTTCTGGGCCGCGCGCTTCGCCGAGATCGCCGCTGCCGCCGACTACGGACAGGCAGCGCCCACGGGACGCACGGTGATGATCGAGTATTCCTCGCCCAACACCAACAAGCCGCTCCATCTGGGTCATATCCGCAACAATCTGCTGGGTTACTCCGTGGCGCAGATCCTTGCCGCGAACGGCCATAAGGTGATCAAGGCCAATCTGGTCAACGACCGCGGCATCCACATCTGCAAGTCGATGCTGGCGTGGAAGCTCTACGGCGGGGGCGAGACGCCCGCGTCGTCGGGTATGAAGGGTGACCACCTCGTGGGCAAGTACTACGTGGAGTTCGACAAGCACTACAAGGCGCAGATCAAGGAGCTCGTGGCTGCCGGCCAGACGGAGGAGGAGGCCAAGAAGAACGCCCCGGTCATGCGCGAGGCGCAGGAGATGCTGCGTCGCTGGGAGGCGAAGGACCCCGAGGTGTACGGACTCTGGGAAACGATGAACGGCTGGGTCTACGAGGGCTTCGACGTGACCTACAAGGCGCTGGGCGTCGATTTCGATAAGGTCTACTACGAGTCGCAGACCTACCTGCTGGGTAAGTCGCTCGTCGAGGAGGGACTCGCGAAGGGTGTCTTCTACCGCCGGCCGGACAACTCGGTGTGGATCGACCTGACGGGCGACGGACTGGACGAGAAACTGCTCCTGCGCGGCGACGGCACTTCGGTTTACATGACGCAGGACCTCGGCACGGCGTTCCGCCGTTTCGAGGACAACCGCCTCGACGACATGATCTACGTCGTGGGCAACGAGCAGAACTACCATTTTCAGGTGCTGAAGCTGGTGCTCAAGAAGCTGGGCTATGCCGACTGGAGCGACCACATCACCCACCTCTCCTACGGTATGGTGGAGCTTCCCGAGGGCAAGATGAAGTCGCGCGAGGGCACGGTGGTCGATGCCGACGACCTGATCGACGACATGGTGCGCACGGCGCGCGACATGTCGGCCGAGCTGGGCAAGCTCGACGGCTGCTCGGAGGAGGAGGCCGCGGCCGTGTCGGCGATGGTGGGCCTCGGGGCGCTCAAGTATTTCATCCTCAAGGTCGATCCCAAGAAGACGATGCTGTTCGATCCGCGCGAGTCGATCGACTTCAACGGCAATACGGGCCCCTTCATCCAGTATACCCACGCCCGTATCCGCTCCGTGCTCCGCAAGGCGGCCGAGGCGGGCATCGATTTCTCGGGAGCCGCGCATGCCGATTACCTGCCCGAGGAGATCGAACTGGTGAAGATGCTCGCGGAGTACCCCGCGACGGTGAAGGCTGCGGGCGACAATTTCGCCCCCTCGATCATTGCGGCCTATGTCTACGAGCTGGCCAAGACCTTCAACGGCTACTACCACGACCATTCGATCCTCCGGGAGGAGAATGCCGCCGTGCGCGACATGCGTCTGCAGCTCGCCCAGCAGGTGGCCCGCGTCATCCGCAGCGGCATGCGGCTGCTCGGCATCGACGTTCCCGAACGGATGTAGGCCGGTTGCGGCGGTGTGCCGCGCTGCCGTACGAACGATACTAACCCCTCCTTCCCGGAGGGGGTTTTCGTTTGTGCGGCATGCGGGTCGCGGTGGTGCGGGCCGATTCCGTGCCCTCGTGGGTCGTCGCTGCGCGGCATGGTACGAATCTTGCAAAAAGCACGAGCAGCATTAACTAACACCCTTTTAGCGTGAAAACACTTATTACTACATGCGTTCTGTCCGCGGCGGCGATGTGCGCCGCTGTCGGCGCCTCGGGGCAGGTCCGGAGCTCGGTGCGGGTTCCGGCGGCCGATTCCGTGTTGCTGTCGGAGCGAACCGACGGAAATTACATCGTGAGCAGGTACGTGCTCAAGGGCCGCAGCAGCGTCGATTACACGCTTCACTACCGGATCAATCTGGCGAAACTCAACCCCTCGCTCGGAAACAACTCCGCGGAGCTGGACGAGCTGAATGCCTTCGTCGAGCGGCTGATGCGCGATACGCTGATGCGCGTCGAGGCCGTTCGGATCGAGGGATACGCTTCGCCCGACGGCGTACCCGCCTCCAACCGTTCGCTGGCCGAACGCCGTGCGCAGGATTTCAAGAACTACGTCGACCGCAACTTCGGCTTTTCGCGTAAATTCAACGTGCGTACTTCGGGTGCCGTCACGCCGTGGAGCGAGCTGCGCAGCGCGGTCCGGAATTCGTCGATTCCCGAGTGCGAGGCTGTGCTGACGGCCATCGAGAGCGGCCGTTCGGAGACGGCGATCGAGGCGTCGCTCAAGCGTATGCCGAAGCCCGTGTGGAGCTACATGGCCGAGCATCTGCTGCCCCCTCTGCGTCGTGTCGTCGTAACGATCGATTATGCGTCGGGCAGCATCGCCGAGGTGCGTCGTCGCATCGCATGTCCCGAGCCGGCGCCCCAACCGGCACCGAAACCCGCCGTATGCGAGGGTTATGTCGTCGTGGACGATGCGATCACGGGTATGATCGTCGAACTGCCCGACGGCGACGAGTGCGGATGCGATTCGATGCGTGCGCGCAGCGAGTACCGGCGTGCGGATGCTGCCGATGCCGACCGCATTGCGCGTCAGGAGGCCCGTGCCGCCCGCAAGATCGCCAAGAAGGAGGCCAAAGCCGCCCGAAAGGCGGAGCGCGCCGCGCAGAAGGTCGACCGGGAGCTCGGTCGCCTGTAGCCGTCCCTTCGCCCGTTCGTTCGAATCGCGCCCTGCACGGAATGCAGGGCGCGATTCCGTATGCGGGTCGGTCGTGCGGGTTGCGGACCGTCGGGTCGATAGGACGGTGCCACAGTGTGCTGCGGCGGGTTCGGAGCTACGCAGCGGGGCATGCGGTTCGTCGTCGTTCCATGGCTCGCTTCTTTGCCGGCGGGCGATTTTTGCAGGTGCGGAGCGTCGAAAAGTTTGGGAATCCGAAAGGAATTGCTACCTTTGTCTTTTGAACGGACATGCGTTCGACGGACCCGTTTCCGATGGTTGGGGAAACGGATCGTAACATCGGACGGGTCCGTTGTGTATCCGCAAATTCTTAAAACACGAAACGATATGGCGAATTTACGTAATTTGAAAAAGGAGATCGACTGCCGTCTGGAAGAGGTGGTGTTCGATTGCGATATGGCGATCTGCTTCCAGCCTTCGAAGGAGCAGGAGATCTTCGGCGTGATGCAGGAGGCCGTGGCCGTCCGCAATGCGCTTTACAGCAAAGCGATGAATCCGGCCGAGCCGCGCAACCGTTCGCTCGTGCGCAAGCACTATGCGGCCCTGCGTGCCGAGATGGAGGCTGCATTCGGCGAGCTGTTCGCTAAGTTGAGCAAAATCAACGAGGTGAAGTAGCCGTCCGGCCGCAAAAGATGAAGCGGAATCCCTGCGAAGGGGTTCCGCTTCTTGTGTTCCGTGCGGGTCCATAGGGGACGTCGCTACCCGCCGGTTGGCAGGGCGGCGGTCCGTAGTGCGGAGCGGCGAGCGAGGCGTGGTTGCAGCCGCATGCGCAGCGGCCGCTCTCCGGGCGCGATCTATCCGCGACTCTCCATGCTCTCGACGGAGGGATTGGTGGCCGTCACATCCTGCTCGAGCTGCTGCCGGGTGGGAGCCTCGCCCTTGCGCGAGACGGGAATCCGTTCGTCGTTTTTCGGCATGTTCTGCGTGATGACGGGGATGCGCATGGCTCGTCCCGGACGGGTGTCGGCCGGCGTCATTTCGTTGTTCTGCGCTTTGGCAGCGGTATGGGTGCAATGGTCGGTTTTCATGGCTTTTGTTTTCCGCAGGGCGGTGCAAAGGTCGTACCGAACCCCTTATGTCTTGACGCGGATGAGCTGCTCCCAGTCGGTCGTATAGCGGGGCGAGAGGTGGTCGCGGTGCATGCGGAACGGATCGGCACCTGCGGCTGCGGTGCTCACCTTGTCGCGTCCGTAGGCTGCGTTCAGCGCGTCGAGCGTCTGCATCAGACGGTCGTGTTTCGCCCGGTCCACGGTCTCGAACAGATCGCATTGGCGCTCGTTTTTGGGGCTTATCTCCGCGAGTGCGACGCCGGTGCGTTTGTAGGCGTAGCCCTTGCGGTAGATCCGTCGCAGAAGGGCCACGGCATGCGCGGTCAGTTCGAGCGTGCTGTCGGTCGGTGCCGAGAGCGTCGTCAGCTCGTTTTCGTAGTGTTGGGGCAGATACTCCTTGTGGCGGTCAGTGAGCAGAAAAACGCCGATTTCGCCGCAGACGCTTCCCTGTGCCCGCAATTTTGCGGCGGCGGAGGCCGTAAATCCCGCGATGCGGCGGTGCAACTCCTCGTAGTCGCCGGTAGCGCGATCGAGGGTGCGCGTGGTGGCGATCTGTTTCTTGTCGGAGGGGTGTTGTTCGAATTCGATGCAGGCCTCTCCGCGCAACTCGTTGCGGATGCGCAGTCCGACGACATTCATCCGCCGGCGGATCCAGTCGTCGGGCAGTCGTGCGAACTCCCCGGCCGTGCGCACGCCGTGCGTTTCGAGCAGTCGGGCCCAGCGGCGACCGACGCCCCATACGTCGCCGATCGGAACCCGTTGCAGTTCGCTCTCGATCTCCTCCGGGCGGTACATCAGGCAGGATCCGCCGAGCCGGGGATCGTTCTTGCACCGCTTCGAGGCGATTTTGGCCAGCGTTTTGGTCGGAGCGATGCCGATGCTGACCGGAATGCCCGTATGGCGGCGCACGGTGGCGGCGATCCGGTGACCGAGATCGTCGAGTTCCGCCGGGTCCATCCCCGTGAAGTCCAGAAATGCCTCGTCGATGGAGTAGACCTCCGTCGCGGGTGCGAAGCGCCGCAGCAGGCTCATCACGCGTCGCGACATGTCGCCGTAGAGCGCGAAGTTGGCCGAGAAGACCGCGATGTCGTGCCGGCGCTGCAGGTCGCGCAGCTGGTAGTAGGGTTGTCCCATGAGGATGCCGAGCCGCTTGGCTTCGTTCGAACGGGCGATGACGCAGCCGTCGTTGTTCGAGAGCACGATCACGGGACGTCCCTCGAGCGAGGGGTCGAAGACCCGTTCGCACGAAGCGTAGAAGTTGTTGCAGTCGCAGAGTCCGTACATGGATCAGACCCGTTTGACGATCCATTGCACCACGCCCCAGACGGCGAATTCGTCGCCCGGGCGGATTTCGAGAGGCTTGTAGTTCGGGTTGGCGGGGACGAGCAGGATGCGGTGCGCCTCGATGCGCACGCGTTTAAGGGTGAACTCGCCGCCGATATAGGCGATCGCCAGACAGCCGTCGAAGGGTTCGACCGCCTTGTCGACCACAAGTATGTCGCCGTCGACGATCCCTTCGTCGCGCATCGAGTCGCCTTCGACACGGGCGAAGAAGGTCGCCTCGGGATGGCGCACGACGAGGCGGTTCAGGTCGAGCGAACCTTCGAGGAAGTCGTCGGCCGGCGACGGAAAACCCGCATGCACGGTGCTGCCGGTCATCGGCATCTCGAGCGGCTCGGCAGCTTCGGGACGGTAGATCTTCAGGGACTTCGGAGTGCGGCGATTCATGTTGCGTGTTTTCGTTCCCCGAGGCAAAAACCGTTCCGGCGGGAGGACGAAAAAGGAGCGCACCCAGCTGGGTGCGCTCCTCGTTGCATGTCTGCGTGGATGATTACTCCACGAAGATGTAGAATTCGCTGATGTATGCGCTTCCGGAGCTCCATGCTTTGGGAATCTGAATGCGCAAACGACGCGTGGAGACGGTCGGGAAGGAGAAGTCCTGCGGGCTCTTCTTCGGAATATCCTCCGTGATCTCATAGAGCAGATTCCAGTTTACACCGTCTTCGCTCGTATAGATATTGACGTTGCGGACAGCATAATTACCCCAGTCGAAGTAGTCCTGCAGACGGAAACCTACGAGGTTCTTCACCGAACCGAAATCCACTGCGAAGTCGAGGACAGTCGATTTGGCATAGCAGAAAGTGCCGTTGTTGCCATCGGTCAGTCGCGACGTCGGGTTGGTAATGGGGTTGTCAGGATCGCCCTGCGAGATGACATAGGGATAGCGATACTGCTCGAGGTAGCCGACCGTCGGGGTAGTGAATTCCAGCGAAGCCTGCTTGATGCGGAAGAAGAACGTAGCGTCGAATTCGATTTCGTCGCCTTCGACTTCCGTCACGACGATCGGCAGCTGGTACTCGGCCTCTTCGGTCATGAACGAAGCGTCGATGAGCTGCGTGCGTACCGTAACGGAGGCCATGCCGGCCGGAATCGTGATCGTGTTGTTCTGAACGATCTCGCCGTCTACCGTGAACTGAACGGCCGAAAGCGGCAGCTGCAGATCCTCTGCGCCATTGAGCGTATAGTTCGGTTCGAAGACCACCTTCGTTGCCTGATTCGACGGATAGCTCAATTTGACGAACATATCGCTGAAGTACTTGCCTTCCAGAGCATCGGGACCGGCGCCTTTGATGGTCGTCGAGTTATCGCCCGAGTACAGCTCCAGCGTAAGCGAGTTGGGGACATAGTCGCCGACTGCCAGCACGTAGTCGACACGATTGCGATTCGAGCTGATCTTGACCTCTTTGCTTCCGGAGATCTCCTTGATGTAGACCGGAGCGGTGTAGACTGCCGCCTCTTTCGTACCCGTAGCGAACTCCGTATCCGTCAGGATGACCCGGACGCTCGTCTCCATACCTCCGGCGGGGATGATCACCTCCTCGGTGACTTCGCCCGATTCGGGATGCAGCGCCATGAACTGAATGGCCGATTCGGGAATCGCAAGGTCGGTGTCGGGATTGAGGAGCGAAGCGTCGATGCCGAACTTGAAATAGGTATCGGTCTCGACGGGCTTCTTCAGACGTACGCGGAAGTCGCGGAACGTGCCGCTCACCGAAACGCCGCGCGCATCGTGCGTGCCTTGCAGCGAGGGTGCCACATTCGATTCGGGATAGAGCTGGTAGTACATGTACGCAAAGTTGTCGTAGTAGTACGAGGGCAGGCTCTCCTCTTCGTCTCCGCACGAAACGGCTCCCGTTGCGAGGAGCGCAACCGTGGCGAAGACCAGTTTGTTCCAGTATTTTTTCATGATGAATTCTGTTTTTCGAATTACTATTTGCCGTCGAAACGCTGGCCTTCGATCCATTGCGGTGCATAGAGGCAGACGATGTCGCGGCCGTTGGCGGTGCAATCACGGTACGTGTCGCCCTCGCCTTCGTTCATCTTGTAGTAAGCTACGAGTCCCTCGGCGTTGGGGCTGACTGCAGAGTACATGTTGGCGTTGAGCTCCGACTCGTTCAGTGCGCGCGACCAGATGCGGAGCTGGGCCATACGCGAATTGCCGTAGTTGTAGGCCTGACCGCTCGAGTGTATGCTGATACCGTTCAGTTCGATCGTCTCGGTGTCGATGTCGAGCTTACCGGTCTTCACGCCGTTGATGTAGATCGAGAGTTCTTTGGCTCCCTGACTGTAGATGAATGCCAGATGGTCCCAACGGCTCGTCGTGAAGAGCGTCGGATTGTTGACCTGCGAACCGCCGTATTTCACCTGAAGGCTGTTGTAGGGAATCGATGTGTCGCCGAAGCGGATGTAGATCTCCTTCGTCGCAACCATGCTGATGATCGCCTGATTGTTGATTCCGTAGTTGTCTTTCCAGTTCAGGCATTCGATCGACCAGTCTTTGGTCTGTACCTTCCACAGCTTGTCGGGGTCGCTCTTGGGCATGCAGCGCCACGTCATCTGCGGTACCCACTGGATCAGCGGTTTGTCGAGCAGATAGGTGAGGTTCGACGAGGATACCGATGCCGATACGGGACCTTCCACGGACGAGATGGCGAGGGGCAGTGCATACTGCTCGTCATTGGGCGTTTCATAGGGTGCGATGGTGATCGGAACTACGATGCTGCTCTCTCCGGGCTGGATGACAGCCGTCTCCGCCATCGTGATGTACTCGGCGGGGAGGGGAAGGTAGTTGGCACCGTTCTGAACGTTGTATTCGTCGATCAGCGCGGGGTCGGAGCCCAGCGTAACGGTTACAGGTGCCGTTTGCGGCTTGACGAGTTTGATCGTCAGCTTCGTCTCCGTGGCGGCGGTGCCTTCGACCTGCATTTTGACATAACGCGAGGACGACGCTTCGCCGATGTAGACGCGCTCGTAATCGGGCTGGTATTCAGCTTCGCAACCCGAAAGTCCGGCGAGCAACGTTCCGCTCACCGCGATTGCCGATATGATGTTTTTGATGTTCATCGTGTGATGCGTTTAAAAGGTTACAGAATGAACGGATTCATGATACCCGTAGCGATGCGCAACCACTTGTACTCGGGGTTGTTCGGGTAGTCGTACTCCATGTGGTAGGTGCCGATGCCGCCTTTGGTGTAGCCCGTCGTCGGCTGCCACAGAGCCATGCCGACCAACGAGGGAACGGCCTGACCTTCGCGTGTGCGGTAGTTCAGACGACCGCCTTGTGCCGCGTAGCCCACCTCTTCGAAGTTCTCGCAAAAGATCAGACGGTTGGAGACCATCTTGATCAGCTCCGGAGTGGTTGCCTCCAGACCCTTGAGCAGCTTCGTGTAACGCGTATCCAGATCGGAATCGCCGGTGCTGCTGTAGGCCTGAATGATGTAGTAGTCGAAGCAGTCGCGCGAATCGGGGTGCATGTTCTGCGGCTCACCGTCGATGACCAGCAGGCGGCCGGTGCCCGACTTCGGACCGAGGTACTTGCTCAACTCGTCGACGAAGATCTTGAAGTTCGGACGGCTGGCACGGTTGGTGTCCGGGTTGCCCGTGTCGCCGCTTGCCGGACCGGCGATGTTGCCCGATGCTCCGTAGTTGGCCTCGTAGTCGAAGTCGAAGCCGTCCCAGTTGTACTTGTCGATCGTATCGACGAGCGAACGGGCGTATTTGCGGACCGCAGCCTCCATCTTCTCCTCGTCGCCCTGTACGTAACCCCAGAAGTCGTTCACGGCCGCCTCTTCGCTGGCGAAGCCGTTTTCACGCCAGTTGTCGCGTACTTCGTACGGCGTCGTCTGGTCGCCGACATTGGCTACGATGAAGCACATGAGCACCTTCGTGCCCTTCTGCGTCTTCACCTGACGCAGGTCCTCCTTCTTCTCGGGGCTCAGGCTGTGCCAGTTGCCCCACATCGATACGAAGTCGACGCTGTCGGGCAGACCCATCAGGCTGCCGCGCAGGCTGGTACCCGTCGCGGTCCAGTTGCCGAACCAACCGAACGTCACCTGATGGTCGCTCTTCTTGTAGTCGCGCAGTGCGGCGTAGTAGCTTTCGCTTTTCGGTTCGAAATAGTTCCGGGGTTCGGGTTCCGTCCAATCGCTGCAAGCGAACAGACCGCCCGCAACGAGAGCCGATAAGGCGATATGCAATATTGCTTTTTTCATGATTTCAAATGTTTACGGTTAACGGAGATCAGTTTTTCTTCGCCCACCACAGGTCGATGTTCTCGCGGTCGCCGCCGATCATCGAGGCTGCGGCCTGAACATGGGCACGGTTGGTTTCGTACTCGTTGAGCGAGAAGCGGAGACGGCGCTGTCCGCGTTCCTTCGTCACACCCTGCGTCGAACGGTTGTCGTAGGCGGGGAAGATGTCGGGATAACCCGTGCGGCGGTAGTCGTTCCAAGCCTCGGCGCCCAGCGGGAAGTTGGCGATCCACTTCTGGGTGATCACGCGATTGAGCTTCTCGGCATCCGATGCGCTCTCGTTCCACATGATCGACACCTGATTCTTCGGCGTGTAGTTGCAGGCGCTGTTCTTCATATCGGTGAAGTTGCCCGGCAGGCGCGTCGAGTTGTTGTAGTAGGAAGCTACATTGCTGGTGACACCGCGCTCGGCGAACGAGATGGTGATACCGGCCTCGTAGAACGAGCGTGCCGACGGGCAGACATCCGTCCAGCCCAGCAGTGCGGCCTCGGCCTGCAGGAACGCAGCCTCCGCAGCGCTGAAGATCAGCATGTCGGTCTTCTCATCGACCTTGAATTTCGAAGCGTTCGCGTAGTCGGCGGTGGTGATGCCGGCGATACCCGAACGAACGCCGGTGTAGGCGGCTCCGGTACCGTTGTTGGTCGTCTTGAAGTACACTTCGCGACGCGGATCCTCGTAACCGTTCATGAAGGTGACGATGGACGCGTTGGCACGCATCTCGCCCCACTCCTGTACCGTGTTGAAGCCGTTCTTCCATGCGCCGAGCTTATCCCATGCGGTGTCGGAAGCCGAAGACATCACGCCTTCCTGAACGGCTTCGAGCGCCTTCCGGTGAGCGAACTCCTCCTGACCCTCGACACGTGCGATGCGGATGGCCATGCGGAGTTTGAGCGTATTGGCATACTTCAGCCACTTCGAGTAGTCGCCGCCGTATACGCGGTCGTAGGGAGCTACCGTGTTGTCCTCTTCGAGGATACCCTGTGCGGACTTCAGACCTGCGATCGCCTTGTCCAGATCCTCGAACATGGCCATGTAGGCGGTCTGCTCGTCGTCGTAAGGCACGGCGAACGTACCCATCTTCACCTGCGAGTAGGGCAGGGGACCCTGCATGTTGACCACATACTGCATGATGTTCACGCGGAGCATCTGTGCCAGCGAGAAGACCGGACCGGTCTCGTTGGTCAGACGTGCGATCTGGAAGTAGTTGCGGTAAAGCGTGTTGAAGTACCAGTCGGCCGACCACTTGTTCCACTCGTCGTCGATGTTGTAGGTAGCGTAGAGGAACTGGCGACCCCACGAGTTCGTTGCCGTGACATAACCGCCGAAGCAGGCCCAGAAAGTGTTGTTACGCTGGCAGGGGTTCTCCTCGGGCGATGCGAGGCAGTCGATCAGATTGGGAATCAGCGCGGCTGCATCGAGCGTCGTGGGACGGTTGGGGTCGGTGTTGTACTCTTCGAAATTGCTCGTGCAACTGCCGAGCAGCAACGGCAGGAGCAGAGCGCCGACGATATATTGCTTGAATTTTTTCATGGTTTTGTCTCCTTTTAGAATTGCAGTTTAACGCTGAATCCGAGCGTACGGGTATTCGGCTGCATGAAGTAGTCGTAGCCTGCATAGAGGGCGTTCGTCGTCGAAGGAGCCATTTCGGGATCGAACGGAGCCTTGCAGTAGATCATCCACAGGTTGCGTGCCGTCAGACCGAGCGTCATGCGGAGCTTGTTGCGGAACCACTTCTGGGGCAGCGTGTAGCTGATGTTCATCTCCGACAGACGGACGTTATCCGCATCGTAGGTGTAGTATACGGCGTAGCCGGCCGTCGTCGTGTAGTATTTCTCGGCGTCGATATAGCCGTTGTTGATCTTCACGCCGCCGCGATCGCGAGCGTCGGCCGTGCGCTTCGATACGCCGAAGCGGTCGAGTTCGCTCTGCGTGCCGCCCAAAACGATACCGCCCAAACGAGCCGTGAAGGTCAGGCCGAGGTCGATGCCCTTCCACGAGAAGTTGTTGCTCCAACCCATCGTGTACTTCGGAAGCAGCGAACCGAGTTTCACGTCGTCGGTCTGTACCATCTCGAGGTTGCCCGTGTCGGGATCCACGAAGATACGGCCGTTCATGTCCGTGCGGAGCGCGTGGTTGGCGTAGACGTCGCCCATCGTGCCGCCCTTGATCAGCTTGGCGCGGGCGTCGAGGTTGCCGAACGATGCCACGGGATACTCCTGCATCTCGATGATCTCGCCCGTCACCGGGTTACGGGCGTTGTTGTTCACCTCGATCACCTTGTTCTCGTTCCACGTGAAGTTGTAGTTGGTCGACCACATGAAATCGCCCCACTTGTTGTTGTAACCGACGCCGAGCTCGACACCCTGATTCTGGATGTTACCGGTCTGGATGTATGCTTTGGTGTAACCCGAAGCGGCCGACAGGTCGATCTTGAAGGTCTGATTGAAGGTGTTCGAACGGTAGTAGGTAGCATCGATCGAGAGGTGGTTCCAGAACTTGGCGTTCAGACCGACCTCCCACGACTTCGTACGCTCGGGTTTCAGGTCGAACGTCGGGAAGGTGGCCTCCGAGTCGTAACGACGGCTCTCCTCGTTGAAGGTGTAGAACACCTGCGTGAGGTAACGGTCGAACGAGTTGGCGACCTCGGTGTACGAGCCGCGCACCTTGAGGAACGAGATGGCCTCGGGCATGCGTACCATGTTCGAAATCACGGCCGAGAGACCCACCGAAGGATAGAAGAACGACGAGTTGTTCGAGTAGGCCAGCTGCGACTCCCAGTCGTTGCGGGAGGTGAGGGTCAGGTAGAGCATCGACTTCCAGCCCAACTCGACATTGGCGAATACGCCCTGCGACTGATCGTGCCAGTAGTCGGTTTTGGGCTTGAACTTCGACTCGTAGTTGAGGTTGTGGATCGTGAAGTGGTTGTTGTTGTCGCGCAGGTCGCCGCCGAAGCCCAGCATCTCCTGACGCTTGTCGTTGATCGAGGCGCCGATGTTAGCCGAGATCGACCAGTCGTCGAAAGTCTTGTTGATGTTGAGCATCACGTCGCCGTAGAAGCTGCGGAAGGCGGTCTGCGTTTGGTCGTAGTTACCCTTGCGACCTGCGAAGATGGGGTCGGTCGAAGCGTAGAGCTTCTTCGTGTAGCGGGTGTCGGAGTTGTCCAGACGTGCACGGGCCGAGATGTCGAGCCAGTCGAGGATCTTATAGCTCAACGTGGCGTTGAACATGTAGCGCTTCTTGTTGTTCTCGCGCTGCATGCGCTTGGCGATCCAGTAGGGATTCTGAAGCGCCATCGCCATGTTGCCGTAGGGCCAGAACTGCTCATAGATGCCACGGGTGGCGTTCCAGCGCTCGAACATGCGGATTTCGTCGAACGAATCGCCGCGCGGGAAGAGGTAGAGGGACGGTACGGGGTTGAAATACTGACCCGAAGCGGTCATGTTCTGGTCCTTCTGGATGATGTAGCTACCGCCGAGGTCGAGCGTCATCTTGTCCTTGAGGAACGAAGCCGTGTTGCGGAACGAGAAGTTGTAACGCTCGTACTTGTTGTCGGGAATGACGCCGTTGGCATTGGTCGTAGCGACCGAGACGTAGGTCTGATTTTTGGCCGTACCGGTCGAGAAGGTAACGGCGTTCATGGTGTTGACGCCCGTGTCGAAGAAGTTCGCGGGATCGTAGCTGCCGAACGCACTGCCCTTGACCTTGCTCCAGCTGGCGAATGCGCCGTTGTTGTTGCCGTAGGTCGACTGCATTTCGGGCAGCATGTACACCGACGAGAAGGAGGTGTTGTTCGAGTAGGAGACCGAGGTCTTGTCCTTCGAGCCCTTGCGCGTGTTGATCAGCACGACGCCGTTCGCAGCCGCATTACCGTAGAGAGCGGCTGCCGAGGGACCCGTCAGCATGTTGATCGACTCGATGTCCTCGGGGTTGAGGTCGGCGACGGCCTCCGAACCGGGCTGGTCGCCCATATTGCTGTCGCCCGTACCGCCGGTCGTGGTGTTGAACATCGGGATACCGTCGATCACGTACAGTGCGTTGTTGTTCTTCGAGATTGACTTCACGCCGCGCATGATGACCTTCGCCGCACCGCCGGCGCCGACGGCTGACGAGTTGATCGTCACGCCGGCAACCTTACCGTTGAGCGAATTCATGAAGTTTGCGTCCTTGACGTTGGTGATCTCGTCAGCCTTGATCTGCTGTACGTTGTAGGACAGAGCCTTCTCCTGACGCTTGATACCGAGTGCGGTGACGACGACCGCGTCGAGCGTGGCGGCTTCCTCTTGGAGAGTTACGTCGAGCATCGTCTGCCCGGCGTAGGGAATTTCTTGGGTCTGATAACCGATGAAGGAGATGACGATAGTCGCTCCCTGCGGTACGTTATTGAGCGTAAAGCTACCGTCGATGCCGGTAGTGGTGCCCGTGGCGCCGTCTTTGGTGATGACCGTTGCGCCGACGACCGGGCCTGCAGCGTCTTTTACGACGCCTTTAAGAGAGGCCGAATTTCCCCCCCCCTCGGCAAATGCAGCGGGCATAGCCGTCAAAAGGGCTGCACAGCTTGTTGCGAGAAGTAATTTAATCGATTTCCACATAATCAGGAATGTCTAAATGAAACATAAGCATGAAAAGTTAGTGTTTGAGTTCCGAATCCCTTTTCGTCCGGGGATTCGATTGGGTCGAATGGATAGTTTGGCGTGTTTCGATGTTTTCGGGTTTATAGGTTGGACATATTCGGGGTTGTTTTCTTCTTCAGAATGTTGAGTCAATATGCGTATTTGGAAAGATAAAGATATTCATTTTTTTTGAATCGCAACGAATATAAGAGATTTTTTCTGCGATAGCTCTCGTCGAGATGGTTCCAACAGGCACGATTATCGCAGGGTCAGCGCATCTCGATCGATTGATAAATTGTTGTATTTTAGTTTGTTTTGTGTTTTAGTGACTTGGGTTTGATGGAAGAAAGGCAGATATTGAATTTTTTAAATATTGTTCTTCGGATGTTACGCTTACTGTATTTTTGCGTTCATTGCGAGGGTCGCGCATCGAGTTACGGAGTCGGAAGGCTCGAAGGCCGTAGTATCGTGCGTGCGGTCGAGTGTTCCTTGCGGCCCCGGCTTGTCGGCTGCGCCCAAGATACTCCGTCTCGGCATAATCAAGCTTCGCTTGTTTCTGCACTCGACTTTTCGTATCTTTGTCAGCCGGTCGGACCGGTGGTCCGGCGCTTATATATAATATAGGTATCATGCGTAGATATTCCATATACTTTTTCTTGGCCTGCTTGATGGCCGTATCGGGTGGTTGCAGCAGCCGGCAGCCGGCGATCGATGCGTTCTATGTCTCGATTCTTCCCTTGCGGCCGCTCGTCGTCGGGATTGTGGAGGACGATTTCCCGGTCGAGGTCCTTGTGCCTCCCGGAGCCGGTCCCGAGACGTTCGAGCCTACGGTACGTCAGTTCGCGGCGCTGAACGAAGCACAATTGGTATTCGGCACGGGATTGCTGGAGTTCGAGACAGCGTTGCTGGACAAGATTGCCGATCGGACGAAGGTCATCGATTTGAGCGGTGGGGTAGAGCTCATCGCAGGATCGTGCTCCCATGCCTGCAAGCATGGGGCTGCGGAGCGGGGACATCATGCCCACGGCGTCGATCCCCATATCTGGACCTCGCCGAAGGCGTTGCGTCTCATGGCGGCCCATGTGTATGAGGCGATTCACAAACTTTATCCCGACTCGGTACGCTATACGGAGAACCATCGGGCGCTGCAGGCGGAGATCGACCGGCTGGACGAACGGGTAGGGGAGACCCTCGCCCGCAGCGGGACGGAATATTTCATGATCTACCACCCGGCAATGACTTACTACGCACGCGATTATGGCATTCGTCAGGTCGCCGTCGAGCAGGAGGGCAAGGAGCCTTCGGCCAAACGATTGGCGGCATTGATCCGTCAGGCACGGGCGGACAGCATCGATCGGATCTTCTTTCAGCGACAATATCCCCGGTCGACCGTGGAGACGATCGCCCGCGACATGGGTGCCGAAGCGGTCGAGATCGATCCGCTGCGCGAAGATGTCTTCCGCAACATCGCCGAAATCACCGATCTGATTGCAGCCCGACGATGAATCTCGTATCGCTACGCGACGTATCGGTCGTCTACGACGGCTATGAAGCGCTTCGGAATGTCAGTCTCGAGATCGAACACGACGATTTCCTCGGTGTGATCGGCCCTAATGGCGGCGGCAAGACTACGCTGATCAAGGCCGTGCTGGGCATGGTGCCGTATCGGGGCGAGATACGTCTTGCCGATGCGCTTTTCTCCGGCGGCGAGCGGTTGATCGGCTATATGCCCCAACTTTCGGCATTCGACCGGCAGTTTCCGATTTCGGTCGTCGAGGTCGTGCTTTCGGGATTGCAGGGACGCAAAGGATTCTTTTCACGTTATGCGAAGGTTGACCGGACGAAGGCGCTGCGTCTGCTCGACGAGGCCGGTATCGGCGATATCGCCGCACAGCCGATCGGTGAAATCTCGGGCGGTCAGATGCAGCGGGCCTTGCTTTGCCGGGCGGTCATCGCCGATCCTAAATTGCTTATTCTCGACGAACCGGCCAATTTCGTCGATAACCGTTTCGAAAACGAACTCTATCGTTCGCTTCGTCTTCTGAACGAGCGGATGGCCATCGTCATGGTTTCGCACGACATCGGTACGATCACCAGCATCGTGAAGGAGATCGTCTGCGTCAATCGTACCGTTCATCGGCATCGTTCGAATGCCATCACTGCTGAGCAGCTCACCAATTACGGCTGTCCCATTCAACTCATTTCGCACGGACACGTTCCCCATACCGTGCTGGAACACCATCCCGGCGACTGCTGCTGCGACCACGAGTAACGAATCGTTGCTCGGGTTCATCTTCGGGAATCCATCTCGATCGAGATTGCCGGTTGCGTAATCGGACTGCAACCGGCAGAGGTGTCGCTTATTTTCATCTCCCCATAATTTGAATTAATATGTGCATAATTTGAATTAATATGTGCATTATGTTAAATTATATATTTGGCATTTGGGACTGATATGTAAAATCATGTTCTTTGCCATTTTGAGCACGTATTTTCTATGTTGCGTGAGAATCGCATATTCGGGCGGAATCCCGGGACAGAAAATTTCAGCGCATTCTGGGAGCATAAGTTTCGAAGGTCCGGTCGTCGTAGAAAATGACGATGCGTGCGACCTTCGCCGATGCGGTTCCGGCTGTCGGCTCCGAGCCGGTCGTCGACGGACGATCGTTCGATGTGGGGATATCGGAATTTGCCGGTCCGTAGTCCGAAGGCATAGTTCCGGAGACGATGTCGAAGAGTCCGCCGACTGGATCATCGGCATGCCGGGAGGATGAAGGCGGAGTTACCGGAGTGTCCGGAGCGGATCCGTTCGTCCGATACATCGGTCCGCTGTCCAAAAGCAGCCAATCGGGACTGATCCGGGGGAATCGCCGGAGGATTCGTTGCAGCAAATCGAAACCCGGCTTGTTGCGTCCGGAGAGCAAATGCGAGATGGCGGCCGGATTGATTTCGAGTCGTTCGGCGAGTTGCCCCGATCGTAGCTGCTCGCTTTCCATCAAAAGACGCAATTTTTCCTTCATCGACGTATTTTTTACAAAGGTAAATAATTTTCTTTTGTAAAGCAAGTAAATTGTCGTGTTGTAAAATGTTAACTGGTGTTGATAATGTTTACAGATGTCAAGTGAAAATTACGGTTAAAATATGCCCTACCACTCTATTTAAAGTAAATATTCTTATATTTTCGTATTTATATTGGTATATAGTAGTTTAATGGTTCAGAATTAGGCAGAGTACCGAGGATTCGATAGCTACTACGGGAACACCAATGTTATACTTTATTGTCAGTTTATATAATCATGAAAAACAACTGAGTTTAAGCACTATAGAATTCAATATTCAGCGATTTGATTTTATTTGTGTGGCGCTGAAATGAGAGCAGGAAACATTCGCGAGCATATTTACAAATGTATTTTATAAACAGCGAATAAGCTGTCGTTTCAATATTGTTATATTTACATATGTAATACAATGGCCGGATGCTGTGATTTACATTTGTAACTAACCTGCCCTATCGCCCGAAATTTTTGTGTTTTCGAAGCATTTCGAGCTATGAATCGATTGTTTTCGAAGAATTTATTACCGCGCACAATATTATGTTAAATAAAATCAGACGAATGGTGTTGATAAGTTCCCATTCGCCTGATTGATAGATTTATATGTCTCCCTGTGGTTATTGCTCCATAGCGATCGTTTCGGCTATTTTCGCAAACTCTTCCGGAGTCAATTTCAGCTTTTCGCGTTGAAAATCCACGTCTTTTTCGTCTTTGATCGGGATCAGATGGATGTGCGTGTGGGGAACTTCGAGGCCCAGAACAACTACCGCTACCCTTTTGCAGGCTATTTTACGGCCGATTCGTGCAGCGATCTTTTTGGCGAAGAGGATCAGTCCCGACAACGTTTCGTCGTCGAGGTCGAAGATGTAGTCTACCTCCTTTTTCGGGACCACGAGCGTGTGTCCTTCGGTCAGCGGATTGATGTCGAGAAACGCGTAGTAACGGTCGTCTTCGGCGATTTTGTACGAGGGGATCTCCCCTGCGATGATGCGTGAGAAAATAGATGCCATATGCGATTGGATTTGATTGGATGTCTTGTGAGGTCTCTCGGGGCGAAGTGTTCATGTCCGGTGTTCGCGATCGATATTTCGGCAAGCTATGCCTTTCGTTCTGCGCGTACCGGTCGCCTCTCCCCTCATTTCATTCGTAATGGCGAATGGTGACTGCTCGGAATGTGCCTGCCCGATGTCTGGCAGGCGGGCGATGCGGCTGACCTGCGCTGCTATTCGTAGGCGTCGTAGCGGGGTTTCAGGATCTCCGAATAGAGGATGGCGCGCCGCAGGTCGAACTCTTCGCCAAGCGTTGCGGCGGCCGTTTCTGCGGCTGTTTCTGCGGCCGCACCGCTCGTTTTCGGCGTGTTCAGGGCTGCGCCCTTCTTGAGTTGCTGCGCATTACCGGTGACCGCAAAACCGCTTTGAGGTCTCTTGGCAGCTGCGTATGCTTCGCCGAAGCGGTGTGCGTGCGGTGTATCAGCCCGGTTTTCCGTGGAAGATGCGGTGTGCGTCGCTTTGCGGCCATGCGCCCCGTCGGGTGCGGCGTTGCGGGTGCGACGGTCGTGTTCCGCATGCGGAGTCGATGCGGGCTTGTGTCCCGGCTGTGCGGGCCATGCCTCCTCGGTGGCGGTCGCGTGGCGTCGCTTGCCGTTTTTTTGCCGGTATTCAGCGATTTTGCCGTAAATGGCGATTCCGGCGATGGCGATCACTCCGATGATCGATCCGATGTCTTCGAAACGTTCCATATCCGTGTCAGTTCAATGTTCGTTTGACGGTCTCTATCCCTTTGATCTTGCGTAGCTTGTCCATCACTGCGTGCAGGCTGTCCGCATCGCGTACGTAGAGGCTGATTGCTCCTTCGAAGATGCCGTCGTGGCTTTGGATGTTGATTTCGCGGATGTTGATGCTGAAGTCGCCGCTGACGACCTTCGCCAGATCGAGCAGGATGCCCATGCGGTCGAGGCCGCGCAGAGCGATCGTTGCGAGGTAGGACATCGCCTTGTGCTGCGACCATTTGATCTCCTCCTTCACGATATTCTTGCCGAACTGTGCCGCGAGCCGATTCAGCTCGTCGCAGGTCGCCTTATGCACGACGATATTGCCCGTTGCCGGGTCGCGATACCCCACCACCTTGTCGCCCGGAATCGGTTTGCAGCACTCCGCGATCTCGAATTGGGGCTCTGCTTCGGCGTCGGTTCCGGACGTCGGAAGGTCGGATGCCGTTTCGTTGCCGTCGTCCTCCTCCTTCTTGGGGATGAACAGCGTCCAGAACTTGAGAATTTTGCTTTTCGAATTGGTTTTGAGCGCTTTATCCAGTTCATCGAGCGAGATGATGCCCGCGCCGATCTTGCTGTAGAGTTCCTCCTTGTTGCTGCTGCCGTAAATGGGTACGATCTTTCGCAGTACGCGTCCGCTCATATTGATATTGAGCGACTTCATCTTTTCGTCGAGCAGCTGCATGCCGCGCTCGATGTTGTTCTGTCGCTCGCGCTTGAGGAAACTTTTGATCGCCTGCTTGGCTTTGGTCGTCGTCACCACGTCGAGCCACTCCGGCTTGGGGCGTGCGTTGTCGGCCGTGATGATTTCGATCTGGTCGCCGCTGTTGATCTGCGTGGTGATCGACTCCAGCTTGTGGTTGATCTTGGCGCTGATAGCGTTGTTGCCGATCTTCGAGTGGATGTCGTAGGCGAAGTCGAGGGCCGTGGCGCCGTAGGGCATCTTGCGGGATTCGCCCTTCGGGGTAAAGACTACGATCTCAGACGTATAGAGCGACAACTTGAAGTTGTCCAAGAAGTCGACCGCATTCTCCGTCGGGCTGTTGAGCGCCGCGCGGATCTGCTTGAGCCACTTGTCGAATTCGTCCTCGTCCTGCGAGAGCGTGGCGTGTTTGTATTTCCAGTGGGCGGCAAAACCCCGTTCGGCGATGTCCTCCATGCGCTGCGTGCGGATCTGCACCTCGACCCAGACGCCGTCGGGACCCATCACGGTCGAATGCAACGCTTCGTAACCGTTGGCTTTGGGCATCGAAATCCAGTCGCGCAGCCGGTCGGGCTTGGGGGTGTAGAGGTCGGTGATCGTCGAGTAGATCTGCCAGCACTGGGTCTTCTCCGACGGGAATGGCAGCGGTTTGAAGACGATGCGGATGGCGAACAGGTCGTAGACCTCTTCGAAGGGGATCTGCTTGCGCTGCATCTTGTTCCATATGGAGTAGATGCTCTTCACGCGGCCCGAAATCTCGTAGTTGAAGTTGTCGCGGTTGAGCGCCGCAATGATCGGGGCGTTGAATTTGTCGATGAACTCCTTGCGCGTGGCCTCGCTCTCCTGCAGTTTCTGCGTGATTTCGGCGTATTGCTGCGGGAAGCGGTACTTCATGCAGAGGTCCTCCAGTTCGCTCTTGATCGAGTAGAGGCCAAGCCGATAGGCCAGCGGCGCGAAAAGGTAGATCGTCTCGCCTGTGATCTTGATCTGCTTGTTCATCGGCATCGAACCGAGCGTGCGCATGTTGTGGAGGCGGTCGGCGATCTTGATCAGGATGACCCGCACGTCGTCCGACAGGGTCAGGAGCACCTTGCGGAAGTATTCGGCCTGCTCGGAGGTGTCGGCGTTGAAGACGCCCGACATCTTGGTCAGTCCGTCGACCATCGATGCGATCTTCGGCCCGAAGATGCGCTCCATGTCCTCCACCGTGTACTCCGTGTCCTCCACCACGTCGTGCAGCAGCGCCGCGACGACCGATTTCACGCCGAGGCCGATCTCCTCGACGACGATCTTGGCCACAGCGATGGGATGCAGGAGGTAGGGTTCGCCCGAGCGGCGCCTAACCCCCTGATGGGCCTCTTTCGCAAGGAAAAAGGCCCGTTTGATGAAGTTCCAGTCCTCGTCGTTCTTGCAGATCTTCGTGCATGAGAGGAGCAGGTCGTCCCATTGCTCTTCGATGATCTTCTCGTCGTCGGCCGTATAGTTCATAGGCGTACTTGTTGGCGTTCCTGAATTTCGGTGGGCGGAGTCCTCGCCGCCCTTCTTGCGGATATTTCCGCGCGTCGTGCTCCGTGCGCGGCGCGGTTATCGTCCGTATTCGCGGAGCCGACGGGCGGTTTGCCGCGCTTGGGGGCTCGAAACGGACGATGAAGCGCACCTGCCATGAAGTACGCTTCATTGTCGGTCGGAACCGATCGTCGGCCCTCCTTTCGAGGCTGCGGCCGCCCTGCGAAGCGGAGGCCTTCGTCGGTGTTCCTGACGGACGTTGCAACCGCCCCTCCCCCGTCGAGACCCGTTACCACCCGACGGCTGCCCGTCGGGCTTCGGGGTTGCCTGATGCGCGTCGGAACCGCGGTTTCCCGTCGTCCGCAGCGCACCAGTGCGGGCCGCTACTCCGTTGCGCCCTTCATCGCGGCGCGTACCTTCGCTTCGATCTCCTCGGCGAAGGCCGGATCGTTCTTCAGTGCATCTTTCACCGAGTCGCGGCCCTGACCGATCTTCCGGTCGCCGTAGGAGAACCACGATCCCGACTTCTTGATGATGCCGTAGTCGACGCCGAGGTCGATGATCTCGCCGATCTTCGAGATGCCCTCGCCGAACATGATGTCGAACTCCGCACGGCGGAACGGGGGCGCCACCTTGTTCTTCACGACCTTGACCTTCGTGCGGGTGCCGAGCTGCTCGTCGCCGTCCTTGATGATCGATACGCGGCGGATGTCGATACGCACGCTGGCGTAGAACTTCAGGGCGTTGCCGCCCGTCGTCGTCTCGGGATTGCCGTAGACCACGCCGATCTTGTCGCGGAGCTGGTTGATGAAGATGCAGACGGTTTTCGTCTTCGCGATGCTCGACGTGAGCTTGCGCAGCGCCTGCGACATGAGACGGGCCTGCAGACCCATCTTCGCGTCGCCCATTTCGCCTTCGATTTCGGCTTTGGGGGTCAGAGCGGCCACCGAGTCGATCACGATGATGTCGATGGCGCTCGAACGGATCAGCGAGTCGGCGATTTCGAGCGCCTGCTCGCCGTTGTCGGGCTGCGAAATGAGGAGGTTGTCGACATCCACGCCCAGCTTCTGGGCGTAGAAGCTGTCGAACGCATGCTCGGCGTCGATGAACGCCGCGATGCCGCCCGCCTTCTGCGCCTCGGCGATGGCGTGGATCGCCAGCGTCGTCTTACCCGACGATTCGGGGCCGTAGATCTCGATCACGCGCCCTTTGGGATAGCCTCCCACGCCGAGCGCGATGTCGAGCGTGATCGATCCCGTGGGGATGACCGGCACGTCGTTCACCTCGGCGCTGTTCATCCGCATGATCGAACCCTTGCCGAAGTCCTTCTCTATCTTCTCCATCACGGCGTTCAGGACCTTGAGTTTGTCCGTATTCGCCTGTACTTTCTCTGCCATTGTCTATAGCGTTTTTGTCGTTATTTGTTCGTTTTGTTCAGCTGTTCCATGCGCTGCACATGCAGCGGTCGTTTATCGTGACGCAGTTCGCGCGGATGGGGGAACCGAAGCACCCGCGCATCGAGCGCACGGTCGGGATAGGGACTCCAGTTCTCCATGCTCGTGTTGCCGATGGAGATCCGCCACAACCCTGCCGTGCGGTTCGCGTCGGGAGCCGATGTGCGCGGCCGTGCGATCACCGGGGTCTGCTCGTCGGCCCGCTGCTGCAGGGCGCGACGTATGCGGCGGCGTTCGCGGAGGATCGGATCCATATCCTCGCGCAGGAGAGGCAGGTCGCGGTACAGCGTCCGCGCATCTGCCCGCAGGGGCGGAAGTGCGTATGCCGGATCGTCCACGATCGGTGCCGCGGAGATCGCGTCTGCCGGACGTTCGCGGGGCTCCCGTGCGACGGCGGACTCTCTGCCGGGTTGCTGTGCCGCGGCGGATCCCGTCAGCGCGACGAGCGCGACGATCAGGGTCGGTATGCCTCCCGCTCGTTTCATCGGATCACGCTTCGTAGGCCGCCAGTATCTGCTCGTAGTGCGTGGCGGTCTTCACCTTGTCGAAGATCTTCTCGATGCGTCCCTCGGCATCGAGGATGAAGGTCGTGCGCACGACGCCCATGTATTTGCGGCCGTACATCGACTTCTCGGCCCACACGCCGAAGGCCTCGCACACCGAGTGGTCGGTGTCGGCCAGCAGCGTGAAGTTCAGGTCGTGCTTGGCGCAGAAGTTTCGGTGCGACCGTTCGCTGTCGGGGCTCACGCCCACGATCCGGAATCCCCGTGCCGCGAGCGCTTCTCGGCCGTCGCGCAGGCTTTGGGCCTCGAGCGTGCAGCCCGACGTGTTGTCCTTCGGATAGAAATAGAGGATCGTGCGCTGCCCCTTGAGGTCGGCCAGCGTCAGAGGAGTTCCCTCCTGCGTCGTCGATCGGAAATCGGGGGCCATCTCCCCCACCTGCGGTTTCGCCATCGTTCTCGAATAAGAATTTACCTTTCAAAGTTAGCAAAATTTTGCGGAAAATCCGCTTCGGGGGCGATTTTTCGCGAATTTGTGCATTGTCGGGACCGGTCGTGATCGTCGCGGTGCGGGGTGTGGCGGCGGGTCCGGCTGCGTCGATTGCTTCGCATCAGTCCCAGAGGTAGGTCACTTCGACCTGTCGGCGGAACTCCTCCTGCGAGGCGTTGAGCCGTTTGAAGCAGACCGGACAGCGGATCGCCGTCTGGGTCTCGACGTAATCGCCGCACCCGGCGCTCGGTGCCGGCAGGCCGAAGCTGCCGGGCGAGGTCTGTTCGAATTGCGTGCCGCAGTGTGCGCAATGGATTCTGTAAGCTGTTCCCATCGTTGGATCGTTTTGGTTTCACGATGCAAAGGAACGGAGTCGGAGTGACAGGTCGTGACACGAAACGAAAAAACGCATCGCGCGATGCGTTTTTTTGCCGATCCGTGTGCACCGGTGGGGAGTCGGTGCCGATCGGGCGGAAATGACGTGCGGCCGACGAATCCGGTCAGTGGTGGTCGTGTTCGGCGGCCATCGCCTCCTCGTAGGTGCGGTGCACGGTGCCGCGCGGATGTTCGGCCGGTGCGTAGATCGAGTAGAGTTTCAGCGGTCGGTCGCCCTTGTTCACGATGTTGTGCCATTTGCCGGCCGGTACGAAGATCGCGTGGTCGGCCGATGCCGGGCATACGAAGTCGAGCCGGTCGGCGCTGTCGCCCATTCGGACTTCGGCCTCGCCCTCCTCGATGCGGAGAAACTGGTCGATATCGGCGTGCCGCTCCAGTCCGACCTCGCCGCCGATGGGGATCGACATCACCGTCAGCTGCAGGTTGCCGCCCGTCCAGAGCGCCCTGCGGAAGTCTTCGTTGTCGCAGGTGCGGGTTTCGATGTCGAGCACGGTGGGTTCGGGTCCTCTGTCGCGCCATTCGGTGGTCGGTTCGCGGTCGGGGGCGGTCTCCGGGGGCGGAGCGGCATGGGTGCGGCCGTAGGCGACGGTCGCGGCTGCGAGCAACAGGGCGCCCGACAGCCTGTTCCGGCGATGTGTCATGGTTTTCGTGATTTTATGGTATTGTAGCATTAGTTTGTCGGTGTTGTTGCCGTGTGTGCGTAGCGGGCGAAGTAGGCGTCGAGGTAGCTTTGCAGCCCCGGGGCATCGACGATCCGGATGTCGTCGAGCAGCCCCGCGACGAAGCGTCCCACGCCGACATACCCCGCTACCTGCGTGTCGAGCATCCAGCGCCCGTGGCCCGAAGGCGTGAGGTCGCGTTCGGCGAGCGGATACTCTTCGCAGAGCAAATTGCAGGCCAGCAGCCCCAATTCCAGCCGGATGCGCTGCGGTGCGTCGCCGTGCATGCGGAAGGCATCGATGAATCCTTCGCGGTGCTCCGCGGCATGCTCCCACGCCCCGCCGAGCGATACGGAGCCGATGCGCGCCGTCTTGAACAGCTTCGAGCGGCCGTCCTCGGGATCGTAGCACCAGACGTTGACGTAGTTGGTCGTGAAGGCGAAGGGCTCCACTCGGCGGTCGCGCACCTGCGCGCCGTGGGCCGAGCGGTAGCCGTGCAGCACCGTCTGCCGCCGCTCCTCGATCGCCTCGATCAGCCGCCGGATGTTAGGGGCGTTCTTGCCCCGCACCACCGTGTCGGCCAGCGTCTTGTTGTCGTAGACGGAGTAGAGCTTGCGTTTGAGGTTCTGCTTCAGCAGGTTCGTGTCGTCGATGCTTTCGATGGCGCTCTTGAGGATCACCGCCTCCTCCTCGGTGAAGTGCACCAGCTGCGAGATGTCGCGGAAATGGGGCGATGCCTTGTCGAGGCGGATGCAGTCGCCCGTTTTCTTGATGACGAAGCCCGCTTCGCGAAACGTGTCGATGTAGCGGTAGACGGTCCGCCGCGACATCGAGAGCCGTTCGGCGAGCTGATCGACCGTGTAGGTGGTGTTGGCCGTCAGCAGCTTCATCAGCCGGAGCAGCCGTTCGAGTTTCGGTTGGTCCATTTCGTGGTCTTAAGGTGCGGCGTCGACCGACGCCGCGGATGCCGCGGCGGGCGGTGTTGCCGCAAGCGCGTCCGCAAAATAGGCATTTTTTTTCGGAATTCCGATGCCTCGCGCATCTTGTCGTAAAGCGGAAGGCGTACCTCGTAATAAGGTACGCCTTCTCCCGGGATGGGTATGCTTCGTTTACTTCTTCTTCGGATCGGTTCCGTTGTCGATAGCGAAGGTCGAGACGATCACCTGACGTTCGTCGACGTTGTTCGGGTTCGAGACGGTGATGCCGTATTCGCCCGTGGGCCGCTCGTCGAGGGTCAGCCGGTAGCTGCTCTCGCCGTATTTCGTGGCCGTGAAGGGCAGGAACTCCATCGTGTTGCTGTTCACCGAGAAGGACCCCGTGGCGGCGATTACTGCCGAGCGGTTTTTCTTGGTGCCCTTCAGGCGGAAGATGCGCACGATCGACATCGGGTCGGCTTTGTTGTCCTGCGCCCGGATGATCAGCTCGATAGGGGCGTCGCCTTCGAAGCGCGTGGCGGCGCGGTCGCCGTCGATCACGACTTTGGTTTTGGATTTGCTCGCGGCGAAGCCGGCGATGTAGACTCCGGCGCCGGTGCGGATGCGCACGTTGTGCTTTTCGAGTTTGCGGGAAGAGCCGTCGGGGAAGACGCCGACCACCTCACCTTCGAATTCGGGTTCGAGTGTCTGCGCCGTTACCGTCACCCCCCCCCACGTCAGGGCCGCGAAGGCCATCAGGAACAGAAGCTTTTTCATGGTGTTGGGATTTAGCGTTGTATCGTAGGTTTCCGACTACGATACGCAAATATATGAATTTTCGTCCATATTCGCGTATCGGCCTGTCGTTTTTTTCGCATGCGTTCCGGGGCGTCGACTGTAGATCGGGGCGCACTCCGCCGTGTCGGGGCCGCCGGCGACGGCCGTCTGCGCTGCCGTAGTGAACGAAAAGTGCCCGCACCTTACTATGCGAGCACTTTCTTTTCGATCTCCTCCACCTGCCGGCGGAATGCCTTGTCGGTTTCGATCAGGTTCGTGACGGCTTTGCACGAATGGAGCACCGTGGCGTGGTTGCGTCCGCCGATCGCCGAGCCGATCATCGTCAGCGGCGCTTTGGTGTGCTGCTTGGCGAGGTACATGGCGATCTGGCGCGCTTGGGCGATTTCGCGCGTGCGCTCCGTGGAGTTGAAGCGCGCGAAATCGAGATTGAGGTGCGTGCAGACCACTTCGATGATGCGGTCTATGGTGATCTCCCTGCGGTTGATCTTCACATAGACCTTCAAGATCTCCTTCGCGAGCGACGGCGTGATCTTGCGTCCGAGGAACGAGGCGTTGGCGACGAGCGACGAGAGCGCTCCCTCGATTTCGCGCACGTTGGCCGAGATGTTGTCGGCAAGATAGGCCACCACGTCGTCCGAGATCGGTGCGCCGAGCTTCCGGGCCTTCGCGCGGATGATCTTGAGCTTCGTGTCGTAGTCCGGCGAATCGAGTTGTGCCGAAAGTCCCCATTTGAAGCGGGTGAGCAGGCGCTGTTCGATGTCCTTCAGCTCGACGGGCGGCTTGTCCGACGTGAGGATCAGCTGTTTGCCTGCCAGCTGCAGGTGGTTGAAGATGTTGAAGAAGGCGTTCTGTGTACCGGTCTTTCCCGTCAGCTCCTGAATGTCGTCGATGATCAGGATGTCGATCATCTGGTAGAAGTGGATGAAGTCGGGAATCTCGCCGTTCTTGTAGGCCGTCTGGAACTGCGCCTGAAACTTGTTCATCGAGACGTAGAGCACCTGCAGCTCGGGATGGCGCTGGCGCACCTCGTGTCCGATCGCCTGCACGATGTGGGTCTTGCCCAACCCCGAGTCGCCGTAGATGTAGAGCGGATTGAAGGGGTTGTTGCCCGGATCGACGGCGATGGCCATGCCGGCCGAGCGGGCCAGCCGGTTGCATTCGCCCTCGATGAAGGTCGCGAAGGTGAGGTTCGGATTGAGCTGCGGATCGATGAAGATCTTCTTGAGGCCCGGAATTACGAACGGATTCTTTATATTTGCCGTGTTGGTCTGCGTCTTGAACCGCGAGATGGCCGTCGTGTCGGCATCGGCCGACACGGAAACGGGCGCCGCGGCGCGCGGCACGGCGTAGTGCAGCCGCGTCTGCTGTCCGTAGAGCTGCGAGATGATGGGCCGCAGGAAAGGAATGTAATTTTTCTCGATCTGGCGGACGTAGCTCTCGTTGGGAACGCGCAGGCGCAGCGTAGTGCCGTCGAACTCCAGCGGCTCGATCGGCTCGAACCACTTGGCGAACTCCTCCGCGGAGGTCTGCGCCTTGATGCGGTCGAGGCAATTCTGCCACATGTCGTTGTATGTCTGCGTGTTGCTCAACATCGGTCGGGGATTGCACTGTTTTTGACGAGACAAAGTTGTGAATAAATTCCCGAAAATATTTCGGATTCCTCCTTGCAAAAATGTTTTTTTTGCATATAGGAAAACAACGGTTTTCGGAGGGCAAATTTTAAGTGGCTGATAGTGAAGAATAGATTTTTATTTCGTATATTTGCATATAGATTTTTTGTTGCGAACGATAACCGATCTATAAATAAAACTGATGAATTTATGGTAAACGAATTGGAACAGGCAGTCTTGAAAAAGGCACAGGCATGGCTCGACGGCCGCTACGACGAGGAGACGAAGGAGCGGGTCAGATATCTGATGGCCAACGACCGCAACGAACTGACGGAGAGCTTCTACAAGGACCTCGAATTCGGTACGGGCGGTCTGCGCGGCATCATGGGTGTCGGCTCGAACCGCATGAACGTATATACGGTGGGCGCCGCTACGCAGGGTCTGTCGAACTACCTTAAGAAGAACTTCGCGGGCGAGCAGGTGCGCGTGGCCGTGGGACACGACAGCCGCAACAATTCGCGTATGTTCGCCGAGCGCGTGGCCGACATCTTCGCCTCGAACGGCTTCACGGTCTTCCTCTTCGACGCGCTGCGCCCGACGCCCGAGTTGAGCTTCGCCATCCGCGAGCTGAAGTGCCACTCGGGCGTCGTGGTCACCGCCTCGCACAACCCCAAGGAGTACAACGGCTACAAGGCTTACTGGACCGACGGTGCGCAGGTCACTCCGCCCCACGACAAGAACATCATCGCCGAGGTGGAGAAGATCACCGACGTGGAGATGATCCTCACGGGCCGCAACAAGGAGAACATCACGATTCTGGGCGAGGAGTTCGACGAAATCTATTTAAATAAGGTGCACGAGCTCTCGCTCTCGCCCGAGTGCGTGGCCAAACACCGCGACATGAAGATCGTCTACACGCCGATCCACGGTTCGGGCGTGCGGCTCGTACCCGCGTCGCTCGCGAAGTTCGGCTTCACGAACGTGATGCTCGTTCCGGAGCAGGCCGTGGTCGACGGCGACTTCCCCACCGTCGAGTCGCCGAATCCCGAGGAGCGCAAGACCATGACGATGGCCATTGACCTCGCGGCGAAGGAGGGCGCCGATCTGGTGCTCGCCACCGACCCCGATGCCGACCGCATCGGCGTGGCGCTGCGCAATGGCAAGGGCGAATACGTGCTGCTCAACGGCAACCAGACGCTCGTGCTGCTGATGAGCTACCAGCTGACCCGCTGGGCCGAGCTGGGCAAGCTCGACGGCAAACAGTACGTCGTGAAGACGATCGTGACGTCGCAGATGGCCAATGCCGTGGCCGACAGCTTCGGCGTGAAGTGCTACGACTGCCTCACGGGTTTCAAGTACATCGCCAAGATCATCCGCGACAACGAGGGCGTGGCCAAGTACATCGGCGGCGGCGAGGAGTCATTCGGCTATCTGGCCGGCGACTACGTGCGCGACAAGGATGCCGTGTCGGCCTGCTCGCTGGCGGCCGAGGCTGCGGCGTGGGCCAAAGAGACGATGGGGCTGACGCTCTACGAGTGGCTGCAGCAGCTCTACGTGAAGTACGGCTTCTACCGCGAGGGCCTCGTTTCGGTGGTCCGCAAGGGCAAGGAGGGTGCCGAGTTGATCCAGAAGATGATGGTCGACTTCCGCACGACGCCGCCCGCCGCGATCCTCGGCTCGCCCGTGGTGAAGATCAACGACTTCCTCTCGCTGGAGACCACCTGCACGAAGACGGGCGAGAAGACCCCCATCGAGCAGGATCGCAGCAACGTGCTGCAGTGGTTCACCGAGGACGGTACGATCGTGTCGGTGCGTCCGTCGGGTACCGAGCCCAAGATCAAGTTCTACTTCGGGGTGAAGGCTCCGCTGGCGTCGGTCGACGACTACGACAAGGTGCTCGCCGAACTCGATGGCAAGATCGAGGGTATCAAGAAGGATCTCAAGTTGGAGTAATCGCCCGCGAACGGATATGCGGAGCGACATCCCTTTACGGGGGTGTCGCTCTTTTTCGTGCTGGGCTGCATCCCCTGCCAAGCCGTGTCTCCTGTCGAGTTGCGTTCTCTGCCGGGGCACGTCCTCTGTTGAACTACGTTCTCTGTCATGCCGCATCCCTTGCCGTGCTTCGTTCGCTGTCGGGTCGTGTCCCCTGTCGTGCTCCGTTCGCTGCAGAGCCGTCCCGCCTCTGCCGGCAGGTTTCGGGGCCGCGCTACCCCGCTTTTGCGGAATTTTCGCAATATAATTATGATTTTAGTTGTTTAACTAAAATATTAGTTGTATACTTGCGGTACGTTAATCAACTAAATGTATAGTTATGGTAGCCGTATCGAAGAACCGCATTCAGGAGCTGACCCGTGCTGAACTGGAGATCATGCAGGTGCTGTGGCGTATCGGGGCCGGTGTGGTGCGGGACATTCTGGAGGAGCTGGAGGCTCCGAAACCCGCCTACAACACGGTTTCGACCATCGTTCGCATCCTCGAAAAGAAGGGATTCGTCGGACACAAGGCCTACGGGAAGACTCACGAATACTACCCGCTCGTCACGAAGGACGACTATGCCCGCCGTTATATGGATCAGGTGTTGAGCAGCTTCTTCGGAGGCTCGGTGAGCCGGCTGGTTTCGTTCTTCTCGGAGCACAAGGCCATATCGGTGGAGGAGACCGATGCCATTCTGAAGATGCTCCGCGACGGACGCTGATTCCGTCCGGCTGACGGGGTTTCGGGCAAGAGCGCTGCCCTGCTGCGCTGCACGTCGCTCCCGGTGCCGCATCCGCTTATCTTGTAACGTCGAATCGAATCTATGAAAACACCCTTGTCGTATCTGCTCGAAGTGCTTCTCTGCAGCGGTCTGCTGCTGGGATTCTATCGCGTGCTGTTAGTGCGTAAAGTCTCCTTCGGGATCTGCCGGCGCTACTTGTTGGCGGCGGTAGTGCTTTCGGTCGTGCTGCCGGCTCTGCAGATCCCCCTCTATCCGGCCCGCACGGCGGTCTGCCCCGTGCCGCTGCTGCTCGCTGCGCCTGCTGGGTCGTCGCAGGCCGACCGATCCGACGACGAACCGCTCGTCGAGTTTCCGGAGGCGGTGTCCGCGGCTGCGGTTGCGGGCGACGTGCCCGCCGTCGACCGTACGGGTGCTCTGCGGACGGCTGCCGGATCGCTCTACGGTGCGGTCTGTCTTGTGCTGCTCGGATCGTTCGCCGGACGTTGGCGGGCGTTGCGCCGTCTTCGGAAGCGGGCGCGGCTGACCGACTGCGGCGCTTATACGCTCGCTGAGCACCATTCGGTGTCGGTTCCCTTTTCGTTTCTGCGCACGGTGTTCTTGGGCGACGGGTTCGAGGGCCGGCAACGGGACGTCGTCCTGTACCACGAGGCGAGCCACGTGCGGCACCGCCATTCGCTCGAACGCATTTTCGCCGAGCTCGCATGCTGCTTTTTCTGGTTCGATCCCTTCGTGTGGATGGCTGCCGGCTGGTTGCGCGAGGTGCACGAATGGGAAGCCGACCGCGACGTGCTGCGCGCCGGATACGACCTCACCGAATACCGCACGATCGTTTTCCGTCAACTCTTCGGTTATAATCCGGATATAGCCTGCGGGTTGAATCATTCATTCACTAAAACCCGATTTGCCATGATGACACAATTCTAGGAGCGCCGTTTCGCCGCCCTGCGGCTCGGCGCAGCTGTTCCGCTGGTCGCCGCAATGGCGATGCTGTGCAGTTTCACCGTCCGCCCCGACGTGCCGGTCCCCGACGCTGCTGCGGACGATTCCACCCTACTGCGGGTCCGTGTTTCCGAAGGGGGCATCCGGGTCGACGGCGAGCTTCGCTCCCGGGAGGATTTGCCCGACATCGTCGCCGCGGCGCGCGAACGGTTCGGGGCGCAGACGAGGGTCCAGCTTACTGCCGATAGTGAGTCTCCCGATCTTAAGGGGCTTGAGCCGGTGCCCGTGCATTGCGTGCTGATCTATGTCGACATCGAACCGAACGGTGGGCCCAAAGGCCTCTCGTTGCGTTATCTGCCCGTGGACGACGCGAAGTACCGCGCGGCGTCGCGGAGCGGACGCCTGAAGATCACCGATCCGAATGGGACCGACATGACGCAATGGGCGCTCAAACGGTATGGCGTCGCTGCGCGCAATCCGAGATTCCTCGTCGACGGGCGGCTGTTGACGCCGGAGGAGTATTACGAGGTGCGCTATGCCGATCCGCACAGCGCCGGACAGGACATCTGTCCCACGGTCTACGCGGGGGCGGCTGTCGGCGAGCGTTTGGGCGATCCCTCGGTCGACGTGTTGGTGGTCTGCGATCTGCCCGGGCGGATCGCTCCGGACGGCGGCTTACCGGCGGGGGCGTGCGGTGCCGGCCTTGCGAAGATTCGGATCGAAGCCGACGGGACCTTGCTGCTGGACGGCCGGAAGGTGACGCTCGCCGCCCTCGAAACCGAACTTGCGGAGCGTCGTGCATCGCTTGCGGATGATGATCCGGGGTGCAATGCGGAGCTGTCGGCGGAAGCCGCCGTGCCTATGGGCCGCGTGCAGGAGGTGCTGGACGCATTGCGTCGTGCTTCGCTGCTCAAGGTCCGTTACCGGATTTCCGGAAGCGGGTCCGTGCTGCGCGTGTTGCCTCCGTTGCCGGGACGCGCTGCCGACGGGCGGGTCGAGGTACTCTCCGAGCCGCTGGCGGTCGTGCCCGACGATGCTGCGGGCGTGCGACGCGTCGAACTCAAGGTGGCCGAACGCAATCTGTTCGAGGTGATGGTCGATGCCGAGGGCCGCGTGCTGGCAGGAAACGGGGGCCGTCTGTCGGCCTGTTCCCCCGAGGAGCTGACTGCGCTTGCGGAGGAGTTTTTAGCGAATGCGACCGACGATCCGCAGCGTGCGGATCATCGGACCGCCGAGTTCGCGACGTCCGACGGCCGTACGGTCGCCTGTCGGGTCGGCGACGGCCTCGTCGTGCTCCGAGCGATGCGCGAAACCCCCTATGAAGCTTATTTCTGCGTGCGACGGGCCCTGACGCTCGCTTACGACCGCCTGCGCGACGGACTGGCGCAGGAGTGCTTTGGCCGTTCGTTCGGCGCACTGACCGATGCCGAACGGAAGATCGCGATGCAGGCCGTGCCCGTACGTATTTTCGAAGCCGAACTCCGCGAAGCGGTTCGTTGACCGGCTGCGTTCGTCCGATATCGTCCGTTTGCTTACCATAAGCGGCGCTCCCGCACGACGGTCCTTGCGGCCGGCGTGCGGGGTTTTTGTACATCCTTGCGGGGATTGCGGCGGTTCGGCGTGCGGCCGCAATCCGATATCGGGCGCGGAGCTGTCCTCTTTTCGGTCGCAAACGGCGGCAAATGCAAGTGCCGCCGTTTGCGACCGGCTACTCGTCGGCCTTCCGCAGCTTCGCGTTTTGCTTGTGCCGCTCCTTGTCGCGGGCGGTCTTCTTGGCGAAGTTGGTCTCGACGGCCGTTGTCAGGTCCACGCCCGTCTGATTGGCCAGACAGACCAGCACCCACAGCACGTCGGCCATTTCGTCCGCCAGATCGCTCCCCTCGCCCGCCTTGAACGACTGGTCGCCGTAGCGGCGTGCCATGACGCGGGCCAACTCCCCCACCTCCTCCGTCAGGCACGCCATGTTGGTCAGTTCGCTGAAATAACGCACGCCGTAGGTGCGGATCCACGCGTCTACGCGCCGTTGCAACTCTTCGATTTCCATATCCGTTCGTTTTCAGGCCTCGGTGCGTGGCCGTTATCGTTTCACATGAATCAGGTTCAGGCCGTCGCGCAACGGCACGATCACGTTCTCGACGCGCGGATCGGCGACCGCCATGCGGTTGAACTCGATCACGGCCTGCGTGTGGCGGTCGCGCGCCGCGACCGGCTCCACGACCTTGCCCGACCAGAGGATGTTGTCGGCGATCAGCACCGAGCCGCCGTGTACGAGCGGCCGGTCCCCGGCGTCGCCCATCAGCATCCGGTAGTAGTCGGGGTACTCGCGCTTGTCGCCGTCGATGAATACGAGGTCGAACGTGCCGCCCAGCGTCGGGGCGATGTCGAGCGCCGAGCCGATGTGGAGGCGGATCCGATCGCCGTACGACGAGCGGTCGAAGAACGACTGCGCCAGCTCCTCCAGCTCGTCGTCGACCTCGATCGTGTGGAGCTCGGCTCCGGGATCGAGCCCCGCGGCCATCGAGAGGGCCGAGTAGCCCGTGAAGGTGCCGATCTCGAGCACCCGCTGCGGGCGGAGCATCCGCACGAGGAGCTTCAGAAGCTTGCCCTGAATGTGCCCCGAGAGCATGCGCGGCGCCACGGTCCGGCGGTGGGTTTCGCGGTCGAGTTCGCGTAGAAGCTCCTCCTCCGCCTCCGTATGGTCGTGGACGTATCGTTCGAGCGCCTCCATCTTACTCCTTGTAGAATCCCTCCTTGTTGAAGCGGTAGGAGGCTTCGATCGCCTCCGGTGCGTCGGCCTCGAGTGCGCGCAGGCATTCGCGCGTGAATTCGAGGCAGGCGCTGCCGTTCGCCGTGACGGTGGAGCCGTCGCGCACGGCCTGCCGCTCCTCGTAGCGGGCTGCGCCCGTATAGCGGTTGCCGCCCCATGCCTGCAGCATTTCGACGGTGTTTCCCGTGTGGCGGATGTCGTTCAGTTCGCCGTGCGCCGCCAGAAAGGCGCAGGCGTTGCAGATCGCGCCGACGAGCAGGCCTCGCGCGTGCGCCTCGCGGACGAGCGTCATGACCTCTTCCGCCTCGGGGCGCTGCCACCCCATGCCGCCCACGAGGATCACGCCGGCGCAGGCGTCGGGCAGCGTCGAAAGATCGCGGTCGGGGTGTACGGTCATGCCGCCGATCGATCGTACGGGGCGGCCGCCGGGTGCGGCGTAGCAGGTGTCGTAAGAGCCTTCATGGCCCGGCAGCACGCCGCCGCGGAGCGCCGGGGCGAGGTATGCGGCCTCCCAGTCGGCGAAGTCGTCCAACAGGACGAAAAGCAGGGTTCGTTTCATCTTTTTTCTTTATTTCGGTTCGGGCGAGCGGGTTATTCGATGCCGCTCCGAAGATGTTTATCGGTAGATCAGCCGCGACATGTCGGTGAAGACCTCTTCGGCCGCCTCGGTCAGCTGCGTCGCCGTCAGCGCCCGCACTTTGGCGTAAGCCTGCTCCATCGTGTCGATTTCGGCATGCGTGAGCAGGCTCTTGCACGCCCCGAGCATGTAGCTTTCGTTGCTTTCGGCCGAGATGGCTAGCTGGGCGATGAACTGCTTCTTGGCCATCGACAGCCGCCGTGCGGAGAGCGGCTCGGTGCGGAGGTGCCGCAGGCGCCCCTCGATCAGTTCGATGCAGCGCTCGGCGTTGGCGTGGTCGGAGCTGAAGTAGATGGCGACGATGCCCGTGTCGCCGTAGGGGGTGTAGCTCGCCTCGATGTTGTAGGACAATCCGTGTTTTTCGCGCACCTCGACGTTGAGCAGCGAGTTGGCCGACGGACCGCCGAGGATGTTGACCACGAGCGCCAGCGCCAGCCGTCGCGGATCGTCGATGCCGTAGGCGCGGTTGCCGATGATGCAGTGGGTCTGGTGCGTGTGTTTGGCGACGCTCTTTTCGAAGGGTGCGCAGGGCTGTGCCGGCCGGCGGGCGAAGGCGCGCGTCGTGGCGGGCTGTTCGGCGAAGTAGCGGGCGGCGATCGACTCGGCCGTGCGGGCCGTGAAGTTGCCGACCGACGCGAAGACCATCTGGTCGGTAGTGTGCGTGCGGCCCGTGAAGGCGCGGATCGCGTCGCTGTCGTAGCGCAGCAGCGCCGCTTTGCGTCCCAGAATGTTGTGGCCCAGTTCCGACCCGGCGAAGAGCATGTCTTCGAACGTGTCGTAAATCATGTCCGCCGGCGAATCCTTGTAGGTGTTGATCTCGTCGGCGATCACCTCTTTCTCGCGCTCCAGCTCCCGTTCGGGGAAGGTCGAGCGGAAGGCGACGTCGGCGATCAGCTCCGCGGCCTTTGCGAAGTCGCCGCGCAGCGTCGTGGCGTGGATCGTCGTGTCCTCTTTGGTGGTGAAGGCATTGAGTTCGCCGCCGAGGTTTTCGAGGCGGCAGTTGACCTGCCATGCCCGGCGGCGGTGCGTCCCCTTGAAGAAGGCGTGCTCGGCGAAGTGCGCCAGGCCGTACTCCGTCGGCAGTTCGTCGCGGCTGCCGGCATTGATCGCCAGCGCGCAATGCGCCACGCCGGTGCGCACCTGCCGGTGGATGCCCCGGATGCCGTTGGGTAGTGTGTAGGTTTCGAATTCCATCGTAAGTCGTCGTCGGATGGGCCGGGAGGCGTTCCGGGCTCGGAGCGCCGCGAGCCGCGGTGCCCTGTTATCCGTTGGGTTCCAGTTTGCGGCGCATGCGCAGGAACTCGCCCGTGCGGCTTTCGGCGCAGCCCTCCAGTTCGCGGGGCGTGCCTTCGAAGACGAGCCGTCCGCCTCCCGAGCCGGCCTCGGGCCCGAGGTCGACGACCCGGTCGGCGCACTTGATCACGTCCATATTGTGCTCCACGACCACGATCGTGTGGCCGCGTGCGATCAGGGCGTCGAACGCCGCCAGCAGCTTCGAGATGTCGTGGAAGTGGAGTCCTGTCGTCGGCTCGTCGAAGATGAACATCACCCCGCCGTCGGCGCTCTCTTTGGTGAGGAACGAGGCCAGCTTCACCCGCTGGCTCTCGCCGCCCGAGAGGGTCGATGACGACTGTCCGAGCCGGACGTAGCCCAGTCCGACGTCCTGCAGCGGCTTGAGCCGCTCGACGATGCGCCGGCAGGCGGCGTTCTTGGTCTCCTCGCCGAAGAAGGCCACGGCTTCGTCGACCGTGAGTTCGAGCACGTCGCTGATCGTCTTGCCGCGGAATTTCGCTTCGAGCACCTCGTCGCGGAAGCGGCGTCCGCCGCAGGCCTCGCACACCAGCGTCACGTCGGCCATGAACTGCATCGAGACCTTGATCACCCCCTCGCCCTGACACTCCTCGCAGCGGCCGCCGGCGACGTTGAACGAGAAGTGGGCCGGGGTGAGTGCGTTGTGTTTCGAGTAAGGCAGGTCGGAGAAAAGTTTTCGGATCTCGTCGTAGGCCTTGATGTAGGTCACCGGGTTCGACCGCGACGACTTGCCGATGGGGTTCTGGTCGACCATTTCGACCGCCTTGAGCAGTCCGATGTCGCCCTCGATGCCGTCGAAGTCGCCGGGTTTGGCCCCCGTGTCGCACAGCAGGCGCCGCAGCGCCGGATAGAGGATGCCTTTGGCGAGCGACGACTTGCCCGAGCCGCTCACGCCCGTGATGCAGGTCATGGCCCCCAGCGGGATGCGCACGTCGATGTTGCGCAGGTTGTTCGCACGGGCGCCCTTGACCACGATCGAGCGGTTCCAGCCGCGCGGTACGGCGGGCGGTGCGATCGAGCGGCGTCCGGTGAGGTAGTCGGCCGTGAGGCTCCGCGTGCAGTCGAGCAGTTGCGGCAGCGTGCCGTTGAAGACCACCTCGCCGCCGTTGTAGCCCGCCTCGGGGCCGATGTCGATGATTCGGTCGGCGGCGCGGATCACCTCCTCCTCGTGTTCGACGACGATCACCGTGTTGCCCAGATCGCGCAGCTGCTTGAGCACCTTGATCAGGCGGTTCGTGTCGCGCGGATGGAGGCCGATCGAGGGTTCGTCGAGGATGTAGAGCGAGCCCGTGAGGTTGCTGCCGAGCGATGTCGAGAGGTTGATGCGCTGGCTCTCGCCGCCCGAGAGGGTCGACGACAGCCGGTCGAGGGTCAGGTAGCCCAGCCCCACGTCGGCGAGGTACTGCAGGCGGTTGCGGATTTCGACGAGGAGCCGGGCGGCCGCCTTCGCGTCGCGTTCGTCCAGTTGCAGCGCGCCGAAGAAGGCGATCAGCTCGTCGACGGGCAGCATGGTCAGCTCGGCGATCGTACGGCCGCCGACCTGCACGTAGAGCGCTTCGCGGCGCAGGCGCGAACCGCCGCATTCCGGGCATACGGTCTTGCCCGTATAGCGCGCCTTCATCACGCGGAACTGGATCTTGCGCCGTTCCGAGTCGATGTAGGCGAAGAAGTCGTCCAACCCTTCGAAGTAGGCGTTGCCGCGCCACAGCAGGCGCTTCTGCTCCTGTGTGAGCTCGTAGAAGGGCGTATGGATCGGGAAGTCGAACTTCGCGGCGTTGGCCACGAGCCGCTCCTTCCACTGGCGCATCGTCTCGCCGCGCCAGCAGGCGATGGCATCCTCGTAGATCGTTTTGCTCTTGTCGGGGATCACCAGATCCTCGTCGATGCCGATCACCTTGCCGTAGCCTTCGCAGCGGGGACAGGCACCCAGCGGATTGTTGAACGAGAAGAGGTGTTCGGTGGGCGGCTCGAATTCGATGCCGTCGGCTTCGAAGCGCGACGAGAAGCGCTCCGCACCCTGCTCGGTGATCAGGATGCAGACTCCGTCGCCGTAGGAGAAAGCGCGCGCCACCGAGTCGCGGATGCGGGTCTGTGTGTCGTCGTCGGCCCCGACGCGCAGGCGGTCGACGACGACGGCGACCGCCGCGGGATCGGTGTCGGGACCCGCCGCGGGCAGGAACTCCTCGATGAGCATGGTGCGGCCGCCCGCATGCACGCGCATCAGGCCGTCGGAGACGAGCAGCGTCAGCTTCTCGATGATCCCCTGTCCCTCGGCCAGCACCAGCGGTGCGGCGATCTCGGCCCGTTCGCCCGCGTGTTCGAGCAGACGCGCCGCTACGTCGTCGACGCTGTAGCAGCGTACCTCCGCGCCCGATACGGGCGAAAAGGTGCGGCCGATGCGGGCGAAGAGCAGCTTCAGGTAGTCGTAGATTTCGGTCGTGGTGCCGACCGTCGAGCGCGGATTGCGCGTGTTGACCTTCTGTTCGATGGCGATGGCCGGCGCGATGCCCGTGATGATGTCGACGTCGGGCTTGTCGACTTTGCCCAGAAATTGGCGCGCATAGGCCGAGAGGCTCTCGACGTAGCGGCGCTGTCCCTCGGCGAAGATCGTGTCGAAGGCCAGCGTCGACTTGCCCGAGCCCGAAAGCCCGGTGACGACCACCAGTTCGTCGTGCGGGATCTCCACCTCGATGTTCTTGAGGTTGTGGACCCGCGCCCCTTTGATATATATGGAATGTTCGTGCATAACGGTGTTCGTTGTCGGTTGCGGCGTTCGTCGCCGCTTCGGTGCGCAGCTGCCCGCTCGTCGGGAGCACGGCTGTGGCCCGGCCTCTATCGCTGCGCCGGGTCGATGCTGCCTCCCGCCTTCTTCAGGCGCTCGGCGAGCCGTTCGGCGCAGCTTTCGCGGATCGTGAGCCGCATCGTGCAGAGGTTGTCGAACCGCTGTTCGACGATGCGCGGCCGCTCCTCCTTGACCACGCGCATGATGTCGTTCATCGCCGCGTAGGGGAAGTCGATGCGGATCGTACGGTCGACCGTGCGTTCCACGATCCGTGCTGCGGCGATCGCCTCGGCCGCCGCTTCGCGGTAGGCTGCGATCAGCCCCGGGACGCCCAGTTTCGTGCCGCCGAAGTAGCGGACCACCACGATCAGCGTGTCGGTCAGTTCGTGCGAGAGCAGCTGCCCCAAGATCGGTTTTCCGGCCGTTCCCGAGGGTTCGCCGTCGTCGTTGGCGCGGAACTGCTCGCCGCGGGGCCCCAGCCGCCATGCGTAGCAGTGGTGCGTGGCGTCGTAGTAGCGTTTGCGCAGTTCGTCGAGGATCGTGCGGATCCGCTCCTCGTCCTCCACCGGATAGGCGTAGGCGAGAAACTTGCTGCTCCGCTCCCGGCACGAGGTTTCGGCCGGTGCTTCGAGTGTCAGATAGCGATCCTCCTCCACCCTACTTCACTTTCCGGAACATGCGGTTCCAGCGGATATTCGCGGGGAACGACTTCTCGGGGTCGAGCGAGAGCCAGACGAACGACGCCTTGCCGACGATGTGGTCCTCGGGGACGAAGCCCCAGAAGCGCGAGTCGGCCGAGTTGTGGCGGTTGTCGCCCATCATCCAGTAGTAGTCCATCGCGAAGGTGTATTCGTCGGTAGTTGCGCCGTCGATAAGGATCGCACCCTCGCGCTCCTCCACGCGGTGGCCTTCGTAGGCCTCGATGATCCGGCGGTAGAGCGGCAGGTTCTCGGTCGTGAGCGCGACGGTCATGCCCTTCGCCGGGACGACGATCGGACCGTACTCGTCGAGACTCCACCGTGCCTCGCCCCATTGGGGGAACACCTCGTCGGTGGCGCGGTAGACATCGCGCCGCACCGAGACGACGTTGCTCAATTTGCGCAGTTTCTCGGCGGTCTCCTCCGTCAGCGGCATGGAGTAGATCGAGCCGTTGCCGCCCGACTCTGTGATGCCGAGATTTTCGAGTGCGTAGTGCGACAGCGGCGAGGAGACCAGCACGGTGTGCATCCGCTGGATGCCCGGAAGGACTCCCTGCGCCTCGCCGTTGACCCGCACTCGGCCGTCGCGCACCTCCAGCGTATCGCCCGGAATGGCCACGCAGCGTTTGATGTAGTTCTCGCGCTTGTCGACCGGACGCGTCGCGATCGTGTATCTCTTCGCCAGCTCGCGGCGTCCCTGCTCCTTGCCGAACGACTCTTCGTAGCTGCGCAGGATGTCGTAGTAGGTCACCGCCTGATTTTCGAGCAGCACCGTGTCGCCCGCCGGGAAGTTGAACACCACCACGTCGTTGCGGGCGATCTTGCGGAGTCCCTTGAGCCGGTGGTAGGGCCATTTGATCGCCTCCGAGAACGATTTCTTGGTCTGCGAGAAGGGCATCGTGTGGTGGACGAAGGGGAACGACAGCGGCGTGTTGGGCATCTGCGGTCCGTAGGTTACCTTGCTTACGTAGAGGTAGTCGCCCACGAGCAGCGTCTTCTCCATCGACGAGGAGGGAATGACGTACATCTGGAAGATGAAGATGTGGACGAGCGTCGCCACCACCGTGGCGAAAATCACGGCGTTGACCCACTCGTACACGGTCTTGTAGCTCTTGCTGCGCTCGCAGAGCGCTTTGTTGCGGCTGCCTACGTAGCGGTAGAGCAGTTTCGAGATATAGAGGTCGTAGATGATCGGAAGTCCCAGCAACAGCCAGAGGTTGCCCGTCCACACGACGAACCAGAGCGTGTAAAGGGTCGCGGCCAGCGCGAAGCCTACCCATTTGTTGCGAAAGAACTGTTTGATTTTCTCCATAGCGGTTTTGTTTGTACTGTGTCGCCCTCCGGGGTGCGGTTTTAGGGCGGGGCGCGACGGCCTGCGGTGGGTCGTTGCCTTATCGGAACGCGATCGGATGCTCTTTTAGTGTCGGCGGGCGGAAAAAAGCGCGCCGCCTCGTCCTCGTTTTACGGGGGCGGATCTGCGGCGCCGTTACTCGCGCAGCAGGTCGTCCATCGTATAGATGCCCTGCCGTCCGCAGAGGAACTCGGCCGCGGCCACGGCCCCTTGTGCCAGCGAACGGCGGTTCTTGGTCGTATGGCGGAGTTCGAGCATGTCGTCCTCCGATTCGTAGGTCACGGTGTGGATGCCCGGCACGCTCCCCTCGCGGATCGATTCGATGACGATCCGGTCCGCCGCCGCTTCGCTCGGGTCGTCGATGCGACGGCTCGCGTGTTCGATGCCCGGCGCCCAGTTCACCCACTCGGTTTTGGTAGGCATCCCGGCGATGATCCCTTCGGCCAACGTGATGGCCGTGCCGCTCGGTGCGTCCTTTTTCTGGATGTGGTGCACCTCGGCGATGCGTGCGTCGTAGCCGCCGATGCGTCCTGTGAGTGCGGCCAGACGGCGGTTGAGGCGGAACAGCAGGTTGACGCCGAGACTGAAGTTCGAGGCGTAGAACATCGCTCCGCCCCGCTCGCGGCAGAGCTCCTGCAGCTCCGCGAGGCGGTCGGTCCAGCCCGTCGTGCCGCTCACTACCGCCGTGCCGCATTCGAGACAGGTGCGGATGTTGTCGTAAGCCGTCGCCGGCGTGGTGAATTCCAGCGCTACGTCGATTCCTGCAAGGTGCGCAGCGTTGAGATCCGCGCTGTTCTCCGCGTCGATCACGAGCGCCGTTTCGTGCCCCCGCTGGGCGAGGATGCGTTCGATCTCGCGTCCCATTTTGCCGTAGCCGATAATTGCCGCTTTCATCTGTTCGTCTGTTTTTCGAGGTGTGTGCGAAAACGCCGGATTGTTCCGTTCTTCGTTTTTTCGCCGTTCAGGGAGACAAAGATAGTGCAAGCCGAGCGCAAAAGCAAGCGAAGCTTGCGGATTTGCCGAGGCGCCGCCTATCTTGGGCGGAAGCCAAAGTGCAAGCCGAGCGCAAAAGCAAGCGAAGCTTGCGGATTTGCCGAGGTGCCGCCTATCTTGGGCGGAAGCCAAAGTGCAAGCCGAGCGCAAAAGCAAGCGAAGCTTGCGGATTTGCCGAGGCGCCGCCTGCTTTCGTTATCGGTTGCAAGAATGTTCCGGGAGGCCGATGCCCTGTTGATTGGATCGAAGCGAGGTGCGGCCGATCGTTCGGAAGACGGGATTATGCCCGGTGCGCATAGTCCCGCTCGCCGAAGATCGACGAGCCGACGCGCACCATCGTGGCGCCGCAGGCCACGGCGATCGGATAGTCTCCCGACATGCCCATCGACAGCGTGTCGAACCGTGCGCCGAAGTTGGGCCGCAGCAGCTCGAAGCAGCGCCGCAGCTCCTCGAAGTCGCGCCGAACGACCGCTTCGTCGTCCGTGTTGGTGGCGATGCCCATTACGCCGCGAACGCGCACATGCGGCATGCCGGCGAAGGGGGTCGTGCGGACGTAGCGCAACAGTTCGTCGAGGTTCCAGCCGGTTTTGGTCTCCTCGGCGGCGACCCGGATTTCGAGCAGGATGTCGATCGTGCGGTCGCAGCGCGCCGCCTCGCGTTCGATCGCCTCGGTCAGTCGGGCGCTGTCGACCGAGTGGATCAGGGCGACGAACGGTGCGATGTATTTGATCTTGTTGGTCTGCAGGTGGCCGATCATGTGCCATGCGATGTCGCGGGGCAATGCCTCGTATTTGGCTTTGAGCTCCTGCGGGCGGCTCTCGCCGAAGATGCGCTGTCCGGCGTCGTAGGCTTCGCGGATCGCCTCCGCGGGATGGGTTTTCGATACGGCGACCAGCGTCACCTCCTCGGGAAGCGACGCACGTACGCGCGACAGACGATAAGCTATGGACATGTCCGATTCTGTTTTTTGACGTCGCCGGGCGGCGGCGCGGGATGCGATTACGGCTCAAAATTACGCAAATTCCGTACAACACGGAAGAGCGGGCCGGCGTTTTTTTGCAGTTCGGGATTTGTTTCCTATATTTGTATGATGGCGCTACGGAACAGGCGGCTCCGATGCCGCGGTTCCGTGCGTTGCGGAACACCCCGAAAAAACACGAACGCATGAAAAACCTCCGTTATCTGCTTGCGGCCACGGCCCTCATCGGCTACGGCACGGCCGCGGCCTGCACCAACTTCATCGTCACGCGCGGCGCCTCGACCGACGGTTCGGTCATGGTCTCCTACGCCGCCGATTCGCACCAGCTCTACGGCGCGCTCTACCGCACGCCGGCCGGCCGCTACAAGGCCGGGGCGATGCTGCCCGTCTACGAGTGGGATACGGGGCGCTACCTGACCGATATTCCGCAGGTCGCGCAGACCTATTCGACGATCGGCAACATGAACGAACACTCGCTCGTCATCGCCGAGACGACCTACGGCGGCCGCTCAGAACTGGAGGATCCGACGGGCCGTATGGACTACGGATCGCTCATCTACATCACGCTCCAGCGCGCCCGCACCGCCCGCGAAGCGATCGCCACGATCGTCGAGCTGGCGAACGCCTACGGCTATGCGTCGAGCGGCGAGTCGTTTTCGATCGCCGACCCCGAAGAGGCGTGGATCATGGAGCTGATCGGCAAGGGATTCGAGGACGACGGCACGGGCGCCAACGCCCGGAAGGGCATCGTGTGGGTGGCGCGCCGCATTCCCGACGGCTATGTCTCGGCCCATGCCAACCATGCCCGCATCACGACCTTCCCCACCGACGATCCCGAAAACTGCCTCTATGCGCCCGACGCGATCTCGTTCGCCCGCGAGCGGGGCTATTTCACGGGCCGCGACGAGGAGTTCAGCTTCTCGGATGCCTATGCGCCGCTCGATTTCAGCGCCATGCGCGGCTGCGAGGCGCGCGTCTGGGCCTTCTTCCGCACGGTGGCCGACGACATGGACCGCTATACGGACTATGCGATGGGACACAATGCCGCCAACCGGATGCCTCTGTGGGTCAAGCCGCGCGTGAAGGTGTCGCCCAAGACCGTCTTCGACTGCATGCGCGACCACTACGAGGGCACGCCGATGGACATGACCGCCGATCTGGGTGCCGGAGGCCACGCCTGCCCCTACCGCTGGCGGCCGATGGAGTTCGAGGTGGACGGTGCGACCTACGTCAACGAGCGCGCGACGGCCACGCAGCAGACCGGTTTCTGGTTCGTGGCGCAGGCGCGTCCCCAGTTGCCCGACGACATGGGCATCCTCTGGTTCGGTGTCGACGATGCGGCCACCTCGTGCCTCACGCCGATCTACTGCTCGGCGACCGAGGTTCCCGAGTGCTTCCGCGAGGATAACGGCTCGATGCTCGAATGGTCGCCCACGTCGGCCTTCTGGCTCTTCAACCGCGTGACGAACTTCGCCTACCTGCGCTACGACCTCGTCGCTGCCGACATCCGCAAGGCGGTGGACGAGTGGGAGAACCGTAAACTTCAGGTGCAGGTGCCGCTCGTCGATGAGACCGCGGCGAAGCTTCCGGCCAAGAAGCGCGCCCGCTACCTGACCGAATATTCGGTAAATACGGCCCGGCAGCTCTTCGACCGCTGGTCGAAGCTCGACAAATATCTGCTGCTGAAATACATGGACGGTAACGTCAAGAGCGAGCACGGCGATGTGATTTCGTACCTCGACGGCAACGAAGGTGCGGCACATTTCGTGGATAACGGCAACGGAAAGCAGATTCCCGACAAGATTCAGTGGCCGGGCTACAGCGAGAAGTGGAAGCGTGCCGTGGCGGCCGACAACGGCGAGGTGCTGCGGGTGCCTGCGGCGACGCGGTAGCGCGACGGCGGAACGATCGATAATCCCAATAAGACGAACGACATGAAGTACGACATCATCGTAGTGGGCAGCGGTCCGGGCGGCTATGTGGCCGCGATCCGTGCTGCGCAGTTGGGCCGCAAGGTGGCGCTCGTGGAGCGCGCGGAGCCGGGCGGCGTCTGTCTCAACCGGGGATGCATCCCCACCAAGGCGCTGCTCAAGAGCGCGCAGGTGTACGGCTATTGCCGCAATGCGGCACGGTACGGCGTGGAGCTCGCCTCCGAGCCGAAGGCCGACCTCGCGAAGATGGTCGCCCGTTCGCGGACGGTGGCCGAAACGATGTCGAAGGGGGTGCGGTTCCTGCTGCAGAAGAACGGTATCGAGCTCATCGCCGGGTTCGGCCGTCTGGCGGGTCCGGGTCGTCTCGAAGTGGAGGGCACGATCTTCGAGGCCGACCACATCATCCTCGCCACGGGTGCGCGGCCGCGCGAACTCCCCTTCTTGCCGGTGGACGGCGTGCATGTTCTTGCCTCGCATCAGGCCCTGACGCTCGATCGTCTGCCCGCCTCGATGATCGTGGTGGGCTCGGGTGCCATCGGCAGTGAGTTCGCGTGGTTCTATGCCGCGCTGGGCGTCGAGGTGACCGTGGTGGAGTACCTGCCCCGCATCCTGCCGCTCGAAGACGAGGAGGTGTCGAAGGCGATGGAGCGCGCCTTCCGCAAGATGCGCATTGGCGTGCTTACGTCGACGACCGTGAAAGGCGTGACGGTCGATGCCGCGGGGCTGTGCACCGTCGAGGTCGAGGGCAAGAAGGGGGCGGAGACTCTCGCGGCGGAGGTCGTCCTCTCGGCCGTGGGCATCAAGTCGAACATCGAGGGCATCGGTCTCGAGGAGGCGGGCGTGCGCACGGAGCGCGACAAGGTGGTCGTCGATGCCTTCTACCACACCTCGGTGCCGGGCGTCTATGCCATCGGCGACATCGTTCCGGGGCCGGCGCTGGCCCACGTGGCTTCGGCCGAGGCGATCTGCTGCGTGGAGGCGATCTGCGGGCTCGATCCCGCACCGGTGGACTACACGACGATCCCTTCGTGCGTCTTTACGACACCCGAGGTGGCATCGGTCGGCTTCACGGAGCAGCAGCTGCAGGAGCGCGGCGCGGCCTATACGGTCGGGCGTTTCCCCTTCACCGCGTCGGGCAAGGCCACGGCTGCGGGCGACCGCGACGGGTTCGTGAAGCTGCTGTTCGCTGCGGAGGACGGCAAGCTGCTGGGGGCCCATATGGTCGGCGCCCATGTCACCGAACTGCTCGCGGAGCCGACGCTGGCCCGCGGGCTCGGGGCCACGGCGCACGATATCGCCCGTACGATACACGCCCATCCCACGATGAACGAGGCGCTGATGGAGGCTGCCGAGGCCGCTGCGGGCGAGGCGATCCATCTCTGACGGGACGACGCACCGCACATAGTAAAAGAGAGTTCCTCCGTACGAGGAACTCTCTTTTTCGTCTGTATATCGAAGGCGGCTTGAAAACAGACCGCGGGAGGGCCTTTTCGCAGGGCGGATCGTCTCCTGTGCACGGCCCGAATCCATCAGAGGATGCGGTCGTGCGGCATGCGCCGCTCGAAGATCTCGGCCGGGTAGCGTACGTCGCTTAGGAAGAGCCCCTGCGCCGGTACGCCGCCGCTCGATCGCGAGAGGTCGCGGCTCGCGACGATCGCGCGGAACTCCTCGGGCGTATAGCGTCCCCTTCCCACGTCGACCAGCGTTCCGACGATCGCCCGCACCATGTTGCGCAGGAACCGATCGGCGCGGATCGTGAAGCGCAGCGTTCCTTCCGCCTCGACGGTCCATGCGGCGTGTACGATGCGGCAGATGTTCGTCCGGTTGTTGGAGTTGAGTTTGGCGAACGAGGTGAAGTCGTCGAATTCGAGCAGCGAGGCAGCCGCCTCGTTCATCCGGTCCGTGTCGAGCGGCACGCGGTATTGCCATGCTGTATGGCGTGTGAAGGGATTCTTGCGGGGTTCGATGAAGTAGCGGTATTCGCGCTCGCGGGCGTCGAACCGGGCGTGCGCCGTGTCGGCCACGGGGGTGATCGAAGCCACGGCGATGTCGCCCGGAAGCAGGAAATCGAGCTTGTAGAGCAGCTGTGCGGGGTCGGCCACCGGAATCGCGACATCGCAATGGGCGACGTAGTAGGAGGCGTTGACACCCGTGTCCGTGCGCCCGGCGCCCGTCACCTGCACCTCCTCGCGCAGCAGCGTGGAGAGCGCCCGTTCGAGGGTCTGTTGCACCGAGGGCTGATCGGGTTGCCGTTGCCAGCCGCAGTAGGCGGCACCGTCGTACCGCAGTTCGAGAAAATAACGCATCGCACCGGATTTTCCGACAAAGATAGCGCTTGTCGCCTGCAAAAGCAAGCCCGGGAAATGCGAAACCCGGGACGGCGGAGTGCGTCCCGGGTGTTTGTGTTTTCGGCGGAGCGGTTCCGAAGACTCCCCTACCGCACCCGCAGCGTGCGGCCGATACGCAGCACGGTGGTCGACTTGATGCCGTTCAGGCGACAGATGTTGTTCACCGTCGTGCCGTAGCGGCGGGCGATGGCGCCCAGCGTATCGCCCGAGCGGATCTTGTGGTAGCGCATGGCGGCCTTCTCAGCATCCTCCTTCTTGTCCTGCTCCTCGTTGGCGATTTCGTCCTCGAAGTCCTGCCCCGCTTTCGAGTGGATGCTGAAATAGGACTTCTTGAGCAGGAACATGTCGCGGCACAGCTCGCCGCTGCGGAAGTCGATCAGCCGTTCGGGATCGAACGATTGGCCGTAGTAACGGGTCTCGAAGTGGAGATGCGGACCCGTCGAACGGCCCGTCGAGCCGCCCAGACCGATGATCTGGCCCGCCTCTACCCACTGGTTCGGTTCGACCTTGCGTTCCGAAAGGTGGCCGTAGTAGGTCTCCAACCCGTTGTCGTGGCGGATGATGACGAGGTTGCCGTAGCCGCCGCGGTTGTACTCCGAGATGCGGACGCGTCCCGAGAAGGTGGCGTAGATCGGATCGCCCGTCTTGAGCGGCAGGTCGATGCCCTGATGCTGACGGCGGCGCCGCGGACCGTATTTGCCGCGCGGGTGTACCGAGCCCTGATAGGGACAGTGGTAGCTCGTCACCGAGTCGAGCAGTTCGATCACCACCGACGAGGGCATCGCCGACATGTCGACTTCGCGGTAGGGAAAGAGCGTCGTCGTGTCCCAGTACTTCTCGAAGATGCTTTCGTCGCGCATCACCTCGCGGTTGATGGCGTACCGCCACGAATTGTTGCTGTAGAGGATCACCTGCACGGCGTCGTTGTCCGTCGCCAGCGTGTCGAGAACCGTGAGTTCGTGCGTGTCGAAGGTCGAACGGATGCGCGTCGGTCGCAACCGTTCGCGGACGGAGGCGATAGAGTCGGCGGCGGCCTGCTCGGGATCGATCGCGGGGGCTGCCGGCTCCCTCTGTGCTGTCGTTTCGGTTGCCGCCGCGCGGGCGCAGAGGAGCGCCGTCTCCAGCGAGTCGACCTGCCGGAGCAGCGTTTCGGCGGCGCAGCGCAGCGAGTCGCGCGTCGCGGCCTCGCGGGCCGCGCTCTCCTGCGTGCGTGCAGTACGTGGTTTGCGTGCCGACGCGCCGCAGACGGTCGCGAGGGCGAGGCAGGTAAGGATGTATTTTTTCATAGGTCTGTTCGTTTCGTAACTCTTATGCCCGGGTTCGTCGGGAGCCTCCTTGCGTCGCGGGCTCCTTCGGAACGGCTTCGTCAGGGTTTGCGGAGCAGCTCCGCAGCAGCGTCCAGCGCCTCGTAGAACTCCTCGCCGAAGCGGCGGACGATCGGTTCGCGCAGCGACTTGTAGACCGGAATGCCCTTCTTCGCACCGCAGGCGCGCGCAGCGGAGCAGACCGACCAGCGGTGGTAGTTCAGCCCGATCGTACCGTTCGAGAAGCGCATCAGCCGGATCGGATAGAGGTGGCACGAGATCGGCTTGCGGAAGGTCGTTTCGCCTTCGGCCCACGCCTTCTCGATGGCGCAGAGCGTGATGCCGTTCTCCGTGTAGGCGTAGGCGCACTCGGCGTCGTCGACCAGCGGCGTGGTGTAGTCGCCGTCGCTGTCCACCACCATGAATCCCTGCCGTTCGACGGCCTCGATTCCCTTCGGGGTCATGTAGGGCTTGTAGTGCGGATACTCCTCCTCGAGGATATCCACTTCGTCGATCTCCAGCGGAGCCCCTGCGTTGCCCTCCACGCAGCAGATGCCCTTGCACTGCGCGATGTCGCAGGCGAAGCCTTCGCGCAGCAGATCGGCGCTCACGATTTTGTCGTCGATCTCGATCATTTGCGGCGCGTGTCGTCGATGATCCGATCGTAGAGCTCGCCGATCGTCATGCCCATGGCAGCCACCTGCTTGGGAACGATGCTACCGGCGCTCATGCCCGGAATGGAGTTCAACTCGATGAAATAGGGCTTGCCCTCGGGCGTGACGATGAAGTCGACGCGTACGACGCCCGAGCAGCGGCACAACCGGTAGGCGGCGCGGGTCATGCGGTTGAGCTCGTCGCGCACCTCCTGCGCGATCCGTGCGGGCGTGATCTCCGCCGAGTGGCCGGCCGTGTATTTGGCTTCGTAGTCGAAGAAGTCGTTTTCGGGGACGATCTCCGTTTCGGGGAATACGTACTCCCGCTCCTTCGTCACGAGGATGCCGCAGCCGATCTCCCGTCCTGCGATGCACTCCTCGATGAGGACGCCGTCGCTCTCGGCGAAGGCCGCTTCGAGCGCTGCGGGGAGCGCGTCGGCCGTGCGGACCTTCGTCACGCCGAACGACGAGCCGCTGGCGTTGGGCTTCACGAAGAGCGGCAGTCCCAGCCGGGCGACGATCGCCTCGGCGTCGCAGGGCTCTCCGCGCTGCAGGAACACCTCGCGGGCGAGGTTGAATCCGTGGCCGGCGAGCGTGCGCTTGGTCGTGATCTTGTCGAAGGTCACCACCGACGAGGTCATCGAGCACGACGAGTACGGGATGCCCATCATGTCGAGATAGCCCTGCAGGCGGCCGTCCTCGCCCGGCGTGCCGTGGATGACGATCAGCGCATAGTCGAACGTGCGGCGACGGCCGTCGACCGTGAGCGAGAAGTCGTTCTTGTCCACCTGCCACGAGCGACCGTCGGGCGTGGTGTGGTGCCAGTCGCGCCCGTGCAGGTCGACGAGCGTGACGTCGTATTTTCCGCGATCGAGCGCCGCTTCGATCTGTGCGGCGCTCTGTAGCGCGATCTCCCGCTCGGAGGAGTCTCCGCCGGCGAGCAGCGCGATTTGCAGTTTTTCCATCGTGTTCGTTTCTTCCTTGTTCTCTGTTCTGTCAGGGGTTGTAGATGTCCTTGTAGCGGAATTCGAGAATCTCCCGTATCATGCGGGCGAATTCGCGCGCCTCGGTGTGCTCCGGGTCGATGCGCAGCGCACGGTTGAAGTCGTTGAGCGCCTCGCCCCATGCTCCCGTGCGGTAGCGGAGCTTGCCCCGTTCGACGTAGAGCTCCGTGTCGTCGGGCGCGGCGTCGATCCGGGCCGAGAGGGCCGCGATGCGCATCGCAGGGCTCCAAAGCCCTTTGCGGCGGATGTACTTCGCCACGTCGGGCGCCAGCATCGCGGTCGTGTCCTCGCCGCGCCCGATGCGGTCGCGGACGTCCGTCGCCGAGAACTCCTGCAGCGGAGCCTCCTCCAGCATCGTGACCCGGTCGCGGAAGCGCATCGTGTCGGCGCCGCGCCGCGGGTAGACGAAGACGGGGTATTCGAGCACCCGTTCGTACTCCTTCCAGCCGTCGAGCGCCGCGAGCTGATCGGCGCCCATGAGGATCGAGAAGCGCATCTCGGCGCCGAAGTTTTCGGCCAGGTAGCGCAGCGTGTCGATCGTATAGGAGGGCTTCGGCAGCAGGAACTCCACGACCGAGGGCTTGATCCGCTCGGGGTGGCGCGAAGCCTTGCAGGCGAGCTCGGCCATCTCGAAGCGGTCGAGTTCGGGCGCCAGCTCCTCCTGCTGCTTGTAGGGGCTCTGGGGCGATACGACGAGCACGACCTCGTCGCACAGATCGCGCTCGAGCGCATATTCGGCCAGAGCGATGTGGCCTTTGTGCACCGGGTTGAACGACCCGAAGTAGAGCATCACGCGTTTCATGGCCCTACGCTTCGATGAAGTCGGCGAGCAGGCGCGAAGCCTCGGCGATCGCCGCGTCGAGTTCGTCGTTAACGACCGTGCGGTCGAATTCGGGCGCTTTCGTCAGCTCGAATTCGGCTTTCGCCACGCGGCGGTCGATCACCTCCGGGGCATCGGTGCCGCGGCCCACGAGGCGGCGGCGCAGCTCCTCGACCGACGGGGGCATGATGAAGAGCGACAGGGCTGCGTCGCCGAAGATGCGTTTGAGGTTGATGCCTCCGATCACGTCGACGTCGAAGACGATGACGTGGCCCTTGTCCCAGATGCGCTCCACTTCCGAGCGCAGGGTCCCGTAGCAGGTCCCGGCGTAGACCTCCTCCCACTCCACGAAGCGGTTTTCGGCCACGGCGTGCGCGAACTCCTCCTGCGAGAGGAAGTGGTAGTCGACGCCGTCGCGCTCCGTGCCGCGCGGGGCGCGGCTGGTGGCCGATACGGAGAATTCCAGCTGGGGAAAACGTGCCAGCAGGGCGCGGACGATCGTCGTCTTGCCCGAGCCGCTGGGTGCGGAAAATATGAGTACTTTGCCCATGTGTGTGCGAATCGATTCTTGTTTGTGCGCCGCGCGGTCCGGCGATTCGGCCGCGACGGCGCGTACGGTCAGAGGATGTTGAGCACCTGCTCCTTGATCTTCTCCAGCTCGTCCTTCATCTGCACGACGAGGCGCTGGATGTTCGTTTCGTTGGCCTTCGACCCCATCGTGTTGATCTCGCGGCCCATCTCCTGCGCGATGAAGCCGAGCTTGCGGCCGGCGCCCTCCTCCTCGGCGGCGACTTCGCGGAAGTAGCGGCAGTGATTGGCGAGGCGCACTTTCTCCTCGGTGATGTCGAGCTTCTCGATGTAGAAGATCATCTCCTGCTCCAGCCGGTTGGAATCGACATCGACCTTCAGCTTGGCCACTCCGTCGAGGATGCGGGCGCGGACCGTCTCGGTGCGGGCCTGCTCGAAGGGCACGACCTGCTCCTTGTAGCCCTCGATCAGGTCGACGCGGCGCAGCAGGTCGGCGATCAGCGTGGCGCCCTCCTGCTCGCGGAAGGCGTCGAGGCGGGCGCAGGCCGTCTCGACGGTCGCCATGAGCGTCGCCAGCTCCTCCTCGCCCACCGTCTCCGCTTCAGTCGATACCACGTCGGGCAGACGCAGGATGCTCTGCAGCGCAGCGCTCTCCCACCCTGCGGCGGCGGTCTCGAGCCCGGCGGCCTGCGCCGCGTCGCGCAGCTGCGCGGCATAGGCGGCGAATGCCTCCCGGTTGATGTGGGCCGAGGTCTCCGTGCGCTGCGATTCGACCGTCACGAACGCATCGACCTTGCCGCGCACCAGCGCGCGGGTCAGTGCCCGGCGGATGTCGTACTCGGCCTGTCGGTAGACGGCCGGCAGGCGCAGGTTGAGGTCGAGCTGCTTGGAGTTGAGCGAACGGAGCTCCACCGTTATTTTCTTGGTTCCGAAAGCGGCTTCGGCCTTACCGAAGCCCGTCATGGATTTGATCATGGTCTGTCGACATTAACGGCGACAAAATTAATAAAAACAAATCAAAAAGGCGAGGCTTCCCCGCGGCAAGTGAAAATTATTCGCGGCGGATTTGTTTGCATGAAAATTTTGCCTATATTTGTGTTAGTAAACTAACAGATCGTAATCGAAACCCCAAAATCCCATACGAATCATGATCAAGAAGCACAATTTCAACGCCGGCCCGTCGATCCTGCCGGATGTGGTTATCCGCAACGCCGCCGAGGCGATTCTCGATTTCAACGGCTCGGGTCTCTCCCTGCTTTCGATCTCGCACCGCACGAAGGATTTCGACGCGGTGATGGCCGAAGCCGACGCGTTGTTCCGCGAGCTGCTGCATGTGCCCGACAACTATAAGATCTTCTACGTGGGCGGCGGAGCCAGCACGATGTTTTACGAGGTGGCTGCCAACTTCCTCGGCCGGAAGGCCGGTTACGTCAATACGGGCGTATGGTCGAAGAAGGCGATCAAGGAGGCGAAGCGTTACGGCGAGGTCGAGGTGCTGGCCACCTCGGAGGACCGCGACTTCACCTATATACCCAAAGGGTTCGCGATTCCCGAGGATCTCGATTACCTGCACATCACCTCCAACAATACGATCTACGGCACGGAGTACCACGAGGACATCGATTCGCCGGTGCCTCTGATTGCCGACATGTCGTCGGACATCCTGTCGCGTCCGGTCGACGTATCGAAATACGCGATGATCTACGGCGGCGCCCAGAAGAATCTGGCGCCTGCGGGCGCGGTCTTCGCCATCATCCGCGAGGACATGCTCGATCGCATCGTCCGCGACCTGCCGACGATGGCGTCGTTCCGCACCCACGTGGAGAACAATTCGATGTTCAACACCCCGCCTGTGTTCCCGATCTACGTGCTGAAGGAGACGCTCAAGTGGCTCAAGTCGATCGGCGGCGTGGAGGAGATCCATCGACGCAACGTCGAGAAGGCGCAGCTGCTCTACGACGAGATCGACCGCAACCCGCTCTTCCGCGGTACGGTCGTGAAGGAGGATCGTTCGCTCATGAACATCTGTTTCGTCATGGCCGAAGGCTACGAGGAGCTGGCTCCCGAGTTCATGGCCTACGCCACCGAGCGGGGCATGGTCGGCATCAAGGGCCACCGTCTGGTGGGCGGTTTCCGCGCTTCGTGCTACAACGCCCTGCCGAAGGAGAGCGTCGAGGCGCTGGTGGCCTGCATGCAGGAGTTCGCGAAGTCGCACGTCAAATAACCGGAAGCCATGAATGTACTGGTAGCAACCGAGAAGCCCTTCGCCAAGAAGGCCGTGGAGGGCATCCGTTCGATCGTCGAGCAGGCGGGTTATACGTTGAAACTGCTCGAAAAATACACCGATAAGGCACAATTGTTGGACGCTGTGGCCGATGCCGAGGCGCTGATCGTCCGCAGCGACAAGGTGACCGCCGAAGTGATCGCCGCAGCGCCGCGGCTGCGCATCGTCGTGCGTGCGGGCGCCGGCTACGACAACGTCGACCTCGCCGCTGCGACCGCACGCGGCATCGTGGTGATGAACACCCCGGGGCAGAACTCCAACGCCGTGGCCGAGCTGGCACTGGCGCTGATGATCTTCATGTCGCGCAACCGCTTTACGCCCGGCACGGGCTCCGAGCTGCAGGGCAAGACGCTCGGCATCCACGCCTACGGCAATGTCGGCCGTCTGGTCGGTCTGAAGGGCAAGGCGCTGGGCATGAAGGTGGTGGCGTTTGATCCGTTCATCACCGATGAGGCCCTCTTCGCTGCCGACGGCGTGGAGCGTCTCTCCTCGGTCGAGGAGCTCTACGAGCGCGCCGACTTCCTTTCGTTGCACATCCCCGCCACGGCCGAGACGAAGGGCTCGATCGGCTACGAGCGCCTGATGTCGATGCCGAAGGGCGCGACGCTGGTCAACACCGCCCGCAAGGAGGTGATCGACGAGGAGGGGCTCGCGCGTGCGCTGTCCGAGCGCGAGGATCTGAAGTATGTGACTGACATCGCCGCGGCGACGCAGGCCGAGCTGGACGAGAAGTTCGGCAAGCGGGTCTTCGCCACGCCCAAGAAGATGGGCGCCGAGACCGCCGAGGCCAACCTCAATGCCGGTCTGGCCGCCGCCCGTCAGGTCGTCGGCTTCCTCAAGGAGGGCGTGACGAAGTTTCAGGTGAACAAATAAAAAAATAGATATCCGTTATGGTACGTATCAAACCTTTCCGCGGTATCCGTCCGCCGCAGCAGCACGCTGCCGAAGTGGCTTCGCGTCCCTACGACGTGCTCAACTCCGCCGAGGCGAAGAGCGAAGCTACGGAGCGCTCGCTGCTGCACATCATCAAACCCGAAATCGACTTCGATCCGATCGCCGACGAGCATGCGCAGGAGGTCTACGACAAGGCCGTCGCGAACTTCAGGGCGTGGCGCGCCGCGGGCTGGCTCGAGCAGGATCCCGAGGAGTACTACTATATTTATGCGCAGACGATGGATGGCCGCACGCAGTACGGTCTGGCCATGTGCTGCCACTTCGAGGATTACCTTTCGGGGGCGATCAAGAAGCACGAGCTCACGCGTCCCGACAAGGAGGAGGACCGCATGATCCACGTCCGCAACCAGCGGGCCAACATCGAGCCGGTCTTCTTCGCCTATCCCGACAATGCCGAGATCGACGCGATCGTGGCCGACGTGGTGAAGAACAATGCTCCGGACTACGACTTTACGGCCGAAGACGGTTTCGGGCACCACTTCTGGGTGATTCGCGACCGGAAGACCAACGAGCGCATCACGGAGATCTTCGCCGGGATTCCGGCGCTCTACGTCGCCGACGGACACCACCGCACGGCTGCCGCCGCACGCGTGGGCGCCGAGTGTAAGGCGAAGAATTCCGCGCATACGGGCGAGGAGGAGTATTGCTACTTCTTGGCCGTGACCTTCCCTGCGGGACAGCTGCGCATCATCGACTACAACCGTGTGGTGAAGGACCTCAACGGGCTGACGCCCGAGGAGCTGCTCGCCAAGCTGCGCGAGGATTTCGTCGTCGAGGAGAAGGGCGCCGGGATCTACCGCCCGGCGGCGCTGCACAACTTCGCGATGTACCTCGACGGCCGTTGGTGGAGCCTCACGGCGAAGCCCGGGACCTACGACGACAACGATCCGATCGGCGTGCTGGACGTCACCGTGCTGTCGAACCTCGTGCTGGACAAGATACTCGACATCAAAGACCTGCGCACGTCGAAGCGCATCGACTTCGTAGGCGGCATCCGCGGACTCGGGGAGTTGCAGCGACGCGTCGACAGCGGCGAGATGGCCGCGGCCTTCGCCCTCTACCCCGTTTCGATGAAGCAGCTGATCGACATCGCCGACACGGGCAACATCATGCCGCCCAAGACGACGTGGTTCGAGCCGAAGCTCCGCTCGGGCGTGGTCATCCACTCGTTCGAGGAGTAACCTCGGCTTCGATCCGATTACGGGCGCCGCGATTCGTTTCGCGGTGCCCGTTCTGTTGGTGCGTGTATTTTTTCTAACCCTGTTATCCGTACTGCGGCAGGAAGCGCTCTCCTCGGAGCCTGCTGTGGGGCGCCTTCGGGGCAAAGAAAACGTGGTGGGTGTGAGGCGGAAGCCGCCCGTGCCGACGAACGAGCCCTGCCGATGAATCCCGGTCTCGCGGCGCAGCCCGGCTCTGCAACTGCTTTTCCGGCGCCGGCCGGCAAGCGAGGGAGCAAGCGCGGTTTTATCGCGAAATGCCGATTTTTTATAACGAAAATCAAGAAACGACCGGAATTTTTCGTATATTTGTAAACAACTAACCAATCCAACGGTGCTATGGCTAAAATCAAAGGAACGATCGTCGTCGACGAGGAGCGGTGCAAGGGATGCGGGGTCTGCGTGGCTTCGTGTCCGCTGGGTGTGCTGGCGTTGTCGACCGAGGTGAATGGCAAGGGTTATCCTGCGGCCCGGATGGCGAATCCCGATGCCTGCACGGGCTGTGCTTCGTGTGCGGTGATCTGCCCCGACAGCTGCATAACGGTTTATCGTCAAAAATTCGAATAGACTATGGCTGATAAAGAGGTGAAACTGATGAAAGGCAACGAAGTGATCGCCCACGCTGCGATCCGCTACGGTTGCGACGGATATTTCGGCTACCCGATCACTCCCCAGTCGGAGGTGATGGAGACGCTCATGGAGCTCAAGCCGTGGGAGACCACGGGCATGGTGGTGCTGCAGGCCGAATCGGAGATATCTTCGGTCAACATGGTCTACGGCGGTGCGTCGACCGGCAAGCGGGTCATGACCTCGTCGTCGAGCCCCGGCATTTCGCTCATGGCCGAGGGCATCAGCTATCTGGCCGGTGCCGAGCTGCCGTGCCTGATCGTCAACTGCCAGCGCGGCGGTCCGGGTCTGGGTACGATCCAGCCTTCGCAGGGCGACTACTTCCAAGCCTGCAAGGGCGGCGGCCACGGCGACTACAAGCTGATCGTCTTCGCCCCCAACTCGGTGCAGGAGATGCACGACCATGTGTTCGAGGCCTTCGACCTCGCCTTCAAATACCGCAATCCGGCGATGATCCTCGCCGACGGCGCCATCGGTCAGATGATGGAGAAGGTGGTGCTCGCGCCCCAGCGTCCGCGCAAGAGCGATGCGGAAATCGCCGCCGAATGCCGCACGTGGGCCGCCAACGGCAAGCCCGCCGACCGCGAGCGCAACGTGGTGACGTCGCTCGAGCTGCAGTCGGAGAAGATGGAGATCATCAACCACCGTCTGCAGGAGAAATACCGGATGATGGAGGAGTGCGAGGTGCGCTACGAGGAGATCGGCTGCGAGGATGCCGACTATGTGATCGTGGCGTTCGGCTCGTCGGCCCGCATCTGCTCGGCGACGGTCGAAATGGCCCGTGCCGAGGGGCTGAAGGTGGGTCTGCTGCGTCCCATCACCCTCTATCCGTTCCCGACGAAGCGGATCGCCGAACTGGCGGCGCGCGGCGTGCGGGGATTTCTCTCTGCGGAGCTGAACGCCGGCCAGATGGTCGAGGACGTGCGGCTCGCGGTGAACGGCAAGGCTCCCGTGGAGCACTACGGACGTCAGGGCGGCATGCTGTTCGCTCCCGACGAGGTGCTCGCGGCGCTCAAGGATAAACTGATTAAAAAGTAAGACGATGGCAGAGGTTGAAATCAAGCGGGAGCATCTGGTTTATGCCAAACCGAAGCTCATTCTGGATAATGTCATGCACTATTGCCCCGGCTGCAGCCACGGCACGGTGCACAAGTTGGTCGCCGAGGTGATCGAGGAGCTGGGCCTTGCGGACAAGACCGTGGGCGTATCGCCCGTGGGCTGCTCCGTCTTCGCCTACAACTACATCGATATCGACTGGATCGAGGCGGCGCACGGCCGCGCATTGGCCGTGGCTTCGGCCGTGAAGCGGCTCTATCCCGGGAACATGGTCTTCACCTATCAGGGCGACGGCGACCTGTCGGCCATCGGTACGGCGGAGTCGATCCATGCGGCCGCGCGCGGCGAGAATGTCGTGGCGATCTACATCAACAATGCGATCTACGGCATGACGGGCGGTCAGATGGCCCCCACCACCCTGCTGGGCATGAAGACCGCGACGACGCCCTACGGCCGCGATCCGCGGCTGAACGGCTATCCCTACAAGATCGCCGAAATGATGGCCCACCTCGACGGTGCCACCTACATCACGCGCCAGAGCGTGCACAAGCCGGCCAACGTGCGCAAGTGCAAGGCTGCGATCAAGAAGGCGTTCCAGCGTTCGATGGAGGGCAAGGGTTTCTCGCTCGTGGAGGTCGTTTCGACCTGCAACAGCGGCTGGAAAATGTCGCCCGTGGCCTCGAACGAGTGGATGGAGCAGAACATGCTGCCCTTCTACCCGCTGGGCGATATCAAGGACGTAGACGTAAAATAACCGGAGGAAGATGAAAGAGACGTTGATTATAGCAGGCTTCGGAGGACAGGGCGTCCTCTCGATGGGTAAGATTCTCGCCTACTCGGGCGTCATGCAGGACTTCGAGGTGACGTGGATGCCTTCGTACGGCCCCGAGATGCGCGGCGGTACGGCCAACGTGACCGTCATCCTGTCGGATCGGAAGATCTCGTCGCCCATCGCGCACGAGTTCGATACGGCGATCATCCTCAACCAGCAGTCGATGGAGAAGTTCGAACCGCTGGTCAAGCCGGGCGGCGTGCTGATCTACGACACGAACGGCATCACGCGCCATCCCGTGCGCGACGACATCGAGGTCTACGCGATCGATGCGACGGCCGAGTGCGCCAAACTGGGGCAGGCGAAGCTGTTCAATACGATGATTCTGGGCGGTTACCTCAAGGTGCGCCCCGTCGTGGAGATGGAGAACGTGATGATCGGCCTCAAGAAGTCGTTGCCGGAGCGTGCGTGGAAGATGCTGCCCGCTAACGAGGAGGCCATCCGTCACGGCGGCGAGATCATCCGCAAAATCCGGTAGCGACGATGGCCGTGCGAATCGATGCGGCGCTTTGTCCGCTGACCCACCGTTGTCCGATGATCGAGGTTTGCCCCGTGGGGGCGATCGAACAGGAGGGTTTTTCGCTGCCGACGGTCGATCCCGAGGTGTGCATCTCGTGCGGTTCATGCGTCGAGGGGTGCGGCAAGGGAGCCATGCAGCTCGATGACTGATCATTGACCGATACGTATGAAAAGCGGCGTCCGAATCGTTCGGACGCCGCTTTTGCGTTGCTGCGGGACGGACCCGGGAGGGTCAGAAATTCAGACCGATGCGGAACAGAAAGGCGTTGGTTCCCGTGCCCATGTGCTGGAACCGGATGCCGAAGTCGCCGCAGACGCCTTTGGCTCTGTTTCCGAGCGTGATGCCGGGACCGAGCGCCGTGTAGAATTCGGTGCCTTCGGCCAAGCCGCTGACTCCCATCGCGGCGCCGAAGTCGAACGCCATGTAGAGGGCGAACCTGTTCGACACGGGGTAATAGCCTTTGAAATCGGCGAAAACGGGGAGCATGCCCGACGAATCGTCGATGCCTTCCGGCAGGTCGTAATCGGCGAGGAGGCTGTAATAATAGGTGTATCCGAGTCCCGCACCGACGAACAGATAGGGATTGATCCGTGCGCCGTGGACGGTTTCGAGAACGATCCGGTTCGTGTTGATCAGCTGCGAAGCCTCGCCCACGCCTACTCCGAAGGCAACGCTGATTTCGCCCTGATAGTGCGGATAGCTTCTTTTTTCGTAGCGGGATGCGCTGTTTCCGGAGCCGGTGTTTTGGGCGGGGAGGCTGCCGCAGAGTGCGGTCAGCGCGAAGAGAAGAAGAATTTTTTTCATGATTTTTCGGGTTGAAGTATTCGGTAAGTACGATTGCGGCAATACGAATAGTTTGGCGGAATCGAGTGTATTTTCGGATGTCGCCCGCAGCAGCCGGTTACCGGCCGCCGCAGGCAGTGCCGATGAGCGTCATCGCGCACTTTCGGCAGGTTCGATCGGGCGGAAGTCGATCTGGTAGAACCGGAACTCCGGCTTCATCAGGGCTCCGGTCGCCGCGTCGATGCCCCAGCCCAGTACGTCGCACAGGTTGAGGACGGAAACGGCGTTGAAGGATTTGTAGATGATGACCGTTTCGGTTGTGTAACCTTCGGCCTCGGCCTTCACGACCGTCTCGTCGAAGCCGCGTCTGATTTTCGTCGTGTAGGGAAAGGTGACGTTCGTATGTCGTCGTCCGTCGATGGTCAGGGTGGCCGGGCGGTCGATGGCGCTTTCGAAGGTCACCCGGGTTTTGGAGCCGCAGAAGATGGTGGCGCACGAGCTCATCGCGAGCGCCGTGCAGAGCAGCAGGCAGATACGTTTCATTCGTTCGGGTTTCATATGCCGTGTCCCTCGGCGGGTGGGTTGAGGCGGGCATATAAAAAACGTGGGACAAAACTTTTATCCGTCTTTCGAGGTCTTCGCAATACCTGTGCAGCCAAATAAAGAGTAAAGCCCACGTTGAAACGTGAGCGTTTACGCCTTACTCTTGGCTGCTTTTGAAAGTTGCGAAGTTTCGAAAGACAAGAAATAAAGCTAACGCTTTTTATATGTATGTACCGGCGCTTTTCGTGCGGTGACGGTACGGATGTGTCGTGTGCGTTCGTTATTCGTTCATAGGCGATTCGGTTTAGGTGTTCGAAATACAAATATAACGATTTTTTCGTCTCCCCTGCGGCCTGCGGCCGTAAATTTTGCGGCCGGCGATCCGCCTGTCATACGAAAGAGGGTCCCGCCGGAAAACCGGACGGGACCCCGCAGGCATGCCGGAGCGGCTTCCGACGCTCCTTTGCATGTCGTCTTACTCCTGTGCCGCGCACTCGTTCACGTAGTCCTCGGCCAACGCCGTGAGCAGGCAGTCGGTCTTCTTCTCGCCCGTGAGAATCGAGCCGAGCATGCGCTGTACCTTCGAGTCGGGCAGGTAGGCGGCCAGCGCCTTGAGCGTGCCGTAGGTGGCGATCTCGTAGTGCTCGACCTTCTGGGCTGCGAGGATCAGACCCGCGTCGCGCACGAGGCTGTTGGCGTCGGTATCCTCGATCATGCCGTCGGCCTCTTCGAGCAGTCCGGCCATTGCGGCGCAGCGCTTGCCCTGCGGCTTTTCGCCCATCAGCGCGAAGATCTGCTCGAGTTGCGCGAGCTGCTTCGAGCTGTCGTCGTGGTGCTTCTTGAACGCTGCGGTGAGCTTGGGGCTCGTAGCCGCGCGGCTCATCTTCATCAGGGCCGGGGCGAGGTGTTTCTCGGCCCAGTAGATGTCCTTGAGCTGGTCGACGAAGAATTTGTGGAATTCGGTCCGTTCGTTTTCCGAACGCGTCTTCTTGGTGTCCGTGTTCATAACATGCGATATTAAGGATTCTACCTCCTCGCGGCAAATCGCATACCACATGCGGGCACTCTATTTGCAAGGGGATGTCGAAGGTATAAAATCAGCATCTATGGAAAATCGCACCTACCCCATGCCCCTCATCGGCGACAAGGCCCCCGCCTTCGAGGCCGAATCGACGCAGGGCAAAATCCGTTTCCCGAAAGATTTCAAGGGCAAATGGGTCATCTTCTTCAGCCATCCGTCCGACTTCACGCCGATCTGCACCACCGAATTCGTGCTGTTCGGAGCCATGCAGGAGGAGTTCGAGGCACTGAACTGCAAACTGCTGGGTCTCTCGGTCGGCACCAACGCCAGCCACATCGCATGGATGCGTTCGATCCACGACCGCATCGAGTACAAGGGGCACCGGCATGTCGCATTGCGGTTCCCGCTCATCGCCGACATGTCGATGGAGGTAGCCCGCATGTACGGCATGATCCAGCCCTCGGCGAGCACGACGGCCGCCGTGCGCACCGTCTTCTTCATCGATCCCGCCGCCACTATCCGCGCCGTGATCTCCTACCCCATGCAGCTGGGACGCAACTTCGACGAGCTGAAGCGTATCCTTGTCGGATTGCAGACCATCGATCGCCACCACGTCGCGCTGCCGGCCGACTGGCGTCCGGGCGACGACATCGTGGTGCCGGCACCGGTCACCTACGACGGGACGGACGCCTCGGCCGAGGGGATGACGTGCTGCGACTGGTATTTCTGCACCCGACCGTTCGCCGAGACGAAGGAGTCGCCGGTGGAGGGTGCGCCGAAACACGCGGACGAGCGGCATGCGACGGCCGGTAAGGAGCGGTCCGAAGCCGATGCTCCGGCGAAGGAGGCCTGCACCGCGAAGATGCGGTAAGGCCTCGTAGGGGCGCAAACGTACGAAAGAGGGTGTCTGCCGTCAGTGCAGACACCCTCTTTCGGTTGCGGGCTGGGTTGGCCGCCGAGGCTTCGGCGGACCGGGCCGACGCGTCACAGCGTGCGGCCGTCGTCGAACCGGTAGCTTTCGATCTCGCGGAAGCCCAGCAGCAGGTCGCGGACCGACATGCGGCGCTTGCCGGCCAGCTGCATTTCGTCGATTCCGATCCAGCCGTCGGCGCAGGCGACCGCCACCGTGTCGCGGCCGTCGGAGACGATCGTGCCGGGCGTCGTGCCGGCATGGGCTTCGGCGCAGAACCGGACGCGGAAGATCTTGGCGCTGCCGGCTTCGGCACTGTCGCGGCGGAGCGGGCTCCATGCCGCCGGATAGGGCGACAGCCCGCGCACGAAGTCGACGATGCGCCGTCCTTCGGCGGTCCAGTCGATCCGGCAGTCCTCCTTGAAGATTTTGGGTGCGGGCCGCAGCGTCGTCTCGTCGATGTGCTCCTGTTCGATCGGGTCAATGTCGCCCGCGACGATGCGTTCCACCGTGTCGCAAACCAGTCCGGTGCCCGTCGTCATCAGTTTCTCGTACATCGAGCCGAAGTCGTCGTCCGCACCGATCGGCACGCGCACCTGTCCGAGGATCGCACCCTTGTCGATCTCGCGGTTGAGCAGGAATGTCGTCACGCCCGTCTCCCGCTCGCCGTCGATGATTGCCCGGTTGATCGGCGCCGCGCCGCGGTATTGCGGCAGCAGCGAGGCGTGGAGGTTGAACGTGCCCAGCCGCGGCAGGGCCCAGATCGCCTCGGGCAGCATCCGGAAGGCGATGACGATGCCCAGATCGGGCCGCAGGGCCTCCATCTGCGCGATGAACTCCGGGGCTTTCAGCTTTTCGGGTTGGAAGATCGGAAGTCCGAGTTCGCGTGCGGCGATCTTCACGTCGCTTTCGTGCACCTTTTGTCCGCGGCCTGCGGGTTTGTCGGGCGCCGTGACGACGCCGACGACGTTGTAGCCCCCCTCGACCAGTGCGCGGAGCGACGGTACGGCGAATTCGGGCGTACCCATGAAGACGATGCGTATCTCTTTGGCATTCATCGGTTGTCGGTGTTTTTTTGCGCAGTAAACGAATGGGCCGCCGAAACCGTGCGGATCGCAGATCCTGCGGCGCAGGTCTGTCGTCCGAAGCGTTCCGGACCCTTTTCGCAGGCTGCGATTGCTCTATTTGTCAACTATTTCGACCCGGTTGCCGTCGGGGTCCTCGACCACGTTCTCGAAGTAGCCGTCGCCGCTCGTGCGAGGCTCGCCGACGATCGGATGGCCCTCCGTCCGCAGGTAGGGTTGACGTACTTCTCGCCGCCCGTGCAGCCGAAGTAGCGGAGGTAGAAGGCGCGGAGCTCCTCGAGACGGTCGGTCAGAGGGCTATGTGGTGGAGGTGCATCGGGGCGGTCGTATGGTTCGCGGCATGCTGCGCGGTTATTTTTTGTCGAGTCCCAGCGTGTGGTGCATGCGCTCCTCTTTGGTGCGCAGGTAGCGGAGGTTGTGCTCGTTGGGGGCGATGACGATCGGTACGATTTCGTCGATCGAGATGCCATAGCCCTCCAGTCCGGCACGCTTCTGCGGGTTGTTGGTCATCAGGCGCATGTGCTGGATGCCCAGCTCGCGGATGATGCTCGCTCCGACGCCGTAGTCGCGTTCGTCTTCCCGGAAGCCGAGGCGCAGGTTGGCGTCGACCGTGTCCAGACCCTCGTCCTGCAGCTTATAGGCGCGGATCTTGTTGCAGAGGCCGATGCCGCGGCCCTCCTGCTGGAGGTAGACGACGGCGCCGCGGCCTTCGCGTTCGATCATGCGCATCGCCTCGTGCAACTGGTCGCCGCAGTCGCAGCGGCACGACCCGAAGATGTCGCCCGTGGCGCACGACGAGTGGACGCGCACCAGCACCGGATCGTCGGCCGTCCACGTGCCTTTGGTGAGGGCTACGTGCTCCACGCCGTTCGCCTTCTGACGGAAGGGCGTGATCGCGAAGTCGCCCCATTCGGTGGGCAGAGGCACCGTCTCGCCCTTCTCGACGAGCGACTCCTCGCGGAGCCGGTAGGCGATCAGCGAGGCGATCGAGATCATCTTCAGCCCGAACTTCTCGGCGATCTTCACCAGTTGCGGCATGCGGGCCATCGTGCCGTCCTCGTTCATGATTTCGATCAGCGCTCCGGCGGGCTGCAACCCGGCCAGACGGGCCAGATCGACGGCCGCTTCGGTGTGGCCCGGGCGGCGCAGCACTCCTTTCTGACGGGCGCGCAGCGGGTTGATGTGGCCCGGACGCCCCAGATCGGCCGGACGCGTCGCGGGGTCGGCCAGCGCACGGATCGTGGCGGCACGGTCGTGGATCGAGACGCCTGTCGTGCAGTCGTTGCCCAGCAGGTCGACCGTCACCGTGAAGGGCGTGCCGAGCAGCGAGGTGTTGTTGGGCTCCATCATGTTGAGTTCGAGTTCGGCGCAACGCTCCTCCGAAAGCGGCGCGCAGAGCACGCCGCGGCCCTCCTTGAGCATGAAGTTCACGATTTCGGGCGTGATCTTCTCCGCGGCGACGATGAAGTCGCCTTCGTTTTCGCGGTCTTCGTCATCGACGACGATGACGATCTTGCCGTTGCGGAAGTCCTCGATGACCTCTTCAACGCTGTTCAGTATCGTGCTGGTTCCCATTGCGTTTGAGTTTTATAGCGTTTTTCAGTTTTTTCAGTCCGGCGAATTTCGGGGCGATCCGATCGAGGAGCGCCTTGATCTTGCCCGCATACCAGTCGGTGTCGAGCAGCGACGAGTCGTTGGTGGCCTTATAGGTCAGGTAGGCTGCGATGGGCAGGAGGATGGCGGTCGAGAGCCACATGCCGTAGATGGCGTCCCACGTACCCTCTTTGGTCATCTTCTCGCCCGTGCTGCTGATCATGTAGTAGATGACGAAGAAGATCACCGACACGACCACCGGAAGTCCCAGACCGCCGCGCCGGATGATCGCGCCGAGCGGTGCGCCGATCAGGAAGAAGATGAGGATCGAGACGGGCAGCGATACCTTCTTGTGCCAGTTGACCTTCGAGCGGTAGAGCTGGTTGAGCGCATCCTTCGCCGTCGACTCGTCGAAGCGGAAGAGCGAGCGCGAATTCTTGGCCGAGGTGCGGGCCCGGTTCCAGATGCGCTCCTTGTCGCGCAGCGAGAGCGCCGCGATCGAGTCGAGCGTCTGCAGATCGCCGAAGCGGCTCTTGTCGATGCGCAGGCTGTCGGGCTGGGGCAGTACGCTGGCGTCGAACGAGAAGATCTGCTCCTTGAGCAGCGGTTCGTACGAACGCGTCGTCGCCGAGTTGACCGTGAGCTCCAGCGAATCGATGTCGTGCTGCAGCTCGGCGATGTTCTTCGTCTGGCTGTTCGAGAAGTCGTTGGCGTCGGAGCGCTCCATCGCGAAGCCCTCCATCGCGATGCTCTGTTTCTGGAGGTCGAACGTGTGGTGGCGCAGCGCGCTCTTGGTATACCACAGGCTGTTGCGGGTCTGTTCGTAGAGTTCGCCCCGGTAGAGCTCCACCAGCAGGAAGCGTTTGTCGTCCGAGAGGCGGATGTAGCCCGAGTCGGCCACGATGGTCTTCATGTTGCCGTTGGCCTCGCGGTTGTCGTAGATCAGCACGTCGGTGAGCAGATGCGTCTCGGGGTCCTGACGGCCCACGCGGATCGACATGTTGTCGATGCCGTTGAAGAAGAGGCCGTCTTGGAATTCGAGCGTCTGCTTCTGCTGCTTGATGTCGTAGAGCAGGCTGTAGATCTTCTTGTTGGCGTAGGGCACGAGGTTGTTGCCGATGAAGAAGCTGCCCACCGACACGATGAAGACCACGACGATCAGCGGCTTGGTGATGCGCAGCAGCGACATGCCGGCCGACTTCATGGCCAGCAGCTCGTAGTTTTCGCCCAAGTTGCCCATCGTCATGATCGCCGCCAGCAGCGTCGCGAGCGGCAGACCCATCGGGATCATGTTGGCCATGAAGTAGGTCATCAGCTCGATGATGATCCCGGCGCTCAAACCCTTGCCGACCAGCTCGTCGATGTACCGCCACACGATGTTCATCATCAGGATGAACATCACGATGAAGAACGTGAGCACCATCGGTCCCAAGTAGGACTTCAGCACGTGTTTGTGGATGGTTTTCATGCTTCGGAGGACGGTTTTAGCTTCGCAAAGTTAACAATTTTACGCAAACCAACGCAAAGGCGAGCGTGAATATTACGGCAGCCCCCGGCGGAACTTCGAAGGTGTAACTGGCGGCGAGTCCCGCGACGTTACCCGCCACGGCGACGGCCGGCGCAGCGATGGCCAGCGTGCGGAAGTCGCGCGAGAGCGTGTTGACGATCGCGACGGGCAGCGTCAGCAGCGAGATGAGCAGCACGATGCCCATGATGCGGATCGAAAGGACGATCGCGACGGCCACGAGCGCCGACATCAGATAGGAGATCGTCCGCACGGCGATGCCCCTGCTGCGGGCGAAGTCGCGGTCGAAGGCGACGTACATCACCGGACGCAGCCACAGCGCCGCGCCCGCGACGAGCAGCAGCGTGAGCGCCGCGAGCGCCGCGACGTCGTCGCGTGTGACGGTGACGATGCTGCCGAACAGGTAGGCGGCCAGATCTCCCGACGTATAGCCCGGGCGCAGGCTCATGAAGAGCGCGCCGACGGCCATGCCCACAGACCAGATGATGCCGATGGCCGAATCTTCGCGGATGCGGCCCCGGCTGCCCGCCCACTCGATGCCCAGCGCCGAGAGCACGGCGAAGAGCAGCGCACCGAGAATCGGGTTGGTGCCGAGGTAGAAGGCGATGCCCAGTCCGCCGAACGAGGCGTGGGTGATGCCTCCGGCGAGGAACACCGTGCGCCGGCAGACGACGTAGGTGCCCACCAGACCGCAGGCGATGCCCGAAAGCACGCAGGCCCACAACGCGTTGGAGAGATAGCCGAAGCGGAACAGATCGCTGAAGAATTCCATGCCTTTATGATCAATAGCGCGCAAATGTACGTTTTTTATTCGAGAAAACGGCATGCCGAGCGGCGGAATCGGCCCCTGCGGAGGAGGTGCGTTCCGCAGCCGGGCACCGGCCGCAGGGCGTGCGTGCGCGACCTTTTTTCGGATGCGGAGCGATTATTGCCGCCTTTTTCGTAATTTCGCGGCATCAAACCAACGACCGGATTCCATGCAATCGCGCAGAGTAAGTTTTCATACCCTCGGCTGCAAGCTCAACTTTTCGGAGAGTTCGACCCTCGCCCGCCAGTTCGAGCAGGGCGGATTCGTCCGCGTGGCCCCCACGGCCGAGGCCGACATATGCGTCGTCAACAGCTGCTCGGTGACCGAGCATGCCGACAAGAAGTGCCGCAACCTGATCCGCAGGCTGCATCGCCGCAATCCGCAGGCGATCATCGCCGTGACGGGGTGCTACGCGCAGCTCAAGCCGCAGGAGATCGCCGCGATCGAAGGGGTCGATCTGGTGTTGAGCAACAACGACAAGGGCGAGCTGTTCCGGCGCGTGACGGCGCTCGCGGGCAAGGGCCGCACGCAGGTCTACAGCTGTGATACGGACGAGCTGACCTCCTTCTTCGCGGCCTTTTCGGGCGGCGACCGCACGCGTACTTTCCTCAAGGTGCAGGACGGCTGCGACTATTGCTGCGCCTACTGCACGATCCACTATGCCCGCGGTGCGAGCCGCAACCAGCCCATCGCCGAGATCGTGGAGGAGGCGCGGCGGATCGCGGCGGCCGGGCAGAAGGAGATCGTCCTGACGGGGGTCAACACGGGCGACTTCGGCCGCACGACGGGCGAGACGTTCCTCGACCTGCTGCGGGCGCTCGAGGGTGTGGAGGGGATCGAGCGCTACCGCATTTCGTCGATCGAACCCAACCTGCTGACCGATTCCATCGTGGCGTTCTGCGCCGCGTCGCCTAAGTTCATGCCCCACTTCCACGTGCCGCTGCAGAGCGGTTCGGACCGCATCCTCGGTCTGATGCGCCGCCGGTATACGACGGCCCGTTTCGCCGAGCGGATCGAAGCCGTGCGCTGCGCCATGTCCGATGTGTTCATCGGAATCGACGTGATCGTCGGCTTTCCCGGCGAGACGGAGGCGGAGTTCCGTGAGACCTACGATTTTCTGGAGCGTCTGCGGCCTTCGTTCCTCCACATCTTCCCCTTCTCGGAGCGGCCCGGTACGCCGGCCGTCGATCTGCCCGGCAAGGTGCAGGCCTCGGTGGCGACGCGACGCGTCGCCGAGCTGGAGACCCTCTGCGCGCGGCTGCATGCCGACTATTGCTCGGCGGCGATCGGACGCGAGGATACGGTGCTCTTCGAGAGCACCCGCCGCGACGGCTTGATGTTCGGATTCACGGGCAGCTACCGCCGCGTGAAGGCGCCCTACGACGCTGCGCGCGTCAACACGATCTGCCGCGTGCGGCTCGGCGCGATGGACGAGGCGCACGATCTGGCGGGCGAAATTCTCGGATGATGCCGTTCGTTTTTTCGGGAATTAATACCTATATTTGCCGGAAACGGCCGGACGGGTTCCGGCGACGGCCGATAAAGTACATGGATTTAAAAAGATAGGATATGCGCAGAAGAGTGACGATCGGATTCTTGAGCATCGTCTGCCTGCTCTTTTTTTCGGGGATGATTTCGTTCGTCGAGCTGGGCCATCTGAGCCGCGATACGGACGAGATCCTCAAGGCCAACCGCCGCAACATCGAGCTGGCGAAGGGCATGCTGGATGCGGCGCACGACCAGAACGTGGCGCTGATCCGCCGCTCGGTGTTCGGCGACCGCTCCTACGACAGTCTCTGCCGCGCCTGCATGGACCGGCTCGAGAATACGTTGCTGGTGGCCCAGAGCGAAGCGCTCGAGAAGTCGTTTCTCGATTCGCTGGCCTTCGCCGTGACCGAAATGCGGGTGCTGACCGACAACTTTCTTGCGGCCGAGTCGTCGCCCGCGCGGGATTCGACGGTATGGCGCAATGCCGTATTGCCGGCCGATTCGCTGGGCGGCATATGGTATGCGAGCGAATACGAGGCGCTCTATTCGCGCCTCACGGCTGCCGTGAAGAGCTACATGACCTCGACGCAGAGCTCGCTCGCGCCGCGTACGGAGCAGATGAAGAAAAACGCCTACCGGGCGGTGACCCCGGTGCTCATCTCCGTGGTCGTGATGATCGCCATCGTGCTCATGCTCTTTTACTTCGTGTCGATCTACTGCGTCGATCCGGTGGTGCGTATGAACAAGGCGCTCGGCGACTGGATCGCCTACCGCATGCCCTTTGCGGTGAAGGCCGACTGCAAGGACGAAATGGAGCAGCTGCGCGAGAAGATCGAATCCCTGACGACCCGGGCCGACCGGAGCGAATGCTGATGCGCCTATGAGAGTGGATGTCGTCATGCGCAATGTCGGCGGCGTGTTGCTGTTCATCGCGTCGTTCATGCTGTTGTCGGCAGGTATCTCCTGCGTCAACGGCTTCGACTCGGCGTTCTATCCCCTGCTGCTCTCGGGACTGCTCACGGTGCTGCTGGGGGCCTTTCCGCTGATCTTCGTCGAGCGCCGCGCGCAGATCACCATCAAGGAGGGCTTCTGCATCGTCGTGGGGGCATGGCTCGTGGCCTGCGTCGTGGGGACGTTCCCCTACCTGATCTGGGGCGGGGAGTTCAACCTGCTCAACGCGTGGTTCGAGAGCGTGTCGGGCTTCACGACCACCGGCGCCACGATCCTCAACAACATCGAGGAGCTGCCGCGCGGTCTCCAGTTCTGGCGCATGTCCTCGGCGTGGATCGGCGGTATGGGCGTAGTGATGTTCGCACTGGTGATCCTCCCCACGCTGGGCCGTAACCGGATGACGCTCTCCAACGTCGAACTCTCGTCGCTGGCCAAAGACAATTTCCATTATCGCACGCAGATCATCGTCCGCATCCTGCTGGTGGTCTACGTCGGACTGACGGTCATCACCACCCTGCTGCTCAAGCTCGCGGGCATGAACTGGTTCGAATCCCTCTGCCACGCCATGTCGGCCTGCGCCACCTGCGGATTCTCGACCAAGAACGCTTCGATCGCCTACTACGACAGTGCGGCGATCGAGGCCATTCTGGGATGTGCGATGGCGCTTGCGGGCGTCCATTTCGGCCTCATATACGCCACGGTGATCGGCAAGCGCGAAAATATGTTCCGATCGGAGGTCTCGCGCTGGTACTTCGGCGTGCTGCTCGGCGGGGGATTCCTCATCGCCGTGAGCATCTATGCCGCCGACATCTACCCTTCGTTCCTGACTTCGTTCCGCTATGCGCTGTTCCAGTTCGTCTCGCTGGTGACCACCACGGGTTTCGCTACGGCCGATACCAACCTCTGGACGCCGTTCGCGGTGATCCTGCTGATCTTCGGGTCGCTCGTTTGCGCATGTGCCGGGTCGACGTCGGGCGGTATCAAGGTCAACCGGCTGGTGCTGGCGGGCAAGATGATGCGCCTGCGCATGCGGCAGCAGCAGCACCCCAATGCCGTGCTGCGCGTGCGGCTCGACGGCGTCGTTCAGGAGAACGAGTTCCTCCATTCGGTCACGGTGTTCATCGTCGCCTATCTGATGCTGATCCTGCTGGGTACGACGCTCGGCACGCTGTTCGGCGTCGACCTTACGACAGGCTTCACGGGTGCCGTGGCCTGCATCGGCAATGTGGGGCCCGGTTTCGGCGAGGTGGGTTCGATGGATAACTTCGCGGCCGTGCCGGGAGCGTTCCGCTTCACGAGCACGCTGCTGATGCTGCTGGGGCGTCTGGAGATTTTCGGATTGATTCAACTCTTTTTCATCAAATGGTGGAGGTAAACCCTATTTGTCGCGGATTGTGCGCGGGAGTGCTCGCTGCGGTTGCCGTCGGACTCTTCGGAGCGTTCGCGCAGTCGCCCGAGGCCCGGATCGCGGGGCTCGAGAATAACGAGGAGTATATGTCGCTGCTGCGCGAGGATGCGCAGCTGCAGCTGCGCGAGGATTCGATTGTCGGGGCCGTGGAGCGGTTGCGCGTCGTGCTGCGCGAGGACCCGGAGCAGCGGTCGCAGCATGCGCGGCGGATCATGGAGCTGGAGGAGCGCATCTTCGCTCTGCGCAGCGAGAAGGGCCGGCTCGTCGACCGCATCAACACGATCGAGCAGGATTGGGTGCTGGCCAACTTGAATGCGGCGCCCCCGACGGCGGGACCGACGACCGCGGAGGTGCCCGAGTCGCTGAAGGTGCGCAGCCTGATCGACAACGTCTGCTTCCGCGAAGGACTTCCGGAGAACGATTATGCGGCGCTGCGGCGTGCCCAGCGGCTGGAGCTGCGCGCCGTGGAGTGCGTCAACCGCTTCTTCGCCAACCGGGAGACGGCGCTCGATCTGGTCGCAGCCTATGCCGCTGCGCTGAACGAGGCGGAGGCTCTGGAGATCGCCGCGTGCTTCGAAGCGGTCGAAGGGGCGAACGACACCCTTGCCGATTCGCTCGCCGGAATCTGGAATTATGTCTATGACAACAAAACGTACGCCTTCGACTACCTGATGGAGAAGTACGGTGCGGAGGAACTGCTCCGCCGCGAAGAGGAGCGGCGTATCGAGACGGCTCGGGCCGTGGAGGCGCTGCGCGGACGGACGGCGTCGGATGCCGTGGCCGATTACTTTCTGCGCAAGGAGGCGACGGTGGGCTACGAGACGGCCGTCGCGGAGTTCTTCGGTCTCGATGCTGCGCGCGATTCACTGCGGGGCGTCGCGAAACAGTTGGCCCAGATCGATTTCCGGGTGCCCCGTCCGGTGCTCGAGGAGCGGTCGTTCATCGAGTACGACAGCATCCAGATCGTCCGCACACCCCGCTATACCTACCAGAACCCGATCCCCGAGTGCCGCATGTATGCGCACGGGACGGTCTACCGCATTCTGCTCGGCACGTTCAACACCAAACGTGCGGCGAGTACCTTCCGCGGCGCCGTGCCGCTCTGCTACCGTATCGACGAGGAGGGCAAGTGGTGCTATTATGCCGGTGCGTTCGCCACGCGCGACGAGGCCGAGGCGGCGCAACAGCAGATGAAGCGGGCGGGATTCCTGCGGCCGGAGATCGTCGTGTGGACCGACGGCGAATACCGCAACATCACGCGCGAACCCGGGTCGGTTCGCAGCTACCGGGTGGAGATCGTCGGTGCGGAGCAGCTTTCCGAGGCGATGAAGGAGCTGATCGGATCGCTGGAAGGGGGCGTCGAACTCTCGCGTGCGGGCGACGGCCGCTACGTCGTGGGACCCTTCGCGGAGCGCGAGGCGGCCGATGCCGCGGTGTCGGCCCTCGAAGCGCTGGATCGCTCTTCGGAAATAAAAACGGTCGAAATTGCGGAATGATCCTATTTTTTCGCTATATTGTAGCCTGAAAAGATCGTTTTTAAGCGCTATGGAACTCTTTTTTATATCATACTGCTGATCCTGCTCGGATTGCTCTTTTTGGTGGCGGAGCTGCTGCTCCTGCCCGGAATTTCGGTCGGCGGCGTGCTGGCGCTCGTCTGCGGCGGCGTGTCGATCTGGTTGGGTTTCCGCGATTTCGGTATGCAGGGCGGTTGCATCACGATCGTCGTCGTGGTGCTGCTCGCGTTGCTCGTGACGGTCGTGTCGTTGCGTTCCCGCACGTGGCGGCGCTTTTCGCTCGATCAGCGGATCGGCTCGTCGAGCATGCCCGTGCTGCCTGCCGAGGAGTTGCGGGCGGGCGATCGGGGCACTACCCTTTCGCGCCTCTCGCCGATGGGCAAGGTGGAGATCGGCGGACGCACGTACGAAGCCAAGTCGACGGGCGCCTATGTCGATCCGCAGCGCGAAGTCGAGGTCGTGGGCTTCGAGAATTTCAGCGTGATCGTGCGCACGGTCGACGATCGGAAGGCATGATCCCGTTTCGACGACGCAGGCATGCGGGCCGCGGTCCGGAAAAGCGCTGCACGTACGGATGGACTAATCGAATCAACTAAATAATCAGCTTATGGACTTTCAGGCAGGCATGATCGTATTGATCGTCTTTGTGAGCCTTTTCGCGATCTGGCTCGTGTTTTATTTCATTCCGGTGGGACTCTGGTTCTCGGCATTGGTGTCGGGCGTACGCGTGAGCCTGCTGCAACTCATTCTGATGCGCTGGCGCAAAGTGCCGCCTTCGACCATCGTGTCGTCGATGATCGAGAGCACGAAGGCCGGTCTGGACCTCAATCCCAACGAGCTGGAGGCCCACTACCTCGCCGGAGGCAACGTCACCAACGTGGTGCACGCGCTCGTTTCGGCGCAGAAGGCCAACATCATGCTCGACTTCAAGATGGCGACGGCCATCGACCTCGCGGGCCGCGACGTGTTCGAGGCCGTGCAGATGTCGGTGAACCCCAAAGTCATCAACACGCCGCCCGTGGCCGCTGTGGCGAAGGACGGCATCCAGCTGATCGCCAAAGCACGCGTGACGGTGCGTGCCAACATCAAGCAGCTGGTCGGCGGTGCCGGCGAGGAGACCGTCTTGGCGCGTGTCGGCGAGGGTATCGTCTCGTCGATCGGTTCGGCGGCTTCGCACAAGATCGTGCTCGAGAATCCCGATTCGATTTCGCGCGTGGTGCTCGAGAAGGGTCTCGATGCCGGTACGGCGTTCGAGATCCTGTCGATCGATATCGCCGATATCGACGTGGGTAAGAACATCGGCGCGCAGCTGCAGATGGATCAGGCGCAGGCCGACAAGAACATCGCGCAGGCAAAGGCCGAAGAGCGGCGTGCGATGGCCGTAGCGCTCGAACAGGAGAATATGGCGAAGGCGCAGGACGCGCGCGCCAAAGTGATCCTCGCCGAAGCGGAGGTGCCGCTGGCGATGGCCGAGGCGTTCCGCAACGGCAATCTGGGGATCATGGATTACTACAAGATGAAGAACATCATGGCCGATACGTCGATGCGCGAGACGATCGCCAAGCCGGAGAAGAAGTAGAAGGAACGTCCGGTTCCGCAGCTCCGGATGCGTACAAGGCAGCCTCCCCCGACGGGGAGGCTGCCTTGTATGGGGCTTCGGTGCCGGCCGTCATTCCGCAGGGACGGGTTCCGGTGCGGGCTCCTCGGTGCGTTCGGCTGCTGCTGCTTCGAGGCCGTCCTGCCATTTGACGGCGGCGTGCGTGCCGTCGCAGTAGGGTTTGTTCGCCGATTGACCGCAGCGGCAGAGAACGACCCGGTTGCGGAGCTCGTACGTGCGGCCGTCTTCGCGCCGGATGGGGATGCCGCCGCGGACCCATACCCCGCCGCTGGCTCCGACGACCGGGTCCTCGATCAGGCCGAGACTCGGTTCGTAGCGGAACTCGTAGGGGCGTTTCGTCGTGCGATCCCATGCCGTGAGGCGGGCGCTCGGGCAGAGCGACGCTTCGCGGATGGCCTGTTTCCGCGCTGCGGGATCTTCGGAATGCTCGGTGAGCGTCCACGTATCGCCGTCGGGGTGGCAGAAGCGTGCGAAGACGCAGTAAGCCGGATTGTCGGTCAGCACGAGGGTCTCCCCTTCGATCCGCTCCGCGCCCTCCAGCAACGGCTCCTCGGAGGCCGTGAGCGTCGGGTCCCACTCGGCGCGGGTGTGGCTGCCGTCGCAGTAGGGCTTGCGCTTCGAGGCGCCGCAGCGGCATAGGGCCGTGGGTTCGGCGTCGGTGGAGAAGCGCTGTCCCGTGCGGAAGCTGCGGCTTTCGTTGCGCTCGTCGGTGGCGATGATCTGCAGCGTCAGCGGCGGACGGCCGTGGACGAGCAACGGGCCCCGTTCGGTGACGGTGACGGAAAAAACGGCGGACGTATCCGCGGAATTGTTTTTCGGGTGCGACATACTATTCATTGCGACAGTTCGTTGGAATAGGGGCGACAATAATCGTTCCCCGATGCAAATATTCGGGAGACGCATGTAGGATTTACGTCGCTTTTTGGTATCTTTGCAAAGATTTTTTGAACGGAATGAATATGAAAGGATTCGCAAGACGGGTGCTGGCGCTCGCATGCGCGACGGCGCTCGCTGTGTCGTGCAACAAGGATGATGCTTCCGGCTCGCTCTCTTTCGCTGCTCCGGCGGTGTTCGTGGCTGCGGGAGAGCGTGCGACGGTGTCGTATGCCGCTTCGGGCGTCGCAGCGTCGTCGCTCGGCGTGAGCGGTACGCCGGACGGCTGGGAAGAGCCGGTGCTTGATGTCGCGGCGCGGACCATCACGATCAAGGCGCCGCTCGGCGATACGGATGCCGACGGCAAGAAGGTAGCCGAATCGGGTACGATCACTCTCACGGGGCGTGCCGGAGAGCGCACGGCGGTGACGGCGAAGCTGTTCGTGGCGCGTGCCGCGACCGTGGCCCATGCCGACCGGTCGAACTGCTACCTTGCCTCGCAGCCCGGAACGCACTACACCTTCGATGCCCTGCACCGACCCGACGGAGTGCAGCTGGCTACGGCTTCGGTCGAGATCGTCTGGCAGTCGCGTACGGGCCTGATCGAATACCTCGCGTTGGAGGACGGACGCGTATCGTTCTATGTCCCCGAAGGCACGGACGATCCGCTGAAGGAGGGAAATGCGCTGATCGGAGCCTACGACAAGCGGGGCGACCTGCTCTGGAGTTGGCACGTGTGGGTCGCAGACTACGATCCGGAGGCGCCGGAAGGGGTCGTCTCCACCGACGGAGTGACGATGATGCGCCGCAACCTCGGTGCGCTTGGCGCCGCGAACGGCACGTCGGAGGATATTCTCGCCTCGTACGGTCTTTATTACCAGTGGGGCCGCAAGGAGCCCTTCATCGGTCCGAACACCTATCAGGCCTCGCAGGGGGCTTCGGCGGCTATGTACAACGGCAAGAGCCGTCGCGTCTATCTGACGACGGAGGCCTCGGATGCCAAGACGGGTACGCAGGAGTATGCCGTGCGCCATCCGCTGACGTTCCTTACGGCGGAGAAGGATGCGGACTGGTGTGCGGAGAGCGGTGCCGTGCGTTGGGCGCAGACGAAAACCGTATACGACCCCTGCCCTGCCGGCTGGCGTGTGGCGGATCCCTCCGCATTTGCGGGATGGATCATCGCGGAGCCGCTCGACGGAGCCGATGCGGCCGATCGTTATGCCGATAAGTTCGGCTGGCAGCTGGAGCGCAACGGCGTGCAGGCGCTCTTCATCGGTGCCGGATACCGGCTCTACCTCGACGGCAAGATCAACAATATTTACGACAACCTGCCCGTACGCAACGCTGCTATGGACATGCAGCCGTGGACGGGCTATTATTGGACGACGGAAGCCGCGTCCGCCGGAGTCGCTTCGGCGTTCTATTTCTGGTTCAACAAGAGCGATGTTCCGGGCAGCGGCGTGCACAACGGTGAAGCGATGGGACGTGCGAACGGCATGCCGGTACGCTGCGTGAAGGAGTAAGCGGCGGACGGAAGTTCGGAAAGGCGGAAGCCGGGCGATCAACGCCCGGCTTTCTTCGTATGGGGCCCGAGCAGATCCGGAAGTGCTTCGGACCGGCGATCGTTGCGGGGCCGAGTCAAGGCGCCGGGTGCTCGGACAGCGATGCGGCATATGGTCGACAGCTGCGGACGAGTTCGAACATGCCGCTACGACGAAAGAGACAGACGAACCGGACGGAGGATGCGAAGGCGAAAAATGTGTGCGGAATATTTGCGGATGAAATAAAAAGTCTTAAATTTGTAAGAAACAGACGCAAGCCTAACACACACACAGATACTATGAAGAACTCATTTCGAACGCTCCTCGCGGCCGTAGCGCTGACGGGAGCCGCGGCATGCGCCGAGGAGGACGCATCGTTGCCGCTGGTGAAAATCGTACCCATGATCGAAACCCGGGTGACCGGGCTGCACTTCGATTCCGGAGACCGGATCGGTCTGACGATAGTACGCGAGACGGGTACCTATGTCGATAACCGGGCGATGACTTACGACGGCACGGCATTCAAGGCCGACGGCCTGCTCTGGTACAACGATATGAACGAGAAGTCGACCTTGACGGCCTACTATCCCTATGCGGAGGAGGGAGCTCCTACCCTCTTTACGGTGGCTGCGGACCAGCGTGCGGGCTGCACCTCGTCGGACCTGCTCGCCGCCGTGCGCAAGGAGGTGACCCCTGCGGCGGCACCCGTATCGATGCGGTTCCGGCACCTGATGGCGCAGCTTACCATCGGAGTGGAGAACAAATCCCAAGCGACCGTGAAGTCGGTTGCGATCGGCGGTTCGGTGCCGACGGCCGAGGTCGACCTCACCGTACCCGCCGTCGCGGTGAAGAGCGATGCGGCCGCATCGACCGTTACGGCATTCGAAGCGACGGCGGGCGCCGTCTATCGCGCGGTGCTCGTGCCCCAAGAGGCGGCTCTGACCGTTTCGGTGACGATGTCCGACGGCAAGGAGCGCAGTCGTGCGATCCCGACGACGTTGCTCGAAAGCGGTCGGCGCTACGATCTTGCGATTGAAGTGAGCGATATCGACATATCGGTCGGCATCAGCGGCGATATCGAGGATTGGGAGGATGGCGGAAGCATCGGCGGCGGCGCTGCGGACGACGCGGGCAGCCTCGAATACGAGGGCGAAACCTACCGCACGACGACGATTGCCGGTCGGGAGTGGATGGCCGAGAATCTCCGCTATATGCCTGCCGGTGCGACGAAGCAAGAGGGTGTCTGGGATCCGGCCGTAGGGAGTTCCGATACGGAGACGCTCGGCTTGCTCTACGACTATGCGACGGCTGTGGGCGATGCCGGGGTTGTTGCCGAAGGTCCCGTTCAGGGTATTTGTCCTGCGGGCTGGCACATTCCCGATCGCGACGAGCTGGCTTCGTTGGCTGAGGCCGGGAGCGGATTCCTGACTCCGGCCGGGTATTGGATCGTGAATGTGAGCGGCGGCCGATACGGATCGGCAGACCGGGGCTATCTGATGGGAGCCACCGTCGAGGACGGCAAATTCAGCTGCTGGTCCTATGGCGAAGGAATGGCCGCTTCGCTGTCGACGCTGAACGTAACATACGGCGTTTCGGTGCGTTGTGTGCGCGATACGACGCGTTAGACGCTGCCGGAGATGTTCGCATGCCGTAAGCGGGGGCGGTGTGTTTTGCGCTCCCTCCCCTACGGTTTACGCAATCGAAAAGGGCTGTTCCGTTAAGGAACAGCCCTTTTGTCGTTGGAACCAGTAGGATGACGGACGAGAAGACCGTCACCCCTCCCCTTTTCATCGGTCCGTCGGTTCGTCGAGATCGCGACCTCCTCCGAGTGCCTGATAGAGGTTCACGAAGCCCTGCATCTCGTCAAAGCGGTCGGCGATCTGCGACAGCCGTGCCGAGAGCAGCGCCTGCTGTGCCGTCAGCACCTCGAGGTAGGTGGCGCTGCCGTGCTGCATGAGCAGCTCGGTGCTCTCCACGGCCCGCTCGAGCGAGCCGATCTGACGGGCGCGCAGGTCGCTCTTCGCGCGTGCCGTCTGGCACTGCGAGAGGGCGTTGTTAACCTCGGCGCCGGCGTTGAGCAGCGTTTGGCGGAACGAGAGTTTCGCCTCCTCCTGCTGGGCTTTGGCGATCTTCACGCGGGCGCGGTTGGCATTGGCGTTGAAGATCGGCTGCAGGAGCGATCCGGCGGCCGAGAGGATCAGCTTGCCGGGATTGACGATCACTCCGGCGTTGTTGGTCCAGCCGGCCGTGCCGCTCAATGTGATCGACGGATAGAGCGCCGAGCGCGCTTCGGCCGTGGCGTAGTAGGACTGCATGAGCGCGAATTCGGCCATGCGGACGTCGGGCCGTGCCGTGAGCATGCGCAAGGGCACGCCGACGGTCAGCTCCGCGGGCAGATGCTGCTCGGCGAAGCGGCCGCGCTCGATGGTGTGCGGCGCCTCGGCCAGTACGGAGCAGAGGCTGTTTTCGACCTCTTTGATGTTGTGCTCCAGATCGAACAGCGAGGCCTCGATGGCGGCGTAGTTGGCTTCGTACTGGGCCACGCCCGCCTCGTTGGTCATGCCTGCCTCTTTGAGCGCACGCATCGTCTCGACGCTTTGGTGCCACTTCGCGGCGGTCTGCTGCGAGACGGCGTATTGCTCGTCGAGCATCAGCAGCGTGTAGTAGAGGTTGGCCACCGAGGCGATGAGCTGCGTCCGTACGGCCTGCTCGTACTCCTCGCTCTGGGCGTAGAGCGCCTTAGCGCGGCGTTTGGCGTTGGTCAGCGCATTGAAGATGTCGATCTGCCATCCGGCCGTGACCGGAATGGTGTAGGTCTTCGATGCGGGGCCGTTGTCGAAGCTGCTGATCGATCCCTGCGGTGCGAAGTTGAACGAGGGCAGATAGGCCAGACGCGCCGATTTGAGCGTCGCGGCAGCCTCCTCGATACGCCAGTGGGCCGACTGCAGGTCGGTGTTGCCGGCGAGGGCCTGCCCGACGAGCGCCTGCAGCTGCGGGTCGGTGAAGAGCTCCTGCCATGCGAGGTCGCCCAGCGTCGTCGAGTCGGCCGTCTCGGCCGTGCCGTAGAGCCCGTCGGTCGCGATGTCGTCGGGACGGCTGTAGGGCTTGTAGATGCCGCAGGCCGTAAGGGCCGCTGCGGCGCAGATGATCATTATCTTTTTCATGTCATTACTCCTCCTTGTCGTTGTTAACCTGTTCGATCTCGGCACGGACCGACCACTGCGGATCGGGATCGAACTCGATGGGTTTGATCTTCTCCTGCAGCGTCTGGAAGACGATGAAGAGCGTCGGTACGAGGAACAGCAGCGCCAGCGTGCCGACGATCATGCCGCCGACGACGCCCGTTCCGAGGGTCGAGTTGCCGTTGGCGCCCACGCCGTGGGCCAGTACCAGCGGGATCATACCGAAGACCATCGTGAGGACCGTCATCAAGATGGGGCGCAGACGGACCTTCGCGGCCGAGACCGCTGCCTGCGTGAGGCTCATGCCCGCGCGACGGCGGTCGCCGGCATACTCCGTGAGCAGAATGGCCGTCTTGGCCAGAAGGCCGATCAGCATGATCAGACCCGTCTGCAGGTAGATGTTGTTCTCGAGTCCCATCATCTTGGCGAAGAGGAACGAACCCATCAGACCGCACGGAACCGACAGAATGACGGCGAACGGAATGAGGAAGCTCTCGTAGAGCGCGCTCAAGATCAGGTAGATGAGCAGAATACAGATGCCGAAGATGATGGCCGTGTTGCTGCCCGTCTGCGCCTCCTCGCGCGTGATGCCGTCGAAGTCGTAGCCGTAGCCCTTCGGCAGCACCTGTGCGGCGACCTCGCGGATGGCCGCGATCGCGTCGCCCGACGAGTAGCCGTCGGCCGGGGTGCCGCTCACGGCGATCGAGCTGTAGAGGTTGAAACGGTTGAGCACCTCCGAGCCGTAGACGCGCGTCAGGTTGACGAACTGGCTCAAGGGGGCCATCTCGCCGCTCGTCGTGCGGACGAAGACGTTCTGGAGCGACTCGGTGTCGAGGCGGTATTTCGGATCGGCCTGAATCGTCACGTAATACATCTTCGAGAAGCGGTTGACGTTCGAGACGTACTGGCCGCCGTAGTAGCCCGCGAGGGTCGAGAGGATCGTGTTCGGCGAGACGCCGGCACGCTTGGCCTTCGCAGCGTCGATGTCGACGAGGTACTGCGGGAAGTTGATGTTGAAGGTCGAGTAGGCGCGTGCGATTTCAGGACGCTGGTTCAGGGCGCCGATGAACTTCAGGTAGATGTTGTAGAAGTCGGTCAGGTCGCCGCCGGCCTTGTCCTGCAGGTGCATCGAGAAACCGGTCGAGGAGCCGTAACCCGAGATCATGGGCGGAGCCACGGCGAAGATCTGCGCGTCCTTGATGTCGGCAGTGCGTCCGTAGATCTGGCCGATGACGGCATTCACCGCATCGCTCTTGTCGGGACGCTGCTCCCAGTCCTTGAGCTTGATGATGCACATACCGTAGGAGGAGCCCTGTCCGGCGATCATGCCGTAGCCGGCAACCTGCATGAAGTCGCGGATCTGGGGAATCCCCTGCATGCGCGTCGCGACCTCCTCCATGACCTTGTGCGTCTCGGCGAGCGACGAGCCGGGAGCGGTCGTGACGTTGACCATGATCGTACCCTGATCCTCGTCGGGCACCAGACCCGTCTTGGTGTTGTTCATCAGCAGCGCCAGTGCGCCGAATGCGAGAGCCAGCGTCGACCACATCAGCCACTTGTGCTTGATGAACAGCAGCACGCCGTGCTTGTACTTGTTGATCATCGCGTTGAAGGCCGTGTTGAAGGCCTTGCGGAAACGGGCGGCGAAGTTATCGCGCATCTCGCCGTTCTCGTCCATGTAGGGCTTGAGAATCAGGGCGCAGAGGGCCGGCGACAGCGTGAGGGCGTTGACGGCCGAGAGGCCGACGGCCACGGCCATCGTAATACCGAACTGCGTGTAGAAGACGCCCGACGTGCCGCCCATCATGGCCACGGGGATGAACACGGCCATGAAGACCAGCGTCGAGGTGACGATGGCCGACGTGATGCCCGACATGGCGTCGATGGTGGCCATGTAGGAGGATTTGTAGCCGGCGTCGAAGCGCGCCTGCACCGCCTCGACGACGATGATGGCGTCGTCGACGACCGTACCGATCGCCAACACCAGTGCGAAGAGCGTCAGCAGGTTGATCGAGAAGCCCGCCACCGACAGGAAGGCGAACGTGCCGATCAGCGCCACGAGGATCGAGACCGTGGGGATGAGCGTCGAGCGGATGTCCTGCAGGAAGACGTAGACCACCAGCACGACGAGGATGATGGCTTCGATCAAGGTCTTGAGCACTTCGTTGATCGAGGCGTAGAGGAAGTCGTTGACGCTGTGCAGGTGGGCGATGTCGACCCCTTTCGGCAGATCGGCCCGCACCTCTTCGAGCAGCGCGTCGATGTCGTTGACGACCTGCGTGGCGTTGGACCCGGCCGTCTGGAAGACCATCGTGCTGACGCCCGGATGACCGTTGGTGTACCCTTTATAGGCGTAGGATTCGCTGCCCAGCTCGATGTCGGCGACATCCTTCAGGCGGAGCACCTCGCCGCTTGGCAGCGCCGCGATGACGAACTGCTCGAACTCTTCGGGGGTCGCCTTGCGGCCGCTGTATTTCATCGTGTACTGGAAGGCGTTGTCGGAGTTCTCGCCCAGCGTACCGGTCGCCGCCTCGATGTTCTGCTCGGCCAGCATGCCGATGATGTCCGAGGGGATGAGCTTGTACTGCGCCATGATGTCGGGCTTGAGCCAGATGCGCATCGAGTAGTCGGCGCCCAGCGTGAAGGCCTCGCCCACGCCCGCGATACGCAGGATGCGGGGTTCGATGTTGATCTTCGCGTAGTTGGAGAGGAATACCTCGTCGTAGCTGTCGTCGGGACTGTATAGCGAGAAGATCTTGATCATGGAGGTCTGGCGCTTCATGGTCTGCACGCCGATCTGCGTCACTTCGCTCGGCAGCTGTCCCGCGGCGCGGGAGACTTTGTTCTGGACGTTGACGGCGGCCATGTCGGCGTCGGTGCCCTGACGGAAGTAGACCGTGACGGAGGCGCTGCCGACCGCTGCGCTGGAGGTCATGTAGGTCATGTCCTCCACGCCGTTGATCGCCTGTTCGAGGGGTACGATGACCGACTTCTGGATCGTTTCGGCGCTGGCGCCCGGATAGGAGGCGCGCACCATCACCGTCGGAGGTGCGATGTCGGGATACTGCTCCACGGGCAGCGTCGCGAGGCCGATCAGACCGGCGATGACGATGACGATGGAGATGACGGACGCCAGTACCGGGCGTTCGATGAAGTGTTTGAGTGTCATAGATTATTCCTCCTTTCCGGTTTCGTTTGCCGTAGCTTTCTGCGCTGCCTCTCCGGCTGCGGGCGCCGCTGCGGCTTTGGGTACGACGGGGGTGCCTTCGCGCAGCAGACCGACGCCTTCGGCTACGATCACGTCGCCCGGGGCGAGACCCGATTCGACGATGTACTCGCGGCCGTTCGAGATCTTGTCGACCTCGATCATGGACGACGAGGCCTTGCCGTCGACGAGTTTATAGACATAGACCTTGTCCTGCAGCTCGAACGTGGCGTGCTGCGGTACGACGATGCAGTTTTCATACGTGCGCGGCAGGACGACATTGCCCGCACCGCCGCTGTGGAGCAGTCCTCCGGCGTTGGGGAAGGCTGCGCGGAGCTGTGCGCTGCCCGTCGAGGGGTCGATCACGCCGCTGATCGATTCGATGCGGCCTGCGTGCTCGTAGAGCGAGCCGTCGTTGAGCAGCAGCTGTACGTCGGGCATCGATTCGAGCGTCGCGGCGATCGAGCCGTAGCGGCGCGTGAGGTCGAGCAACTGGTTTTCGCTCATCGAGAAGTAGACGTAGACGGTCGAGTTGTCGGATACGGTGGTGAGCGGCTGCGGAATCGAGGGGCTCACCAGAGCGCCGACGCGGTACGGGAGCGTACCCGCCACGCCGTTGGCCGGGGCCTTCACCACCGTGTAGGAGAGGTTGTTCGCCGCGTTGACGCGCTGCGCCTCGGCCTGCGCCAGCTGCGCCTCGGCGGTCAGCAGCGTATTCTCGGCCGTCGACAGCTCGAACTGCGAGATGATGTTCTTGGCGAACAGCTCCTTCTTCGCGTCGAAGGTGAGACGTGCGGTGGCTACGCCCGCTTTCGCTGCTGCGACATTCGCTTCGGCTGTCTGCAGGGCGGCTTTATAGGGGACCTGATCGATGATGAACAGGGGCTGTCCCTGCGTGACGTGCTGGCCTTCGGTGATGCAGAGACGCGATATCGTGCCCGAAACCTGCGGATAGATCGCGATGTCCTGACGGCCGCGGATCGTCGCGGGATAGTTCGCCGGAATCACGCGATCGGCGGTAGCGACGGTCAGCACGGCGTATTGGCCGGGGGCCGTTGCCGTGGGGGCCTCGCCGCACGCGGCGGCGGCCATGCACCCTGCCATGAGGGCGGCTTTCACGAATGTTTGTTTCATAATTCCTCTCTGTTTTATTACTGGAAAACTTTTTTGGATGCAAAAGTACCCTATTTTAACGAGCGTTAAGCCATTATATTGCGAACATTGTAAGTACTTTTCGGAACAAATTGCGGCAGAATCCGAGAAAAAACTCTATTTTTGTTCGAAAAAAGAACTGCAATGGAGATCGACAATCCTCTGCGGACGGCCGACGGCGAACGGTTCGTCGTCGGGACGTCCGAATTCGCCTGCTTCGGAGCCTGTTTCCACCGCTGCGAGGTCGCGGCCATCGTCCTCTGCCGGTCGGGACGCGCCGAGGCGCTCGTCGACCAGAGTCGCGGCAGCGTGACGCCCGGAACGCTGCTGATTCTGCTGCCGGGGGCGATGTTCATGCTCACGGACCGGTCGGAGCATTTCCGCGCCGACTATTGCGTCTTCTCGCGTGAGCTCTTCGCCGAGGCGAGCTTCCGGCTCGAACCCGCATTTTTCCGTACGCTTCGCGAACATCCGATCAGCCACCCGGCTCCGTCCCGCGTCGAGGGAATGCGGGTCTGGTTCCGCATGGCGGAGTACACCTATTCCGACCGGGAGAACATGTTCCGCAACACGATCATCCGCAACCGGCTGCAGAATGTCATGCTGGAGATCTACGACAAGTATCTGCGTCGCGCCGGACACTCCGAGCGCGAGGAGTCGGTCGCGTCGAACCGCCAGACGGAGCTTTTCCACCGGTTCGTCGGGCTCGTGCAGGAGGAGTACAGGCGGCATCGCGAGGTGGGCTACTACGCCGACCGGCTCTGCGTCTCGACGCGCTATCTTTCGACCATCGTGCGTCATGTGGCGCGTTGTTCGGTGAAGGAGTTCATCGACAGAGCCGTGGTGCTGGAGATCAAGATGTTGCTGCAGACCACCGATCTGTCGGTGCAGGAGATCGCCTATCGGCTCCATTTCCCCGACCAGTCCTATCTGGGACGCTATTTCAAGAAACATACGGGGCGTACGCCCATCGAATACCGCAACGACGACCGGTAGGCGTAAATCGGAACGACGCCTGCCCGCCGGATCGGTCGGGCCGCCGGGAAAGCGGCGGATGTACTGCGGCAGCTGTCGGCATTCGTACCTTTCTGTTCGTCGCTCGTGAGCAGCATGCCGCAGCTCTGACAATAGTTCGGTTCCATATCCTCATGTCGTTCGTGTCGGCAAAGGTAAGAAGATATCGCGTTTTTTCGCCGACAGACTGTCGTTCGGGGCTGACAGGCGCGGCATCTCGATTCTGTACGAACGATGAGGAGAGCCCGGAACCGGACTCTCCTCGTTAATGGATGGCGGTCGGTCGTGCCTTTTCGTGTCAGGCCCGGACCTGCGCCCCGCACTTCTGCTCGAACTGCCGGGTGAGGTTGGCCATGACCCGCTCGATCGTCTTGTCGTCGAGCGTGCGGCTCTTGTCCTCCAGCACGAAGCTCAAGGCATAGGATTTCTTGCCTTCGGGGAGCTTGTCGCCCTCGTAGACGTCGAACAGCGCGACGCTCTTGAGCAGCTTGCGCTCCGTAGCGAAGGCCACCTCGCGCAGCGCAGCGAAGGTGACCGAGCGGTCGACGAGCAGCGCGAGGTCGCGTTTTACCTCGGGGAACTTCGAGAGCTCCTCGGCCGCGATGCGGTGCTTCTTCGTCGAGCGGATCAGCGCGTCGAAGTTCATTTCGAGGTAGAACACCTCCTGCTTCACGCCCGAGCGGCGGCGGATCTTGGCGCCGACCGAGCCGATGCGCAGCAGCTCCTTGCCGTTGAGTGCGAGGAGGAGGCCGTCGTCGAAGAGATCGTTGTGCAGCGGCTCGCTCTTGAGGGCGTAGATGTCGATGCCGAAGCGGCGCAGGAGCTTCTCGGCGATGGCGCGCAGCGTGAAGAACGAGGCCTTGACGGGCTGTGCGTTCCACGAGGCGGGCTCGGCGAGTCCCGTCATGGCGATGGCGAGCCGGTACTCCTCGGTGTAGGCCGAAAGCGGCTGTTCGGGCGTGCGTTTCGCCTCGTCGTAGAAGTAGCAGTTGCCCAGTTCGTAGAGCTTCAGGTCGCCGTTCTTGCGGTTGGCGTTGAGCTCGATCGCCTCGAGCATGTGGAACAGCAGCGTCTGGCGCATGACGTTCAGGTCGGTGCTCAACGGATTGAGAATCCGCACGCAGCGGTCGGCCGGGCAGCTTTCGAGTCCCTCGTAGTAGGAGGCTTTCGTCAGCGAGTTGGACATGATCTCCGTGAAGCCGTTGTCGGTGAGGAAGTCGGCGGCGCGGTTGATCAGTTTGTCGCGGTCGGGCTGCGGCGCATAGGAGAGCGTCGACTTCACCCGTGCGGGGATTTCGACGTTGTTGTAGCCGTAGATGCGGAGGATCTCCTCGATCAGGTCGGCTTCGCGCCGCACGTCGACGCGGTACGGGGGCACGGCCACCGTCAGAACGCCGTCGTGCTCGGCGAGGATGGTGATTTCGAGCGCTTCGAGGATCGTGCGCACGGTCTCTTCGGGGAGCTCCTTGCCGATGAGCGCATTCACGCGTGCGAGCGAGACGTCGAAGGTGAAGTCGGCGATCGGCGCGGGATAGAAGTCGGTCAGGTCGCTCGAGATCGTGCCGCCGGCCAGCTCCTTGAACAGCAGCGCGGCGCGCTTGGCGGCGTAGACCTGCATGTTGGGGTCGATGCCGCGTTCGAAGCGGAACGAGGCGTCGGTGTTCAGACCGAAGCGCTTGGCCGTCTTGCGGACCCACACGGGGTTGAAGTAGGCGCTCTCGATGAAGACGTCGGTCGTCGTCTCGCCGATGCCCGAGTCGAGGCCGCCGAAGACGCCGGCGATGCACATCGGGCGCTCGGCCGAGCAGATCATCAGGTCCTCGTCGGTGAGCTTGCGCTCCGTGCCGTCGAGCGTCACGAAGGGGGTGCCTGCGGCGCAGGTGCGCACCACCACTTCGCGGCCCTCGATCTTCGAGGCGTCGAAGGCGTGCAGCGGCTGGCCGAGCTCGAAGAGCACGAAGTTGGTGATGTCGACCAGATTGTTCTTGGGGTTGATGCCCGCGGCGCGCAGGCAGTTCTGCATCCACTCGGGCGAAGGGCCGATCTTGCACCCCTTGACCGTCACCCCGACGTAACGCGGGCACGCTTCGGCATTTTCCACGCGCACCGTCACGGGCAGCTCGCGGTCGTCTACCGCGAAGGCCGCGACATCGGGCAGCTGCACGCGGACTTCCGAGCCGCGGCTCTGCAGGTAGGCCGCGAGGTCGCGCGCCACACCGATGTGCGAGGCGGCGTCGGCGCGGTTGGGCGTCAGGCCGATCGCAATGAGCCAGTCCTCCTCGATGCGGAGGTACTCCTTCGCCGGCATGCCCACGGGTGCGTCGGCCGGGAGTTCCATGATGCCGTCGTGCGAAGCTCCGATGCCGAGCTCGGCATCGGCGCAGAGCATGCCGAGCGACTCCGCGCCGCGGATCTTGCTGCGCTTGATCTTGAACTCCTCGTCGCCGCCGTTCGGGTAGAGCACGGCGCCCACCGTGGCGCACAGCACCTTCAGTCCGGCCCGGCAGTTGGCGGCGCCGCAGACGATCGGCAGCGGCGTCTCGCCGCCGACGTCGACCGTCGTGAGGTGGAGGTGGTCCGAGTCGGGATGGTCGGTGCAGGTGAGCACCTCCCCTACTACGACGCCCTGAAGACCGCCGCGGACGGTTTCGATCTTCTCGAGCCCTTCGACTTCGAGGCCGATGTCGGTGAGGATTTCGGCCACCCGTTCGGCCGGAAGGTCGATGTCGATATAGCGCTTGAGCCAGTTGTAGGAAATATTCATGGTCGGTATCGGTTTTCTGAAATGATTCGCAAAGATAGCGTTTTTTCCGGAAACGCCATTAAAAATCACCGCTTATTATATCACACGGAGGGGCGCGAGCCCAGCCAGAGGAACACCATGCCGGCGAGGATGAAGGCCAGATCGACCGTCTTCGCACGCAGGTTGCGTTCGCGGAAGAGCACCGCGCCGCAGAGGAACGAGACCGCGACCGAGCCGCGGCGGATCATCGAAACGACGGAGATCATCGCCTCCGGGTCGCGCAGGGCCGCGTAGTAGGCGAAGTCGGCCAGCGACAGCAGGATCGAGATCAGCGGGATGGCCCAGCTCCAGCGGAACGGGGTCGACGGACGTCGGCGCGCGAACCGGTGCAGCAGCGTCGTTGCGGCGGTCATCAGCAGCAACTGGTAGAGGTTGAACCAGCTCTGCACGAAGACGGCGTCGAGACGCGTCATGATGAACTTGTCGTAGAGACCGCTCGCGGCGCCTGCCAGCGCGGCCAGCGCGATGCAACCGATCCAGCGGTTGCGGACGAAGTCGACCCCTTCGCGGCGTCCCGACCGGCTCAAGAGCAGCAGCGATGCGAGGGCCAGCGCCACGCCGGTCCACTGGAAGGCGTTGAGCCGTTCGCCGAAGAGGAGGAAGGCGCCGACGAGCACCAGTACGGGCCGCGTGGCGTTGATCGGACCCACGATCGTGAGCGGGAGGTATTTGATGCCTATGTATCCGAAGATCCAAGAGGTCAGCACGATGGCCGACTTGAGGAAGACCAGCGCATGGTCGTGGAGCGAACCCGGTCCGACGGCCAGCGGCGTGCCGTTGAGCCACCCCGTCGCGAAGGCCGACGAGAGGATTGCCGGGAGGAACAGGAGCGTCGAAAACAGGGTGTTGAGCCACAGTACGGGCAGCACGGCGTTGTCCGTAAGTGCCTTTTTTTTCGCTGCGTCGTAGAGTCCGAGCAGCGCCGCCGAGGCGAATGCCGATGTGAGCCACATGGATGGGTCCTGTCGATGAATGGAAATCGAAGGCAAAGATAGTGCATTCGGTGCGAACCGGCAAATCGGAGCGCCGGGGGCGTGTCGGAAGCCAGCCGACGGATCGGCGCGATCGGCCCTGTCATCGGTATCGTTGTCTGTATTTGGACGGAGAGATCCCCTCGGCGTGCGTGAATACCCGTACGAAATGGGGCCGATCGTTGAAGCCGACGGCGTAGCGTATTTCCGATACCTGCTTCTGCGTGTGTTTCAGCAGTTCGCATACCGTATCGAGGCGGTATCGGGTGAGGAGCTGCGCAAAGGTCATCCCCTTGCAGCGTTTGAAGAAGGCGCAGAAGGCCGTGCGGTTCATGCCTGCCTCCGCTGCGATTGCGTCGAGCGGGATGGCGTGGCCGTAGTGCGCCATCACGTAGGTCCAGATGCGCTGCATGCGCCTTACGTCCCGCTCCGAACGCATCGGTCGGCTTGCGAGGGTGCGGTCGGCCGCCGTGAAGACGACGGGCAGCAGGCGCAGCATGGCGCACAGGCGCTCCAGTTCGTCGCTTGCGTTCATCTGCGACAGGATGCAGCGGACGATGCGCGTGCTTTCGGGACCGAATTTCAGGGTTTCGGTCGGGAACGCGATGCCGGTCTGTCGGTTGCGCAATTCGGGAAAGAGCGTCGTGCAACGCTCCACCATTTTGCGGTCGAAGGCGACCATCAGGTAGCGGATGCGTCCCCTCTCGTCCGCCGATGCCGGATCGTACGCTCAGCGATGGGGCATCCCGGGCGGGATCAGGGCGGCATCGCCTGCCGCGAAGGGTTGTGACGTATCGCCCGCCGTGCGGTAACTGCGACCGCGGACGACATAGTATACCTCCCATGCGTCGTGGCTGTGCAGTCCGGCTTCGATCCGGGGTTCGAGCTGTCGGTCCACGTAGAAAAACGAATGGTTTTCCGTTTCCGGCAGTTCGTAGGGGGCGGTCTCTTCCATGACGATGCTTCGAAAAAACAGGATTGCGAATCGACGACAAAGTATATGAACTAATAAGGCAAATGAACGACAAGAAAAACGGATGTAATTTTGCCGTCGGATTCAAAAAAACAGCGTTATGGATTTTTACAATGTATTGGAACGGCGGGACCGTCCGGGATTTTACTGCAGAGCCGGTTGCGGACGAGGCGTTGGAGCGGATTCTGTCGGCGGCATTCAAGTCGCGGACCAACGACCGTCTGCGTCAGTTCGAATTCGTCGTCGTGCGGGATCCGCGAGCGGATCGCCCGACTCGTAGCCCCCCCCCGTGGCCGCGAATACCGCGGCGATTCAGCAATAGGGGCTCGAAGCGGCCTCCGGGACGATGGACGCCGATGAGCGCGCCATGTTCGTCGATGCGCTGCCCAAGCAGCGGCGGATGCTCGTGCAGAGCGGTTGTCTCGTTCTGCCCTTCTTCCGGCAGAGGGGGGCTGGCCTGTGCGTTCCGCATTCCCATCGGCGATGAATCGGAGCACGTGAAACGGCTCGTCGGAGCTCCGGACGACTACGAGTTCACCTGTTTCCTCGCCATAGGCCATGCGGCCGGGCTGACACCCCCGTTCAGGCAGAAGGTAGTTCGCGCGGCGGAGCGGATTCATCGGAACGTGTGGTGACCTGCGGGCGGATGCCCGGCTCTTCGGCGAGTCGGGCATCCGTTCCGGTTTTCCGCGCTCGTCCGTATTTGCGGCTTCGCCCAAGATACTCCGTCTCGGCATAATCATGCTAACGCTTGCTTCTGCGCTCGACTTTTCGAACTTTGGCTGCGCCCAAGATACTTTCGCTCGGCAAACCGCAAGCAAACTTGCATTTGCCCTTGCTTATTCGTACTTTGGCTGCGCCGAAGATACTCCGTCTCGGCATAATCAGGGAGGCTCGCTTTTATTATACAACCCTGTAATTTAATCGGTTACGGGGTTGTCTTTGGGGCGAGGTAATGATTTGGCAACGAATCGGTATCATCGTCTTGCGTCATCATTCAGGTGTCAAACAACTCTGCAGCACAAATATAGCGAAAATTTCGCGTATCTGCAAATCAGTATTTTAGCTCACTTTCGGGAAGTTGAACGGTCCTAAACGGCACACGAGGGACAGCAGGAGGCAAGTGGAAGAAAATGGCTTTATTTTGCATTCGACCCGTCTAATCGGGGATTGTTCAACTTAATCTTATCAGCTATGGAATGTAAAATGATCGAATCGGGAGCCTATGATGAATTGTGCTCCCTGCTCCATCGCGTCTGCGAGCGTGTGGAGTGTCTGGGTTCGCTGTGCCAACCTCACAAGCCCGACAAGTGACTGACTCAAGAAGAGGTCTGCAAGGCGCTGCACATTACCAAACGGGGTTTGCAGTATTTCCGCCAGCAGGGAATCGTTCCCTATACGGCGATCGGCAACAAAATCTTCATCAAGGAGGCGGACGTCCATCGTCTTCTTGCGGCCAACATGATTACCTCTAAAAAGTAATGGACGATTTCATCACGCGTAACTCCGCCGAATACGTCGAGTTGCACAAGAAGGCTCTTCAGGCATTGAAGACCGTCAACCGTCTGATTGACGAGCATCGCCCGTCGATCTTCAACGAGGTGTATCTGACCGGCGAAGAGGTTAGGACCATGTTCAATATCAGTCCCCGGTCGTTGCAAACCTATCGGGACGAACGTATCATCCCCTACACAACGATCGGAGGCAAGTTTCTGTACCCGCAGTCCGGGATATTCGGCGTCCTTGAACGCAATTACATGAAGAGTCTGCGTTAAAAGAGCAGGAGACAGGAGGATTAACATCCCCCTGTCTCTTTTTGAAGTACTTGACCAGAACTTCGGCATCGAATCCCTTTCCCTCTTGCGAGTGGAACGGATGCGCCTCGAATTTCGAGATGATTTTTTCTGAAAGCAGTCGCATAACATCGATATTTTACACTGCCGGAACGCCCGGACAGCAAAGGAAAACAAAGCGCGGCGAATGACCTAAGGCAAGGCTTCATGCCTTGCCGTGTCGTGAGCCGTGCCTATCTTTGCTGGCCGAGGGCGGAGGAATATGTAGTTAACGTCAGATTATTAAAATGCGATGCTCAATAGTTTATTGAATCTACGATTCTTCTATATCAAAACTTTCTTCTTCGCCAATATCCTTACATGATTTTACTATACTGTTATAGATTTGTAATGCATCTTGTTTTTTGCAAATTTCTTGAAGTGACCGCAATGGATAATTCCTATATCTATTCGTGTTGCTTTCTATCAATTGTCGCAGTAATGCAACAGCTTCAGAAAATTTATTGTTGACAAAATAACAATATTCAGCACGCATTGTACCATAGATTATATTTCTATGATTGTCAAGCGACTTATGCATTTCTTCCATTAAACGATTCAGTACATCGCGATCGGGATGGGCAGAACGAACTAAACAGCGAAAATACGATTCAATATGATAAGTATTTGAAGAATCTTTTTGATAACTGTGCTCTGCTAAGTCTAATGCCTCATCATAATCACCTAAAGCCATACATACGATAACCATCTCGTGCTCTGCTTTGGATGCATAACTATCGCCATCATATTCATGTGTATGCGCTAAAGCATTTTTATAAAAATCTTTAGCTTTTAAATAATTGTTGATATGTCTGTAATAAAAACCATTTAAAAAATAATAGGAGTATGGAGACTTTTCGAAGTATTTTACTATATTAAAAAATAAAGAATTTCGTTTTCTACATAACGAGCAGCATAACCAATAATTAATACTCCGAATTACATCCTCATAAGCACGTTTATGATAGCCTTTAAGAATCCTATCTGCAAGAGATATGACATTGTCATCATTCCCCATGTTATATTCCTCAGCGATGACCTTTAAAGCAAAAGACGGAATAAGATATCGCTCATCAACTTTCAAATCCCCTTGTCGTAGCAACTCTTTTGTTATATAAAGTCTGGCAGATATATCAGAATTCTTATCGTCTGGATTTTCTAAAATTTCACGGGTTACTTGGCGTAATTTTTTCTTATAGGGTTCGGATAATTTAAATTTAGTTCTTTTAATGAAATCAGTAACTGCAGAGTTAAGACAGATATATTGTCTACTGCTACCAAAGGATTCAGTCAATGAGTAATAGTGGAATTGTTCCAATGCATCCGCAATATCTTCGCCGCAAATACGACATAGATAATCATAACTAATAAATTCAAAAGAAGATAGCAGGACTAATATTTGAAAAGTACGATCGTCTTTCTTTAGTTCTGTTATAATGGTTTGATAGCTGTTATCGAATTTACAAATTATATCCTGAACTCTTTTTTTGGCCAACACCATATTACTTTTGGCAAGAATATCAATAGTAGATAGAACTTGTTCCGGATAGCCAGCAAATTTATCTATAAAAAAATTTATATCAGAGGGAGATACTTTCAATCCTTTCTGAGAGGCATAAGCGTTAAATAACGTCTTCATGTCTGTAGGTTTCAGAGGATGAATTTGAAGAGTAACTAAATTGGTAAATCTTTCATTTAAATTTGGTCTGGGCGTAAACCGAGAAGCGACATTTAAACATAAATGCGGTTTTATTGACTCATTTTTGATGATGTCGAGAAACCATTCCGTTAATAAGCCATCTCCTCGTACAATACATTTATCATCGTTAATTACGATGTTTTCTTTTATATCATGCAAGCGGTTTAATAGCTTCACTGTTACCTGCAGAGCCTCGCTTTTATTTTTTATTTTGTCGAGTAAATCATCATAATTATATTCTTCTACAATATCATTTAATTGGATAGCAAATTCAGGTAGGCTATCCTTATCCGTCATTCGTATTTCTATAAGATCGGTTGGATCACTTCCCGGCAGAACTTTTGTTGCCACAAATTCTCGTAATAATTTTTTTCTACCAATATGAGGCAATCCCGATATAATGATACTTAATTTGCAACGATCTCCTGTGTTAAAATATTCTTCCGCAAGACTATGCATTTCTTGGTCTCGTCCCAGAAACAAATGGTTTTGTGCCTTTATTGATGGCATTTGCTCCCATATACTGCGAAGAATCTTTCTTTTTAAAAGTCTTGCAAGCGAACGTGGATGTATAAAATGGTCTGTTAAATACGCATTTTTAATCCATTTTTTTATCTCTGGATGATCTATGCTAATATGAGGATCTATGATGAATGGATAAAAAACTATTTGCTCTTCATCAATTATTTTTTCGCGAACATAATTAAGTTCACATTTAACCCAATCAGATGATAGAGATTCTTCTGAGATTAAATAAACAAATATATCACACTCATCTATTGCATTTCTAATCTCACTCCATAATTCTTTTGCGCTCTCAAATGTGTATTTATCAACAATAGCATAGTCATAACCTATAACTTTGAGAAGCTCTTCTACATAGGGCTTTTGCTTACTACTATGAGATATAAATAATTTGTGGTTCATTGTTATTATATTTTATTTTTTTGTATAAACTTAACTTAAGCAAAGACACGAGTTCTTATCTTTACAAACAATCTTGATCATCTCTATATTGCAAAGATAGCTATTAAAAGAACAATTAGCAGATTTATACGATATTATTCTTCGTAAAAATTAAAACTCGACAGAAAAATTGAGCAATATGGATAACAAAATATCAACGATATGCGGCTGATGCGCGACCGTGTCGTGAATAAGACCTATTGCCAACCGCTCGTACTGCAGGGGCAGTGATTATCACAAGAACGGCAACGATTGAATATCGTTGCCGTTCTTGTGTCTGTTCATCATTCCGTTTCATCCCACCCGGGCATGATGACCGTATCCTGCACCTGCGGGCACCGTCTGATTTCGAGTTCTTCGTGTTCGTAGACATTGCAAGCCGCGAATGCGGAGGCGAACAACGCTGCGACGATCGCCAGGAGGGCGATTCTGATTCTTTTGTTTTTCATGGTCGTCAGTCTTTTAACAGTTCGGTGATTTCGGGGTCGAGGTTTCCGCGATACTCCATGTGCTCGTCGAGGCGGCAGGCTTCGAGGAAGTGTTTGCGTCCTTCGTCCTTGCGTCCGAGCCGCGAGCAAGCAATCGCTTTCAGATACTCGGTTACGGCGTCTTTGGGCAGCGCGGCGAGCAGCTCCAGCGCCTGCTCGTCATGCCCCAGCGACAGATGCGCCACGACCGTATTGCGGTCTCCGTAGCCGTCGAGGATGTAGAGTGCCTGGGCATATTTCCGCTTCCGCAACAGCTCCACGCCCCGTGCGTAGGTTGTGTCGGGTTCGGTCGTGTGGATCGTGTCCTTGACCATCCCCTTGCGCCGCAGGTCGTAGCGGCAGGTTACAGCCCGCAGCCGCGGATAGATTTCGCGTTTGATATGGGCATAGTCCTGCGGAAACCGCTCCCGGATCATCCGCTCGCGCCGGTCGGGATTCTTCTCCGCCGCAATCAGCGCCAGTATCTCGTCTCGATGCGGTAGCTCCCGGCTGCCCTTGATAAGCCGGGTGAGTTCGTCCCAGTCCTCGGCCTCCCAGCGGACGGTCAGCATGGTGTCGAGCTGCCGGCCGAAGCGGCGGACGAGGTAGCGCTTGAGTGCCTGCGCGCGACCTTGGGCCAGTGCCTCGTTCGCCGTGTAGCGGCCCTCGGGCGAGGCGGTCGCCGTGAGTGTCATGGCATCGACGAAAAACTCCTCCTGCCCGACGATGCGGCGCATCAGGTCGGCGATCTTGTCCAGCTGTCGGCGGTTGTCGCCCAGCGTGTCCACTACCTCTGTGCGACCGACATGAAACCGGATGTAGCTGCGGTCGGTGACGGTGACGTACTTGTCGATAATTCGGATGCAGTATCGCGGCAGGGTATCGACGAACGAGAGCATCGAAGAAACAACGTAGTCCAGCGTGTCGGAGGGCGGCAGTCGGTAGCTGCTGTCGTCGATGCCGAGGACCTTGCCTTCGAGCGTTACGGTCATGCGCTTCGAGGTCTCGTCGGTCGGGACCTCTTCCGAGTAGTAGTAGGTCATCATGCCGCGGCGTTCGACAACGGAATCGAGCCGCGCATCCTCCGGGTAGGGAAACTTCACGAAGCGGTTGAACGCCGCCTCGCGCCCGAGGGTGTCGGGCCGGAAACGGTCGACATAAGTTTCATATTGCCAGTAGTCGCGCTGCTGGAGCAATGAGAACCTCCCGCCGCGAATTACGAGGTCTTCGAGTTCCATGCGCCCGTCGGGCTTGTGCAGTACGGGCGTGATGACCACGCTACGATTGCCTCCCAGAAGTTGCTTCGGGAGCGAGACGATGAAGTCCAGCACCACACGTCCATTACGTTCGGGCACGGAGCGCATCTTCGCCACGACGGTCACTTGTTCGATTTGAAGGGACATCACGCGTTCGCCGTCGGCAAGCGTATCTACGGGCGCGAGAAAGAACGTATTGCTGTCGCGCTGGAGCTTCACGACCTGCGGACGGTAGTCGGACTGCCGCTCCTGCCGCTCGGCGCGCGAGAGCTGCGACAGACCCGGCGCTACCTGCCGCCGCGCAAGCGGCCCCGTGACCGAGCAGCCGAAGCAGAGGCACAGCGTGCCGATGACGAGACCCACCGATAGAATCTGTTTCGTCTTCATGGCTAAAAGAGATAAGAGAACGACACACCCAGTCTGGAGGGAAAGAGCGTCCAGCGGCGGTAATGATAAATATACTCGTCGTCCCAATCGTCGACGGTCGGGTCGCGGCGCGTGTCGCGCGTGCGGAACAGTCCGATACCTGCCTCCACGGCGACGTTCCAGCGCGTGGTGAGCATCCACGAGTATCCGTAGCTCAGGCCGATGCCGAATGCCCGGCCGTCGTAGCGACGCGTGCGGCTGCCGAGGTCGTAGCCGACATAGGAGAGGTGCGCCCCGACGAAGTGTCCGACGAACGATTCGTAGAGCCAGTAGCGGCCGCCGAGCTGCACGGCATGGAAGCGGGTGGAAAGATTTTCGGTGCGGAGAGGATTCCAGTAGCCGGAGGCCTCGACGGTCCATTTATCGGCGACCGAGATTTCGGTCCCGAGGTTGAGGGTGGCGGTCAGGGCCGCCAGGGCGTTGGCCCTTACGGCGAAAATCTGCGCCGCAGCCCGGTGAGGTATGCCCCACACGGCCGCGAGCAATGCGAAAATGATGAGTTGTCGTTTCATGGTCTTGATTTTCGTGTAACGATCCGTGTTCAGCTGGCACGGACAAAGCAGGCATACAGCGTGTCGGAGGTACACTCTGCCTGAAAATGCAATCGGGCGTCGGTGGTCTGAAGCTCCTCCAGCTCGGGGTCGCGATACCACCCGACGAACCGATAACCGGGACGGGGCACCGCCGTCAGGGTGCAGCCGGTATGATCCGTCAGGATGACGCGGTCGCACGAGGAGCCTTGCAGAGGCCGATTGGCCAAGGCTCCTTGTACCTCGATGGAACCTCGGGGCAGCTGCTCCGTGCCGTCGTCGTGGACGTACGCATGGATCACATTGGCATAGCTGTGTGCGAACCGGTATGTCCGGCTGAATCCTCCCGCGTCGGATGCCGTGACCGTATAGACCAGGCGGGCGTTCGTCTCGTCGAAGAGGTCGGGGCAGTATTCCACCCCGTAGCGTGCGGCTCCAGCTCCCGGAACCGAAAACTCAAGGGGATATTGAACCGAAACCCCGTTCATGCGGAGCGCGTCGGCATCCCCCTGTTCGATGTCAATGCGGAGATGAAGCGGCTGGTCGTCATCCCGGCTTTCGATGTCGACATAAAGGCTGCGACCGCCGTCCTGCGTGCAGTATCCGTCGATCGCGGCCTCCTCCAGATCGTCCCATATGCGGAGGATGTAGGAGGATATGCGCGTGTCGACTTCGTTGTCGCCCTGGATCGTGATGGCGAGGGTGTGGCTCGCGTTGGGCCGGACGTTGAAATCCGAAGTGGCGTTCTCGCCCAGATAGATGCGATAGGCCAGCACCTTCTCGCCGCGTGTCGCGCGGATCAGGAGATAGGTGGCGTTCTCGGGGGCGTTGCCGCGGTTCTTGAACTGCGGGTCGACGATGGCGGGATTCGTCCCCTGCGCGTTGGGCGGCAGGTAAAGGATGCCCGAGGCTCCGCGTCCCGAAAGCATCGTGTCTGACGTGTCGGTATAGCCGTCGGCCTGGGGCATGTCGTCGTCGAAAAGAGAGACCGACTTCGGCACGGAGCACACGCGTACCGAGTGCAGCTCGATGTCGGCGGGCACGACGGCGATGTCGTAGGCCACCTTCGCGACCCGGCGGCGGAGTTCGAGCGGCGGGAGTTCGACAGCGGCTTCCTGTGATGAGCGTATCGTCGCGTCGAGCCGCCCCGCCATCGGCAGGTCGGCATAGTCGGGGGCGTAGGCGACGGTGCAGGCCGCCAGCTCTGCCGACGGGAGGTCACCCATGTCGCGGTGCATGTTGGCGACGGCGCAGAGCGTGTAGTCGCCCGGCGGGCACTCGAAGCGCAGGGTCGCGGCGCTCTGGTAGCGGTGCAGAACGACGGCCCCGGCTTTGTTGCAGAGGTAGAAGTTCAGATCGCGGATGGCGTTTTCGTCGGTCGAGCGGGTCGAGGCCGTCATGCCCTCGGGGCGCACCGTCAGCCGGACGTCGAGCATGGAGGGAAAAGCGCACTCCTCTTCCGCGCCGGAGGCGCACCCCCAGAAGCCCGACAATGCCGCCAGCAGGGTCAATATCAATAATCGGTTGTTCATGGTCGTAGGATTTAATGGTTGGCAGAGGTTCAGCCGGCCAGGACATATTCGATCATCCCGTTGTCCGATGCCGACTGCGAGAAAGCCACCTCCGTGTTCAGCAGCGAGAACAAGGCCTCGGGAACGGGGTCGATGCAGAGCGTATCCCCGCCGGTCGTCGTGCCCGCCCTTATCCGCACGTTCAGCTCATAGGTGCGGATGGTGGAGAGACCGCTCGGGGCCTCGAAGATCACGGTGGGCCGGACCGAGAGCATCAGCTCCTCCGGGACGGGGGCCGTGCATTCGACGTCGGCCGTAAGGCTCGGTTCGGCGGTGAGGCGGCAGTCGACCGAGAAGAGTGTGCGGGTCTTGACGCCCCGGACCGAGGCGTCGAAGCTGCGGCTCTCGCCCCGCTCGTCGGTAACCGTCACGGAGTAGGGATCTTCGCCGACGCGCTCGGGACGGATGCGCAGTGCGTGGTCACCGTTCGCATCCACCGTGTATTCCGTCACGGGATCGGTGTTGGACGTCAGATTCTGAAAGAAGGTAGGCACGCCCTCGATGCGGACGTTGTAGGTCCCGGTGTAGCCGGGCTGGTCGATCCGAATCTCTCTGCGCGCGCTCGTAGGCGGTCAGCTCGGCCCGGTCATGGCGGACGGAGACCTCCAGCGGCACTGTGAGCGGCTTGAAAAAGAGATAGAGTACTTTCGGTCCATACACCGGATCATGGGGACAAGTCGAATCGAAAGACACCTCTCCTGAATGGCCGGGTGAAATACACCAGCAGTCGGCGCGGTAGCCCGCATCGGGTACAGCTTCGAGAGTAATCGGCTCGCTCGTGCAATAAACGGCATCGTACAGGGCCGAGATGGTTTCGTGTTCGACAATTCGCAGCGCATCCTTCGATTCGACACGGCCGAATATGCTTCGAGGTCCGTTTTGCCATGTTCGATAAACCTTTACGACATAGGCGAAAGCGTACTCGAACTCATATCGCCCGACCTCGCCGTACTTGTCCGCGACGGTCAGCGTAAACTTCAGCCGGGCGTTGTCACGCGTGAAGGTCTCGGGGAAATAGGCTATCGGCCTATACGATACGTTGGATGCGAAATCGTATTGCTGCGGTATATCATATATTTTCCCACAAACCTGACAATATGCGGCATCGCCCTCTTCGAGCGTAAAGACGCCCTGCACCTGCATATCGTCGTAGTGTCCGGTCAGACGGACGCACAGCTCTCCGTCGAGACTGTCCAGCAGGAACCCGTCCTGCGGCACGCTGCGGGTCGCCATCTCGACGTCGAGGGAGTACTGGCGCAGCCGCAGGTCGTTGTCTCCGAGGATACGGATGCGGAGCGTATGGACCGTGTTGGACCGCACGTTGAAGTCCGAGGTGTCGTTCTCGCCCAGATAGACGTAGTAGTCGAGGACCTTGCCGCCGCGCACAGCGCGGATATGCAGGCAGGTGGCATCTTCGGGCGCATTGTCGGGATTTTTCTCTTCGGGTGAGGTAATTGAGGAGAGCACGCCCTGACAGTTGGGAAGCATGTAAAACGAACCCTGTACGGAAGAGCCGTCTTCGGCAGCCGCCACAAGCTCATTATCGAGGAAATCGCTCGGGCGGAACCCCTCGACAAAAGGGCGATAGTGCACCGGCAGGTTCATCGCCTGCACGGAGCGAATTTCGATGTCGGCCACCGATTCATCGACTTGGATGTCGTAGTCGACCCGCGCGACGGCGCGGCGCACTTCGAGAGCCGGTAGCTGCACCGTGCCGCATGCGTTCGGAATGGTGATCCGTTGCTTGGCGGTCATCAGAAGGTCGTCTGCCTCCGGACGGTAAAGCGTAGTATAACTCTCCAGTATCTCGACGGTCGGATTTCCCATATCCGTATGGGCATTTGCCACAACGTAGAGCGTATAGTCGCCCGGTACGCACTCGAAGCGCAGGGTCGTAACGGTCTGATAGCGATGCAGCATAAGGCTGCCGGTTCCGCTGTAGAGATAGAAGTTCAGATCGCGGATGGCGTTCTCGTCCGTCGAGCGGGTGACATGGTTCGGATTTTCGGGCGCGATGCGGATCTCGACTGCGACCTTCCCCGACGGACAGCACTCCGGCTCGTCATCGTAGATGCAGCCGCCCAGACCGCAGCAGGAAGCGAGCAGCGCGAATATCAAGAAACGGTATTTCATGGTTTCGGGATTTTAAGAAAATGCCGCCTCCGCCCGAAGACGGAAGCGGCGGATTCGGAAGGTGGATTAGGCACCCAGCTCGACGTTCTGCGTAACGGGTGTCTCCCAGTCGGCGACGGAAACCGACACGGCGCACTCCTGCCCCACGAGGCCCGTAATGTTGGCCGCGATGCGGTAGTAGCCGTTGCGGAGGATCTCACCGGCCGCCTTGCCCGCAAGTTCGATGCTGTACGTCACCTCCGAGCGGTCATTTGTTGTCGCGGCATTGCCGTCCATGTCATAAGTGGCGTTGATTTCAAGCAGCACGCGGTTGCCGGCGGTCAGGGCTCCGTTCTCATAGATATAGAACAGGCTGTTGTATTTTCCCGAGGCTGCTGCGGGTGTCTGATTGTGGGTGAAAGTCATCGCACCGGTCGAGGGTGCTGCACCTGCCACGACGAGCGACTGCGAAGCGGCTTTCGAGAGCTTCACGGAGTTGATCGTGAGCGTGCCGCTGTACTTCTGGGCGAACGACGCATCGACGGTGGTTTGCAGCGCGACCTTCGCCACGGTGCGTTTGAGCGAGATGCCCACGTTGGTCGTGGAGTTTACGGCACCGACGGTCTGCGTCTTCATGCCCGACATGACAAAGCCGCCCGGGCGCAGGGCCTTCGAGGAGACCTCGGCGAAAGTGCCGTTGTACGACGTGGCGGCGTTCTCCACGAGGGCTGTGAGGGCCGCCTCGGTCTTGGCCGTCGAAGCGTCGATGTTGGCTACGGTATAGAACGAGCACGACGTGCCGGCGGCGGATTTCGGAAGCGAGAAGGTCGCCGACTTGGCCGTCAGCTCCGCGGAGGTGAAGTCGCGGCGGACGATCAGCGAGCCTGCGTTGTTGAAAGCGAAGACCGAGAGCGACGAGAGCGTTTTCTCCCACGCCTCGGCCGAGGCCGTCGCGTCGAAGAACGCGCGGGTCGGGGCATCGTCGGTAAGCGTGATGCAGATGCGCGAGCCGTCAGTATCGACGGGCGTCGGAACGATAGGCTCATTGTCCTTGTTGCAGGCGGTGAAGAGTGCAGCGGCTATAGCCACTGCGGCAAAAAGGTGTTTTTTCATGATTTTGAAAGGTTTTTGAATGATTGATTGCGCTTATGCGCGTTATTCCCTGATTTCGTTTCCGAGCATCCATTGGCGGATCCGCTTCCGAAGCGTTTGTTTCAATTTCTGAAACGCCTCTCGTTCAGTATAGTCGTCTCCGAGCCGATATTGGATGAATAGCGGTGCGAACAGTTTCAGCAAGCGGGTTGTCAGTTCGTATCGCTGCCGTCTGCCCAGTTCGGGACAGTCGGTCGCAAGAATCAGATGGACGGTATCGAACGGAGAGAAGAGCAAGTCGCGGAAGAGCTGTTCGTCGGCCTTGCGCAGGGCGATTTCCGTGGAGCATCCGTCCCGGATGCAGTTGGCGTAGACCTCGTATGCGAGGCGGCTTCGTCGGGCGATCGTCGTCTGGCGGAACTGCCGATGCGGATGCCGCTCCCGCAGGAACCGTTCGAGCCGCTGACGAAACCACGCTTCATCCTGTCGTTCCATTGCCGGGTGCATTACCGCTTGCGGCCGCGGCTCTGCTTCGGCTCGTCGTCCTGTGCCTGCCGGTTGCTCTGCCGCTGTTCCTGCTCCTGACGACGCTGGTTGGAGAAGTCGTAGACCACACCGTTGGACTTCGGGTCGATGCGCAGAATGCACGAGTAAGGCTTGCCGTTCTTTCCGAGAATCGGGCGGTCCTTCTCTTTCGAGCAGTCCAGACCATCGGGGCCCATCAGTTCCCTGCGCTGGCGGTCGTCGAGCTGCTTGTCGAGCGACTGGGGAATGTAGGGGCGGCTGTACGCATAGTCGGTCATCCGATATTCGCGGGCATGAACGTCGAACTGCACCGTACCGGCATAGGTCAGATCCGGGATGTTGCGGGCCTGGCAGCCCTCGACCCGGAACCGGCCGCCGGTCATGGCGATCTCTTTCTGTGCATCGGTCAGGCGCACGCCGTTGAAGTAGCTGATGTCGTTGACCTCGCGGTGCGGCACGGTGACGAAGCGGTTGGTGGCATGGTTCAGGCCGACATGACACCACTCCTTCTCGCCCGTGTGAGGATTCGGCAGCTCGACGAGCCGATCGAGTGTCCGGCCCGCTGCGAGTGTCTCCTTGTCGCTGGTAGAGAAGACCATCTTATACTCTTCCCGTTCGTATTCGGGACGGGCCAGCACGCTCTGAAGTCCGATCTGCACCTCGTTGTTATTATCGCGATACGGACTCAGGGTGAACTGCCCGACGACGGACATATTGCCGAGCTTGAAGTTCAGATCGTGGATCTCTTTGGTCGGCAGTCCGAGCTTCATTGCCTCCAACTCCTGCGGCGAAACGATGATGCCCATCTGCTGCAACTCCTGAAGATGCAGGTCGGGGGTGTCGAACTTTACCTTGTCGAGCTGGTAAGACGTAACGGTGTGCTCCCGCAGGGCTTTCAGACCGTCTTCATCCTTGGGATTGTTCGTGAGGTTGTGCAGGGCCTGCACGACCTCGCCGACCTTATCGGCGGCGACCCGCAAAAAACGGAAATTTTCCTTGTCTTTCTGCGATTTGAAGCCTGCGATGAAAGCTGCGGCAGCCGGACTGTCCTTGAGCTGGAAGAAAGCCGGCGTGTTCTCCGAAAGGGGCTGCGTCGTGATGACCTGATAATCGCTCCCGGAATGCTTGAGGTCGGAGATGGCCTGCACGGCATGGTTGTTCTCGTCGTAAAGCAGCAGCGTCTCCTTGTACTTGGGATCGGCCTGTTCGGGGGCCTGTCCCGAAATCTGTTTTTCGTCGGACATAATAGAATTGTTTTAGTGGAACAATGGTTTATGCCGCGAATATAGATAGCTGTATGACAGCCTGTTTCTGCTGGCCGCTCCGTGCCGTCAAGGGCCGTCCGACGGCCGATCGGAAACAAAAAATCCAACCTTGCGGGTCGGATTCGGATAGGATATATATGTTTATCTTTTTTTCGGCAGCAATTTCGACAGCTCTGGGTCGGCTTCGATGCGCGCCATCTCCGTTGCGACGATCCGCTCCACGTCGGATTTGATCCGATAATAGTTTTCTTGAATGATCTCGTCCATGCAGTCCCGGCCGGCATCATCAACGAAAGAGGTCATTTCGGGGATCGGGACGTAGGCCGCTGTCTCGGCCTTGACCTTCGCGTTGTCGATCACGATTTCGGCATGGAAAATCTTCTGCTCGATACGCTCGTCGAAGTTGTCCGACACGGCTCCGACAAACATGCCTTGCGTGAGATTGGCGATCTTCGAAGGAGGAATCAGTGCGTCCAACTGGGTATTGGTCGAAGTCGTCACGCTGTCGTTCGACACCGAATGCGACTGCCGCATCTGCACGATCTTGCCGAAGCGGTCGGAGAGCGTTTTCGAGGTTTCGCCCACGACCTGCCCCGAGAAGATATTGCCGACCGTATTCTGAATTACTTTGGCCTCCTTGTCACCATAGTCGCGCTCCAGCTGCGAGAAGTCTTGAAAGCCCAAGCAGACGGCCACCTTATTGCTTCGGGCTGTGGCGATCAGGTTGTCCAGACCGCGGAAATAGATGGTCGGCAGCTCGTCGATGATGACCGACGATTTGAGCTTTCCTTTCTTGTTTATCAGCCGCACGATGCGGGAATTATAGAGCCCCAATGCCGCCGAGTAGATGTTCTGCCGGTCGGGATTGTTGCCCACGCACAGAATCTTCGGCTCTTCGGGGTTGTTGATGTCGAGCGTGAAATCGTTGCCGGTCATGACCCAGTAGAGTTGCGGGGAGATCATGCGCGAGAGCGGTATCTTCGCCGAGGCGATCTGTCCCTGCAACTGGTCCTGAGCACCCCCTTTCCATGCGTCCATGAAGGGCGAGAGGTAGTTTTCCAGTTCGGGATAGGAGGTCAGAATCGGGAAGATTTTCTCGTAGGGCTTGTTCAGAAACTCAACGGCATGCGGAAAAGTACAGTACCGGCCGCCGTCGTAGATTTTCAGATACCAGATAATCGCCGCCAGCAGGATAATCGGCGAATCGACGAAAAAGTCGCCCTGCTTCTGAATCCACGTCTTATTGAGGTTGAGCATGATGGTATAGGCCGATTCGTAAGCGTCCGAAATGTCGGTCATCGCCTCGGGAGCGATGGGATTGCAGCGGTTCGACTTGCGGGGATCGTCGAAGTTGATGACGCAGAACAGGGGCCGGACCTCGTAGGCATCCAGATGGCGGAGCAGGTGGTTGTAGGCGATCCGGGACAAGTCGTCGAACTTGAAATCGTAGATATACATCGAAAAACCTTTCTCGATATGCTGCCTGATATAGCTGTTCACCACGGCGTAGGACTTTCCCGAGCCGGGCGTTCCGAGCACCATCGTCGCACGGAACGGATTGACGACGTTGATCCAGCCGCGCCGCCACCGTCCGTGGAAATAGTATCGGGTCGGCAGGTTGACTGAGTACTCATTGGAGAGGTAGCGGCTCTCCTGCTCGAAACTCTCGTTCTCGTTGTTGAACGGATCGTCGGCCAGATGCCGGTTCATCAACCTGCCGAGCCAGACGCCGGCAGCCAACAGACACAGATAACCGGCAAGGAGCGTGAGCATGTAGCTCCAAGCTCGAATACCGGAGCCGACAGGCAGAAAACGCAGGAAATCGTTGAAAAAGAAAAGAAGCAATCCGACTGCCCCGGCAACTGCAATATGTGTGCGGGATATGTTTTCGTTGCGGACGCTTTTCGTGCCGTAGCAACTCAATGCAAGGAGTACGAATGCGCAGAGTTTGGTCGTAACGGAATATGAAAACAGAGCGGTCGTACGTTGGAAGTCGAGCAGGATTCGGTCGGCAGTAGGATGTGTCAGGCCGTGTATGGAGAACCACTCGTAGCAGAACCAATAGACATTCAAAAGGAGAAACAGGCAGCTTACCGCGCGTATGAACTGGATGATGCTCTCCAGCGACCTCAAATCATCTTCCTGCTGCATGGCGTTTTTGCCGGCAAGATAGGAACGACCGGGACGAAACGAGGAGGATGGCCTCTTCGGGCCGACTATGGCCGCTCGCGCTACTTGATGCTCAGTTCGAGCAGCGTTCGACGCAGCGTGTCGATGATATGGGTAAGTTTGTTCTTGCGGTTCAGCACGGCCCAGCGGCAGGTCTCGGGATTCTTGAACTTGATGCCACACAAGGTTTCCAGCTCTTTCGTTAGATCGGCAAAGGAGACCGGAGAACCGTCTGGCTGACAGAAGAATCCGATGGCATGGAGAGGCGTGATGATCTCCATCAGGTCAGTCGGCGTATATTTTTTCGATAAACGGAACGGAGGTTCTCGTGTCTCAAAATGGTTGAGAATCGTATTAGGATATTTTAGTTGGAGCAAAATGGCTTTTTTCTCGAAATTCAAAATTGCGCACACCGATTGAGCATAATAATATCGGATGGAGGTATGGTCAGAAAGGTTTGTCTTTGCCAAATCAACCCTTTCATAGACAAGCGTAAGCATCCGTAATTTTTCGAGATGCGATTTTTTGCTCCTTGCGATTTTATTGACTTGGACAAGGAATTGTTCATAAGCCGTATCCAATTTTGTCCGATCATGCAAAGATTGAGAATTGTACATCGACGACTTCAAAAGTATAATGAAGTCGCTATTATATAGTCTTTCAAAGTATTGCATAGCGTATTCATTTCGCTCCACTTATACAATTCAAAGTTATTGCCCAACTACTGTTTGATACTGACAACTACGGCTACATGAGTTTTATTGGTAAAAAACCGCGTACCGCTTTCGCGGCACGCGGCACCAATGCAGAGTTTAGTAGTTCAACTCTTACGACCTACTGTTTTGACAGAGTTGCATGTTAGTTGCCGTAGTTTTTCGAGTAGGTTGTGCCCGAGTGCGAAACGGTATGACCGAAAGCCTGAGCACAGGCGTTGAACGACGAAACGCGTGTCGAAGCCATCGGGAGGTTGAAGAAAGCGACACCGCGGGCGCCGGCATTCTTGGCCTGCGTCGTGTAAGAGCGAATTCGTGTCGCTATCATCGGGTTGGTCAGATCCACAAACAACGGAATATACTTGCCGCTGGGGTATTTGGAATTGAAGCCGTAACCGTTCAAAGAACCCTGGCAACCCCAATCGAGCGCCTCGATAGCCTCTGCGCTAATCGTGTGGGTGTTGCCCCAGTCGAATACGCTCAGCGTGCCGTTGGTCTTGGCACGCAGCGCCAGAATCAGATTGCTGTACGAGGTGTCGTTGACACCCGGGAACCCGTTTTTACCGTACTCGGCCCATTCGTCATCGAAGTCATAACCGTTGACCTCATTGTTGTAGGCAATCAGATCGTCGCTGTACGATGCGATCTGGGCGGCATTCAGGTTAGCGAAACCTGCACCCGTGTGGTCGCCGAGGTTGCCCATGATGACCTTAATGCCCTTGTCCTGGAGGGGCTTGATGTACGTTGCCGGATTGGCCAGAATCGCAGCGTTGTTCGGGTTGTTGTAGTTGTAAACATCCCCGTTGGCGTTGCCGCGGATGTTCGAGGCGAAGAGAATTACGTGCGTGAAGAACGGCGTACCGTCTTCGAGCAGATACTCGCCGGCGTTCAGCGGGTTGACGTCGTTTACCTCGACGTAAACCACGCGGTAGAAATCCGACCAGTCGGCCGCAGCACGGGTTTCAGCGAAATTCTGACCTTCCATATCCATCGGCTCTTCAGCCTGCTGACAGGAAGTGAACGCAGCAGCAACGAAAAGTGCGCACGCTGCAAAGAAAGAATAAGTTTTCATCATTTTAGTTTTTGAAATGGATAAAATAAAACAGTAGGTCGTTATTTTTGAATTGATTATAGTTTACCAGTCTTTTTTGAATGCGCCATAATCATGAATGGTTTTATCTTTCCATGTATATGTGTAAAAATAAAGATCGTCATAAATCATATCCCAATCAACGATGGCATCTGCAACCATAGTAAAAGTATCCAATGGTCCTCTTTCATAACCGGCGGATGTCGTCGGCATATCCCAGAAAACGAAAAGCTTACCGCAGACGCTTTCCCGATACAAAGCTGCTATTTGCGGAGTTAAAATTTCTTGAAGCTCCGCCCGTTTTGTCGTATTGTGGGTTTTCAGCATGACCCCGCCGTATTGGGGTTGAGCCAGACCGGCAATGGGCTTGAGTTTCCCGTTTTCGGTGTAAGCATCGACCACCTCGTCGAAGATGCCCGACCAAGCCATATCGAGATACTGGCCGGCCTCGATGCCATCCTGTGCAACGGACAACTCTTCGGAGCTGGCCGCATCGCAGGCAATCGTCACGAGTTTCTCCGCGCCCAAAGCCTCTTTGGTCGCCTTGATGAGTTTCGCATACGATGTCGGGTCGATTGCCGGCATGCCCTCTTTGCCGTAAACGCTTTCGATGTCGAAGAAATTTACGCCATCGAGCTGATAGCCGATTACGACCTTTTTGACCTGATAGACGAAATCGGCAATGTACTCATTCGTCAGATTGCGGAACCCGAGGCCGTCGCTGCTGCCGGTGATGCAGAATAATACCTGATGCCCGTTTTTTTGCAGCGGCACGATGTACTGCTCCCGATTCTCCAGGATATATTGCAAATCCGGATTGAGTTTCAGCATGGGGTGTTGCAGGGCCTTGTCGAACCCGATGGATGCCGTTCGGAGGATTTCGATGTCGAAGCAGGTCTGCTCGACCATATTGAACTCGATCATGTCAGTCACCTCGCAGAGGAAGCCGTTGCCGATCAGCGGATTCATCTCATCGGTATTGACGTATCCGATCATCTTGAACGGATAGACGGCCAATTCGGTTGCTTCGGTCGGTTCGATGACAAGAAGCCGATAGAAATGAACCTGCTGCTGGTCGGGAGCCGAGACCGTCTCGCCAGCGACCGTCGCCCGCACGGGCAACAGATAGCGACCTTTCTCGACGCCTTCGCGCTTGAAAGTGACCGTAAGATCGGCCGATTCTTTCTTGCCGGCTTCTACGGCCACTGCGCCATTTCCGCTGCCGAACGAAACGTTCTCCACGGGGAAGAGAGCGAAGTCCGTACCGTGCTCCTTGTTGTAGGCTTCGCACAACTCGGCATCGGGGGCGACCGTAACATTCACGGCTTCCGGCGCCGCCTGCGAGAGGCGGATGCGGAGTTGATCCGTAGCATCCTCCTCGATCAATCGGATAATGCCGTTCATGGACGACGGGCGATACAGCTCCGCCGAAACGCCCGTGATGGCATCCTCATCGGGCATTGAGCCGATCTCGCGCGTGAACGTCTCCTCCGAGCAGGCGGCAAGCATCAGCGCCGCGGCGGAAAGAGAAGCGAGTACCGTTCTCCCGAATAGATATGTGATTCTGTTTTTCATAGTGTTGCGTTTTATTGTTCCTGATTGAGCTGCGGAATCTCGATCGAGTTGTTCCATTTGAGCGTACCCTCGATGCGTTCGCCTCCCTCGAAATTGTTCGTGCCGGTCAGACACACCGCATCGTTGCCGTACTGCGACCAATCCTTCACGGTGTTGCCCGTCCCTTCGTCGAACTTCCACCATGCGCGCAGCTCGGGCTTCGTCTCGGGAGCGTCCACGTCGTACATGTCGCGGAAAATATCCTCCTGCGAACGAGCCACCGACCAGATGCGCACCTGCGAAATCAGACCGTTGAGCAGACGCCCCGGAGCATAGGAATAACCGATGAAGAACCGGTAGGCCGTCGGCGACGGCATAGCGAGGTCGATGGTTCCGGCACCCTCTTCGGTCGTATAGGTCGCATTGCCCGAACTCTGGAGCTGTCCGTTGACGTAGAATTTCAACTCCGTAGTCTGCAAGTCCCACGTCATGGCGACATGATACCACTCGCCCGCCTGAAGCGCTTTCGAGGCATTGGCTTCGGGGAATTTGCTGCCCGACTTGCCACCGATCTGCGTTTGCAACTGCTGACGCGGGAAGCCGGCATCGCCCAGACGCAGCAGGCAGTGCTGCTCGACGCCCATGATCGTAGAGATTTCGGAATCGGACGCGAATTCGTTGATGTTCACGATCGCCTCGAACGTCAGTGCCGTAAGGCCGTTCACGACCTGGCGGCCCTCGTCGGTCTCGAAGCCCGGGATCCACATGTAGCTGCCCGTCAGGTCAGCCGCCGTGGTAATGGCCGACGAGCGGCGCACGAGGTAGTAGAGCGTCTCGGAGCCACGCAGCAGACCGAGACCCGACGAGGTGCCCGTCAACGAGATCGGCAGCAGATGCGTCTGGTCGATTTCGAGTTCGTCCAACCCCTTGAAATGAATCGTCACCGTTTCGGATACCGATTTGCCCGCTGAAATGGCCGGGTTCATTGTGGAGAGTTCGTAGTATTTCTCCGGCAGGATCGTATAGTTCGTCTCATGACGACGGTTGTACGAAGCCAGCGCGGCCGCATCGACCGCAAGGGTCGTAGCCATATCGGCCGGCGCCGGGGAAATGAGCTTGACGGCGAACGTGCGGTCGAGCGTTTCGACGGTCTTCTTGAACGTCACGCGCGTTTCGGGCGCAACTTCGGCAGCGTCGATATAGGCAGCATTGTCGAGCGGAGTCGAGCCATCGTCGTAGTCGTCCGACTTACAGCCTGTCGCCAATAAGCCGATGATACCTGCCGCCAAGAGCATGATATTTTTCAGTTTCATATTATTCCGTATAAGCAGGGTTCAATAGATTGATAGCCGCTTTGGTCTGCGGATAATTGACCGTAGGACTATAATAGTCGTCGTTCACGTTGTAAAGCCCCATACCGGCCAGCGGGCCGCCCGTCATGACGCAACGGCCCACGACGGGTATTGCCGCCTGCTCCTTGAGCGATTCGTCGAGCATCGTTGCCGCAAACGTCGTCGCCAGCACCAGCTTCCTGGCTTCGATGCCGAAACGGTTGACGAGGTAGTCGATGTCACTCTGCAAGGCAAACAGCGTGGGGATCTCCCTTACGTCGACGACGAAAAGGTCATAGTGCTCGCGGTTTGATTCGGCGATAAAAGCCGGATTGCCCTCGAAGACGATCGTCTTTCCGGCCAGCGCGCCGAATTTCCCGGCGATGACTGCTTCAGCGGCTTTCGCGGCATCGGTAACGGTTCCGGTGAAAGAAATCACGATGCCATCCAGCCCATCGGCGGCGATAGCGGCCAATGCTTCGTCGACCTTCGTTACGGCCGTAGCCGAATCCGAACAGTCGGCGGTCAGCAACACGCGGGTACTTTTTTCATGCAGCCCGGCGAGGTCCTGCCGGTCGAACTTCGACAACGGATTTTTCAATGCTACGATGTCCAGCGAATCGGGTAGCGAGCGCAGACAGTTTTTCTCCGACACGACCTTCTCGGGCGCGTTGTCGAAATGGGCGTAGATCATGTAGTGCTCGCTTTGCTTGTATGCCCCGAGCGCGCGCATGTACTCGGCCCATTGGGCGGGGATCTGGTCTTTGGGCGGAACCAGCGACTGTTCGACCGGCTCGATGTCCGCGTTGCACGCGGCAAGGGCCAGCATCCCGAATATTCCTAACAGATGTTTGACTTTCATAGGTGTTGAGTTTTAGTTCAGCGGCTTTTTGTCCCACCAGATGCGGGTTCCGGCATTGTCCGCACCACCGAGGTCCTTCTGCACGGCGTCCGTAACGTTCGCCCGGTTTTCAGTATATTCTTCGGTCGGATACTGAATGCGGCGTGCTCCATATTTCGGCGTCACCGCACCGCCTGACTTATCGCAATCATCGGGCACGGGAGCCAGACGAGGATAGCCCGTGCGGCGGTATTCCGCCCACGCCTCGTTGCCCAGTGGGAAGATGGCGATCCACTTCTGGGTGATGATACGCTCCAGCGCGGTTTCGAGCGGGTCGTCGTCATTCCAGACAGGCGTAATCGTACTCAACGGCATCATGCTGCTGCTTGTCAGAGGATCGGTATGTTTCTCCGGGCGCGCGGCCGTAGCCAGATAGGTGTCGGCACGGCCTGCGCCGCGCTCCTCGAACGAAAGCTCGACGCCTTTTCGGTAGAGCGCTCCGGCTTCGGACGCCGAACCCCAGCGAAGCTCATACTCGGCTTTGAGGAATGCGACCTCCGCGGCGTTCATCCACAGGAAGGGGTCGGTATCCGAAATGATCGGGAACGAATACTGCTGCTTCGCCGCCACGGCGCTGCGCGGCGTCGTTCCGATGCGCAGGCCGCGGAAAACCTGCTTCTCGACCTCCGTTTCGGTGCCGGTCGCCGGGTCCTTGATCTTTTCGGTCACGGTCACCGACGTGAACATCTTAGCGCGGCGCGGGTCGTCGTAGCCGTTCATGTAACTATCCAGATCAGCGGAAATCACATGATCTTGCCAGTCGTTCCAGATCATCGCACAACGGTTCAGCGTCGGCTGGAACTTCGCGTTGTCGGCGTTCGATTCGATCACACCGCCGCTGATGGCTTCGAGAGCTTTGGTCTTGGCCAGCGCCTCGTCCACATAGGTCAGACGCATGGCCATACGCAGTTTGAGCGAATTGGCGAAAAGCACCCATTTCGAGATATTGCCACCGTAGACCTGATCGTAGTCGCCGAACGCTTCGGTCGACAACGAGAGGTTGTCGTTCAGCACGGCTATTGCAGCGTCCAGCTCCTCGAACATCTTGGCGTAGACCTCCTGTTGGGTGTCGTACGGCACGGTCAACTGCTCCTTCTTATCTTCAACGATTTTCGAGTAGGGAATCGGTCCGTACTGGTCCGTCACGCGGTGCATGATGGCCACGCGCAGCAGGTCTGCCAGAGCCAAAGGCACGGGGTCGGTCGTCGCCTTGTGGATGCCCCGGTAGGGAGGATAGGTATCGGTCATCACGTCGACGAACGGAGCCTTGAGCCAGTCGGCCGACGGATTGAAAGTCGAATACTTCGTCTCCCAACTGTCGGACGTCGATTCGGCATACCCGCCGAACGCATCGCCGGCGAGAATCTCGGTAAACTGGTACAGGTGCTCCTCGGTCGGGACGACTTCGTTCTGCAACTGCAACAACTTCGAGCCTACGTTGTAGTTGTCGCGTTGCAGCTCTTCGTCAGTCGTCTCGTTGGGGTTGTGGTTGTATTCCTCGAAGTTATCGAGACACGACGTGGCAACCGTCACGAAGCCGGCTGCTATGAGCAAACGCAGCGTAATTGAAACACAGTTTGTTTTCATGGCGGTTAGAATTTAAGCGTTACATTAAACCCGATGTTGCGGGTCGCGGGCATCATGAAGTAGTCGACGCCCGTATAGAAATTCTCGGTCGAAGCGACGGATTCGGGGTCGAACGGCGCCTTGCAGTACATCATCCACAGGTTGCGGGCTACGAGCGACACGGAAATATCGCATACCTTGAGCCACTTGCGCGGAATCGTATAGCCTACGGACAGCTCCTGCAACCGCACGTTCGTCGCGTCGTAGGTATAATACTGCGGAACGCCTCCCTGCGCGCCGACGGTCGTGTACCACATTTCGGGGTCGACCATCGCGCGGCCGTTGACCAGCACGCCGCCCATGTCGCGCGCGGCGGCCGAGACCGCCGACACGCCGTACATATCCATGTTGGCCTGCGTAGCCGAATAGACGACACCTCCGATGCGCGCCGAGATGAGGAAACTCAGATTGACGCCCTTATAATTGAAGTTGTTGCGCCATGCAAGGTTCGCCTTCGGAAAGACCGAACCGAGCTTCATGTCCGGCAGGTTGCTTTCGACGGCGACGTTGCCTGCGTCGTCGATCTTAATCATGCCGTTGTCGTCGCGCCGCAAATCGGAGTTCGAGTAGATGTCGCCCATCGAGCCGCCCTCCTTAAGGATGAAGCGCACCTGGCCGATCTTGTTGATTTCAAGCCGGTCTTTGGTCACATACTCGCCCGTCAAGGGGTTGTGCCAGTCTCGCATCAGCTCGATGATCTCGTTCTTGTTGCTCGACACGGTGAAATTGGAACTCCACGTAAAATCACGCCACGTATGCGTGTACCCGAGGCTGGCCTCGATACCCGTATTGCGGACGTGGCCAGTCTGAACGTACATGTCTGCGTAGCCTGACGATGCCGAAATATTGGGATTGAAGGTCTGATTGTAGGTGTCGGCGCGGTACCACGATGCCGAAAGCGAGAAACCGTTCAGGAAGCGGGCGTCGACACCCAACTCCCACGTCTTCGTGCGCTCGGGGCGCAGGTCGCCGATCGGATAGTTGGTCTTGTCATCCCAACCCTGATTCGTGTTGTCGTAAGGGTGCGTGGCGTAGGTCAGCTCGCGCGGGAAGGGCGTGCCGACCGATGCCCACGAGGCGCGGATTTTCAGATAGGGAAGCAGCTTCGGGAAATCGAACGTTTCCGACGGAAGCCACGACACGCCGACCGAGGGATAGAAGAACGACTTTTGAGGCGAGCCGGCCAACTGCGAAGCCCAATCGTTGCGGCCCGTCGCGGTGAGAAAAACCTGCGACTTGTAGCCCACCTCCAGCGATGCGAACACCGATTGCGTCTGCTCGTGCCAGCCCGTGCGGGTTACCTTGCGTTTCGTCGATTCGATTGCCTCGGGATGGAAAATATTCGAGGGCTTGGCCAGCGGACCGGCCAGCTCAAGTCCTTGCAGGCGCGTGTCGTTGAGCGAGGCTCCGAGATGGGCCACGAGCGATACCGTCTCGGCGAACGTCTTGTTGATGTTCACCATCGCATCGCCATAGGTCTGACGCGACTTCTCGTTCAGCTCCGTATAGTGGCCGTACTTGCTACCCTCCAACAGCGTAGGGTTCGAGGTCGCATAGAGCTTCTGCGTATAGGCTCGATCCGTATTGTCGATGCGGATACGGCCCGAGACATTCAGCCAGTCGAGGATTTCATAGCTGGCCGAAGCCGAGAGCATGTAACGATGACGGTTGTTCTCACGCGGATTGCGGTAAGCGATCCAGTAAGGGTTCTGCATACGCAGGTCGCCCCCTTCGCCTTGCGGCCAGAATTGTTCGTAGATGTTGCGAGCGGGATTCCAACGCTCGAAGTTGCGCACGAGGTCGAAATTATCCCCGCGCGGAAACAGATAGGCCGAGACCAGCGGGTTCGAGTAAACACCCTGGTTGGTCATGTTGCGGTCCTGCTGGATGATGTAATTAGCACCTACGTCGAGCGTCAGTTTGTCATTCAGAAAAAGCGTCGTGTTGCGGAACGTGAAGTTGTAACGGTTGTACTCGTTGTTCGGCATCAGACCGTCCGAGTTGACCGTCGCAGCCGAAAAATAGGTCTGGTTCTTTTCCGAGCCGCCCGAAAGCGTGAACGAGTTGGTGTAGACATGCCCCGTTTCCATGAAATCGGTCGGAGAATAGTTGTAGCGGGCCACTTCCGGCAGGTAAGCTCCCCAACTGTGGATCGTCGAACCGGTGGATTTACCCTTGCGTCCCGTGCCGTAGCGGGTTTGGAACTCCGGGAGCCACAGAGGGTCCATGAATTCGACGTTGCTGGAAACGGAAACCTTCAACTTGCCGGCCTCGCCGCGCTTCGTGGTAATAAGCACGGCACCGTTGGCAGCCTCGGCGCCGTAGAGCGCGGCAGCCGCCGCACCTGTCATGACCGACATCGAGGCGATGTCCTCGGGGTTAAGGTCGGCGATGGATTCCGTCGAACCTTTGGAATCGAACTCCGTACCGCCTTTCGATGAGTTGTTGAACATCGGGATACCGTCGATTACATAAAGTGCGTTCGACGACTGCATGATGGATTTCATACCGCGCATCGTCACTTTCGAGACGCCGCCCACGCCCGACGACGAGGAGTTGATGACCGCACCGGCCACCTTACCCGACAGGGAGTTGATAAAGTTCGCATCTTTCACGCGCGTCACGTCGTCCGAGGTCACCTGCGCTACCGTATAGGCCAGCGCCTTTTGATCGCGCTTAATGCCGAGAGCCGTAACAACGACTTCATCAATTTCAGACGACGATTCATGCAACGTAATATCGAAATTTGTACGATTCCCGACAGGCAGGACCAAAGAATTGTAACCCAAAAAGCTAATTTCCAGTTGCTTTGTGGCTGCGGGGGGGGGTACTGTAAGAGCGAAGCGCCCATCGACGTCGGTAGTTGCGCCGACCGTGGTTCCCTTCACAAGCACGGATGCTCCGACCACCGGATGGCCGCTGGGGTCCGTTACCGTTCCGCTGATTTTCCCCGAGTTCGGTACGTTCTTTGCCGCCGAATCCGTTTTGGTAACCAGAATATTCATCCCCTCGACCGTATAGCCGAGACCTGTTCCTTCGAACAGAAGCGGGAGAATTTCAAGTACGGTTTTGTCGGTTGCATTTACCGAAACGGTAATTTGCTTGCTGTCAATATCCTTATTGAAAAGGAACAGATAACGAGTTTGCTGTTCGATTTCATTTACGATGCGTTCCATCGGAACTTTGTCCAAATGAATGGACAACCGTGTGGACTGCGTTTGCGCCTCCGCCGTTAAGACGTTGAACAAGAGCGCAATAGATATGACAAACAGATTCCAGGTTTTGCAGAATCCTGTTTTATTCATACTTTTGTAGAATTAAAGGTAATAGTTTATTGTGGGCTGAAACACATCTCTATTGCCGGCCTGCGGATGTTCCAGATCCGTAGGCTTTTTTTATAAATAGAGAAGTAAAATTCTCAATTCCGATTTATTTCATAGGCTTGGACGTTTTTCCCGAGTTGAACATTCCGTTATTCTCTTGCAGTGGTTTATTCTCTTATTTGATGTAAATGATGTTGCTCTGTTCATCACGCTCGTAATCGAATTTCGAAACGTGCTGTAACACGCGGAGCGCATGGTCGATGCCATCCGCAACGCGGATTTTTCCACTCGAAAACTCGATGACGGGCATGGTCTGGCAGCGGTAGACGATCCGCACGTCGTAGAGTTTCTCGAATTTCGTCATCAGCTCCTCGAACGACACGTTCTTCATACTCAAAATGCCCTCTGTCCATAGTAAGGTTGCCGGGTCGTCGGTGGGTACCACGACCAGATTGCCGTTTACGAGGTCGACCGTTTGATCGGGATGCAACACAACTTCCTGCCCCTCGGTCGAAACCTTCACCTTGCCGCGGATCAGAGTCGTCGAGAACCGTCCGGCTGCTTCATCGGCTTCGACGTTGAATTTTGTACCCAGCACTTCGATCGTCGAAGCGAAGGTCTCGACGGTAAACGGACGATTGGCATCCGGCACGACGTCGAACATCGCCTCGCCCGAAATTTTCACCTTGCGTGATCGGCGGCCGAAAACGGCAGGATATTCGATTCTCGATTCCGAGTTGAGCCACACGCGGGTCCCGTCGGACAAATCAATTGCAATCCGTTGGCCGGCCGGAACCTCGAACGCCGTCATCTGGCCCGAAACCCTATGAAATGCCAGTTCCCGCATTCCGAACATGCAGCCGACCAGGAGTGCAATGACCGCGGCGACGCGCATCACGCGCCGGATATTCAGCCGCAGCCCCCGAGGTTTACGCGTGACCCTTGCCTCGGGTTTTCCGATTGCATAATGGAGCAACGCACCCTCGAATAAGAATCGCACTTCGTCGATTTCCTTCTGGCATTCGTCCGGATTCCGATAATACCACTCTTTGATGGCGAGTTCCTCTTCGGGAGTAGATTTCCCGATGAGATAACGATATATGATTTCTTTTTGCATAGTCTTATTTGTGGTTGTTTTAATATAATACGCATAAGGACAGGGGGTGGGACAGAAAAAATCGCAAAAATGCGCAAATAAATATTTTGAAAATATTATATAATTTTTTTACAAACGGGTTGCCGCATATAATCCTTTATTCGTGTGGGGCGATTTACTGGATTTCGTCCAACCAACTCCGGCTAAAATTTGTTCCTCATCCAAAAAAAACTATCTTTGCATCAGATCAGCAGCGTCTTAATAGTATTCAAATAAATTTGATACTGTATTCGACTTGCGCTATCTTTGTGATGATTTATCGCAGATATGGGCGAAACGGCAACGATATATAATCCGGATTTTACATTCGAAGAGGTCGGCAAACACTTCTTCGCCAACATCGAATCGTATAAATTGCTCGCTTTTTCCTATGTCCGAGACAGAGCGATAGCCGAAGATCTTGTTTCCGATAGCTTCGTGCGCCTGTGGGAGAATAAGGAGACGCTTGACCCGCAAAAGGGCGACTATCGGATGTATATCGTACAAATCATTAAAAACGCTTGTTGCGAACACATTCGGTCTTTGAATATCCACAACAAAATTCATCGGGAAATCCACGACAACGAAGATTGGAATTTACAGATCAGCCGTCGGTCTTTGGAGAACGAGGAGATCAACAATCGCCTGTTTTCGTCCGACGTTGAACAGATCATTCGCCGCGAGCTTGCAAAACTTCCGAAACTTACTCGTGAGATTTTCGTTGATAGCCGTTTTCGCTTTTTGTCTCACAAGGAAATATCAGAGAAATACGATCTGTCGGTTCGGCGCGTCAGGTGGGAAATCACCAAAACGCTCGATGTGTTGAAAGTGGCGCTGAAAGATTATATGCCTACCTATATTGTTCTTGCGTATTTCGTGGGTGACAAATTGGACTAATTTGGACTTATAAAAAATGAGGGAACTCCATCGTGGTCTGCGAGTTGATTGCAAGAGTGCGCAGGCCGCCGATGAATAGGTTCCCTCACCCCCGGTCTTCAAGTCGGGTGGCATGAAGCCGGGGTATTTTAACGGAGCACGAGGTTATGAGCCTCGCGCTCCGCTCCCTTTTTTCAGTTTACCACATTTCTGCATTGGATTGGCTTCGACGATAAGTGGATAAATAGATTTCAAGGGATTTTATGGTCGGACGACCACGCGCGATTGGCGGTGAACGTCTTTCAGTTGTCTGTCGAAGTCGAACAACTCGAACCGTTCGGGCGACTGACCCGATGCGCGCGCCTCAGCAATCCGGTCGAGTTGTCGGCAAAAGAGACGATAGAGCACATGCACGCTGTCGGCATCGCAGCATTCCGGGTTGGCCCAGAAGTTCGCATGAATAGCCAGCGCATAGGCGAATATCTTGAGCCGGATATTGTCGTTGTTCAAACGGAATACAGCCGCCACATCCTCCGGGCAAGAGATTCGTGCATAATGCTCCAGCTCGGGTTGCGAGGCCCAATGGCGCAGAAACACCTGCGGCAGTTTCTCGGCCGGCACGCGAAAGTCATTGGCTCGTAGATAAGCTAAACTCGCGTCGAGTACTTTTTTGATGTCCGTTGCATCCGCGGTGAACTTCGGAAGAAACGCTATCGGAACCGGAACGCCGAGTTGGCGTGCGTGGATTAGAAACGGGTCGGTCTTATTGTTTCCGTAGTTATTGTATAGAATCAGGTCGCATTGGGCAATGAACAAATCGTAAAGTTGTACCTTGTAATCGCCTATGGACGTTTCAGGAGCAACAACAATATGGTAGTCAGAGCCAGCGATGATTCGGTTGCGGTGCATGACCGTCGAACCCGTCCCGCTTCTTTCATAGCTCCGCAGATGTGCTGTCGCAATGACCGAGACGACCTCTATCTCCGGGCGTGTTTTGCGGGCTGCAAGAATGCGCGTTGCAAGGCGTGTTTCACTCTCACAGGTCGGTGACACCAGCACACGCAAACACGCATGCCGCCCACAATAGTAATCAAGCGCTTCATCTATGAAATCCGAGTTGTGGCGATAATCTCTGAAGCCGCCCAGGAAACCGATGGTATAGGGAATCTCCGTCACGGACGCTCGGGTGTTGCGAGTAACCGTCCTCGGTATCGTGAACGACGGCATACCCTCTTGCATCGACGGTCGGTCGACGGAGTGCAATCCGGGATTACCGGTATGGTTCGAGGTATCGGGCCGTAGCATCTGTCGTCGGGATCGGCGACATCCGCCCTCCGAATCGTGATTGTCATTGAATTGTCGGGTTGCAAAGACTTCTCTTACGATTCGGAAGCGGACATCTGTTTAAGAGGACGGGAATCCTTTCGTTGTATTTTCTCTCGGATCGGGATATGCCGTGGCGCAAAGTCGCATACCGCATCCATCCGCAGCTCGGGAAGCCGCGGATGCAAGCCGTATGTGTATGTCTGCTGGAGTTCGGAGGGCGCCGGACGTCATAACTCGCTGGGATGAGTAGTTGGTGATTGCGCCCTGGCAAAAAATAAAAAGGGGCGCGGTGTCAGCCCCTTGTGTTGGTCTTGGGAACCTTGATTCAGAAGCTGTCCTGCGCCCTTGCTTGTTCTGCCCACAAAGGGACAGAACATAACAAGGACTGACAACCATTATACCTGAATCAAACAACCTCCAAAGAGGGTCCCAAGTTTACACAAGGTATAAAGAGTTGTTTACCCTTTATAGTTATGTCCGTCGGCTATGCCGAATTCTGATAATTCCTTAAAGTTTGCATCGTAGTTGCAATTTCCATTCGTTCATGGACAACCTATGTTGCCCCAGTACAACGAAATGCCTTTAGAAGGAATTAGGGACAAATATAATGATTATTTCTAAATTTATACCTATTGAGTATGTTTTATTGGAAAAATCTGCGTAATTTTGTGGATATGAAGACCTCAATAGACTTTTTACCCAAGTTCGTACAGCGCGATCTGCACCAGCTCGTGTCATTGATACGAGAAGAGATACAGGATGTCGGAATGATTATACTTTTCGGAAGCTATGCGAAGAACACGTTCGTCCGCCACGATGTAACCGAGGATTACGTAGGCGGTTTGATCGAGTTCAACAGCGACTACGATATTCTGGTTGTCTCCAAGAAGCGGCTGGGAAAAAGCGAGAGTAATCTGGAAACCCGCATTCGCGATCGCTTTGCGGAGGGCAAAGAAGAACACGAAGTTACCAAAGTCCAGCTTGTGAGCGAAAGTATCTCTAAGCTGAACAATGCACTGTCGGAGGGACGCTATTTTTATGTCGATGCTATAACCGAAGGGGTGATGCTTTACAATACGGAAGAATATCAGTTGGCAACACCCAAAAAATTGAATTATGCAAAAATCAAAGAAATAGCTAATGAATATTATGATGAGAGATTTTCTGATGGTGTAGATTTTATAAAAGGAGCTAATTTTTATTATAACGATTCCAACTATCAGAAGGCTATTTTCTTATTGCATCAGGCAACTGAAAATCTCATTAAAGCTATTCCGTTGGTGTATGCCCTTTATGGGCATAAGGAACACGACCTTGAATTTCTGCTCGATAAGAGCAAATGCTACACGTTGGAATTGATGAAAGTGTTTCCACGAGATACGGAGCAGGGAAAACGGTTATTCGCTCTCTTACGGCGGGCCTATCTGGAGGCTCGTTACAACAAAAAGAATTTCATCGTCACAAAAGAAGATGTCGATGCGTTAACGCCGAAAGTCGAACAGTTGAAGCAAATCGTCGAAAAGGTCTGCCGCGAGCGTATCGCCTACTACGAGAGCCAGATCAAGAAATAACCCGCTACCGCCCCGCCCGAACTTATGAATGAGATAACCGTCATCCAGAACAAAATCTACGAAATCCGCGGCCAGCGTGTGATGCTCGACCGGGACCTCGCCGCATTGTATGGCGTAACGACCAGTGCGCTGAACCAAGCCGTCAAACGCAATGCAGAACGGTTTCCGGTCGACTTCATGTTCCAACTGACCGATGCGGAAACGGAAAATTGGAAATCACAGATTGTGATAACCAATTCCATCACGATGGGCCTGCGCCGCAATCCGTATGCCTTTACCGAACAAGGTGTTTCCATGCTTTCGGCCGTGCTGAAAAGCCCGGTTGCAATTCAGACGAGTATAGCTATCATGCGGGCTTTCGTCGCCATGCGCAACTACATTACGACCACGACGACCGTGACGGCCGAGCTGTCTGAAATCCGGGCGAAGCTGGCCTTGCTGGAGCGCAACGACGAAGAGAATGCCGAGGCTGTGAACGACCTCTCGGAGGACGTCCGAAAAGAGCTGGACAACATCTACGAGGCCATCGCGGCTCTCTCGGTCAAAATTCCCAAAGCGCAGCATCAACGGCGGCAGATTGGGTATAAGAAGTAATTTATCACACTGAATTTGCCGGGCGACAAACAGGGCGCCGCCGAATCAACATAGAACTTGCTTAAGAATGCATGGATGACGTTGAATTATAGGCAAAGAGGCAATCATACTGGAGGAAGCATTTAACGTAATTGTTTCCTCCTCTTCTTTTTCTTTCTCCGTTGCTCCAGTTGGCGCTCCTCATTGGCTTGGAGGTCGAACAGTTCCAGTATCTCCCGGGCGGGATGCGCGGCCGGGTAGGCCTCCTGCCACGAGCGTGCCTCGGGCCGTCGCGACGGCCCTATTGCCGGCTGCTGCGACCGCCCGTAAAGCGCATTGAAGACGTTCGCTGCGTAGAACTTGCCGAGCGCCGAGCCGTTGGCGACAATGCCGCTGCGGTGGTCCACGAACGTCGCGCCGTAGATGCGGCCCGTCGGATTGGTCCGAAATACGGCATCGACGCCCTTCTCGCGCAGATGCCGACAGAAGGAGTCTTTCGACCATGACGTCAGCACGGTGTTGCGCACCTTGCTCTGCAGCTCGTCCAGAGCGCCCGGCTCGCGCAGCGTCTCTTTCGAGCGGGCGTAGTACCGCTGCAAGGCTTCATATCCCACGTCCCGCCCGATGCGGCTCGATTTGATGGGTTTGCCGCGACCATAGCCGTCGTCACCCATCGCACCGTAGACAATCCCTGCATAGTCGCGCCCCTCGACCGTGCCGGTCATCTCCATAACTTGAATATTATAGCATTCCAGCAGGGTCCTAAATTCCCCGAACGATGCGCACCGATATCGTTTCAGACACTCCCGCACCGAGGATTGGATCTGCTGTTTGATGTCGCCTGCCTTGTAATCGACCTTCCGCAGTTCATCCGCCGCTCCCTGCTCCTGCCCCGGCACGGCGGGGTGCAGGCCGTATTTGCGCTCCAGCTCGCGCAGTATCTCCATCGAGCGGCGCGCCTCGAAGTCGTGCGGCAGCTTGCGCCCCTCCGCGTCGATGCGCAGCGAGACGATATGCAGGTGTTCGCGGTCGATGTCCCTGTGCTTGAAAACGATGTAGGGCTGCTGTCCGTAGCCCATCCGCTCCATATACTCGGCGGCAATCTCCCGGAGCTGCCCGTCTGTCAGCCGGTCCTCCGGCGCGGGGTTGAGCGAGGTGTGGAAAACGGTGTTCTTTGTTCGCCGGTTGGCATGTAAATAGGGCATGAAACTCTCCATGCAGGCCTCCATATCGAGCCGGCCGTCGTTTGCCAGCGGCGGCAGCATGCCCTGCGTAAAGAGCACTTCGGCGTCGCCCCGGTCGACCTTTTCTTTGTTGTAGTAGAGCGCGCCGCCGACCGTCGCGCCCGAGCGGATGTTGGCTACCACTGCTTCGCCAACTGTTTGGCGAGGTCCAGAATCTCTACGCTCAGGGCCTTCAGATCGCTCGTCCGCTGTTCCAGTGCGGCAATTTGACGGGGTATGGTTGCCGACGAAAAGTGCGTGTTGATGGCCTTGACTACTTGGTTGTAGTTGTTGCCGATGCGCTGGAACTGGTAGTAAAAGTCGTTCAGCCGGGCCACGAACTCCGTCTTCGAGGGGTCGCGTCTGATCACCGTAAAAGGTTCGCCGAAGATGCGGCCGACGATAAAGCGGCTGCGGTTCTCCTCCGATCCGGCCTCCCGGAGCATCTGCCCGAAACGGAGGTTCTGTCCCTCGTTCAGGCGAAAAGAGTACTTGTAACTCCTCGGTCGATTTTCATTTCTCTTTCCCATATCATCATCAAAAAAAGTGGCGCGACTCGGGAGCGCCGCATCCGCCCCGCAGGGCGAGCACCTTTGTCGGACAAACCGCAGGTTGTCGGACAAAGGTACAGCTCGCTCCTGTCGGGCGACAGGATAGGTCAGACACAAAACAATCCTCCGAACTTCTTTAAAATCGGGTTTCCGAAATCAAGGGATTCTCCCGGTCGTCGTCTGCGACGCGGTTGTGCGGTGAGGGTCATGTGCCGCTGCGAAGACGTGCTGCGCTCCGGGTGCAATATTACGACGATTCCGGGAGGCGCAAAAGCCTGCCGAACGGCCATAGACGGCCGGGGACGGACACGGATTACAGCGGGTTGAAAGGCATGTTATTATTGCACTCGTGAAAGCGATCGTTCATGAACGACTGCATGGAACCGGGGCTTATATCCATCACTCCCGCAAGATGGAATGACGGCGGTAATGCCCGAATGCAGAAAACGATTCGTGCAAGGATGGATGATCGGGTGAATGAACTCACGAATTCGTGAATGCCAGAATTCATGAATGCACGGGTTCCCGAACTCGTCAATCCGCTCTTTCGTGAACGGTTGCTTTCGCACACGAATGATTCAGCCAACCCGATAACCGATTCATTATGGAAAGCAATCAATCACGCATCGCCGTCTGCAACCAGAAGGGCGGTGTCGGCAAATCGGCTTTCACGACCCTGCTCGCCAGCCACCTGCACTACACGCTGGGACGCGACGTGCTGGTCGTGGACTGCGACTACCCGCAGTGGAGCATCTACGCCCAAAGGGAGCGGGAGCTCGCGGCCGTAGAGCAGAGCGACTACTACAAGCTGTTGCTGGTTCGACAGTTCCGGCAGACGGGCCGCAAAGTCTGGCCCGTGGTGCGGTGCATGCCCGCCGACGCCGAGACGGAGACGGCGCGTTTTCTTGGCAGCGGCTATCAACCTGCCATCATTCTCTACGACCTGCCGGGCACGGTCAATGCCGAGGGGGTCATCGGCATCCTTTCGTCGCTCGACCGGCTGTTCGTGCCGATGAAAGCTGACAAGGTCGTCATGGAGAGTACGTTGTCGTTCGCGCGGACGCTCCACCTCACGCTGGTGCAGAACGGCGCCGTGCGGCTTGCGGGCGTGCATCTGTTCTGGACGATGATCGACCGCCGGGAGCGCACACCGCTCTATGCGCAGTACGAGGAGGTAATCCGCCGTCTGGGCCTGCCGCTCATGCAAACGCACGTGCCTTATCGGTCGCGATTCAACAAGGAGCTGCTGGCGGACTCTACGGGTGTCGGACGCTCGACGCTGCTGGCCCCCGAACGCTCCTTCGCCGCCGATGCGCAGATTGACGCTCTGGCGTCGGAGATACTCTCGATTCTGAACATGACCGACAATGGCTAAAAAGCAGAATCCCCGCATCGACGAGGAGCTGGTGCGTCGGATGATCGGCGGGCAGGCTCCGCTGACGAAGAATGTCCTTATACCGCCGGATGTCGGCTCCGACCCGCAGCCGGAATCACCTGAAGAGGCTCCGCTACCAGACCCCGCAGCGGCTCCATCGTCGGAGCCGCGCCGACGCCGCGCCCCTTTGCCCGACTTCGAGAAAATTTTTATGGCGCGCAAAGACATCCGCTATCGCGCGGCACTCTACGTCAGCGTCGAGACCAAGCGCAAAATTCTCGAAGTGGTGAAGAAGATCGGCGGCGAGCGCATGACCGCGACCTCCTATGTGGAGAATATCCTCTGCAACCATCTGGAGCTCTACAAGGACGACATCAACCGCATCCATAAGGAACAGAACTCGAAAAACATCATCTGAAAACCGTATAGCCATGACCGCTTTCATCATCGTCGCCGCGTGCCTGGTCTGCCTTGATCGGATGTTCTTCAAAGGGCAGCTGCTGTCGATCTTCATCGACGGAATAAAGACCTCTGCCGACCGCAAGAGCCGACTGCCGGAAACGCCCCGCAAGGAGCCCTCGGATGCCTCCGAACCGCCTTCCTTGATCGTCTCGAAGCACTATGCGAACGGCCATAAACGGCAGGCGGCGGCCACTCTGTCTCCTGCGAAACAATCCGCCGAAGGGGACGCTATATTTGCACGGCAGGTCAGCCCGATGCCGCCGCCGATGAAGGAGTGGAGCGACCTTGTCGTGCAGCCCCCGATCGGCGAGGAGGGCGAGCCGGCCGAACCCGAGGAGCCGGCGATAACAGCCGGAGAGCCGACAATAAAGGCCGAGCTGCGCGACCCGGAAGTCGTCTCGCTGCTCGGCACGCTGGAGGCGGGCGAATGGATCGTAACGGGCGATGCGACGCAAGAAGAGATGCGTGCGATCGAGAATTTCGACATGCGCGCCTATGTATAAACCAGAAAATACCGCAACGCATGAGATGGGATAACGAATACGGCTGATGAAGCCGCACATACGAGCGAAGTTACAGCCGGCCGCAGACTCTTTCGGAAAGCAGCCTGCGGCCCTTTTCATACCCATAACCAAACCTATCGCAACATGAAACACAAAATGGTTTTAAGCCTCGTCGCCCTCGTCGCCGCGCTCTCCGCCTCAGCGCAGGGCAACGGCATGGCCGGCATCAATGAAGCGACCAACATGGTCACCTCCTATTTCGACCCGATTACGAAGCTGGCCTACGCCGTAGCCGCCGTATTGGGCCTTATCGGCGGCATCAAGGTCTATTCGAAGTTCTCGTCCGGTGATCCCGATGTCTCGAAGACCGCTGCAGGGTGGTTCTTCGCCTGCATCTTCCTCGTTGTCGCTGCTACCGTCTTACGCTCGTTCTTCCTTTGACGTATGGCCGAGTATCAGATCAACAAGGGCGTGGGCCGACAGGTCGAGTTCAAGGGCCTCACGGCGCAATACCTCTTCCTCTTCGTCGGCGGGCTGGTCGGCGTGTTTCTGCTCTTCGTCGTAATATATATGTCCGGTGTATCGCAGACGGCCTGCATCCTCTTCGCCATTTTCGCGGGAACGGGTATCGTCTGGGGCACATTCTGTCTGAACCGCACCTTCGGGCCGCACGGGCTGATGAAATTCTGGGCCTCGAAGCGTCACCCGCGCCGCATCATTCACCGCCGTGCAGTCCGGTATCTTCTTTCAAAACGATAATGCCATGCGAGGAACCCTAAAAACATCCACGCTGGAGGCGAAATTTCCGCTTCTGGCCGTCGAACAGGACTGTATTCTGTCGAAGAATGCCGACATCACGGCGGCATTCCGCGTCACGCTGCCCGAGTTGTTCACCGTGACGAGCGCCGAGTACGAGGCGATCCATGCCGCGTGGCTCAAAGCCTTGAAAGTGCTGCCGCCCCATACCGTCGTACACAAGCAGGACCGCTTCATCGAGGAACGCTACGCGCCCTCCGACAACGGGCGGGAGCAGAGTTTCCTTTCTCGCGCTTTCGAGCGGCATTTCAACGAGCGGCCCTACCTGAAACATACGTGCTGCCTGTTCGTCACGATGGCGACCCGGGAGCAGCTGCGCCGCGAGAGCGACTTCTCGACCCTGTGCCGGGGCATCATCATCCCGAAGCAGGTGCGGGATGCGGATGCCGTCGCCCGGTTCATGGATGCCGTAGGACAGATGGAGCACATCCTGAATGATTCGGGGGTGCTGACCCTCGAACGTCTCACGGCGGACGAAATCGTCGGCACGGCGGAGGACGCGGGGCTGCTGGCCCGCTACTTCGCGCTGTCGGACGAGCGGCAGGCGGTCGTCAGCGAGGATATCCGCCTCGACGCGGGCGAGATGCGCATCGGCGACAAGTATCTGTGCCTGCATACGCTCTCCGATCTGGACTACCTGCCGCAGAGAGTGGCAACGGACTCGCGCTACGAACGCCTCTCGACCGACCGGAGCGACTGCCGTCTGTCGTTCGCCGCACCGGCGGGTCTGCTGCTCGGCTGCTCGCACCTCTACAACCAGTACATCTTCATCGAAGATTCGGACGAAGTGCTGCGGCAGCTGGAAGCTACGGCGCGCAACATGACGTCGCTATCGAACTACTCGCGCTCGAACGCCATCAACCGGGAGTGGATCGACCTCTACCTGAACGAAGCGCACTCACAGGGATTACAGGCCGTGCGCTGCCACTGCAACGTGGTGGCGTGGTCGGAAGACCGGGCGGAGCTGAAACGCATCCGCAACGAGGTCGGCGCCCAGCTGGCGATGATGGGCTGTACGCCGCATCACAACACCGTCGACGTGCCGGTTCTGTTCTGGGCCGGCATCCCCGGCAACGAGGCCGACTTTCCCGCGGAGGAGACCTTCTACACCTTCCTCGACCACGCGCTATGCCTCTTCTGCGAAGAGACCTCCTACCGTTCGTCGCTCTCGCCGTTCGGCATCCGTATGGTCGACCGCATGTCGGGCATCCCGCTGCATCTGGACATCTCGGATCTTCCGATGAAGCGGGGCATCATCACCAACCGCAACAAGTTCGTGCTCGGCCCCTCGGGTTCGGGCAAGTCGTTCTTCACGAATCACCTCGTAAGACAGTACTACGAGCAGGGGGCGCATATCGTGCTGGTCGATACGGGAAACTCCTATCAGGGGCTGTGTAACCTGATCCACAGAAAGACGAAGGGCGAGGACGGCGTTTACTTCACCTATACGGAGGAGAACCCCATCGCGTTCAATCCCTTCTACACGGAGGACGGGGTATACGACATCGAGAAGCGCGAAAGCATCAAAACGCTGATCCTGACCCTGTGGAAGCGCGACGACGAAGCCCCGACCCGCTCGGAGGAGGTCGCCCTGTCGAACGCCGTAAACCTCTATCTCTCGAAGCTCAAAAGCGACCCGGAGATCGCGCCGTCGTTCAACACGTTCTACGAGTTCGTCGGGAGCGATTACCGGCAGCTGCTCCGGCAGAAGCGGGTGCGGGAGAAGGATTTCGACCTGGAAAACTTCCTGAACGTCCTCGAACCCTACTACCGGGGCGGAGAGTACGACTACCTGCTGAACTCGGACCGGCAGCTCGACCTGCTTTCGAAACGCTTCATCGTCTTCGAGTTGGACAACATCGCCGACAACAAAGTGCTCTATCCGGTGGTGACGATCATCATCATGGAGACCTTTATCAATAAAATGCGGCGCCTGAAGGGCGTCCGCAAAGTCTTGCTTCTGGAGGAAGCATGGAAAGCGATCGCCAAGGAGGGCATGGCCGGCTACGTGAAGTATCTTTTCAAGACCGTCCGCAAATATTTCGGCGAGGCGGTGGTCGTCACGCAGGAGGTCGACGACATCATTTCGTCGCCTATCGTCAAGGAGTCGATCATCAGCAATGCCGACTGCAAAATCCTGCTGGACCAACGCAAGTACGCCAATAAGTTCGACGGCATCCAGTCGTTGCTGGGTTTGACCGAAAAGGAGAAATCGCAGATTCTCTCCATCAATCTCTCGAACGATCCCCGACGGCTCTATAAGGAGGTATGGATCGGACTGGGCGGTGTGCAGTCCGCGGTTTACGCCACGGAGGTTTCGGCCGAAGAGTATCTGTGCTACACGACCGAGGAGACGGAGAAGATGCAGGTCATGGCCCGGGCCGAGCAGCTGGGCGGCGACATCGAGGCGGCGATCCGGCAGCTGGCACGCGAACGTGAAACCGACGCTGCACGACGATGAAGAAGCTGCTGAAAACCCTGACGGTCGCTTTGGCTCTCGTCGCCGCACCCTTCGTCGTGTGGCAGTTGTGCGACGACCCCGAGCGGCGCAAGATCGGGCCCCTTGTCGGCGAATGGCGAGCCACCGCAACCGACGGCATGCGACTGCGGATATTTCCGGCGGAGGAGGGGTACCGCATCACCGTCCTGCGTCCGGACGGCTCGCTCCGCTGTCGAACCTATCGTCTGCGCTACGAGTTCTGCATTCACTACACGGACGATGCGGGAGCGCGCGTGGATCTCTTTTACACACCCTCGGCGGATGCTCTGCTGCTGATGCCGGGCGGTAAAACTTTTACACGAATCATCGAATCACGAAATCATGAACGATAACAAAACCTATTCCGGCAGTGCCGCAGCGGTTCTGAACCGGGAAATCAAAGCACGCACGGAGATCGTGCGCACCCTTGCCGACATGGAAGAACAACTCGATGCCGACCGCATCTGCGGCTCGTGGCTCTCGACCGAGGGCCAGCTTTCGACCGTCGTCCGGCGTCTCGGGCCCGGGATGTGGCGGGCCGTCGTCTTCGACCATACGCTCTGCTACAAGCGCGTGGTGCAGGAGGCGGTTATTACCCTGCGCCGCCACAAGCTCCGGCTCGGAGCCGACGACGGCAACCGGGTCGTCTACGATGCAGCGAGCGACACGCTCACGATCGGATGCTACGGACGCTTTGCTCCCGAAGACACGGTCGCCGTGCGCAATGACGACGCCATTCCGGCCGACGAATATCCCTTCAACGAATAGATACTATGAAACGCAGAATCATCCTGACGCTGGCCTGCCTGCTCGCTTCGGCAGGCGCGGCTCGCGCGCAGTGGGTCGTCTCGGACCCCTCGAACCTCGCACAGGGCATCGTCAACTCCACCCAGCAGATCGCCGAGGCCGCCAAGAACGGGCAGACGATGTTGCAGAGCTTCCAGGAGACGGTCAAGATCTACGAGCAGTCGAAGAAGTACTACGACGCGCTGAAAGCCGTGAGCAACCTCGTGCGCTCGGCCCGCAAGGTGCAGCAGTGCATGCTGCTCGTGGGCGAGATTTCGGACATCTACATGAACGGCTACCGCCGGATGCTCGCCGACGAGAACTTCTCGCCTGCGGAGCTCGGAGCCATCGCCGTAGGCTACACGAAGATCATCGAGGACGCCGCAGGGGCCCTGCGCGAGTTGCAGGACATCGTGAACCCGACGGATCTGAGCCTCACGGACAAGGACCGCATCGACGTGGTGGAGCGGGTCTACGGCGTATTGCGCGGCCACCGCGACCTGGCGCGTTACTACACGCGCAAGCAGATTTCGATCTCCCTGCTGCGCTCGCGCGAGCGGGGCGACATCGACCGGATGCTTGCGCTCTACGGAACCGACGAACAACGCTACTGGTAATGGTACAGATGCTTTCCGTGGCGGACAATCTGCATCGGATTCTCCGCCTGCTCTACGAAGAGATGCTCGTGCTGTGCCAGCCGATGACCTCCGTCGCTACGGCCATCGCCGGCATCGGGGCACTACTCTACATCGCCTATCGGGTCTGGCAGTCGCTGGCGCAGGCCGAGCCCATCGACTTCTTCCCGCTGCTGCGTCCCTTCGCTATCGGGCTGTGCATCCTCTTCTTCCAGCCGCTGGTGCTCGGCACGCTCAACGGCATCCTCTCGCCGCTGGTGCAGGCCGCGCATACGCTCATGGTCGGGCAGACGCTCGACATGAACGCCTGGCAGCAGCAGAAGCGAGACCTCGAAGAGCAGAGCCGCGACCGCTTTCCGGCGGATTCCTACTACACCGAAGATGAGGATATGGAGCGGCGGCTCGGCGAACTGGGCATGGACGAGGCGACGCAGACGACGCTCGACAACATGAACCGCGAGCGGTCGTCGTGGTCGGTAAAGGGAATGCTTCTGAAAGCCGTGGCATGGCTCCTGGAGCTTCTTTTCTCGGCGGCAGGTGTGATTCTCGACGTGCTGCGCACCTTCTATCTCATCGTCCTGTCGATCCTCGGGCCGATCGCCTTCGCCATCTCGGTCTTCGACGGCTTCCAGAATACGCTGGTACAGTGGATCTCGAAGTACATCTCCATCTATCTGTGGCTGCCGATCGCCGATCTCTTCTCGGCCATCATCGCGCGGTTGCAGACGCTCTCGCTGCGGCACGATGCCGAGCTCATGGCGCAGGATTACAGCTACTACTTCGATGCGAGCAACTCGATTTATTTGGTCTTCATGCTGGTCGGCATCTGCGGTTTTTTCTGCATCCCCTCCATCTCCACATGGATCGTGCAGGCCAACGGATTCTCGGCTTATAACAAGACCGTATCGCAGTTCACCTCCATCCTCAGCGGCGGAGCCGGAGTCGTGGCCGGCCGTGCGTGGGCCGGAACAAAGGAAGCGGCAAGTGCAGCAGGCAGCGGTTTGAGGAAAGCCGCCAAACTCATCCTTAAAAAGTAAACGCCTTATGGAATTCAAGTGTTTGAAAAACATCGAAACCTCATTCCGGCAGCTGCGGCTCTATTGCTTCGTTTTCGCCGGAATCTGCGCTGTGGTGACGGTCGTGTCGGTCGTCTTGTCGTACCGCTTCGCCGAAAAGCAGCGGCAGAAGATCTACGTGCTGGACAACGGCCGTTCGCTCATGGTCGCCCTCTCGCAGGACTTGTCGCAGAACCGGCCCGTCGAGGCCCGCGAGCATGTGCGGCGCTTTCACGAGCTTTTCTTTACACTCTCGCCCGACAAGGCGGCCATCGAATCCAACATCGGCCGCGCCTTGCTGATGGCCGACCGCAGCGCCTTGTCTTACTACAAGATCTTGCAGGAGAAAGGGTTTTTCAACCGCCTGATCGCGGGCAACATCTCCCAGATGGTCAAGGTCGACAGCATCGTGTGCGACTTCGGCAAGTATCCTTACGACGTGAGAACCTACGCCCGACAGCGCATCCTGCGCGAAAGCAACCTCACCGAACGGTCGCTCGTCACGACCTGCCGCCTGGTCAACACCGTGCGCTCGGACAACAACCCGCAAGGTTTCATGATCGAGGAGCTGAACATCGTCGAGAACCGCGACATCGCAACCTACGACCGCTAAAAACCGAATCGCCATGTCAGAAGAAAAAAAGAATCCCGCCGCCGATTTCGAGCGGCAGCGCAAGCAGAAAGTCATGCTGTTCTCAGCGGTGTTGAGCTGCCTGTTTCTGGTCGTCATATGGCTTATATTCCGTCCCGCGCCGAAACGGGAGGCCGAGGGGACTGACGGCATCAACATCACCGTACCCGACGGCAAGGAGCAGACGATCGAGGGAAGCAAGCAGAAAGCTGTGGAGCGCGTCCGCAGCGAAGAGGTGCAGAACCGGCAGCTGTCGACGCTCGGCGACAACACCTTCTCGCTGCTGGACGACGGACTGAAACCTGCGGAACAGTCTCCGGCCGATGATCCCGTGCAGCGGGCCGAGGCCGCCAACCGCGCCATGCAAGCACAGATGCAGGATTTCTACCGCACGCCGCAGTGCAATGCCGAAATCGAAGCACTCAAAGGGCAGGTCGCGACCCTGCAAGCGCAGCTCGATGCCGAACGCCGGCAGCCCGATGCGTTGGAGCTGGCCGAGCAGCAGTACCGGCTGGCACAGAAATACCTCGGAGGCAGCGATGCAGCAGAGCCGGAGCCGAAGAAAGACAAGATCCGCAAGTCGGTCATGCGGCCCGTGCGCGAAAGCGAGCTGCGGGCCTCGACACTCGATCCATCGTTCGACTTTAGTGCGGAGCGGAACCTCGGATTCATCACGGCAGTCGGAAGCAAAACCGTGCAGAGCGTTCCGACCGTGCGGGCCTGCATCGCCGAGACACAGGTCGTGCGCGTAGGCGGCATGGTGCGGCTGCGGCTGTCGGAGCCGGTGCGCATCGACGGCATCATCGTGCCGCGCAATACGCCGCTCTATGGACAGGCGACCATCGAAAATGCCCGTCTTCAAGTCGTCGTGTCGAACATCGAATACGAGGGGCATATCTTCACCGTGGAGGCCATAGCTTACGATCTGGACGGCCAACCGGGGCTGAATGTCCCGAACTCGAAAGAGCGTACGGCAATGAAGGAGGCGCTGGCCTCCATCGGCCAGACTGCCGGGACGAGCATCAACGTTACCCGCTCGGCCGGTCAGCAGATCGTCTCCGACCTCTCGCGCGGGGCCTTGCAGGCTTCGTCCCGCTACGTTGCCGAAAAGCTCAAAGAGATCAAGGTGACGCTCAAAGCCGATCATCAACTATTGCTTATCTCCAAAGAACAGTAATCTATGAAACGGAATATCATTTATCTGACTTTGCTGGTCATGTTGGTCACCATGCAGACAGCCGCAGCCAGGAACAAACAGAACGAACAGCAGCCGATCCGCCCCATACCGATCGAGGTCGGCTATGCCAAGACCGTGCATATTCTTTTCCCGTCGCCCGTGACCTACATCGACATCGGCTCGATGGACATCCTTGCAGGCAAGGCCGACGGTGCGGAAAACGTCGTGCGCGTAAAGGCGGCGGTGCGGGACTTCGCCGCTGAAACCAATCTTACCGTTATCACCGAGGACGGCGGATTCTACACCTTCGATGCGCGCTACGCCGAGAATCCGGCCGTTTCGACGCTTGAAATCCCTATATCCGACCGTGCAACCGGCACAATCGGGAACGAGGCCTTGTCCGAGGGCCGGGTACTGCTGCGGGAAGTGGGGCGCGAAAAGCCTGCGACGGTTAAACGCATGCTGTCGGACATCTATCGGCAGAACCGGCAGAATACGAAAGGCATCCGCACAAAGAAGTACGGCATCGAGGTCGAAGTGCGCGGCATCTACGTCTCGAACGACGTGATTTATATTCACACGCTGATTCGCAACGAGACGAACATCTCGTTCGAGGTGGACTGCCGCCGATTCGTCGTCGCGGACCGCAAGCTGGCCAAGCGCACGGCACAGCAGCAGACCCCGGTCGACATTATTCGTGTCTGCAACGATCCGGCGATTGTCCGGGGACGGCAGCAACAGCGAACGGTCTTCGCCCTGCCGAAGCTGACGATGCCTGACGACAAGGTCCTGCTGCTCGAAATCGTCGAGAGGAACGGAGCACGCCATCAGACCATCGAGATCGGCGCAAAAGAGCTGTTGGCGGCGAAGGTGCTGTAGCGACGGCTCTCCAAAACGAAATCACCCCTGTCGGACTTTGGTCCGGCAGGGGTGAAAGCATTAAAGTCGGGGTGTAGAACGGGCTACCTTACCATCTTTGCGAACTCGGGCGACGGCTTGAACGCCGGAATATCATGTTCGGGTACGACGATAGTTGTGTTCTTGGTGATATTGCGGGCCGTTTTAGCCGCGCGGTGCTTGATGTGGAATGTCCCGAAGCCGCGCAGATAGACGTTTTCTTTGCGGCTCTGCGCCTTGCGCACCTGCTCCATGAACTCCTCCACGACGGCTGCAACCGTCACGCCCTCAATGCCGGTAGTCTTGGCCACCTCTTTTACAATTTCCTGCTTTGTCATCGTCGGATCATTTATACTTCACAAAAATATAGAAACTACCGCTAATTTGCAATCTCCGCACCGCTGTTACGTATGCGTCTGCCAGCGGTCCTCGCGGTTCATGGTGTAGCACCCCGAGCGGTCGGGGATGCCGTGGTAGACCAGCCCGCCGACAATGCCCAGCGTGCCGTCGTGGTAACGCTGTTTGAACAGAAACGAATACGGTGCGAAATCTTTGTACAGCTCGATTTCGCAGGGCCGGCGGGAGTGCTCCTCCCATGATTTCAGTTTGGCGAGACACGCTTGCAGGGAGCTATCCCCAAGTTTTTTCGCATAACGCACTACCTCGTCGTAGTGCTCCTGACATATGATTTTCATAATGATCTGTATTTAACGTAAATGATTTCGGTTTAAACCCTTTATTTCAGTTTCTCCGTCAAACGGTCGATCAGCCGGCTGCAACCGTCCACCGAGGGCATGCGTGTTCCACGGCCGCCGCCCCTGCATAGGATTTGGGTTCGGGACAGCTCTTTGATTCGGGTTCGTAAGGTCCCGAGCGTCCGGGGGTGGATTTCGATCCCATGTTTGCGGCACAAACCGACGAAGTGTTCCGCCGGGATGAACTCGCCGCGTCGAAAAGCCTCTTCCGCGCGCTGCACCTGCTCCTGCCGCGCTCGCCCGGCCTGCTCGGCCTGCGCGAGCTTCCGCTCCCGGTCTGCTGCCTCGCGTAATCGACGCATCTGGTCCCGATGCTCCTTGAGCGGCCGCGCGTCCCATCCCAGCGCCTCGTATGCCGCGACGTAGGTCAGGGGAATCCATTGCTTTTGTGCAATCCGCTCCTGCATGGCGGCCCGCAGGTTACGGGCTTCAGCAGCTACGGCTGCAAGATGCTCTTTGTCGAACGCCGCATTTCTCGACAGAAACTCCGCAACGAAGCAGATGCCGTCGATGCGTTCGACGATGGCGATGTTGTCCCATCTTTCGTATCGCTCGTCTTTGTCCTCCACATACCAGCCGATGTGCTTGCCGATGAAGGTTACCTCCTTGTAGGTCGCGACGATCTTATCGTCTCGATCCGCTGCATAGTGCAATACTTTCGCTTTCATTCTATGGTGATGTTTTGCAGATAGTTATCCGCTATGTATTTCATTCGCTGCCTTCGATACGCTTCGTCTTCCGAACAGCGCAGGTACTCCGAATGCGAATCGACCTGCTCCGCTTGTCCGTAGCGTTCGATGGCCCGGGCGAAGCGTCCGTCGTGGTGTTGCTGCCAGATGCCCTGAAAGAAGAGCCACAGAAGTTCCTCTTCCAATGCCTTCAGCCCCTTTTCACGGTAGAGGGCGGTCAGCGGTTCGATCTCCAGCGTGCGGAACTCCAGCGGCCGAAGGTTGTTCGACGCCCGTTCGATGATGACCCGGTCGTCCTGGGTGATGCCCATAAACTTGATAATCAGATGGCTCATAATGCAAATGATAAGGTCCCGCGATAGCGATGCCGCGGGACCGGTTGATAAACAGGCTTCGAACGCCTATGCCGCTGCGGCGTAGGGTTCCCGGCGCGTGTCCGGCTCGATGCGGTCGATAATCATCCGCGCGGCCTTGTTCACGTCGACGAGGATGTCGAACAGATAGGTCGGCTCCTCTTTGAGCTGCGTGAGCCAATGCTTCAGATAGGCGGCGTTCTCGGCCCTCGGTGCGACCGAGAAGCCCAGTATCGCGCCGCACAGGGCCGACGTCAGCTCGGCCACCAGCTCCTCGCGGGCATAGGCCGAATCCCCGAAGATGAGGTGCTGCGGACGATTTAACCGGATCGGATGCCCCGTGCTGTGGGCAATCTCATGCAGGAGCGTATCGTAGAAATCCACGCCCGAGGGAAACTGCCGTTTGAGCGGACAGACGATCTTGTCGAATAGCCGGTTGTACGACGCCTTGTCTCCATATTCCAGCTCGATGGGGCAGTGCCACCCCTCCGGCTCCAGCAGGGCGTCGATGCCTGCGCAGACGAAGCCGTCGGAGCGGTCCTCCGGCTCTGCCGTTTTCGTGAGTTCCGCATAGCGCGCGGGGTCCGCCTCCGCCATGTCGGTCTGGTCGATGTTGAAGACCGTATAGTAGCGCAGAATCGGCCGCAGGTCGTATTGCAGCTTCTCGGTCGTGGAGAGCTGCCGGTAGACCTCCATGTCGATCTGCTTGCGCGTTTCTTTGTGGCGGATATGCATCTTCCAGAAGTAGATCGGAAAGGCCGATTGGCCCGAGCGTATATTCAGCCCGTTTTCCTTCGCCTGCTTGAAGGTCATGAATACGGGCACGCGGTACTTCTCCAGCTCGGTAAGCATCGCCAGCAGCAGGATGTTGCCCGCACGGTACGGGGTCCCGCGCAGGTTGCGCGGCAGCCCCGACGTGTCGGCGACCCACGGCTGGTGCCACTCCTCGGTCAGGGTCTCTATCTTTCGAATCATCAGCTCCGTCAGTCGCGGAGCGATCGTCTCAATCGTCTTGTTCATGGTCGTGGAAATGGGACGGGGCAACCCTGTCGATTGCCCCGTCGGTTAAACATCTGATTGGCCGCCTATGCGGCTGCCGGAAGCTCGGCGTGCGTCGGTCGCAGACTACGGTCGAAGTCGATCTCCGGCTCTAACGGTACTACCGCAGGCTCGTAGACGGCCGGCTCCTCGTCAGGCGCGGCCTCGGGAATCTCGACCGGCTCGGAATCGGTCGCGGCCTCCAGCGACGCGCGCAGCTCCCGCTCGCGCTCCAGCGCATCGAGGGCGTCGATCTGCTCGTCCAGCCGGCTCTTGCGTTTGTCGTACAGCTCCTTGTATTTCTCCATGATCGGCCGGGTCTGCTCGGCGAAATTCATCTCCACGAACTCGCACAGCAGCCGCGTGTCGAGCGTCTCGTCCGTACAGTTGTAGTCGGGAGCCGCCTGGCACAGGAATTTCACGATGAACTGCCGCATGAGGGCCGCCCGCTGTTTCTCCGTCGGCCGCCCGGCCGCGGCGTAGCGCTCTTCGCGTGTCACCAGCCCCTTCGATTCCGTCTTGAAACCGCATTGCAGCACCTGCCGGTCGCCGAGTTGGCGCATCACCGCGTAGTGGAACAGCTGCGTCTCCGACTTGGCCAGCGGCTTGTTGGAGACCTTCACCTCCTGAAGCATCTTTTTTAGATCGCCCGTGATGCGCTCGTAGCAGAGCTGCCGGTTGCGGTGGTCCTTCCGCAGCAGCCCCTCGCGCGGCGATTCGGGAACCCGTGTGACGAGGACCGTGCGGTCGCCGCTCTGCGTCTGCTCCCCGTCGTTTTGCCCCGCGGCTTCGGCGTAGAGAATCGCCACGTCGAGGGCGCCGATCACGGCGTATTTCAGGATACGGCCTTCGGAAATCCCGAACTCCAGCTCCCGGCTCTCCTCCTCGAAGACTTCGAGCGCCTGCTGGTAGCGGGCCATCGCCTCGTTGTACGTCTTGATCTCGTCGAACATCTCCGGCGCGGGCGGCGTCGGCTGCTGCGGCCCCGACGTCATTTCATAGTACGAATACTCCAGCGGCTCCACATGATAGCCCTCTTCGAGCAGCGCTTCGATGACCGAGGCCGGGGCATCGTCGTCGCCCGCGATGACGGTGCGCGGGTCGTTGTGCTGGAGGTCGATGGCCTTCTGCGTGAGAAACGCCTCGTTCTTGCGGATCATGCACTCCATGTTCTGGCACCCGGCGCAGCCGTCCGTGCAGTCGCGGAACAGCACCTGATTGGCCGTGTTGCTCATGCAGCTCCGGCACTCCGACTTGTCGAAGCGGTAGGTATCGAGCTGCGTCATGTAACGCTGGTAGAGCCGCCGCGCGACCTCCTTGATGCGGGCGTTCTTCCACGAAGAGCGGCAGCTCTCCGAGAAGTGCTCGTCGAAGACCTCCTGCTGAATCTTGTCGTCGTACTTGGCGATCTCGATGGCGACGCCCACCGAAATCTCCTCCCGGTCGAGCAGCTCGGCCAGCGGGTCGATCAGCGCGCAGAGCTTCAGCCGCGAGCGGATGTAGGCCTCCGACTTGCCGAACTTCCCGACGAGCGACTCGACCGTATGCCGGCCCGAATCCAACGCCCGGCTGTAGGCCGCAGCCTCTTCGAGCGGCTTGACGTCCTCGCGTTGCAGGTTCTCCGTGATGGCGGCGTCCTCGGCCTCCGCGTCGCTCAGCTTGCGGACCACGACCGGAATCATCTTCAACCCCGCGCGCTCGGCAGCCCAGTAACGGCGCTCGCCGTAGACGATCTCGAACTCCTCGTCCTTAGGCCGCACGCAGATGGGCTGAAGCACGCCGACCTGCGCGATGCTGTCCGCAAGCTCCTGCAACGAATCTTCGTTGAAACTCTTGCGCGGGTTGAACGAACTGTTGACGATTTTCTCCATATCGAGGAGCAGCACAGGGTACGGCTGCAGGGCAGTGCTCGCTGCCTGCTCCGAACCCGAAGCTGCCGGAACCGTTTCGGCAGGCTGTTCGACCCCGCGCTCCGGCTCCGCCGAATGCTGCTCGGGCTTCGGCTGGGGTGCCCCGACCGGCTGCTCCGCGGCGACCTTGCGCGTCTTCTCTTTCTTCGACCGTTCCGATTTCACTTGTGCGATTTGCATAACACATAACAGTTTTTACCGTGTGTCTCACGTTTCAACTCCTGCACAAATTCTATTATTCGTTGTGCAGGAAATTATCGAATATGTTATGAGGGCTTATTCCCGAACGGGTCGGTTGCCTCGGGGAGAAACGAGGTGCGCGACGGCGGCGCAGCGGCGGAAAAATACCGCAGAGCGCATCCGCGCCGAGGATGATTTTTCCGCCCGCAGCCGACGAGGGGTGCACGTCACCCCGGGCGCGCACCTATCTTCCCCGAGGGCAACCGAGGACGGGATAATAAAATCAATGGAAAATCAGAAAAGAATGATTACTTTTACTGAAAAATAAGATAGAATGAACTCTTCGATACTTACAACACTTGCGTTTTCGATCTACTCGAACAAAGGAGCTTATGCCCTGCTTTTGGGGGCTGGCATATCCAAAGCCTCCGGATTGCCGTCCGGTTGGGACATCGTAACCGATCTACTGAAGAAATTAGCGGCTCAGAATAAAGTATCCGATAGTGAAAACTTGGAAGAGTGGTTTAGAGAAAAATATGGTTGTCCGGTCGGCTATTCTTCGGTTTTACAGGAGCTGGCAAAAACTCAGACAGAGCGGGTGGGCCTTATGAAACCCTACTTTGAACCGGTCGGGGAAGAGCGGCCAAAACCGACCAAAGCACACTACGCTATTGCCAAACTGGCGAAAAAGGGTTATATAAGAGTTGTTCTGACAACGAACTTCGATCGGTTGTTGGAGACTGCGCTCGAAGAAGAAGGCATAACCCCTCAGGTCATCCGTTTCGATGATGACATCAAGGGCGCGACACCGCTGGTGCATAGCGATCTTACGGTTGTAAAAATCAACGGAGACTATTTGGATTGCAGATTCCGAAACACAGAGGATGAGTTGGATAGCTATTCTGCCGAAATGTCGGAATATCTCCGCCGCATTTTCGACGATTTCGGATTGATAACATGCGGATGGTCCGCCCAGTGGGATCGAGGGTTAGTTAATATAATTCGTAGTTCGGACAATTTCCGGTATGCTTCGTATTTCAGTTATGTCGGAGAACTCCCGGAAGGGCTTCGCGATATAACCCAATACCGCAAAGGGAATACTGTTCCTATCGAAGGTGCGGATAGTTTTTTCTCCGAATTATACGAGCGGGTCGATGCGCTTGCCAGATGCGATTCCGACCATCCGTTGACTAAAGATATTGCTATTGCCCGAATCAAAAAATATATCGCTGATCCCAATGGAGTGATTCAATACACCGATTTGTTCGAACAGGAGGCGCAGGCCGCATTCGAGAAGATCGCAAAAGAATTGAACTACAATTATTTCGATAAAAAGACATTCGACAAGTTCAATGAACTGCATTTCGATGCCATCGAAAAACTGATGCCAATGTGTATTACGGCGGTGCGGTGGGCCAAACCCGAACATGAAGAAGCGATCGTTAATGCCATTATCCGCCTATCCTCCGGATTACCGACAATATGTAACTACTCAGAAGATGCGATAAAACTGCAAAAGCTGGCTTCGCTGTACTTGACGTATGTCGTAGGTATTTCCTGCATTATTTATGAAAAATATTCATTGCTGGATAAGGTTTTTCATATCAAAGTGCCAACTAAATACGGAAAGGAATTTTTAATCGAGCAAGTGAATTGCAGATTATGGAAAGATAATGCTACCATCAGTCGGGTCCTTTATAATAGTCTGTATTATTACGCGTTCAGTAGTTTTATTGAGAGACGATTACAACCTGTTTTTGCACATCTTTTCACCGACTCGCAAGACTACGAATGCACATTCGATATTTTTGAGTATTTTTTAGGGATCAATTATTGCCATATAGTTGGAATGTTCTGCGGTCATTATTGGGTTCCGACAGGGATATTCGACAGACGGTCAATACGACGTAACTATACCTATCCGAATAATCCTTTCGATACATTTCTTTCCGCAGCATCTGCCAATGAGCAAAATTGGGCTCCTATTAAGCAAGGCATGTTCAATGGCGATTATTCAGTTTATCAAGCGGCCAAGCAGCACGCAGACGACTTTCTGAAAAAAAACAGGAGACCTTGATAAATTAAATCTTCACCTTTATGATCTGCTGCCAGTCTGTCGTATATCGTTGCGACAGGTGGCTCCGGTTCATCTTAAAAGGTTCAAATCCCTCGGCAGCCGTTACGAGCCGATGGCGTCCGAATCGGTCGTTGAGCGCATCGACCGCCTCCATCAGGCGGTCGTGCTTGGTGCGGTCCGTCGCATCGAACAGATCGGTTTGTATGCCGCTTTTCGAGCGCAGGTCCGAGAGGATCACTCCGGCGCGTTTGTAGGCAAAGCCCGGCCGGAAAATCCGGCGCAGCAGCCGCACCGCATGCGATGTCAGCTCCAGCGTGTTGTCGGTGGGCACAAGTAGTTTCAGGAGTCGATTTTCATAGTATTGCGGCATATTCTCCTTGTGCCGGTTGGTCAGGATGAAAATACTGATTTCTCCGCAAACACTCCGCTGGCGGCGTAGTTTCTCTGCGGCGGCTGCGACATATTGCGCAATCCGCTTGTGCAGCTCTTCGTAATCGTCGATGTCGTGGTCGAACGTGCGGGTCGTGGCGATCTGCTTCTTGTCGGCGGGGAACTCCTCGAAGCCGATGCAAGGCTCTCCGCGCAGTTCGCTCCACATGCGCAGGCCCACCACGTGCATGCGTTGCCGCACCCACGCTTGCGGCAGCTGTGTAAAGTCCCATGCTGTTTTCACCCCGTTCTTTTCGAGCAGCTGCGCCCACCGGCGCCCGACGCCCCACACGTCGCCGACGGGAAACCGCCGTAGCACTTTCCCGATGTCCTCGGGGCGGTGCATGTAGCAGCAGCCGTTCAGCTTCGGATACTGCTTGCAGAGCTTCGATGCGATCTTGGCCAGCGTCTTGGTCGGTGCGATACCGATGCTGACCGGGATGCCGGTGTGCCGGCGTATCGTGCGGGCCAGCCCGTGCCCGAGTGTGTCGAGACGGCCTTCATCGACACCTGTCAGGTCCAGAAACGCCTCGTCGATGGAGTAGACCTCGATGGCGGGCGCCGATTTTCGGAGCAGCGACATGACCCGGCGCGACATATCGCCGTAGAGCGCGAAGTTCGCCGAGAAGACCGCTACCGCCTCGCGCCGGATCAGCTCCCGTAACTGATAGTAGGGCTGCCCCATCTTTATCCCGAGCCGTTTGGCTTCGTTCGAGCGGGCGATGACGCAGCCGTCGTTGTTCGACAGCACGACGACCGGACGGCCTTCGAGCGCGGGGTCGAACACCCGTTCGCACGAGGCGTAGAAGTTGTTGCAGTCGCACAGCCCGTACATGGTTCAGAGCTGTTTGAGGACCCAGCGCACGACGCCCCAGACCGAAAACTCCTCGTCGGGTCCGATCTCGATGGTGGGGTAATTCGGATTGGCCGGAACGAGCCGGATGCGCCCGGGTTCGATGCGCACGCGCTTGAGCGTGAACTCCCCGTCAATATAGGCGACAGCCAGACAGCCGTCATAGGGTTCGACGGCTTTGTCCACGACGAGGAGGTTGCCCTCGACGATCCCTTCGCCCATCATCGAATCGCCCTCGACACGGGCGAAGAACGTGGCTTCGGGGTGCCTGATGACCAGGTTGTTCAGGTCAAGCGACCCTTCGAGAAAATCTTCGGCCGGTGAGGGAAACCCTGCATGGACCGGGCTTTCGGTCAAAGGGATCCGGGCCGGAGAGTCGGTCTCGGGACGGAAGATTTTCAGTGTTTTCGGATCGGACGACATAATGTTTTTTCTTATGCGGAGCAAAAACCGGGCCTGCGAATCCGTTGATAATTTTAGGCTTAGGGAACCGATGCCGGAGCCTTGCCATGGGCCGGCGGTTCGATGCGCCGCCTCACGCCCTACGAAGCGGCCGCCACGGCCTCATCCGCATTGTCGGCAAGCAGCGCATCTTGGTGCGGTACGACCATATAAATCTCTCTCGTAGCATTGCCGCCATTGTCTTCAACCGACAAATCCTCAAGCGTATCGTATAATATTTCAGCGTTACCGACGCAGACCGTTTCGTCGTCAACGGTATGAATATCATTCTGAATGATCGAACCGGCCTTTGCAATGGCTTCTTCCCGGCTTCGGGCCTCTACCGTAAAAAGCGTCCGCTCCCAGACCGTATATTTTCGGTCCTGATAAAAATCATAACGTGCCATCACTTTTGTCTTTTATGGATAAAACCCGCATATCGGGATGAATGGGAAACTCCCAATCCGGGCATGCTGTAACGTCAAGGGCCGTATGGATACCCCCGCCGAGCGTCAGCCCGCATCGATGAGAAACCATACGGGCAGCATCCGTCTCGGATACCGCCCGTACAACATAATGTCCGTCGAAAGTATATCGGACTTTGACTTCAAACCTTTTCATATCTTGCGAAGTTTTGGCAAGACTAATTCGCCTGTTCGGCCTCCGGTTCATACGGCCGTGCCATTTCCAGAAAGTCATCAAGCGAATGGCCGAAGCGCGACAACCTGATGTTTTCGGAAACACCCGTGCGCTCGACCTGGAACGAATAACTGAGACCATGGCGTTCGATCGTTCCGGATTGCCGGTCCCGGCTCCACAGTACATCCGGAATACGTTCCAGCCGAGCGATATGTTCGCGAATCGACCGGTTGTTTTCTATGTCGATGCGCACCAGATTCCGATAGTACTGCGTCTGATATTCGATCCACTCCTCGACCTTGCGTTTCGAGAGTTTCCCGATGCGCTGAGGCTCGATGAGGCCCTCGTGCGCTTTCGTTCGGGAATAATTGTCGGTATGTTGCAGCTCTTCGTCGTCGCAACAGAATATCCGGTATGTGATTTTCGGGTAAGTTTGTTTGGATATGCTGAAAAGAATCGCGTTTCTCACGAAGCAGATTCTTACGCTCTCCAAGCTGTTGGTGTGTTCCGTCTCGTCATGATAGATGCGATACTGCAAAACGGCATCGGGAATGAACGGGAGTACCTCTGTCAAGAAAGGTTGTATATCCCGCATTATGCGTTCTGTTTGGTTGCTGTTCGCAAGGACGAGATCGTCGAACAGCATCCGGTCGATCCACTTCATCATCGTGCAGCCACCTGCCTGCGGCAGGATTCGTTTTCCCGCAGGTAGTCATTCAACGATGGATGCAAAATCGTACACTCCGCATTCGGGTTTCGGAGGAAGCATTTGATTTTGACGACAGCCTCCACTCCGTCCCGGGCCAGCGTCTTGAAGCGATAATCGGAATAGCCCGCTACCGCAATCTCGAATTTTCGAGTTTTCATGGTCGCAAATGTTTTTAGTTGAACAATCCCCGACCATGCACTGCGACAGTGAACGGTCGGCTTCGGGGCGAACAAATGCGACCGGCGACACCGGCAAAATCTTTTCCGTGCAATACAACCCGAAAGGGTGGAGATTGTGCGGAAAAGATTTTGTAAGGTGGATCGGAGCCGGTCGCTACATTGCCCCGGGAGCCGACCGCCGCAGCGGTCCCATCACTCAATCTTGGCCTATAATGAAAACATCCCGAAGATGACTTCGGGATGCTTGGATAAAATACTGTCGGTCCTAACGAAACACGAACTTCGGGATACTGCGCAGCACCCGCTGAATCTTGCGCTGATTGAGTTTGCACGACAACGCAACCAGGTCGTAAGCATTGTAGAGGAACTGCCGCCCGACGACCCGGGCGCGGATCGTCCGCTTGCGGCGGCATTGCTCCAAAGTCTCGGGGTTCAGACCGAGTACCTCGCAGGCCGACCTGGCGGACAGAAACAGCGGGTATCGGCTCTGACTGCACAGATACTCGAACAGCAGCACGCTCTGGCTCATCATGAATTGGGTTTTCAGCAAGTCTTCCATTTGCTCGATGCCGATCAGGACATAACCCTCTTTTTTCTTCTCTTCCATAGCGATATTATTTATTGGATTTGCTTTGTTTCTTCGACCGCTCGATGAACTCGTCCACTTCGGATTGCAGGTACATCCTCCGGCGCCCGATGGTGAAGCCGACCAGCTCGCCGCTCTCGCGCAACCGCCGCACCTGCCGCTCGCTCTGTTTGAGCCTCTCGCACACTTCGGGGAACTCCAGCATCGGGTCGCCCATCAGGACATTCTGCCGATTGCGGAGCGTTCGCACGTCCTCCAAAATATCCGTTACGATATTCAGAATCCGTGTAATCTGTTCATTCATGTTCTCGTTCATACTTCGCATTTATTGACATTGCAAAGATGGAGGACAAAAAAACGGGCATCATAGAATTCAATGTTTTCCATGATGCCCGGCTGCTGGTCAGCGATTTACACTGAGTATTTGTCGGCAATTCGGTCGTTGATTCGGTTTATTGCCTCGTCGATCATGCTTTCCGTAACTTTCGCATAGATTTGAGTGGTCGTGACGTGTTTGTGGCCGAGCATCTTGCTCAGGGCAAGCAACGGCACGCCGTTCATCAGCGAGATCGTCGTGGCAAAGGTGTGCCTCGCACAGTGGAAGGTGATGTGTTTCTCGATTCGACAGGTCCCTGCAATAAATTGGAGGCTTCTGTCCATCACATTGACCGACGACATGAGAAATATCCGGTTATCGCCTGTCAACCCTTTATATTTATCTATAATGGATTTTGCAACCGGCAATAACTTGACCATGTATTTCGAACCGGTTTTTAGCCGATTGCCCGCAATCCACCAGTCGCCGTTCGCATCCTGCGAGAGCTGGTCGTAGGTCAGCGACTTCATATCGGCATGGCAGATGCCCGTGAAGCACGAGAAGAGAAACATATCGCGGGTCCGATCCTGCCGCTTAAAACGCAGGGGCGTCGTCTGCAAGCGGCGGATCTCCTCTTCGGTCAGATACTCGCGCTCCACTTGGGGCGGAGTGAACCGGTATGCAGCGAAGGGATTGCGCGGCATCCAGCCGTTGTTGAACGCGATTTTAACGACGTATTTCAGACACTGCAAGTAACCGGACAATCCGTTCGGCGACATGCCTCTGTCGTGATGGAGATAAGCATGGAACTTTTCGATGAACGACTGCTCCAACTCGGCCAACGGCATATCCTTGACCCGATACTCTTTCTCCATGAAGGATTGCAAGTGCTCTATGCATTTGACATATCGCCGCCATGAATCGTGCGCCCGATCAACGCCTACCCGTTTTTTGAAGTCTTCGGTAAACTTCTGAAAACTTTCGATCAGCGTCCTGTATTTTTGCCCGAAGCCCAGATAGGCATTTTTGACCTTATCGGCCGAAACATAACCGTCGCGGTCGCTGATTTCCTGATAGTGTTTGTTGATCTGCCCTCGGATATTATCCAAGTGGCGGTTGATGCGGTCGGCCTCGACGCTGCGGCCTTTGACTTTGCCGCTGCCGACATCCCATAATTCGGGCGGTACGGAGATCTTCGCGCTGAACTGGGTGATACTTCCGTTGACCGTGATGCGGCCCATGACAGGCACGACTTTTTGGATTTTGTTTTTGTCTCTTTTCAGATAAAAGAGCACCTTGAACGTACTGCGCATAACTCTGCTTTTTTCGTGGGACAAATCTAATTCCAGCAGAGTCGAATGTCAAGATGAATGACGATGCAATATTATGATAATCAATAAAATGACGCAATACAAAGCAAAATAAACGAGGTAACGATTTAGAAACCGAAACCTCGTTTATTTTCACATTATCTCGCCGTTTCCGGCAAAAGCATCAATAGAAATACGTAGCAAAATACACTAATAATCAATATTTTGCAATATTTTACGTCATCAATCTATTTTGAGAGCCTCTTAATCAAGCTAACGCTTGCTTCTGCGCTCGACTTTTCGTATCTTTGCACATATTTTTGTGCGATTCATGAAAAACATCCGGAATTTCTGCATCATAGCCCATATCGACCACGGTAAGTCGACGCTCGCCGACCGTCTGCTCGAAAAGACCAACACGCTGAACCAGCGCGAAATGCAGGCGCAGGTGCTCGACGACATGGACCTCGAGCGCGAAAAGGGCATCACGATCAAGAGCCACGCCATACAGATGGAGTACGCGGCCCGCGACGGCGAGCGCTATACGCTCAACCTGATCGACACCCCGGGACACGTCGACTTTTCCTACGAGGTGTCGCGCGCTATCGCCTCGTGCGAGGGGGCCTTGCTCGTGGTCGACGCCACGCAGGGCATTCAGGCGCAGACGATATCGAATCTCTACCTCGCCGTGGGCCACGATCTGGAGATCGTGCCGGTGCTCAACAAGATCGACATGGATTCGGCTATGATCGACGAGGTGAAGGATCAGGTGATCGACCTGATAGGCTGCAAGGAAGAGGATATACTCCTCGCCTCGGGCAAGACGGGGCTCGGCGTCGAGGAGGTGCTCGAAGCCATCGTGCAGCGCATCCCTGCGCCGAAGGGCGATGAGAACGCGCCGCTGCAGGCCCTTATCTTCGACTCGGTGTTCAACCCCTTTCGCGGCATCATCGCCTACTACCGCGTCTTCAACGGCGTGCTCCACAAGGGCGATCACGTGAAGTTCTTCAACACGGGCAGCGAATACGACGCCGACGAGGTGGGTGTGCTGAAGCTCAAGATGCAACCCCGGCAGGAGATCAAGGCCGGCGACGTGGGTTACATCTGCTCGGGCATCAAGACGTCGCAGGATGTGAAGGTCGGCGACACGATCACTTCGGTCGTACGCCCCGCCGAGGAGGCTATCGCCGGGTTCGAGGATGTCAAGCCGATGGTCTTCGCGGGCGTCTACCCCGTCGAGGCCGACCAGTACGAGGACCTGCGCGCGTCGCTCGAAAAGCTGCAGCTCAACGATGCGTCGCTGACCTTCGAACCCGAGAGTTCGCTGGCGCTCGGCTTCGGATTCCGCTGCGGCTTCCTCGGGCTGCTCCACATGGAGATCATTCAGGAACGCCTCTACCGCGAGTTCGACATGGACGTCATCACCACCGTGCCCAACGTCTCGTACCGCATCACCACCACGCAGGGCGACATCGTGGAGGTGCACAACCCCTCGGGACTGCCCGAAATCACGAAGGTGGCCAAGATCGAAGAGCCCTACATCCTCGCGCAGATCATCACCAAAGCGGAGTTTCTGGGCAACGTCATCAAGCTCTGCATCGACAAGCGTGGCGTGCTGAAGAACCAGACCTTCATCACGCAGGACCGCGTCGAGGTCAACTTCGACATGCCTCTTTCGGAGATCGTCTTCGACTTCTACGACAAGCTCAAGAGCATCTCGAAGGGCTATGCCTCGTTCGACTACCACCGGACGGGCTACCAGCTTTCGAAGCTCGTCAAACTCGATATCCTGCTCAACGGCGAGCCGGTCGACGCCCTCTCGTCGCTCATCTACGCCGACCATGCCTACGACTTCGGACGCAAGATGTGCGAGAAGCTCAAGGAACTTATCCCGCGCCAGCAGTTCGACATCGCCATTCAGGCCGCGATCGGGGCTAAGATCATCGCGCGCGAGACGGTGAAGGCCGTGCGCAAGGACGTGACGGCCAAGTGTTACGGCGGCGATATTTCGCGTAAGCGCAAGCTGCTCGAAAAGCAGAAGAAAGGCAAGAAACGCATGCGCCAGATCGGCAACGTCGAGGTGCCCCAGTCGGCCTTCCTCGCCGTGCTGAAGATGGACTGACGGAGCGGCCGGTGGCATCTTATGGTGCGGCTGTGGCGACGGATGCGGCTCTCCGAGCCGCGCGGGCCGCAGCCTCTGGCGGCGAAGGCCCGCCGTTGGCGATGCGTTCCGCAAGGGGCGGCGCCGATCGTCGTCCGAACCCCCGATTGTACCCGAATCTAAAGAGACCTTACCGATGAAGAAGACGATCATCGACTTGTTCGAAAGCTCCGTCGCTGCGTACGGAGCCAAGACCTTTCTGTTGGAGAAGCGGCACAGCTCCTTTCAGCCGACGACCTATGCCGAGACGCGCGAGCAGGCGCTCGAAGTCGGAGCGGGACTCGCATCGCTGGGCATCCGGCCGGGCGATAAGGTGGCGATCCTCTCCGAAGGCTGCAACGCTTGGATCATATCGGAGCTGGGGCTCTTTTATGCCGGGGCGGTGAGCGTCCCTCTTTCGGTGAAACTCGAAGAGTCGAACGATCTGCTCTTCCGGTTGCGGCATGCCGAGGTCAAGGCGCTGTTCGTCTCCAAGCAGCAGCTGCCCAAAATCCGGCGTATCCGCGACGAGCTGCCGGCGATCGAACGTATCGTCGTCTTCGGGCATTTGCCTTTGGAGGCCGGCGAAACGGCTTTCGGGACGCTCAGGCGGCTGGGGCGTGCGTGGCTTGCGGAGCATCGCGACGAATTTCTGCGGATCGGACGCGCAATCGGCAACGACGACTACGCCACGATCACCTATACGTCGGGTACGACGGCCGATCCGAAGGGCGTCGTGCTCACCCATCGCAACTACACGGCCAATGTCGAGCAGTCGCTGTCGCGCATCGACATCCCCTCCTCCTACCGGACCCTCATCATCCTGCCGCTCGACCACTGCTTCGCGCATGTCGTCGGCTTCTATATCATGATCGCCTGCGGTGCGACGGTCGCGACGGTGCAGATCGGGGCTACGCCGATGGAGACGCTCAAGAACATCCCGCTCAATATCCGCGAGGTGCGGCCCCACTTCCTGCTCTCGGTGCCGGCGCTGGCCAAGAATTTCCGCAAGAACATCGAAAGTTCGATCCGCGCAAAAGGCGCGTTTACCGAACGGCTGTTCCGGTTGGCGCTGCGTACGGCCTATGCTTATAACGACGACGGTTACGGCAAGGGCCGCGGTTGGCGCCGGGTGCTGAAACCGGCCGTGGCGCTGTTCGATGCGCTGCTGTTCCGCAAGGTGCGGCAGGCGTTCGGCGGGAGTCTGCGGTTTTTCGTGGGCGGCGGCGCGCTGCTGGATGCCGAGCTGCAGCGGTTCTATTACGCGATCGGAATTCCCATGTTTCAGGGGTACGGCCTTTCGGAGGCTACGCCCGTGATTTCGACCAACTCGCCCAAGCGGGGCTGGCATCGCTTCGGCTCGTCGGGCAAGATCCTCGTGCCGCTCGAGCTGAAGATCGTCGACGAAGAGGGACGCGAGGTGCCGCGCGGCGAGAAGGGAGAGATCGTCGTTCGCGGCGAGAACGTCATGGCGGGTTACTGGAAGAATCCCGGGGCGACGGCCGAGACGGTGCGCGACGGGTGGCTGCATACGGGCGATATGGGATACGTCTCCGAGGACGAATTCCTCTATGTGCTGGGACGTTTCAAGAGCCTGCTGATCGCTTCCGACGGCGAGAAATACAGTCCGGAGGGGATGGAGGAGGCCATCGTGGACAAATCACCCTATATCGATCAGATTCTGATCCACAACAACCAGTCGCCCTTCACCGGGGCGATCGTCGTGCCGAACCGCGATGCGCTGCGGCGGGAGCTGGCCGCGCGCGGCATTGCAGACGATCGGCGCGCTGCGGCCGCTGCGGAGCTGCTCGGTGCGGAGATCGATCGCTACCGGGCCGGCGGCAGCTTCGCCGGCGAGTTCCCCGAACGCTGGCTTCCGGCGGGACTGGCGATCGTCGCGGAGCCGTTCACGGAGCAGAATGGTCTGGTCAACAGTACGATGAAGGTCGTGCGCGGAAAGGTGGAGGAGCACTTCCGCGATCGGTTAGAGCACCTCTATATGCCCGAAGGCCGCAGGTTGCAGAATGCGGAAAACCTCGCGGCGCTGAAAAAAATCGTGGGATAACTCTTTTTTCGGAGGCGAGGAGTTGAAAAATCGAAAAAACGAACTATCTTTGTCCTCCGTAATGCGGAAATAGCTCAGTCGGTAGAGCATCAGCTTCCCAAGCTGAGGGTCGCGGGTTCGAATCCCGTTTTCCGCTCAGGAGGTCCTTTTCGAAGGACCTTTTTTGTTGGGCAAGGTTGCACAATAGGAAGCAAACAATTCTGTATATCAACGATATACGGGATTGTTTCGTTTTTGTACCATAGTAAAAGACAGCAAGCGAAAGCATCCTTTCCGTATGCCGAATCGTGGTACATGGGTGTGAGCGGTAGAAATGTACCACGATTTTTCGGCAGTGCGTTGAATTACATCGGTTTGCGCCGAACGTTCCGGGCTTTTCAATCGTATGATTGTCAAACTCAAAACCTATTCGGACGATGGAAAGAAAACGATTCAGCGTGACTTACTTCCTGCGCAAGGCACGCACCAACAAGGCGGGACTGACCCCTATTCTGGCCCGCATTACCACTAACGGTATCTCCAAAGAGATCTACATCCAGTGTTCGGTTCCTGCCGATAAATGGAACCAATCCAAAGAACGGACGACCGGCAAAGACAAGCTATGTCAGCAAGTCAATTCTTATCTGGATGATTATCGTGCAAGGATTCTCGGCGTGCGACAGGAACTGATCTCCAAAGGCTACGAGGGCAACTGCATCCAAATCAAGGAACGATTGCAGAATCCCACCTCACTCTCAATAATGTTCCTTGCGGAATTGGCGAATTATTGCGAGAAACGGCAGACGGAGGTCGGCGTACGCATCACACAACTGACAGCGAACAAATATCATCGGGTACTGCGGTATCTGAAAGAATATGTCGCCGCACATTACAAGAGAGAGGATATTTTGCTCTCGGCTGTCGGTTACGAGTTTCTCGACGGGTTCAACACCTTTCTGCAAACGGCACATAAATGTAAACACAACGGCGCCGTGAACCTGCTCGATTGCGTCAAGAACTTTACCCGTTACTGCCTGCGCAACGAGTGGATCGAGAAAGACCCGTTCCGAAACTATAAGCTCAAAGAGGGGCACAACAAAGAGAAAGACCACCTGACAAGAGAGGAATTAGAGACGCTGGTGCGAAAGAGATTGCCGAACGAACGACTGGATCGGATTCGGGATGTCTTCGTCTTCTGCTGCTTCACCGGACTGGCCTTCACGGATGCGGAACACCTGCGGCGGGAGCATATCCGCACGGACGACAACGGAACGACATGGATTTATAAGCCGCGAGAGAAGACGGCGGTAATGAGCCGCATCCCATTGTTGCCCTATCCGATGATATTGCTGGAGAAATATGAACGGGATGCGGAGCTACGAGCGACAGGTAAACTGCTGCCGGTTCCGAGTAATCAAAAGATGAATGCCTACCTGAAAGAGATCGCCGACTTGTGCAATATTCCGAAGAATCTGACCACACACGCTGGCCGTCATACGTTCGCTTGTTTGGCCGTGGAGTACGGGATGCCGATCGACGTGCTGGCAAAGATTCTCGGGCATTCGAATACCAACATGACGCGGCACTATGCTAAATTCTCGGAGCAGTTGATCGGGCGCGAAATGCGGAAGATGAACGAGCAGATGTTTTCAGATGATGTATTGTTGTTGAATCAATAAGCAGCGACTCCGATGAAAAGAGAAATCATTGCGATAGACGGGAATGATCGAATAGCTATGCCGATCAACCGCGATGAAATTTGGATGACCGAGATGGAGTTGGCGGAATTGTTCGGGGTGTTTGTTCAGACGATTCGGGCGGCGGTCAAAGCGCTCTGCAAAAGCGGCATCGTGCGAGAATCCGAGACGAAACGATGTATCTGTCTGCCGAACGGAAACTATGCCGACGCCTATAACCTCAAAACGATCCTCGCGCTGGCATTTTGGCTGAACAGCTCCTATGCGGCAATCATCCGGCGATGGCTGCTGCAAAAGGCGATAGTACGAACTCAGGTAGTCTTACCAATTGTGGTTTTAACCACCTTGAATAGCGGTTATTAAAAGTAACGACGGGCAGGAGTTACCTGCCCGTTATTGTTGTACGTTTGCATGTTTATATGTTTATATGCAAATCAGTTGGTACGTACCAATGTTGCGATGTACCAATCAATCTGCGGATACATATTTCAATCGGCATGGCAATGTCAATTGGTCGATAATCGTATAATCATCAAACGTTTTTGTTAGCATCGGCTGACAGCAAGGTGTGTATCGAGTTACTCGATACCTTTTGAGTTACTCAAAAGCCTTGCCCTGTGGGAACGTAATCGCCCTTCCGGAGTCGGCGCTTTTAATCAGCATCGCACTGCGAACGAATCGAAATCGTATAACTCCGGCGTGGGTACTGCCATTCATGCAAATTCCGATTATAAGAGAAACAGAGTGCCCGTAAAGGTCGAAGAGGGCATTCCGCAAAAACGAATACCGTGTCGTCATTTACGTTTGTTCATGCACCGCCTCCACCACAACCAATAGCCCGTCAGGGGAAGTGAGGCGCCGATAAGCGCGGCAAGGAAATAGAGGATTTTCGTCCAGATGCCGCCCCACGTACCTGTGTGGAACGCATAGAACCAGCCGCGGAGGCGTTGCTGCCGGGGCGTATCTTCATAACGGGCGATTTCGGCGAGACGGCCGCTGCGGGGGTCGAACGTCGCGCGGTCGATGCGTCGCATCGCGGATTGCCGCGCGACCTGAGCTTCGCTTTGTGTGAGCGTGATGGTTTTGTAGACGGTGCAATGCGCCGTGAGCTGCCCCAGCACTTCGTCCCATACGGCATAATCGAACGGGCGTGCTTCGGTTTCGGCCTGCGTTCCGCCGTGCTCCCGGCCGGCGTTCCGTTCGCCGCTTCTTTCGCGGCTCTGACGGCTGTCCGAATCGGTTTTCCGCAAGGGATTTTCCTGCACGACAGTGGTTTGCTGCGGCGCGCCGAAAAGCGCATAGGCCGCCGTGCGGTACCAGCCGAACGACCACGTGAGCCCTGTCAGTGCCATCACCAGCAGCAACAGGGTCGCATAGAATCCCAGCGAGACATGGCAGTCGTGCCAGAAACGGCGGCGGCCTTCGGAGCACGATACTTGCAGCCTGTTGCGCAGCACCTTGCGGCTGCGGGGAATCCACAGGATCAAGCCGCTGACAAGAATCAGCACCAACGCCAGCGTCGAGACCCCGACGATGGCTTTTCCGACCGACTTTTCGCCTTTCGACGGCGGCGGGTCGAGCAACCAGCGGTGAAGTTTCCGCACCGTGCCGAAGAATGCCGGGCTTTCGGTCCAGCCGTTCAGATTGCCGGTATAGGGGTCTACGCTCAATTGTTTGCGTCCCGTCTCGCGGAAAGCGGCCATGCAGGGTTCATCGCTGCGGGCGGAGATTTGCAGCGAAATCAGGTGCAGCGAATCGGGCATCTGCCCGCCGATGCGGTCGGCGAGCTGCGACGGCCGAAGCGGACGCGCGTCGGCGGGTGCTGCGACCCGATAAAGCTCCGGATGCAGCGCCCGGGTAATTTCGCCCTCGAAGACGAGCACGGCGCCCGACAGACAGACGACGGTCAGGACGATACCGAGCGGCAGCGAGAGCCACAGGTGTATTTTTGCGAATATCTTTTTCATGATTCGGGTGTTTTGCCCGGACAAGGGAGCGGCCCGCGTGATGACGGGCCGCTCTCCTGCCGGGGTGGTTCCTATTTCCGGACGGTCAGCTTACCCGCCGTGGCGACGGATTCCGCGTCGATGACGAGCCCTTTGGTCGCATGTCCTGTGGCGGCATCGATCTTATAGAATGCCGGTTTGTTGCCGCCGGTCACCGTCACGGCGATGTACATCGCTCCGTTCTCGCCGTAGGGCTCGCCGCCGAAGCCTGCCAGATCCGCCGGCAGTCCGGTCACGGGTACGACGGTTTTCGCCTCGGCGTCGAAGACGGCCAGTTCGTTCGTCACGGCATTCTTGCCCTGCATCATCCCCTCCACGCCGTCGGAATAGAGTTGCAGCAGAAAGTGTGCGCCCGAAATGTGCCAGCAGCGGAAAATAGGATGCTGCGTGCCGATCTGCTCGAAATTCACGTAGTAGTCGGGGTCGAACTCCGTCGCGCCCTTGCGGATGCGCACCACGCCCGAGGGTTTGGTGCCGGTCACTTTTTTCAGGTCGGCCGACGAGGTGAACGTGCGGCCGTAGCCGGGCGAGAAGACGTAGAGGTCACCGTTGTCGGCCGCCCAGATCGTCTGGTAGTATTGCGAGCGATGGCGGCCGCAGGCGAAGCCGATTTTATCGGTCGAGGCGATGACGGGTTTCTCGGCGAACGACGAACCGCTGTAAATGGCGACCCACGCGCGGTCGGGATACTGCGTCGAAGGAATCGTACCGGCGGTGTAGGAACTGCTGGCCGAGCCGCCGTCGGTCTTGGCGACCAGTTCCGGGTCGGTCACCTTATCCGGCCATTGCCCGATGCCGTAGCGGCTCATGCCCATCGGCACGACCGAGGTGTAGAGCTTGCCGTTCGCCTCCTCCAGTCCGGCAAAAGTCACCTTTTCGCCGTTGCCGAGGAAATTCTCCGCGTCGATAGACCCTTCGGTCTGCCCGCCGGTGTTCTCGTCGAGGTAGTTGAACAGCAGCGCCTGCGCGATGTTGCCGTCGGCATCGGTCGTCTTCGAGTCGCCGGTCGAGACGGTCACCACCTTGTCGCCCCACGTGCCGTAGGAGGTGATGCGGTTGAATTCGTAGAGGTAGTGTTCGGTGGGCTTGCCCGCAGCATTCAGGTAGTAGGATGCGCCCGTGCCCGCGCCGCCCTTGTTATAGACCAGCGAGAATACGTAATTCTGGTTCTTGAATACCCAGTAGGAACCGCCGAGCACCTCCGTACCCGTGCCGCGCACGGTGGCCGTGCCCTCGTCGAGCGACGGGGCAGTAATCAGGTAGCTCGTGCCGTCGTCCTGCGCCGCGATGACGTAGGAGGTTTCGGCGTCGGTGCCCGGTGTCGGTTGGGGTTCGTAGTTATCATCGCTGCACGAGGGCAGCAGGCCGGCGGTGCCGGCGCACAGCAGGGCGAGGAAAGCCCGGGTGTAAAGTTGCTTTTTCATGATTCGATTTTTTTATTTATTGTTTATAAATCAGTTGCCGAAATGCACGCGCAGCTTGACGTAGAACGCGCGGCCCGCTTTCTGGAGGCTGAAATTGTCGTAAAGCCGTGCGTCGGTCAGGTTGCGGCACTCCAAAGCGAGGTTGTAGCGTCCGTTTTTGATGCTGTAGGTCAGCGAGAGGTTGTGCGACAGCTGGTCGGGCACGTAGGCTTTCGAATCCTTGTCGCCGATGTTCTCCCAGTTGAGCGGAAAGGCGTGCTGCCAGAACCCGTCGTAACCGACCGTGAGCGTATTCCCTCGGGCGAAAAGGTCGTGCCAGTGGAACGAAGCGTCGAAGTTGGCGAAGCGGTAGGGAATGTTCGGCAACCGCACCTTATAGTGCATGTTCTCCTGCTGCGACGACCCTGTCCAGCGCCGTTCGTAGTCGCGGGTGTCGATGCTGTTCCACGTACCGCCGAGGTCGAACCAGCGGGCGAACGAGTAGCGCAATGAGACGTTGTAGCCTTTGGTGCGCACGTGACCGTGGTTTTCGTAGATGCCGTACTGCGTCGATCCGTGCTTGCCTAGTCCGCGCTTGATATAGTCTTTCGTGTTGCGGTAAATCAGGCTGATGTCCGTATAGAGACCGTGCTTGCCGAAGCGGCCGTCGTAGCTGAGATTGAGATTGAAGTTGTCGCTTCGTTCGGGCCGCAGGTCGGCGCGCCCCGCTTCGAGGTCCTCGTCGCCGAACAGCTCGTCGGTGGTCGGCAGCCGGAACGCCCGTTCGTAGGAGCATTTGGCTTGCAACGCTTTCAGGATGTAATACGTTCCGGCCGCACCGCAGCCCCATGCCGAGACGCTTTTGCCCAGCTCCACGTAGTCGCCCACGCCGTCGGCGCTGCGCGAAACGGGGCCCCGGTTGTATTGCAGGTAATATTTGACGAATGCCGAGGCGTTCCACCGCTCCGACGGAATCACCCGGTAGGAGAGCCCGCCGATGTTCTTGCGCGTGAGTTTGGGAATCGAGAAATCCGTGAGCACCGACGAGGTGCCGACGTGCGAACGGCTCGTGCGGCGGAAATCGCTGAAGACATGGTTGAATGTCAGCGTGTGGATTTCGCCGATGCGGTAGTTGAGCGTCAGCGTGGCGTTCCAGTTCGTGTTGCGCGATTCGCTGTGTTGATAGGATTGTTCGCCGCGGCTGTCCTTTTCGTAGTAATGGCCGTACCAGTTGTAGTAGCGCGCTGCGGTGTCGATGTTGTGCGTGACGTTGCGGTTGTAATTGGCCGTCACGAGCAGGTCGAGCCCTTCGGTGAAAAGGTTGCGCTTGGCATACTCCAGCGACGGGGAGAGCGAATGACCCTTGCGGTGTTTTTGGCCGAAGACGATTTCCTGATAGACGCCGGTCTGGATCTCCTTGTAAAAATTGGAATAGGAGAAGCCCAGCACGAAGCGGTCCGCCCATTTTTTGCCGACCAGACCGAGTTTGCCGAGCACGACCTCGTTGTGGAATGCGTCGTTGAAGCGCCGGACGTGCTTCACGTCGCTTTTGTCCACGGGAAACTTGTGAACCGTGCCGTCGGGCAACACCTCGAATTCGCGCACCCAGTTGTCGATATAATAGTCGTTGTCGGAGTAGTTCTGGAAAGCGTCGATTTCGTACAGGAAGCCGCCCCGGGTCGTCTGCCCGAAACGGAGGTTCGAGCGGTGGGTGTTGAACGAACCGTAGGAGTAGGAGGCGTCGGCGAACCAGTTGCGCCGCTGTTTGTTCGTCACGATGTTGATGACGCCGCCGATGGCGTCGGTGCCGAAACCGACGGGCACCACCCCCTTGTAAACCTCGATGCGCTCGGCGAAGCCTGCCGGGATGTTGTTCAGGTCGAACGCCTGTCCGGCCCCCTCCTGCGGCACGCCGTCGATGAAGACCTTGACGTGCTTGCCGCTGAACCCGTCGAGCATCAGCTGCATGTCGGAGCCCACGCCGCCCGATTCGCGGAGCTTCATGCCGGGCAGTTTCGTGAGGGCGTCGCTCAGGCTCTTGGTCGTGTTCTGCAAGGCTTTCGTATCCACTGCCACCGCGTTGAACGGCGACCGGCGGACGCGGCCCACGCCTCCGCCCGTGACAACGACCGCTTCGAGTTCGGTCGCTGCCGGTTGCAGGACGACCGTGAGGTTTTTCATGTCCCGGTCGACTTCTAAGTTTTTCTCGGCGGACAGGTAGCCGATAAGCGATACGGCCAACGTATGCTTTCCGGCCGGCACCTTGAAACGGAAACGCCCCCTATCGTCCGTGGAGCAGCCGTAGTTCGTGCCTTTCAGATAGACGGTGGCGAAAGCGACGGCCGTGCTGTCTTTCTCCATTACCTTTCCCGAGAGCCATGCGGAGGCGTGCGGACCGCGATGTCCGGCATGCGGACGATGGGGCTGGGCGACGGCCGACTGAAAGCATAGGGCCAGCATGACCGTCAGGAGTCCCCATGTTTCTATTTTTCTGTTTCTATATCTCATTGCGAGCGGGTTAATTTCGAGTGCAAAATTACCCGCCCCGCGAATTCCAGTCAATCGCCTTTTTTGGGGAATTTCAAACGACGGAAGTACCTAATTTCGATTAGCGAACTATGTGCGACGACGAGAAGGAACGAGAATGCCGACGATGAATTACCTTTTAATCGAAGAGCGCGCATGGACGAATCTGCAAGCCTATGCCCGCCGACTGACCGACACGATGCGACGGCTCGACCGCCATTTCAACCCTGCGGCCGAAAGCGGCTGAATAGACAATGCCGAAGTCTGCCGCCGGCTCCATATCTCGAAACGGACGCTGCAATACCTCCGCAACAGCGGGAAGCAGCCGTACTCGACGCTCGGCAACAAATGTTATTACAAGCCCGAAGAGGTGTGGGCGTTGCTCGACAAGAACTTGACGACCCAATGCAGATAACTATGGACGTGAAAACGATGATCGAGAACCGCGGCGTCCTCACGCGCGAGACGGCTGGATACAAAGAGCTACTCGAAGCCATGCGCCTCGCCGCGCAGAGGGCGGATAGGCTGATCGCCGAGATCACTCCGCCCCTGTCGGGTGAACGCTATCTGACCACCGAGCAGGTAATGGCCCGTTTCCACATCTCCCGCCGCAGTTTGCAGAACTATCGGGACAAAGGAACCATTCCCTATACCTCCGTCGGCGGAACACTCCTCTATCCCGAATCCATTAGTAAACGAGGTGCTGGAGAGGAACTACTACAAGCTATCCATGTAATACCCAATAGGCCTTGTTCTAAAACATGGCCTATTTGATAATCGGTTTAACGCCTCGGCTTTGTACTCGCGAAGTGGCAAACAATCCGCAACACTCCGCCTGCTCTACGCAGTCGCTGCAAATATCGAGGTATTTCGTTTTCCAGTCCGATATGGATTTGCGGGCGAAAGGCCACAGCGATTCGGGAAGCACGCAGCGCGGCAGGTTGAAGACGGAAACGTCCATACGCCAGTCATGCAGCTCCGTAACGGCCTGCATCAATTCGGCCCGATAATCCAGCGGGTCGAGCCATACGGAGTCTCTGTTCTTTATTGTATACCCCGTGTATTCCAACCCCATGAGCGAAATGAATTCAACGAACGGCAGATTGCGGTAAATGAAATTCGGCAATTTAGGCAGGCGCCGATAATTCATACGGGTGATGACGACCCGCAATTCGATTCCCACATCGTAGCGACCGAGGTTATACAATCCGAGCATCGTTTCGTTGAACGAACCTCGAACCTGCGTAATAGCATCGTGGTCTGCGGCATTGTCGGCATGGAGCGGAATGCCGAGCAGCATCTTTTCGACTCCGCAGGCAGCAAGTTTCCGTGCATACGTTTTATCGGCGAAAGTACGTCCGTTCGTCAGCAGATGGATTTCGGTATCGGGCAGCTTCGTCTTGATGTGGCGGATCATATCGAACAGCCGGTCACCGAGTAAAGTCGGCTCTCCGCCCGTAATGCCGAGGGATGGCAATTCCGGCGGTGCGGAGTCTATCAGCTCTATATTTTTGCGGAAATAACCGTCCAGATCGTTCCGCTGCAAAGGCGGCTGACAGCACATGACGCATCGGTTGTTGCACTGCGAGGTGACGAACAGCGCATTGTCGTTCGAGTTTATGTCGATTTTATCTCTCATTATCCGCGCGTTCCTGTAATCCAATTCTTGAAAATGGGCAGGACCTCCTCTCTGCGTTCGGTCAGCAGCTCAAATATGCACTCGATAATCGCCTTATGTTTGCGGCAGAAAATGGAGGTCGGGCGAAATCCGTACATATCGCCTTGCGTGGAGTAGTTGCGCACGGGATCGGCCCCGCAGATTGACTGAAACGCGCAATCGGCGCAGCCTGCGATATATTCGGTCGCCCACAACCGCGATATTTCTTGTACCTTGCCGCCATAGAACAGATCCTCGTAACGGTCGTCCATTCGCCCCAATCGGAATGTATAATCGCCGTATTCGGCCAGCATACGCGATTCGTCGGAAGCATAGACATATCCGTCATAGTTATATACAGTCACTCCGTTTACGATGCCCGACGGCGATTGCAAATCGACGAAGCCGATCGGAAAAGGAGTCAGAATCTTGCGTAATATGAGCGTTGCAAACTCTTCGACGAATACTTCGCCCGACTTGTTGATTTCGATGATATATTCCAGCGCCTGCTTGTAGAATGCTATGAATCGGTCGCAGTAAGCGGTCCAGTCATCATTTTCTTTTGCCAATCCATAAGGATTAAGCGCCCGAATGAAGATGCTGTGGAATCCGTTTTCACGATAGGCGTCGATAATCTCACGCGGATAGTCGAGCGAATACTCCGAGGTCGTCATCAACGCGGAAACTCGTCCTTCGCCCAACTCTTCTCGTACCTTTGCGATTCCGCTCACAACGCGTTGGTAGCTATCCGTTTTCCCTCGATTGCGGTTATGCAGAAATTGCGGCCCGTCGAGCGAAGTGGATATGACAGCCCCGTACTGCTTGCACAAGTCGAGAATTTCGTCAGTCGGATCAACGCAGTTCGTGCAAATCACATAGGTCATCCGTCGTCGTTCGGTTTGGTTTCTCTCCTCCGCATACTCGATGCCCTTACGAATAAGGTGCGGCGTCAAGGTCGGTTCGCCGCCTTGAAACTCCATCGTCAGCGATGGCGACGGCGAACGGAACATCAGAGCGACGGCTTGTCGGAGCGCTTCTTCGCTCATGTCGTATTCCTTGCGGCAACTCTCTTTGCTCGAAGCCTGACAATAGACGCAGTTCTGGTTGCAGCGAAGCGTCAGCACGAAAATGTGCAATGCCGTGAAGTGGTCGAGAAAGGCTTTGCGCGTCGCGAGCCGAACCGCCATCGTATCGAGCAATCGCGGGAGCGGCCGCTCGCTGATGAAGAACGAGGCGGTAAGGTCCTTGTATAACTCTTCGTCGGGTCGGATTCGTCGGTCGACGATGCATTGCACGCTTCCTCGGGGCAGCGACAGATAATCGCCGAGGTCATTGACAAGCAATTCCCGGTCGCGAAAGACATGGAATCGGAACGGTAGCAGAGCGTATCCCATCACTTGTCGAATTCGAATTCCACGAAATCATCGCTATTGGAGAACGCTTTGGCATACAATATATTCCGCAAATCGCGTGTCTCCGACTCGACGATCGACCGATTTTTATAGTCGATGAAGTCGGCACTGATTTTTCGACTTATCGACTCGAATTTCTCTGAAGAAATAGGTTCGGATGCCGTTAGCGTAATCGTTTGGAGCGTTGTCCCCGAACGGTTGGTGCGGGTAATTATGTAATCGCCGCTCCACCAATAGAGCACCTTATTGACGATTCGCTCGTTGTAAATGGAGAGATCGACGCAAAGCGCTATTCGTCCCTGCGAATCAAGTTGAATGTCTGTCATCTTATTTCTTCAGAAAATAGAGGGTTTGCGTATCTACCTCTCCGGTAGCCTCGATTCCGATGCTGTCCTGAAACTTCTTCAATGCCTGCTCGATTTCGGTGTTGAAGTCGGTCTTACCTTTGCAGAACGGTTTTTCGAGAAACGCTTTGTCGATCAAAATATTCTTTAATTGAGTCACATCGGAACCATACATTCCTTTTCTCAATAACCGGTCGCCCAAATTATAATCTTTTGGAACCCATACTTGCAGTTTTGCAATTGTTGAACTGCCTGCGATGCCGTCCTGAGCAATGCCGGCATCCTTTTGAAAGGTGCGGACGGCATTGCGAATCTCGGAATCGTAGACAACGTATCCCAAATAATTGGTAGCGACAGAGGTCTTTTCGATGTATTTGTGTTGGACGAGCAGATCGGCCAGTGCCTTTACGTCGGCGCCGTAGGTGTTCAATGATAACGTGCGCGACCCCAACGTATAATCGGCCGGAGAAACCGTAGACGTTGATGTACTGCGAGTTGTCGTCGATGACGAATAATGGGAATAATGCGACGAGCCTGACCGGTGGGAGCTATGCGATCGGTGTGAACTGTGGCTACGATGCGAACTGTGACTTCGGTGTCCTGCCAAAGTGTAGGTGTCGTCCGAATTCAGATGCAGCAACATTTTAACGCTCGTGTCTTTGGCTGCTTGACCGTATTCATCCGTGGAGGTATCGTCCGAATCGTCCGAGAAACGATAGGCCGGCACTGCTTCGGCTCCATATGTGTTTGCCAATGTTGCCATCGAGGAAGCTACGATTCCTCGCAACAGTTTTTTTAGTCGGGGTTTCATGCGAATGTTAGTAGTTGAATGTAAATATACGGACAATATTTTATTGCATGAAATTTTAATCGTTTAATTTTCTGCTCTATACCTAATTTGATTAGCTATTACTTTTTATAAGCGTATTAGGGGCGTGTATTATAATACAAAAATCACAGGCTTGCTACAAACAATATAATGATAAGAGAGTAATGTTTTCGAAAAAAACGTATCTTTGCTTTCGTATTGAAAAGCTGAAACAACGGCAAGCAATCTGATGCTCTTTGCGCACCGCCAAAGCATGGTACAACGGATGTGTTCTTTTGTAATATAACTGATATACAGTGACTTCAAAATGCGGATGCGGCATCGTTTTCCGCTCCGACCTCTGGAAAGAGGATACACAACCGCAAAGACCTTATGTATTTTTATATACATAAGGTCTTTGCGGTTGTGGGGCGTATGCAAATGCTGCAAGGGTATTGCGGCATTCATGAGGATTGCGGAGGAGATGTCGTTCAGATGCCGCGCCACGAGGCGGTGCCGCCGTTGGGGGCGGAACAGGAGTAGGGGGCGTTCGCATCGACATTCGAGGCGGCCAGCGGTACGGTGATCAGGGTATTCGACCAAGGGCTTCCGACACGGCCTCCCGAATTCGTCGTACCCAACGAATAGGTCGTGCAACTGTGCACGCAGGCGAGCGCCGCATGGCCTCTGCACTGGAACTGTACGGCCGACATGTCGAGCGGGGCGAAGAAACAGGCGGTCGCGATGTCGGTGGGACCGTTGCCGTTGACGGAGTAATGACCTGCCGGAAACTGTACCTCGTTGCCTCTCGAAAGCATTGCGGGCGTGTCGTTCGCATCGGAAAGATCGGGCAATCGGAGATGGTCGACCTCCTCCCCCGCTTCGCGCATTCGTTGGATGAATTCGTTTGCGGAGCGGATGTCTTCGAGGGCTTTGCGGTAACAGTCGGCCGGTACGCCCAGCTTTCCGGCTTCCTGTTCGGTCACCTCGAGATGAATCGTTTTGTCGTCGTCCATCCGGAGGTATCCGAAGAGGATCCGGTATGCGTCGTTCTGGATTTCGGCGGCACTTCGCGTGTCGCATGCGGCGGCATCGGGGACCGGTTCGGTGGCGTGCGAACAGGCTGCGAGCAAAAGCAAACCGAGCGCAAAACTCCACAAGGCGAATCTTCTCTTTTTCATAGTCGTATGTTTTCGGGATTCCGAAAACAATTTAAATCCGAAATTCGAATAATGCAAGAGGTGTAAATAAAAAAATGCTTTTTTGTATGCTGTTTTCGTAAAATAGTACGATATTGTCGTCGTCCGCCGGACCGATGGATGCGGCGGTTACAGCACCGGCTTGATCTGCGGCGGTTGGAGGGTGACGTAGGGAGTGCCGTTGTCGTCGCACGTGGAGACGAGCCGCACGGCCTTCACGGGACGGTCGGGACGGAGGCGGATGCTCCCCCGCTCCAGATCGCCGATACGGCGGAACGTCCGGCCGTCGTACGAGACTTCTGCATATCCCGTCGTGAGGATCGTCTTGGGCAGCTGCCGGTTACCGGTCTGGAGGAATATTTCGCGGCACCGCACCGGTTCGGCGAAGGTGTAGAGCACCCAGTCGTTCTGCCGGCAGGCGCGCCGTGTGCGCGCGATGCCCCGATAGGTCGAGGCATTGGTATAGGGGAACTGCGCGCTCTCCCCCATCGATGTCGCGATCGTGAGGGCGGGTGCGATCGTGCGGTAGTAGGATTTGTGGGCCGTGTAGGGGCTGCGTCCCGTGCCGCGTCGGGCGACGAAGCGGTATCGGTGCGGCTGTGCGGTGCGCAGCGGCTGGGTGTAGGGGTGCTCCTCGGAGTCGTCGTCGCACAGGTAGAACAGCTCCGAGCCGTCGTCCGTCTCGGCCGAGAGCACGCCGTCGCGGTAGGCGATCTTCGGCGGAAAGAGCCGGAAGCGGATACCCATCGCCGCCATGCGGTCGTAGTGTTCGGCGATCAGCTCGCTGTAGTAGGCCTCCCACCCTTCGGCGTTGCCGCTCCATGCGATGCGCGACAGGGCGCAGATGCGCGGGAAGCACATGTAGTCGATGTAGTCGGGCTTTTCGGGCTCGTGGCCGATGTAGGCCTCGCTGAAGAAGGCGCCTTGCAGTCCGACCACGTGGCGCATGCGCTCGGGCGTGAAGCCGCGGGCGGCGAGGTCGAAACCGAAGGTTTTGCGCGCATCGAAGATCGCGGCCCAGTCGTGGCCCTCCTCCGTCGGGGTCTGACGCATGTCGAAGTAGAAACTTTCGCCCGGCATCACGACCGTGGGATAGCCTTGCTCCGTGGCGGCGAGGCAGGCCTTGACGCTCTCCCAGCCGTAGACGCGGCAGTCGCGCGCGAAGGCGCCCGTTCGGACTGCTTCGTTCCATACGGCGGGACGCTTGCCGCGACGGGCGAGGATCGCGGCGACGCGCTCCATGAAGAGATCTTCGAGGCGGTGCGGGTCGTCGATCCCCCGCTGCCGCATCAGCGCCCGGCAGTCGGGACAGCGCTGCCATTGCGCCGCATCGACCTCGTCGCCGCCGATGTGGATGTATTCCGAGGGGAAGAGCGCGCAGAGCTCGCCCAGAATATCCTCGAGCAGGGCGTAGTTCTCCTCGCGGGCCACGCACCACGCCGAGCGGTAGTCGTAGCCGTTGGTCGAGGCGGTGTCGGCCGGGTAGTCGCAGCGGATCTCGGGCCGCACCGAGGCGATGCAGCGGCTATGGCCCGGGAGGTCGATCTCGGGGATGATCTCGATGTTGCGCAGTGCGGCGTAGGCGATCAGTTCGCGCATCTGCTCCTGCGTGTAGTAACCGCCGTACTTTTCGTCCCACTTGCCGTAGACGGGGCGCACGGGCGAGTCACCGCCGCGGAATCCGCCTACGGCGGCCAGTTCGGGGTGTGAGCGGATCTCGATGCGCCACCCCTCGTCGTCGGAGAGGTGGAGGTGGAGCTTGTTGATGCCGTGGTAGGAAAGCAGGTCGACATAGCGTTTCAGCGCCGCAGGCTCCATCCACGTGCGGGCCACGTCGAGCATCATGCCGCGGTAGGCGAACCGGGGGCTGTCGACGATCGAAAGGCACGGGACCGTCGTTCCCGGGGCGATGCCCCGGCGGGCATAGATCTCGGGCGGGAGCAGGCGGAACAGCTGCTGGAGCCCGTTGAAGACGCCCCCGGGCGTGGTGGCGCGGACGACGATGCGGTCGGGCGCGATGTCGAGGCGGTAGGCCTCCGGGGAGTCGGAGGCCGCGCCGTCGAGCACGAGGGCGACGGTCCGGTCGCCCGCCATTCGTTCCTGCACGGGGCAGCCGAGGTATTCGGCGGCGTAGCGGGCCAGCGGCAGCAGCGCGCGGTCGGCGGCGATGGTCGCGGCGGGTCCGAAGCGGAAGGCGCCCGTGCGGGGCGTCAGACTGCGGGGAGCGGGTTGCGCCGCGGCGCAGAGGCAGCCGAGCAGCAGCGGAACGAGCGGAAGAAGTTTCATGCGGCGGACGAATTTGTTTCGGACAAAGATACTTTTTTCCGCCGAATGTGCTACCTTTGTTCGGATCAAAAAAAGGAATCGTCATGGAAGACAAACGTTTGAAGGCGACCGCACGCCTGCTCGAAGTGATGAACACGCTGCGTCGCGAATGCCCGTGGGACCGCGAGCAGACCTTCGAGTCGCTGCGCAACAATACGATCGAGGAGACCTACGAGCTGGTGGATGCCATCACCGACGGCAACATGGAGGGGATCAAGGAGGAGCTGGGCGACCTGCTGCTGCACGTGGTCTTCTACTCGAAGCTGGGCGAGGAGCAGGGGGCCTTCGATTTCGGGGAGGTGGCCGACGCGCTCTGCGACAAACTCATATACCGTCATCCGCACGTCTACGGCGAGATCCATGCCGACACGCCCGACGCGGTGAAGGAGAACTGGGAGGCGCTCAAGCTGCGCAAGAAGAACCGCAAGAGCGGTACGCTGGGCGGTGTGCCGCGTTCGCTCCCGGCGATGGTCAAGGCCTTCCGCATGGGCGAGAAGGCGGCCGCCACGGGCTTCGACTGGGAGAAGAAAGAGGACGTGTGGGACAAGGTGAAGGAGGAGATCGGCGAGGTCGAGGCCGAGATGCGTGCCGGCGCAACGGGCGACCTCGAAGGCGAATTCGGCGACCTGTTTTTCGCGCTCGTCAACGCCTGCCGCCTCTACGGCGTCGACCCCGAGTCGGCATTGGCCCGCACGAACAAGAAGTTCCGCACCCGCTTCGACTACATGGAGACGCAGGCCGCAGCCTCGGGGCGTATGCTGCACGACATGACGCTCGACGAGATGGAGGCGCTGTGGCAGCGGGCGAAGGAGGAGCCGACACGGTAGCCGGCGCGGCGTTCGTCCCGTCCCGCCTGCCCTGCGGGTTGTCCGGTCGGATGCCGGGCGAACGCCCGCTCCGGTCGGCGGAACCGACATTCCGGGCAGCACCGGCCGAATGCGCCGGGTCGCGAACGGACTGCGGGGTTTCGCGCACTCCGTTATCGGTATCGATCACAAAAGAACTGCATACGCAATGGCATTGATTCGAAAAGTACGCGGGCACGAACCCGCGATCGGTGAAAACACCTTTCTGGCCGAGACGGCCGTGATTCTGGGCGACGTGACGATCGGGCGCGACTGCTCGATCTGGTACAACGCCGTGCTGCGCGGCGACGTGAACCGCATCGTCATCGGCGACCGCACCAACATTCAGGACGGCGCGGTGCTCCACACGATTTACGACAAGGCGAAGCATCCCTCGCAGACGATCATCGGCAACGACGTGTCGGTGGGCCACAATGCCGTCGTGCACGGCGCCCGCATCGGCGACAACTGCCTGATCGGCATGGGGGCCATCCTGCTCGACAACGCCGTCGTGCCGTCGGGCTGCATCATCGCTGCCGGTGCGCTGGTGCTCTCCAACGCGCAGCTGGAGCCCGATTCGCTCTATGCGGGCGTGCCGGCCAAGCGGATCCGTGCGGTGACGCCCGAGCAGCGCGACGAGATCGTCCGCCGCACGGCGCACGACTACATGCTCTATGCGTCGTGGTACGGCGAGGAGGAGCGATGAAACCGCATTCGAGATACGCCGCTGCGGTGCTCAATCTGACGGTCGCCGTGGCGATCAGTCTGGTGGTGAACTTCTCCCACCTGCTGCTGCTCTTCGTCGACCGGGGCGAGACGTCGCCCCGTTACGGCCGCGAACGGATGTTCGAGCGGCCCGATACGGCCCTGCTCGCGGTGCATCCCGACGGCCACGGATACCTCGTCTACGCCGCCGGCGACAGCGTCTACGTGCCGCAATCGCGCGTGCGGCGCCTGTCGCTGCGCGAGGGCGACCGCATCGTGGCCGATCTGGCGCAGCCGCGGTGTGCGGGAGCCCATGCCGTCATGGAGCGGGTGCGGGTGCGCAACGGTGCGGAATTCGATTACAATTCGCTTTACAACCGTCCGTCGGAGGGCGCCGAGCTGGCTTTGCAGCTGCTCTATTACCTGCTCGTGTCGTTCGTCCTGCTCTCGATCCTCACGGGATTGCGGCGCGACGGCGGGTCGGCGGGATTCGCCCGCCGATGTTGCGCGGCGCTGCTGGCGGCCGTGGCGCTCTACTTCGTGGCGCCCGTGACACAATGGCCCACGGGGCGCATCGTGCCCAACTTCATGAACGGGCGCCTGCTCGACTACATGCTGCTGCTCAAGTGTTCGTTCGCCGTGGCCGTGTCGATCCTCTACGGGCGCATCTACGTGCTCATCTCGCAGCGGCAGGCCGTGGAGCTGGAGAACGAGCAACTCAAGAACGACAACCTCACGACGCGCTACAACATGCTCGTGGGGCAGATCAACCCCCACTTCTTCTTCAATTCGCTCAACTCGCTGGCGATGCTCGTGCGCGAGGGCGATCGCGACAAGGCGCTGACCTACATCGACCAGCTCTCCTACACGTTCCGCTACATCCTGCGCAGCGGGCAGAGCACGCTCGTGACGCTCGACGAGGAACTGAAGTTCGCCGAGGCCTACGGCTATCTGTTCCGCATCCGCTACGAGGACAAGATCTTCTTCGACGTGGACGTGGCCCCGGAGTGCCGCGGGATGCTGCTGCCGGCGCTGACGCTGCAGCCGCTGATCGGCAATGCGGTGAAGCACAATGCGATCACTACAGCCCATCCGCTCCGCATCGCCATCCGCACCGAGGGCCAATGGCTCACGGTCTCCAATCCGTGCATGCCGAAACTCGAACCCGAGCCCTCGACCGGTATCGGACTGGAGAATCTCCGCAACCGTTGGCGCCTGCTGACGGGGTGCGACATCGAAATCGGGAACGACGGCCGCGTGTTCACCGTACGGCTGCCCCTGCAAAAGGATTCCGCCTTATGAGAGCGCTCATCATCGAAGACGAAACCGCCGCCGCGCGCAACCTCGCGGCGATCCTGCGCCAGACGGCGCCCGAGGTGGAGATCGAGGCTACGCTGGAGAGCGTCGTGGAGAGCGTCGCATGGCTGCGAATGCATCCCCAGCCCGACCTGCTGTTCATGGACATCCATCTGGCCGACGGGGATTCGTTCCGGATCTTCGATGCCGTGGATGTCGCGGCGCCGGTCATCTTCACCACGGCCTACGACCGCTATGCCCTCGACGCGTTCCGGGTGGACAGCATCGACTACCTGCTCAAGCCGATCAATGCCGCCGACGTGGAGCGGGCGCTGGCCAAGTTCCGGCGGCTCACGGGGCAGGAGCGACTCGATTACGGCACGCGCGTGCGACAGGTCGCCGCATCGCGGCGCGAAGGAGCCTTTCTGGTGCGCGTGCGCGATCGGATCATCCCGCTCAAGCCCGAACAGATCGCCTTCTGCTATACGTGCGACGAGAAGGTCACGGCCTGCGGGTACGACGGTGCGGTCTACCCGCTCGACCGGACGCTGGAGGCGCTGCAGGCGCAACTCTCCGAGGACGATTTCTTCCGGGCCAACCGGCAGTTCATCGTGGCCCGCAAGGCCGTGCGCGACATCGCCGTGTGGTTCGGGGGGCGTCTGTCGCTGTCGCTCACGGTCGCGACGCCCGAGCGGATCGTCGTCTCGAAAGCCCGCGTCCCCGTTTTCAAGGCGTGGCTCACGGCGGTTCACCCGGCCGAATAGCCGCTTGACCCGGCCGAACGGCCGTTTGACCCGGAGCCCCGCTCCGGGTTTTTCGTTGTGGCCCTACCTTTGTATCGGAACCGAGCGGATGCCGCCCGAATCCGCCGGAGCCCGAGGGCCCGGGAGGAGCGACGGTGGCGGCATCGGTACCGAGCGGACCGAAACCATTCACCTTTATAAAACGAAAAGACGATGAAACGAATCATTTTTGCAGCCGCAGCGGCCCTTTGCCTCGCGATGACGACGAACGCCGACGCACAGCCTCGACGTACCGACGCCGGAACGAAACAGCGACCCACCGTCGAGCAGACGGCGCGCCGCATGACCGATCGCATGACCGAGGCCCTGCAGCTCGACGAGGCGCAGGCGACGCAGATCTACGACCTCAACCTGCAGCGGGCGCAGCGGATGGAGGAGCAGCGCCAGCAGATGCAGGCCGCACGCAAGGCCGAGGCCGAGCGGATGAAGTCGATCCTTACCGCCGACCAGTTCGCGAAGTGGGAGCGGATGCAGGGCCCGAAGTACGGCGAGCGTCGCGGACACCGCCCCGGCGACGGCCGCATGGCGACGTGTGACTCCTGTCCGTGCGACAAGAAGCGTGCGGATTGTCCGCGCGACGCGAAAGGTTGTTGCGCGAAGAAGGCCGGACGCATGTCCCGCAGCGCGGAACCGCGGTAGATGCCGGACCCGCCGAAGCGTGTCGTTACGGGGTGTCGGCCGGTCGGCTGACACCCTTTTTCGGGCGATTCACCCCGCGGACGACGGAAATTCGTCCGAAAAGTGATAACTTCGCACGATCTTTTTTCGAGCAAACAGAACGATGAGAAAAATCCTACTGACTACCCTATTCGCGCTCCTCGCGGTGGCGGCCTTCGCTCAGCGGGGAACCCTCACGGCGACGATCGTCGACGACGAGACCGGCGATACGGTCGCGGGCGCCGTGCTGACGATCGCCCCGACGGCCGATCCGGACAAGAAGCAGTATGCGACCTCGGCCTACAAGGGGGCCGTTTCGGTCGCGGGACTCCCCTACGGCAAGTACGAGTTGCGCGTGGCGTTCCTCGGCTACAACGACTATACGACCGAGTTCGAAGTCGCCGGTGCGACGTGCGCGCTGGGCACGATCCGTCTGCGGCCGGGCGTGCAGATCGAGACCGTGGTCAAGGAGGTCAAGGCGATGCGCACCTCGCAGCGCGGCGATACGGTGAGCTACAATGCCGATGCGTTCAAGGTTGCGGGCGACGCCGATGTCGAAGGGCTCCTGAAGAAGATGCCCGGCATCACGGTGACCGACGGCACGGTCGAGGCGCAGGGCGAGGAGATCAAGAAGATCTTCGTCGACGGCAAGGAGTTTTTCGGCGAGGACGTCACCACGGCGATCAAGTCGCTCCCGGCCGAGGCGGTGAAGAACGTCGAGGTCTACAACAAACTCTCCGATGCGGCCGAGTTCTCGGGCATGGACGACGGCGAGGGCTATAAGGCCATCAATATCGTCACGCACGAGCACATGCGGCAGGGGCAGTTCGGCAAACTCTACGCCGGCTACGGTTACGATGCCGATACGAAGACCGAGTCGCGCCACAAGTACGTGGCGGGCGGTAACGTCAACCTGTTCCACGGCGACAGCCGCGTCTCGGTCATCGGACTCTTCAACAACATCAACCAGCAGAACTTCTCATTCGAGGACATCATGGGTGTCTCGGGCAGTTCGGGCGGCGGAGGTCCGCGGCGCGGCGTGGGTCAGTACATGGTTCGGCCGCAGAGCGGCGTGGCGCGCGTGAACGCCTTCGGCATCAATTACTCCGACACGTGGGGCAGCCGTGATCAGGTGTCGTTCCTCGGCAGTTACTTCTTCAACAACACCGACACGCGCAACCGTTCGACGGTCGAGCGCTGGTACGAGGCGCCGATGCGGCCCGATACGCTCACGACCGCAGGCGAATCGGATACGGAGGCCTACAACCATCGTTTCAATGGACGTATCGAGTGGAAGATCTCGCCGAATCAGAACCTGCTGATCCGGCCCGGATTCAGCTATCAGTCGAACGATCCGCACAGCCTCACGCAGGGCTGGCAGTACGGCGATCCCGCCCTCGGAGGCAGCGGTTACAGCCGCACGAACAACTCCAGCGATGCCGTGCGGCACGGTTACATGGCGCGTCTGGCGCTGGTGTATCGGGCGAAACTCGGCAAGAACGGGCGTACGTTCACGATCGAGGGCAGCGGCAATTACCGCGATTACACGAACACGACCGACTCGTGGTCGAACCAGCTCGGCAGCCAGCCGACGCGTCCGACGGGTTCCGATCCGGCGACGTGGGATCCCACGGACTACGAGAAGCTGCGCTACCTGCGGTCGCTGGCGCCGTCGTCGAGCTACCGCCTGCGCGGCAATGTCACCTATACGGAGCCCGTGACGAAATACGCGCAGTTGAGCCTCCAGTATCGCTTCGCCTACGAACAGAGCGAGCGCGACAAGAAATCCTACGAAACGGGTGATAATTTCGAGATTGTTGATCCGGGTAAGTATGATCGGGCGCTCTCGAACTCCTACGAGAGTGGCTACACGACCCACGCCGCAGGCCCCGGCTTCCGTTATGCGAAGGAGCGTAACACCTTCATCGCCAACGTCTATTACCAGCATGCGTCGCTCGACGGCAAGGTGGTGCGATCGGATGCGGAGCGGATTCGCCGCAGCTACGGCAACGTGACCTACTTCATGATGGGACAGCTGAACATCGACCGTGCCAATTCGCTGCGTCTGTTCGTCAACTCCTATACGCAGGCGCCCGAGATCGCCAATCTCCAGAGCATCTTCGATGTCTCGAATGCGCAGGAGATCACCCACGGCAACGAGCGGCTCGAGCCGACCTACAGCCACCGCGTCAATTTCCACTACGTTAATTCGAACGTGGAGAAGGGACGCACCTTCATGTGGATGTTCTCGCTGCAGGCCACGCAGAACTACAACGCCACGCATGTGGTGCAGAATCCCGGCGCGGGGACGATTGAGGACGTGGTCTACAACCCCAACTATTACTCCGTGCCCGTCAACCTCGACGGCTATTGGAACCTACGCACGCACTTGAGCTACGGGTTTCCGATCGGGTTCCTGAAGAGCAATTTCAACGTCATGGCCGGCGTGATGTACTCGCAGACGCCCAGCATGCTCGGCGGCGAGGTCGACTGGACCACGGGGGCCATCCGGGGCGGCAAGCGCAACGACACGAGCACGATGGGTTACGATGCCCGCGCGGTGCTGGGCAGCAACATCTCGGAGAACGTCGACTTCACCTTTGCGTGGAACGGCACCTACAACGAGTCGACGAACTCCTACGACGGCGACCGGACCAAAAACCGCTACTTCAACCACACGGCGCAGGCCGATATGAAGTTCGTGCTGCCGTTCGGGTTCACGATCACGGCGAGCGCCGCCTACAGCCAGTATATCGGCTTTACGAACTCCTACGACGAATCCTACATCCTCTGCAACGCCTACATCGGCAAGAAGGTGTTCCGCAATCGGCGCGGCGAGATCAGCTTCGGCGTGAACGACATCTTCAACCAGAACCGGGCCTTCGCGCGGAGCGTGGGTTCGGGCTGGACGCAGAATGCGACCAACAGCGTGATTGGCCGTTACTACATGGTGCAGTTCACCTATAACCTGCGCCGCTTCGGCAAGAAGGGGTCGCGCAACATCCGCGATTACGACGGAATGGCGCAGCCGGCGTCCGGATCGCGCCGGATGATGGGCCCCGGCGGTCCCCCTCCGGGACGGTTCCATTAGAGATTCGATACGCAGAGAAGGCGTCGGAGCAGTTCCGGCGCCTTTTCGTTTTCCGACATCACCCGGCAGCGCCGAGCGACCGCACGCTTCCGGCAGCAGCGCCAGTGCGGGCGGCGCGTCGGATCGGGAGCGGCCTGCCCTGCCCGGAGCCGTGTTCGACGGGGCGGGCGGCGAGGCCGTATGGGCGGAGGTGCGGAAAGATCGGCCCGCCCGGTCGCTCGGGAGGCGGCATGCGCGGGCACGCAACGAACGACGGCTCCCCGCCGATGCGGGAAGCCGTCGTATGCACGGTGCCGGCCGAAGACCGGCGGAGCCGTTTATTAGAAGTTGTACTGCACGAGCAGGTTGGCGCGGTTGGCGTGGTTCTCGGCGCCCGACATGTTCTTGCGCGTACCGTAGAGGTACTCGAGGGCTACCTTGAAGCGCGGGGTCACCGAACAGAAGAGATTGCCGAAGATGTACTGGCCCTGACGGTATTCGTTCTCGGCGAATGCGCCGTGCTTGCGCTCTACGCGGACCATCGAGTAACCGCCGGCGAGGTGGAGGCGGCGCGAGAGGTTGATCTGCGCGGCAGCCTGCCAGCCCCACATGGGCATCGTCTGCAGCGACTCGGCGTTGCGCGGATCGGGCGTGAAGTCGAGACCCGAGCCGGTGAGGTCCTGAATGTAGGGGGTGATGCCCTCGCCGTAGACGCCGTTCATGAAGAGCACGAGCGGGCGGGCTACTTTGATGCGGCCGCTGAACTGGGCGCCCCAGCCGAGCAGCGAGGTGTTCTTGTTGGTGCGGAGGTTGCGCATGTACATGTTGCGCACGACGCCCGAAGCGCGGATGTGGCTCTCGCGGCAGTCGCCCCACGATACCTGCAGGTAGGCCGGGAAGTCGGGCATGCGCTGGTGCATGCGGGCGAAGTTGTCGTTGTAGGTGCCGCTCACGTCGGGAAGCTCGGCAGCGACGCCGAAGGTCATGTGGTCGCGGGCGAAGTCTACCTCGTAGCGGGCCACGGTCGAGAAGCGGAAGTTATAGGCGTTGGGACCCTGATAGTCGATCGTCTCGGGTGCAGCCTGCAGGTCGCAGAAGGTGGTCACGTCGCGACCGAACGTGAAGCCGCCGGCTTTCACGTAGGCCGAGCGTACACGGGGCGTGTAGCTGCCCTGTGCACCGCCGCGGAAGTCCATGTCGGCGAAGACTACGATGCGGCCCAGCGCACGGGTGTTGACGATGCTCTTCAGGAACACGCGCGAAGTCGTGGCGTCCATCATCAGCTTCTGGTCGGTGTTGTAGTTGCCCGGGATGGGAATGTCGGCCGGAACGAAGTCGATGTTGTCCGAGATTCCCTCGAAGCCGTAACCGACGCGGAAGTTGATCGTACCGCCCAGCGCCAGCGAGAACTTATTGTTCTTCGAGGCGAAGATGAACTGCGGACGCATGGCCTGCTGGAAGCCCGGACGGTGGGTCTCGAAGTAGTCCTGTTTGGCGTTCTCGACGGCCATGCGGTTGAGCAGCACGGACTGGCGGGCGGCCTCCGCGTCGCAGATCGGCTCGGTTTCGTGCACCGAGATGAGGTAGACCGTCGGGGCGTACTCCTCGTTGTTACCCGTGGCCGTATAACGCTGGGCCGAAGCGGAGGCGGCGAACAACAGCGCTACCGTCAGAAGTCGAAATGTTTTCATACCTTGAAAAATGAATTTGGTTTGTGGAATAAGCTGATTCTTCACTTGCAATCTGTTTTTTTCGTGTTCAAGCTCACCCCGCTTTCAACAAGTTATATGCCAAAAGCGTGTGCGGAGGTTGCGGAGCACGTTTTCGGTGCGGCGGCGGTGTGCGGCGCAGGGCCGCCTGCGCCCTCCGGGCTGCGTTTGCGGGACGCCGGGGATCGGTCCGGTTTGGCGGGAACCGACGATTGTATTATCTTTGCAGGGATCGGTGCGCCGGTTTCTGCGGCTGCGGCCGATACGGCGCGGACGGAGCGTGACGGCGGCCTGCCCTGCCGGTTTCGCGGCGGTTGCGGCGGAACACGGTCCGTGTCGTTGTGGTCCGCCGACCGTGCGTCGCATTAATTATAGGTGACGGAAAAAATTCGATCCCCGCATAGAATCAGATAATATCATGTTGCTGCTGTTGATCCTTCTGCTTGCCGTTTCGGCCGTCGTCGCCGACTGGCTCTACGTTCGTCGCCGGATGCGCTTCGGCGGGCGCCGGCGCCGCATCGCCTTCATCGCATGGGCTGCGGCGACCGATCTGCTGCCCGTGGCGGTCGGACTCGGCGGCGTGTTGCTGCGCGACAACGGAACGGGTTTCATGTTTTTCGCGATGTGGGCGCTGTTCGCATGGATGGTGACCGTGCTGCCGCGCATGGTGTTCTACTTTTTCGTTCTGCTGCGCCTCCGCCGTACGGGCATCGTCGTCGGGGCGCTGCTCGTCCTGCTGTTCGTGTGGGGAGCGACGAAGGGACGGACGACGATCCGCGTCGAACGCGAGGAGATCGTATCGCCGCGAATACCCGCGGCCTTCGACGGTTTCCGCATCGTGCAGCTGTCGGATATCCACCTCGGCACGATGATCGATCGGGAGCGCGAGCTGACGCGTATCGTCGACAGCGTGGCGGCGTTGCGGCCCGATCTGGTGGTCTTCTGCGGCGATCTGGTCAACATCCGCTCGGCGGAGCTCGACGCACGGGCGCGCCGTCTGCTGGGGCGCCTCGATGCGCCGTACGGCGTGATCTCGGTGCTGGGCAACCACGATGTAGGTGTCTACATCAAGGATACGCTCGCGCAGTCGCCTGCGGCGAGCCGTGCGGCGGTGATCGAGGGCCAGCGTGCGATGGGCTGGACGGTGCTCGACGACGAGAGCCGTTTTCTGGTCCGCGGCGGGGATTCGATCTCGGTGTCGGGCATTTCGTTCGACCCGGCGCTGCGCAAGCAGCGGCACGACTCCGATCTGCCGCAGGCCGACCTCGGGACGGTCTATCGTGGTGTGTCGGGCGAGCTGTTCAACCTGACGCTCGTTCATCTGCCGCAGTTGTGGCCGCAGGTCGCGGCGGCGGGATACGGCGATCTGACCCTCTCGGGCCACGTGCATGCCATGCAGACGGCCGTGCGGCTTTTCGGGCGCAGGTGGTCGCCCGCGCAGTTGATCTACCGGCGCTGGAGCGGTCGTTACGACGAGAATGGCCGTACGCTTTACATCAACGACGGCACGGGTTGCGTGGCCTACCCCATGCGGCTGGGCGCCGATCCCGAAATCACGCTGCTGGTGTTGCGGAGTGCTGCCGCTGCGCGCTAATAAAGAAGAGATCCCATGCGTATCACCCTTTCCGCCGCGGTCACGGCCGACGGCTTTCTCGACGATCGGACGCCCCGGCGGCTCATCGTCTCGACGCCCGAAGACTGGGCCGAGGTGCACCGCCTGCGTGCCGCGCACGACGCCATCATGGTCGGGGCCGAGACGCTCCGGCGCGACGATCCCGCATTGCTCATCCGCGACGAGGCGCTCCGTGCGCGTCGCGCGGCCGCCGGCATGTCGCCCGACATCGCGCGCGTCTCCCTTACCGCTTCGGGCCGGCTCGATCCGTCGCTGCGGTTTTTCGCGGCGGACGGTGCCGACCGCTACCTCTTCGCACGGTGCGAGTTGCCCGCACTGGCATCCCGTGCCGCGGTGATTCGCAGCGACGAGCCCTTGACGGCGCGTTACGTGGTGACCGAGCTGGAGAAACGGGGCATCCGCTCGCTCTTCGTCGAGGGTGGCGCTTCGGTGTTGCGGCTCTTTTTGGACGAGGGGCTGGCCGATACGCTGCGACTGGCCGTCAATCCGTCGTTGCGGGTCGGGGCGCTCGGCGGAGCGGCATTCGCTTTCGTGCCGCCCGAAGGAGTCCCCTGCCGGCACGAGCGGTTCGGCGGCATGGAGGTCGCGACCTGCACCCTGCACCGCGATACGACGCAGGAGGATCTGCTCCTGTTGCGTCGGGCCGTTGCGGAGAGCCGCCGCTGCGTGCCGAGCGACAGCTGTTACCGTGTGGGGGCCGTCGTGGCGACCTGCGACGGGAGGCAGTTCACGGGTTATACGCACGAGACATCGTCCACGCATCATGCCGAGCAGGAGGCGATCGCCAAAGCGCTGGCGGCGGGCGCCGAGCTGCGCGGTGCGGCGATCTACTCCTCGATGGAGCCCTGCTCGACGCGGCGCAGCGAACCCGAAAGCTGCTCGGCGCTGATCGTGCGCCACGGTTTCGCGCGGGCCGTGTTCGCGTTGTACGAACCCGACCGGTTCGCCGCCTGCCGGGGAGCGCTCGACATGCGTGCTGCGGGCGTCGACGTGCGCTGCTATCCGGAGCTTGCCGCGGAGGTTCGGGCGATCAACGCCCATGTCCTGAAGGCGTGAGTTTGCGGTTGCGTCGCAATCGGTCGGCGGTGGGAGGATAAACCGACTGTTTTGTGTTCAAAACAGCCTAATATTGGTCATAAGTGCTTGCGATCGGGAGAACCGGTCGCAATTCTTTTTACATTTGTCGCGAAAACGAACGGAATATGATGAAAACAGTTGGCAGAATAGCTTTTACGGCTGCGGCGCTCGCCGCGGCGTTCGTTGCCGGAGCGCAGGAACGGCAGGCGCTCACGCTCGACGATGCGATCGCCGCGACGCTCGCGGACAATCCGGCGATGAAGGCTGCGGCGCACGAGGAGCGTGCCGCGCAGCAGGAACGTCGCGCCGCGATCGGTCTGCGCATGCCGCAGATCGGCATTACGGGTGCTTATACTTATCTGGGCAAGGACATCGGCTTCGACTTCAACGGGCTGAAGGCGCCGGTGAAGGATGTCGCGAATCGTCTGCTCGGCAGCGGTATCATTACCGATCCGGCATTGATCGGTTCCATTCAGGGGCTGCTCAACCCGATGCTGAACGCCGACTGGTTCCTCACGCTGCAGGACCGCAGCCTCGGGTTCGTGGGCGGCGAGGTGACCGTACCGATCTGGCTGGGCGGTAAGATCAATGCCGCGAATCGTGCCGCGAAGATCAACGAGCAGACGGCCGTCGAGGCGGGGAATCAGACCCGCAATGCGCTCGTGTCGCAGTTGGTCGAGCGCTATTTCGGCCTCGCGCTGGCGATGCAGGCCGTGGAGGTGCGGCGGCAGGTCGTGGAGGGCGTACGCCGCCATCTGGAGGATGCCGTCGCATTGGAGCAGAACGGTATGATCGCCCGCAGCGAGCGGCTCTACGTCGAGTTCAAGATGGCCGAGGCCGAGCGCGAACTGGAGGATGCCGAGCTGCAGGTGGCCACGATCACGAGCGCACTGGGCAACACGCTGGGCCGCGAGGGCGGTTATATGCCCGTCACTGCGATGTTCGTGCTCGATGCCGTGGAGGAGCTCACCTACTACCAGCAGCTCGCCGAGCAGCGCAACCCGCTGCTCGGGCAGGTGGCGCTCAAGCAGCGTCTGGCCGAGGAGGGCGTCCGCGTGCAGCGCGCCGACTTCATGCCGCAGGTGGTGGCGATGGGCGGCGGTTCGTTCTACAACTATCAGGTCTCGGGCATCGTGCCCCGCTGGGCCGTGGGCGTGGGCGTCCGCTTCAAGCTGTTCGACGGACTGAACCGCGAGTACAAGTATTCGGCGGCCCGGCAGACGGTGCAGCGCGTGGGCGAACTGCGCAACAAGGCCGAGCAGGATATTTCGGTGCTCGTCGAGCAGCTCTACAACCAGATGATGAACTACCGCAACCGCATGGCCTCGATCGATGCGTCGCTCGACTTCGCCGAGGAGTATCTCCGCATCAAGAATGCCGCCTTCCTCGAGGGCATGAGCTCCTCGTCGGATCTGATCGACGCCGAGCTGAACCTCGCCGGAGTGCGCATCGAGCGCCTGCAGGCGGCCTACAATTTCGACAAATTGCTCGCGCAGCTGCTCGAAGCGGCCGGCGTGAGCGACGAATACACGGCCTATGCGCGCCGTGCCGATGCGCGTCCCGTCCGCTTCGACGGACGTTGAACCTTGCGGTCGGAATACGTTACGAACGAATGAAGTAAAATCAGAACGATATGAAACGAAACAACATCCTCGGAATCATCGCGGCCGCCGTGGTCATCGTACTCGCGGTCGTCCTCATCGGCCGTTACATCACCCGGCGGACGCCGATGCTGATTCAGGGTACGGTCGAGTGCACGACCTACAAGGCCTCGTCGAAGGTACCGGGCCGTATTGCCGAAATGAAGGTCGCGCAGGGCGACCACGTAGAGAAGGGACAGTTGCTCTACGTGCTCTCGACGCCCGAGCTGGATGCCAAGCTCCAGCAGGCCGAGGCGGTGAAGAGCGCCGCATCGGCACTCGATGCGGCCGCCGTGGCCGGTGCCCGTCGCCAGCAGGTCGAGGCGGCGCGGAACATGTGGGAGAAGGCGCAGGCAGGGCTCGAACTGGCGCGCAAGACCTACGAGCGCGTCCGGAACCTTTACGATCAGGGGGTCGTGCCGGCGCAGAAACTCGATGAGGCCGAGGCCAACTACCAGTCCCTGCAGGCTACGGCGCGCGCCGCCAAAGCGCAGTACGATATGGCGGCCGACGGAGCCCGCAAGGAGGACAAGGAGGCCGCCGCCGCGAAGGTGCGTCAGGCGCAGGGCGCCGTCGACGAGGTCGAGAGCTACATCGACGATGCGATGGTCTACGCTCCCGTGACGGGCGAGGTATCGACGATCGTCGCCGAGCAGGGCGAGCTGGTCGGCAGCGGCTACCCCGTGGTGGCGATCCTCGACATGAGCGACATGTGGGTGACCTTCAACATCAAGGAGACGCTGCTGCCGGGCGTCCGCATCGGCACGTGCATGCAAGGATACGTTCCCGCGCTGGGGCATGATGTGGAGTTCGAGGTGACCTACATCGCGCCGCAGGCCGACTTCGCTACGTGGTCGGCGACGCGCACGCAGGGCGGCTTCGACATCCGCACGTTCGCCGTGAAGGCGAAGGCCGTGACGGCCGAGGCCGACATGCGGCCCGGCATGAGCGTCTTGGTCGACTGGGATCGGATCGCCGAAATGAAGAAATAGACGCCGCGATGCCGAATATCCTGCATAACATGTGGGCCGTCGTGCGGCGCGAGGCGCAGCGACTCGTCCGTCAGCCGATGTATCTCGTGCTGATGTTCGTGCTGCCGCTCGTCTCGTTCGCGTTCTTCGCCCTGCTCTTCGAGAAGGGCGTGGCGCGCGACATTCCCATCGCGCTGCTCGACGAGGACCACAGCTCGCTGTCGCGCACGGTGACGCAGATGATCGACGCCACGCCGACGGCTTGGATCGCCTACGAGATTCAGGACATGGACGAGGGTGAGCGGCTGATGCGCGAAGGCAAGGCGATGGCGATCGTGCAGATCCCCGCCTTCTTCGAGAAGAACATCCTCGACAACCGTCAGACCCACATCGAGAACTACGTCACGGGAACCAACATCACCGTGAACGGCCTGCTCTCGAAGGACATACAGACCGCCGTGACCACCTTCACGGCCGGAATCCAGCTGCAGCTGCTCACCAAGCAGGGGCTCACCCAGCGTCAGGCGATGGCGCAGTTGATGCCCGTGCGGTTCGACCGGCACGTATTGTTCAATCCCTACATCAATTACGGCTATTACCTCTCGCCAAGCTTCATGCCCATGATGCTGATGATCTTCACGGTGATGGTGACCATCTTCGCCATCGGCACGGAGCTCAAGCACGCCACGGCCGCCGAGTGGCTCGCCACGGCCCGCGGGTCGGTCGGCACGGCGCTCGCCGGTAAGGTGCTGCCCATCACGGCCGTGATGTTCTTCGTCTCGGCGCTCATGCTGTGGGTCATCTTCCGCATCGTCGGCGTGCCCCTCAACGGCAGCCCGACGGTGATTTTCGTCGGCACGCTGCTCTTCATCATGAGCTATCAGTCGATCTCGGTGCTGATCGTTTCGCTGCTGGCCAACCTGCGCCTTTCGCTCTCGATCGGCGGCGGATACTCCGTGCTGGCCTTCACCTTCTCGGGCCTGACGTTTCCCATCATGGCCATGTGGGAGCCGATGCAGTGGTTGAGCCGGATCTTCCCGTTCACTTTCTATACCGACATCTTCGTCGACCAGATGCTGCGCGGCGCACCCGTCGTCTGCTCGCTGCCCGATCTGGGGGCGCTGGGTCTTTTCATCGTCTTACCGCTTCTCTGCATGCCGCGCCTGCGGCGCGTCTGCACGGAGGAGCAATTCTGGGGGAGGTTGTGATATGAGCCGCTTTACGAAACAGATGAGCTCCTACCGGCAGCAGTTGCGGTCGGTGATGGGCAACGAGCTGCGCACGATCTTCGGCGACGAGGGCGTGTTGCTGGTGCTCGTGCTGGCGCTGCTGATCTACGCCACGGTCTACTCGCTGGCCTACGGGTCGCAGGTGCTGCGCAACGTGCCGATCGGCGTGATCGACGACTGCAGCACATCGACCAGCCGCAGCCTCGTCGAGGCGTTCGATGCCGGACCCAATACGGTGGTGGCCTACGAGCCCACCGATATGCAGGAGGCCGAGCGGCTCTTCTTCGATCGCAAGATCTACGGCGTGGTCTACATTCCGTCGGACTACGAGCAGAACCTGCTGGGCGGCCTGCAGGCCAACGTGGCGATCTATTGCGACGCCAGCTACTTCCTGATGTACCGGCAGGTGTTTCAGGAGCTCGTCACGACGATCGGCGCCACGGGCGCGATGGTCGAGTTCCAGCGTCTGGTGGCCAAAGGAGCGAACATCCCGCAGGCACAGGCGACCACGCAGCCGGTCATCTACCAGTCGCACAACCTGTTCAACCCCTATCTGGGTTACGGATCGTTCGCCATGCCGGCCATCATCATGGTCATCATCCAGCAGACGCTACTTATCGGCATCGGCATGATCGGCGGTACGTGGCGCGAGTTCGGTCTCTACAGCAAGCTCCGGCCCGCGGGGCGTCGCCGCATGTCCACCCTGCCGATCGTCTTGGGGCGCGGACTGGTCTATGCGGCGATCTACGGCGTCACCTGCACCTATATCCTCGCACTGCACTACAGGCTTTTCCATTTCCCGATGAACGGAACGACGGGCGCCGTGCTCGGATTCATGGCGGCCTATCTGGCGGCCTGCATCGCACTGGGACTCGCCGTCTCGACGCTGTTCCGCTACCGCGAGAATTCGCTCCTGCTGCTGCTCTGGACCTCGATACCGCTGCTGATGTTGAGCGGCGTGTCGTTCCCGCGCGAAGGTATTCCCGGCTGGCTCTACGCCTTCGGGCAGATCTTCCCGAGCAGCCACGGCGTGGAGGGCTTCATCCGCGTGCAGTCGATGGGCGCCTCGCTGGCCGAGGTGCTGCCCGAGATCAAGGCGCTGCTGATGCTCGCCGCGATCTACGGCGGATTGGCGTGCATCGGTATCCACTGCGTGCTCAAACGCGAGGAGCGCGAGCAGGAGGGACGCGAGGCAATGGAATAACTCCGATGCGTCCGCAGCCTCCTCCGGCCGGGCCGCAACTGCAACGGACCGCATCGAAAAGGGAGCGTCGAATAGTCGACGCTCCCTTTTTCGGATCGGCGGCCGGCCGCGATCAATAGTTGTCGCGCCGGGGCTCGAAGTAGGCCTGCGGGTGCTTGCAGGCGGGGCAGATCTGCGGTGCCTGCGAAGCCTCGCAGACGAAGCCGCAGTTGCGGCACTGCCACCAGATCTTGCCGTCGCGGCGGAAGAAATCGCCGTCGGTCAGGCGGCTCAGGAGTTTCAGGTAGCGCTGCTCGTGCACCGACTCGACGGTTGCGATCATGCGGAAGGCGGTGGCGATTTCGTGGAATCCCTCCGCTTCGGCCGTATCGGCGAAGGTGCGGTAGAGGACGTCCCACTCCTCGCGTTCGCCCTCGGCCGCCGCGAGCAGGTTTTCGGCCGTGGTGCCGATCGGTCCCGCGGGATAGGAGGCCGTGATCTCGACGGTGCCCCCTTCGAGGAACTTGAAGAAGCGTTCGGCGTGCTCCTTCTCCTGATCGGCGGTCTCCGTGAAGACGGCGGCTATCTGTTCGTAACCCTCCTTGCGGGCCTTGCTCGCAAAAAACGTGTAGCGGCTGCGCGCCTGACTCTCGCCGGCGAACGCCTTCAGCAGGTTGCGTTCGGTCTCGGTGCCTTTGATGCTTTTCATAGGGTAAATTCGATTTTGGTGTGCGTAGGCGCACGCGGCATTTTTCGGGCCGTTTCCGGTCGCGGCGACGGTTCGGTGCGTTTAACGGTCCGAATCGAGCAGACGGGCCGTGTCGTCGAGGAAGAGACGGCAGGCGGCGGACATCGCCGCCAGATCGATCGCCTCGGGCGGGAGGATGCGGTAGCCCGGGAGTGCCACCCATACGGGCACGGTTTCGAGGGTGTAGCTCATGCGGCCGTCGGGGTGTTTCTTGGCTTCGATCGCGGCCAGCAGACCTCCGTCGGTGTAACGGCGCCGCTGGTTGGAGACGAAGTTGCCGAGCGAATAGACGACGATGCCCGCGGAGTCCGTCTCGACGGGTTGCACGACATGGGGATGGCTGCCGATGACCAGATCGGCGCCCCGGCGCCGGAGGAATCGGGCGAGTCTGCGCTGGGCCGCGGCGGGCCGGCGTTCGTATTCGTTGCCCCAGTGGATGCAGACCGCGATGCAGTCGGCCCCGGCATGCTGCGCGGCGGCGAGGTCGGCGGCCATGAGCGCGGTGTCGATCGGATTGACGAAGGTGCCGCGCGGCACAGGCATGGCGTTGGTGCCGTAGGTGTAGTTGAGCAGGGCGAGGCGGATGCCGTTGCGGTCGATCGTCAGCACGTTGCGCCGTGCGCGGTCGAGGCTGTCGCGGAAGACGCCCGTGCGGAGGATGCCGCAGCGGTCGAGTTCCGCGCAGGTGGTCCGGATGCCCTCGGCACCGCCGTCGCAGCAGTGGTTGTTGGCCATGACGGCGACGTCGATGCCGGCATCGCGCATCGCATCGGCCAGCACGGCCGGTGAGCGGAAGCAGGGATAACCCGTATAACGGCCCGAACGGGTAAGCGTGGTTTCGAGGTTGACGACGACGAGGTCGGCCGCGGCGAAATGCGGTCGCAGCGCCTCGAAGACGGGGCGGTAATCGAACGTCGTGTCGCGCCGCGCCGCTTCGACCTGCGGCATGTGCTGCATCAGGTCGCCGGCGAACAGCAGCCGCACGCAGTGCGGTTCGGGCGGCGGCAGAGGCCTGTGTCGCCGATCGGGGCGGATCGGCGTGCAGCAGACGAGCAGCAGGAGCAGCCACGGAAGGCGGGTGCGGAGGCGGTTCACGGCGCGGGGTGCGTAACGGGAGCGGTCGGTCTTGTCAGGCCTTGCGGCGGCGTTTCGGGTTGGCGGGGAACCACCCTTTCGCCACCCGCTTGCGCTGTTCGAAGAGTTCGCCGATCGACCAGAGCGACGAGGCGCCCCATACGGCCAGCAGCGTCGACCAGAAGAGTTCGTGCACGGCGACCGAAGCCGCGATGGCGGCGATGCCCATGATGAGGAACGCCCACCAGCACCGCACGCCGAAGTAGTATTCGCCCTTGATGACGAGCGGATGGAACAGACCGATGATCAGGAAGGTCGCCGCGCCGATCGCGAGTCCCGTGAGGTTGTATTGTGCCAGAAAGTCCATAACGAATGGTCGGAGGGTGCAAAGATGGTGCAAACGACGCATCGTGCCGGATCGCACCCCTCCCCGACCGTACAAAGGTAGGGAATAATTCCCGAATAGCCACATTCCGCGAGGAAGAATCGGGAATTTTGCCTATCTTTGCACGAATCGGAAATCAGAGCAAAAACAAGCATATGGCAGACGAAAAAATCATCTTCTCGATGGTCGGGGTTTCGAAGACCTTCACCAATCAGAAAAAAGTATTGAACAACATCTACCTCTCGTTCTTCTACGGTGCCAAGATCGGCATCATCGGTCTGAACGGTTCGGGTAAGTCGACGCTGATGAAGATCATCGCGGGCATCGACAAGAACTTTCAGGGCGAGGTGGTCTTCTCGCCGGGTTACTCGGTGGGTTATCTGGAGCAGGAGCCGCAGCTCGACCCCGCGAAGACCGTGCGCGAGGTGGTCGAGGAGGGCTGCGCCGAGACGATGGCCCTGCTGAAGGAGTACAACGAGATCAACGAGAAGCTCTGCGAGCCGATGTCGGACGACGAGATGGCGCGCCTGATCGAGCGTCAGGGCGAGCTCTACGAGCGGATCGATCAGGTCAACGGCTGGGAGATCGATAGCGTGCTGGAGCGCGCGATGGACGCCCTGCGCTGTCCCGATCCCGAGCAGCCGGTGAACGTGCTGTCGGGCGGCGAGCGGCGCCGTGTGGCGCTCTGCCGTCTCCTGCTGCAACAGCCCGACGTGCTGCTGCTCGACGAGCCGACGAACCACCTCGACGCCGAGTCGATCGACTGGCTCGAGCAGCATCTGCAGCAGTACAAGGGTACGGTGATCGCCGTGACCCACGACCGTTACTTCCTCGACAACGTGGCGGGCTGGATCCTCGAGCTCGACCGCGGCGAAGGCATTCCGTGGAAGGGCAACTACTCGGGCTGGCTCGACCAGAAGACCAAGCGCATGGCGATGGAGGAGAAGCAGGAGTCGAAGCGCCGCAAGACCCTCGAGCGCGAGCTGGGGTGGGTGCGCATGTCGCCCTCGGGCCGCCATGCCAAGTCGAAGGCGCGTTTGTCGGCCTACGACAAGATGATGAACGAGGATGTGAAGCAGAAGGAGGAGAAGCTCGAGATCTTCATCCCCAACGGTCCGCGTCTGGGCGACGTGGTGATCGAGGCGCAGGGCGTGTCGAAGGCCTTCGGCGACCGCGTGCTCTACGAGGGGCTCGAATTCTCGCTGCCGCCCGCCGGCATCGTGGGCGTCATCGGCCCCAACGGTACGGGCAAGACCACTCTCTTCCGCATGATCATGGGGCTGGAGGAGCCTACGAACGGCTCGTTCCGCGTGGGACCCACGGTGAAGCTGGCCTATGTCGACCAGCAGCATAAGTCGATCGATCCCGAGAAGACGGTCTACGAGGTGATCTCGCAAGGCGCCGACCTCATCACGCTGGGCAACCGGCAGATCAACGCCCGAGCCTACGTGGCCCGCTTCAACTTCTCGGGCGCCGATCAGGAGAAGAAGTGCGGCATGCTCTCGGGCGGCGAACGCAACCGCCTCCACCTCGCGCTGGCGCTCAAGGAGGAGGGCAACGTACTGCTGCTCGACGAGCCGACCAACGACATCGACGTCAACACGCTGCGCGCGCTGGAGGAGGGCCTCGAGAACTTCGCGGGCTGCGCCGTGGTGATCTCCCACGACCGCTGGTTCCTCGACCGCATCGCCACGCACATCCTCTCGTTCGAGGGCGACTCGAAAGTGGTCTTCTACGAGGGCTCCTACTCCGAGTACGAGGCTTGGAAGAGGGCGCAGGGCGGCGACACGCAGCCCCACCGGGTCAAGTACCGCAAGCTGATCGAAGAGTAAGAAAACAGATTGAGCAATCACACCATGCAAAAACCCTCCATACCCAAAGGCACGCGCGACTTCTCCCCTGCGGAGATGATGCGGCGCCAGTATATTTTCGACACGATCCGGGGCGTCTTCCGCCGTTACGGCTTCGCGCCGCTCGAAACCCCCTCGATGGAGAACCTCTCCACGCTGCTGGGCAAATACGGCGACGAGGGCGACAAGCTCCTGTTCAAGATCCTCAATTCGGGCGATTACGCCGCGGGACTCTCCGACGAGCAGGTGCGGCAGGCCTCGAAGATCAGCGAGAAGGGGCTTCGCTACGACCTGACGGTCCCCTTCGCCCGCTACGTCGTGCAGCATCAGGGCGAGCTGACCTTCCCCTTCAAACGTTACCAGATGCAGCCCGTGTGGCGCGCCGACCGGCCGCAGAAGGGCCGCTACCGAGAGTTCTACCAGTGCGATGTCGACGTGATCGGCACGCGTTCGCTGCTGTGCGAGGTGGAGCTGGTGCAGATCGTGCGCGACGTCTTCGCAGCGCTCGGGATCCGCACGGTGCTGAAGATGAACAACCGTAAGATCCTCTACGGCATCGCCGAGGCGATCGGCCACGCCGACAAGATGATGGACATCACGGTGGCGATCGACAAGCTGGACAAGATCGGTCTGGACAACGTGAAGGCCGAACTGGCCGGCCGCGGTCTGGAGCCGGAGGCGATCGAGCGGCTGCAGCCCATCCTGCAGCTTTCGGGGGATAACGATGCGAAGATCGCGCAGCTGCGGAGCGTGCTCGCGTCGTCGGAGACGGGGCTCAAGGGCATCGGCGAGATGGAGACCATCTTCGGCTACCTGAAACGTCTGGAAGTGGATCAGCCCGTGGAGCTCGACCTCTCGCTGGCGCGCGGACTCAACTATTATACGGGCGCGATCTTCGAGGTCAAGGCGCTCGACTACGCCATCGGTTCGATCTCGGGCGGCGGCCGCTACGACGACCTTACGGGAATCTTCGGCATGCCGAACGTCTCGGGCGTCGGCATCTCGTTCGGTGCCGACCGCATCTACGACGTGATGACGGGGCTCTCGCTCTTCCCCGAGGAGGTGAACCACACGACGGAGGCGCTCTTCGTCAACCTCGGAGCGCAGGAGGAGGCCAAAGCCCTCGAACTGCTGCGCGGCGTGCGGGCTGCGGGCATCGCCGCCGAGATCTACCCCGAGGCCGCCAAGATGAAGAAACAGATGGAGTACGCCAACCGGCGCGGAATTCCCTTCGTGGCGATCGTCGGCTCCGAGGAGCTGGCCGCGGGTGTCGCGACGCTCAAGGACATGCGGTCGGGCGAGCAGCGCCGGGTGCCGTTCGTCGAGCTTGCGGCGGCGATCCGTCGTCCGGAGACGGCGGCGGAGTGATCGGGCGGAGGAGCGTGCGAACGGTTATGGGTACGGTGCGCAGAATCGTGTTGTGGCTCGCTGCGCTGGCGGCCGTCGCGCCCGTTGCGGCGCAGGGAGACGATCCGGCGAAGCAGCTGCAGAAACTCATTCAGGCCTTCCGCCGCATCGAGGGGCTCTATGTCGACGATGTGGAGACCGGACCCCTCGTCGAGCGGGCGATCGAACGCATGCTCGAAGAGCTCGACCCGCACTCGGCCTATATCGGTGCGGAGGAGATGCGCGCGGTGCGCGAGAGCTTCGCGGGTTCGTTCAGCGGCATCGGCATAGAGTTCTCGGTGCAGCGCGACACGATCGCGGTGGTCAACACCGTCAGCGGAGGTCCTGCCGAACGTGCGGGCGTGCGAGCCGGCGACCGCATCGTGCGGATCGATACGCTGCAGGCCGTGGGAATGACCCGTGCCGACGTGCCCCGGCATCTGCGGGGCAAAAAGGGCACGGAGGTCGCCATCGACGTCGTGCGGCGCGGCGTGCCGGAGCCGCTGCATTTCCGGCTCGTGCGCGACCGGATTCCGCTTACATCGGTCGATGCCGCCTATAAGGTGACCGACGGAGTGGGATACATCCGCGTCGACCGCTTCGGGCGCACCACCGTGGAGGAGTTCCGCAAGGCGTTCGAGCGGCTGGGCCGTCCCGAGACCTTGATCCTCGATCTGCGCGGTAACGGCGGCGGACTGCTCGACGCGGCGATCGGAATGGCGGGATTCTTCCTGCCGCGCGGCGCCCGCATCGTCTCGACCGAGGGGCGTGCGGTGCCGGATGCCTCCTTCGAGGCGCCGACCGACGGCGAGGGGCTGCGTGTCCGGCTCGCGGTGCTCGTCGACGAGGCTTCGGCCTCGGCTTCGGAGATCGTGGCGGGCGCCGTGCAGGACTGGGACCGCGGCGTGATCGTCGGCCGACGGACCTTCGGCAAGGGCCTCGTGCAGCGCGAAATGGGGCTGGGCGACGGCTCGGCGCTGCGGATCACCGTGGCGCGTTACCATACCCCTTCGGGACGGGTGATACAACGTCCCTACGAGGAGGGCGATCGCCGTGCCTACTACCTCGACCATCTGCATCGCGACGATGCGACGGCCGATTCGCTCGATGCTGTGGCTCCGGCCTACCGGACGCTGCGCACGGGTCGCACGGTCTACGGCGGAGGCGGCATACGCCCCGATGTGACGGTGCCGTCCGATACGACCGGGTATACCGACTACCATGCTGCATTGATCCGCTGCGGTGCGTTCGCAGAGTTCGTGGCGGAGTATCTCGATCGCGAACGGAGCCGGCTGGAGGCGCTCTACCCTGCTTTCGAAGCCTTCGAGGAAGGGTTCTCCGTCTCCGATGCAACGCTCGGCGAACTCTATGCGTGCGGCACGGCCCGCGATGCGGCATTCGATGCCTTGCAGGCGGAGCGGGCGAAGCCGCTGCTGCGGCTGCAGTTCAAGGCGCTCGTGGCGCAGCGGCTCTATGGCACCGGGGCGTTTTACTGGGTGATGAATGCTGGGCGCGACGGGGCGTTCCGCCGGGCCGTCGAACTCCTCGCGGAGTGGGACCGGCTGGGGGCTCCCCTGCTCTGCCCGGCGACCGATGCGGCGGGCGGCAGCCCGTGTAGATGACGTGCGGCGGCCGTCCGCGAATTTGCGTTCGAAATCGTGTAAGAAGATGAAATTCAGACAATATCTGCTTCTGGCGCTCAAAGGATGCGCTATGGGCTCGGCCGACGTGGTGCCGGGCGTTTCGGGCGGCACGATCGCCTTCATTTCGGGTATTTACGACGAGCTGATCGACTCGATCCGCAGCTTCGACGCCGAGGCGCTGCGGCTGCTGGTTCGCGGCCGTTTCGCGGCGTTGTGGCACCATGTCAACGGACGGTTCCTGCTGCCGGTCGCGGCGGGCATCGGCGTGGCGGTCTTTTCGCTTGCGCGGCTGATGACCTATCTGCTCGAGCATCGTCCGATCGAGATCCGGTCGTTCTTCTTCGGTCTGATCGTCGCCTCGGCGCTGCTCATGGCCAAAGAGGTCGGGCGCTGGGGAGCAGCGACGGGTGCGGCGTTCGTCGCGGGGTGCGTCGCTGCGTGGTGGATCACCGTAGCGACGCCCGCCCAGACGCCCGATGCGTGGTGGTTTGTGATGCTTTCCGGCGCCATCGCCATCTGCGCCATGATCCTGCCCGGCATTTCGGGAGCCTTTATCCTGCTGCTGCTGGGCAAGTACGACCTCATCATGCGGGCGGTGAGCGAGTTGAATCTGCCCGTCCTCGCGCTCTTCCTGATCGGTGCCGCCGTGGGCATCGTCTCCTTCTCGCACCTGCTTTCGTGGCTGCTCAAACACCGCCGCGACGTGACGGTGGCGACGCTCGTGGGGTTCATGGTCGGTTCGCTCAACAAGGTCTGGCCGTGGCGGGTCTCTTTGGTCGAGGAGTCGCTCGCGGAGCGCAACGTGCTGCCGGGAACCTTCGAGGCGACGATGGCGCAGGATAACCGACTGTGGCTGGCCGCGGCGCTCTGCGCGGCGGGCTTCCTGACGATCTGGGGCATCGAACGCATTGCGGCCGCCGTGTCGCGCAAACGCGGAGCATGATGCGGCGTTACGGACTGATCGGCCGCCCGTTGGGCCATTCGGCCTCGGCGGCCTATTTCGCGGAGAAGTTCGCCCGGGAGGGGCTGACGGAGTGCGAATACCGGCTTTACGAACTGGAGTCGATCGAGGAGTTGCCCGCATTGCTCGCTCTGCCGGGACTCGAGGGGCTCAACGTGACGATTCCCTACAAACGGGCCGTGCTGCCCTGTCTCGACGCACTTACTTACGAAGCGCAGGCGGTCGGTGCGGTGAACTGCATCCGGCGCAGCCGCGACGGCCGTTGGACGGGCCACAACACCGATCTTGCGGGCGTGCGCGCCTCGCTCGACGAACTGCTCGGCGCCAGGCAGCCCGAACGGGCGTTGGTGCTCGGCACGGGCGGTGCCTCGCAGGCCGTGCAATTCGCGCTGGCGGAACGGGGCATCCTCTTCGAACTCGTTTCGCGCGATCCGACACGCGGCAACTTCACCTACGACGATCTGCCGGCGGAGACGGTGGCGGCGTGCCGCCTGATCGTGCATGCCACGCCCGTGGGGACCTACCCTGCCGTCGACGAGGCCCCGCGCATCCCCTACGCCTACGTCACGCCCGACCATTTCCTGTTGGACCTCGTCTACAATCCGCCGCTCACGCAGTTCCTTGATTACGGTCGTCAGCGCGGCGCCCGCGTGCTCAACGGCGAACGGATGTTCCGCACGCAGGCCGAGGCTTCGTGGGCGTTCTGGAACGATCCGCGGTAGCGGCGCGTTGCTGCGGACGGAAAAATCCCCGGAGGAGCGCATCGCTCCTCCGGGGATTTTTCGTGCGGGACGGGCCGGCGTATCAACGGTGCTCCAGCACCATGCGCGCCTTTTCGAGGTCCTCCTCGCGCACGGCGATGCGGGCCGCCGTGGCGCCGATCGGATAGAGGGTCGACATGTATTCGTTGCGGATCGTCGACCAGATGCCCGCGCTGTCGAGCATCGATTTGGCGATTTCGGCCTCGGTGACCGTGTTGTACTCCGCCAGTACGACCATAGTTTCGTCTTGCATATGCGATAGGTTTTGAGTGTGGTTGTCGGTCCGTTCGGCCGATGCGCGCATGCGACCGGAGGGATTCGCTCCGCGCGACGCCGGAAAACCCGCTCCGGAGGCGATGCGGCGCAAACCCTACCTAAAATTAAGCATTCCGTCGGAAAAATGCAAGAGTCCTGCCACGGAATTACTCGATATTCGCTATCTTTGGCAGAACCGAAGATACTCCCGTTCGGCAGAAGCAGGGCGGAAGTTTGCTTCTGCGCTCGACTTTTCGTATCTTTGGCTGCGCCCAAGATACTCCCGCTCGGCAAACTGCAAGCAAGCTTGCTTTTGCCCTCGCTTATTCGTATCTTTGTAAACGACAAATTTCAGGGATCATGTCTCAATTCGTACACCTTCACGTACATACGCAATATTCGATTCTCGACGGGCAGGCCAGTATCCAGCGGCTCGTGGACAAGGCGATGGCGGACGGGCAGCCCGGCATCGCCGTGACGGATCACGGCGACATGTTCGGCATCAAGGAGTTCTTCAACTACGTGAAGAAGGTGCGGGGCAAATACAAGGAGAAGGCGGCCGACTGCCAGCGCCAGCTCGACGACCTGCGCCGCGAGGGCGCTCCGGAGGATGCGATCGAGACCTGCGAGGAGCAGCTCGCGCAGCTGAAGCGCAAGGCCGATTTCAAGCCGATCATCGGCTGCGAGGTCTACGTGGCGCGCCGTCGTCTGCAGGACAAGGAGGGAAAGCCCGACCAGAGCGGTTACCACCTCATCCTGCTGGCAAAGAACCTCAAGGGTTACCACAACCTGATCAAGATCGTATCGAAGGCGTGGACCGAGGGTTTCTACATGCGTCCGCGAACGGACCGTACGGAGATCGCGAAGCATAGCGAAGGGCTGATCTGCTGCTCGGCCTGTCTGGCGGGCGAGGTACCCCGTGCCATTACGGCCGACGACTGGGAGCGTGCCGAGGAGTCGATTCGCTGGCACAAGTCGGTCTTCGGCGAAGATTACTTCCTCGAGCTGCAGCTCCACAAGGCCACGGTCGAGCGGGCCAACCACGAGGCCTACCCCATGCAGGTGAAGGTCAACGAGGGGATCCGCAAGCTGGCCGAGAAACACGGCGTGCGGACGGTCTGCACCAACGACGTGCACTTCGTCGACGAGGACAATGCCGAGGCGCACGACCGTCTGATCTGTCTCTCGACGGGCAAGGACCTCGACGATCCGAAGCGCATGCTCTACTCGAAGCAGGAGTGGCTCAAGACGACGGCCGAGATGGCCGCGATCTTCGGCAAGAGCGATCCCGAGGCGATGGCCAACACGGTGGCGATCTGCGACCGCGTAGAGCACTACTCGATCGACCACGCCCCGATCATGCCGACGTTCGAGATCCCGGCCGAGTTCGGCACCGAGGAGGAGTATCGCGCACGGCTGACCGAGCAGGATCTGTTCGACGAATTCACGCGCGACGAGAACGGCAACGTGGTGATGTCGGAGGAGGAGGGCCGCAAGAAGATCGAGAAGCTGGGCGGCTACGACAAGCTCTACCGCATCAAGTTCGAGGCCGACTATCTGGCCCATCTGACCATGATCGGCGCCCATAAGCGTTACGGCGAGCACCTTACCGAGGAGCAGGAGGAGCGGCTCAAGTTCGAGCTGCACATCATGAAGACGATGGGTTTCCCGGGCTACTTCCTCATCGTGCAGGACTTCATCCGCGCGGCGCGCGAGGAGCTCGACGTCTCGGTGGGTCCGGGCCGAGGCTCGGCGGCCGGTTCGGCCGTGGCCTACTGCCTCGGAATCACGCAGATCGACCCCATTGCCTACGACCTGCTGTTCGAGCGCTTCCTCAATCCCGACCGTATTTCGCTCCCCGATATCGACGTCGACTTCGACGACGACGGCCGCGGCCGCGTGCTCAACTGGGTGACGCAGAAGTACGGCAAGGAGAAGGTGGCCCACATCATCACCTACGGTACGATGGCCACCAAGCTCGCGATCAAGGACGTCGCGCGCGTGCAGAAGCTGCTGCTCGCCGAGTCGGACCGCCTCTGCAAGCTCGTGCCGGACAAGATTCCCGACAAGAAGCTCAACCTGCAGAACGCCATCGACTACGTGCCCGAGCTGAAGGCCGCCGAGCAGTCGGACAATCCCGTGCTGCGCGATACGATCCGCTACGCCAAGATGTTGGAGGGCAACGTCCGCAACACGGGCGTGCACGCCTGCGGCACGATCATCTGCCGCGACGACATCACCGACTGGGTGCCCGTATCGACGGCCGACGATAAGGAGACGGGCGAGAAGATGCTCGTGACGCAGTACGAGGGTTCGGTGATCGAGGATACGGGCCTCATCAAGATGGACTTCCTCGGTCTGAAAACCCTCTCGATCATCAAGGATGCGGTGGCGAACATCCGCCAGACGAAGGGGGTCGAGGTCGACATCGACGACTTCACGATCATCGACGACAAGGCCACTTATAAGCTCTACGGCGAGGGCCGCACGGTCGGAACGTTCCAGTTCGAGTCCGCGGGCATGCAGAAATACCTGCGCGAGTTGCAGCCCTCGACCTTCGAGGACCTGATCGCGATGAACGCCCTCTATCGTCCGGGCCCGATGGACTACATCCCCGACTTCATCGCCCGCAAGCACGGCCGCAGCCCGATCGTCTACGACATCCCCGTGATGGAGAAGTACCTGAAGGACACCTACGGCGTGACGGTCTATCAGGAGCAGGTCATGTTGCTGTCGCGCCTCTTGGCCAACTTCACGCGCGGCGAGTCGGACACGCTGCGCAAGGCGATGGGCAAGAAGCTCAAGGACAAGCTCGACGCGCTGAAGCCCAAGTTCATCAAGGGCGGGCAGGCCAACGGCCACGATCCGAAGGTGCTGGAGAAGATCTGGGCCGACTGGGAGAAGTTCGCCTCCTACGCCTTCAACAAATCGCATGCTACGTGCTATTCGTGGGTCGCCTACCAGACGGCCTACCTCAAGGCCAACTACCCGTCGGAGTACATGGCGGCGGTGTTGAGCCGCAACCTCGCGAACGTGGATCAGCTGACGATCTACATGAATGAGTGCAAGCGCATGGACATCAAGGTGCTTGGACCCGACATCAACGAGTCGATGCGCACCTTCTCGGCCAACCGCGCGGGCGACGTGCGCTTCGGTCTGGCTGCCGTGAAGGGCGTCGGCGAGGGAGCCGTGGAGAGCATCATCGCCGAGCGCGATGCGGGCGGTCCGTTCAAGGACGTGTTCGACTTCATCGAGCGGGTCAACTACGGATTGGTCAACCGCAAATGCCTCGAAAACCTCGCTTATGCCGGGGCTTTCGATTCGATCACGGAGTTCCACCGCGGCAAGTTCTTCGGTGCGGATGCCCGCGATGCCAGCGGCGTGACCTACATCGAGCAGCTGATGCGTTACGGCCAGCGCTTTCAGGCCGAGAAGAACAACGCCCAGCAGAGCCTCTTCGGGGGCGGCGGACATGTGGACATACAGCGCCCCGTACTGCCGGCCTGCGCCGACTGGACCCAGCTCGAGACCCTCGCGAAGGAGCGCGAGATGATCGGCCTCTACCTCTCGGCCCATCCGCTCGACGACTACAAGGTGGTGATCGACCACATGTGCAAGACGCAGCTTTCGGAGCTCGAGAACCTCGATCCGCTCAAAGGGCAGGAGATCGCTGTGGCGGGTATGGTGGTCGGGGTGCAGAACCTCATGACCAAGACGGGCAAGCCGTGGGGCAAGTTCCGTCTCGAGGACTACAACGGCGCGCACGAGTTCGCGCTCTTCGGCAAGGATTACGAGAATTTCCGCAAATACCTCTTTCAGGACTACTTTCTCTTTATCCGCGGCAAGGTGCAGCCCAAGCCCTACCGCGATTCGGGAGAGCTGGAGTTCAAGATCGTCTCGATGGTGCAGCTGTCGGAGCTGCGCGACACGATGATTCGCGAAATCGTGCTGCAGCTCCCCGTGGGCGAGATCACGCAGAGGCTCATCGACGACCTGCGCAAGTGTGTCAAGTCGTCGAAGGGCGATACGCTGCTGCGGCTCCTCGTGTACGATCCGGAGGCGGGCGTCTCGGTGCGGCTCTTTTCGAAGAGCCACAAGGTGAGCCTTACGTCGACGCTCGTCGACTACCTCGATGCGAACGAGATCCGCTACACGATCGGATCGTAGTTCGGCAACGAATTTGCCGTAAGGCGAAAAGAGCTCCGTGCGGCAGCGCTGCGAAGGGCCTACCTTTGCGGGGAGCGTGCGGAGCCGGTCGCGCGGCCGCGACGGCAGCTGTGCGGATTGGAAAATGAACGTTTTTTTACTTAATACAATTGATAGTATGGCTTTAGCGATTAACAAGGAGAATTTTGAGCAGCTGCTCGCCTCGGAGCAGCCCGTAGTGATCGATTTCTGGGCGGAGTGGTGCGGCCCCTGCCGCATGATGTCGCCGATCGTGGACGAACTGGCCGCCGAGTACGAGGGCCGCGCCATCATCGGCAAATGCGACGTCGAGGAGAACGACACGATCACGATGAAGTTCGGCGTGCGCAACATCCCGACCATCGTCTTCCTCAAGGGCGGTCAGCTCGTCGACAAGCAGGTCGGCGCGACCTCGAAGGAGGCCCTGAAGGAGAAACTCGACAAACTGTTCTGACGCGATGCTGCGAACGATCGACTACCACGGCCTGCCGGCCGTGGTTTTTTCGAAGGGCGAGTACGAGGCGATGCTCGTGCCCTCGGTGGGTGCCAATCTGATCCGGCTGGCCCATAAGGGGTTGAGCGTCGAGATCCTGCGCACCCCTGCGGCGGACGAGATCGAAACCTTCAGGGGACGTCCGCACGTGTTCGGGTTGCCGGTGCTCTTCCCGCCCAACCGCATCGGGGACGGCTGCTATACCTTCGAAGGGCGCACCTACCGCTTTCCCATCACCATCGCCAAAGAGCGGAACTACCACCACGGAAACCTCAAGAGCCAGCCTTTCGCCGTGTCGAAGGCATGGGAGAACGACGAGGAGGTATTCATCGAGTGCCGCTACTACGCCAATGCGGCGAGCGACGCCGTCTTCCGCGACTTTCCCCACGAGTTCAAGTGCAAGATGATTTTCCGGCTGACGGCCGAGGGACTCGAGCAGGAGACGGTCTTCTTCAACCGCAGCGACCGGAACATGCCGGTCGGCGTGGGATTCCATACGCCGCTGATGGTGCCCTTCGCCGGCGGCGAGCCGGGCGACTATGTGATGCGCGCGGCGGTCGGCAGGCAGGTCGAGCTCGACGAGCGCAACCTGCCTACGGGACGGCTTCTTCCCCTTTCGGAGCGCTTCGCGCAGCTGCGCGAGGGCGGACTGCAGGTGACCGGCTGCGCTCCGATCGAGGCGGGATTCACCGTGCGCGAGATCGAGGTCGACGGCCGGCCGTTCCGCGGCGCGACGGTCGAGAACCGCCGCATGGGTGTGCGGACTTTCTACGAAGCGGACGGGGCGACGACCTATTGGACGATCTGGAACAACGGCGGGCAGGTGCCCTACTGCTGTCCCGAGCCGCAGTCGTGGACGACCGATGCGCCGAATGCGCCCGATCCTGCGGCGGCCGGATTCCGCTGGATCGAGCCGGGCGGGAAGTTCGCGATGAAGTTCCGCCTCTGGGCTCGTTAAGCGGACCCGAATATACGGACGAGGCTGCCGTACGGAAGGTCGGGCAGCCTCGTTCGTTTGTCTGCGTGGGGATCAGAACCGTTCGAAGAAGGTCGTCGCGGCGAGCGGCTTGCGGGTCTTGGCATGCCGTTCGGGCGAGGCCGGTGTGTCGGCGCCGTAGCCGATCAGCAGGATATTTACCGGCTCCCAGCCTTCGGGTATGGCGAACTCACGGCTCAGCGCCGCAGGGTCGAAGGCGCAGACCCACAGCGTGTCGAGGTCGAGCGATGCGGCCGCCAGCATCATGTGGTCGGTGACGATCGTGGCGTCGATGTCGCCGATCGTCTTGCCGTCGTAGCGCCGCGTCCACGCCTCGGTCGTGTCGGCGCAGACGATCACGGCGCAGGGAGCGCCGAAGTCGCGGGCGCAGCGGGCCAGCTTCGCGAGACCCTCGTCGGACTGTACGACAAGGAGCCGCTGCGGCTGTCGGTTGGCGCCCGTAGGGGCGATGCGCCCCGCTTCGAGGATGCGGTCGAGCTCTTCGCGTCCGACCTTCGCGGAGGTGTATTTGCGGCAGGCATACCGCTTTTTCGCCAGCGTGTGAAAATCCATAAGCGTAGAGGTTTTCGAGAGCGCCAAGATAGTGCATTTTTTTCGTCCGGACAAGCCATCTGTCAGTCGCGTCTGTCATTTTGGCAGATGCAGAGTGTTGGCATACCGTTTGTTGCATCGCTTTACGGTTTATGAACAACGAACAAACGCCATATACGATGAAAAACGGTAAAATCGGAGTAACGACGGAGAACATCTTCCCCGTCATCAAGAAATTCCTCTATTCGGAGCACGAAATCTTCCTCCGCGAGCTGATTTCCAATGCGGTGGACGCTACGCAGAAGCTCAAGACCTACGCTTCGATCGGCGAGGCGAAGGGCGAACTGGGCGATCTGACGATCCGCGTCTTCGCGGATAAGGAGGCCCGCACGCTGACGGTGACCGACCGCGGCGTGGGCATGACGGTCGAGGAGGTCGACCGCTACATCAACCAGATCGCCTTCTCGGGCGCCGAGGAGTTCATGGAGAAGTACAAGAACCAGTCGATCATCGGACATTTCGGTCTGGGATTCTATTCGGCGTTCATGGTCTCGGACCGCGTCGAGATCATCACCCGCTCGTTCCGCGAGGGGGCGAAGACCGTGCACTGGAGCTGCACGGGTACGCCCGAGTTCGAGATGGAGGAGACAGACGAGGCGCACGACCGCGGCACAACGATCGTGCTGCACCTCTCGGAGGATGCGGCCGAGTATGCCGACGAGGCGAAGATCGAGGGGCTGCTGAAGAAATACTGCCGCTTCCTGCCCGTGCCGATCGCCTTCGGCAAGGTTAAGGAGTGGAAGGACGGCAAATATGTCGACACGGAGAAGGACAACGTGATCAACGACGTGGAGCCCCTCTGGACCCGCAAGCCGTCGGAGATCACCGAGGAGCAGTACAAGGAGTTCTACCGCGAGCTCTACCCCGTGGGCGAGGAGCCGCTCTTTTCGATCCACCTCAACATCGACTATCCGTTCCACCTCACGGGCATCCTCTACTTCCCGAAGATCCGCAACAACTTCGAGATCCAGAAGAACCGCATCCAGCTCTATTCGAATCAGGTCTACGTGACCGATCAGGTCGAGGGCATCGTGCCGGAGTACCTTACGCTGCTGCATGGCGTGATCGACTCGCCCGACATTCCGCTCAACGTCTCGCGCAGCTACCTGCAGAGCGACTCGAACGTGAAGAAGATCGCCGGCTACATCACCCGCAAGGTGGCCGACCGGCTCCACGAGCTCTTCACGACGATGCGTGCCGACTACGAGTCGAAGTGGGACGATCTGAAGATCTTCATCCAGTACGGCATCCTCACCGACGAGAAGTTCGCCGAGAAGGCCGCCGGCTTCATGCTCTGGAAGAACGTCGCTGGAGAGTACCGCACGCCGGAGGAGTACACCGCTCTGGTGAAGGAGCAGCAGACCGACAAGAACAAGAACGTGATCTTCCTCTATGTCGACGACCCCGAGGAGAAGCACGCCTTCCTCGAGGCGGCGCGCGGCAAGGGGTACGACGTGCTGGAGATGAACGGTCCGCTCGACAGCCACTACATCAACTGGTACGAGTCGAAACACACCGACGTGCGCTTCGTGCGCGTCGACAGCGACGTGATTGACAAGCTGATCCAGAAGGAGGATCAGCTCAAGATGTCGCTCACCGAGGCGCAGCAGGAGCTGTTGACGCCCGTGTTCGAGAGCCAGATGCCCGTCGACGATAAGATCCGCTATACGATCTCGTTCGAGGCGATGGCGCCCTGCGACGCTCCCGTGGTGATCACGCAGAATGAGTTCATGCGCCGCATGAAGGAGATGGCCGCGACGGGCGGCGGGGGCATGAGCCAGTTCTACGGTCAGATGCCCGACAACTTCACGGTGGCCGTCAACGGCAACCACCCCATCGTCGCCGACATCCTCGCCGATGCCGAGAAGGCCTACGGCGACAAGCTCAAGTCGATCACCAAGAAGATCGATGCCGCCGTGGCCGAGGAGAAGCGCTTCGACGAGGTGACGCGGGATAAGAAGGAGGAGGAGCTCACGGCCGAGGAGCGCACGATGCGCGAAGAGCTCTCGAAGAAGATCGTCACGCTGCGCGACGAGCGCAACACGCGCCTGCGCGAGATCGGCGGCGGGAACCGCCTCGTGAAGCAGATCATCGACCTCGCGCTGCTGTCGAACGGCATGCTGAAGGGCAAGAGTCTGTCGGACTTCATCCAGCGGTCGATTTCGCTCATCGAAAAATAGGGCTTCCGGGCGCTGTGCAGCGCCCGGAATATACAGTCCCTTTGCGGGACGGACGGCGGAGATTCTCCCTTCGGGGAGGGCCTCCGCTGCCTTATTGTCTTGTCGGTCAGATTGTTGTGCGACGCGGACGTTTTCCGGTGAAAAACTTGTCCGGATGGAAAATAATACCTAATTTTGTGGTCGTCCTTCGCGGAGGGCGGATTCATCGTGTCCTGAAACTTCGATCGACCTAAAATAGCGTTTTATGCAGCAACTCTTCCGGCACCTCGGATTGCATCGATACTTCTCGTCGTGGCTCATTCTGGCGCTCGACACCGTTGCTTCGGCGTTGGCGACGCTCTTCACCTATCTGATCGTCGGGCGTCTCGTTCCCGTGTCGTTCGTCACCACGCTGCGGTACGGCGCAGCGCTGATCGTCCTTTCGGCCGTCGCCAGCATGTTGGCTTTCTGCCTGTTCCGTACGTTCCGATCGGTCATCCGCCACACGACGCTGCGCGAGATCTGGAAGCTCGGGGCTGCGGTCGTCGCCAAAGAGTGCATCGTATGGATCTGCATCAATCTCTGGCCGAGACTCGCGGGCGGCATCGAAGCCGTGCAGGCCGGCCTGCTGATGGATGCGCTGCTGACGCTCTTCGCGCTCATCGCCCTGCGTCTGGTGATGATCGCCCTGCACGACGTCATCAAGTCGCGGCTGCTCAAGAAACACAATACCAAGCGCGTGCTGGTCTACGGCGTCGGCGACAAGTCGACGGCGCTGACGCTGCGCCTGCAGAATTCGCCCCACTACCGCATCGTGGGCTTCCTTACCTTCGGACCCCGGTTCAAGAACTATACGGTGGCCGATAAACAGGTCTACTACTTCGAAAACCGCGAGAGCATCGCCTATCTGCTCGACAAGGTCGATCTCGATGCCGTGCTCTTCGCCTCCTACGACGATGCCCAGAGCGAGCGCGAGCGGCTGATCCGCTATTGCACCGATGCCGGCATTCAGGTGCTGATCGCACCGCCCATCGACGAGGTGATCGACGGCAAGCTGATGAAACAGAACGTCCGCGAGATCAAGATCGAGGACCTGCTGGGCCGTCCCGAGATCCGTATTTCGCTCGACGAAATCGGCCGCAACCTGCGCGGCAAGACGATTCTGGTGACGGGTGCCGCCGGCTCCATCGGTTCGGAGCTTTGCCGCCAGCTGACGGCTTTCGAACCCGAGCGGCTGATCCTGTTCGACAATGCCGAGACGCCGATGCACAACATCCGGCTCGAGCTCGAGGAGCGTTTCAAGGGGTTGCGGTTCATCCCGGTGATCGGCGATGTACGCAATCCGGCGCGTCTCGACTACCTGTTCCGCACGTTCCGTCCGCAGGTGGTGTTCCATGCCGCAGCCTACAAGCACGTGCCGTTGATGGAGGAGAACCCCTGCGAGGCCGTGCTGGTCAACGTGGCGGGCACGCGCAACGTCGCCGACTTCTGCCTGCGCTACGGCGTCGAGAAGATGGTTATGATTTCGACCGACAAGGCGGTCAATCCCACCAACGTGATGGGGGCCTCGAAGCGTCTGGCCGAGATCTACGTGCAGTCGCTCGGACAGGCCATCGCCGAGGGCAAGGCGGAGGGCGTTACGCGCTTCGTGACGACGCGCTTCGGCAACGTCCTCGGTTCGAACGGCTCGGTAATCCCCCGCTTCCGCGAGCAGATCGAGAAGGGCGGACCGGTGACGGTGACGCATCCCGACATCACGCGCTACTTCATGACGATTCCCGAGGCGTGCCGTCTGGTGATGGAGGCCGCGTCGATGTCGACGGGCAACCAGATTTTCGTCTTCGACATGGGCGAATCGGTGAAGATCGCCGCGTTGGCCAAACGCATGATCGAACTGGCCGGCTTCCGGGTCGGCGAAGAGATCGAAATCGCATATACGGGCTTGCGTCCGGGCGAGAAACTCTACGAGGAGGTGTTGGCTAACGACGAGAATACGCTGCCGACACCGCACGAGAAGATCCGCATCGCCAAAGTGCGTCAGTACGACTACGCCGAGGCCGAGCAGGCGGTCGTTCGTCTGGAGGAGCTGGCCCGCAGCGTGGATGTGCCGGGCACGGTGCGGCTGATGAAGACGATCGTTCCCGAATTCAAGTCGCAGAACTCGGATTTCGCGAAATTCGATGTCCGTCCCGAGGAGTAAACAGACAGACAGAGGCGACGCTGAGAGGGCGACGGGAATCGATTCCGGATATGCCGCGCCCGGCGTTGCGGCGTCGGTCGGTGCGGGATGCGACGAGCTGTCGGAGTCCGATTGCGCGCCGGAGTGCGGTCGGACGTCCTGCCCGCCGGAAACGGCACCGGGGGCCGACACGGCATGCTGGTGGGCGATGAGTGCGGTGTACAATCGCTCGATGAAGGCGAAGGCGGCGCTGGACGACGCCGGGGTGCGATGTTTCGTGCCGATGCGCTGGGAAGAGCGGACCGCGGGTCGCCGGAAGGTGCGACGCCGCGTGCCGGCCGTACACAACCTGATCTTCGTGCGGACCGATGCCGCAGGGATTCGGGCGCTGAAGGAGTCGCTCACCTATCTGCAGTACCTGATGCGGCGCGAGGAGGGACGTGCGACGCCCGTGGTGGTGCCCGAAGAGCAGATGCGCCACTTCATCGCGGTGGCGGGCAGCGACGACGAACGGACGATGTTCGTGCAGGCGGCATGCGCCGAGTGGCGCTGCGGCGATCGGGTCCGCATCTGCGGTGGCGCCTTCGCCGGTGTGGAGGGCCGCCTGATGAAGGTGCGCGGAACGCGCAGCAGACGAGTCGTGGTGGCGATCGACGGCGTGGCCGCCGTGGCTACGGCGGCGATCGATCCCGCGCTGATCGAACGGATCGGATAGGAGCACGTTCGAAGCGTCGCAGGAGGGGTTTCGGCCGCACACGGGGCGGATGCCGGAACGGAAATGAACGCGATTGTCGCGACCTGCGGGTCGCGAACGAATGAAGATACCTGAAAACAATATGGCGAATGTATTGGTGACCGGCGGCGCCGGATTTATCGGTTCGAATCTCTGCGAGGCGCTGCTCGAACGCGGCGATCGCGTGGTGTGCTTGGACAACTTCTCGACGGGGCGCATGGAGAACCTCTTGCCGCTGATGAGCGCATACGGCGATCGGTTCCGTCTGGAAGTGGGCGACATCCGCAATGCGGAGGATTGCCGCCGTGCGGTCGAAGGGGTCGACTACGTGCTGCACGAGGCGGCGCTGGGTTCGGTGCCCCGCTCGATCAAGGACCCCGTGACGACGAATGCGGTCAACATCGGGGGCTTTCTGAACATGCTCGTGGCGGCGCGCGACGCAGAGGTGAAACGCTTCGTCTTCGCGGCCTCCTCCTCGACGTACGGCGATTCGACGTCGCTGCCGAAGGTGGAGGAGACGATCGGCAAACCGTTGTCGCCCTATGCGATCACGAAATACGTCGACGAACTCTATGCCGACGTGTTCGCCCGCACCTACGGGTTCGAATACATCGGCCTGCGCTATTTCAACGTCTTCGGCCGACGTCAGGACCCCAACGGAGCCTATGCGGCGGTCATTCCGCTCTTCGTCAAGCAGCTTATGCGCCACGAGGCGCCGACGATCAACGGCGACGGCGAATACTCGCGCGACTTCACCTACATCGACAACGTGATCCGCATGAACCTGCTGGCGCTCGACACGACCGATCCCCGGGCCGTGAACCAGATCTACAATACGGCTTACGGCGAGCGGACGACGCTCAACGAGCTGGTGGGTTGCCTGAAGGAGTTCCTTGCGGAGTACGACCCGGCGATCGCAGCGATCGAGCCCGTGCACGGCCCCAACCGCGCAGGGGATATCCCCCACTCGCTCGCTTCGATCGACAAGGCGCGCAGGTTGCTGGGGTACGATCCCCGATACTCCCTGCGCGACGGACTGCGGGAGGCGGTCCGATGGTATCGGGAGCATCTTTGACAGCGGCGGCGGCTTGCGCTTTCGGGCGACGGGCCGCTGTTTCGGTGTTGTAAAACGTGTGCGACCGCTGCGAGCGGCGTCCGTTCCGAGGAGCCGGACGGCGGATCGGAACGAAGAAGTGCTAATTCAAACTATCCGTATGGAGAAAGAGATACGTATCTGTGTCATCGGTCTGGGCTATGTGGGACTTCCGCTGGCCCGGCTCTTTTCGACGAAATACCCGACGGTGGGCTACGACCGTAATCCGGCGCGCGTGGCGGAACTCATGGCGGGACACGACGCGACGCTGGAGGTGCCGGACGAACTCCTCCGCTCGGCCCTGAACGACGGCTTCGTCTGCACGTCGGACATCGAGGCGATCCGCGCCTGCAATTTCTATGTCGTGGCCGTGCCGACGCCCGTCGATAGCGACTGCAAACCCGATCTCGCGCCGCTTATCGGGGCGAGCGAGACGGTGGGCCGCGTGATCGCGCAGGGCGACGTGGTGGTTTACGAATCGACCGTCTATCCCGGAGTCACGGAGCAGGAGTGCATCCCCGTCGTGGAGCGCGTTTCGGGGTTGAAATACAATCGGGACTTCTTCGCGGGCTACTCGCCCGAGCGGATCAATCCGGGCGACAAGCAGCATACGGTGGAGAAGATCCGGAAGGTGACCTCGGGTTCGACGCCCGAGATCGGACGGCTGGTCGATGCGGTGTACGGCTCGGTGATCGAGGCGGGGACCCATCTCGCCCCCACGATCCGCGTCGCCGAGGCGGCGAAGGTGATCGAGAATGCGCAGCGCGACATCAACATCGCCTTCGTCAACGAACTTTCGAAGATCTTCACGCGGATGGGCATCGATACGCACGATGTGCTGGCGGCCGCTGCAACGAAGTGGAATTTCCTTCCGTTCAAGCCGGGGCTCGTCGGCGGACACTGCATCGGCGTGGATCCCTACTATCTGGCGCAGTGCGCCCAGCGGCACGGCTACAATCCCGAGATCATCCTCGCCGGGCGCCGGATGAACGACGGCATGGGCGAGTATGTGGCCGGTCAGGTGGTGAAGCTGATGATCAGACGCGGGCTTCGCATTCCGGGCGCACGGGTGCTCGTGCTGGGCTTCACCTTCAAGGAAAATTGTCCCGACGTGCGCAACACGAAGGTGGTGGATATTGTCCGGACGCTGGGCGAATACGACGCCTGCGTGACGGTGTGCGATCCGTGGGCCTCGCCCGAGGCGGTCCGGCGCGAATACGGACTGGAGCTGGTCGACGAAGTGCCGACATCGGAGCGATTCGATGCGGTGATTCTCGCCGTGGCGCACGACCGCTTCCGGGGCGTCGACTTCCGGGCGCTGACCGTACCGAAGGGTGTCGTGTACGATGTCAAACACTTCATCCCGGGTGCGGCCGATGGCGGATTGTAGTCCGCAATGCATATCGGCCCTCGACCGAGGGTGTAATTTTGAACTGAACGTATGAAGATAGCAGTCGTAGGCGCGGGCAACAGCGGATGCGCCCATGCCTTCAAGCTGGCCGAGAGAGGCCATACCGTCCATCTGATCAAGACTTCGCGTGCGGTGCACGATGCCGGTTTCGACGCCATAGCGGCGGCCGGAGGTATCGAGGCGATCGATACGACGAACGGTAGCCGGCAGTCGTTCGTACGGCTCGCCCTCGTTACGCGCGATATTCCGGCGGGCATCGAGGGAACGGATGCGGTGCTGGTGCTCACGCAGAGCCTCCAGCACCGCGATCTGGCGCCCGTCATCGCACCCTGCTTCCGCAGCGGGCAGCTGGTGCTGCTCGTTCCGGGCAACATGGGTTCGGAGTTGTTCGCGCGGTATGTCTGCGAGCCGGACGTGGTCTTCGCCGAGGCGGAGTCGACGCCGTACGATGCCCGCATCGTCGGGCCGGGGCGTGTCGAAATCCTCTTCCGCAACGTGCGCAATGCCGTGGCTTTCCGCGAAAAACGGCACGAGATCCATCTTCCGAAGGTCGACGAACTGTTCGGCTGCCACAAATACCTGCGCACGAACCTCGTAGAGGCTGCGATGCACAATCCCAACATGGTCGTGCATACGGTGGGCACCGTGATGTCGGCCAGCCGGATCGAATACGCGCGCGGCGAGTTCTGGATGTACCGCGAAGCCTTCTCGCCGTCGGTGTGGAATCTGGTGCGGGAGCTCGATGCGGAGAAAAATGCCGTGATCGGGGCCTACGGCGGCGTGCCGATGTCTTACCTCGATGCGTGCAGGTGGCGCAACGAGGAGGACCTGACGTGCGACAGCCTTACGGTGTTCAAGAAATATGCGGCCTTCGGAGGCCCGAAAGGACCTGCGAGTCTCGATACGCGGTTCATCCACGAGGATGTGCCGATGGGACTCTGCCTGCTGGAGCGGCTGGCGGCCCACAAGGGGCTGCAGACGCCCGTGGCTTCGGCGCTCGTCACGCTGGCATCGGCCCTGACGCGCACGGATTACCGCGCGCAGGCCTATACGATCGAGGAGTTGGGCTTGGAAACGATGGAACGATGATGGTAATAGATACGTTGCTGCGCTGGTTCAAGGAGAACGAGCGCCAGAAGATGCGGCATGTCCGCCGACACTATCTCCCGATGGAGGAGGTCCGGCGTCGGGTCGACGAAGCCGATGAAGTTTTGCTGGAGTACTGTGCCGCGACCCTCCCCCGCATCGGCATCGTCCGCGATTCGGAACCGGTCGGGGGCTATGTCCGGCCTAACGACTCGTGGCTGCGCTACGAGCGCTTCTGCCGCAGAAACGGTCTCGACTACGGCTTTTACGATATCGCGGCGAGCGACTGGCAGCGGCAGGCGGCGCAGTACGACATCATCGTGTGGCATACGCCCTCCACGCCCGCCGTGCAGGCGATGGCCGAATCGAAAATCTACGTACTGGAGCGCATGCTGGGGAAGTGTTGCTTCCCGTCGTTCGACGAATTGTGGCAGTACGAGCACAAGAGCCGTGCGAGCTACCTCTACGAAGCGCTCGGGCTGCCGGCGATTCCCACCTTCGCGACCAACTCCCGCGAGGAGGCGTTGCGCTACGCTGCGCAGGCGACTTATCCGCTGATCTCCAAGATCGACACCGCCTCGAAGTCGTCGGGTGTGCGCAAGATCGCCACGGCGGCGCAGGCGAAGCGGCTGATCCGGCGGATTTTCACCGATCGCAGCGGCGCGTCGACGCGCTGGCACTATGTGCGGCAGAAGGATTACCTCTATCTGCAGCCTTTCGTCGACGATGCGACGTTCGATCTGCGGATCTTCGTGGTCGACGACAAGGCGTTCGGGTACTACCGCTACCCCGCTGCCGGCGATTTCCGGGCTTCGGGATCCGGCATCTGCGTCAAGAAGGAGCTGCCCGAGGAGGCGATCCGGCTTGCCGTCGATACGGTGAAGCGCCTCGGCAGCCGCCTGATGAGCGTCGACATGCTCTACAGCCCCAAACAGGGGCGCTACCTCATCATCGAGACGTCGCTCTTCAACCGGATCGACACCTGCGAACAGACGGTCGTCGACGGCGTGGCGGGCTACTACGACGTGAGCGATCCGAACGCGATCCGATTCCGCCCCGGCCGCTTCTGGCTGCAGGAGCTGTCGCTGAAGGTCGTGGTCGAGGAGTGGCTGCGGCGGCATGCGTCGGAGCGGAGTCCGGAGGCCGAGTGACCGCCCCCCCCGGAACGCAGGGCAGCGTCGGATTCGGCATGGTCGGCGATGCGCCGACATGAGCGACCCCCGCGCTGCGGGCTGCACATGTCGGAACGTACGGCCTGCGGGCCCGGCCGGGGACTTTTGTCGGAAGGCGGTAGCGCGACTATTCGGTCCAGCGTCCGCGCAGCAGATCGAGGAACCACTCGGGGCAGCGGCAGGGACGGCGCGTATCGCTGTGGATGAATCCCAGCTGGGTCATGCCCGTATTGATAAGCTCGCCCTTTTCATTGAAGATTTCGTAGCGGAACGTAATGCGTGCCGCAGGCAGCTCGTCGAGGCGGATGCGTACGGTGAGCAGCTCGTCGAAATAGGCCGGTTTGCGGTATTTCGACTGCACCTCGAGGATCGGCATCATGATGCCCCGTCGTTCGACCTCGGCGAACGACATGCCCAGTTCGCGCAGGAACTCGCTGCGTGCGGCTTCGTAGTAGCAGATATAGTTCGAATGGTGGCAGATGGCCATCTGGTCGGTGTGCTTGTACCACACGCGGATTTTGCAATAGTGGCTGATCATCTTATCGATCATTTGGCGGTTTTTCGTGAAAGGGTTCGTTCGTTTGCGCTGCGGGCGAGGATGGGAAGCGCCGCAGCGGTTCGAGGTCAGGTCGAGGGGACTTCCTCCCCGTTCCGGGGCGGCGTGCCCTGCGTTGCGCGGCAGTCGGGACCGAGCGGGTGTCCCAACAGCCGCTCGGCCTCCGTCGTGTCGCCTGCGGCGATCAGGTTGCGGATGGCCGTTGAACTGATATGGGCCCCTTCGGCATCGAAGCGATCGACGCGGACGATGCGCAGCGGCGTGGCGGCAGGCAGCGTGGCGGGGTCGAGCCGGTCGTGACCGAAGCGGTGGTTGTAGCCGGCGACCAGCGTCTCGGCGCCGACCTTGCCGATCAGGCAGCGTTCGACGAACTCGCGGCCCGACAGAGCGGCGAAGGCTCTGTCGAACGGGATCACGATCACGCAGTCGACGCCCGAAACGGCGAGCAGCGCGATCTTTTCGTCGAGCGACGTGAGCAGCCGTAGCCCTTCGCTGCGTCCGAGCGCGATGCGCGGATGGGGGTCGAACGTCAGTACGATGCTCTCGCCGCCCGTCGCACGGGCCTCCGCCACGAGACGCTCGAGCAGCGCCCGGTGGCCGCGGTGGACGCCGTCGTAGGAGCCGACCGTGACGACCGGGTGCCGGAACGTCGGCAGGGAGTCGAAACCGTGGAATACCTTCATCTCGCAGTGCGTGCTCGTCAGCCGTTGCCGGTCGTGTTGTTCTCCTCGTTCTCCTTGACGAAGTAGGCCACCTTTTCGAGCAGCGTGGTGATGTCGTAATTCTCGACGACGATGCCCTGCGGGAAGTTCAGCGGCGTGGAGGTGAAGTTCAGCACGCCCTTGATGCCGGCATTGATGATCGGCACGACGAGCTGCGGCGCGACCTTCGTCGGCGAGGAGACGATCACGATGCTGATCTCCTTGTCCTCGACCGTCTCTTCGAAGGCGTCCATATGGTAGCAGGGAATGCCGTCGATGGTTTTGCCCACCTTTTCGGGGTCGATGTCGAAGGCGGCCGTGATCCGGAGCTTCAGCCCCTTGCCGTTGAAATACTTGGTGATCGCCTGTCCGAGGTGGCCCATGCCGAGCACCGCGATGTTGGTCGGGGCGGGGCTGTCGAGGATGTTGCCGATGTATTCGATCAGCACCTGCACGTCGTAGCCCTTCTTCGTGTCGCTCGAGAAGCCGATCAGCATCAGGTCGCGGCGCACCTGCACGGCCGTGATGCCGTGGATGCCGGCCAGCACGTGCGAGAAGATGTGGGTGATCCCCTGCTTGTGGCTGGCGAGCAGCGTGCGGCGGTATTCGCTCAAACGCTCGATGGTTTTCTCAGGAATTCCGTTGGTCAGCGCGGCCATGTCATTCGATGGTGATCGTGAAGTTCTTGTTGTAGTTCACCCGCGTCCAGTTGCGGTTGACGTGGGTGCCCGGGGCATCCTCGCGGCGGCCGAACAGGTAGGTGGTCTGCAGCGGCGCGAAGGTGCGGCCCTCCATGTCGTACTGGATGTCGTTGTACATGCCCGGCACGAAGATCATCGCCGCATCGTAGCCGCGGTAGGAGTAGAGCGTGGGCAGCGAGCCGAAGGCGCGGATATAGGCGCTGTCGAAGTCGGCGACGACGCTGGCGTCGCGTTTGGCGTGGTAGGTCGAGACGAACACCACGCTGTTCTTGAAGAACATCGTCCGGTCGATGTTGTTGTAGCGGTTCCAGCGTGCGTTGCCCAGCACCGTGAACCGGGGCGCCGTGCGGCCGCGGCTCGTGAGGCTCGTATCGGCCGAAGCCAGCGCGGCGAGGATGCGGTCGACGTCCACCTCGTTGTCGGACATGACGATGAAGACGTTGTCGTCGCCGTTCTCCAGCAGCGGCGTGAGGTCGCTCGGGTTATGGCCGGAGCGCACGGCGCTCGGATGCACGTAGCGGTAGGTGTGGCGTTGATAGGTGTGCCCCTCGAGCTGCTGCAGGATCTCCAATTCGAATTCCCGGTCCGTGCGTTCGGTGTAGATCAGTGTGATGCGGCGGCTTCCGTCGAGCAGCTCCGCGACCTTCGCATATTTGTATTCCGGATCGGGTGCCAGCTGGAAGAGCGCGTCGCTCGAGATCTTCGTCAGGTGAGCGAGCGGCGAGACGACGGGAATGCCCTCCCGTTCGGCATGGCGGACGACCGGATGGAGCCCCTCCTCGTAGACCGGGCCGACGATCAGCCGTGCGCGCCGGAATGCCTCCGTAGTCGTCAGCTCCTCGATCCGCTCGGGGTTGCGGGCTGTGTTGAACAGCGTGACGTGCGTCGAGATTCCGTGGCGGAGTCTTACGCTGTCGAGACCGAGTAGGAAGCCCTGATAGAATTCGAGGTAGTTGGCATTGGGTACGCCGTTGACCTCGAGGGGCAGCAGCAGCGCCACGTCGAGGGATTCGTGCGCCGCCAGCGGTCGGAATTCGATCTCCTCCACCGTCGGCCTGCAGGCCGACGCGGTATCGAGGGGCGGCGTTGTGCTTTGCAGTGCGGTCGTGTCGGCGGCCGGGACCTTGAGGATGGCGCCGGCTTTCAGATCGGCGGGTTTCAGTCCGTCGTTGAGCGCACTCAACTCCTCCTCCGAGATACCGAAGCGGCGCGAGAGCGCATAGACCGTCTCGCCCGGCGCCACCAGATGGTAGGCATAGCCCGCTTCCGCGACGCTGTTGAGCGAGTTGCGGTACTCTTCCCACGCTTCGCGGCTGCCGGCCTCGTCCTCCGAGCCGCGCTGCTTCTTGCGGATCAGGAGTTTCGAGCCCGGCCGCAGGCGGATGGGATCGAGCGAGGGATTGTCCTCCACGATCGTTCGGATCGGGATTTCATAGCGCCGCGATATGGCATAGAGCGTCTCGCCTTCGGCGATGCGGTGTGTGTCGAAGGTCTTGCGCATCTTGCGGTCGGAGAGCTGCTCGACCTTTTCGGCGGCGTAGGGAATGCGCAGGTTTTCGCCGGCCTTCAGTCCCGCGGCGGCCGAGGGGTTGTCGCGCACGATCGCCTGCTCGCTCACGGCGTAGGCTTTGGCGAGCGAATAGAGCGTCTCGCCCGGCTGCACCGTGTGCACGTAGTATTTCGCGCCGTTGATGTAGACGATCGTGCCGGAGCGTTGCACTGCGAAGGCGCAGAGGCCCCATAGCAGGAGCAGGATCGTCGTGACGAGTCGTTTCATCGTTGGTGGGTTCATCGGTTTTTGCCGCGCAGGTAGATCTCCGTGATCACCTTCTTGGTGTAGAGCGGGAAGTCGCCGTTCATCATCCATGCGTAGTAGCTCGGTTCGGCGGCGAAGACCTCGGCGACGCTGCGGTCGCGGTGCTTGCCGAAGCCGAAGACCTCGACGCCCTTGTCGTTGTAGAGGATGCGACCGGCATAGTCGGCGCATTCGCCGCGCGTCGAGTATTCGGCCAGCGCGTCGATGTCGTTCTCCAGATCGTCGTAGCGCTCTATCTGTGCTTTGAGCACCTCGTAGGTCGCCCGCGTATCGGCTTCGGCCGAATGGGCGTCGGTCAGGTCGCGGTCGCAGTAGAACTTGTAGGCGGCGACGAGCGTCCGCTGCTCCTTTTTGTGGAAGATATTCTGGACGTCGACGAACCGCCGCCGTTTGAAATCGACCTCCACGCCCGCACGCAGGAACTCCTCAACGAGCACCGGCAGGTCGAACCGGTTCGAGTTGAAGCCGCCGAAATCGCAGCCGCGCACGAACTGTTCGAGCGATTTGGCGACCTGCGCGAACGTGGGGCAATCCTTCACATCCTCGTCCGTGATGCCGTGCACGGCGGTGGCCTCCTCGGGAATGTGCATCCCCGGGTTGAGCTTGCGGGTCTTGACGATCTCCTCGCCGTCGGGCATCACCTTGATCATCGAAATCTCGACGATGCGGTCTTTCGATGTGTCCACACCCGTGGTCTCCAGATCGAAGAAGACGATCGGGCGCTTGAGGTTCAACTTCATCTGGCGGGTCTTTATGCGTTGATCATCATAGGCATGAGGAGCATCAGCGTCGCGCTCGTCTGCTTGTCGTCGTAGACGGGGCGGAAGACGCCGGCGCGCGTCGAGTCGGCCAGTTCGACGACCACCGTCGGCGTCTCCATGTTCGAGAGGATCTCGACGAGGAAGGTCGACTTGAAGCCGATCGTGATGGGCTGGCCGTCGTAGCTGCACGAGATCGTCTCGTTGGCCGAGACCGAGAAGTCGAGGTCCTGCGCCATCAGGCCGATCTTGTTCTCGGCGATGTTCATGCGGATGAGGTTGGTCGTCGGGTTCGAGCAGACTGCCACGCGCTTGATGCCGTTCACCAGTTCGATGCGGTCTACCAGCACCTTGTTGGGGTTGTTGGTCGGGATCACGGCATTGTAGTTCGGGTAGTTGCCCTCGATCAGCCGGCAGATCAGCGTGTGGTTCTTCAGCCCGAAGACGGCGTTCTTCGAGTCGAACGCCACGTCGATCGCATCCTCCTCCTTGAGCAGCACCGACTTGAGCAGGTTGGCCGGCTTCTTGGGCAGGATGAACGAGGCCGTGACGTCGTTGGCCGTTTCCGATTCGTACTTCACCAGCTTGTGGGCGTCGGTGCCCACGAACGTGAGTGCGTCCGGCGCGAGGTTGATGTAGATACCGTTCATCACGGGGCGCAACTCGTCGTCGGCCGTGGCGAAGATCGTCTTGTTGATGCCGTTGACCAGCGTGTCGACGTCGAGCTTGAGTTCCTTCTTTTCGGCGCTCAACTGCGGCACGGCGGGATAGCTCACGGCGCTGGCACCCGGGATCGAGAGCGAGCCGCTCTTCCAGTTGATGCGGATCTCCCAGTTCTTGTCGTTGACGTCGATCGTCAGCGGCAGTTCGGGGAACTCCTTCAGCGAATCGAGCATCAGCTTGCCCGGTGCGGCGATCGTGCCTTCGCTCTCGACGCTGTCGACGGTGATCGAACCGATGAGCGTCGTCTCGAGGTCCGAGGTGGTTACCTTCAGTTCGTTGCCGTTGAGTTCCATAAGGAAGTAGTCGAGAATGGGCAGCGTATTTTTATTGCTGATCACCTTGCCGGTGGTTGCCAGAAGCGAGAGCAGTGCGGAGCTCGATACGGAAAATTTCATAGGTCTTATCCTGTTTAAATCTGTTTGATGTTGCTTGGGTTTATTCGAGTACGGCGAGCTTGTCGAGCGCCGTGGCGATCATTTTGCGCACGAAAGGTTTGTAGTCCGTGCAGGCGTCTTTGGCGATGCGCTGGGCGATGATCGTGCAGATCGTGGCGGCGCGGTGGCCCATCAGTGCGGCGAGGCCGGCCAGCGCCGAACCCTCCATTTCGAAGTTGGTGATGCGGCGTCCCTCGTGGCGGAACGACTCGATCTTCTCGTTCAGTCGCGCGTCGTGGGGTTCGAGGCGCAGCCAGCGGCCCTGCGGGGCGTAGAAGCCCGGCGCGGCGATGGTGATGCCTTCGCGCGTTACGTCGCGGAAGTGGTCGAACAGGGTGCGGTCGGCGTCGATGAAATAGGGGCGCGGCATCTTCTCGTACCAATCCGTGTGGCGGACGAAGGCCTCTTCGAGCGCGAGGTCGCAGACCGCGTCGCGGCCCTTGTAGTAGCTCAACAGGCCGTCGAAGCCCAGCGAGGTGCGCGCGAAGACGAACTCCCCCACCTCGATGTCGGGCTGGATGGCCCCAGAGGTGCCGAGGCGGACCAGCGTCAGGCGCCGCTTTTCGGCTTTCTCCTGCCGTGTGGCGAAGTCGACGTTGGCCAGCGCATCGAGCTCCGTGACGGAGATGTCGATGTTTCCGATGCCGATGCCCGTCGAGAGGACGGTCATGCGCCGGCCCTTGTAGGTGCCGGTGACGGTATTGAATTCGCGGTTCGATACGTTGCATTCGATCCGGTCGAAATGTTCGGCGACGAGCGCCACGCGACCGGGGTCGCCCACCAGAATGACCGTGTCGGCCAGCTGCTCGGGGCGCAGGTGAAGATGGAAAATCGAACCGTCATCGTTGATAATCAGTTCGGAAGCGGGAATAGTTCTCATGAGTCGCTGTTTTTGATTTCCATAATTGGCATAAAAGTACTATTTTTACCTCAAATATCAAAACGTGCTGCAATATTTTGTTTTATATAGGTAGTCTTCGAATATGACCCTTATCAAATCCATTTCGGGCATCCGCGGTACCGTGGGAGGCCCTGCGGGCGAGAATCTGACGCCGCCTGACATCGTGAAGTTCACCACGGCCTACGTGCGGCTGATCGCCCGGCGCAATCCGGGCAAAAAACTTACCATAGTCGTCGGACGCGACGCGCGTCTGTCGGGCGAGCTGGTGGCCGACCTCGTCGAAGGGACCCTGCTGGCATGCGGCGCCGACGTGATCGACGTCGGTCTCTGCACGACGCCCGGCACCGAGATGGCCGTGATCACGCACGGGGCGCAGGGCGGCATCATCATCACCGCGTCGCACAATCCGCGCCAGTGGAATGCGCTCAAGCTGCTCGACGGTGCGGGCGAGTTCCTCGATGCGGCCGACGGCGCGCGCGTGCTGGCGATGGCCGAGGAGGCCGACTTCGCCTACCCTTCCGTCGACGGCATCGGGCATGTCGCCGCGCGCTTGGACTTCAACGGCGAGCATATCCGCCGCGTGCTGGCGCTGCCGCTGGTCGATGCGGCGGCTGTGCGTGCGCGCCGCTTCAAGGTGGTGGTCGACGCCGTGAATTCGGTGGGCGGCATCGTCATGCCGAAGCTGCTGCGCGAGCTGGGCTGCGAGGTGGTGGAGCTCAACTGCGAGCCCACGGGCGAATTCGCCCACAACCCCGAGCCGCTGCCCGAGAACCTGACCGCGATTTCGGAGGCGATCGTGCGCGAGAAGGCCGATCTGGGCCTTGTCGTCGATCCCGATGTCGACCGTCTGGCCTTCGTCAGCGAAGACGGGTCGATGTTCGTCGAGGAGTATACGCTGGTGGCCGTGGCCGACTACGTGCTGTCGGCGTGTCCGGGCGATACGGTGTCGAACCTCTCCTCGTCGCGGGCGCTGCGCGACGTGACGGAGCGTCGCGGCGGCGGCTACCATGCCTCGGCTGTGGGCGAGGTGAACGTCGTGGCGAAGATGAAGGAGGTCGGTGCCGTCATCGGCGGCGAGGGCAACGGCGGCGTGATCTACCCCGAGCTGCACTACGGGCGTGACGCGCTGGTGGGCACGGCGCTCTTTCTGACCTATCTGGCCCGCACCGGACTGACCATGACCGCGCTGCGCGCGACCTACCCCGCCTACTACGCCGCGAAGAAGCGCATCGAGCTGACGCCGGCGATCGACGTGGATAAAGTGCTGCAGGAGATCAAGGCCCACTATGCCGGTGAGCGGCTGAACGATATCGACGGCGTGAAGATCGACTTCGCCGAGTGCTGGGTGCACCTGCGCAAGTCGAATACCGAGCCGATCGTGCGCGTCTACACCGAGGCGAAGTCGATGGCCGAGGCCGAGGCGCTGGCTGACCGTTTCATCGGCGAGATCGGAGCGATCTGCGGCCTCTGACAATCTGCGCGGCGATGATCGTACGTATGCTGCTACTGGGCGGTGCGCTGCTGGCGGCGGCGCACCGCGAGGTTCCCGAAGGGTTGCCCGGACGCTATCGCAGCGTGCTGCCGGTCGACGGGTGCCCCGGGCTCGAATTCACGGTGACGCTCGACGAGGCGGGCGACTATACGTTCGATTACGCCTATATCGAGTGGAAGACCCGGCAGTCCGAGCGCGGTACCTACCGCGTGGAAGGCGATACGGTGGCCTGCGTGCCGTCGTGGAGCGACCGCGTCATCCTGCGTTTCGTCCGCATGCAAGGGGCGCTCCGCATGCTCGACGGTGCGGGCGGCACGATTGAAAACGAATTTTCTGATTCCTACATATTCCGAAAACAAGATTGACTTATGGATCAGGTAAAACATTATGTAGAGGCGAATAAGGATCGCTTCGTCAGCGAGTTGTTCGATCTGCTGCGCATCCCTTCGATCAGCGCCCAGTCCGAGCATCGGCCCGACATGCAGCGCTGTGCGGAGTTTCTGGCCGCGAAGCTCGTCGAGGCGGGAGCCGATCGGGCCGAGGTGATGCCCACCGAGGGCAATCCGGTGGTCTATGCCGAGAAGATCATCGATCCGAAGGCGCGTACGGTACTGGTGTACGGCCATTACGACGTGATGCCGGTCGATCCGCGCGAGGAGTGGCGCACCGATCCCTTCGAGCCCGTCGTCGAGCAGGGCCGCATCCGCGCCCGCGGTGCGGACGACGACAAGGGGCAGCTGTGGATGCACGCCAAAGCCTTCGAGGCGATGTGCGCCACCGATTCGCTGCCCTGCAACGTGAAGTTCATGCTCGAGGGCGAGGAGGAGATCGGTTCGCCGAGCCTCTATGGCTTCTGCCGCGAACACCGCAAAATGCTCGAGGCGGATGTCATTCTGGTCTCCGATACCTCGATGATTTCGATGGATACTCCTTCGATTACCTGCGGGTTGCGCGGCTTGGCTTACATGGAGGTCGAGGTGACGGGACCGAACAAGGACCTCCACTCGGGCCTGTTCGGCGGTGCCGTGGCCAACCCCGCCAACGTGCTGGCGCGGTTGGTGGCGGAGCTCGTCGACGAGCGGGGGCATGTGACCGTTCCGGGATTTTACGACGATGTGCGCGTGCTGACGCCGGTCGAGCGTAGGGCCTTCAACAAGGCGCCATTCAGTCTTGCGGCCTACAAGCGGGCGCTCGACATCCGCGACGTGGCCGGCGAGGAGGGTTTCACGACCATCGAGCGCACGGGGATCCGTCCGTCGCTCGACGTCAACGGCATCTGGGGCGGTTATACGGGCGAGGGCACCAAGACTGTGATTCCGTCGAAGGCCTCGGCGAAGATCTCGATGCGTCTGGTGCCGAATCAGGACTACCGCAAGATCTCGAAGCTCTTCGAGCGGCACTTCCGCGCCATCGCGCCCAAGAGCGTGCGGGTGACGGTCAAGGCGCTCCACGGCGGCATGCCCTACGTGACGCCGACCGACATGCCCGCTTACCGGGCTGCGGAACGGGCAATTGCCGACGTGTTCGGCAAGCGGCCGCTCCCCTTCTATTCGGGTGGTTCGATCCCGATCATCAGCGGCTTCGAGTCGATCCTCGGCATCAAGTCGCTGCTCATCGGTTTCGGGTTGGCCGAGGATGCGATCCACTCGCCCAACGAGAGCTACGGACTCGACCAGTTCTACAAGGGGCTGGAGACGATTCCCTTGTTCTACAAATACTTCGCTGCCGGCAAGTGAAGCGATAAGTGATACGAAGCGGGCGGGCCCCAAAAGATCCCGCCCGCTTCGCGTTCGGTCGGCTCGTTGCGCCTTATCGCGCGAGGTCGTCGACGAGGCGCTTGGCCGCATCGAGCTCCTCCTGCCACCCTTCGAAGGGAAGCTGCTCGCCGAAGCGGGCGACGGCCGCATCGAGGCGCTGCAGCCGCTCGCGTGCCTCGGGGGTGTCGCGCTGCGTCAGCTCCCGGCGCAGACGGGTGACCTTCTCCCAGTCCTGAATGCCCTCGACGAGGCGTTCGAACCGGATCGAGGAGCGCCCCTCGGGATAGACGATGTAGGTGTCGCCCGCGGCCCATGTCCGGAAACGGCTGTCGCGGATCGGATCGGCGGTCCATGCGTTGTAGGACCAGCGCAGGAATCCGTCGTAGCCGCGGGCCAGTGCGAACCAGCTCAAGTAGACCGCCTCGAGCGGGTCGGAGGAGGTGTAGGTGTTGGGGAATCCCGACGAGCAGCAGACGTAGTAGGTCGAGACCTTGCCTTCGCTGCGGCGCTGCACGATGTCGTCGCGGTCCATGTCGGCGAAGATGCCGACGCACATGTCGGCGATCTGCGGGTAGCGGCGGTAGGAGAAGTGGTTGTCGGCCAGAGCGATGCCCAGTTCGGGCGCCGTTTCGGCAAGGAGCGTCACGGCGGCGTCCATCTCTTCCGGCGCGCGTTCGTCCATCGCGATGCGGGTGATGGCGAGCCATCCCTTTTCGCGCAGGTGGTCGCGGAAGGCGGCGAGGAACGGCGCCCACACCTCGCGGAATTCGGGGGCCGAAGGAGGTGCCGAGACGGTCGCCTGCTCGCCCGAGACGTCGTCGGTGTAGTGCAGTTCGCAGTTCCACGGCAGCAGCGAGTAGCAGTTGATCGCCTCGTCGATGCCCAGCCCCATCATGAATTCGACCCAGCGGTCGAAGTGCGTGAAGTCGTAGTCCCAGCTGCCGTCGGCCAGACGCGTCCAGACGATCATGTCGGCATAGGGATACTCCGTCTGGCAGTTCCACGGGTCCTTGTTGAGCGTGGCGGTGATCACCTTCTGCCCCGCGGCGGCGAGCAGGCGCATCGTCGGTTCGAGCAGCCGGAAGTGTTCGTCGCTCCACACGGGAGCCCCTTCGATGTCGGCCACGACCGAGGGTTGCTGCCACAGGTCGAGGTGGTACTCCCACTCCGCGGGCGGCGGCAGGAGCCGGTCGATCACCTCCAGATCGAGCGCCAGCTCCTTGCGGAAGCCGTTGTCGGCCTCGAGAAGCACCGTTGCGCCGTAGTCGCCCGGGCGTGCGTCGGACGGGATCTCCACCGTGATCCAGACGGGACGCGCCGTGCGGGGCGCGAGGACGACGGAGGGTTCCTCGCTCAAGAGGTCCGGCTCCAGATGCGCCGGGTTGCCTTCGGGCCGGGCGCCGCAGGGCTGCTCGGGCAGGAAGTCGTCGGACAGGACGTATTTGACGAAGCGGGCGCGACCGATCGGCGGAAGCCGATGTCCGTCCGCGGCGACGAACGCCCCGACACGGCAACGGAGTCCCGGGAGCGTGTCGGCGCTCCAGACGACCAGCTGCGCCGAGCGGCGTTCGCCGCGCCATCCCGCGATCTTCGTCCGCTCTGCGGGCGCCTCGGCGAAGGGCGCCGAGCGGGGATAGCGGCAGTCGATCGACCCGAACGAGGCGTGTGACCCTTTGACCCCTGCCCACGAGGCGGGATCGGCGGGCCGGGGATCCTCCGCGGGCTCGCTCCAGTCGAGACGGGATTCGGGCGCGGCAGGCGCGGTGCCGTCGCAGGCTGCGCACCATCCTGCGAGGCAGGCTGCGCAAAAAAGAAGGATCGGTTTCATCGTCATGACATCTCTTCGTAGGCGTATCGTACGGCCCGGTTCAGGATTTCGAGGAAAGGTTGCGTGCGCCGGAACTCCGCCACGGCGCGTTCGATCATGTCGTCGGCGCAGAGGAACTCCTCCGTGACGCTCTTTTCGAGGCAGAAATCCTTCTGCCGCAGCAGCGCATCGTATTCCGAGCCGGAGGGGAAGCCCGCCGGGGTGCGTTTGAGGACGTTGGTGCGGTCGAGCGCAAAGCCCTTCGCCGCTTCGATCGTTGCGGCGAATGCGGCGCCGTTGTCGAAAATCTCGTCGCGGACCGAACGCAGCACGTTCGGCTGGGGGCAGTAGAGGCCCGAGACGAGCATGTGGCCGCCCAGCAGCGGGTCGCCCGTGGGCGCGATGTGGAGGTAGTAGCCCGCATAGCCCGATTTCTTGCCCCGCGGGCAGACGAAGATGCCCACCCAGTTCTTGTAGGGCGTCTTGTCGGGCGAGAAGCGCGTGTCGCGGGCGATGCGGTAGGTGCAGTCCTGCGGGCGGAGTCCCCGCACCGAGGGGTCGAAGGACGAGAGGCCCGCGATGAGCCGCTCGGCCGTGTCGGCGATGCGTTTGCGGACGCCCTGCCACTCCGTACGGTGGGCGTCGAACCACTCGCGGTCGTTGTCGGCGTCGAGCCGACGCATGAAGTCGATGATCTGTCGCATGGAAATGTATGTATATCGGGTGGAGGCCGCTCCGGCAGCGGCTCCGCTGCGTGCGGAGCGTTCCGTAGAAGCGTGGGCGGAGATGACGGGAGGCCGATCGTCGGTTATCCGGCGGTCGGCCTCCGTGTCGCAGGCTGCTGCGCCGTTACCATGCGAAGAGCGGGTAGCCGGCCATCAGCGCATTGACGTCGCGGCGTACGGCGGCGATGTTCTCCTCGTTTTCGGGATCGTGCAGTACGCGGTCGATCAGTTCGACGATGTAGTCCATCTTCTCCTCCTTCAGACCGCGCGTGGTGATCGCGGGGGTGCCGAAGCGCAGACCCGAGGTCTGGAAGGGCGAACGGCTGTCGAACGGCACCATGTTCTTGTTGGTGGTGATGTCGGCCGCCACGAGGCACTTCTCGGCCTGCTTGCCCGTCAGTTCGGGGAACTTCGTGCGCAGGTCGACGAGCATCAGGTGGTTGTCCGTGCCTCCCGAGACGATTTTGTAGCCGCGTGCGACGAAGGCTGCGGCCATCGCCTGCGCATTCTTCTGCACCTGCCGCTGGTAGTCGCGGTACTCGGGCTCCAGCGCCTCGCCGAAGGCCACGGCCTTCGCTGCGATGACGTGCTCGAGCGGACCGCCCTGAATGCCGGGGAAGACGGCCGAATTGAGGATCTGCGACATCATCTTCACGGCGCCCTTCGGCGTGGTGAGGCCCCACGGGTTCTCGAAATCCTTACCCATCAGGATGATGCCGCCGCGCGGCCCGCGCAGGGTCTTGTGGGTCGTGGAGGTGACGATGTGGGCGTATTTCACCGGATTGTCGAGCAGTCCGGCGGCGATCAGACCCGCCGTGTGGGCCATGTCGACGAGCAGCAGCGCACCCACCTCGTCGGCGATCGCGCGCATGCGCTCGTAATCCCACTCGCGCGAATAGGCCGAGGCGCCGCCCACGATCAGCTTGGGCTTGCACTCCCGGGCGAGACGCTCCATCGCGTCGTAATCGATCGTGCCGGTAGCCTCGTCGAGTCGGTAGCCCACGGCCTTGAAATACTTGCCCGACATGTTGACGGGCGAACCGTGCGAGAGGTGGCCGCCGTGCGCCAGATCGAGCCCCATGAAGGTGTCGCCCGGCTGCAGGCAGGCGAAGAAGACGGCCATGTTGGCCTGCGCGCCCGAGTGGGGCTGCACGTTGGCGTATTCGGCGCCGTAGAGGCGGCAGATGCGCTCGATGGCGAGGTTTTCGACTTCGTCGACCACTTGGCAGCCGCCGTAGTAACGGGCGGCCGGATAGCCTTCGGCATACTTGTTCGTCAGCACGGAGCCCATGGCCTCCATCACTTGGTCGCTGACGAAGTTCTCCGAGGCGATGAGTTCGATGCCGTGCATCTGGCGGTCGCGCTCGGCGGCGATCAGGTCGAAAATCCGGGTGTCTCTTTTCATTGCAGTCAAGGTGTTTTGCGGAATGAACGTTTTCGAAGCGTAAAGATAATCAAATTCGACGAAAATCGGCCGGCGGAGCGGGGTTTAAAATATTTTTCGTACCTTTGGGCATTGAAAATCGGAATATCCGACCTTTTAAAATAAGAAACTTATGAAATTACTCGAAGGAAAAGTCGCTGTCGTGACGGGCGCAGCCCGCGGCATCGGCAAGGCCATCGCACTCGAATTCGCCAAGCAGGGCGCCGACGTGGCGTTCACCGACCTTACGATCGACGAGAACGGCAAGGCGACCGAGGCCGAAATCGCCGCTCTGGGCGTCAAGGCCAAAGGATATGCCTCGAACGCTGCGAATTTCGAGGAGACCCACAAGGTCATCGAGCAGATCGTGGCCGACTTCGGCCGCATCGACGTGCTGGTCAACAACGCCGGCATCACGAAGGACGGTCTGATGATGCGCATGTCGGAGGCCCAGTGGGATGCCGTGCTGACGGTGAACCTCAAGTCGGCCTTCAACTTCATCCACGCCGTCGTGCCCGTCATGGCGCGTCAGAAGAGCGGCTCGATCATCAACATGTCGTCGGTCGTCGGCGTCAGCGGCAACGCGGGCCAGTGCAACTACTCGGCATCGAAGGCCGGCATGATCGGTCTGGCCAAATCCATCGCCAAAGAGATGGGTCCGCGCGGCATCCGCGCCAACTGCATCGCTCCGGGCTTCATCATCACCGACATGACCGACAAGCTGCCGGCCGAGGTCAAGGAGGGCTGGTACAAGCAGATTCCGCTGCGTCGCGGCGGTACGCCCGAGGACGTGGCCAAAGTGGCGCTCTTCCTCGCGTCGGACCTCTCGTCGTATGTCAGCGGTCAGGTGATCCACTGCTGCGGTGCGATGAACTGCTAAATTACCGTCGTCGCCGTGCGACAGCGCGCGGTGCCGCCGAGAGAGGCGCCTGTCGACCCGATTGTGGTCGTGCGGGCGTTTTTCGTTTCCGGTCCGGGGATGCGGCGTGCGGATGCCGCCTGTTCGGTGCTTGCGTCGCAGGAGGCGTGCGCCCTGCCCTGCCGTTCGATGCGGACGCGCGATAATTCGGCCGAAGCGTGCGATCGTCTTTGCGCTTATTGCATTATCTTTGTCCGATGAACCGATCCGTACGATTTTAGCAGGTATGAAACGACTCGCAACGATTCTGTCGGGATGCGCGCTGGCGCTCGCCTTCCCGGTCCTCGCCCAAGAGGCGATGCTTCCGACGCCCGATGCCAAATCCCTCGGCATGGGCGGTGTCGCGATGACGACCCTTTCGGGATCGCACGCCCTCTACGGCAATTCGGCGATGGCCGTATTCTCGCAGATGCCTTCGCAGGTCTCCTCCTCCTACTTCGGGCAGGCGGATTTCGACTATTACGCCGTTACGGGCTATTATCGCTTCGCCAATGTCGATCTCGTGCAGGCCGGCTGGCGGCAATACATCCGCGAGCGGGGCAACAACGATATGGCGCTCGATCTGGGCTATGCGCGACGCATCGGCGAACGGTGGTCGGTGGGCGTCGTGGCCCGCTACCTTCACCTGAAACGCTACGACGAGACGGCCGATGCGCTGGCTGCGGACGTGAGTGCGGCCTATTCGCTGCCGCTGGAGGGCGTGGGCACCTACGCGACGCTGCGCGCCGGTGCGAAGGCGGGCAATCTGGGCGGGTACCTCCGCGGCGGAGGACATACGCTGCCGACGGACCTCGCGGCAGGCGTCGCGCTGGACACTTTTCTCACGGATGCGCACGAGGTGACGGTGGGCGTCGACGCCGGCTATTATTTCGTTCCTTCGGCCGTGCGCGGCTTTCGGATGTCGGTCGGTGCCGAATACAACCTCATGCAGCTGGTGCAGCTGCGCGCCGGATACTCCTACGGAGAGCGGCGGGACTACTACCCCAGCCATGCGTCGGTGGGCGCCGGCCTGCGCGTGCTGCACCTGCGGCTCGACTTCGCCTATCTGTTCGCCGCGAAGGGAACGCCGCTGCGCAACACCTATTGTTTGAGCTTCGGAATCGATTTCTGATCGCTCCGAACGCAGAACGGGCCGGCGCTCCTTCAGGGAATGCTGGCCCGTTCCGCATATGCGGACGACGGGAATCAGTCGTCGGAAAGCGTGTCGAGCAGTCCGGCGCAACCGTCTTCGAGCAGGTCGAGCACCGTCTCGAACCCCTCGCGGCCTTCGTAATAGGGATCGGGAACATAGGTGCGGTCGGGATGGTGGTGGCAGAATTCGGTCATGCGGCAGATTTTTCGGGCGGCATCGCGCGAGGGAGCGAGGCGGTGGAGGCGTTCGTAGTTCGCGTCGTCCATCGCCACGATGCGGTCGAACCGTTCGAAATCCTCCTCGCGGACCTGTCGGGCGCGGTGCGTGAGCCGATAGCCGCGCTGTGCCGCGGCGGCCCGCATGCGCGGATCGGGCAGATCGCCCGCATGGCCGCCGTAGGTGCCGGCAGAATCGATGTCGAGGCGGTCGGCGATGCCCCGTGTCTCCGCCATGCTGCGGAAAATGCCCTCGGCGGCCGGGGAGCGGCAGATGTTGCCAAGGCATACGAACAGGATGCGTGTCTTCATGCGGCAAAGGTAGGACTTGTCGGGCAAACATGCAAACCGGGGCGGCGAAACGCTTCCTGCAGGCGGGGGCCGCCCGATCGGCGAGCGTGCGACGCACGATGCGATTTTCGGAACGCGGATTGTAGTGAAGGCGTTCGTATGGAGAGAAGATCGCACAAACTGATCGGCGCTTATCGACGGATGAATTGCGCCGTGCTTTTCCTGCGGCTGTTCGCCGGAGGTACGATGCTGCTGCACAACATCGGCAAATTGCAGTCCTACGACGAAATCGTGGGTTCCTACCCCGCTCTGCCGCTGCTCGGGCAGGGCGGCGTGTTCGTCGTCGTGGCGGTGGCCGAGACGCTTCTGGCCGTGCTCGTGATGGCGGGCATCCGGGTCCGTGCGGCCTCCCTCGTCATGGCGGTCGGGCTGGCGGCGGCGTTTCTGCTGCGCGGTCCCGTGGCCGGCCGCGCCGATTTCTATCAGCTGGGGTTCTACGTTTTTCTGGCCATCGCCGGCGGCGGATTCTATGCGTTTGATGCGGCACGGCGTCGCACGTAGCGGGAAAATCGTACCTTTAGAACAATAATCCGGCACTCCGATCGCTCTATGTTGGCGGAAAAATCGTACATTTGCACCGATTTGTTTTTCCATGCGAACGAAAAAGAGGAATAGGATGAAGATGAAAACGACGATGATGTTGGCGGCGATGGTCCTTGCGGCATCGACGGCGCTGGCGCAGATTCCGCGCAAGGTTTCCAACGTAGAGATACTCGATCTGGCGGGCGAACCCGCGAAGCTGCCCCACTGGGGCGAGAAGAACCTGATGATCTTCTACGTCGATCCCGACCACCACAAGCAGAACGAGGAGTTCACCGTAGAGTTGGAGGAGAACCACCGTGCGCACGGCGACAATATCTACGGCTTCGGCATCATCAATCTGGGCGACGCCCCGATGATTCCCAACCGTATCGCCCGCAGCATGGCCCGCAAGCGCACCGAGAAGAACGGCGCCACGGTGTTGGCCGACGAAGATCGCGTCGTCAGCAAGGCGTGGGGCTTGGGCGACTGCAACAACCAGTTCGTGCTGATGATCGTCTCGAAGGAGGGCGAGTTGGTCTTCCTCCGCAAGGGCGTTCTCTCCGACGAGGACAAGGCGGCGTTCTACGAGACGATCGAAAAATACCGCTAACCATTCTGCGATGAATCGCCGATCAGCCCTGTTGTTGTTCGCGGTGTGCTGCGTTGCGGCGGCAAAGGCGCAGGAGCAAACCTACGTCAACGGAACGGATACGCTGCATTACGTCTATGCGCCGCTGCCGGTGTCGCACGAAGCCTCCGATTCGGTCCGGCTCGGGCGGCCGAAGAGGCGCAACATATTCCGGCGGATCGTCGACTACTTCGATTCGTCGACCGTCGACCGTACCTTCGAAAAGAAGATCGACTTCACCTTCGCGGGCGGCCCGAGCTACTCGAAGAACACGAGTCTCGGCATCGGCGTGCTCGCCTCGGGGCTCTATCGCGTCGACCGGACCGATTCGGTGACGCCTCCCTCCGACATCTCGATTTTCGCCAACGTATCGGTGACGGGCGTCTATTCCGTGGGCATCTCGGGCAATACGATCCTCGATCGCAATCGCCGCCGCATCGACTATACGCTGATGTTCTCCTCGACGCCGCGCGACATCTGGGGCATCGGATACGACGACGGCCGATGGAATGCGGCCGGAGACTATATCGAGAAGCACTACCTCGTGCAGGGTCGTTATCTGCAGCAGCTCCTGCCCCATTTCTATATAGGAGGAATGCTCTCGTTCGACCACACGCAGGGCAAGCGGTTCGACCGGCTGGCCGAAAGTTACCTCTACGGTCAGAAGCCCGGATATACGGCCACCGGCATCGGGGCGCTGCTCGAATACGATACGCGCGACTTCATCCCCAATCCCTACAAGGGCATCTACGTGAGCTTTCAGGAGACCTTCTTCGCGAAGGGGTTGGGCAATGTCGGGCAGTCGCTCTGGCGGTCGACCGTCATCGTCGACGGCTACCGGCAGCTGTGGAAGGGCGGCGTGCTGGCCGCGGATCTCTATGCCGAGTTCAACTCCAACGGTACGCCGTGGCCCCTGCTGGCCCGCATGGGCGGCTCCTACCGCATGAGGGGTTATTATCAGGGGCGGTATACCGACAACGACATGATTACGCTGCAGGTCGAACTGCGCCAGCGCATCTGGCGCCGGATAGGCTGCACGGTGTGGGCCGGTGCCGGCAACGTCTTTCCGGAACTGGCGCGCTTCGACTGGTCGCAGACGCTGCCCAACTACGGTGTCGGACTGCGCTGGGAGCTCAAGAAGCGGGTGAACGTGCGCATCGACTACGGTTTCGGACGCAAGACGAGCGGATTCCTGCTCAATGTCAACGAGGCGTTTTGACGCCCCGGTCGCCGGCCGGAATTATTTTTTTCAGAATGAACGCTGACTCGAACCGAATACGACGAAGGAAGAGAATCAAGACGCGGAGCCGTTTCACGACGTTGCTCGCGATCTATTTCATCTTTGCGCTGATCATACCCAACTGCGTGCTGGTCAACACGGAAAACTATACGTGGTGGACCATCGAGGCGCTGATTCTCCTGCCCCTCGGATTCTATATGATGTGGAGCGTAGCGCTGCGCCGCTCGGGGGTGATGATCTGGTTGGGGCTGCCCTTCATCTTCGTGGGAGCCTTCCAGTTAGTGTTGCTCTATCTGTTCGGAGGCTCGATCATCGCCACCGACATGTTCACCAACGTGCTGACGACCAATCCCGGCGAGGCGGGCGAGTTGCTGGCCAACATCTATCCGTCGGTCATCCTCGTGTGTGCCATCTACCTGCCGCTGCTGTGGCTCGCGGCGCGCGAGATCGGCCACCGCCGCTACATTTCGCGGACGACGCGTTTGAGCGTGGGGCTGACGGGAGCCTCGATTTTCGTATTCGGATTGCTGGCTCTCTGGCCGGCCTACCGCGTGAGCGAGGAGAAGCATGTGCTGCGAGACGAGATCTTTCCGCTCAACGTGATCTACAACATGGGGCTGTGTGGCTCGGAGTTCCGCAAGGCGAAGAGCTTCCCGAAGAGCTCGGCCGGATTCCGTTACGAGGCCGAACGTACGGCCGAGGCGCCCGGGCGCGAGATCTATGTCTACATCATCGGCGAGGCGTCGCGCGCTATGAACTGGCAGCTCTACGGCTACGATCGGGCGACCACGCCGCGGCTTGCGGAGATCGACGACCTCGTGGTCTTCCGCGACGTGCTGACCCAGAGCAACACGACGCACAAGAGCGTGCCGCTGATCCTCTCGTCGGTCGCGACCGACCAGCACGAGGAACTCTACCGCCGCAAGGGGCTTCCGGCGCTGTTCAACGAGGCGGGATTCGAGACGTGGTTCATCTCCAACCAGTCGCCGCAGGGGGCGATGATCGACCACTTGGCCCACGACGCGAAGCATCTGATCTACATCCGTGCGCCGCGTTACGACATGCAGATGTTCGACGAGATGCGTCGGGCCATCGCGACGAGCGGTGCACGGAAGATGCTCTTCATCCTCCACTGCTACGGCTCGCATTTCAGTTACCACCAGCGCTATCCGCGTGCGTTCGCCCGCTTCGTTCCCGACGACGATGTGGCGATCGCGGAGCAGCACATCGAGACGATCCGCAACTCCTACGACAACACCATTTATTATACGGACCATTTTCTGGCCGAGACCATCGGTTATCTCCGTACGCTGACAGACACGAGCACGGCGCTGCTCTACTGCGCCGACCACGGCGAGGATCTGCAGGACGACGAGCGGCGCCGGTTCCTGCACGCCTCCCCTACCACGACGGCCTACCAGCTCTGGGTCGCCTCGCTGGCGTGGTTTTCGGAGTCCTATCGCCGCTATTTCCCCGGGCAGGTCGCGGCCGCTGAGGCCAATGCCGATGCTCCGGCGACGACCCATGCGCTGTTTCATACGATGGCCGGCATGGCATCGATCCGCGGGCGGCATGTGCTGCCGGTCTCGTCGCTCGTCTCGCCGTCATACGACCGCACGGCCGAGCGCCGCTATCTGAACGATCACAACGAGGCGGTGCCCTTCCGCCGTACGGGACTCACGCAGGAGGATCTGGAAGTGCTGGGCCGTTACGGGATCGAACCTTAAGGGACGGCAGGTCCGCGGCGGAGACCTTCGGGGAGGGGCAAACGAAAAAGCAGCCGTAACCCTTGCGGGACGGCTGCTTTCGTTTCGGATCGAAGCGAATTATTTCGCAGACTCAACGGAAACCTTGCGGAACTCCTTCATCAGCTTCGAGAGCTCGAGGGCCGATTTGCGGGCACGCGTACCGGCAGCCTTGTTGCCTTTCTCCACCTGTGCGGCGGCGTTCGCAGCAAAAACCTCGAACTCCGCGTTGATCTTTTCTACTAACTCTTTCATTGTTTTGTGATGTTTAGTTGGGTTGTTCTCCGGACAAAGATAGGAAAATTATTTAGAAAACCTCGTCCGGCGCCCGAAAAATGCGAAAAAAGCGTCCGCGCGGGCGAGGCCTTGCCGGAAGGGAGGGGGGCTGCCGATGGTCCGGGTGCGTACGGTTGCGCGGTGCGCCTTGTCGTCCGACGAGACAGCGCGGACCGAGTGCGGGTCCGACGGCGATCGTGCGGCGGTGCACCATAGGGGTGCCGGGCAAAATACCGAATGATTGCGATTGCGGATTCCGGTGCAAAATCGTACCTTTACGGCTCGAAAAACGAAACGGAATATGCGTTTATCCGAACTGAAGACCGGAGAATCGGCCACGGTGCTCAAAGTCACGGGACACGGAGGTTTCCGCCGTCGCATCATGGAGATGGGATTCGTGCGCGGACAGCGGGTCGAGGTGGTGCTCAACGCACCGCTGAAGGATCCGATCGAATACAAGATCATGGGGTACGACATATCGCTGCGGCGCAGCGAGGCGGCGATGGTCGTCGTGATGACCGACGAGGAGGCGCAGGCATACCTCGCCGGCAGGGAGCGCGACGCCCGCCGGCATCCGTCGCGCACGACCGACGGCGAGGCGTGTTGCGCGACGCTGGCCGAAGCGGTCGAACATCAGGGCCGGACGATCTCCGTGGCGCTGGTGGGCAACCCCAACAGCGGAAAGACATCGCTGTTCAACGCCATTTCGGGCGGTCACGAGCATGTGGGCAACTACAGCGGTGTGACCGTGGGAGCGAAACTCGGACACCGCACCTACCGCGGATACCGGTTCGAAATCACCGATCTGCCGGGCACCTATGCGCTTTCGGCCTACACGCCCGAGGAGCGTTACGTGCGGGCCCATCTGGCCGACCGGACGCCCGACGTGGTGATCAACGCCGTGGTGGCGTCGAACCTCGAACGCAACCTCTACCTGACGACGGAACTCATAGACATAAACCCGCGCATGGTCGTGGCGCTCAACATGTTCGACGAGCTGAAATCGAGCGGCGCAAAGCTCGACTACGAGAGCCTCGGCCGGATGCTGGGCGTGCCGATGGTGCCGGTGGAGGCGCGCAACAACAAGGGCATCGAGGAGCTGCTCGACACGGTGATCGCCGTGTTCGAGAACCGCGACGATCGCGTACGCCACATCCACATCGGCATGGGGCCCGTGATTGACGAGAGTCTGCGGCGTCTCAACGGCGACATGGCGGCGCATCGCGACGAATTGCCGGTGGCTTTCCCACCCCGCTACTATGCGATGAAGTTGCTCGAAGGCGACGCGACGGTCGGCGAACGCCTCCACTCCTGTCCGAGTTACGGGCGCTGGGAGGCGATCCGCGACCGCGAGGCGAAGCGCATCGCGGAGGCGATGGGCGAAGATGTCGAGACGGCCTTCGCCAATCAGAAATACGGCTTCGTGTCGGGTGCGCTCAAGGAGACCTACACCCCCGGGAGCCGCGAGTCGGCTTCGGCGACGGCGCTCATCGACGCCTTCGTGACCCACAAACTCTGGGGTTTTCCGGTCTTCTTCGCCCTGATGGGGCTGATGTTCTGGTGCACGTTCTCGCTCGGCGTCTATCCGCAGGGGTGGATCGATGCGCTCGTGGGGCGGATCGGCGGTGCCGTCGACGCCTTGTTGCCCGCGGGTCCGCTGCGCGACCTCGTCGTCGACGGCATGATCGGCGGCGTGGGTTCGGTGATCGTCTTCCTGCCCAACATCATGATCCTCTACCTCTTCATCTCGTTCATGGAGGATTCGGGCTACCTCGCCCGCGCGGCCTTCATCATGGACCGCGTGATGCACCGCGCGGGGCTGCACGGCAAGTCGTTCATTCCCCTCATCATGGGTTTCGGCTGCAACGTGCCGGCGATCATGGCCTGCCGGACGATCGAGAGCCGCAGCAGCCGGCTGATCACCATCTTCATCACTCCCTTCATGTCGTGCAGCGCCCGACTTCCGATCTACATCCTCGTGGCGGGCACCTTCTTCGCCCAGCAGGCCGGCTGGGTGATGACGGGACTCTACTTCGGCGGCGTGGCCGCTGCGGTGGTCACGGCGCGGCTGATGCGCCGGTTCGTCTTTCCGGTGGACGAAACCCCCTTCGTGATGGAGCTTCCGCCCTACCGCCTGCCGACATGGAAGACCACGCTGTCGCACATGTGGGACAAGTGCGCGCAGTACCTGCGCAAGATGGGCGGCATGATCCTCGTCGCCTCGGTGGTCGTCTGGTTCTTGAGCTACTATCCCCGCACAGAGGGCGTGCAGGGCGCGGCGCACTACGAGACCTCCTACCTCGGCCGGATCGGCAAGGCGTGCGGTCCGGTGTTCCGTCCGCTGGGGCTCGACTGGAAGGCGGGCGTGGCGCTGCTGTCGGGACTCCCGGCCAAAGAGATCGTCGTCAGCACGCTCGGCGTGCTCTACGCGGCACCGGCCGGAGAGAGCGCCGCTCCGACGGCGGATGCGCCTGCGGGGAGCGACACCGCAGACGGCGCCGGCGGCTTATCGGAGGCCCCGGGCGACGGTTCGGTTGTGCGTAGTGAGGTACCGGCCCCGGCCGTCATTTCGGCCGAACCGGACGGCGAGTCGGCAGGGCTCGCAGCGCGGCTGCGGGCGAGCGGCGACTTCACGACCGCCTCGGCGCTGGCCTTCCTCGTCTTCATCCTGCTCTACATACCCTGCATCGCCACGGTGGCCGCCATCGGTGCCGAGGCGGGTTGGCGCTGGGCCGCGATCGCCGTGGTCTACGATACGGCGCTGGCGTGGGGCGCGGCATGGGCGGTCTATCGGCTGGCGCTGTGGTTTTGCTGACGGCTACGGGATGGCAGGATTGGGCCGTGTGGGCCATCGGCTTGGCTACGGCAGCGGTGATCGTGCGACGCATAGGACGGTCGATCGTCTGCCGCCGCTTGCGAAGGGGTTCCGGCGGCGGATGCGCCACGTGCACGGCCGAGTGCCCGCTGCGTCGGGAGGCGACCGCACGGAGAAAATCGCCGGAGTCGGAGTGACGCACGTCTGACTCCGTATCCCGAAGCATTGCGCCGCTCGTATCCGTGTGCGCGGTGCCCGGCAGGAGCGGAGGCCATCCCGCTACTCCGTCGGCGATCCGCCTTCGCATCGATTCGTGCCGGAAATCGGTACACCGATCCCACTTTTTTCGTATCTTCGCGGCCGTTATGAACGGAGTATTCTGGATACTGCTTTGCTGGGTGGCGGGCAATGCCTTGAGTGCGTGGACCGGACATGTCGTCTCGGGCAACATCGTAGGCATGGTGCTCCTCTTCGCGGCCTTGTGTCTGCGCTGGGCGAAGGCCGAGACCGTGCGTCCGGCCGCAAAGTTTCTGCTGGGCGCCATGGCGCTTTTTTTCGTGCCCTACGGTGTGGGGCTGATGGTCTCCTACCGGGTGATTCTCGACAACCTTTGGACGATCGTGGTGTCGGCCCTCCTCTCCACCGTCGTGGTGCTGGTCGTAAGCGGCCTGACCTATCAGGCGCTCGACCGGCGCAGGCACCCCTCCGTTTCCCAGTCCGAATCCCGCGACGATGAATAGCGAACTGTTGCGTTCCGATCTGTTCCTGCTGACGCTCACCGTCGGCCTCTACTGCTTCGGCGGCTGGCTCTACCGCCGCACGAAGTCGCCGTTGCTCCACCCCGTGCTGCTCACGTTCGTCGCCGTGATCGTCTTCCTGCAGGCGGCGGAGATCGACTATGCGCGCTACGAGGAGGCGACGGAAATGCTCGACTTCGCGCTCGGGCTCTCGGTCGTGTCGCTGGGCTACCTGCTTTACGAGCAGGTCGAGCGTCTGCGCCGCAGCCTGCTGCCGGTCGTCGTCGCGACCCTTGCGGGGTGTTTCGCCGGGGTGACCAGTGTCGTCTATATCGCGATGGCGTTCGGCGCAGAACGGCAGCTGCTCACCTCGCTGGCGCCCAAATCGGTGACGGTGCCGATCGCCGTCTCCGTAGCCGAACCGCTGGGCGGTGTGGTGTCGGTGACCTCGGTCGTGGTCTTCTGCGTCGGGATCTTCGGGTCGGTATGCGGCGAGTGGATCCTGCGCCGATGCGGGGTGCGGAATCCCGAGGCGCGCGGGTTTGCGCTCGGAGCCGCCGCACACGGCATCGGTACGGCCCGCGCCATCGAAACGGGGGCTGTCGAAGGGGCCTTGAGCGGCTTGGCGATGGCTCTGATGGGGCTCGCCACGGCGCTGCTGCTGCCTCTGATGGAGCGTTATCTCTACTGATCGGCTCCATGCCGGACGGTCGTCGGCTGCGTGGAGGCCGGAAAAACGAATATCCCGTCCGATAATTTCGGAATTTCTGAAAGAAACACTACTTTTGCACCTTCTTCAACGGTTTGTCGCAACAAACGATTCGTTCTATGGAATGGTTACATACCCTTTTTTTCGGTAGCGGCATCGCCCATTCGGTCCTCACGATCGCATTGGTGATCACACTCGGCATTCTGCTCGGCAAGATCAAGATCGGCGGCGTATCGCTCGGCATCACGTGGATCCTCTTCGTCGGTATCGCCTTGAGTCACTTCGGCATGACGGTCGACAGCGATGTGCGCCACTTCGTGCAGGAGTTCGGTCTGATCTTGTTCGTCTTTTCGATCGGTCTGCAGGTCGGTCCGGGTTTCTTCTCGTCGTTCAAGCACGGCGGCCTGACGCTGGTCGGCTGCGCCACGGCCATTGTGCTGCTGGGCGTTGCGACGGCCTACGTCATCCACCTCGTCACGGGCACGCCCGTTCCGACGATGGTCGGCATCCTGTCGGGTGCCGTGACCAACACGCCGGGACTCGGTGCCGCGCAGCAGGCCTATGCCGACGCTCTGACGGCCTCGGGCGAGGCGCTCACGTGGAACCAGCAGCAGGAGCTGGCGAGCATTCCGCTCGGATATGCCGTCGCCTATCCGCTGGGCGTCGTGGGTATCATCCTGTCGCTGATCGTCGTGCGCTATGCACTTAAAGTGAAGTTCGAGGAGGAGGACAAGGCGCTCGCCGAGCTTTCTGACGAGAAGAAACTCGTTGCGAAGGTTTCGGTGGAGTTCGCCAATGAGCTGCTCGACGGCCGTTCGGTGGAGTATATGCGCGATCTGGTCAAGCGGCAGTTCGTCATCTCGCGCATCCTGCACCCCACGGGCGAAATCACGATGGCCGACGGCGAGAGTCTGGTGCGCATGGGCGATCGTCTGTGGGTGATCTGTCAGGCGGACGACGTCGAGGCGATCGTGGCCTTCTTCGGACGCCGGGTCGAGATGACCGACGAGGACTGGGGCAACAACACGCCCAACGCCGAGCTCATCTCGCGCCGCATCCTCATCACCAAGCCCGAAATCAACGGCAAGAAATTCTCCGATCTGCGCCTGCGGACCAAATACGGCATTACGCTCACGCGCGTCAACCGTGCCGGTACGGATCTGATTCCCTATCAGGGCCTCGAACTGCAGGTCGGCGACCGCGTGATGGTGGTCGGCACGGCCAAATCGGTGGCCAAAGTGGCCGACCTGCTAGGCAATTCGCTCAAAAAGCTCGACCATCCCAACCTCATCACGATTTTCGTGGGTATCGCGCTCGGCGTGCTGCTGGGATCGATTCCGCTGATGAACGTACCTCAGCCGGTCAAGCTGGGTCTGGCGGGCGGTCCGCTGATCGTGGCGATTCTGATCGGCCGCTTCGGCACCCATTTCCACTTGGTGACCTACACCACGGCGAGCGCCAACCTGATGCTGCGCGAAGTGGGCATCGCGCTCTTCCTCGCCGGTGTGGGTATCGGTGCGGGCGACGGATTCGTCGATGCCATCGTGGGCGGCGGCTACCGCTGGATCGGGTACGGATTCATCATCACGGTGCTGCCGATTCTGATCGTCGCCGTGGTGGCGCGCCTGTGGCTCAAGATGAACTACTACACGCTCATGGGACTCGTCGCCGGTGCGACGACCGATCCCCCTGCGCTGGCCTACGCTAATGCCACGGCCGGCAACGACATGCCTGCGGTGGGCTACTCGACGGTCTATCCGGTGGTGATGTTCCTCCGCGTGCTGACGGCGCAGATTTTTATTCTTTTCGCGCTGTAGCGGACGGAACCGCATCTTCGGTCCGCGCTACGTGCATACGGGACTGTCCGGTCGTCGGACGGTCCCGTCGTTTTTCGGATGCCGGACTGCGGCGGAGGTCCGTCGCAGCACACGGATTCCATATCCCCGGCGGGGGCGAAGCTCTCTCGGTCCGGAAAATCGCGGGCGAACTTGCTTTTGCCCGCGACTTTTCGTATCTTTGACTGCTGAATGCGGGCCGGCGGAGGCCGGACTACCGCTCAACTGTAAACGATGCTCTAATAACATGGCAAAAGCAGTCAACATCAGCCGTTCGCACCGTATGGACGGAACCGGCGAGTACTATTTTTCGCGCCGTCTGCGCGAAATCGCCGAACTCGAGGCGGCCACGGGCCGTCGGATCGTCAAACTCGCTATGGGCAGCCCCGACCTGCCGCCCCATCGGTCGGTGATCGACCGGCTGGCGAAGGAGGCGCAGCGCCCCGATGTGCACAAGTACATGTCCTATCAGGGCGAGGCGTTTCTGCGCAAGGCTTTTGCCGACTGGTATAAGAAATGGTACCATGTCGACCTCGACTACAAGACGGAGGTCTACCCGCTGATCGGTTCGAAGGAGGGCATCATGCACATCTGCATGGCGTTCCTCAACCCGGGCGACAAGGTGCTCGTGCCCAACCCGGGCTACCCCACCTATTCGGCCGCCGTGCGGCTGACGGGTGCGCAGATGGTGCCCTATGCGCTCAACAAGCAGACCGGCTTCTATCCCGATTTCGATGCGATCGAGCGTGCGGGTCTCGAGGGGGTGAAGATGATGCTCGTCAACTACCCCAACATGCCGACGGGTCAGGTGCCGACGAAGGAGCTGTTCGAGCGACTCGTCGCATTCGGTGCCGAGCACAACATCCTGATCGTGCACGACAACCCCTACAGCTTCATCCGCAACGCCGAGGCGCCGATTTCGATCATGTCCGTGGAGGGCGCGAAGGAGGTGGCGCTGGAGATGAACTCGCTTTCGAAGGGCCACTCGATGGCCGGCTGGCGCGTGGGCGTCGTGGTGGGCAAGGCCGAGTGGATCAAGTCGATCCTCACCTTCAAGTCCAACATGGACTCGGGCATGTTCTACCCCATTCAGGCCGCTGCCGAGACGGCATTGTCGCTCGGCGAAGAGTGGTTCGAAGAACTGAACGCCATCTACTACGGCCGTGAAAAGCAGGCTTATGCGCTGCTCGATGCGCTCGGATGCCGTTATCGCCCCCATCAGGCCGGACTCTTCGTCTGGGCCGAGTTGCCCGAGGGTTACGAGGGCGACAGCTTCTCGTTCTCGGACAAGGTGATGGAGCAGTGCGACGTTTTCCTGACACCGGGCGGTATCTTCGGTTCGGAGGGCAACGGGTATATCCGCATCACGCTCTGCTGCCCGGAGGAGCAGCTCAAGCGCGCTACGGACAACGTCGTTGCCCGTTATCGGAAATAGGGAGCGGAGTCGCTCTCCTGCGAAACGGATGCCGGTCGATCGGCATCCGTTTTTTCGTGGAATTTCGGCCGAAGCGCAGCAAGGCGGCGGAAAGGGATGTCTGTGCAGGGCGAACGAAAGGTGGTGTATCGCTTGCAGAATGCCGGCGCGAGGCGGGCTATGCCGCGGCCTCCGAGGCGTTTGCGTGTCCTTCGTCGGTAAGCGGGAGCCGGTTTCGGCCGGTCGGTCCGCTCGCTGCGGCGCGACGCCCGGGGGGGGGCGGAAATGAGCGGGCCGGAATCCGTCGAACAGATTCCGGCCCGTCGTGCATCGGTCGCGAGGGATCACTCCTCGACGATGCGGATCGCGAGGATCCGGTCGCCGCGGCGGAGGTCGTCGATCGTGTCGAGGCCCTCCACCACCCGGCCGAAGCAGGTGTGACGGCCGTCGAGGTGCTGCGTATTCTCGCGGTTCAGGCAGATGAAGAACTGCGAGCCGCCCGTATCCCGGCCGGCATGCGCCATCGAGAGGACGCCCCGGTCGTGGTACTGGCGCGGAGCCGAGGTCTCGCACTTGATCGTATAGCCCGGGCCGCCCGTACCGTCGCCCTTCGGGCAGCCGCCCTGAATGACGAATTCGGGAATGACGCGGTGGAACGTGAGTCCGTCGTAGAAGCCGTGACGGGCCAGTTCGACGAAGTTGTTCACGGTGCCGGGCGTGGCATCGGCATAGAGCTCGGCCTTCATGTCGCCCTTTTCGGTAGAGATGATTGCGTAGGTCATGTTCGTTCTGTTTTCGATGTGCGCACGCTCCGGAGCACCCTTGCGGAGCAGGGGGCCGGAGCGCACGTCGTTCGGGTTTATTCTTTAACCGTCACTTTCGCCGCGGCGGCCTTCACGCGGTCGCGCAGCTCTTCGAGGTCGGTGCCGTGCAAGGCATACCCCACCACGACGCCCATGCGGCGGTTGACGCGTGCCGAGGGTTTGCCGAAGATGCGGATGTCGAGACGCGGATCGGCCGCGAGGGCCTCGTTGATGCCTTCGATGCGGGGCTCCGTCGCGCAGGCCACGGGCGAGAGGATCACGGCGCTGGCGCCCTGACGCTCGAACGTGACGGCGGGGATGGGCAGACCCAGCACGGCGCGCAGGTGGAGTTCGAACTCATTGAGGTTCTGCGTGCCGGCCAGCGTGACCATGCCCGTATCGTGGGGACGGGGCGAGAGTTCGGAGAAGTAGACGCCCTTCTCGCGGCTCAAGAAGAACTCCACGCCCCAGATGCCGGCGCCCGTGAGGGCCTCGGTGACGGCGGCCGCCATCCGCTGCGCTTCGGCGAGGTGTTCGGGTGCGACCTCGGGCGACTGGAAGCTCTCGCGGTAGTCGCCGCCCTTCTGCACGTGGCCGATGGGCGGGCAGAAGAGCGTGGGGCCGTTTTTCTGGGTCACGGTCAGCAGCGTGATTTCGCTGTCGAAGCGGATGAACTCCTCGATGATCAGCTCGCGGATGTCGCCGCGGGAACCTTCGCAGCCGTAGTGCCATGCGTGTTCCAGCTCCTCCGCCGACCGGACCAGCGACTGGCCCTTGCCCGAGGAGGACATCAGGGGTTTGACCACGCACGGATAGCCGATCTTTGCAGCGGCCTCCTGCAGCTCCTCGAACGATTTGGCATAGAAGTATTTCGCCGTTTTGAGGCCCAGCTCCTTCGCCGCGAGATCGCGGATCGCCTTGCGGTTCATCGTGAAGTTGACTGCACGGGCGCTCGGCGTGACCTGAATGCCCTCCCGCTCGAAGTCGTAGAGCCGCTCGGTGCGGATCGCCTCGATTTCCGGTACGATGATGTCGGGGCGGTGCTTGGCGACGGCTGCAGCCAGCGCCTCGCCGTCGAGCATCGAAAAGACCTCCGAAGCATCGGCCACCTGCATGGCGGGAGCCCCCGCATACGAATCGCAGGCGATGACGGTCTGCCCGAGCCGCTGTGCGGCGATCACGAACTCCTTACCCAGCTCTCCCGAGCCTAAAAGCATGATTTTCTTCTTCATGTCGTATTGTTTGGATTGTCTGTAGCAATCGGAACCGGCGGCCGGGCGACCGATCGCCGGCCGAAAGGGCGCGGCGATGGGCGAAACGGCCGTACAAAGGTAACGAAAATGCGCACAGATGCAAATTCGCGACGACATTCCGTGCGGCCGCGATCAATACCCCACCGCGATGTCGAGTACGCGGAGCAGGCGTCGGAATTCGAGGCGGTCGGTCGTCGTCTCCTCGAGACAGCCGACGGTGTAGGCGGAGCCGGCGGCGCTTTTGAGCCGTTCGCGTTCGCGCTCGATCGCCTCGCGGCCGTCGTGCCCGCTCAAGACGGAGAGCAGCCGCAGGAAGAGCGGGAGGTTCGTCTCCGTGAGCCAGTAGCACGGTCGGTCCAGACGGGCGTATTGCCGGATGAGGAGGTTCTTGGCCGTCAGGTACCGGTAATAGTAGATGCGCATCTGGCGCGGGGTGACGTCGCCGAGGCGTGCCAGTTCGCTCTTGAGCCCTGCGACCTCCTCGGGGGTGAGGCGCGGCGTGTCGTCTGCGGAGAGGGACGGTTCGGCTGCCTCCGAGGCATCGGCCGGAGCGATGGGAGATTCGTCCGAACGCGTCGGTGCCGGGATGAGAGGCTCGGATTGCAGCGACTCGTCGGGCGGCGATGCCGGGGCGGGAACGGAGGCGCACTCTGCCGCGAGGTCGATGTCGCGGCGGACCAGCTCGTCGAAAAACTCCGCCTTCTCCGATTCGTCGAGCGCACCGAGGCGGATGCCCGCCAGAAAGAGCTTGTCCATGTATTCGGCGACGATCGTGGTCGAGTCGTTGTCGGCGTATTTGCGGCGGATGGCGCGCTTGAGCAGCCGGTCGTCGACGGCCGTGACCACGACGATGCGCTGCGAGAGCCGTTCGTCGTCCAGCATCACGCGCAGCGAGTCGGCCAGCCGGAGCAGCTTCTCCTCGTCGCAGCGGTCCATATCGTCGACGAACAGCACGATCTTCAGGGAGGCTTCGTAGCGGGCCCACGCGTCGAGCAGGTGGTGGAGCTCTTTCTGGATCTCGGCCTGCATACCCAGCACCTGAACGTAGGAGGTGCGGCGGCAGTACTCCCGGAAGAGGCTGATCGCCGGGTTGCGGTAGCGAATCCAGAGCAGCAGGAGTCCCAGCAGCGAGATGCCCAGAAATGCCGCGATCCCTGTTCCGAAGCGGAGCTTGTCGGCGAGCGGAATGCGGAGCAGCAGCAACGACACGGCGACGGAGCCCAGAAACAGCGCGATCCGCCAGCCGCCCAGTCGGCACAGGTTCAGCCGAAGTCGTCGGGTCCATCGCTCGCAACGGCTGCGGGCGCTGTCGTAATAGGCATGGGCGAACTGTTCGTAGAGGTAGGCCCAGCTGGCCGGCGTCTCCTGATATTTCCACGCATGGAAGTCGACGCGACGGATCGGCTCGCGGCGCTGCAGCACGCGGAAGGTCTCCTCGAAAAGGAAGGTCTTGCCGCGGCCCCACTGTCCGAAGATGCCGATCATGCAGCCCTGTTCGCAGGGGATGCGCAGGATGCTTTCGGCCAGCTCCTCGGCGAGGTCGCCCACGCCCATCACGCCGCGGAACGATTTGCGGTCGCGGTAGGTGATCGGCGTCTTCGCGGGGCGATGGCGCTCCGGTCCGTTCTTATCTTGCGACGCCTCGGCGACGAATTCGAAGACCCGGAGCTCCTTTTTGTCGTGCCACGGACGGAGGTAGCGGCCGATCAGCACCTGCTTCCGGTCGGGATCGTCGAAGCGGTCGAGCAGATAGAGTTTGCGGACCTGCGGCAGCTCGGGACGCATGTTGACGACGATCAGAAACAGCGTTTCGGCGCGGCCGCCGAAACGGTTCACAGCATCGCGCTGCGACTTGGTGTCGTACGTGAGCGTGCGGGCGACCTCCCTGTGTGCGATCCGGTTCAGCGCCTCGGTAAGCATCCGGGCATCGAGGATCGAGTTGCAGACGACAAGACTTTTGGCGTTGGCGACCGTCTCGAGCAGCTTTGCGGCCAGCGCTTCGGCATCCGTTTCCGTGTGCAGGGAGGCGGGGTCGAAAGGGACGGCGATCCTTGCGATCCGATAAGGCGTCAGGACCCTCGCGGCGATCGCGTCGTCGATCGAACATCGGTAAACGGGCGGTCCGAAGAACTCGCGGCTCTGTGGCACGGAGCTGTCGATGCCGATGATCCGGGTTTTGGGGTGTTGCTGAAAAACCGCATTGTTGAGCTGGCGCAACGGCATCTGTTCGCATCCGAGCAACAGGATCGTGTCGTACGGCCATACGAACGGATTGGGAATACGGTCGTAAGGTGCTGTATCGATACACGGCGTCGGGGCGGGAAACGAGGAGGCGACGTATCGGAAATCGATCGCTGTCTCTTTTCGGTCCGTCAGTACGAGTATGTTGGATTTTTCGGGCAATGCGGCGGCTATGCGCAGGGCGATTGCGTGGTATCCGATGCTGGCGGGCAGCGAGAGCAGGATACGGCGCTGGCGGCCGAGACTGTCGAGTACGGCTTGCACCGCTCGGTCGTGGATCGGGTTGTTCGGGAGATTCTTCATGGCGGTAAGGCTGGAGACGTTCGGGCGATGCTCTTTCAAAGATAAGCGAAAAAAGGCAGATCCGGAAATCGACACGGGATAAATCGCAGATGCTCCGCGCGGAACCGCTTGTCGATCGGGGCGCGACGGTCTACGGGGATGCGTCGGGACGGTTTCGAGTCCGGCGAATCGCCTGCTCCGCCGGGAGGCGAACGTCGCGCCGAGGTCTTCCGCCGGGGCAGCTCGGGGTTTCGCTGCGGAGGTGACCCGCGCCCCAAAAAAAAGACGCCCCGGAGCGAATCCGGAGCGCCGAGGGGTGGAGGTGGCGGGAGTCGAACCCGCGTCCAAACAAGGAACCCGAAGGCTTTCTACACGCTTATCCGCCATTTGGTCCTTCTCCCCGAATCTGGCAGACGGCCGCCGAATCCGGGTCCCAGTCCCTTCATTTTCGCGCGCCGCCCGGGACTTGCGGTGCGCTATCTCCGAATGAATGATACCCCGTATGGAAAATCGTTAAGGAGCGGAACGACTCTCCGGGATACTCGTCGCCGAACCTCCTCGGGTCCGGGGATTAAGCCAATTTTCTCTGAAAATTAGGCAGCGAGTGCGTAGCTGTTATTGCCAATTAATGTTCGAGCGTCGGGATTAACGAGCCGCCACACAGCGCTCGGCGTGCTTACGATCGAACTCTGCCTGCTGTCAAAACCGGGCACCCCCGATCTTTCGGCTGCAAAGCCGTAAGAACAACGTCTCCCGTTGCAACTCGGATGCCGGGTTGCGGTCCGGGATTCGTTATCGCGACAAAGATACGCATTTTTTTTCGAAAACCGCATCTTGCGCAGCGCCGAATTGCTGCGCAGAGGTGCGGACCGGATGCCGGGACGATGATTCGCACACTATCCGAGCCGTCGGGAGGCATGCTTTTTTGACCGCCCGGCGATGCGCTTCCCGGGATTTTTACTATCTTTACGCGATTATTCACAGCAACGATACGCATGGAGGAAAAGTATGTCGTGGAACTCGAGGGTGTGACCCTCTATCACGCCGATTCGACGTTCGGACGCCGCTCGGCGGCCAAACGGATCCGGGAAGGCGAAATGGTGCTGTCGGGCGTGGACCTGCGGGTCGCGCCGGGCGAGTTCGTCTACCTGATCGGCCGGGTCGGGAGCGGGAAAAGCACCTTGCTGAAAACTTTATATGCTGAGGTACAACTTCTTGTAGGAAAAGGCCGTATAGCGGGGTTCGATCTGCAGCTGCTGCGGCGCCGGGATATCCCCTATCTGCGTCGGAAGATCGGTATCGTCTTTCAGGACTACCAGCTGTTGACCGACCGCAACGTCTTCATGAACCTGCATTACGTGCTCAAAGCCACCGGCTGGAAGCGCGAGTCGGAGATCCGCGAGCGGATCGACACGGTGCTCGAGCTGGTGAGCCTCTCGGCGAAAAGCTACAAGATGCCCTACGAGCTGTCGGGCGGCGAGCAGCAGCGACTCGTCATAGCCCGCGCCCTGCTCAACGATCCGCAGGTGCTGCTGGCCGACGAACCGACGGGGAATCTCGATCCCGTGACGGCGGACGGCATCATGCGGCTGTTCCGGCAGATCGCCGAGCGCGGCTGCGCGGTGGTGATGTCGACCCACAACACGGCACTGATCGAGAACTACCCCGCCCGGGCGATCCTCTTCGCGCAGGGACGGATCCGCGAAGTGGATCTCGCAGCCGAATTGGGCTGACGCCCCGCGGGTGGCGCTTATGTCCGTCGCGGCGGTTTGTTTTATCCGGAAAATTCCGTATATTTGTACGCTATTTTGAAACACGCAAATGAGTACCGAACAAGAACACATCAAGAAACAGGAAGAGCAATATTCGGCGTCGAACATCCAAGTGCTCGAGGGACTGGAGGCGGTGCGCAAACGTCCGGCGATGTACATCGGCGACATCGGCGAGAAGGGTCTCCACCACTTGGTCTACGAGGTCGTCGACAACTCGATCGACGAGGCACTCGCCGGCTATTGCACCGATATAGACGTGACGATCAACGAGGACAACTCGATCACGGTACGCGACAACGGCCGCGGCATCCCTACCGACTTCCACGAAAAGGAGGGCAAGTCGGCGCTGGAGGTCGTGCTGACCGTGCTGCATGCGGGCGGTAAGTTCGACAAGGGCAGCTACAAGGTCTCGGGCGGTCTGCACGGCGTGGGCGTCTCGTGCGTCAACGCCCTCTCGACGCTGCTCATCGCGGAGATCCACCGCGACGGCAAGGTCTTCCGCCAGAGCTACAGCAAGGGCAAGCCCACCTCGCAGGTCGAGGTCGTGGGCGCCTGCGACGACCGCGGTACGATCGTTACGTTCAAGCCCGACGGCGAGATTTTCACCCATACGACCGAGTACAAGTACGAGATTTTGGCCAACCGTCTGCGCGAGCTGGCCTTCCTGAACAAAGGTATCCGGCTGAACCTCTACGACCGTCGTCCGGACGGCGAGGGAAAACTGCGTGAGGATCACTTCTATTCGAAGGACGGCCTCAAGGAGTTCGTGAAGTACCTCGACGCCACGCGCGGCGAGCCGATCATCGACTCGATCATCTACCTCGACACCGAAAAGAACGGCGTGCCGGTGGAAGTCGCCATGCAGTACAACGACTCCTATTCGGAGAATGTCCATTCGTACGTCAACAACATCAACACGATCGAGGGCGGTACGCACCTGACGGGTTTCCGTCGTGCGCTGACCCGCACGCTCAAGAAATACGCCGAGGATTCGGGAATGCTCGCGAAGCTGAAGTTCGACATCAACGGCGACGACTTCCGCGAGGGACTCACGGCCGTGGTATCGGTGAAGGTCGCCGAGCCGCAGTTCGAGGGTCAGACGAAGACCAAGCTGGGCAACGACGAAGTGTCGGCCGCCGTGGATCAGGCTATGACCGCGGCGCTGGGCCACTATCTGGAGGAGAATCCGAAGGATGCCAAAGCCATCGTGCAGAAGGTGGTGCTCGCAGCGACGGCGCGTCACGCGGCGCGCAAGGCGCGCGAGGCTGTGCAGCGCAAGACGCCGCTTTCGGGCGTGGGTCTGCCGGGCAAGCTGGCCGACTGCTCGAGCCGCGACCGCTCCATCGCCGAGATCTTCTTCGTCGAGGGCGACTCTGCAGGCGGTACGGCCAAGTCGGGCCGCGACCGCAACTTCCAAGCGATCATGCCCTTGCGCGGTAAGATTCTGAATATCGAGAAGGCGCAGGAGCACCGCATGTGGGAGAACGAGGAGATCAAGAACATGTTCACGGCGCTGGGCGTGACGATCGGCACCGAGGAGGATTCGAAGGCGCTGAACCTTGAGAAGCTGCGCTACGACAAAATCATCATCATGACCGATGCCGACGTCGACGGCAGCCACATCGCGACGCTGATGCTCACCTTCTTCTTCCGCAAGATGAAGGAGCTGATCGAGAACGGCCACGTGTATATCGCCACCCCGCCCCTCTACCTCGTGAAGAAGGGCAAGCAGGAGCGCTATTGCTGGACCGAGAAGGAGCGCGACGAGATCACGTCCGAGTTCGGCAAAGGCGCTCACGTGCAGCGTTACAAAGGTCTCGGCGAGATGAACGCCCACCAGCTGTGGGAGACGACGATGAATCCCGACACGCGCATCCTGCGGCAGGTCAACATCGAAAATGCGGCCGAAGCCGACCGTATCTTCTCGATGCTGATGGGCGACGAGGTGCCGCCGCGCCGCGAGTTCATCGAGCGGAATGCGCATTACGCCAATATCGACGCATAAACATATCGGAACACGGGAAAAAGGATTGTCCTCCGGTACGGGGGCGATCCTTTTCCGTAACAGGTACCCCGACTTAAAAACCAGAATTCCATGAAAGTGACCGTGATCGGCGTGGCCGGCGGAACCGGATCGGGCAAATCGACGCTCGTCAAGCGGCTGCAGGAGGCATTCGAGGGAAGCGATGTGGTGACCCTCTGCCACGACTATTATTACAAGGCCCACCCCGAACTGACGTACGAGGAGCGTACGAGACTCAACTACGACCACCCGCAGGCGTTCGACACGCAGATGATGGTCGAGCATATCAAGGCGCTGAAGGAGAACGTGCCGATCGAGCATCCCGTCTACTCGTTCGTCGAGCACAATCGCATGGCCGAGACCGTATGCGTCAAGCCGTCGAAGGTGATCATCGTGGACGGCATCCTGATCTTCGAGAACCGGGAGCTGCGCGATCTGATGGACATCAAGGTCTTCGTCGATACGGATGCCGACCTGCGGCTGGCGCGCCGTATCCTGCGCGACGTCTGCGACCGCGGACGTACGATGCAGTCGGTCATCGCACAGTACACTTCGACCGTGAAGCCGATGCACGAGGAGTTCGTCGAGCCGTCGAAGAAATACGCCGACGTCATCATTCCCGAAGGCGGCTTCAACTCGGTGGCCGTCGCCATGCTGATCGAGAACATCCGGTCGCTGATCAATGAGCGATAAATAGGCAACCTAAAAGCAGTCCTAAAATGAAGAAGCTATGAAAAAATTTATCGTTCTTCTGATTTTCACGCTTTCATTTGATTCGTTTGCTTTTGCTCAAAGCGTCAAGGACGAACCTGAAAAAGCATCGCCGATGCAAAATGCGGAATTGATTCGTAAGGTTTTGTCTCTTGATATAGAAGGGAAGTTATATACCGACGTAGTAGTTGCCATCAAATCCATTTCCATTACTAGCCCAAATCTCATTTCTGGCAATTATAGCGAAAAGTATAGAGTTAAAGTAAAAGTAATGGACTCTGATGGTAAAACGGTATGGAATAAGACTATGAAAAACGTCTATCTATATGTTTTTTCAAATGGACAAGTCCAAGTCGGTAAGCCTAACTTTGACAAGCTTGTAATTTATTCCGATAAGCGAGACAATAAATATGAAAAAGGCATAATAAGAGAAAAAGAAGGCGTGTATTAATTTAAATAATACGTTAATAGAAGCCCCGGACCTCTTTCGAGAGTCCGGGGCTTCTATGTTTCATTTCAAGTATTGCTTCGTCAGATGCCGGTTATCTTTTTGATTTCGTTCAACTTGTTCAGCGCTTCGATGGGGGTCAGCGAATCGATGTCGAGTCCCTTGATCTGGTCGCGGATCTGCACCAGCACCGGGTCGTCGAGCTGGAACATCGAAAGCTGCATGTTCTGCGGCGCGGCACTCTCGGCCGCCTCCTTGACCGCGTGGGCCGCCGATTTGCGGCCTCGCTCTTTCATGCTGCGGCTCGGGACGATCTCGTTGTTGCCGTAGACCTGTTCGAGGTTGCGCAGGATCTCGTCGGCCCGGGCCACCACCGACTGCGGCATACCTGCCATGCGGGCCACGTGGATACCGAACGAGTGCTCCGTACCGCCGCGTTCGAGCTTGCGCAGGAAGACGATCTGGTTACCGATCTCCTTCACCGAGACGTGGAAGTTCTTCACGCGCGGGCACATCTGCTCCATCTCGTTGAGTTCGTGGTAGTGGGTGGCGAAGAGTGTCTTGGCGTGTGCCGTCGGATGGTTGTGAAGGTACTCGACCATCGCCCACGCGATCGAAATACCGTCGTAGGTCGAGGTTCCGCGGCCGATTTCGTCGAGCAGCACGATGCTGCGGTCGGAGATGTTGTTCAGGATGCTCGCCGATTCGAGCATTTCGACCATGAAGGTCGACTCGCCCTGCGAAATATTGTCCGAGGCGCCGACACGCGTGAAGATCTTGTCCACGACGCCGATGCGGGCCGATTTCGCGGGGACGAACGAGCCCATCTGGGCCATGAGGATGATGAGGGCCGTCTGGCGGAGCAGGGCCGACTTACCCGACATGTTGGGACCCGTGATCATCATGATCTGCTGCTCCTTGTCGTCGAGCAAAACGTCGTTGGGGATGTACTCCTCCCCCACGGGCATCAGGGTTTCGATCACCGGATGGCGTCCCTGCCGGATCTCGATGCGGCCGCCCTCGTCGAGCACCGGACGGACGTAGCGCCGTTCGACAGCCAGCCGGGCGAACGACTGCAGGCAGTCGATGCGCGCCACGGCGGCGGCATCGCGCAGCAGCACGGGCAGCTGTCCGGCGATGAAGGCGATGATGTCGGCATAGATGCGCTGTTCGAGCACGAGCATCTTCTCCTCGGCGCCCAGAATCTTGCCCTCGTACTCCTTCAGCTCCTCGGTGATGTATCGCTCGGCATTGGCCAGCGTCTGTTTGCGGATCCATGTCTCGGGCACCTTGTCGCGGTGGGCGTTGCGCACCTCGATGTAGTAGCCGAAGACGTTGTTGTAGCTGATCTTGAGCGACGGGATTCCCGTAGCTTCGCTCTCGCGCTGCTGGATGCGCGCGAGGTAATCCTTGCCGTGCAGGGCGATGCGGCGCAGGTCATCCAGCTCGGGATCAACCCCGTCGGCGATCACGCCACCCTTCTGGATCTGGTTGTTCAGCGGGTCGGGGTAGATCTCGCGGGCGATCCGCTCGCGTACGGGCACGAGCAGGTCGAGCTCCGCAGCCAGTGCGTGGAGCCGCTCGTGCTCCTCGGACTGCAGCGCCGCGGCGAGGGTCTCGATCGCGGCGAGCGAATTCTTGAGCTGCACCAGTTCGCGCGGCGTGACGCGTCCCGCCGCGATGCGCGAGGCGATGCGCTCCAGATCGCCGATCATCGCCACCTGCTCGCGGACGACTTCGGCGAGCTCGCTCTCGCGCGTGAAGAGCTCGACCGTGTCGAGGCGCTCGTCGATCCGTTTCGGATCGCGGATCGGCATGGCGATCCACCGCTTGAGCAGACGACCGCCCATCGGGGTGAGCGTGCGGTCGATCGTCTCGGCGAAGCTCCCCTTCTCGCGGGCACCGTTCGAGGCGAAGAGTTCGAGGTTGCGGATCGTGAACTTGTCGACCCACACGTAGTCGTTCTGGTCGATGCGCGCGATGGAGCGGATGTGGCCCGTCTCGCGGTGCTCGGTGAATTCGAGGTAGTAGAGGATGGCGCCGGCGGCGGCGATGCCGCTCGTAAAGTGCTCGACGCCGAAGCCCTTGAGCGACGGCGTGCCGAACTGCTTGCAGAGCTTCTCGCGGTTGACCTCCTCCGAGAAGACCCACTCGTCGAGCCGGTAGGTGTAGAGCCGCGAACCGAAGGCTTCGGTGAAGCGGTCCTCGTAGCCGCGCTGGTAGATCACCTCCTTCGGTGCGAGGTTGGAGATCAGCTTGTCGATATAGGCGTCGGTCCCCTCGGCGGCGTAGAATTCGCCCGTGGATATGTCGAGGAAAGCCGCACCGGTGGTCCGACGACCGAAATAGATCGAGGCGATGTAGTTGTTCTCCTTGTTGGCCAAAATATTGTCGCCCAGTACGATACCGGGCGTCACCAGCTCGATCACGCCGCGCTTGACGAGGCCCTTGACGAGCTTCGGGTCTTCGAGTTGCTCGCAGATCGCCACACGTTCGCCGGCGCGCACCAGTTTGGGCAGGTAGGTATCGATGGCATGGTATGGAAAGCCCGCCAGCTCGACGTAGGTCGCGGCGCCGTTGGCACGCCGCGTGAGCGTGATGCCCAGAATGCCGCTGGCCTTGATCGCGTCGTCGCCGAACGTCTCGTAGAAGTCGCCTACGCGGAAAAGCAGAATCGCGTCGGGATGCACCGCCTTGATGGAGTAATACTGCTTCATCAGCGGGGTCTCGACGTACTTCTTCACCAGTTTCTTATCGTCAGTCAAAATAAAATATTGTAAGGGAATTCCCTACAAAGATAGGGGAATTTCGGCCTCCGGGCAAGGTTACGGGCGGATTTTTTTGAATTGCGGATATCGCACGACGCTCCTGCGCAGCGGTGTTCGGAGCTACCGGACGGTCTCATCGGCGTTCGGCAGCGTGATGATTCCGCTCGCGGCGAAGGGCTTGCGGTAGAACTCCGCCTTCCACTCCACCGGTCGCGGATAGGCGCGCGACGAGGAGGGCATGCGCCACAGGGTGAGCTCCCGGCCGGCAAAGGCGAAGCTGGTGCAGGTCCCCACGGCGGGCTCGTCGCATCCGGTGAGGGCGCGCAGCGTCGCGGCTGCCTTGCCGCCCGTGACCACGATCGTGCGGCACTCGGGAATCCGGGCCAGCAGGGCCGCGAGATCGACCTCGCGCACGACTTGAAGAAAATCGTCCGAAGCGTTGTCCTTGAGTCGGATCACTTCGACGGCCGTATCGTAGAGTGCCAGCCCCCGTTCGCGACAGAAGGCCTCGATGCGGGCCTTGTCGAACCGTTTGCCGCCGGGTTCGAGGAAGTGGTTCTTGTCGCCCGTGGCCAGATGGCCCACGATGCGCCACATGTCGTTTTGCAGGTTGGGATAGAAGAATTCCATCGACCAACGATGGCGCTGCGGCGGAAAACTGCCCAGCATCAGCAGCCGGGCGTTTTCGGGCAAGAAGGGTTCGAGAGGATGGCGCTCGCTGGAATTATTGTTCGGTTTCATTCGGACAAAGATACGATTATGCGAAGGCACCGCCAAATTTATTTATGCTTTGCCGGGCGGGAGCCGAAGATATTAAATATAATGCGGACTTTTGCCCGCAATACCCCCGCCGAGTGTTTGTTCGTGGCGAAAAAATTCCTACTTTTGCGGTGCTCGGGTTGTACCCAAGCAGACATATCGGAAAGTGTTTTCGCATGTCCTTTTAAGAAAATGTGGCAGTTTTCAAAAGCGAAAGGATAAACGAACGGCACTCATTTCTTGTTTAGATATTGGCAGGGATGCGTTCTGCGTCCCTATACCCCCATATCTATTCAAGTGTGGGGTATTGCATCATCGTTTATTTTCGCTTGGGTTCGCCACAACCTTCTTAAAGATAAACGAAATCAGCTCCACACTTCTTTTTGCGCATATCCCGCCGCATAGGAGTTGTACGGCAATAGAATTTGAACACAAGAACTCAAATTTATATTGCTATGAAAAAACTATTTCTTTTAACCGCGTTATTCGTCGCAGCAGGGTTCCCGTCGTGCAGCAAGCACGATGGCGTCGAAACACCCGATTGGCCCGAGCCTCAGCCGCTCGCCATCGCATTCGCCGAGGGCAATTCGTTGCAGTTCAACGTCGGCGAGACCAAGACCGTCCACTACACCATCACGGGCGGCAGTGCCAATAACGTGGTGAAAGTCGAGATGCAGAACCCCGACGATGCCTATACCGTAGAAACGACACCGATTTCGGCAACGGAAGGGACGATTGCGATTACGGCAAAAACACCGTCGATCGATAATCGCGTGCTCGTCTCCGTATCGGATGGCAACAGGTCGATTACGACAGAAATAGACATTACCGTAGCACTTAAAGCATTTTTCGACGGCAAAACAATTGTGGTCGAAACTCCGGGCACGCTGGCGGAGCTGCTGGCGGACTATGATAGGACTGCTATTATCGAACTGACCGTAATCGGCAATCTGAACGACGAAGACATTGCGACGCTGAAAAGTCTTCCGAATCTCGTAATCCTCGACATGGAGCATGTGAATTTGGAGAAGTTGCCAGTTAAAGCATTCCAAAAGAAAAAATCGCTGACATCCGTCAAACTGCCAAGAACATTAACGTCAATCGGAAACTTCGCATTCTTCGGTTGCAGCGGCTTGACAAGCATCACGATTCCTGACAGCGTGACAGAGATCGGAGACGTCGCATTCTACAATTGCAGCGGCCTGACAAGCGTTTATTGCAAGGCAATCGCCCCGCCAAGTATCGTGAACGATACTTTTGATAAAGTTAGTGCAACCGCAACCTTATATGTTCCGACAGGTAGCAAGGCGGCTTATGCAGCGGCTGCCGGATGGAAAAATTTTAAAACAATCGAAGAAACCCAATTTTAAGACATTCATATTATGAGCAACCCGAACATGTACAAGCAGGCGAGTTCCAATAACATAACGCTGGATCCGTACCCTTTTCCGAGCGAGCTGGGCATGGAAGCCTACCTGATGGATAATCCGTCCATCCTCAAACTCGACGACCGTAAATACGGCAAGCCGCAGATCATCGAGTGCGAGATGAGCATCGGCAAATGCACGAACCGAAAAACGCGCGGACGAATCGACATGGTCGTTCGGTACGGCGAAGATCTCTTCGGGATTTTGGAGCTGAAGAAACACGCACTCGACAAAGATACCCTGTTCCAGCTATGCGACTATCTGTCCGAACGCGAGAAAATAGTAGAGGCCATCAACCAGAGCGACGCTGTGGAGGTAGACCTCGACCCGGAGAACGTGAAGTTTGTCGGCGTACTCGTCGGCGGGTATATCGACGATGAACTGCGGAAAGAGATGCCGATAACGGATTTGAAAAACAATAATCTGCTGAAAGTGCATCCCCGGCAGCAGACTATTCAGGGATTTACCGACCAAATATCGGCCGTCACGCTCGAACGCTTCCGCAATCCGCACACCTGCGAGATTGTCGTCCTTTCGACGCCGATCGTTAAAACGAGCGTCAAAGACACGACGAAATACCAAATCGACGGCGAAGGGCGCTACGGCAAAGCCAAGCTGGTGCACGAGATCGTTAAACGCTATGTAAAACAACATCCGGAGTTAAGCATCGACCGACTGGAAAAGATATTTCCTACGCCGAAATTGATTCGGACTTTGGGCGTCTTTGCCGAAGCACAGGTCGCGAAAAAGAGAGCCGACCGCTACTATGCCGACCGGAAGATGCTGATTGCGCTGGGCGACGGCGTGAAAATCGCCACCTGCAACCAATGGGCGAAAGAATCGATCGACGAATTTATCGCGAACGTCGAGAAACAGAAGCTCGGATTCGAGATTGCGGCGCTATAAAATCGCCTCGCATGGTTTGCCGAAAGAGGTTGCCGAATCTTCGGCAACCTCTTTTTTATGGGCATTGGCTACTTGCGGAACGATGCGAGAGCCGGCCGGTTATTCAAAAAACTGTTCGTCGAAATTAACGAGGTAGAGTCGGTCCGTAGCGCGCGTGAGCGCCGTGTAGAGCCAGCGGAGCATGTCGCGCGTCATCGGCTCGTCGCCGAACAGGCAGCGGTCGATGAAGACGGCGCTCCACTGTCCGCCCTGCGCCTTGTGGCAGGTCACCGCATAGGAGAATTTGACCTGTACGGCATTGAAATGGGGATTTTCGCGGATCTCCTTGAAGCGCTTGAGCTTGCTTCGGATGTCGAGGTAGTCCTTCTCGACCTCGTAGAAGAGCCGCGAGGACTCCTCGCGCGTGAGCGACGGCGATTCGGAGGCGATCGTGTCGAGCAGGATCTTGCATTCGATCTGCGTGTCGTCGTAATCGGGGAACTCCAGCACGGCGTTGGCGAAGCGGAAGCCGTAGAACTCCTCGAAACGCCGCAGGCGCTTCAGGCGGGCGATGTCGCCGTTGGCCATGAATCCGATCGGGCAATCCTCAATCCGCTCCGTATAGTGGTAGTTGTTCTTGACCACCATCAGCATGTCGCCGCTCTCGATCTCCTCCTCGGCCCCGAGGACGTTGCGGCGGATGCCCTCGTTATAGCGGTTGGCGCGCTTGTTCGAGCGGGTGATGACGATCGTCTCGTCGCGCCCGTAGCGGTCGTAGCACTCCTGCAGTTTTTCGAGGAACTCGCCTCCTTCGAGCGCTTCGAAGTCGGCGAATCCCGTTTCGAAACGCGGAATCGCACATATGCCGTTCTCGAGCATGCAGCGCACGAGCGTCGCGTTGAAGAGGATACCCGACTGCGCCTCCTGCCGCACCACGTCGTCGAGCGTCGCGTAGACCGGCTCGCCGTAGGCCGAGACGGTCGCCGGGTCGAGCGCCGGACTGAAGTCGCACCCTACGGGCGGCAGCTGGGCGCTGTCGCCGACGAGGATCAGACGGCACTCGCGACCGCTGCGCACGTAGCGCACGAGGTCTTCGAGCAGCGATCCGCTGCCGAAGGGCGAGGCGTCGGACGACCGGTCGGAGAGCATCGAGGCCTCGTCGACGATGAACACGGCGCTCCGCTCCGCATTGAGATTGAGCGAGAACTTCTGCTCGTAATCGGCATTGGTGCGCTCGCGGTAGATGCGTTTGTGGATGGTCAGCGTCTTCTCGCCGGCGTAGCGCGCCAGCACCTTCGCCGCACGGCCCGTCGGGGCTAGCAGCACGGGTTTCACGCCTTCGGCCTTGAGCGCGCCGACGAGCGCCGCGATAAGCGTCGTCTTGCCTGTTCCGGCATATCCGTTGAGCACGAAAATCTTCGTGAAATCGGGGTCCGAGAGGTATTCGGACAGCATTTCTACGATTTTTTTTTGCCCGGGGGTTGTTTCGAAACAAATTTTGGCGTAAATTTGGGTCGCGATACGTGTACTGACCATGTGTGCTTTATTACTTTTTCCGCAAAATTAACAACAAAATATCTGATAAAAAAATGATGAAAAAAATCTTCCAGATCATCCTCGGCGTGGTTATCGTAGCTTTGTGCTACGTCATCTACAAGCAGATTTCGACGCCGATCAGTTTCAACAAGGAGCTGGATGCCCGCAAGGCGCAGGTCATCGACCGTATCAAGGACATCCGCACCGCCGAGCGCGCGTTCAAATCGAAGTACCAGCGCTTCACCGGCACGTTCGACTCGCTCGAGAACTTCATTCTCAACGACACGCTCGAACTGGAGCGCAAGATCGTCGACGAGGACGACTCGGTGGCTATGGCGATGCTGAAGAAGTCGGGCCGCAAGAACATCGAGAAGTTCAAGGTAGCCGTCATCGACACCATCTTCTCGCCCAAGAAGCTCACGGCTGAGGATGTGAAGAACCTGCGCTTCATTCCCGGCACGGACAACGTGGAGTACACGCTCGCGGCCGGCATCATCACCACCGAGTCGAAGGTCGTGATTCCCGTCGTGGAGTGCCGTGCGCACTACCTCACGTTCCTCGACACGGTGGCATACCGTCAGGAGGTGATCAACCAGATCGACGACGAGGTGAACAACTTCAACCGCTACCCCGGCGTGAAGTTCGGTTCGATGGAATCCGGTAACAATGAGGCGGGCAACTGGGAGTAAGAGCCTTGCCGCCACGAAGAAGGTGTCCATTCAGCTTGCGTTGGATGGACACTCTTTTTCGGTGTCGGGGGTGACGGCCGAAACGGTGACGCCGGAAGGCGCTCCGCTCGAGGTCGAGGTGCTGACTCCCCGCACGCTGCTCGTGCCGGCGGCGCTCTACCGTGAAGAGACGGCCGGAGCCATGCTCGCGGCGGCGGGTATGCCCGCGGCTGCCGACGATGCGATTGTCCGCAGCGAGGAGCGGGACGGGGTCGTGGCCGTGATGGCTGCGGGACGCGAGGCGATCGAGGCGGTGCGGGCAAGCGTTCCGGCCGGCGTACGCTTCACTACCCCGCTGCTGGAGCCCCTCGACGGCGATGTGCCCGCAGTGCGGTGCCGCGTGACTGCCGGCATCGCATATATTAAGATATGGAACGATGGACTGCGGATGGCCGAGGCCGTTCCTGCGGCGACGGAGGAGGATCTGCTCTGTCTCTTCGAGCGGCTCGGCGAGGCGTTCGTCTTGCGGGAGTATCGTTTGTGCCTCGCCGGCGACGAGTCGTTCCGGTTGCGCCGGTTGTTGAAGAACCGATTCAAGGAGATCGTATGCGAATAATCAGCGGCAAATACAAAGGACGGGCGATCAATCCCCCGCGCAATCTGCGGGCGCGCCCGACGACCGACTTCGCGAAGGAGAACCTGTTCAACGTACTTTCGAACCTCGTCGATTTCGAGGAGTGCGATGTTCTGGACCTCTTCGCCGGAACGGGATCGATCAGCTACGAATTCGCCTCACGCGGGGTGCGGAGCGTGACGTCGGTGGAAATCAATGCCGTGCACTGGAATTTCATCCGCAATACGGCGAAACAGCTCGGCATCGACAACCTCTACCCGGTAAAGGCCAATGTTTTTCTCTACCTGCGCAGCTGTGCCAAGCAGTTCGACATCGTCTTCTCGGACGCACCCTACGATCTGGAGGGCCGGGAGCAGGTCGTGGAGGCGGTCATGGGCGGCGATCTGCTGCGGCCGGGAGGTCTGCTGATCTTCGAGCACTCGGACAAGACCGATGTCTCCGCCTACCCCGGCTTCTGGCAATTAAGAAGTTACGGAAGCGTTCGATTTTCTTTCTTCAAAAAGTGAGAAAAAACATTGCGAATACAAAAAAATATGCTACCTTTGCATTCGCAATCGAGAAAAACGGTGCGTTAGTTCAGCCGGTTAGAATACGTGCCTGTCACGCACGGGGTCAGGGGTTCGAGTCCCCTACGCACCGCAGACGAAGGGACCGAAGAGATAAGGTCCTCGACACAGAAAACGAGATGGTTACCGCAACCATCTCGTTTTCTTTTGTTTATGCCCTATCGCACGTTCTTACGAACAATCCGGAGGCCCGAACATAACATATTCATAACCCGTTGGTCGAACAGTTGAGTCTGTTATTCGTAACGATTGCCGAGATGCTGACGACGCAACAACTCAACGATCCGAAGGCTTTGATCACAGGAGAAACGGCCATTACTTCTACGGAAGTGATGTATCGATAGGACGGTGAAAATGGGACGGGGCAACCATGTCGATTGCCCCGTCGGTTGACTTTCGGTTCGATATGTCTATGATGTGGCAGCCGGAAGCGCAGTCTGCGAAGCACGTATCCGGACGCTGCGGCAGATCATTCGGTGCGCCGAACGATGTAGGTAAACTTCCACGAGCTGCGCCAGAAATTGTTGTAGAAATTATTTCCCGGCGTATCGCCCGACGCATCGGGCAGCGCGAAGTCGAAGAAGACTTCTCCCGAGGAGCTGCGCGTAAAGGTCATGACCGAAGCGATGTTGTTCTTCTCGATGCGCATCTGACCGGTCGCCAGATCGAGCGTCCATTCCGACTCGCCGACGGGCAACAGATGCCGCAGACGGGGATTCATGTCGAGCGGATTCTCAACCGTATATTCGCCCGGATAGACACCCAAAAACGAACCGTAGGCACCGTCCGGTCCGGCATCGTTGACGATACGGCCCGTTAACATGCCGTCGGTCATCTCCTCGTCCATCGATATGACGATCCGGTTGTCGAGTTCGGCATCGCCCGACGCTCCGAACTCGGAGCCGCCCATCGAGGTGTCCCATCTGCCGGTACCGGTGCCGCTTATATTCTGATCGACGTAGATCTTGACATCGACGATTTGCCAGACTCCCACGTAAAACGGATCGTAAGGCTCGATGCAGATGCTCCATGCCACCTCCCTACCCGACTGCGAACGGACGACGATGCGCGCCCGACGCTCGGGATTGCGGAAATCGAGCGTTTCTCCCTCCGCGATGTCGGACGTCGCGCCCGAAGAGAGGGCCAGAGCTTCGATCTCGACCGCCGACCACGGGAAATCGGATCGTTCGAACATGTAGAGCGTGACGATTCCCCGTTCTTCGTCGATTCGTGCGATGTCGGCACGGCCGAGCTGACCGGTAAGGCGTATGTCGAGGATCGAACACTCGTTGCTCGGAAGCGTCCGGTCGATATCTTTCGTGCAGGCTCCCGCCAGCATGAGCGCGGTTGCCAGCATAACGAGGCGTTTCGTGTTTTTCATGATGCTATAGATTAGGATTCAAATCGATTTCCCGTTGCGGTATGGGATAGTAGGCCGCTTCGGCCTCGCTCAATCCCGCAGCCTTGATGTCGGTCGTCGTGACCGATGCCGTACGGCGCAGATCGAACAGCCGGTTTCCCTCGAAGGCGAGCTCCAGCGCCCGTTCGCGGATGACCGCCGCACGGAATTCAGCGACGGACATGCCTTCCGGCAGCAACGGAATGCCGGCACGACTGCGGATCCGATTTACGTAGGGCAATCCAGCCTCCGGCCCGGCGGCCTCGGCATAGACGAGCGCGATATCAGAAAAGCGAATGAGGAACGGTCGGGCGCTCGTGCGCTCGCCGATAAAGTCGGGATCGACATACTTGCTCGAAAAGTAGCCCCGTACTTGGTTGGGTACGATCGGTTGTCCCGTCTGGTCGTAGATCGTTCGATGGATGAGTTCCGTGCGACGGCGATCGGTCGTGGAGAAGGCATTTTCGACGAATTCGTCGTTGCAGAGGAATACGCCCCAGCCGTTGCCGTTGGCTCGTTGCAGGGAGCCGTCGCCGTAGCGGATATAGAACGGTACGGAGTTGTTCGACGGCAGGAACATCAGCGGCAGTTTCGAGTAGTTGCCCTCCTGCGTGCCGCTGCGATCGTTCGCCATGATGAAGATATGCTCCGGGCCATCGGGTTTGGCGACATCGTAGATAGCGCGCAGATCATCGTCGAACCCGTAATTCGCGGCATAGTCGCGGACGACCTTACCGGCCCAGTAGGCCGCCGAATCGTACATCGTCTGCGGATCGCGGCGCATCTCCCTGTAACGATAGACACCGTGTTCCTTCGCCGATGCGACGGTCAGGTAGGCTTTCGCCATGAGCGACTGCGCAGCCGCCTTGTCGGCCCGGCCGAAGCGTTTGTCGATCTGCAGCAAATCGTCCGCCACGGTCAGATCGGCGAAGACGAGGTCGTAGAGCTGATCGAGATCGCGCGCCATAGGCGGCGTGGTTTGCGAGAGCTCGGCCACCGTGCGTGTCTGGACCGGCACGAGACCGAACGTCCGCACGAGGTTGAAATAGTTCCATGCGCGGAGGAACCGGGCCTCGCCCAGAATTCGGCGGCGCGCCGTCTCGCCCACGTGCGGGTTGTCTTCGAGCCGGTCGATGACCGCATTGGCCCGGTTGATGGCGATGTAGCAGAACTTGAAGTAGTACTTCAGCTGCTCAGTCTCGCGTCCTGCGATCCAATTCTCGAGCTGGTAGACATCGCCCGCTTCGTCGCTCTTGGGCGACATGGTTTCGGTCGGAATGTCGCCGATATAGAATATGCCGCGCGAGTATTCGAGGAACGTCAGTGCGTTGTAGGCATACATCAGCCCCGATTCGGCGTCGGCCTCGCTCTTGTAGAAGTTGTTCCGTGAGTAGAATCCGTAAGGCTCTTCCCGAAGGTCGCAGGCCACCAAAAGGGCGCAGCAGGCAAGCGTATGAATGATTTTTTTCATGGCGGTGCAGTTTTAGAATTTGAGTTCCAGACCGAACGTGTATTTTCTCAGACGCGGATACCCGCCCCAGTAGATTCCGTCGACGCCCGTTTCGGGATCGTATCCTTCGAATCCGGTGAGCGTGAATAGATTCTCTATGTTGGCGAAGAGACGGATACTGCGCAGGAACGCCCGCCGGACGGGAATGGTGTAACCGATGTTGAGCTGCTGCAGGCGCACGAACGAACCGTCGTGTACGAAATAGTCCGAGAAGAGGTAGCTGCGCGTGGAATTGAGGCGCGGATAGCGGTTCGTCGGATTGTCGGGTGTCCAGCGTTTCGTCTTGACGCGCGGATCGTAGGTATAGCCGTTGTAGATGACGTCGTTGCCGAATACGCCGTTGAAGAAGAGCGAAACGTCGAGATTGCGGTAGCGGAACGCCATGTTGAGACTCGCCGTGAAATCGGGATTCGGATCGCCGATGATGCACCGGTCGCGGTCGTCGATGGCGTAGTCGCCGTTCAGGTCGACATAGCGGAACTCGCCCGGCAGATCCTTGCCGTCGGAGCTCATGAACCCGGGATCCTCGCCCTGCTGGATGATGCCCGCCGTCCGGTAGCCATAGAAGACGTACATCGGGTACCCTACCGCATAGATGCTCGGATTGGCGTTGAACATGGGAAGCGACTGCCCGCAGTATTCGTACTGCATGCCGGTCAGGTAGTCGGTGCTCAACCCGCTCGACACGGCATTGCCCAGACCGCAGACCTTATTGCGGTTGAGCGAAAAGATCAGCGTAGCCGACAGCGAGAACTTCTCGTTGCGGACGATCTGGCCATCGAGCGTCGCCTCGAAACCCCGGTTGCGGATATTGCCGTCGTTGACCCACATCTTGTCGTAAGAGCTCGACAGCGGCAGATATTTCTCACGCAGCAGATCCGTCGTATACTTGTCGTAGAGATCGACCGTCAGCCGCAGGCGTGCGTCCAAAAAGGCCATGTCGAGGCCGATGTTCCATTGACGCGTCGACTCCCACTTCAGATCGGGGTTGGCGATACCTCCCCAAACCACATAGCGGTCGTTCGCGCCTTCGCGGTCGGCTTCGTAACCGGGGCCGATGACGGTCTGCCATTTGTCGGCGAACCAATATTTCTCGACACCGAGGCGATCGAGCGTCTGATAGGGCGAGATTCCCTGATTGCCGGATATGCCCCAGCTCACGCGCAGTTTGAATTCGTCGATGCCGCGCGCCTGTTTCATCCATGCCTCGTTGTGCATCTTCCAGCTCACGGCACCCGAAGGGAAGTAGCCCCACTTGCTGTTGCGCCCGAATTTCGAGGAACCGTCGGCGCGCATGGTGAAGGTGAAGAGGTATTTGTCGTCGAGCGAATAGTTCGCACGGCCGTAGAACGAGAGCAGTTTGCTCATCGAGTAGGTATTGCGGACGACGTTTTTCTGCGGATCGCCCGACCCCATGTTTTCGTTGCCCAGCGCATCGTTCACGAAGCCGTACGCCGTGGTCGAAAGCGACCGCGCCGTTTCGTAGTCGAACGAATGGCCGGCCATGACCGACAGGTTGTGCCGGTTGCCGAACGATCGCTGGAACGTGAGGTACGTTTCGGTCAGCACGTCCTGCGAATGGCCGTTGTCGATGCGGGCGATACCCTTCATGTCGAACGCCTCCTGCGACGTGTTCGAGGCATTGTAGGCGTCGTGTACCGAGGTCGCATAGTTGTAGTTGAGCTGCGTGCGCAGCTTCAACCCCCCGACGATCTCCCATTCGGCCGCCAGCGATGAAATCAGGTCGCGACCCGCAGTACTGTTCTTCGTATTGTCGGTGACGACGAGCGGATGGCTGAAGTCGGTCAGCGAGGAGATGTAATAATCGCCGTTCTCGTCGTAAACGGGCCACAGCGGATTGCGGCCGTATTCGAGCGTGTTGTTCACCCTGCGTTCGTGGATGGAGAAGAGGTTCGACGCCTGCAGGGTAAAATTGCGGCCGAGTTTCCATGTGCCGTTGAGCTGCACGTTGCCTTTCTTGAATCCATCTTTGCGGTAAACGCCCTGATCGTCGTAGTAGCCCACGCTCGCGTTGACCGATCCGCGCTCCGTGGAGTGGGCCACGGAGAGCGTCGTGTTGTTCACGATTGCCGTCCGCAGGCAGAGGTCGGCCCAGTCGGTACGGGACCACTCGCCCCGCTGAATCTCGATGAGCGACGGATAGTAGGTTCCGTTCTCGTAACGCCCCGTGTAGAGTGCCGGCAGGCCGGCATTGGTCAGTTCCTCGTTGGCGATCTGAGCCATGAGCAGCGGGTCGCGCCATACGTTGAGCCGGTCGGTGAAATACCCGACGGTCGTCCGGTGGTTCACCGTCACGTCGGTGCGGCCGCCGCGCGCCTTGTGCGTGGTGATGAGGATGACGCCGTTGGCGCCGCGGGAACCGTAAATGGCGGCCGACGAGGCATCCTTGAGAATCTCGATCGACTCGATATCGGAGGGATTGAGCTGCGAAAGGTTTCCGGCATCGCCGATCGGAAAGCCGTCGACCACGACCAGCGGCGTATTCGACCCGTTGAGCGAACTGTTGCCGCGGATACGCACCTCGGCGCCCGAACCGGGATCCTGCGAGGTGTTCATGATCTGCAATCCGGCGGCACGGCCCTGCAGCAGCCCTTCGACCGACGGGGAGGAGATGTCGCGCAGGGCATCCATCGACACCGAGACGACGGATCCGGTCACGTCGCTGCGACGCATGCTGCCGTAACCGACCACGACTACGTCGTCGATCACGTTTTCCGATTCGAGTTCCGCCTCGACGAAGGTCATGGCGGCCGTAACCGTGATTTCCCGGGAGCGGTATCCGACATATCCTATTTGGAGTACGTCGCCCTCCGCTACGCGTATGGAGAAGTTGCCCGACACGTCGGTACTGACGCCTTTCGTCGTTCCTTTTATTACGACACCGGCACCGACGAGGGGTGCGCCGTCGGCCGTGACGCGACCGTCGAGCATCTGCTGCGCACGTGCCGCCAGCGAAAGAAGCAGGGCGCACGAAAGTATCGATAGGCGCCTGCCGAAGCAGGCCGAAAGTTTGGGTTTCATCGTATTTGCGTTTTTAAGGTTCCTTTTCGATTTCGCTCCGTCCGGCGAGGTATTCGCACGCGCAGACGAACACGCCGGCGCTCCAGCCGAGCATGGGCGGCATTTCGTACTCTTCGCTCGTGCCGGCACCGCCGGTGCGTACGTCGTATTTCTCCCACAGATTGCCCGTGCGTCGGAATGTTCCGATCACCGCATCGACGTATTTGGCCGCAATGCGGCGCGCTTCGTCGCGATATCCGTAGCGTTCCAGGCCGCATACGGCCATGTGGACGATCGGAGGCCAGCAGTTGGGATACGACCATTGGTAGACATAGGGGTAGTCTCCTTCGGCACACACCGCAAGACCGTGTTCGAACTCCAATCGCGGGAGCACTGCCCGGACGAGCCGTTCGGCCTTTTCGCCGGAGGGTACGCCGGCGCAGAGCAGGTTGAACACAGCGCCCGACACCACCGGAGAGCGGCATGCGCGGCGGAAATCGTAGTCGTAATAGATCCCGTCGGCGGCGAGACAGTAGCGGTCGATGAGCACGCGTCGACGTTCGGCGGCGGCGAGCCACCCTTCCACGGCGGCATCGTCGCCCGTCAGGGCGGCGAACCGCGCGAACAGCCGTTCGTAACGGTAGAGATTGGCATTGAGGTCGATCGGGCAGAAATCCTCGCAACGGCGGTCGAACCGGGGATTGAAGTCCCAGCCCGACTCGGCCTCGGCGGCGAAGTGCGCGCCGAGCCGGGACAGCTCCTCTTCGGACAGGCCGCAGTTCGTGAAATCGGCTCCGAGACGTCGGCCGCCCGTGACGACGAACTCGCGCACGAGCGCTTCATCGGCCGAAGAGGAATAACGGTTCAGCCCGATGGGTGTCATGCGCTCCGTCATCCAGAAGGCATATTCCCGTTCGAGGGTCCCGAGTGCGCGGGCGAGCCATTCCCTGTCGCCGGTCGCCCGGAATATACGATCGACGGCCATAGCCAGATAAGGGGGTTGCGAACGGTTGAGATACCATGTACGGCTGCCGTTGGGCATGTATCCGAACCGATCGACGAGATAAAGCATGTCGTCGACATTGTTTTTCGCGAGCTCCGTACGCCCGTCGGCCGCCAGACCTTCGCAGGTGAAGTAGGTGTCCCAATAATAAAGTTCCTGAAAAGTGCCGGCGACGCACGGAACGGTGTAGGGATAAGGCAGACCTATCAGCGTCAGCGAATCGTTCGGATTGAAACGCACGACGGCATCCCACGAATTGCGGATGAACTCGCGGACGAGCGTCGTGCCCGCCTCGCGAGGCGCGGGGTTGCAGCCGAGGAGCGGCAATACGAGCGCGAGGGTAGAAATGATCGGTTTCATGGTTCGGCCGGCGTTATTCGTAGATGCCTGCGATATCCTTCTCCGTCAGGATGCGGTCCGTGGCGACGAACTTGCGGAAATCCTCCTCGGAGACGCATCCGGGATAGGGCCCGAAGAAGTGATTCGAATCCTTGTTGCGCCATACGAGCACGTAGGCTGCCGGGATCGATTCGATGGCCTTCAGCAGCGTGCCGGTCCACCACGCGGGCTGCGCGGTGTTGTTCTCGATGCCCGTCTCGGTAAACGCAAACGGTTTGTTACGCAGGTGCGAGATATGGCGCAGCAGCCGCATGAGGCGCACGCCGTCCGTCGCGAGCGACCACGAGGTGCGGTCGTAGGCATCGAGCCCCAGAATGTCGACGTATTCGTCGCCGGGCCAGAACTCCAGATAGGCGTCCTGCGAACCGACGATATCAGGCGAATAGACCCACAGCAGGTTGTGGCATCCGCGCACGTCGCGCAGATACTCGAGCGTGAACCGCCACAGGGAGACGTACTCCGCGGCCGTGCAGTTGCCCTTGCCCCACCAGAAGCCGTTGCCCGTATGTTCGTGGAACGGCCGGAAAAGCACCGGCACGGCAACCCCGTCGGCCGTGCGGAGCGACGCGAGGAATCCGGCCACGCGGTCGAGCCAGCCGCGGTACAGGTCGTGCAGATCTCCGCCCGGGATGATCCGAGCGACGGCAGGCGTCGTATCCCACGCCGTGCCGCCCGTCACGGGATTGGTCGTATGCCACCCTATCGTCGTCACGCCGCCGCGGGCATACGATTCGAGAATCCGCATACGGATATCGTCGAACCGGTCGCCGTCGAGGTTGGAGTCGCCGCCCGATTCGATGGCCCCGATGTCCCAACCCATCAGGGCAGGATAATCGCCGCAAATGCTCTTGACGTCCGAACGGTCGGAGTCGCCCGACCAGCCTATGCCGTAGAGCGACGAACACTGATGGCCGAAAAGCGTGCGACCGCTTTCGGCCGTCGTCCGCAAATTCGCCAGCAGACGCGCCGTCTGCACGGTCGCCTGCGGATCGGTGACCGCCGCAGGAGCAGGTTCCGGTGTCGGGAAGTCGCGGTCGGCGATGTCGGAACACCCCGCGAGCAGGATGAACGAAAGAAAGATGACGGATGGTTTCTTCATGGTTTTCGAACATTTGGGAATTTATGGTCGGTAGATGTCCCGCAGGTCGCTTTCGAGCATGATGCGGGTCTTGTCGTTGGTTACGAACACGCGGAAATCGGATTCGGAGGAGTGTCCCCGCCACGGTCCGAAGAAGTGCGTCGGACGATCGTGGGCATTGCGCCAGACGAGTACGTAGCTCAACGACCGGCCGCGGATGACGGGCAGCAGGCATTCGGTCCACCACGTGTCGATGCCGATGCCCTCGAGGCCCGTTTCGGTGAATGCCGTGGGTTTGCCGTGCTCCTCGCCGAGGCGCTGCAGCACGGAGAGCATGCGGTCGCATCCCGCCGCGAAATCCCATTCGCCGGGTCGGTGGTAGGCGTCGAGTCCGAGTACGTCGACCCATCCGTCGCCGGGATAGCGCTCCATGTAGTGCTCCGCATCGCGGAACAGATCGGGCGAATAGACCCAGAGCAGGTGGTGCAGCCCCTTCGCATCGCGCAGATAACCGACCGTAAATCGCCACAGAGCCCGGTATTCGTCGGGCGTGCATTGCGCCTCGCCCCACCAGAATCCGGTCGAGGTGCATTCGTGGAACGGACGGAAGAGAACAGGCACAGCGACACCGTCGGCCGAACGGAGCGATGCGAAGAACATGGCAAGTCGGTCGAGCCACATGCGGTATTGCGCATGGTTGCATCCGCCCGGAAGAATCGATGCCACGGCCGTCGTCGTGCGGCAATCCCACGCCGAGTCTCCGGATTCGGGATTCGACGGATGCCAGCTCACCGTATTCACGGCACCCCGCCCGGCGGCTTCGATCAAACGGCGGGCGATCAGATCGAACGGCACGTCGTCGATACTGCGCTCCGCTCCGAGCTCCATCCCGCCGAGTTCCCAGCCGAATACGGCCGGATAATCGCCGCAGCAGTCGCGCACGTCGGAGCGACCCGGTTCGAAGCGCCAGTCGTGACCGTACAGCGCGTCGTCCTGATGTCCGAATAGGATTCCGCAGCGGGCCGTGCGGAACAAAGCGGCATAAAGCGCCCGAGTCTCTTTCGTGGCGAGCGGGTCGCAGGGATGAGGTTCCGAGGTATCCGCACACCCCGCGAGCTGCGAGACGACGGAGAGAAAAAGAAGCAGTTTCTTCATGGAGCGCAGAGGGTCAGATGATGATTTTTTTCTTGAAGTAGTATTCCCGGAAGTCGTGCGGCGTGTGTCCCTTGTATTTCTTGAACATGCGGTTGAAATTCGACAGGTTGTTGAATCCGCAGCGATAGGCGATCTCGGAGATCGTATCGGCCGGATTGTCGACCAGCAGCCGGGCCGCTGCGCTCACTCGGATGCTGTTCAGGCAATCGACGAAACTCGATCCCGTACGCCGTTTGATGAACCGGCTGAACGACGGTTCGCTCATGCTGACCAGTGCGGCCATTTCGCCGAGACGGATCGGCCGGCGGAAATTCTCGTGCAGAAAATCCATCACCGTGCGTATGCGCCGGCTGTCGTAGGTCTCTTCGTGCTTGCTGAAATGCGAATGCGACAGCACGGTATAGGCTCCGTCGTGCGAAAGCCGGTTGAGCAGCTGCAGGAACAGAAGCACCGATTCGAAGTTGCCGGATCCCGAGACGAGCTCCTGCACGATCGGTTCGCAGGCCATGATCGTTTTTTCGGAAAAAGCGACGCCGTGGCGTGCATCCAGCAGCATTTTGCGGATCGATGCGAACTGCATCTTGTCGATCAGCCCCGGCCCGGAGAAGAGATCCTGCGCGAACTGTATGGTCACCTCGTAGATCTCGGCATCGGGTGCCATCTCTCCGTCGATCCATGCGTGCTCGAGGTTGCTGCCCGTGATGAGCACCATCTCCCGGTCGCCGATGGCCGATACGTGGTCGCCCACGATGCGCCGTGCGCCGCGCGCGCCCGTTATGTAGTTGAGCTCGCATTCGCGGTGGACATGGATCGGGAAATTGAAACTCCGCTTGCGCCGCTCGAAGACGACGAACGTGTCTTGCGGCGATATGGGAGGGACCTCGGTGAGCGTATTGCAGTTCGTCATGGTTTCGATGATGTTATGCGGTCGATGCGCCGGATGAGTTCCATGCACATGCGTCCGTTGTGATAGGGGCATTTCCAGAATCCCGCCTTGTCGTCGATGCGGTTGACCGATCCGTCGGCCCGGACGCTCCAGAACCATTCGCCGGCGGTGCGGTCGAGCAGATGCTCCGAAATATAGCGCCACGCCCGACGGCTTCGTTCGAAAAAGCAAGCGTCGCCCGTGCGTTCGTACATGTTCAGCCACCCTACGGCCGATTCGGCCTGCACCCACCAATGACGGTCGGCGTCCGTACGACCGTCAGCGGGTTCGTACTCGTAGGCCATGCTTCCGTCGGGCTGCAACCCTTCGGCCGCGGCTGCGGCGAGCGCGCCGACGAGCCTATTCGTCTCGGGGCCGGAACAGCCCGCCGCACGAGCCGCATCGTCGATGAGCCACGAGGCCTCGATGTCGTGTCCGTAGGAGACCGTGTCGCTCTGCGGCCGCCATGCCGCATCGAAAAAGAGGTTCAGATGGCCGGTGCGGCGATCGTATATGCGCTCCGCGAAGATCTCCAGCAGCCCGACGACCCTCTGCCGGATCCGTTCCGACTCTGCGACGCGCAACAGTTCGGCATAGGATTCCAGTATGTGCAGATGCGTATTCATGCTGAAGACGGCGTTCATGTCGCGAAGGCTCAAGCGCATGTCGTCCAGCGGTTGCCAGTCGCGTGCGAACGCTTCGACGTACCCGCCGGCCCCGGCGTCGAAGGCGTGGGACTCGAGCGTCTCGAAAAGCGCCGTCGCCTCGTCGGAGGCGGAGGTGTCGCCCGTCGCCCGGGCATACTCGGCAAGGCCGTAGATCGCGAATCCGATCGCATAACTCTGTTTCCTGCAGTCGCGCGGCCGGGCGTCGGGCGCCAGCTCCCAGAACACGCCGCCGTGCCGCCGGTCGATCAGATACGTGCCGACATAGCGCCGCATCCGCCGTGCGGCGGTCAGGGCCTCCTCGCGTCGCGTCGTTCGATATGCGGCCGAGAAGAACCATAGCATGCGTGCCGCGAGGACGGCCCCGACACCGGCATCATGGTGCGGCCGGCCGTATCCGTCCACACGACCGGGGAACGAAATGCCTCCGGACCGCCAGTCGAGCAGAGCGCCCCAGAACGGAAGGATCCGTTCGGTCAGTTCGTCGGAAAGCTCCCGACGCCAGCTGGCGAGTGTCTCGTTCATCGTATTCATGCGTGTATGTTGCGTCGGTCGGCGAGCGCTTCCGACACGGTTTTCATGCGTTCTTCGCCGAGCGGATAGAACGCTGCCGCTGCGACGGCCAGCAGGCAGGCCGCAGCGGGCAGCCAGCTCATCATCGACCGAAGGCCCTCGAGCGCCTCGTCGCTCTGTACGGTCGCCGAGGATTCGTAACCGAATGCTCCGAGCAGCCATCCTGTGACCGCACCGCCGACGGCCCAGCCGATCTTCTGCGACATGGACGAGGACGAGAGGATGAGTCCCGTCGGACGGCGGCCGCTCCGAAACTCCTCGTAGTCGGCGATGTCGGCATACATGCTCCACAGCAGCGGAAGCACGACCCCGGCCGCGACGCTCACGGCGAACTGCAGAACGAACAAACGAGGCGTGTCATCGGGCGACAGGCCGAAAAACAGCGTGCTCAATAAGGCGGCGCAACTCATCGCGGCAACGAATGCCCCCTTCTTACCGAGTCTCGCGGAGAGCGGAACAGCAAGAACCACGCCCGCCATGTTGCCGATCTGCCCGAGCAGCAGATAAAGCGTCGCGAGCGTCCATCCTGCGCCAGGCAACCTGTATTCGCTGCGCACGTAGTCCGAAAAATAGAAGATCGCGACGCCGTCTCGGATCGAGTTGAAAAGCAGGACTGCGACGCCCGCCGCGAAAAGGATCCACCACGGGGCGTTCCGCAACAGCCGGCGCAGATCCTGCCCTGCCGTCGCCGCCGAATCGGATGCCGCAGGGCGGATCCGCTCGCGGGTCAAGCGGTAACAGAACACGAACAACACGGCGCAGACGAGACCGATGACGGCCACGGCACAGGTCCAAGCCGCAGGCAACGCCGGCATGACGACTTCGCTACCGGAGACATCGCCCGCCGAGATACGGCTGCCGTCGCCCAGCCATCCCGCGAAAAGATCAATGAGCGGCTGCAGGATCATAAAGGTCGCCAGACTGCCCGCATAGGCGAAAAACATGCGGTAGGACGAAAGGACGTTGCGCTCGCGAGTATCGGCGGTCATGACCCCGAGCAAAGAGGCATAGGGAACGTTGACCACCGTATAGACCATCATCATCGCCGTATAGGTCGCATAGGCCCATATCAGCTTGCCCGCGGGACCGAAATCGGGTACGGTGAACGTGAGTGTTCCGAGCACGGCGAACGGCACGGCACCCCGCAAAATCCACGGACGATAGCATCCGCGACGGTCGCGCGTACGGTCGGCGACAAGGCCCATAATCGGGTCGTTGAGCGAATCCCAGATGCGCGTGAGCAGGAACATCGTGCCGGCTGCCGCAGGCGCCAGTCCGAAGATTTTCGTGTAGAAAAACAACAGATACATGCCGAAGATCTTCCAGAACATGCTCGAAGCCATGTCCCCGAAGCCGTAGCCTATCTTTTCGCGAAGCGTTACCCGGTCGTTCATCGAAGCTCCGTTTTACGATAATTCCGGTTGCTGTCGATAAGCGCATTGAGCCGTTCGACCGACGTATGGGTTGTCAGGCCGTCCTGCGGCGTACGGAGACAATAGTCGACGAGCCGGTCGAGAGTCGATTCGGCGACGTGCATGCGCGTGTCGCTCGATGCGTAGTAGAGCAGCACGCGGCCGTCGTCATCGGCGATCCATCCGTTGGAAAAAAGCACGTTCGAAACATCCCCCACCCTTTCGTCTCCCTCGGGCGCCAGCGTGTAACCCGCAGGCGATGCGATGATCCGGGACGGATCGTCGAGCGCCGTCATGTACATGTAGAGCACGTACCGGAGTCCTGCGGCGCAGGCGCGCACGCCGTGGGCCAGATGCAGCCAGCCGTGCGGCGTGCGGAGCGGATGCGGCCCTTCGCCGTTCTTCACCTCCTTCACGGTGTGGTAGCACCGTGCGTCGATGATCCGCTCGTCACGGATTTCGGCCCGACCGATATCGTCGACCAATGCCCAGCCGATGCCTCCGCCCAATTCGCCGGCGTCGATGAACCCCGTCTGCGGGCGGGTATAGAGGGCATACCGTCCGTCGACGAACTCGGGATGCAGCACGACGTTGCGCTGCTGCGTCGCCGAGACGATGTCGGGCAGGCGCTCCCATGTAGCGAAATCGTGCGTACGGACGAGGCCCGCCGTGGCTACGGCCGATGAAAGATCGCCGGGTCCGGCGGCCGGATCGTGCCGCTCGACGCAGAAGATTCCGTAGATCCAACCGTCTTCGTGAGCCGTCAGACGCATGTCGTAGAAGTTCGTCTCGGCGGCATCGAGACACGGAATGGCTATCGGTCTCGACCGGAAGCGGAATCCGTCGATCCCGGTTTCGCTTTCGGCCACGGCGAAAAACGATTTGCGGTCGTTGCCCTCGACGCGGACGACGAGCAGATAGCGGCCGTCGTACTTTATGGCGCCGGCATTGAACGTGCCGTTTATGCCGAAACGTTCGAGCAGATGGGGATTCGTCTCCGGATTGAGATCGTAACGCCAGAACAGGGGCGTGTGCCCCGCCGTAAGTATGGGATCGCGATACCGCGTCCATACGCCGTTGGATTCCGCCGGCCGGTTTTTCCGGACGAGCAGTCGGTCGTGTTCCGACTGCAGGAGCGCGAGTCTGTTTTCGAAATCTGTCATGGATTGAAACGGTGTGAATGATGCGTAATTTCTATTTCGCCGGTTCGATACGCGCAGCGAATCCGCCTCCGGGAGCCATGCGGACCGTCAGCGAACGCTCGTTGCCGAGCATGCGGACCTCGCGCCGGTAATCGCGGCCGTATTTGTCCGCATTGACTCCGTCGACGAACGTCTCGATCCGGAAATCGCCTTCGCCGAGGAATCCGAGATCCACGGTCACCGAACGACCGGTGTGCCCCGTAAGACCGCCTACGTACCATACGTCGCCCGAGCGGCGGGCCACGACGACGTATTCGCCGATGCGGCCGTCGAGCGCCACGGTTTCATCCCAGACGGTCGGCACCGAGCAGATGAACGAGGTGCACTCCTGCTCGCGGTCGTACTTCGAGGGAGAGTCGCACAGCATCGCCAGCGGCGCGAAGAAAACCACGTACTCGGCTATCTGGCGGCACCGCGTGCCCTGACTCATCGGCTCCTCGCGCCGCGGTACGAAGTGGCCGGCAGCGGCATTGTCCATCGCTCCCGGCGTATAGTCGACCGGTCCGGCCGCCATGCGGATGAAGGGCATGGTCACGTCGTAGGTGATCTGATCGACCTCCTCGGTCGACCATTTCATCTGTTCCAGACCGTGTACGCCTTCGAAGTTGACCACGTTGGGCCACGTCCGCTGCAGCCCGGCGGGTTTGTAGACTCCGTGGTAGTCGAGCAGCAGCCGATGGGCAGCGGCCGTGGCGGCGCCCCGATAGAGGAATTCGGCGATGAGCTGATCGTCGCGGTCCATGAAATCGACCTTGAACCCCCGGACGCCCAGTTCGGAGTAGCGGCGGCAGACCTCCTCCATGTCGCGGTCGAAAGCCCGATAACCCGCCCACAGGATGATTCCCACGCCGCGCCCGGCCGCGTAACGCACCACATGTTCCAGATCGAGTGCGTCGCAGGCCCCTTGCAGCAGATCGGTCTTATCCTTCGACCAGCCGTCGTCGATCACCACGTAGGCGATGCCGTTGCGGGCGGCGAAGTCGACGTAATGTTCATAGGTCGCGGTATTGATACCCGCATGGAAATCGACGCCGCAGAGCCCCCAGTCGTTCCACCACTCCCATGCCGCGAGACCGGGACGGATCCACGACGTATCGTCGATACGCGACGGCTCGGCCAGACGCACGACCATGTCGTTGCGGAGCAGTTCGCGGTCTTCGCGTGCGACGAGCACGGCCCGCCACGGAAACGATGCCCGCGGACCTGCCTCGGCGATATGCTGCGAATAGACATCGACCACGCTTTGGAGTCCGTCGTGTCCGCCGTCGTGCGTACGAGCCGGATAGGGCGCGAAAACACCGCACAGCGCCCTGCCTCCGTCGGGATTGTGCAGATAGGCGCCCGGGTAGGCCTGAAGATCGGACTCGAGGAAACAAAGCTGCACGCCGCGGTCGGTCTCGACCGTCAGCGGCAGAAACGCCAGACGCGAAGGATCGAGTTCCGAGAGACGGACCACGCTGTAGAGATTTTCGAACGAGGTCTTGAACTGTTTGCCGAAAGGCACGATCTCCTCGCCGTCGCAATCGCGCACGTACGGAACCCGACACAGCCAGTCGCCCGGAAAGCGGGCACCGGTATCTTCGCCGAGTATGCGCAACGGGGCGTCGTCGGTCGAGACGAAGCGGAACGCTGCGCCGTCGTCGTACGCGCGCATCTCCAGCGCGAACCCCTCGCGGAATTCGGCGCGCAGGAAATTGCAGCGGTCCTCGACCCGGTTCGCGATATGCAGCGGCATGCAGAACGTCGTGTCGATGCGTCCGCGCCGGATACGCGCGGGAACGGCGGCTCCGCCCCATATGCGCCCGTCTTCGAGTTTCATGGCGACAGGCGTGGGCTCGATGACACGTTCGCCGTCGACATCCATGACGTAGCTCATGTTTTCTCCGACGATCAGCGTCATGACGATCCTTCCGTCGGGCGACGGAAGGCGATGCGCCCGTTCCCGGGCTTCGGCACGCAGTCCGGCCGAGAGCGACAAAAGGATTAGAAGGAAGATTTCTTTCATAATAGGAATCATGTTTCCGAGCGGTCCGAAGACGGAGCAAAGAACACCCCCTCGAACCCGTCCCGTTGCGTAAAGGTAGAAGCCGGAAATCTATTCTGCAATGCCGATAGTCGATAATGACGGAATAGTATCACGATTGGATGAGACGGCATTATTTTAACATCATTCCGATCGGTCCGGAGCGAACGAAAGAGGCCGGCCGCACCCCCGGAACGGGCAGGGCATCTTCCTCCGGAAGCTCACGAACGGAGCATATGATACGATTCGATCAATTGTTCGTACGCAATGTCGATTCCCGCGCATATGTCGTTCGGACAACCTATCTTTACCGTAGAAAATCCGTCGGAACGGAGCTCCGTGCGGCGGATCCCGAACGAGCACCAACACCCAAACCAATTCCATATTATGAAAAATGTACGCAAATACGCCGTAACCCTGCTCGGCACGACGCTCGCGGCCGTTTCGTGCGGCACCGACGAAACCGAGCCGCAACGACCTTCGCAGTGGGGCAATCTGACGGCGCCTGTCCTGACCGTATCGGCCGAGCGTGTGGAACTTCAGTCTGAGACCCCCGACGAGGAGGCCCTTCGTTTCGAATGGACACCCTCCGCGGTAACCCGCAGTGCGGAGATCGCATACGACCTTTATATCGGTCTGGCCGGTGAGGAGCTCTTCACCGGAGCCAAGTACGAAGCGGCCGACCGGCTCTCCGCTGTATTTACGCACGGGGAGCTGAACCGCCTTATCGAGGAGAACTTCGAAGCAGGTAGCGGCCGAACCGTCGAGCTGCAGGCATGCGTCTACGCCCGTTCGTCCGACAATCGCATCGAAGGCAAGACCTCGAACGAGGTGCTGTTCTCGGTCCGGACCTTCGAAGCGACCATCGTATTACCCGAAGGGCTCTACATGAAAGGCGGAGCCTGCGAGCAGGGCTGGGACGAGGCCGTGGTGCTGCGTCGCGACGGCGAGCGCGCATACAAAGCCGAAGACGTCGTGCTGAAGTTCGGGAAGCCGCAGGACAACAAAGGATTCAAATTCTATGTCGAACCGGAGGGCAGCTATCCCTTCTACGGTCAGAAGATCGACGGGGCGTTCGGAGAAATAGCCGTCTTCGCGAGCGAAAACGACGGAGATTCGCAGTTCTATCCGCTTTCGCACGGATATACGAGCGGAATATATACGGTAGTCGTCGATCTCGCCGCGATGCGGCTCCGGCTCGACAAGACGGGCGACGTGGAGGAATTCGACCCCGATGCCGTACTTTACATCCTCGGCGACAACATGGAGTACGGCTGGGACATGGTCGAAGGAAACGCACTCGTGCGGACTGCGGAGCAGGTGTACGGCATATCCGCCGTTCGACTCAAGGCCAACAGCAGTTTCAAATTCTTTTTCCACGACTGGACCGAATTCATCCGCGACGAATCGGCCGCCGACTACTGGACGCTGAAACGCAAGAGCGACGGCGATGGCGATATACGCTTCGTACCGGCGGAACAGGTACTCGCCGACGACGAATACGACATTACGGTCGATCTCGCGGCTGGAAGCGTAAAACTCGTTCCGAGGGGTGCGACGCCCTCCTATCCTACCGAGCTGTTTCTCTTCGGCCCGGCGACCCTTGCCGGATGGGAACTCGGAAAATTCATTCCGATGAACCGCACGTCGGACGGCATATTCGTCGCCGAGGGCGTATCGATCGAGGTCGGCGAGGCCAATGCCGACGACCCGAAGGGCAACGGCTTCAAGTTCGCCGTCTCCAATACGGAGTGGTCGTCCGAATACGGTGCGGCGGGCTCGTTCGACGACGGATACCGCGGCTGGGGGCTCGTGCAGGGCAGCGACCAGTTCTATCCGCTGCTGATGGGCTGCGAGTCGGGACTTTACCGCATCACAGCCGATCTTGCGGCGGGACGGGTTTTATTCGAAAACATGTGATCCGCCCCACGCCTCGGATACGACCTCTCGTACGTAGCTCGTACGGGAGGTTTTTCGTTCCGGCATGCTGCGGGAGGAACGAAAGGAAATCCTGCAGCGATAACCGCGGGATTTTTTCACTACTTTTGTACGCGCGGGGTGCGATGCCGACGCCCGAACGGTCGGTCGGCGATCCGGCCCGATGACGAATCACAGCAAGAGACACGATGGCAGATAACTATCTGGACCGAAAAATGGAGGAGTATCGGATGCGTCCGACGGCTTCCGCGCGCAAACCGCAGGCGACCGTGGAACGGCTGCTGCTGAAGAACCGCAGCCACCGCAACTACGACAGCAGTTTCGTCGTACGCGAAGATCAGCTGCGGCGGATCATCGAGGTGAACACCCGTGTCGGATCGGCGATGAACCGGCAGGTCCTGCGCTTCCGCCCCGTCCTCTCCGACGAGGCTCCGGCTCTCCTGCCCCATATCCGGTTGGGCGGCGCTTTGCCCGAACTGCAGCTTCCGGCGCCGGGCCGGGAGCCGAATGCCTTCATCGTCGTCTGTTCTACGATCGAGGAGGACCGCTACGTGGCGATCGATGCCGGTATTTCCGTGCAGAGCATGCTGCTCCGCGCGGTCGAAATGGGTCTCAACGGCATCTGCATCGCAGCATTCGACAAGGAGCGGATCCGGGAGCTCCTTTCGCTCGAGGCGGAGCCGTTGTTGCTCCTCGCCATCGGCCGCGGCGCGGATCGCATCGAACTGGTCGAAATCGGGGCGGAAGAGTCGCACGCATACTACCGCCGGGACGATACGCACTACGTGCCCAAAATCCGGGTCGACAACCTGATTCTCGGACGGTAACGGCGCCCCGCCCCACCGGGCGACATACACGCCGACTCGGAGCGGAATTCAAAAAAATGCGACGCCCCGATCGATCGGGGCGTCGCTTGTCGTACAGGCAGGCGGACAACGGAACTTCTGCAGAAGCCCGTCCTGTGTCGGAAACGACTGCGATGCGGAAGTATCAGAATCGCTTCGTATAACGGTGGCAATAGGGCTGCGTTCCCTTGCGCGCGTAATAGTCCTGATGATACTCCTCGGCAGGCCAGAAACGGCCGGCGGGGGTTACCTCCGTCGCCACGTCGTAGCCTTTCGCCCGCAACCGGGCGATCAGCCTGCGGGCCGTAGCCTCCTGTTCGGGCGAAGCATAGAAAATCTCGGAGCGATACTGGTTTCCGAGGTCGGGGCCCTGTCCGTCGCGTTGCGTGGGGTCGTGGATTTCGAAGAACAGCCGTGCCAGCGTCTCGTAGGAGACCTTCGCAGGGTCGTAGGTCACGCGCACCGCCTCGGCATGTCCCGTCGTATGGCGGCACACCTCCTCGTAGGTGGGATGCTCCGTCGCGCCGCCCGTATACCCCGACTCCACGTCGATGACTCCGGGCAGTTGCGCCAGCATATGCTCCACGCCCCAGAAACAGCCGCCGGCGAAGATCGCCGTTTCGGTATGCGCCTCCTCGCCGGAGGCCGCTGCGGGTTCGAAATCGAGCGACAGCGAATTGACGCAATGACGCGTGTTCTTCGGCGTCAGCCGCTCGCCCTCGAAGAGATGGCCCAGATGGCCGCCGCAACGGGCGCAAAGAATCTCCGTGCGGTGTCCGTCGGGATCGGGTGCACGCCGTACCGCACCGGGAATCGCATCGTCGAAGCTCGGCCAGCCGCATCCGGCATCGAACTTGTCCTGCGAGCGGTACAGCGGCGCGCCGCACTGGCGACAGCGATACGTGCCCTCCTCGTCGAAGCGGCAGTAACGGCCCGAGAAGGGCATTTCGGTGGCTTTGTCGACGATTACGCGTCGTTCTTCGGGGGTCAACGGTTTCGTGGTCATGGTCTGTGCGTTTACGGCTTCGTACACGACGAAGCACAATACGAAGAATATCGTTTTCATACCCGCTTCCGATCAAACATTGCGCCGCGATCGCACGCGGGCACCCCACTTCGACGCGAACGTCGGTACAGGAGCCGCATGCCCCTCCCCTCCTATGCCGTGAATTCGCGGCCGCGGAGAAAGACGCGCCGGATGAGCGGCGTCGTGTAGGCGTAGAGCAAGAACTCCACCGACGGCATCGGGGCCGTGAGGAAGAAGTTGGCGACCTTGCCTACGGTGATCGAGCCGAAGTCGCAGCTCAGTCCCATCGCGCAGGCGCTGTTGAGCGTCGCGGCGTTCAGCGCCTCGGCCGGCGTCATCCGCATGCGGATCGAAGCCAGCGACGCAACCATGCGCATGTTGCCCGAGGGCGACGAACCGGGGTTGTAGTCCGAAGCCAGCGCCACGCCGAGCCCGGCGGCGATCATGTCGCGGGCCGGCGGATAGCTCATGCCGAGGAAGAAGGCCGCACCCGGCAGCAGCGTCGGCATCGTCTCCGACCCCTGCAGGGCCGCGATCTCGGCGGCCCCCATCCGTTCGAGGTGGTCGACCGACAGGGCCCCTTCGGCCACGCCGGCCTGCACGCCTCCCGAGACATCGAGTTCGTTGGCGTGGATCTTGGCGCGCAGGCCGTACTTCGCTCCAGCGCGCAGGATGCGCACCGTCTCGTCGACGGTGAAGAATCCCCGGTCGCAGAAGACATCGACGAAGTCGGCCAGCCCCTCGCGGGCCACGGCCGGCAGCATCTCGTCGCACACCAGATCGACATACGCCGCCTGTCGCCCCGCATAGGCGCGCCCGACGGCATGCGCTCCGAGGAAGGTGGCGCGCACCTCCAGCGGCACCGTCTCGCGGATGCGGCAGATGACGCGCAGCATCTTCAGCTCGTCCTCGGTCGTGAGGCCGTAGCCGCTCTTGATCTCCACGGCACCGGTGCCCATGCGGGCGATTTCGCGCACGCGCTCCATCGCCTGCCGGTAGAGCTCCTCCTCCGAGGTCGCATGCAACCGGTCGGCCGAGTTGAGTATGCCGCCGCCGCGCCGCGCGATCTCCTCGTAACTCAAGCCGTGGATTTTGTCCAGAAACTCCTGTTCGCGGCTTCCGGCGTAGACCAGATGGGTGTGCGAGTCGCAGAACGACGGAAAGAGCATGCCACCCTCGGCGTCGACCGTCTCGTCGGCCGCGGCATCCGCCGGCAGATCGGCCATGCGGCCGAAGGCGACGATCCGGCCTTCTTCGGCCGCGAGCCAAGCGTCGTCGAGGGTTTCGAGGCGGTCCATGTCGGCGCCCGACACGCGCGCACGACCCGAAGCATCGATTCCGACGATCGTGCCTATATTCTTAACAAGCAGTTTCATACACGCTCTTGCAGGAACCGGATCGAGGCTTCGATATGGGGATACATCACTTGGTCGTTATCCACGAAGGGGACACGCTTCCGGTAGTCGGCCAGCAAAGTCTCGATCGGTTCCGACGAGCGGGCCGGACGGCGGAACTCGAGCGCCTGCGCGGCGTTCATCAGCTCGATGGCGAGCACGCGTTCGGTGTTGGACACCACACGCGCAAGCTTCGTCGCGGCGTTCGAACCCATGCTGACATGGTCCTCCTGCCCCTGCGACGAGGGGATCGAGTCGACCGACGCGGGCATGCAGAGCCCCTTCGTCTGGCTGACGATCGAGGCGGCGGTGTACTGCGGGATCATGAAGCCGCTGTTCAGTCCCGGCTTGGCCACGAGGAAGTTCGGCAGGCCGCGGCTGCCCGAGATCAGCTTGTAGGTGCGGCGCTCGGAGATGTTCCCCAGCTCGGCGACGGCGATGGCCAGAAAATCCATCGCCAAAGCGATAGGCTGACCGTGGAAGTTGCCGGCCGAGACGACCATGTCCTCGTCGGGGAAGACCGTCGGATTGTCCGTCGCGCTGTTGATTTCGGTCTCGAGCACCGAAGCCACGTAGGCGATCGTGTCCTTCGAGGCGCCGTGCACCTGCGGGATGCAGCGGAACGAATAGGGATCCTGCACGTGCTGCTTCTCGCGGGCGATCAGCTCGCTGCCCTCCAGCAGCCGGCGGAACGCACGGGCCGTCTCCAGCTGGCCCTTGTGGCCGCGGATCAGATGCACCTCGTCGCAGAAGGGTTCGATGCGGCCGTCGAAGGCGTCGAGCGACATGGCGCCGATGCGGTCGGCCCACTCGCTCAACCGCTGCGCCTTGAGCAGCGACCAGACGCCGTAGGCGCTCATGAACTGCGTGCCGTTGAGCAGCGCGAGGCCCTCCTTCGACTGCAGGACGATCGGCTGCCATCCCCGCTCGGCGAGCACTTCGGCTGCGGGACGCACCGCCCCGTCGCACGCCACTTCGCCGAGGCCGAGCAGCGGCAGGCTCATGTGGGCCAGCGGCGCCAGATCGCCCGAGGCACCGAGCGATCCCTGCTGGTAGATGACCGGCAATATGTCGTTGTTGTAGAAGTCGATGAGTCGCTCGACGGTAGCCAGCTGCACGCCCGAATAGCCGTACGACAGCGACTGGATCTTGAGCAGCAGGATGAGCCGTACGATTTCGGCGGGAACCCGTTCGCCCGTGCCGCAGGCGTGCGACATGACGAGGTTCTGCTGCAACTGCGCCAGCTCGTCGCGGCCGACCGAGATGTTGCACAGCGATCCGAAGCCGGTGGTGATGCCGTAGATCGGACGCTCGGGGTGCTCCATTTTGCGGTCGAGGTATTCGCGGCAGCGGACGATACGCTGCCGGGCATCGTCGCTCAAGGCGAGCGGAAGTCTCTTTTCGATAAGTTCGCGGACGCGTCCGATCGTCAGACGCTCCGCCGAGATATGATGGTATTCCATAGGTTCGTTCGGTTTCGGTTTCGATTTTCGGGCCGCAAGCCTGCGGAGCACACATGGCGGGCCTCCGCGCCCGGAGGCTGCGGCCCGCCCGACTCTCCGAGTCGGCCCAATTACATAGGTTACTCCTTCAGCGCCTCGCGTACGACGGCTTCATCTGCGAACTGGGGCAGCGTGACCTGCAGTCCCGGCGTGCGCTCCATCTCGCGACGGATGGCCGCCACGGCCCCTTCGTTGCGGGCCCAGCTGCGGCGGGCGATGCCGTTGTTGACGTCCCACAGCAGCATCTCGCGGATGCGACGGTCGGACTCCTCCGAGCCGTCGATCACCATGCCGAAGCCGCCGTTGATCACCTCGCCCCAGCCTACGCCGCCGCCGTTGTGGATCGAAACCCACGTCGCACCGCGGAACGCGTCTCCGATGACGTTATGTACGGCCATGTCCGCCGTACGGTTCGAACCGTCGTAGATGTTCGAGGTCTCGCGGTAGGGCGAGTCGGTGCCCGACACGTCGTGGTGGTCGCGACCCAGCACTACCGGAGCCTTCAGCCGTCCGTCGGCGATGGCCCGGTTGAAGGCCTGCGCGATCTTCGTGCGGCCCTCGCAGTCGGCATAGAGGATGCGGGCCTGCGAGCCCACGACGAGGCGGTTGCGGCCCGCTTCGCGGATCCAGTGGATGTTGTCGTCCATCTGTCCGCGGATCTCCTCGGGAGCCGTGCGGCGGATCTCCTCCAGCACTTCGGCCGCGAGGCGGTCGGTGGTCTCCAGATCGGCCGGATCGCCCGAGGTGCAGACCCAGCGGAAGGGACCGAAGCCGTAGTCGAAGAACATCGGACCCATGATGTCCTGCACGTAGGAGGGATAGCGGAAGCGTCCGCCCTCGCCCATCACGGCGGCGCCGGCACGCGACGCTTCGAGCAGGAAGGCGTTGCCGTAGTCGAAGAAGTACATGCCGCGTGCTGCGAGGCGGTTGATGGCGTCGATCTGACGGCGCAGCGACTCCTGCACGCACTCGCGGAAGCGGGCCGGCTCCTCGGCCATCATCTTGTTCGAGGCCTCGTAGCTCAACCCCACGGGGTAATAGCCGCCCGCCCACGGATTGTGCAGCGAGGTCTGGTCCGAACCCAGATCGACGCGGATATCCTCCGCGGCGAGTCGCTCCCAGAGGTCGACGACGTTGCCCACGTAGGCCATCGAGACCACCTCCTTCGCCGCGACAGCCTGCCGGATGCGGGGAATCAGCTCGTCGAGCGAGTCGTGCAGCTCGTCGACCCATCCCTGCTCGTAGCGCTTCTCGGCCGCTTTGGGATTGATCTCCGCCACGACGCTCACCACCTGCGAGATGTTGCCCGCCTTCGGCTGTGCGCCCGACATGCCGCCCAGACCCGACGAGACGAACAGCATGCCCCGGGCATCGGTCTGCCCCTCGGCGAAGCGCTTGCGGGCGGCGTTCATGACCGTGATCGTCGTACCGTGGACGATGCCCTGCGGACCGATATACATATAGGAGCCCGCCGTCATCTGGCCGTACTGCGAGACGCCCATCGCGTTGAAACGCTCCCAGTCGTCCTGCGACGAGTAGTTGGGAATCACCATGCCGTTGGTCACCACCACGCGCGGCGCATCGGGATGCGACGGGAAGAGACCCAGCGGATGGCCCGAGTACATCACCAGCGTCTGATGGTCGGTCATCTCCGAAAGGTACTTCATCGCGAGGCGGTACTGCGCCCAGTTCTGGAACACGGCGCCGTTGCCGCCGTAGGTGATCAGCTCGTGGGGATGCTGGGCCACGGCCTTGTCGAGGTTGTTCTGGATCATGAGCATGATCGCCGCGGCCTGCCGGCAGCGTGCCGGGTAGTCGTCGATCGGCCGCGCGTGCATCTCGTAGTCGGGACGCAGGCGGTACATGTAGATGCGGCCGTATTTGCGCAGCTCCTCGGCGAACTCCTTCGCCAGCACGGCGTGGTGCTTGGCGGGGAAGTAGCGCAGGGCGTTTTTCAGCGCCAGCACCTTCTCCTCGGGGGTGAGGATCTCCTTGCGCTTGGGCGCATGGTTGATCTGCTTGTCGTAAGGCTTCGCTGCGGGCAGCCTGTCGGGTATGCCTGCCCGGATGTCGTTCCGAAATTCTTCCAGTGTCATATGTCGTTGTCGTTTGCTATCCTATCTTGTGCTCCACGATCGCGAGCACCTCCTTTTCGAGCCGTTCGGCCTCCTCGGCAATCGCCTCGGCTTCGGCGACGAGCTCCTCCGCCTTCGCGCGGTCCTTGAGCCCCGCGGCGTTGATCTTCACGTTCAGACGGGCGCCCAGTACCGCGCTGCGGGCCGCCAGAGCGCCCACACCCGCGTCGGACACCGAATTGGGGTTGCCCTCTTCCGCCATCGCGCGCACCACGTCGAAGACCCGCACGGCGGTTCGCATCGTGCGGAGCGGCACCTCCGTAGCGTAGAGCGTCGCGCACTCCAGCGCCGCGGCGCGCGCCGCCTTTTCCTCGTCGGTCGACTTGGGCATCGCGAAGACGTTCATGATGCGGTTGAAAGCCTCCGTATCCTCATCCACCAGACGAAGCAATTCGTTCATGATCGTCTGGCCGCGGTCGGCCCAGTCGGAAAACTCCTCCCAGCGGTCGTCCCAGCCCGCCTTGTGGGCCGAAAGGTTGGCGACCATCGTGCCCAGAGCGGCGCCCAGAGCACCCATGTAGGCCGAGATCGAGCCGCCGCCCGGTGCGGGTGATTCGCTCGCCGTCTCGACGGCGAATCCCTTGCAGGTCATGTCGATCAGGCGGTTCTTCTTCGCGTCAGCTTCGAGCAGGTATTCGACCACCTTCTCCTCGGCGACGAAGGGCTTCAGATCGTCGAGGCCCATCGACTTCACGGCGATGCGGACGATCTCCTCCTCGGCGATGCCGGTCGAACGCCGCTGCTTGCGCAGGAAGTATTTGCCCGCCTCGACGAGCGCGCGCTTGGGAACCAAGCCCACGATCTCAGTGCCCGTGACACGCACGCCGCGGGCATCGGCCTTACGGCACACCTCGTCGAAGGCGACGTGGAGCGGCGTCACGGCTATGTCGGTGATGTTCATCGAGACCTGCGCGATGCCGTACTCCTCGATGAACCATCCGATGGCCTTCGTCGCCTTGAGCGTGCCGGGCTGCATGAGGGGCTTGCCTTCGGCATCCTTCAGCGGCTTGCCCACGGGCGAACCGCCCTCGCGCACGGGGCGTCCCTTCTCGCGCACGTCGAACGCAATGGCGTTGGCCCGGCGCGTGGAGGTGGTATTGAGGTTGAAGTTGACGGCGATCAGGAAGTCGCGCGCACCCACCGTCGTGGCGCCCGTGCGGGCTACCTCCTCGTCGAAGGGACGGGCGCCGAAGTCGGGCGCCGAGGCCTCGCAGGCCAGTTTTTCGGGCAGCGCCTCGTATTCGCCGGCCCGGCAGACGGCGAGGTTCTTCCGCTCGGGTGCGAAGGCCGCCGCTTCGTAGCAGTAGGTCGGGATCCGCAGCTCGTCGGCGATGCGGCGGGCCAGCGTGCGGGCCAGTTCGGCGCACTCGGCGAGCGTGATGCCCGAGATGGGGATCAGCGGAAGCACGTCGGTGGCACCCATGCGCGGGTGCGCACCGTGGTGCTTGCGCATGTCGATCAGCTCGGCGGCGCGCTTCACGCCCTGAAACGCCGCCTCGACCACCGCTTCGGGTTCGCCGACGAAGGTCACGACCGTGCGGTTGGTCGCCTCGCCCGGATCGACATCCAGAAGTTTCACGCCATCGACCGCCTCGATCGCATCGGTGATCTGCCGGATGACGGCCTTGTCGCGTCCCTCACTGAAGTTGGGAACGCACTCTACGATTCGTTTTTCCATATAAGGGGGCTAATTTGATTTCCGTTGCTTCAAATATAGCCATTTTTTGCGAGAAACTGCGCAAAACCGTAAGGAAAAAAGGCCGAAGGCGGAAAAACGAAAAGGCCCGGCATGAAGCCGGGCCTCGAGGTGCAGCCGGATGAGGTAGCGTGTCGTCAGGCTCCTTGCGACCGGCAGGGCTCGTGCCGCTGCGGTCTGAAGCCTCCGCCGGGATTATCGGCCCAGCATGATCGCAACGCCGCCCGTGACCCATGCCCCGGGCAGCGGTATGCCGCCCATGTCGCAATAACGGGTGTCGGTCATGTTGGTCGCGTCGACGAAGATGCGGCACATGCCCTTCTCCCACTGCAGACGACCGTCGAGCAGGAAATAGGGCGCGTAGTCGCGCACCCGCAACTGCGAAGGATCGCCCGGAACGGGAAATTCGTTGTAGCTGCCGTTGCGGTCGTAGAACGATCCGGTGAGGGCGAGCGACATGCGGCGCAGGAAGCGAATCTCGACCGAGAGCGCCGCCTTGTGGCGCATGAAGTCCATTGCGCTCTTGGCGATGACGTCGCTATTGCGGTCGTTCGTTACGTAGGCGTAGGAGATAGTCGCGCGGCGCAGCACGCCTTCGTCGGCCGTGTAACCGGCCGCCAGTTCGATGCCGTAGGTGTCGAGCCGGCTCGTCTGCTCGGAGTGCCATTTGTTGCGCCATTCGGGAACGGGGTCCTCCTCGTCGTGCCATACCCAGTCGATGATGTCGCGCCCGGCCCGGTAGTAGGCCAATGCCGACGCGCTCCACCGATTCTTCCGGTAATCGGCGCCGATGCGGTATGTCACAGCGCGTTCCGGGCCCAGATCGAGGTTGTTGACCTGCGCTTGGGAGGTGTAGTAGAGATCGGTGAAGGTGGGCAGCCGCATCGACTGCGACGCTCCGGCTTCGAGGCGCATCCCCTCCGCCAGAAGGTAGCCGGCCGAAAGGCTCCACAGCGCCGTGGTGCCGTAGGGCGTGATGCTCGCGCCGACCGAACCGGCGACGTCGAACCGCTTCCACTGCTTCGTATGGCGCAGGTAGAGGTTGCCCGTATGCCGTGCATCGGCATGGGTGAAGCCGTCGCCGTGCGCGTGCGGGAGTTTCAGGCCGAGGTTGGTCGAGAAGATGTGGTTGTAGGCGTAGTCGCCGCCGAACGACGTCGTACCGCCCCTCCAGCCGCAGTCGGCCCAGAGACGCGCTCCGACGTTATCGGTGTTGTGGCGGTTCGACACCGTGCCCCGCGTCCAGTCGTAGCGGTCGAAGTTCTTGCGGTAGCTCGCCGAAGCTCCGAGCGAGAGTCGTCCGATGCGTTTGATCCAGCGCAGCGATGCCAGCGCCGTGGAGGTCTTCTCCCACTGATCGGGATTGTAGGCGGCATAGAAGCCGTTCGACCCGAAGGCGCGGTTCTGGTAACCGGCCTGAAAATCGAAGAAACCGGCGCGTTCCGCCTCGTAGGAGGCCCGCACGTAGGCGTTGTAGTTCTCGAAATCGGTATTGTAGCGGTAGCCGTCGCTGCGGCGGTAGGATCCCGCGCCCAGCAGCGTGAAGCGTCCCGAGGTCACGGCGCCCGACAGATTGGCATAGGCATAGCCGTGCTGGCCTCCGGCGCTTTCGATGCGCAGATAGGTGGGGCGCAGCGGTGCCGTGCGGATATTGACCGCCCCGGCGAAGGCCCCCAAGCCCGGCACGCCGTCGACCAGATCGATGCCCGAAATGCAATCGAGATCGACCGGCAGCGAGTGGGACTGGTGCCCGGTGCGGGCGTCCGTGAAATCGATACCGTTGAGAAGGACCATCGTCTGGTCGAAGGAGCCGCCCCGGATGGAGATGTCCGCCTGTGCGCCTTTGCCGCCGCGTTCGCGGATGTCGACCGACGGCGCGAGGCGAAGAGCGGCCTCCAGCGTCTGGACGGGGGCCGCAGCCTGCGCTTTCCGATCGAAAAGCGGCGTTTGCGCGAGGGAGCTGCGCGTCGGGGAGGTCTGACTCCCCGCGATGCCGACTTCGTCGATCCGCAGCGTCCGGAGGACGGCGGCCGTATCGGCATTCTGCGCCGACGCACCCTGCGTCGCGAGCAAAAGCATGGACATCCCGACCCAGAGGACACCGATCATGACCGACTGTCGGAGGCTCGCGAAGGCCGACCAGCCTTTGCGGTTCCAACGCCGGAAACACGGGATCCGTGTGGTTTGGATGTGTTCCATTGTAAATGAATTTGGGTTAGATGAAAAAACGGCGGTTCGGTCGGGGTCCGGCTGCCGGCCCGTCGCAAACCGCCGCAAAGATACGCTTTTGCGTCGTTTTTCCTAACTATATCCGTAGTTTTTCGCACCGCGCGATGCCGTTTCCTGTTCCCGTCGCCGTGCTGCTGCCGCGGAAGCGCACCGGCTGTCGGATCGGCAGCCCTGCCCCGCGGCGCATCGGGTCCGCGATCAGGCGAACAGCGCGGTCACCTTCGCCACGACCTCGTCGGGATCGGGCGTCAGCGGGAAGACGAGGTTCGGCACGAGGCGGTGCAGCTCCTTGCCCTCCTTGAAACGGGCCTCGCCGCCGCCCGTGATGTTGAGCATCACCAGAGCGTCCTTCGCCACACGGCCGTCGGCCACCGCCTTGACGAGCGACGCCGTGGCGACGCCCGCCGCCGAGTAGATGTCGATGCCCTCCGTCTCCTCGAAGAGCTTGCACGCACGGCGCGCCTGCGCGTTCGTCGCGACGAGCACGTCGCCGCCCGTGGCCTTCAGCGCATCGTAGAGACCGCCGACGATGCCGTAGGGCGGCCGACGGTTCGAGAGCACCTTCGCGTCGATGATCTCCGCGTCGCGGCGCGCCTTGTCGTCCTCGTAGGGCAGCATCTGCCGCGAATCGGCACGCCATGCGTCGTACATCGGTACGAAGGGCGCGTTCTGCGACACCATGAGCTTCATGAGGTTCGAGCCGAAGCGGCCGTCCTCGACGAGGCGCTGGTTGGCCTCCCATGCGGCGATGGCGCCCGTACCGCTGCCCACGGCCTGAAAATAGTAGTCGGGAATGCGTCCGATGGTCGTCACGGCCGAAAGCACGGTCGTGGCCATGCCGTCGCGGCGCGCCACGTTCTTGGCTCCGCCTTCGGCATAGAAGCCCTCCCCTTTCAGTGCCAAATTGGAGAGGTGGATCGCATCGAAATAGTCGCCGCCCCGCTCGCAGCAGATCAGCTTCACGCAGGGGTCGAGCTCCTCCTCGAACCACAGGGCGCCGATGTTGTCGTAGGGCACCGAGAGCAGCAGCGGAATGCGGTTGTCCGAGCATACCTTCGCGAAGGCGCGGGCCGTGTTGCCGGCCGAAGCCACGACCAGCACGCGCCGCTCGTCCTCCGCCGCACGGGCGCAGACCGAGTAGGCCTCGGTCTCCTTGAACGAACAGGTGGTCATCGCGGCGCCGATCGCCGGATTGTAGCCGTTGAAAGTGATCCAGAGGTTCTCCAGCCCCAGATGCGCGGCCAGTCCCTTGCTCTTGTAGGTCACCGGCGCCGACGAGCCCTTGAGCATGCGGCGCACGGGCAGCCAGTCGCAGAACTTGTAGAGTCCGTAGTCGTCGCTCTTCACTTCGAGCTGCTTGCAGGCGTATTTGGTGCGGACGAGCGACGGCGTTTTGCACGAACGGTCGTCGAGCATCCAGCCCTCGTCTTCGAATTCACGACCCGTGGCGACGCACTCGAGCGTGTAGGAGGTTGGGGTAAAATCTTTCATTATCTCGTTTGGATTATGTGTTCGATCAAGCAGGCTTCTACCGTCGGCGGAGCGCTGTGCCGGTCACGACATGCGGCACTTGTAGTCCTCGTAGCCGAAGCGGCGGACCGTCTCCACGCTGCCGTCGCGATGGACGATGACGATCGAGGGGTGCTCCACGCCGTTGAACATCGTGGTCTTGACCATCGTGTAGTGGATCATGTCCTCGAAGACGATTCGGTCGCCCACCTGCGGCGCACGGTCGAAGGCCCAGTCACCGCAGAAGTCGCCCGCGAGGCAGCTCGTGCCGCCCATGCGCCAGCGCCGTTCGCCCGACCCGGGATCGTGGGCCCCCACGATCGCCGGTTTGTAGGGCATTTCGAGGCAGTCGGGCATATGGCAGGCGAACGATACGTCGAGCATGGCCGTCGCCGTGCCCTCGTTCTCCACGATGTCCTCCACGGTCGACACCAGATAGCCCGTGCGCCACGTGAAGGCGCTGCCCGGCTCGAGAATCAGGCGCAGGTGCGGATGCCGGGCCCCGAAGCTCCGCAGCACGGCGATCAGTTCGTCGCAGTCGTAGTCGGCGTGGGTCATCAGATGGCCGCCGCCCATGTTGAGCCACTTCACGCGGTCGAGCAGCGCCCCGAAGTGCCGCTCGACGGCCTCAAGCGCCAGCCGCAGGTGCTCCGGACGCGATTCGCACAACACGTGGAAGTGCAATCCCTCGATCCCCTCGGGAAGGCCGCCCTGCTCCTCGAGCTGCGCGGCGGTCACGCCCAGCCGCGAACCGGCAACGCAGGGGTTGTAGAGATCGGTCTCGACGGGAGAGTATTGCGGGTTGATGCGCAGGCCGCACGAAAGGCCGTTGATGAGCGCCCGCTGGCCGAAGCGACGGAACTGCGACACGGAGTTGAAGGTGATGTGGTCGCTGCAGGCGATGATCTCGTCGATGTTGCGGTCGGTGTAGACCGGTGCATACGTGTGCGCCGGACGGCCGAACTCTTCGCGCACGAGACGCGCCTCGGCGGCCGACGAAGCCGTCGCCCCGTCGGAATGGAGGGCCAATTGCGGGAATATGCGCCACATGGCGCACGCCTTCAGCGCCACGATCACCTCGGCGCCCGATTCGCGGCGCACGCGGTCGATCACGGCGAGATTGGCATCGAGCAACGTTTCGTCGAGCGCATAGCACGGCGAGGGCAGTTTCGTGAAGTCGATCATCGCAGATTCGGTTTGACAAGCATGTGCGGTCCGACGCCGGTCGCTTTCGGGTCGCCATTCCCCGGAACGGCAGCTCCCCGAAGGATCGTCGTGCCGGCAGAGCATCCGCCCCTATCCGGCTTCGGACCGCATGCAAAAATACGAAAATGATCGGCTCGGAGCGCATGCCCGCCGACGATTCAGCATCAAATAAGTATTTATACCTATCCGCCCGCACCGCCATCGGGACTTCGGACGCAAAAAAACAGGGAGCGATCCGCAGATCGCTCCCTACCCGAAAAAACGGAGTTGCGTCACTCGGTTCGGGCCGATTCTTCAGCGAGCGCACGTATCATGCAGCGTCGGAGCCGCGACGCCGTCGGTAGTTCGCGGGGTTTGTTCTTCATCCGCTTGGAAGCGTCGGCGATCGTATCGCAGAGCATGGCGAGAAAACGTTCGGCTTCTTTCATCGGAAGCGCCTTGAGCGTTTCGACGTCGATCGTCAGAATCAGCTTCAGATGCGGAAGACACGCGTCCTCGGTCAAACGCTCTTCGGGAAACTTGCGGTAGTTGCGGAACGTGTCCTCGCAGATACCGAACAGAGGGCGAATGATCAGTTCGTAAGCACGTTTGTGGGTGCGGCGCGAATCGTGTTTCTGATAGAACAGTTTGTCGATCAGTTTCACCAGCGCGATGTGGCAGAGGTAACTCGGGTTGTTTTTCATAGTCGATACGTCTTTTAAGGTCGGACGTCATTGTCCGTCAATAAATTTATCGTCCTCGTCCGAACCTTCGTCACCGAGCGACCGTTCGATTTAAATTTCACGCTTTTCGGTCGATTTTTTAAGTCCCGGGCAAAGGTGCGCCGATCGCTCGGTTCCGCCAAACGAACCTCGAATCATTCGGGGTTTTTCTTCAATATATTATTGATAATAGTCATATTTGTGATTGTATACGTCGCTTACTTATATGGGGAGGGGATTTTCCGATTCGCGAAATAACATTATCTTTGCAACTGCGACCGGTGCGGTCCGCACGCGCCGCACGGAAGCAATAAGAAGCATGCCCATGAAAGGAATCGTATTGGCCGGAGGCTCCGGCACCCGCCTCTACCCCATCACCAAAGGTGTCAGCAAGCAGTTGCTGCCCGTCTACGACAAGCCGATGATCTACTATCCGATCTCGGTGCTGCTGCTGGCGGGCATCCGCGAGATACTGGTCATCTCGACTCCGGCCGATCTGCCCTCCTTCCGCCGTCTGCTGGGCGACGGAAGCGACTTCGGCGTGCGGCTCGAATATGCCGAGCAGCCGTCGCCCGACGGGCTGGCGCAGGCATTCCTCATCGGGCGCGAGTTCATCGGCGACGATGCCGTCTGCCTCGTGCTGGGCGACAACATCTTCTACGGTGCCGGATTCACGGGCATGCTCGAGCAGGCCGTGCGCGACGCCGAGCGGCAGGGCCGTGCGACCGTGTTCGGCTATCGTGTCGACGATCCCGAACGCTACGGCGTCGCCGAGTTCGACGAGGCAGGCAACTGCCTCTCGATCGAGGAGAAGCCGGCCCGCCCCAAATCCGACTACGCCGTGGTGGGGCTCTACTTCTACCCCAACGAGGTGGTCGATATCGCCGGGCGGATCCGCCCCTCGGCGCGCGGCGAACTGGAGATCACCTCGGTCAACCAGACCTTCCTGCAGGCCGGGCGGCTGAAGGTGCAGACACTTCCGCGCGGCTTCGCATGGCTCGACACAGGGACCCACGATTCGCTGGCCGAGGCCTCGATCTTCGTGGAGGTGATCGAGAAGCGTCAGGGACTCAAGATCGCCTGTCTGGAGGGGATCGCCTATCGTCGGGGTTGGATCGACCGGGAAAAAGTACGTGCGCTGGCCGCCCCGATGGCCGGCAACCAATACGGCCGCTACCTGCTGAAGCTGGCCGACGAACGAACCCGAGCCCACAGGTCATGAAAGCGATCGCAACCGACATCGAGGGCGTCGTGATCCTCGAGCCCGAGGTATTCGGCGATGTGCGCGGGTATTTCTTCGAGAGTTACGCGCAACGTGATTTCGACGCGCTGGTGCGGCCGGTGCGCTTCGTGCAGGACAACGAATCGCTGTCGCGCCGCGGCGTGGTGCGGGGGCTTCACTTCCAGAAAGGCGACCACGCCCAGTCGAAGCTCGTGCGTGCGGTGCGGGGCCGGGTGCTCGACGTCGCGGTCGACATCCGCCGCGGCTCGCCCACGTTCGGACGCCACGTCGCCGTGGAGCTCTCCGACGCGAACCGCCGCCAGCTCTTCATCCCCCGCGGCTTCGCCCACGGCTTCGCCGTATTGAGCGATGAGGCGCTGTTCCAATATAAGTGCGACCGTCCCTACGCGCCCGCGTCGGAGGGCGGCATCGCTTGGAACGACCCGCAGATAGGCATCAACTGGGGGCTCGCCCCCGGGGAGATACTGCTCTCGGACAAGGACGGCCGCTATCCGCCGCTGGCGGAGGCCGCGGAACTTTTCGATTATAAGACAGACTACTATGCTTAACGTTTTGGTCACCGGAGCCAGCGGACAGCTGGGCAGCGAGATGCGCCGACTGGGCAGCGCGGCCTCCAACGACTACCTCTTTACGGATGCCGCCGAGCTCGACATCACCGATGCCGGGGCGATTCGCCGCACGATGGCGGAGCGCCGCATCGACGTCGTGGTCAACTGCGCGGCCTACACCGACGTCGAACGCGCCGAGCGCGAAGAGGCCGCGGCCGACCGACTCAACCGCGAGGCAGCGGGAGTGCTGGCTGCCGCGGTGCGCGAGGCGGACGCTACGCTCATCCACATCTCGACGGACTACGTCTTCGACGGCGCCTCGCCGGAGCCCTACACCGAGGAGTCGCACGCGGCGCCGCAAAGCGTCTACGGCCGCACGAAGCTGGCCGGCGAGGAGGCGATCCGCGCTTCGGGGTGCAAGCACCTGATCCTGCGCACGTCATGGCTCTATTCCGAGTACGGGCACAACTTTCTGAAGACGATGCTGCGCCTGACGGCCGAACGCGAGCGCCTGAACGTGGTCTTCGACCAGACCGGCACGCCGACCTATGCGGGCGACCTCGCGCTGGCGATCTTCTCGATCGTCGAAAAGGGGCTGTATGCCGGCAACGAGGGCACCTACCACTTCTCCGACGAGGGCGCCTGCTCGTGGTACGACTTCGCCGTGGAGATCGCGGCGGCGGTCGGGCACGACAAATGCCGGATCGAACCCTGCCGCACGGCCGACTACCCCACGGCGGCCCGCCGCCCGGCCTACTCGGTGCTCGACAAGTCGAAACTCAAGCGCACGTTCGGCATCGAGATTCCCCACTGGCGCGAATCGATGCGCTACTGCCTCCACCGTATCTACAACTGCAACGAACGATAGGATGAAACGCAGCATACTCGTCACCGGCGGTGCCGGATTCATCGGCTCGCACCTCGTGCGGCGCCTCGTAGCCCGGTATCCCGACTACCGGATCGTCAACTTCGACAAACTCACCTATGCCGGGAATCCGGCCAACCTGCGCGACACGGAAGGGGCGCCAAACTATGCGTTCGAGCGCGGCGACGTCTGCGACGTCGAGGCCGTGCGCGCCGTATTCCGCCGCTACGACATCGACGGGGTGATCCATCTGGCGGCCGAGAGCCATGTCGACCGCTCGATCCGCGATCCCTTCACCTTCGCGCGCACCAACGTGCTCGGCACGCTCACGCTGCTGCAGGCCGCCAAAGAGCATTGGAACGGGGCGTGGGAGGGCAAGCGGTTCCACCATGTCTCGACCGACGAGGTCTACGGAGCGCTCGGTGCCGGCGACGCCCCCTTCAGCGAGACGACGCCCTACGACCCCCACTCGCCCTACTCGGCCTCGAAAGCCTCCTCCGACCACTTCGTGCAGGCGTTCCACGACACCTACGGCATGCCGACCATCATCACCAACTGCTCGAACAACTACGGCCCCTATCAGTTTCCGGAAAAACTCATCCCGCTATTCATCAACAACATACGCATCAGCCGCCGGCTCCCCGTCTACGGCCGCGGCGAGAACGTACGCGACTGGCTCTACGTCGAGGACCACGCCCGGGCGCTCGACCTCGTCTTCCACGAAGGTCGTGCGGGCGAGACCTACAACATCGGCGGCGACGACGAGCGCCGCAACATCGACCTCGTGCGGCTGCTCGTGCGGACCGTCGACCGGCAGCTGGGGCGTTCCGAAGGCGCTTCGGAGCACCTGATCGACTTCGTCGCCGACCGTGCAGGCCACGACCTGCGCTACGCCATCGACGCGACGAAGATCCGCGAAGAGCTGGGCTGGCGCCCCTCGCTGCGTTTCGAGGAGGGCATCGAGCGGACGGTCCGCTGGTACCTCGCCAATCAGGCATGGATGGACGCTATCGTCGACGGAACCTATGAACGATACTATGACTCGATGTATGGCGGAAAATAGCGCGGTGCGCGAAGCGCTGTTCCTGCTGCTGCGCCGGGCGCTCGGACGTCCCCGCCCGGCCGACGAAGCCTTCGCCGGCCTTCCGGCGGCGGCATGGCAAGCACTCTACCGCCTCGCCGCGGCGCAGGGCGTGCTGGGGATCGCATGGGACGGACTGCGGCTGCTCGAAGAGGCGGGCGGCCTGCCCGCCGACGGGGCACCGCCGCGCGAGCTGCGCATCGGCTGGAGCTTCAACACCGCGCAGGACGAACGCCGCTACGCGCGGCAGCGGCGTACGATCGGCCGCCTCGCGGCATTCTACGCACAGCACGGCATCCGTACCATGCTGCTCAAGGGCTACGGCTTGAGCCTCTGCTACCCGGTGCCCGAGCACCGGCCCTGCGGCGATATCGACATCTGGCTCTACGGCCGGCAGCAGGAGGCCGACGCCTTGCTGCGCCGCGAAAAGGGGATCGCGATCGACGAGGAGAAACACCTCCACACCGTATTCCGCATCGACGGGGTGATGGTCGAGAACCACTACGACTTCCTGAACGTCCACGCCCACCCCTCGAACCGGCAGCTGGAACGCATGCTCCGCCTCTATGCGGCGCAGCACGGCGAGGAGATCGACGTCGAAGGCGCGACGGTCGTTCTGCCGTCCGCCGACTTCAACGCGCTGTTCCTGCTGCGTCACGCCGCGGCGCACTTCGCAGCGGCCGAGATCGGCGTGCGGCACCTGCTCGACTGGATGCTCTTCGCCGAGCGTTACGGCGACCGGACGGACTGGGAGCAGCTGGAACGCACGGCGTGCGAGATGAACATGCACCGCTTCCTGCACTGCATGAACGCGCTGGCGACCGACCTGCTGGGGATGGAGGCTGCCTGCGTGCCGCCCGTACCGCGCGATCCCGCACTCGAACGGCGCGTGCTGGGCGACATCCTCGCTCCCCGCTTCGGCGAAATACCCCCGAAGATCGGGCTCCTGCGCGGGCTCATCTTTCGGACCCGCCGCTGGTGGGCCAATCGCTGGAAGCACCGCATCGTTTATCGCGAAGGACTCTTGAGGACCTTCTTCGTCCAGCTGCGCAGCCACCTGCTCAAACCCGCCTCGCTGCGCCACTGATCCACGGGGGGGGGTGACGTCCGCCCGCTACTCCATCGGTCGGCTGACAGGAGCCACCGTGCCCCGGACGAAGGCGATCAACTCGGTCGGTGCGATCCGGATCTGGAGGCCCCGCACCCCGGCGCTGATATATATGAAGGGGTATTCGGGCGCCGTGGCGTGGAAAAAGATCGGAAAGGGTTTCTTCATGCCGATGGGCGAGCAGCCGCCCCGGATGTATCCCGTCGTGGCCAGCAGCTCCTTCATCGGAATCAGGTCGGCTTTCTTGTTGCCCGACACCTTCGCCGCCGCCTTCAGGTCGACTTCGTGATCGCCCGGCACGACGCAGACGAAATGTCCCGTGCGGTCGCCCTTCAGCACGAGCGTCTTGAACACCCGCTCGATCGGTTCGCCCAGTTGCTCGGCGACATGCGTCGCCGCGAGGTGCGTCTCGTCCACCCGGTAGGGAATCAGTTCGTAGGGAATCTTCGCCCGGTCGAGCAGCCGGGCCGCATTGGTTTTTTCGATTTTCGCGTGTGCCATATCCGTCGTGCGCGGCCGCTCCGGTGCCAAGAAGCTGCCGCACGGATCCGCAGCGGCAAAGATAGCGTTTTTTCAGCGTTCCGAGGAGCGCGGGGAGCTGCCGCCGCAGTGCGGGGCGCTTTTTCAGTGCCGAATACGATTGTTCAGGCCTGCGAATCGAAAGTTTTCGTTACCTTTGTTTCCGATTAATCACACGCGACACACGCAGGTCCGCGGCAAATTCGCAGAGGGCGTACGGTCGCAAAAAGACGAATACGATGATCGAGGCGGCAATTTTCGACATGGACGGCACGCTGGTGGACAACACCGCCTACCATGTCCGGGCATTCGAACTGTTCTGCGAGCGTTACGGCGTACGCGACTGGCGGGAGAAACTCGCCACGGCCTTCGGCAAGGGCAACGATGACATCATGCGGCTCATCATGCCCGAGGAGGTGATCCGCGAGAAAGGGATCGAGGCGTTGGCCGAGGAGAAGGAGGGGATCTACCGCGCGATCTATGCCCCCGCGATCCGTCCGGTGGCCGGACTGCGGGAGCTGCTCGAACGGCTCCGCGCGGCAGACATCCGCTGTGCCGTAGGGTCGTCGGGCTGCCGGACCAACGTCGAATTCGTGCTCGAACGCTGCGGAATCGGGGCATACTTCGACGTGCGGATCAGCGGCGACATGGTGACTCGCTGCAAGCCCGATCCCGAAATCTACCGCACAGCCGCCGCAGCACTGGAGGTCGACCCGGCCCGCTGCGTGATCTTCGAGGATGCGAAGGCCGGCATCGAAGCCGCTCGCCGTGCCGGTGCGGGCCGGATCGTGGTACTGACCACCACCCTGCCGCGCGAGGAGCTCGAACGCGAGGTGGGTGTCGATCGGATCATCGACGATTTCGGCGATATCCGCTCGGTCGACGAATTGCGGTAGGGAGATCGGCAAGGAGAGGGTTTCGCTCTTTCGGTGGTGAGGCACCGTATCGCATCGGGTATCAGCCGCTCGCGTTGCCGCCCGGCAGCATCGGATAGTTCGGGGCGTCCGACCGGGGCTGTTCGATGGCGTTTGAGCGAACCATGATTCCGGCCCCCGAACAGCGCTTTTGGCCGCATCTTCAGAGCCTACGTAGACCATTACCCCGCCGTCGAGGTGCAGTACGGAATCGTCTTCGCCTCACGGCCGTAACACGTCGGTCGTACTCACACTCGCATCCCGACTACGAGGGGCGATCTGTGGCTCATGTCGTTTCGAGGCGCCACTTCAACCGGCAGGACCGGTGATCCGAATGCCGCCCCTCCTCGAATGGCCTCCCCTGCTTCTCCGGGATATTTGCCGGTCGATACCGGCAGGACCCGATACAGGCACTGACACCAGAACGCAGGCGACGAAAATGCACGCGGCCCGTGCGAAGCGTTTTAACTACGGTCCGAAGACCCGATTGTCGTTTTTTTTGTCTATTTTTGCGGCGATTTCAAACGCAACCGCTATGCTTCGAGGACTCGCCGCTGTCGCTCTGCTCATCGTTTCGAACACCTTCATGACCTTCGCTTGGTACGGTCAGATCGCTTTCAAATCGCGGATCGAACGCTACGGACTGGCCACGATCGTGCTTTTGAGCTGGGGCATTGCGCTGTTCGAATATTGGTTCCTCGTGCCGGCCAACCGCTTGGGAAGCCTTCAGTTCGGCGGTCCCTTTTCGATCTGGGAGCTCAAGGTGATCCAAGAGGTCGTCTCGCTCACGGTCTTCTCGGCATTCGTCCTCTTCTTCATGAAGTCGGAGGCGCTGCGCTGGAACCACATCGCGGGCTTCCTATGCCTGATACTCGCCGTCTACTTCATCTTCCGCAAATAGAAAAGACCTCCGTCCGCAGCCGATGCAACAAATCGAACGGCTGCAGCCAAACGCTTCAACGCATCGTGCGCATGCGTTTGTCGTGCCGGTAAATCTGGTAGGAGTTCACGAAGTTCTGCCAGACGATATAGGCAGTCGGGGCGATCGAGGAGATCGGATCGAGGAACGACTGCGCCATCCAGACGGCCAGCACCGTGTTTTTCTGACCGAGCGACTGCCCCCCTGCCGCAGGATCGCCGTAGCGGCGTCCCACCGCGCGGCCGATCTTGAACTGCACGAGGCAGATCGCGAGAGCCACGGCTGCCAGCGCCAGTTCGAGCCGGAGCGAGGCGTCGTGCAGGTCGATGATGAACGACGTCGTGCGGCCGATGACGACCGTCAGCGACACCAGCCACATGTAAAAGGAGATCTGGCTGTGATCCCCGACCCACTTCGCGGCACGAGGCCACACCAAGCGGCAGAACTGCGCCGCAGCGAAGGGCATGACGAGCAGCGGCGCGATGCGGGCCAATATCTGCGCAAGGCTGCAGTCGCCCGTCCCGGCCAGCGACAGCACCACTGGAGCCACGAGTGCGATGGCCATATTGCAAATAAGACTGTAGGTCGCCATCGTCGCGACATTGGCACCCAGCATGCCGCCTATGACCACGGCCGCCATCGCCACGGGAGCCAGAACGCACACCATCCCGCCCTGCGCCAGCACCGGGTGAAGCGGCAGCAGCAGGAAATAGACGACGGAGCATCCGACGATCTGCAGCGCGAGCAGAAGGAGATGCAGCATCGAAGGGCGCATCTCCGAAGGCTTGACGCGGCAGAAGGTAAAGAAGAGCATCGCGAAGATGAGCGACGGAGTGACCATATGTCCGCTCCACGTCTCGAGGGCCGCGATCGGACGACATAACAACGCGCCCACCACCATGCCTGCCGGCATGGCGACGCTCTTCACGTTGCGATGGAGGTTTTCGAGCAGGTGCATGTTATCGGAGGTTTCTTATAAGTACCATCGTCCGCGTGCTCGACGGTGGTTTCGGGTTTATCGCCTTTTTCTCCGCGGCCCCGTCATGACGACGAACTTGCCCTGCCCGACCGCACGAGGCAGCTCGAAGCGAACCTCGGGCAGCCGGACCCGGGACGACAATGCCGTCGCGCAGGCACAGCAGAGCGGCAACTACCCTTTCACGGAGAGTCGTTATGCAAGCAGCTCCCGGACCTTGTCCGAAATATCCTTGCCTTCGGCCCGGCCCGCAAGGCGTTTCGAGGCGATGCCCATCACCTTGCCCATCTCCTTCACCGAGGCGGCACCCGTCTCGGCGATGATGGCCCGCACCTCGGCGGTCAGCTCCTCGTCGGAGAGTTGCGCAGGGAGGAATTCGCGGTAGACGGCCACCTGCGCCAGCTCCTCGTCGGCGAGGTCCTGCCGGTTCTGCTGCACGAAGATCGCCGCGGAGTCGGTGCCCTGCTTGGCGAGCTTCGAGATGATCTTCAACACTTCGGCGTCGGAAAGCTCCTCGATGCCCGGCCCGGCCGTCTTCGCTTCGAGGATGTACTTCTTGGCGTTGCGCAGCGCGTTCAACCGCACCGGATTCTTGGCCTTCATGGCCTCCATGATCTCTTTGGAGATCGTCTGTTCCAATGACATGATTCGTTTATTTTCCGTAAAACATTCGATTCTTTTCCGGCTTCATTTCTCGGGCTCGAGGAACCGCAGCACGTCGCGCATCAACCGGTCGCGCTGGCGCCGGTCGGTGAGCGATGCGAACGGAAAACCCAGCACGACGCTTTTGCCCGCATCGTCCGAGGCCACACAGGCCGTGCGGCCGTCGTCGAGGTAGCGCAGCACGGAAAAGCCCCCTTCGCCCACCGGTCGCAACGCATCGGTCGTCTCCGTAAAGTAGCGGTCTTCGCCCGGCGTGTCGTAGATGCGGTACTCCCCGCGCGTGAAGAAGGGTTGCGCGGCCACCGTCCGCAGACGCCCGTCGCGCACGGGATGAAATCCTGCGAAGTCGCAGCGCAGCACCTCCCGGGCGAAGGAGCGCTCCTCCTCGTCGGCGGCAAGGTCGCTCGTCACGTAGCATCCCGAGACGAACAGCGCCCCGTGCTGCGCCGCAAAGCGGCGCAAAGCAGCCTGCAGCGCAGGCGGGAATGCGACGAACTCCTCCCCGCGCACACCACGTCCCATCGTCGTGCGGCGCTGCTTGCCGAGGATCAGATCGACCGTCCGATAGTCGTCGAGCGCGACCTCGCCGCGTTCGACGGCACGCGCCGAAGTCGAGCAGAAGGAGTAGCCCGCCGCCGCGATCGGACCGCCGTGCAGATAGGGGTAATCGAAGGTGTTGCCGCCGAGCACCTCCGTTTCGAAGTCGTGCCAGCAGGCGCCCAATGCGCAGCTGTCGGCCGTCCCGCGCGCCAGCGCACGCTCGAAGACCCGCTGCGCCCCGATGAACGAAATATCGCGGCGATCGGGTACGCCGAAGTCGACGTCGCGCCGGAAACCCGTGAGCGAATCGATATCCGAAGCAAAGGGTGCGCTCACACGATCGAACCCGTTCACGATCAGCACGCAGCCCCGCTCGTCGGGCACCCGGCAGGCGGCCAGCGTCTCGCTCGGAAAACTCTCGCCTCCGGCATTGACGGCCGTCACGCGGTAGCTGTAAATATGCCCCGGCTCCTGCTCGACCGCAAACTGCGGCCGATCGACATAGCGCCCGTTGTCGAAGCCGCCGTCATCCACCCGCGTGTAGACCACATACCCCGTCGGGCGCGCCGTCACCTCGAGCGAATCCACGGTCGGCGTCCAGCGCAGCCGTGTCGCCCCGGAAGCATCGAAACAGGCCGAGAAAGCCTCCACGGGAAGCGGCTGCACGACATAAGGTAATCCGTACTGCGAACTGATATAGCGTAAGATACCTTTGTATACGGCCCGGCTCACCACGAACTTGAAGCGCGGATCGCTGCCTAGCCGCATGTCGGCGAAATTCTGGTGCGAAAGCAGCTCGAGCAACATCGTCGGCGCTCCGGGCACGCGCGCTTCGTAGTAGGATCGGTTCCACAGGCCGCGCCGGTTCCACTCGGGTTCCCATGTGCGGCGGATGTCGGTGACGATCTGCGACATGACCAGATCCGTCAGGTCGCGCGAGCGGTAGCGCGACGCTCCGCCGGCGAATCGGCCGCCGTTGTCGCGCGTGCAGAAGATTCCGAGCGTACCGATCGTCTCGTCGCCGTCGCGCACTCCCGCATCGGAGTGGAACGCCAGCGCCATATCGATCGGAATACGAAGGCCCGTCGAATCGGGCAGCCGTTCCGAACCGCCCATAAGCGCATTGACCCAATGGGCGCGGGCCATGTAGTCGTCCTTGTAGTCGTCGGCACCCTGTTTCGGAGTGTAGACCTCCTCGTCGAACCCGGCCCACTGCAGCCAGTAGCGAGCCCCTTCGCAGAAGCGGGGATAACCGCTCGTCTCCTCTACGTAGGTCGCCTCGGGGAGGCGCAGCGAATCGCAGACCGTGCGGGCGACGTTGCCGTAGCCGCCGCCGATCTTCACTGCATCGGCCGAGACCGTACGCCCGGCCCGATGCGAGACGTTGGTGAGCGTCACCACCTCCCGTTCGCCCTCCGCGAGCAGGAAGGTTCCGAGATAGATCCACGTTCCGCCGCCCATCGTCTGGTTGACCGCGAACTTCGAGTCTCCCCCGAGATGATGGACGGTATAAGTCGCATCGTCAGCGCTTTCCGGGGATGACTCATAACTTACGTACACGGCATATTCGCCCGCCTCGGGAATCTCGGCCCTCCACGCGGCGAGGCTCGCCGAGGACGGATCGGTCACCGTCGCGCATCGGCGCGTCGTGCCGTGCCGGAACGGATTCTGCCCCGAGCGGTAGACCTGCTGCCGATGGGCGAAGCCGAGACCTCCGGTACGCCACGGCTGCACGCCGTTCGCCTCGCGATACTGCGTCGCAAGGTCGTTGTCGACCGTCACCTCGACCTTCTGCACGTCGCGCTCGCGCGGCAGCATCACCACGGCACCCGCATTTTCGAGCATCGGCACCAGATAGGGCAACACGTAGCTTTGGGTGTAGAGGTCCTCGCAGGTCTCCCACAGCAGCGAACGCTGCCACTTCCAACAGTTCGCCGATTGGTCGAAATAGTGGCCATGGCTCTGCCACAGAGCGATATGACGCCCTGCCAACCCCTGCCCGGGCCTATGGGCTTTCGAACGGGGCGTCACCAGCGGACGCTCCGCACGATTGACGAAAGGAACGGGACGGTCTTTCTTCTTTTTCGGCACGGCGCTCCGAGCGGCCAGCGGTATCAGCTCGGCGATCTCGTGTTTGTCGGTGTAGAGCTCGATCCGCGCCTTGCGGTACTCTGCGGGCAGCAGCGCCCGCACCGAATCGCGCATCGCCTGCGTCGTCGCCTCCCGGAACGGGTAATAGGAGAGCCCGATCGAGGCGTAGATCTGCACCCGGCCGCGCGATGCCTTAATGGCCTGCACGCGCACGCCGCCGCCCGACACCTCGCGCGCCACGATGCGCGAGAGCGTCCGTCCGATCTCGGCGCGCGTAGGGCCGTCGATAGCCCCGGCAGCCCATGCGACACCTGAAGCGAATAAGAATATAAGCAGAAATAAAATCCTAATTTTCATTGCGTTCCATCAATAATAGCATACCGACGATCGTAAAGCCGGCATTGTAGATCAACAATTCGAAACCGATGTCGTATCCCCACCATTCGCGTGCCGCAATTTGCACGGCGACGCTCAAAACGGGCGCCAAAACCGCCACGAGGGGCATCCATCGGTCGCGAATCCGTCGCCGCGTCACCATACCGAAGACGAACATGCCCAGAATCGGGCCGTAGGTATAGCCGGCGACCCGGAACACGAGGTTGATGACGCTGTCGTCGGCACAGTACCCGAAGGCGAGGATCAGCAGCGCCATCGCGACGGCCGTGGCCGCATGTACCCGGCGGCGGACTCGGGTGAGACGAGCGTCGTCGAAGCGTTTCGGTCCGTCGAGCAGATCGACCGTGAAGGAGGTCGTGAGTGCCGTAAGCGAGGCTCCTGCCGCCGAATAGGTGCTCGAAACCATGCCGATGACGAACAGGATGCCGACTACGAGAGGCAGTCCGCTTCCGACGGCGATCAGCGGAAACACCTGATCGCTCTTGGCCGGGAGCGCGAGGCCCGTCGTCTCGGCGTAGCGGTAGAGCAGCACACCCAATACGAGGAAGAGCAGGATGACGAATATCTGGCATACGGCCGTCGTCACGATATTCTTCTGCGCATCGCGCGGCGTGGGACAGCTCATGTTGCGCTGCATCATGTCCTGATCGAGCCCCGTCATGGCGACCAGCAGCACGATCCCGGCGAAGAACATCTTCCAGAAGTAGCGGTCGGATGCAGGCTCGTCGAAGAAAAAGATGCGCGACAGGGGCGATGCCGCGACCTCGCGGAACGTATCGACCGCCGACCAGTCCAGCGCCCGCATGATGAAAAACACCGTGAGCAGCAGGCTTCCGACGAGGCAGGCCGTCTGCAGCATATCGGTCGGTATGAGCGATTTGACGCCGCCCCGCCGGGTGTAGAGCCAGACAAGGGCCATCGTAAGGAACGCATTGGCCCAGAACGGCACGCCGCAGGCATCGAACACGAGCAGCTGCAACACCGTGCAGACGACATAGAGGCGCAGGGCCGCCCCCACCGTCTTCGAAAGGTAGAAGAACCAAGCGCCGGTGCGGTGGGCCGAGACGCCGAAGCGGTCGTCGAGATACTGGTAGAGGGAGACCACCCGCAGGCGATAAAAGGTCGGAACGAGCACGAAGGCGACGATCATCTGGCCGACGGTGAACCCCGCCACCATCTGCATGTAAGAGAACGCGTCGGCGGCCACCGATCCCGGCACGGAGATGAAGGTGACGCCCGACATCGCGGCGCCGATCATGGCGAATGCGGCCTTGTACCACGGCGTGCGCCGTTCGCCCGTGAAGAAGGCGGCATTGGACGCCCGGCGCCCAGCGAACCACGCCACGGCGAACAGCACGAGGATGTAGCACGATACGGTGACGATGACGGCGAGCGGCGACATGGGTTATGCGGATTCGGTGAATTTTAACGATTGCAAAGATAGGAATAAGCGGGGCCAAAAGCAAGTTCGCTTCTGCCGTGGCGGCGTTCCGCTTCGCCCCTATCGCGTCTTTGCGGCCGACGGCCGCAACAGTTTCAGGTAGAGCAGCAGGATCACGTTCATCAGCAGCGCATAGACGATGGCCGGCACGGCCATTTCGCCGTCGGCGAAGACGAGCGGCGAGGCGGCCACGGCGATCGCCTGCGCGGCGTTCTGCATCCCCACCTCGATGACGAGCGTGCGGCGCACCGCCCTGTCGAGCCGGAACACGCGCGCCAGCAGCATCCCTCCGCCCATCGCGAGCAGGATCAGCGCGGCGGTCGCAGGCCCCAGCAGCCCGATATAGGAGCCGATCGTGTCGGCATACTGGATGAAGAAGAGCGCCGCGAGGAACATCAGCGCGGGAAAGGCCGCTCTGCCCAAGATGCGCTGCACGCGTCCGGCAGCCTGCGGGCGCCATCGCCGGAACGCGGCACCGAGGGCCATCGGCAGGAACAGCAGCACGATGTTCTGCACGATCAGCTTCCCGACCGGGAGGTGGACCGCCGTGTCGGCGTGCATCGCCACGAAGCGGGCCGTGGCCCCCATGACGAGGGGCAGCGTTATGAGCGTCACGAGGCTGCTCAAGGCGGTGAGCGTCACCGAAAGAGGCACATCGCCCTTCGCGAGCATCGTGAAGACGTTGGAGGAGCTTCCGCCCGGACAGCAGGCGACGAGCATCAGCCCCATGAAGCAGACCGGCGGCAGCCGGAAGGCGAGCCCCACGCCGAACGCGATCGCGGGCAGCAGCACGAGCTGCCCGACGAGCCCCGCGAATACGGCTTTGGGGTGCAGCAGCACACGTGCGAACGAGCGCAGGTCGAGTTCGATGCCGAGGTGGAACATCAGCACCAGCAGGATGGGAAGTACGATCCAGACGGTATTCATATATTCATCGACAATATTTGCAGAGTCAGTGCGGCCGGCCTGCCGCTGTGACGATCGGTTCCTCGAAGGTCGCTTCCGAACGCACACCGAAGCCGGCGGCGAGAACCGGACCCGCAAAATTAACCGAAACGGACGACTCCTGCAACCCGCGGCCGCATAATTGCGCACCGGTCCCGTCCGGAACGCCGCAAGACCGCTTCGGAGCCGCTGCCCTCGCCGGCACCCGTCCCGAGAGCAGTCCGGCGATGACGACGAAATGCCCTGTCCCCGGCAGCGCCACGGACGAGCGGCCCGATCGCGCCTCCCCGAAACGAGTGGAGCCGGTTCCCTTTCCGGAAACCGGCTCCGCACAACGATATCGGAGCGGAATCAGTACTGCTCCCGCTCGTTGGGGAAGTCGCCCTCCTTCACATCGGCGATGTAGAGCGTTACGGCATCGGTCATGACCGTATGCAGGTCGGCGTAGCGGCGCAAGAACCGGGGCGAGAAGCCCTTGTTGATGCCCAGCATGTCGTGCACGACCAGCACCTGACCGTCGCAGGCGCCTCCGGCGCCGATGCCGATCGTGGGGATGCCGATCTCGGCCGTCACGCGGGCCGCCAGCGCAGCGGGAATCTTCTCCAGCACGCAGGCGAAGCAGCCCGCATCGGCGAGCAGGTGCGCATCGCGTACGAGCTTTTCGGCCTCGGCCTCCTCCTTCGCACGTACGGCGTAGGTGCCGAACTTGTGGATTGACTGCGGCGTGAGTCCGAGGTGTCCCATGACGGGAATTCCGGCCGAGAGGATGCGCTGCACCGACTCGAGGATCTCCTCGCCGCCCTCCATCTTCACGGCGTCGGCCTCGGTCTCCTTCATGATGCGGATGGCCGAGTCGAGCGCCACCTTCGAGTTGCCCTGATAGGTGCCGAACGGCAGGTCGACCACCACGAGCGCACGCTCGACGGCCCGCACGACCGAGCGGGCGTGGTAGATCATCATATCGAGGGTGATGGGAAGCGTGGTTTCGTATCCGGCCATGACGTTGGCGGCCGAGTCGCCGACCAGAATGACGTCGATACCCGCGGCATCGACGATCTTGGCCATCGAATAATCGTAAGAGGTGAGCATGGCGATCTTCTCGCCGCGCTGTTTCATCTCCGTAAGGCGGTACGTGGTGACCGCTCTGACGGTGCTTTCTACTGACATTTCTTCGAATTTTTGAGTTCGTAAATCGCGGCAAATATATTCATATTCGGCGAAATGCGAAAAAAGGAGCGGAAAATGTTGCGGAAATCCGCTGCGCGACGGTTCCGACGGTCATCGCCGCGACCTGCCGGCAACCCGGCGGAAGTGCGCGCTGCCGCGTTCCGCCGAACCGTCCGGGCCCGGCGCACGCAGCGTGCATCGCGGCAGTTTCGTCACCGTTCGGGCCGTAAGCGGCTGAAAAAGTGCCACAGCACCACCCCGGCGGCGACCGACACGTTGATCGAGTGCTTCGTGCCCGCCTGCGGAATCTCGATGGCCCCGTCGCACAGGTCGACGACCGCCTGATCGACCCCCGCCACCTCGTTGCCGAAGACCAGCGCATAGCGCCGCCCCGGCTCCGCGCGGAAGGCATCGAGCGACACGGCTCCCTCGACCTGCTCCACGGCATGGAGCGCATAGCCCGCACGCCGCAGTTCGGCGACGCACTCCGAGGCCGACGCATGGTAGCGCCACGGCACGGTCGTCTCGGCGCCGAGCGCCGTCTTGTGGATATCGCGGTTGGGGGGCGTGGCGGTGATGCCGCAGAGCTCGATGCGCTCCACGGCGAAGGCGTCGCCCGTGCGGAAAAAGGCCCCGACGTTCTGCAGCGAACGGATGTTGTCGAGCACGACCGCGACGGGCATCTTGTCCATCGCGGCGAACTCCTCGGCCGTGGGCCGGCCCAGCTCCTCGTTGGTGATCTTACGCATGGGATGAATCTATTTCGCGGCAAATGTAGCACAATTCGGAATATTTTACCTACTTTTGTAAGTTCTATTTTGCGCTACGACACGATGCGATCGCACCCCTATCTTCTCGCGGCGGCCTGTGCGCTGCTCTGCTCCGTCGCCCCGCTGCGGGCCCAGCGGATCTTCGTTGGCGCCGACTTCGCCACGCGTTTCGACAACCGCGAATATGCGGGTACCGCTTTCGCCGACGCCTCCGAAACCCTCTTCAGCGCCCGGCTAACCCCCACGGCCGGCGTACGATGGGACGAGCGCAACACGCTCGCGATCGGCGTCGACCTGCGACAGGACTTCGGCGACGACGCGAAGTTCCTCACCGAAGCCAAACCGCTCATATACTATGCCTACGAGACGCCCCGCGTCTTCGCCGCAGCGGGCATCTTCCCCCGCGAGCGGCTGTGCGGCGCCTACGGCGAACTCTTCTTCGACGACGCTTACCTCTTCTACAACAACCGGATTCAGGGACTCGCGGGCCGCTACCGGGCGAAGGGGGGGGGGCTTCGTCGAGCTGGCAATCGACTGGGAAGGCATGCAGTCGAAGCGCGTACGCGAAAAGTTCCGGCTGCTTTCGGCCGGCGAATGGAGCGGGAAACGGTTCTACGGCGGCTACGCCCTCTCGCTGCTCCACTTCGCCAAAACATCCGATCCGGCACCCGGCGAAGGCGTCGTGGACTACCTGCTGATCAACCCCTACGGCGGCCTGCGATTCTCGGCGCTGTTCGACTTCGACATCCGCCTCGGTTATGTCCAGAGTTTTCAGCGCGACCGCATCGCCGAAAACGGCTGGAAAGCGCCCAAAGGGGGCATGCTCGACGTGCGGATCGGCTACAAGGGGCTTTCGCTGGGCAACACGCTCTATGCGGGCGAGTGTCAGATGCCCTTTTTCGACCGCTACGGCACGGCGCTCTATGCCGGCTCGGTCTTCTTCGCGACCCGCAACCGCATCTACAACCGCACCGACATCTCCTACGGCCGGCGTTTTTTCGGCGACACGGTAGGCGTACGTGCCGGATTCCTGTTCCACTGCGCCGGCAAGGGACTCGGCACACAGCAGCGGATCGAAGTCGACGTCCGGCTGCAAAAAATCTTCGACCGCAGACACAGAAAGGCTGAAAATCGCTAAATTTGCACTCCGAAAAATACCATTTTTGAATATGGCAATCGAAACCATCCCCGAAACCCGGGAAAAATCGCTGAATTTCCTCGAAGAGATCATCGAAACCTCCATCGCCGAGGGCGAACCGCGCGTACAGACGCGCTTCCCGCCCGAACCCAACGGCTACCTGCATATCGGCCACGCGAAGAGCATCTGCATCAACTTCGGACTGGCCAAGAAATACGGCGGCAAGTGCAACCTGCGCTTCGATGATACCAATCCGGTAAAGGAAGACGTCGAATATGTGGATTCGATCAAGCGCGACATCAAGTGGCTGGGATTCGACTGGGCTATCGAACACTATGCGTCGGACTACTTCGACCAACTCTACGAGTGGGCCGTCGAACTCATCAGGAAGGGACTGGCCTACGTCGACGACCAGACGCAGGAGCAGATCCGCGAGAACCGCGGCACGGTGTCGGTGCCGGGCACACCCTCGCCGTGGCGCGACCGCTCGGTGGAGGAGAACCTCGACCTGTTCGTGCGGATGAAGAACGGCGAGTTCGCCGACGGCGAGAAGGTGCTGCGCGCCAAGATCGACATGGCGCACCCCAACATGCTGTTCCGCGACCCGATCATGTACCGCATCCTCCACGCCACGCACCACCGCACGGGCGACAAGTGGTGCATCTACCCGATGTACGACTACGCGCACGGGCAGAGCGACTCGATCGAGAAGATCACCCACTCGATCTGCACGCTGGAGTTCGACGTGCACCGTCCGCTTTACGACTGGTTCATCGAGGCACTCGACATTTTCCCCTCTCACCAGTATGAATTCGCACGCCTGAATCTTACCTACACGATGATGTCGAAGCGCAAGCTGCTGAAGCTCGTGCAAGAGGGCGCCGTCATGGGCTGGGACGATCCCCGCATGCCGACAATCTGCGCCCTGCGCCGCAAGGGCTACACCCCGGCTTCGGTGCGCAACTTCGCCGAGATGGTGGGCGTGGCCAAGCGCGACAACACGATCGATCTGGGCAAGCTCGAATACTGCGTGCGCGAGGATCTGAACAAGGTCGCCGAGCGCCGCATGGCCGTGCTCGACCCGCTCAAAGTGGTCATCACCAACTACGAGGAGGGCCGCACGGAGCTCTTCACCGCCGTCAACAACCCCGAGGACGAGGCGGCCGGCACACGACAGGTGCCCTTCTCGCGCGAACTCTGGATCGAGCGCAGCGACTTCATGGAGAACCCGCCCAAGAAGTTCTTCCGCCTGCAGCCGGGCGGCGAGGTGCGCCTGCGCTACGCGTACCTGATCAAGTGCGAGGAGGTGGTCAAGGATGCCGAGGGCAACATCACCGAGCTGCGCTGCACCTACGACCCGATGTCCGGAGGCGGTTCGTCAAGCGACGGCCGCCGCGTGAAGGGCGTGATCCACTGGGTCTCGGCGAAGGATGCGGTAAAAGCCGAAGTGCGCCTCTTCAACCCGCTCTTCACGAAGGAGAATCCCGACGATGTGGAGGAGGGTCAGACGTGGGAGGACAACCTCAATCCCGAGTCCATGGTCAGGATCGAGGGCTATCTCGAACCTTCGCTCCGCGAGATTCCCGTCGGGCAGGCCGTGCAGTTCGAGCGCGTGGGTTATTTCTGCCCCGACACCGATTCGACCCCCGAGCGTCTCGTCTTCAACCGCACGGTGACGCTCAAGGATTCGTGGGCCAAGATCAACAAATAGCGGCGCACACGCGACCGCTTCCCGCAAAAGGGTGTCCGACGCATGTTCGGGCACCCTTTTTCGTGCGCCGCAACGTCGCCGACGACCGCATGCGACGGGCTGCGCTCTACGCATGCACGCGCGAAAGGAGCCTCCCGGCCTCTTCCGCCGCGGCAAAACCCCGGCCGCGCGTTTGCTTTTGCGGCCGGTTTTTCGTATCTTCGTTCCCGGCCTTCCGGGCCGTATCGAACAAACGTAAGACAACATGAAGATCAGAACCGAACTGCTGGCCCTCGCGATGGCAGGCGCACTCGTCTGCGCGCCCGCGGCCGCACAGGAGGAGGGCTTCGACCTCTCCGCACAACGCTCCGAATCGCAGGAGGTACCGCCCGTTCCCGGGCACAAACGCGACCACGGGGGCTTCGCGATCAACCCCACGCCCCACCGGGTGCGGATCGACGCCGCCCGCCGGCTCGATATTTCGCAAGGCGTGGCATGGAAAGGAGCCACCGAGGCGTTCGCCGACGACCTCGCCTTCCTCACCCGCGGCAGCAAGGGCACTCCTACGCTGAAGATGGATTTCGGCACGAAACCGGCCGCTACAGCCGGCGTCGAACCGCGCTCCGGCGCCTACCGGCTGCGGATCTCGGCCAAAGGCATCGACATCGTAGGCTACGACGACCGCGGCGCCTTCTACGCGTTGCAGACGCTCCGCCAGATCGTCGAAAGTCCCGATGCGGCCGACGGACGCATCCCCTTCGCCGAGATCGTCGACCGTCCCGATTTGCCGCGCCGCGGCGTGGTCGAGGGCTTCTACGGCACGCCGTGGTCGCATGAAGTGCGTCTGTCGCTCATCGACTTCTACGGCCGCAACAAGCTCAACTGCTACCTCTACGGACCCAAAGACGACCCCTACCACAGCTGTCCCGACTGGCGTCTCCCCTATCCCGAACGGGAGGCGCGCAACATCGGAGAGCTGGTGGAGGCCTGCCGCCGCAACAGGGTCGATTTCGTCTGGGCGATCCACCCGGGACAGGACATCCGGTGGAACGAGGAGGACTACGCCAACCTCGTGCGGAAATTCGAGCACATGTACGACCTCGGCGTCCGCTCGTTCGCCATCTTCTTCGACGACATCTCCGGCGAGGGAACCGACCCCACGCGGCAGACCGAGCTGCTGAACCGCCTGCACCGCGAGTTCGTGCTCGCGAAAGGCGACGTGGCGCCCCTCGTCGTCTGCCCCACCGACTACTCGAAACTCTGGGCCAACCCCACGCCGCAGGGCAGCCTCGCCATCTACGGCCGCACGCTCGACCCCTCGGTGGCGGTCTTCTGGACGGGCGACGTGGTGTGCAGCGACCTGACGCCCGAGACGCTCGCTTGGGTCAATGAGCGCATCGAGCGCCCGGCGCTCTACTGGTGGAACTTCCCCGTCACCGACTATGCGCGGCATATCGTCATGCTGGGTCCCACCTACGGACTCGACACGTCGCTCTCCGAAGCCGACCTGTGCGGTCTTGTGAGCAATCCGATGGAACACGGCGAAGCCTCGAAGCTGGCGCTCTACGGCGTAGCCGACTACGCGTGGAACATCGCCGCTTACGATCCCGTAGACAACTGGGAGCGGGGACTCGCCGAGGCGGTGCCCGCAGCGACGGAGGCTTACCGCACCTTCGCCATCCACTCCTGCGACACGGAGACGGGCTACCGCCGCGCGGAGTCGTGGGAGACCGAGACCTTCCGCCTCGACGAATACACGGAGGAGCGGGCCGAGGCGCTGCGCCGCGAATTCGAGCGAATCGAGCGCGTCCCGGCCGAGCTGGAGCGTGCCGGCACCGACGAAGCGCTGCTGCGCGAACTCCGTCCGTGGCTCGCCGAGTTCGGCAAGCTGGGCGCACGGGGCGTGCGGACACTCGATCTGATGGAGCGCTACCGCAGCGGGGAGGACGAGGCCGGTTTCTGGACGGCCTACGTCGCCAACCTCATGTCCGACGAGGAGCGCAGCGCCTACGAGGCCCGAAAGTCGGGAACGATGAAACTCCAACCCTTCTACGAACGGTCGATGGACGACATGCTCTACGGATTCTACACGAAGCTCACGGGCGAGGCGCCCGCCGCCCTGCGGGCCATCGGCTCCTATCGCAACATCGCCACCACGGCGGCCCGGCGGATGTTCGACAACGATCCCGAAACCTTCTACACCTCGGGGGCCTCGCAAGGCGCGGGCGACTGGATCGGCGCCGATCTGGGACGCCTCCGCACGGTGTCGTCGGTCAGCGTGCTGCAGGGCCGCAACTCGACGGACGACGTCGACTACTTCGACCGCGCCATCCTCGAATATTCGGCCGACGGAGCGACATGGCATCCGCTGACCGACGCACTGGAAAATCGCTACGAAATCGTATGGCGCGGCACGCCGGTCGAGGCGCGTTACGTCCGGCTCAAGCGCCTCGAATCGCCCAAGAGCAATTGGGCGGCCGTGCGCTCGTTCGAGGTGAACCCGGTCGAAGCCGCACAGTTGGGCTTCGCCGTGCAGGCCGACGATCCGCAAAAGGCGCTGTACGCCTTCGACCGGCATCCGGGCACCTCCTATAAGAATAAGGGCGTGCTGTCGTTCGGGGTTCCGGCCGGCGTCGCAGCCTATACCCTGCTACTGAAGCCGGCGACGCAGGCCGGCGCGACGGTGCGGCAGCTCGCAGCCGACGGCACGCTCCTCGCCCAGCAGAGAGTCGGAGCCTTCGGCCGCATCGCGGTAGCACCGGGCACCGCGACGATCGCCCTCGAAGGCGAAGCCGAGGTGTTCGAGATCGTTCCGCGGTAAAAAATCGTTCGGCCCGCGGCCTGCGGAGGATGTCGACGAGCCTGCGGGCGAGAAGTGCAGCCCTCCGCACCGGGCGGCTGCGGGCTGCCGCTCGTCGCCGAAGCAAACGAGCGAACATAATAGAACACAAACAAGGGAGGTGTCCGCACGCAAGGCAGACACCTCCCCTATTTTTCGAAACGGCCGGCTACATCATCCGCCCGAAGCTCCGGCCGCCGAGGAGGTAGCGCAGCACGATCGAGCCGCGGTAGATAGGTGCGGAAGCCCGCGCCTTGCCGGCACCCCGGATCGCACGCCGTTTGCGTGCCAGCGCCCCATGCCAGCTCAGAAAATCGCGATAGGCTCGGAACACGGCGCGGAAATTGGCCGCACGGCCCTGCAGCAGGTAGGAGCATGCCGCAGCCAGATCGAGCACCGGACGCACGACGGCCACGGCGAGGCGCTGCAGGGGCGAAGCGCACTTGTAGAGCATCGCCAGATTGTTGCGGTGGTTGAAAAAGACCTTGCGGGGCGAATCGGGCGCCAGCGTACCGCCCCCGAGGTGATAGACCATGCTCGCAGGCACGATCCGGATCCGATGACCGGCCAGTTGCAGGCGCCAGCAGAGATCGATCTCCTCCATATGGGCGAAAAAGTCGGCGTCGAAGCCGCCCGCCGCACGAAACGCCTCCGCACGGCAGCAGAACGCAGCGCCGCTCACCCAGAAGACCTCCCGCTCGTCGTCGTACTGCCCCGTGTCGCGTTCGACGCTCCGCAGGATGCGGCCCCGGCAGAAGGGATAGCCCCAGAAGTCGATGTAACCGCCTGCGGCTCCGGCATACTCGAAGCGATCCGGCTCGTCCACCGAACGGAGCTTGGGAGCGACGGCCGCCACGTCGGGATTCCGCTCGAGGCACTCCAGCAGCGGCGCGAGCCACCCCTCCGGCGTCTCGACATCGGAATTCAGCAGCACGAACACATCCGCCTCGACCTGCTCCAGCGCCCGGTTGTAGCCCTCGGCAAAGCCGTAGTTGCGGTCGAGCCGCACGACCCGCACCTGCGGGAACGCGGCAGCGAGCAGCTCGAGCGACTCGTCCGTCGAGCCATTGTCGGCCACGACCACTCCGGCTCCGTCGGCCGCCTCGAGGACACTCGGCAGAAAGCGGCGCAGATGCGCCGCTCCGTTCCAGTTGAGTATGACGATTTCAGCGTGCAGCATGGGGACGTTTGCGTTTCCAGCGACGGTGCGACCAGATCCAAAGTTCGGGCCGCTCGCGGATCATCGACTCCAAGCGGCGCACGTAACGCTCCGTAATCTCGTAGGGAGCTACCTGCTCCTCGCCGTCGTAGATGAGTTCGAAAGACATCCGGTAACGCCCCCGGCGCAGCCGCTCCATGCGCACGAAATAGACAGGCAGACCGCACCGCAGGGCCAGTTTCTCGCCGCCGTCGAAGAAGATCGTATCCTGATTGAGGAAGCGGAACCAACGGCTGTCGGGCCGCAGCGGCGGATTCTGATCGGCGATCAGCCCCAGCCCCATCCGCCTCCCGTCGAGGCCCTGCTCGCGGTGGCGCAAGTAGAACCGCAGGCACTCCTTCATGGCGACGGTCACGGCAGCCTCGTTGTTGCGCAGGCGGCGGTAGAACGCCTCCATGACCGGGCTCCGCAGCGGATGATAGACCGCGACGACCTTGTGCGACGGATCGTAGAATCCCCAGTAGGAACAATACTCCCAGCAGCCGAAGTGGGCCATCATGGCGATCCAGTCGCGGCCCTGCGTGGCCCGGGCGTGCCCCTCATAGTCATCGATCTCGAGCAGACGGCGCACCTTGCGTTCGTCGATGCGGGCCAGATCGATCGTGTCGACGATCATCTCGGCCAGCGTGCGGTAGAAACGGCGGCGGATCGTGCGGAGCTCCGCCTCGCTCTTTTCGGGGAACGAGTTGCGCAGGTTCGTCGTCACCACCCGACGACGGTAGCGGATGCAGCGGAACAGCAGAAAATAGAGCAGGTTCTCGACCGCATAATATTTGAACCAATAGGGCAACAGTGCGAACAGGCGCGCCCCGTGCCAGAGACATGCCAGTCCGATGCGCTGCAGCACAGTGAGTTTCGCCTCCTTCATGCCGTCCGTCAGGGTTCGACGAAGAGTTTGACATTGCCCACCTTCGTGCGGATCCGCAGCCAGTGCATCAGCGTCGCGCTGTCGATCCGTGCGGCGCCGTCGCGGGGCTCGACCACGCAGACCAGCGTCGTGTCGCCGGGCGTGCCGTCCGTGGCGAAGGTGACGCCCTTCATGAGCGACACGGATCCCACGGCGGGCATCATAGCTCCCAACTCGCGCGAAATGTCGTCTGCGGCGACATGCGTCAGGGTCATGCTCTCCAAGCGGCGGGTCATCTCGCCCAGCTGACGGTTCTTCTCCTCGAGCAGTTCGAGGTAGCTGCGCTGCAGCGTATTCACGTCGATCTCGTCGTTGCGCGCCGCCTGACGCACCACCAGCTCGGTGCCGCCCAGCCCGAAGTGTTCGAGCTGCGCCCGGGCGTTGTCGATGACCTCGTCGCCCAGAGGCTCGCCCACGAGCAGCAGCTCGATACGCGACGGCGTGCCGTGACGGCGATAGCGCACCTCGCTCTCGATCACGCGCGTATGCGGATAGTCGAACACCTGCGCGACATAGCGGTCGGCGGCATTCTCGAAGACCGAGACCCGCACCATGCGGAAGCCGATGACGACGCTCGGGATGAAGGTCACGAGCGTGATGATCATCATCAACCGCTTGACGCGACGCTCGCGGGCCTTGTCGAGGAACGTCTTCTTTTCGTAACGAAGGAAGCGGACCATGATGTAGGTCGCCAGCGCGATGAAGACCGAATTGATGAAGAACAGATAGAAGGCCCCGACGAAGAAGGTCAGCTGCCCCGTGGCGATGCCGAAGCCCGCGGTGCAGAGAGGCGGTATGAGCGCCGTTGCGATCGCCACGCCGGGAATCACGGTCGACGTGCGGTCCTGCCGCGTCTGCGCCACGATACCGGCCAGACCGCCGAACAGGGCGATCAGCACGTCGTAGGTCGTCGGAACGGTGCGGGCCAGCAGCTCGCTGCTGTTCGACGAAAGGGGCGAGATGAAGAAGTAGACGGTCGAGGTGACGATCGCCACGACGAACATCAGCATGAAGTTGCGCAGCGAGACCTTCAGCAGGTCGAAGTCGTTGATACCGAGCGAGAGACCGATACCCATGATCGGCCCCATGATCGGCGAGATGAGCATGGCGCCGATGATCACCGGCGCCGAGTCGACGTTGAGTCCCAGCGAGGCGATCATCGTGGCGAAGATCAGCACCCAAAGGTTCACGCCGCGGAACTCGACGCCTTTGGCGATGTTGGCCACCACTTCGTCGCGGCAGGCCGTATCTTCGTCGAGGCTGAAGCGTCCCCGCAGGAAGGTCCGCAACGCCGCACCGAGTCGCAGACGACCCGCATGCTCCTTGTTCGTTTCGTATCGGTTATTCGTCATCGGATTCGTATTTTTCAGGTTCGTTCGCCCGTCGGAGCTTGGGTTTGCCCGAAACGACGAGCACGAACTCGCCTTTCGGCTCCGCGGCACGGAACCGGTCGAGCACTTCGGCCACCGTTCCGCGCACGGTCTCTTCGAATTTTTTGGTCAGCTCGCGCGACACGGAGACCATACGCTCCGCGCCGAACACCTCGGCGAACTGCTCCAGACACTTCACCACCCGATAGGGCGACTCGTAGAAGATCATCGTCCGCTCCTCGTCGGCCAGCGCCTGCAGCTGCTTCATGCGACCCTTCTTCTGGGGCAGGAAGCCCTCGAAACAGAAACGGTCGCAGGGAAACCCGCTCTGCACGAGCGCCGGAACGAACGCCGTGGCGCCGGGCAGCGTCTCGACCTCGATCCCCGCCTCGACGCAGGTACGCACGAGCAGGAAGCCCGGATCGGAGATGCCGGGCGTACCGGCATCGGAGACCAGCGCCACGTTACGGCCGGCGGCGATCGTCTCGGCGACGGTGCGCACAGTGGCGTGCTCGTTGAACTTGTGGTGCGAGCGGAGCTTCTGCTCGATGCCGAGGTGTTTGAGCAGAAACGACGTGGTGCGCGTATCCTCGGCGAGCACCAGATCGACCTCGCGCAGGACATTCACCGCGCGCAACGTGATGTCGTCGAGGTTGCCGATCGGCGTGGGTACGATATACAGTTTGGCCATACCCTATGCGTATTTGCGTTCGAGCAGCTCCATCAGCAGCTTCGCGCCGTCGCAATTGGCGTTCCAAGCATAGTGCTCGGCGATCCAGATCATGCACTCGTCGAGCGACTCCATGTCGTTCAGCGCATCGACGGCACGGTCGTAGGCCGCCGCGTCGCCCCCGAACAGGTCGCGCAGCAGCAGGAACTTGTCGTTGATGCCGATCGCCCGGCGCAGATCGGTCACCGGCTCGGTGCGGGCCAGCTCCGAGGCTTCGCCGCGCGAGGGCGCGATCGTCTCGCCGAGGGTCCGCACATCGTGGTTGATCACCTCGCCCAGCACGGCGCCCGTACGGGCGAAATCCGCGTCGACGCGCGCCGGCTCTCCGGCTCCGCATTCGGCTTCGGCACTTACGGAATCCGCCGCTGCGGCCGGCTGCGGCTCGATCGGACAGGACTCCGGCGACGGAGCGCTCTGCACGGCAGCGAGGCGTTCCGGCGCCGATACGGGTTCTTCCTCCGGCACGGGCGCCTCGACCTGCGAAGGTTCCGGCTGCGATGCGACAGCCGGGGACACCGCATCTGCGACTGCAGGCTCCGAGCGCAGCGGCACCGCCGGATCGGCATCGTACAGCGACATGATGACGCGCTGCCGATGGCGGTGGCGCTTCGTGGCGTCCTCCACCCCGAACAGCGTGGGGGCACCGATCGTAGCGGCCGGCTGCGCTTCGGGCTCGGCAGCGGACAGAGCCGCACGCTCCGGCACGGACTCCGCCGCCTCGGAAGGCACCGGAACGGCCGTATCCGCAGCCGGGCCGTCCCCCGTCGCAGGTTGGTCCTTGGCCGGCGATTCGAGTGCGGACGCCGCTTCCGCGGGAACGGACTCGGCGTGCTCGAACTCCTCCGCCGGCGAATCGGCAGCGACCCTGCCGCTTTCCGGCAGATCCTCTTCGATAGGCGTCTCCGCGGATCGCGGCGCATCGGCCGACGCCTCCGCTTCGGACTCCGGCTCCTCGGAAACGTCATCCGCCGCAGCCCCCTCTTCGTAAGACTCCTCGGCGAAAATCAGTTCGACCTCCACGTCGGGTTCCTCCTCTGCAGGCTCCGCACCGCCCGGTTCGGCCTCGTCGTCGAGCTGCTCCCCGAACGTCACATCGGGTTCGAGCGAAAAGGGTTCGAGCGCCAGCGCCGCGGCGAAATCCGACGCATCGCCGCCCGTCGTCCCGGCATCCGCCGCGACGCCGTCGTAACGCAACGCCTCGTAGAGGTTCCGCAGTTTCGCGAGTGCCAGATCGCGTTCGATCGCCGTTATATCTTCCGGAGCCGACCACCCCGCGACGAGCGACGAGAGGCGATGCAGTTCGCTCCGAAATTCGTTCAACTCCATAATTTCCGGTTTTTGTGCCCCAAAGATACGAAAAGTCGAGCGCAGAAGCAAGCGTTAGCTTGATTATGCCGAGACGGAGTATCTTCGGCGCAGCCAAAGATACGAAAAATCGGACGGTTTTGCGGCAGCCCGTCCGGGGATTGTGTCCCGCTGCACCGATTTTCGGACCGGAAGGCGGACCGAACCCCGAGAAATTTGTATATTTGCTGCTCGAAACGTATAACGAATACACACATATGGCTCTTCAATGCGGCATCGTCGGATTGCCCAACGTCGGAAAATCGACCCTCTTCAACTGCTTGTCCAACGCCAAAGCGCAGGCTGCGAACTTTCCCTTCTGCACCATCGATCCCAACGTCGGCGTAATCACCGTACCCGACGAGCGGCTGATCCGCTTGGCCGAGATCGACAAGCCCAAGCGCGTGATTCCCACGACGATCGAGATCGTCGACATCGCGGGTCTGGTCAAGGGGGCCTCGAAGGGCGAGGGTCTGGGCAACAAGTTCCTCGGCAACATCCGCAACACCAACGCCATCATCCACGTGCTGCGCTGCTTCGACAACGGCAACATCACCCACGTCGACGGTTCGATCGACCCCGTGCGCGACAAGGGGATCATCGACACCGAGCTGCAGCTCAAGGACCTCGAAACGATCGAAAACCGGCTGGCCAAAACCCAGAAGCAGGCCACCTCGGGCGGCGACAAGAACGCCAAGCGCGCCGTGGAGCTGCTGTTGCAGTACAAGGCGCTACTCGAACAGGGCAAAAGCGCCCGCACGCTCGAGCTCGAAAAGGAGGACCGCAAGCTGGTCTCCGATCTCAACCTGCTGACCGACAAACCAGTGCTCTACGTCTGCAACGTCGACGAGCGGAGCGCTGCGACGGGCAACGCCTACACCGAGGCCGTGCGCGCGGCGATCGCCGACGAGAAGGCCGAGATGCTGGTGATCGCAGCGGCCACCGAAGCCGACATCGCCGAGCTGGAGAGCTACGAGGAACGTCAGATGTTCCTCGAAGATCTCGGGCTGGAGGAGTCGGGCGTGGCCCGTCTGATCAAATCGGCCTATAAATTGCTCGCACTCGAAACGTTCTTCACCACGGGTGCCGACGAAAGCCGCGCTTGGACCTATGTCCGCGGCATGAAGGCTCCGCAGACGGCCGGCGTGATCCACACCGACTTCGAGCGGGGATTCATCCGCGCCGAGGTCATCAAGTACGACGACTACGTGGCGCTCGGCTCGGAGAAGGCGTGCCGCGATGCGGGCAAGTTGAGCATCGAGGGCAAGGAGTACATCGTGCAGGATGGCGATATCATGCACTTCCTGTTCAATGTCTGACAGAGAGGTTCATCGATTAAAATAAAAGGATCATGAAAAACAGCAAGTATCTCGTACTGGGTCTCGCAGCCGTCGTCTGCGCATTCGTTCTGGGCCGTGCCTACACCTATAAGTACCGCGTGCAGGACACCGTTGTGGTAACGGGTCTGGGCGAGACGGAGTTCACCTCCGACCTGATCGTGTGGTCGGGCGTGCTCACGGCCGAAGCGCAGAACGTCGCCGCCGGCTACGCCGAAATCGAGGCCAGCAAGAAGAAGGTACAGGAGTACCTCGCCGCGAAGGGCGTGGCCGCTGAAAACGTCGTATTCGAGTTCGTCAACGTCGACAAGCAGTACACGCCCGTCTACAATCCCAACGGCAGCTGGGCCGGACAGCGTTTTTCGGGTTACCAGCTGCGGCAGCGCTTCACCGTCGAGTCCGGCGAGGTGGAGAAGGTCGAGACCGTCTCGCGCGAAATCTCCTCGCTCATCGCACAGGGGGTCTCGATCGAGGCCTATGCCCCTAATTACTACTACACGAAGCTCGACGACGTAAAGATGGGGCTGATCGAAACGGCCTCGGCCGATGCGCGCACGCGCGCCGAGAAGATCGCGGCGAATGCCGGTACGAAGATCGGTCGCGTGGCGTCGGCCCGCATGGGCGTATTCCAGATCACGGGCGCCAACTCCAATGAGGAGTTCTCGGCCGGCGGGTCGTTCAACACCTCGTCGCGCACGAAGAAGGCCCGCATCACCATGCGGATCGAGTACCGCGTAAAGTAACCGCACCATGCACTGGAGAGACCGGCTGCTCGCCGTCGCGACCTCGCGGTGGACCGAGCGGATCTGCATGGCTGTCATCGTCGGCTGTCTGGTCAGGCGCACCGACACAGGGCTGCGGGTGGCAATCGCACTCTGCGTACTGCTCTGCGCGACGATCCTCCTCGCGACACTTCCCGCCCTCCTGAAGGTCTACCGCGCGGGGCGCGACTGGCCCGACACGCCGGAGGGAAGCGAACATGCCCGCCGGACAGCGATGCAGCTGGAGAAAGAGACCAAAAACAAAATCGAACCGAAATAAATGGAAAGACCCGTTCGCGTGCGTTTCGCACCCAGCCCCACGGGCCCGCTGCACATCGGCGGGGTCCGCACGGCACTCTACAACTACCTCTTCGCCCGCCAGCACGGGGGCACGATGATCCTCCGCATCGAGGATACCGACTCGCAGCGCTTCGTACCGGGCGCCGAGCAATACATCATGGAGTCGCTCGCATGGTGCGGCATCGAGATCGACGAGGGTGTCGGCGCGGGAGGCCCTCACGCCCCCTACCGCCAGAGCGAACGCCGCGAAATCTACCTCCGGTACGCCCTGCAGCTCGTCGAGGCGGGTTGGGCCTACTACGCCTTCGACACGGCCGAGGAACTCGACGCCCTGCGCCGCGAGGCCGAGGCGCACGGCGCGGCATTCGCCTACAACTACGCCGTACGCGAGCGGCTGGCCACCTCGCTGGCGCTGCCGGCCGAGGAGGTGCAGGCCCGCATCGCGCGCGGCGACCAGTGGGTCATCCGCTTCAAGATGCCCGAAAACGAAACGGTGCGGATGGACGACCTGATCCGCGGACACGTGGAGGTCAACACCGCGACGCTCGACGACAAGGTGCTCTACAAGTCGGCCGATCGGCTCCCCACCTACCACCTCGCCAACATCGTCGACGACCACCTGATGGAGGTCTCGCACGTCATCCGCGGCGAGGAGTGGCTTCCCTCGCTGCCGCTCCACTATCTGCTCTACAAAGCCTTCGGCTGGGAGGCGTCGCAGCCCGCCTTCGCCCACCTTCCGCTGCTGCTCAAACCCACGGGCGGGGGCAAGCTCTCGAAGCGCGACGGCGACAAGATGGGATTCCCCGTATTCCCCCTCTTCTGGAAGTCGCCCGCGACGGGCGAGACGGCCCGCGGCTACCGCGAGGACGGTTACTTCCCCGAGGCCTTCATCAACATGCTGGCCCTCTTGGGCTGGAACCCCGGCACGGAGCAGGAGCTCTTCACGATGCAGGAGCTCATCGACGGCTTCTCGCTCGACCGGGTTTCGAAATCGGGAGCCCGCTTCCAGCCCGACAAAGCCAAGTGGTTCAACGCCCAATACATGCACCGCAAGAGCGACGCCGAGCTGGCGGAGCTCTTCCAGCCGACGCTCCGTGCGCACGGCATCGAGGTTTCGGACGAGCTAGCCGGCAAGGCCGCCGGCATCATGAAGGAACGCGCACAGCTGCTGACCGACCTGTGGGACCTCACCTCGTACTTCTTCGTCGCACCAGACAGCTACGAAGAGAAGCAGGCCAAGAAGTACTGGAAGGGGCAGAACCCCGCCATCCTCCGCGAGCTGCGCGAAGTGCTGGCCTCGATCGACGACTTCTCGCTGGAGAACACCGAGCGGATCGTCCGCGCATGGATCGAGGAGAAGGGCTACGGCATGGGGCAAGTGATGAACACGCTCCGGCTGGCGCTCGTCGGCGCGGGCAAAGGCCCGGGCATGTACGACGTGACGTCCTTCATCGGGCGCGAGGAGTGCCTGCGCCGCATCGACAACCTCTTCGCGACGCTGCAGCCCGCGGAGTAACCCGGGGAGGGCGACCGGATGTAGGGCGATGCTCCGGCGCTCCGACGTCGGATGGTCCGAATCGGGACGCAGCCTGCGGGACGGTGCACCGGGAAATTCATCTTCGGATGACTTGAGCTTCGGGACGCAGCCTGCGTGGCACGCGACAGCGGGCCTCCGCCAGGGGAGGCTGCGGCCCGCCGGCTCTGCGAGCCGATCGCCGAGAAACCATCTTCGACTGCTGCGAGGGTCGCGCCTCCGGAGTCGACCGCTGCGAGCCGACAGGAGCGACAACGAACGAACAACCTTAAAACCTACTGATATGGTACAGATCGAACAGCACGTGTGGGGCGCGACGCCCGAGGGTGAAGCGATCATCCTCTACACGCTGCGCAACGACAAGGGCGCCGAGGTGCGGCTCACCAACTTCGGCGCTGCGGTCGTCGCCGCGACAATGCCCGACCGCGAAGGCCTCATGGCCGACGTCGTACTGGGCTACAACCGCCCCGAAGGGTACTTCTTCGACGGCCCGGCCTCGGGCAAGAGCGTGGGCCGCTGCGCCAACCGCATCGCGCTCGGCCGCATGACGATCGAGGGCGAGGAGTATGCGCTGGAGGTCAACAACGGCCGCAACCACCTGCACGGAGGCACGAAGAACTTCGCCAACCGCGTCTGGGAGAGCCGCGTGGAGACCAACCGCGTGGTGATGTCGCTGCTCTCGGACGACGGCGATCAGGGCTATCCCGGCGAACTGAACGTCGAGGCCGTCTTCGACTTCGACGACGACTGCGCGCTGGAGATCACCTACCTCGCGCGGACCGACCGCACCACGGTCGTGAACCTCACGAACCATGTTTATTTCAACCTCGCGGGCGAAGGTTCGGGATCGGTCCTCGACCACGAGCTGCAGCTCCGCAGTTCGCGGGTGCCCGAGATGAACGAGTTCCAGATCCCGACGGGCAAACTGCTCGACGTAGCCGGCACGCCGCAGGATTTCCGCGCGTTCCGCACGCTGCGCGACGGCATCGACGCCGCGTTCAACCATATCCGCGACTTCAAGGGCTACGACCATCCCTTCGCCATCGACGGCTGGAAGCCCGGCATTCTGGGCGAGGTGGGCTGCCTGCGCGATCCGAAATCGGGCCGCTGCGTCGAGGTGCTCTCCTCGCAGCCGAGCGTCATGATCTACACGGGCAACTGGCTCGCCGGATCGCCCGAGAACAAGTCGGGCGGACGCTATGCCGACTACGACGGCGTGGCGATCGAGTGCCAGAACTTCCCCGACGCCGTGAACCGCCCCGAGTTCCCTTCGCCGCTGCTCCGTCCCGGCGAAACCTACTGCCAGAAGATCGTGTTCCGCTTCGGCTGCTGCTGACGGAACCGGTTCCGCAACGAGCGACATGCCCGCCTGCCTCTTCGCGAAGCAGGCGGGTTTCGTTTGTCCGGCACCCTACTTCGCAGCGGACACGGCGAGTTAGCGTAAAACGCACAGTAACCGAAACGGCCTGCGGAAGTCCTGCAAGCGGAATACGGCGAACAGTTAGCGTAAATTTTACAATAAGCTTGCGAAACCCGCTGCGTATGAATATCTTTGCGAAGCCGATCGTCCCGAACGGACCTCCGTTCTCCGCCCGCGACCGGCCCCCAACCTACCGAAACCGCCGCCATGTCCCTTCAGATGAACCAATCGCTCTCGGTCGACTGCGCCGTATTCGGCTTCGACGGCAAAGTGCTCAAGGTACTGCTCATCGAACGCCGCTACTGGAAACCCGACGGCCGGCTCGACCGACTGAAGCTGCCGGGGGCCATGATTCTGGAGAACGAAACCCTGCCCGAGGCCGCCTACCGTGTGCTGAAGGAGGCCACGGGACTCGAAAACGTCTACCTGCGACAGCTGGAGATCTTCTCCGATCCGCAGCGCGTCTCGGGCGAGGAGCTGGCGTGGATCAACCGCTACCACGGCATCCGCACCGAACGCGTGGTGACGGTGAGCTACTACGCACTCGTGAAGCTCGACCCGCATACGGTGGCCTTCACGACGGCCGCCGGAGCGCAATGGGTCGAGGTGGAGTCGATCCAGCACTTGGCGATGGACCACAAGCAGATCCTCGCCGCGGCCCTCTCGTCGCTCTGCCGCGAGATGCTCCAGTCGCCCGTAGCCTTCGAACTGCTGCCCCGCAAATTCACCATCCGCCAGCTGCAGGACCTCTACGCCGCCGTGCTGGGCATCGAAATCGACAACCGCAACTTCCGCAAGAAGATCCTCTCGTCGGGATTCCTGACGCCGACCCGCGAGAAGGAGCACGGCGTGGCCCACAAACCGGCGCAATACTACACCTTCAACCGCAGCGCCTACAAGCGGGCCGTGCGGGAGAAGCTCCGACTGGGATTCATCAACAACTGGAAATACTGACCCGCAAAACGCATCGTCGCACCATGAAATCGTTAGGCATAGACATCGGCTCGTCGTCGGTCAAGGTATCGCTGCTCGACATCGCATCGGGCACATGCACGGCCTCATCGACCAATCCATCGCAGGAGATGCCCATCGACGCCCCCGAGGCGGGATGGGCCGAACAGGACCCCGAAATGTGGTGGCGCTACGTCTGCGAGGGCATCCGCCGCATCGCCGCCGATGGCCACCCGATGAGCGAGGTCCGCTCGATCGGCATCACCTACCAGATGCACGGGCTGGTCTGCCTCGACGCTGCGGGGCATCCGCTCCGCAAATCGATCATCTGGTGCGATTCGCGGGCCGTGGCGCTCGGCGCCGAGGCACTGGAGGCTCTCGGCCGCGATTTATGCCTCGCCCATACGCTCAACTCGCCGGGCAACTTCACCGCCTCGAAGCTGGCATGGGTCGCCCGCAACGAGCCGGAGCTGTTCGCCCGGGTCGACAAGTTCATGCTTCCGGGCGACTACATCGCCTACCGCCTCTCGGGCCGGATCGCCACCAGCGTGAGCGGCCTCTCGGAGCAGATTCTGTGGGATTTCGCCGAGGAGCGCCGCGCCGACTTCGTCGCCGACCATTACGGCATTCCGCACGCGATGATCCCCGAGGCGGGCGTCTCTATCGGCACGCTGGCCCGCACCGATGCGGCGACCGAGCGGCTGCTGGGCATCCCCGAAGCGACCCCGATTTCGTACCGCGCGGGCGACCAGCCCAACAACGCCTTCTCGCTCAATGTGATGGAGGCGGGCGAGATCGCCGCCACGGGCGGCACAAGCGGTGTGGTGTACGGCGTGGTCGACACGCCGCAGGCCGATCCGCTCTCGCGCGTGAACACTTTCGTGCACGTCAACCACTCCCCCGCCGCCCCGCGCTACGGCATCCTGCTCTGCATCAACGGCACGGGCATCATGAACGCTTGGGTGCGCCGCAACATCGCCGCGAACGGCGACTACGCCGCCATGAACCGGCTGGCCGAGAGCGTCCCGGCAGGTTCGGAGGGGCTGCTCGTGCTCCCCTTCGGCAACGGAGCCGAACGCATGCTCGAAAACCGCACGACGGGCGCCGCCCTCGTCGACATCGATCTCAACCGCCACACGCAGGCCCACCTGCTGCGGGCCGTGCAGGAGGGCATCGCTTACGCGTTCCGCTACGGCATCGACATCATGCGCGGCATGGGACTCCGCACCGACGTGATCCGCGCCGGCGCGGCCAACCTGTTCCTCTCGCCGCTGTTCCGCCGCACGCTGGCGACCCTCTCCGACGCGCGCATCGAACTCTACGACACGGACAATGCACTCGGTGCAGCCCGCGGTGCGGCGCTCGGTGCCGGTCTCTACCGCTCGCGCGACGAGGCCTTCGCCGCGCTGCGGCAGCTCGAAACGATCGAACCCGTCGCAGCCGACCGCTCGGCGCTCGAAGCGGGTTACGAGGCTTGGAAAAAGGAGCTGGAACGCCGGTTGAAGGCGTAAAGCAGCGTTCCCCTATTACGAATCGATTTCAAACAGATAGATTCATGGCAACAAAAGAGTATTTCCCCTCCGTGGGTAAGATCGCCTTCGAAGGCGCTGCATCGAAGAACCCGATGGCTTTCCGTTACTACGATCCCGAGCGCATCGTAGCAGGCCGCAAGATGAAGGACTGGCTGCGGTTCTCGATGGCTTGGTGGCACACCCTCTGCGCCGAGGGCGCCGACCAGTTCGGCGGCGGCACGAAGCGCTTTCCGTGGAACGAAGCCGCCGACCCCGTCGCGCGTGCGAAGGCCAAGATGGACGCCGGCTTCGAGTTCATGCAGAAGATGGGCATCGAATATTACTGCTTCCACGACGTCGACCTCGTGGACGAAGACCCCGATCCCGTCCGGTACGAAGCCAACCTCCGCGAAATCGTCGCCTACGCCAAGCAGAAGCAGGCCGAGACGGGCATCCGACTGCTCTGGGGCACGGCCAACGTCTTCGGACACGCCCGCTACATGAACGGCGCCTCGACCAACCCCGACTTCGACGCGGCGGCCCGCGCCATGCTGCAGATCAAGAACGCCATCGACGCCACGATCGAGCTGGGCGGCGAGAACTACGTCTTCTGGGGCGGCCGCGAGGGCTACATGTCGCTGCTGAACACCGACATGAAGCGCGAGAAGGAGCACATGGCCACCATGCTGCGCATGGCCCGCGACTATGCCCGCGCGAAGGGATTCACGGGCAACTTCCTCATCGAGCCCAAACCGATGGAGCCGATGAAGCACCAGTACGACGTCGACACGGAGACCGTCATCGGCTTCCTGCGCGCCCACGGGCTCGACAAGGACTTCAAGGTGAACATCGAGGTCAACCACGCAACGCTCGCCGGCCACACCTTCGAGCACGAGCTCCAGTGCGCCGTCGACGCCGACATGCTCGGGTCGATCGACGCCAACCGCGGCGACTACCAGAACGGCTGGGACACCGACCAGTTCCCGATCGACCTCTACGAAATGGTGCAGGCCATGCTGGTGATCGTGCGCGGCGGCGGTCTGCAGGGCGGCGGCACGAACTTCGACGCCAAGACCCGCCGCAACTCGACCGATCCCGAGGATCTGTTCATCGCCCACATCGCCGCGATGGACGTCATGGCCCGCGCGCTGCTCATCGCCGCCGACATACTCGAACACTCGCCCTACGAGCGGATGCTGGCCGAGCGCTACGCCTCCTACGACAGCGGCGAAGGCAAAGCCTTCGAAGAAGGACGCCTCACACTCGAGCAGGTCGCCGAATACGCCCTCACGCACGAACCCGTGCAGCGCAGCGGCCGGCAGGAGCTCTACGAGGCGATCGTAAACATGTATATCTGATCCGCATACGACGACGCACGCCGCGACCGCGGGCGACAGGCGGTTCAGCCTCCGAACCTCCGTCGTTCGCGGTCCGCGGATGCGCATGCCGACCCGGGCGACACGATCCGTTCCGGGGCGCGCTTCCCGAAAAGCGCGTCGGCCGCGATTGCGCAGCCGGCGGCACGAACGACTACGACAACCTAAAACCGACTGACACCTATGACTTCGACCTATCGCAAAGAGGGCAGCCGCCTCTATCTCTTCTCCATCGTGCTGGTGGCGATCATCGGAGGGCTCCTGTTCGGCTACGACACCGCGGTGGTCTCGGGCGCCGAAAAGGCCCTCGAGGAGTTCTTCCGCAGCGGACTGGGCGACGCCTACACGAAGGCGTGGCACGGATTCACCGCATCGAGCGCCCTGCTGGGCTGCGTCGTCGGCGGCGCTATCTCGGGCTTCATGGCCTCGCGGCTCGGACGCAAGCGCTCGCTGATCGCCGCCGCCGCGATGTTCTTCGTCTCGGCCGTGGGATCGTGGCGCCCCGAAAGCGCCCTGCTGCCCTACGGCGAGCCTTCGATGGCGCTCTTGGCACTCTTCAACTTCTACCGCGTGCTGGGCGGCATCGGCGTGGGACTGGCCTCGGCCGTCTGCCCCATGTACATCGCCGAAATAGCGCCCGCGCGCATCCGCGGCACGCTCGTCTCGTGCAACCAGTTCTCCATCATCTTCGGCATGCTGGTGGTCTACTTCGTCAACTACCTGATCCGCGATTCGCTGGGCGACACCGCCGAGACGATCCGCACCGCCATGACGGCGTTCGGCTGGCGGAGGATGTTCCTCTCGGAGGCATTCCCCGCCGGGGCGTTCTTCCTGCTGATCATGCTCGTGCCCGAAACGCCGCGCTTCCTCGCGCTCAAGGGCCGCGACGCGAAGGCCTTCGCGGTCCTCGCCCGCATCAACGGCACCGTCGAAGCCGGGACGATCCTCGCCGATATCCGGGCCACGGTGCACGAGCGGCACGAAAAGCTGCTCACCTACGGCGGCGCGGTAATCGTCATCGGCATCCTGCTGTCGTTCTTCCAGCAGGCCGTGGGCATCAACGTCGTGCTCTACTACGCTCCGCGCATCTTCGAAAACATGGGCGCCACGGGCGACGCCTCGATGATGCAGACCGTGGTGATGGGCATCGTCAACATCGTCTTCACCGTCGTGGCGATCTTCACCGTCGACAAGGTGGGGCGCAAGCCGCTGCTGATCGTCGGTTCGACAGGCATGATGGTGGGCATGATCGCCCTCGCAGCGCTCTCGTTCTCCGATGCGATCGGCACGGCGGCCCTCGTCTTCATCATCCTCTACACGGCGTCGTTCATGATGTCGTGGGGCCCGATCTGCTGGGTACTGATCGCCGAGATCTTCCCCAACACGATCCGCTCGCAGGCCGTGGCCATCGCCGTCGCGGCGCAATGGATCGCCAACTTCCTCGTCTCGGCGACCTTTCCGTCGTTGAGTGCGTGGAGCGTCGGGGGCACCTACTGCATCTATGCCTTCATGTCGCTCGCCTCGGCGGTGTTCGTCTGGCGCCGGGTGCCCGAGACCAAAGGCCGGACGCTGGAGGAGATGTCGCAGCTCTGGCGCAAATAGCGAAATTCGAACGGAAACGGCCTCCGACACGTGCGATCGTGTCGGAGGCCGTTATATATCCGCGGCGGCAGCACCTGCACTACTCGGGCAGTCCGAGCTCGGCGACGCAGGCCAGCAGTTCGTCGCGCAGAGCGCGCGGCGTGACGTTGCGCCGCAGCACCGTCATATAGGAGTTGCGTATCTGCTCGCGCAGGAAGGCATCGGGCAGATCGCCGTCGGTGCGGATTCCGTTCCAGTGGCGTTTGTTGAAGTGGTAGGCCGGCCCCACCTCAGGGTAGCGTTCGCGCAGGAGAAGCGCCTCGTCAGGATCGCACTTCACGGCGATCGTCGCGAAGTCGACCATATCGGCACAGGCATACATGCGGCCGCCGACCTTGTAGACGAGCGTCGTCTCGTCGAAGGGCGTCGACTCCTCGGTCATGGGAAGCGACAGACAGTAGTCGCGGAAAGAGAGTACATCCATATCGAAACCATTATTTCGCGAATTCGTTGCGGCAGCGCCCCGGGAAACCGGACACACCGGCCGCCGCTGCGGAAACCCGATGCCGGCACCTCCGAAAGAGCTCCCGCCGCAGTCCGGGGCCCGCATCCGCCGACAGCTCTTCGTCCGGGGCGAAATCCTCCCCGACAAAGATTTGGCACACGGATTGCGAACCGGGAGCATATAACCAAAACACAGCAATCACGATGAAAAAAATGCTCCTTTGCATCGCGCTGCCGACGATTCTCGCCGGAGTGCTCTTCGGCTGCTCGCAGCGCCGGGAATGGAACCACGAACAGCGCAAAGCCATGCGCGAGTCGCTGCGCGACTACCGCCGCATGGTCTACCTCGACGACCTGAACGACGCCGAGTTCGTGCTCTTCGCCGACGACGTGGCCACCACGCTGGAAAACTCCTACCCGGTCTACACGACCTTCATCTCGATGCCCGGAGCCTCCGACACCGTGGATATGGTCGTCGTGACGACGATCGTCGACGAACTCAACGCCGACGCCCGCAACATGCGCCACATCTACCCCTACCCCTACTTGGTGGCCGAGGGCGTACTGCCGGCCGGTCTGGGCCTCGAGCAACAGCATGCCTTCTACAAATGTTTCGCCGGCAAGGTCAACTCGACCTTCTCGTCGATGTCGCAGTTCTTCAACGCCATACTGGCCGATACCACCGACCGCTCGCAGATCCGCCGTCTGGAGGCCGACTGCGCCAACGATCTCTTCGAGTGGACGGTCACCGAAGTCGACGTCATCGAGGTCGACTGACGCCCGCGCACACACCGCGACAGGCGGCACCTCCGACGCGACGATGCGGCTGACAGGCCCGTCGTCGCGTCGTCATTTTCCGGCCTCGGCACCACCCGCGAATCCCGCGCCGACGACGATGCGCACGGCACGGTGCAGGATCGAGAATTCGAGCGGCGATTCGCCCAGCAGCTCGCCGTCGACCTCCACCGAGACCTCGGGCGACGACTCGATCCGGATCCGGCTGCCCCGCTCCTGCAGGATGTGGCGTATCTGGTAGATCCGTCCATCGAACAGGTAGTGGAAGCGGAACAGCAGGTGCCAGAAGTGGACGGGGCGGTAGAGCGAGAGGTCGAAGATCCCGTCGTCGGCCACGGCAGCGGGCAGCTGCTGCAGACCGCCGCCGTTGTATTTGCAGATGCCGATGGCGACGCTGAACAGCAGGTCGTTGTAGACCAGCCGGTCGTCGACCCACACCTTCACGCCGGTCGATTTGTAGCGGAAAAACGAACGCACGACGCACCACGTATACCGCCAGCGGCTCGTGCGGCCCTTCTTGCGCAGGTGGGTGACCTTGCGCACGACATGCGCGTCGAAACCCGCGCCGCCGACGTTGGCCATGTAGCGGCTCTGGCGGAAGTGGGCCTCCTCATAGGAGACCACCCCCACGTCCTGCAGGAACGAACGGCCTGCGGCGATCGCCTGCACGGCATCGCGGTAACGACCCGAAAGGCCGAACGTCCGCACCCAGTCGTTGCCCGTGCCGACCGCCACGACGGCGAGCAACACCTCGTCGGGCCGCACCTCGCGCTGGATGAAGAGGCCGTTGACCACCTCGTGCAGCGTGCCGTCGCCCCCCACTACGACGATGCGACGGTAACCCTCCTTCACGGCCGTAACGGTCAGTTCCGTGGCGTGGAACTTATGCTCGGTGAAGACCGGCTCGCAGAGGATATGCGCCTCGCGCATCAGCCGCGAAATGAGCGGAAAGTCATCGAGGCCGCGGCCGCCTCCGGCCACGGGATTGACGATGACGAACCACTTTTCGGGTTCCGATTCCACGCGTCCGGTCACTTTACGGGAACGTTGCGCAGCGTGTGGACCAGAAAGTCGTAGAACTTGCCGACCGAAGCGATCTCCACCTTCTCGTCGGGCGAGTGGGGATAGCAGATCGTCGGGCCGAACGAAATCATGTCGAGCCCGGGATAGTTGCTGCCGATGATGCCGCACTCCAGACCGGCGTGAATGGCCGTCACGAGCGGCTTGCGGCCGTAGAGCTCCTCGTAGGAGGCGGTCATGGCCTTCAGGATCGGCGACGCCATGTCGGGGTTCCAGCCGTTGTAGCTGCCCGTAAGCTCCGTGCGGCCGCCGGCCAGCGCGAAGACCGCCGAGATGGCTTCGCCCAACGCCTCCTTCGCCGAATTGACCGAGCTGCGCAGCAGACACTGCAGCGACACCCGCTCGCCGTCGGAGACCACGCGCGCCAGATTGGTCGAAGTCTCGACCAGCCCCGGCATCGCCTCCGACATGCGTACGACCCCGTCGGGGCATGCGACGACGGCCCGCACGATCCGCAGGGTCGCCTCGCGGGCGATCGCCGCGGCCGGAGCGGCACAAGGCTCGGCGAAGATGCGGATCGCATCCTCCACACCGGCGTATTCGGCCACGACGGTCCGCTCGAAAGCGGCCACGTCGGCGAGAAACCGCTCGGCATCGGCCACGAGCACCGTGGCGGTCGCCTCGCGCGGAATGGCGTTGCGCAGACCTCCACCGTCGACGTCGGCCAACAGCACCTCGTAGGGCAGATGATGCAGCAGGCGGAAAAGCAGCTTGTTGGCATTGGCGCGCTGGGCCACGATCTGAATGCCCGAGTGGCCGCCCTTGAGTCCCTTGACGCAAAGCTTCAGGGCCGTATAGCCGGCCGGAACAGGTTCCGCAGCGTAATCGATCGCGATATTGGCATCGAGACCGCCGGCGCAGCCGACGTAGAGTTCGCCCTCGCTCTCCGAGTCGAGGTTGAGCAGGATGTCGCCCTGCAGCACACCGGCCTTCAGCCCGAAGGCGCCGTCCATGCCGGTCTCCTCGGTGGCCGTGAAGAGCGCCTCCAGCGGTCCGTGTTCGAGCGTATCGTCCTCCAGCACGGCGAGGATCGCCGCGGCGCCGATGCCGTTGTCGGCACCGAGCGTCGTACCGTCGGCCGTCACCCAGTCGCCGTCGACATAGGCGTCGATCGGGTTCTTCTCGAAGTCGAAGGTCTTGTCGTTGTTCTTCTGCGGCACCATGTCGAGGTGGGCCTGCAGCACCACTCCCTTGCGGTTCTCCATGCCGGGCGTCGCCGGCTTGCGCACGTAGATATTGTGCGCCTCGTCCTCGCGGCACTCGAGGCCCAGCGAGCGGGCTACGCCCGTGACGTAGGCACGGATCTTATCTTCATGTCCCGAAGGACGGGGGATGCGGACGATCTCCGCGAAATGTTTCCAGACGAGCGCCGGTTTCAGCGCAACAAGGTTTCTGTCCATGATATCAGGTTGTTATGTGTTTACTTATCGATCGGATCGCCGTGCGTTCCGCTCCGCGCGACGCGGTCCTGCGGGTGGCGTGTCGGCTGTCTCCGCGTGGCGGTCGAATGCCTCGACGATGTGTTTCACCAGCGGATGCCGCACGATATCGCGTTTATCGAACGCCACCAGACCGATGCCCTCGATCCCGCGCAGGAACTCCGTGGCGCGCACCAGACCGCTGTCCGTGCGGAGCGGGAGGTCGATCTGCGTCACGTCGCCCGTGACGATGAACTTCGCATTGCGGCCCATGCGCGTGAGGAACATCTTGATCTGCGGCAGCGTGGTGTTCTGGGCCTCGTCGAGGATAACGAAGGCATTGTCGAGCGTACGCCCGCGCATGAATGCGAGGGGCGCGATCTGCACGGTGCCCTCCTCGAGGTATTTCTGCAGCTTGGCCGGCGGGATCATGTCGTTGAGCGCATCGTAGAGCGGCTGCAGATAGGGATCGAGCTTCTCCTTCATGTCGCCGGGCAGGAAGCCCAGCTTCTCGCCCGCCTCGACCGCCGGGCGCGTCAGGATGATGCGCCGCACCTGCCGCTCCTTGAGCGCCCGCACCGCGAGCGCGATGGCCGTATAGGTCTTGCCCGAACCGGCCGGTCCCTCGGCGAAGAGCAGGTCGCACTTGTCGTAAAGCGCCACCAGCTTCCGCTGATTCTCCGTGCGTGCGCGGACGACGTTGCCGTTGTTGCCGTAGACGATGATGTCCCGGTCGGTCGGGACTTCCCGCTGCGCCACGGCCTCGCCGGCGAAACACTGCTCGACGACCTCGACCGAAATATGTCCGTACTTGAGGTAATAGGCGACCAGCTCGCGCAGATGCCGTTCAAAGCGTCGGGTCGCCTCCTCGGCGCCGAGCACCCGCAACGACGAGCCGCGCGCCACGATCTTCAGCCCCGGATGCAGCTCGCGGATCCGTTCGAGGTAGAGATCCTGCGCACCGTACAACTCGCGGGGATCGACCCCGTCGAGCGCTATTTCCTTTCCAGCGATGTCGTTCATGCGTCAAAACACATAGCCGAAGTTGATCGAAAAACCCTGCGCGCGGAGCTTGCCGAGCCGCATCTCCTGCTTGTCGGAGAGGGGCACGATCACATCCTCCTTGCCCTTGAACTGACCGTTGTAGCGCAGGTCGATGAGCATATGCCCCAACAGGGATACCCCCACGCCCGCCGAAAACGACAAAGTGGGACGCACGCGCGCGAAATCGATCAGATCGCCGCCCGACTTGCGTTTGCAGTCGTTCATCACCGTGAACACGGGACCCGCATAGATGCGCAGTGGACGCAGCATCCGCAACGAGAAGAAGACCGGCACGTCGATCGAACTCGACTTGAGGTTGATCTTCGGACCGCCCTCGGGCCGCAGGCGGAATCCCTGCCGCACATAGAAAATCTGGGGTTCGACGGCGAATCCCCCGAATTTGAAGGCCGTGACGATGCCGGCCTGCCACCCCAGCTTGTTGCGGAGCGCAGCGCGGTCGTCGTCGGTCGAGAAGTCGGTGACATTGAGGCCTGCGACGGCACCCCACTCCACACCGACGCGGGGCCGCTTCGCCGAGGCGGACATCGCCGCCGCGAGCAGCAATGCCGTTACGAACAATTTGCGTATCATCTTTCCGTATCTTTATATCTTCCGTTCATCGGGTTCCGCCGCAATGCGAAGGAGGCCCACAGCATGTAGGCGATGCAGACTGCCGGGAAGAGCAGCCCCCACTGCACGCCGCCCGTCCAGCGGATCAGCGCCCCGCAGACGGGTCCCGACAGCGCTCCTGCCGAGATGGCCAGAATCATCAGCCCCGAGACCTCGTTCCCGCGCTCCGACTCGGCCTTCGTCGCCACGGCGAAGAAGGTGGCGAAGACGCACGCCATAGCGAAGCCCAGCACGCCCACGACGACATAGACCGCGACCGCGGCGCGCAGCCACAGGAGCAGCCCCGTGGCGACGAGCGCCACAGCCATGTTCGCCCCGAGATACTTCACGTCGGAGCGGCGCGTCAGCACCCAAGCTCCGACCAGCGTCCCGACGATGCGGCAGGCATAGAATCCCGTGGTCGTGAGGATCGAATCGGGTGAGTCGATCAGCCGCACCGCCATGAAGCCGATCGCCACGTCAGCCGCGATGAAGCAGGCGATGCCGAAGGCACAGAGCAGCACGGTGCGGTTTTTCAACAGGCGGAAGCAGTCGGCCAGCCCCACCGCCCGTCCCGGCTGTCGCGGTTCGGGTACGGAGGTTCGTCCGAGCCATACCGCGCCCGCGAGCGTCGCCGCCGCATAGAGCGGCAGGAGCAGCCGCCACGATCCCGTCGCGGCGACGAGCGCCGTGACGATCGGCGCGAGCAGGAGCAGCGACGTGTTGCGGAAGATCTGACCCACGGTCAGGTAACTCGTCATCCGCTCGCCCGGCGCAATGGCCGCCAAAAGCGGGTTGACGGCCACCTGCACGAAGGTATTGCCCACGCCCAGAAGTCCGAACCCGGCGAAATACCATCCCAGCGCACACCCCTCGCCGGCCAAGTAAGGAATCGTCAGACCGACGATCGTGAAGCCGTAGCCGACGAGCGCCGTACGTTTGCGTCCGATGCGGTTCATCAGAGCCGCGACCGGGGCCGAAAGCAGCAGGAACCAGAGAAACACCATCGTCGGCAGGAAGCTCACTGCCCCCTGCGCTTCGGGCGGGAACTCCGCGGCTATGCGGCCCGAGATCGGCGCCACGATGTCGCAGAGGCCCATGATGAAGAAGCCCGCGAGTACGGGCGGGAGCAGAGTCCGCATCTTGTTTCGGTCGTTCGCACGTATCATCCTCGTGTCAAAGTTACGTTTTTATTTCCACTTATCCGCCGCTTTCGGAGGCCGAAGTTCCCGAAACCGACAGAAATCGCACCGATTCATTGCTTCGTAGCGATCACGATATACTCGCAGTTCATCGTCTCCACGGCTTCGCCCCGTTTGTTCGTCGGGCTCGTACGCAAGGGCATGCGTTTGTTCGGAATGCCGCGCACGAACGTATGCTCGTGAACGAAACCCTCCTGTTCGAAGGCCTCGGCCGTAAAGCGATCTAAAGGAATGCGAATCCCTTTCACCGTACGGTTGCCTACGACGTAACAAACCCGCCCGCCCGGTCGTACCGTCGCCGCTACATTGCGGATAGAGGCCCGATAATCGTTGAGGAACGAGATGACCTCGCAGTAACGCTTTTCATCGAGCGAACGGATCGTATCCAACTCTTCACGAACGGATTCGACCGCGAAAAGCTCTTCGAATTGCCGCTTGCCGCCCATGAGCAAAGCATCCAGATCGGCCGCATGTTCGAATCCGAACCACTCGTTCGCCCAGCGCGAAAACTGGCCGTAAGCCACCGTAGTCCGGCTATCGCCGTAGGGCGGCGAGGTCACGACCAGATCGACGCTATCGCGAGGTACGATACTTCGGGGCACCTCGACGCAGGGGTTGAATCCGTATATGCCAATATCGGGCCGGAAAGCCGACTCATTGAACGATTCGAGCCCGCGGAGATTGCGCGATGCCTTTTCGTCGAACATGCCGAATACGTCCGGCCGGAACGTCGCGATCTTCGTTTCGTCCATCCGATAACGTTTGAATTCGCCGTTACGCGTATACGAGGACTCCCGAACGGTTTCGGCCAATACGAGCCGGAAAAAATCGCGCACCTCCGGCGCGAGTTCCCCGTCGATCGTCTGCGAAAGATAGGCCAATCGCAATAAGACATCCTTGTCGTACCAATAGGAGGCATTGGAAATACGGTCGAAATTCATGTCGCACACCCGCTCGCGACGATATTCGAGCACACGGCGACGAAGAGTCTGCCATTGGGCACGAACGAGTCCCGCATCGAAATGCGTCGTTTTGGTTCGTGCGATCATCTGTGCCAAAGGGTTCAAATCGGTTCCGATCGCTCGGATTCCGCACACGGAAGCCTCCACCAACGATGTTCCGCTACCCATATAAGGATCGAAAAGCATCTCGCACCGTGTCCCCGGAGCGAATTCGCCGATCAGCCTGCGGGCCACCTGCGGAATCATCATCGCAGGATAGGTGTGGTAACAATGAGTCAGTTCTTTGGTATCCGTATATTTAAAGTCCCACCGTTCATCCGGCGTCCGCTCAATCATTATCCTTACAATTTATTAGCCAACTCTTCCCAAAAACTCACATAATATGAGCAAAAGCCAGCAAATGTCGTATTAATTTTGAAACAAAAATAGAAAAAATATGCAGAAGTCAGCGTTTCAAACAGAGATTATCGACCGCCTCAAACAGCAGCGAATCGCATGTAAAGCCTCCCAACGCGACATAGCCTTCTGGTTGCAGCGTAGCGAAGCATTGATCGGGGAAATCGAAAGTTCCCGATTTCCTCAAAAATACACGTTGGCCGAAATCCATCTGCTTTGCAGGAGGTTCGAACTCCCCATCGAACAACTGTTCCTCTCGCCCGAATCGCTCGCCCGGGACGAAAATGTAATCGACCTGCTCATCACCGAAATCATACGTTATGTCAACGGAAAATAAGAAACTGATCATCGAAAAGTTCCGGGAAGTCCGGGACCGCGGATTCCTTCCGGCCACCCGGAGCCACAATACCGGAATCGGCAAAACGTTCGAAGATTATATCGGAAAGACCGAAGACAATCGGTGCGAACCCGATTTGGCGGGTTTCGAAATCAAATCCCACCGCGACACCTCTTCGTCATACATCACGCTGCTGACAAAGAGCCCTTCGTTTCCACGCGGCGCGAACACCTACTTGCGCGATCGCTTCGGTACGCCTTACGAGGAGGCACCGAATCTGAAGAAACTGCACACCTCGATGTTCGCCACCTGCGGAAACACCTATTGCGGACTCTATTCGTTCCGACTGCTCGACACCCCTACGGCACGCATGCTCACGATCGCCGTCACGGATATCGGGAGCGGAATGCTGATCGACAACAGCGTAGGATACACGTACGACGCGCTCGAACGGGTCTTCTATCGTAAACTGAAAAATCTCTTCTATATTTCGGCCGCCACACGCCGACGCGACGATGGCGAAGAGTTCCACTTCAACCGCGCCGATATATACACCCAACCGTCGTTCGAACGGTTCCTTCATCTCATCCGAACCGGAAAAATCATGTACGACATACGGATCGGCACCTACCGAAGGGGACGTATGGCAGGACGCACCCACGACCACGGCAGCGGATTCCGCATCATGGAAAGCGATCTGCGGTTGCTCTATGCATGCCACGAAGCGGTCGAATGACCGCTCGGCGATCGGAATTCCACCGTTCGTCCGAGTCAAACAAAGAGACGGCATCGCACCGATACCTCCGAAAAAATCGGGATCGCGACGCGGCGCTTTCCCGATTTTTGTTATTTTTGTAGGAAAGTTACCCGTACATGCTCCCGCTTTCCCTCCTCATACCGTTCGCACAGCCGCTCGTCGGCCATACGGCCGTCACCTTCCCGCTCGAGGATCCGATCCTCAAGTTCCTGCTCATCATGGCCATCGTCCTCGGGGCGCCGCTGCTGCTCAACAAGCTCAAGATCCCCTACCTGCTCGGGCTCATCATCGCGGGCGCGGTGATCGGTCCCCACGGCCTGAACCTCGTGCTGCGCGACAGCAGCATCATTCTTTCGGGCACGGCGGGCCTGCTCTACATCATGTTCGAGGCGGGACTCGAGATGGACATGGCCGACTTCAGGCGCAACAGCCGGCGCAGCCTCGTCTTCGGGCTCTACACCTTCTCCGTGCCGATGGCGTTCGGCATCGTCGCCGGATACTTCATCCTCGGATATCCGCTCCACTCCTCGATCCTGCTCGCGGCGCTCTTCGCCTCGCAGACGCTCGTGGCCTACCCCATCGTCAGCAAGCTGGGCATCACGCGGGACAAGGCCGTGAACATCGCCGTGGGCGGCACGATCGTCACCGACATGCTGGCGCTGACGGTGCTCACGGTGATCGTCGGCCTCTCGACGGGCGAGGCCGACGGCACCTTCTGGTACCGGCTCGGAGCATCGGTCGCCGGCTGCATCGCAGCCATCCTGCTGCTCTTCCCGATCATCGGACGCTGGTTCTTCAAACGGTGCAGCGACAACGTCTCGCAATACGTCTTCGTGCTGGTCATGGTCTTTTTGGGCGCCTTCCTCGCGCAGGCCGCCGGTCTGGAGCCCATCATCGGGGCCTTCCTCGCAGGTCTGGCCATGAACCGGCTCATTCCGCGCACCTCGCCCCTGATGAACCGCATCGAGTTCGTGGGCAACGCCGTCTTCATCCCCTTCTTCCTGATCGGTGTCGGCATGCTGATCGACTACCGCGCCTTCTTCAAGAGCTGGGAGACGATCGAGGTGGCGGCGGTGATGATCGTGATGGTCACGGCCGCGAAATACATCGCCGCCTACCTCACGCAGAAGACCTTCCGACTCTCGCGCGACCAGCGCACGGTGATCTTCGGCTTGAGCTCGGCGCACGTCGCAGCGACGCTCGCGGCGGTGATGGTGGGCTACAACGTCGTACTGGGACACACGCCCGAGGGCGAGCCGATCCGCCTGCTGAACGAGAGCGTGCTCAACGGCACGATCCTGATGATTCTGGCCACCTGCACCGTCTCGACCTTCGCCACGCAGCGCGGCGCCCACGACATCGCCCTGAAGGGGGCCCAGCAGGAGAGCGACCGTCATGCGGGCGAACACGTGCTGATCCCCGTATCGCACGAAACCTCGATCGCCGAAACGGTGGGTTTGAGCGTTTCGCTCACCAAGCAGAAGCACCGCAGCCTCTATGCGCTGAACGCCATCGACCACCGGCTCGAGGATCCCGACGTACAGAAAAAGGCGCACCGGCTGCTCGACACGGCCGTCTCGGCCGCAGCCGCAGCCGGCATCCACGCCCACCGGCTGCTGCGCTACGACGTGAACATCGTCAACGCGATCGTCGGCGTCGTCCGCGAGCGGAACATCACCGATCTGGTGCTGGGCATGCACGTCGACCGGGAAACTCCGGCACTGGGTCTCCCGCTCTCGGACATGCTCGTTCCGGGCAGCACGCCGGCGCTGGGCAAGACGATACCCGCCGTGCTGGCCCAATGCAACGTCACCACCTTCGTCTACCGTCCGGCGCAGCCCCTCTCGACCGTCCGGCGGCACATCGTCGTCGTACCCCGCAAGGCCGAACTGGAGGCCGGCTTCCAGACTTGGCTGCTGCGTCTGCGCCACATGGCCCACGACACGGGCGCCCAGCTGATCTTCCGGGCCTCGCCCGCCACGCTCGAACATCTGCGGCGCCGCCGACACCGCGCCGACATCGCCGAATACGTCGCCTGCGAGGCGAACTGGGAGGAGCCCGCCGCGCTGCTGGGCGAGGTGAAGGGCGACGACTGCGTATGGATGATCATGAGCCGCCGCGACCGCCGCTCCTACCAGCCCGGCATGGGCCGCATCCCCGCCTATCTGGAGGAGCATCTCCCCGCGAACAGCTTCGTGCTGGTCTACCCCGTGCAGGCGGGCGACACAGAGAAGATGTATCTGGCCTGACGGCACCTCCGCATGCTGGCGAAAGAGCGGCCGATTTGCTTTTGCGTCCGATTTTTCGTATCTTCGCACGCTCGATACGCGACCGTATCGCCGGACACTTAAAGGATAGACACACCATGAGCCTCGTAGCAATCGTCGGCCGACCCAATGTCGGCAAATCGACCCTCTTCAACCGCCTCGTAGGCGAACGCAAAGCCATCGTCGACTCGACGGCGGGCACCACGCGCGACCGCCACTACGGCAAGACCGACTGGAACGGCAAGGAGTTCTCCGTGATCGACACGGGCGGCTATACGGTCAACTCGGAGGATATTTTCGAAGAGGAGATCCGCCGTCAGGTGATGCTGGCCATCGACGAGGCGGACGTGATCCTCTTTCTGGTGGAGGTAGCGACGGGCATCACCGACCTCGACGCAATGATGGCCGACATCCTCCGCCGCACGTCGAAGAAGGTGATTCTGGTCTGCAACAAGGTCGACAACAACAACCAGATCTACTCCTCGCACGAATTCTATGCGCTCGGACTGGGCGATCCCTACTGCATTTCGTCGATGTCGGGCAGCGGCACGGGCGATCTGATGGACGCCATTCTGGCGGCTCTGCCCGCCGACACCTCCTCCGACGCCGAGGACGACCTGCCGCGCATCACCATCGTCGGACGCCCCAACGTGGGCAAGTCGTCGCTCACGAACGCTCTGCTGGGCGAGGAGCGCAACATCGTGACCTCGATCGCGGGCACCACGCGCGACTCGATCCGCACGCGCTACAACAAGTTCGGCATGGACTTCTACCTCATCGACACGGCTGGCATGCGCAAGAAGGGCAAGACGATGGAGGACCTCGAATTCTACTCCGTCATGCGTTCGATCCGCGCGATCGAGAACTCCGACGTCTGCATCCTGATGCTCGACGCGCAGCAGGGCCTCGAATCGCAGGACCTGAACATCCACAACCTGATCGTCCGCAACCGGAAGGGGTGCGTGATCGTGGTCAACAAGTGGGACCTGATCGAGAAGGAGAGCAACACGATGAAGGAGTGGACGGAATTCCTGAAAAAACGGCTGGCGCCTTTCAACGACATTCCGATCATATTCACTTCGGTGCTCAACAAGCAGCGGATTCTCGACGTGCTGCAAACCGCCATCCGCGTGCATCAGTCGCGCAAGCGGCGCATCGCCACGTCGGAACTCAACGAGACGATGCTCCCGCTGATCGAGAACTACCCGCCCCCCGCGACGAAGGGCAAATACATCAAGATCAAGTACATCACCCAGCTACCGACGCCGACGCCGCAGTTCGCCTTCTTCGTCAACCTGCCGCAGTACATCAAAGAGCCCTATCGGCGCTTCCTCGAAAACAACATGCGCGAACGGTGGGATTTCTCGGGCGTACCGATCCAGATCTATTTCCGACAGAAGTAACACGGCCGGCCTGCGCATGCGCAGGTCCCATCGCGAAAGCCCCTCCGTTGCAGGAGGGGCTTTTTGGTGCAGATCTGCGGCTCCGTCGCATCGGAAACGGCGTCGCATTGCAGAAAAATCGAAAAAAGAGCTTCGATTTTTTGCAGATTACGAAAATTGCATTACCTTTGCACTCGCTTTCAAGGCAATGGCGGGATAGCTCAGCTGGTTAGAGCGCATGATTCATAATCATGAGGTCGAGAGTTCAAGTCTCTCTCCCGCTACCCGATCGGTCATCCGTTTGCAGTCATGCAGACGGATGATTTTTTTGTGTCTGTCGCGCCCTTCCAATCTGCGCACCCCCAACGCCCGATGGGACACCGCGGTTTCGCGAGACGAGCCGAAAAGAGCGGTCCGCATGCGTTCCGCGACGAGCAACCCGCCGGCCGACTGTCCCTCTCCCCGCGCTCCGCCGCGACATTCCCGGCACATCGTCCCACCCGACGGAATCTCCGCAATGCCGCGGCGTATCGACGACAGCGAACGCCCGGCACTCCGCATCCACCCTGCAAAACCGGCCGCACCCGCCCCAAAAAGCAGCGACAAGCGATCTGGCACCCATTTTGTCGTTCGTTGCGAAAACCCCATAACAACCAATCGATGTCTCCGACCCTCGCTCCGCGCACGGATCAGCTGCGCACGCTCAACATTCTGAAAGTCATCGCCGGCATTCTCCTCCTCGTCTCGCTCTCGTGGGAAATCCTCGCAGGCGACGGGCGCCACTTCTCCGCCTCGTTCCTCTGGATCCAGTTCGCGGTCTGCCTCCTCTTCCTCATCGACTTCTTCGTGCGCTGGAGCACGACGGACCGCCGGCGGGGATTCTTCCTGCGCAACCTCCCGATCCTGCTGCTCTCGATCCCCTATCTGAATATCGTCGGATGGAGCGGCGTCGAGCTGTCGCGCGAATGGGCCATGTTCATCGGGCTAATGCCGGTGCTGCGGGCCTTCCTGGCGCTTTACGTGATCGTGCGATGGCTCGTCACCGACCGGGTCCGCAAGCTGTTCGCCGCCTATCTGCTCACGGTGACACTCTTCACCTACCTCTCGGCCCTCGTCTTCTTCGACTACGAAACGGGCGTCAATCCCCGGCTCGAAGGTTTCGGCAACGCCTTCTGGTGGGCATGGATGGGCGTCACGACGGTCGGTGCGGCGATCTTCCCCGTCACGACGGTAGGCAAGGTGTTCAGCGTGCTGCTCCCGGCACTCGGCATGCTCTTCTTCCCGATCTTCACCACCTATATATTACAGGAATACGCACCGAAAAAGAGAAGGTCCGACGATTGACGCCGGACCTTCTCTTTTTCGCGCGCAAGCGGATCGCCTACTTCGTCCGCTCCTTGAGCAGATCGCGGATCTCGGCGAGCAGCTGCTCCTCTTTCGAAGGGGCTGGAACCGGAGCGGGCGCCGCCTCCTTCTTGCGCACCACGCGATTCATCAGCTTGACCATCATGAAGACGCACAGGGCCAGAATCGTGAAATCGACGCACTGCTGGATGAAGGCTCCGTAGTTCCAATAAATCGGTTCGGCCGCAGCGACGCCCTCTTGGCCCGTCACCGACTGCACGGCGTTCGAAGCGACGTCGCGTATGCGCGAGATGTCGATGCGCAGATGCGTGAAGTCGGCATTGCCGAGCAACGCACCGATCGGAGGCATCAGAATGTCGTTGACGAGCGACGAGACGATCTTACCGAACGCACCGCCGATGATCACGCCGACGGCCATGTCCATCACATTGCCCTTGAGGGCGAACTCCTTGAATTCCTTGAAAAATGCCATGTTCGTAAATTTTTCGATTCCGGCAACGAAGATAGTCATTTTCCCACACCGAAACAAAAAGGGAGCGCGGATCGGCTCCGCACTCCCCTTACGAAGTATGATTAGGTCCTATTCGACCTCGATCAGCATGGCGTCGGTGGCGACGGTCTCGCCCGGCTGGACGAAGATCTGCTTCACCGTACCGGCATAGTCGGTCGTGATCGAATTCTCCATCTTCATGGCCTCGAGCACCAGCACCTCCTGACCGGCCGTCACCCGATCGCCCACGGCGACCTTGAGCTCGATGATACGGCCCGGCAGCGGAGCGTTCACCGTATTGCCGGTGATGGCGGCGCGCTGCGGCTCCTCGCTCGGAGCGCTCTCGACGGCAGCAGCGGGCGCTTCGGCCTTCTGCGCCTCGTAAGCCTTCTTCTTGAGCGCCGTGAGGTAGTTCTTCGCCACGAGCGGGAAGAGTTCGAGCAGCAGCTCCTCCTTTTCGTTCTCGGCGAGCTTCACGCCGCCGGCCTCCGGGAGTTCGGGATTGGGCTGCCGCTTGTTCTTCGACGTGTCGTAGGGCGTCTCCTCGCGCACGCCGCAGATCTTAAAGCGGAATTCGGGATCGATCCTGACCGGCGTATGGCCGTATTCGCCCTTCACCAAACCCGCGAACTGCGAACTCTTGTTGGTATACATCGGACGCCCCGCCTTCTCGTCGAGGGCGCAGTTGACGGCCTGCGCACCCACGATCTGCGACGTGGGGGTCACCAGCGGCGGCAGACCCGCAGCCAGACGCACCGTCGGGATGAGCTCCATAGCGCGCGGCAGAATCTCCTCGGCCTTCAGCTGCTGGAGCTGGGCCACCATGTTCGAATACATGCCGCCGGGAATCTCGGCCTTCTGCACCAGCTCGTTGGGTGCCGGGAAGCCGAAATAGGCCTCGATCTTGCGGCAGGCGGCGATCGTCGTCGCCTCGTCGTCGTTCTGCGCGGCGCGGATCGCCTCGTCGAAGAGCGCGTCGATCTCGGCGGGCAGTTCGTCGGTCACGGGGTTGAACGGCTTCGGCTCGGGCTTGTCCTTGCCGAACACCGACATATTGAGCTCCTTGCGGATGCTGCGCAACTCGGCGTTGATCTTCGCCACGGCCTCCATGTTCACGCCCGTCTCGATGCCGAGCTTGCGGCAAAAGACATGGATCAGCTCGATGGCCGGAGCGCCCGTGCCGCCGGCGAAGTACCAGCAGTTGGTGTCGACGACATCCACGCCGGCGACAATGGCCGCCAGCACCGAAGCCAGACCGAAACCGGGGGTGCAGTGGGTGTGGAAATCGACCGGAATGGAGATATGCTGCTTGAACAGCTTCACGAGCGTCGCCACGCGGCGCGGAGGAATCAGACCCGACATGTCCTTGATGGTGATCATGTCGGCGCCCAGCGCCGCCATCTGCTTCGCCTTGTCGAGGAAGTAGGCGTCGGTGAAGACCGGTGCGGGCTTCTTCTTGCCCGTCAGCTTGGCCCAGAAGCCCGGCTCGGGATACTTCGGATCGACCGTATAGCACACGGCGCAGTCGGCGATGCCGCCGTACTGCTTCACGTATTTGATCGTCGACTTCACGTTGTCGACATCGTTCAGCGCATCGAAGATACGCATGATGCCCAAGCCGCTGCGAATGGCGTTGCGGCAGAATCCGTCGATGATTTCGTCCGTATAGGGAGCATAGCCGAAGAGGTTGCGGCCGCGCGAAAGCGCCGTGAGTTTCGACACGTCGCCCACAGCCTCGTGGATCGTCTCCAGACGGGTCCACGGATTTTCGTCGAGGTAGCGCATCACCGAATCGGGCACGGCACCGCCCCAGACCTCCATCGCGTAGAAATTGGCATCCTTGTAGAAGGGCAGACAACGATCGATCTGCGCCTGATTCATACGCGTGGCAAACGAGGACTGCTGCCCGTCGCGCAACGTAAGGTCTCTGATTTTGAGATTTCTGGCCATTTTAATTTACGAATTAGTGGAGGCTCTCGGTCTCCGTTTCACTGTTATTCCAATAACAAATATAGTAAACAAATCGGAATTGCAACCGTTTCGCCGAAAAAAATTCCCCGCACCGCATTTCCGACCGCGGCGGCATGCGCTCCTGCGCTGCGGTCACGCCTCCGTACGGGGCGACTCGCCGGGGATGAACAATTGGCTGTCTGGAGCGCCGTGCAGGAACTTCTTCTTGAAGATCCCGACGCAGAAGATGAAGATCGAGAGCATGAGCGGACCGAAGATCACGCCCATGAAGCCGAAAAGCGAAAGCCCGATGAAGACGCCGAAGACGGTCACCAGCGGATGGGTGTCGGCCAGCTTCTTCTGCAGGACGAAACGAACGACGTTGTCGACGTGCGTGACGATCAGCAATCCATAGAGCGCCAGTCCGATCGCCCGTCCCCAGTCGCCCGCGAGCGCCAGATAGGCGGCCAGCGGGAACCAGACGAGTCCCGTACCGACGATGGGAATCACCGTAGCGAAGCAGGTGACGCCGCCCCAGAACAGCGGACTGGGAGCGCCGAAGGCCATATAACCCAGATAAGCCACGAAGCCCTGCACGAGAGCCAGCAGCGGGATGCCTATGGCGTTCGAGCGCACGATCAGATAGACCTCGTGCATCAGGCTGCTCGACACGGGGCGATCGAAGGGCAGGATCTCGCGGAAGTAGCGCTCCATGCGGCAACCGCCGATGAGCATGAAATAGAGCAGGAAGAGCAGCACGACGATGTTGACGGCGAACGACACGATCCCCTCGACGACCCACTGCCCCATGCGGGGAATACGGGCGATGAGCGGCTGGAGGTTGCTCTCCTGCCACAGGTCGTAGCCCGTGCGGTCGCGCAGCAGCTCGGCGACCTCCTTCAGCGGAGCGATCACCGACTGGGGATCGACCGCGACGTCCTGTATCTTGGCCACGATCATCCAGACGACCAGACTGATCGGAATCAGAAAGAAGAAGACGGCCTCCCCCATCAGCAACGAAGCTGCGAGGCTCCGACGCCACTTGCGATGCTCGGTCAGACGGATCATCTGCCCGCGAAGCAACACATAGATCGTCGCTGCGCCGAGCAGACCGCCGAGAAAGGGGGTCAGCTCGATGAAGATCGCCGCGCCGAGTCCGAGAATCAGCACGAAGAGCGAAAACCGCCAGTAACGTTCCTTGAAATTGCGCACTTCCATGCGCAGGCGACGAACAAGTCGCATGCCGCAGGCATCCGTAAAGGACCTCTTTCCGCAAAAAAGCCCGAGCGCACCCTATAGCAACGGGTAAGCCGCCTGCCCCGGCAGCGATCGGCAACGCCCCGCCGCACGGCTCGGCCGCCCGCGATTGCGCAACGAAAACTACAGCAGCATACGCCGCAGGGCGTCGCACGCCCCCTGCGGATCGCGGTAATCGAAGAGGAAGCCGCCGATGCCGAGGCGCTGCGCCGCAGCGACATTGGCCGGACGATCGTCGACGAAGAGCGTCTCGGCAGAATCGAGCCCGTACCGTTCGAGCAGCAACTCGTAGATGCGCGGCTCGGGTTTCACCGTGCGCTCCTCGCACGAGACGACCTCGCCGTCGAAAAGTCCGTAGACGGGCTGTCGGCGGAGGAAGTCGATGAACTCGCGCGACATGTTCGACAGCACGTAGAGCCGGTATCCGGCACGCTTCAGATCGCTGAGCAGCCGCTCGGTGGGAGCGATGGGCTCCTGCCGCGCGATGGCTTCGGCGAGCAGCCGTTCGCACGCGTCGCGCGAGCAGCCCTTGATGCGGCAGAGCGTGTCGGTCACTTCGTCCAACGTCGCCGTACCGCGGTCGTACTCCTCCCAGAATTCGGGCATGCGCTCCGCACGCACGAAGCTGAAAAAGTCGAGCAACTTCTGCGGGCAGTTTTTTTTATTGCGGGCGAAAACCACGCCCCCCAAATCGAAAACAAGGTTCTTCATGATGCAAAGGTAACGCATAACGGGCGCAAAAGCAAGCCCCGGCACAGGACCGGAACACGATGCCGGCCGTTTGGTTCGGGTTTTGCAACGGCTCCCGCGAAAAAATCACACGACCTATGAATTACGGTATCAGTATTCTCTTCCGGGCCATTCCCCTCGTGATGGCCGCCTTCTGTTTCGCCTACGGCGCCTATGTCTACGCCGCGGGCGACGATCCGTCGCGCCTGACGGCCGGCCCCGTGGTCTTTTTCCTCGGTTCGATCTGCGTGGCGCTCTACTGCACGGCCGCGACGATCATCCGCCAGATCACCGGCACCTACAACAAGGCGGCGCGTTACGCCTTCCCCGTCATCGGCTATTCGTTCGCACTGGCCACCTTCATCTGCGGTCTGCTGATCATCGGATCGCACTGGGCCGGCGCCTACGTCACCGGACACGTCGTCTGCGGTCTGGGACTCATCGCCGCCTGCGTCGCGACGGCAGCGACCTCTTCGACGAAATTCGCGTTGATCCCCCGCAATTCGGCCGACGCGGCGTTCGCAATCAATCCCTCGGGATTCACGCGCCGGACCGCCGTGATACTCGTCGGCGTGGCCGGCCTCGCGGCCCTCGCGGCGTGGATCTGGTCGTTCGTGCTCTTCGCCACGGCATCGCTGCCCGCCCACACCGTCGCCGGCAGCGTCATGCTCGGCATCGCCTGCGTCTGCACGTCGCTCATCGCGCTGGTCGCCAGCATCGTAAGGCAGGTGCGCGGCACCTACCGCATGAACGAATCCTCGCGCTGGATGTCGCTCGTCGTTTCGATGGGCGTCGTGGCCTTCATCGCAGGTCTGCTCATGATCTTCGCGCACTGGGGCGGGGCGATCGACTTCGTGGGATTCGTCCTCATCGGTCTGGCGCTAATCTGCTGGAGCATCTCGAGCAAGGTGATCCTGCTCGGAAAGGTATGGCACACGGACTACCCGCTGGCCCGCCGCATCCCGATCATTCCCGTGCTCACGGCGCTCACCTGCCTCTTTCTGGCTGCCTTTCTCTTCGAGGAGGCGCTGTTCAAGCCCCGGTTCTTCGTTCCGGCACGCGTGCTGACCGGTTTCGGCGCCATCTGCTTCACGCTCTTCTCGATCGTCTCGATCCTCGAAAGCGGCGCGAACAGAAAATAAACGTTCCCACCCATCGACCGACGTCCGGCGTGACGGGCGGAAAATAGAAGCACACCCGAAACGGCGCAGGGGGCGGACGCAACAAAGCGTCCGCCCCCTACGGATTCATAGGCCATGTCCGGGCTATTTCAGGTGTTCCCTGAAGAACGCCTCGATGCGGTCGAATGGAATCGCCTCGGGGTTGTCGTAAAGGTCCACGTGGCTGGCTCCGGGAACGAGCAGGAGCTCCTTGTTGTCGCCCGTCAGCCGCTCGAAGGCATCCTCGCTGAAGTAGCGCGAATGGGCCTTTTCGCCGTGGACGAGCAGCACGGCGCTGCGGATCTCGTCGCTGTAGGCCAAGATCGGCGCATTGAGGAATGCGAGCGCCGAGGTGCGGTTCCAGCCGTTATTGGAGTTGAGCGAACGCTCGTGGTAGCCGCGCGGCGTCTTGTAATAGGCATGGTAGTCCTTCACGAACTGCGGGGCGTCGTCGGGCAGCGGGTCCACCACCCCGCCGGCAGGGGCATACGCGCCGTTGCGGTAATCCTCCGTGCGCTGCGCGTTGAGCTGCCGGCGCAGGGCGTGACGGGCATCGGCCGCGTCGGTCGCATCGAAATAGCCGTTGGCCGTGCAGCGGCTTATGTCGTACATGGTCGCCGCGACGGTCGCCTTGATGCGCGTATCCGCGGCCGCGGCGTTGATGGCGAAACCGCCCCACCCGCAGATGCCGACGATCCCGATCCGTTTGGGGTCCGCGCCGTCGAGCGTCGCGAGAAAATCGACCGCGGCGCCGAAATCCTCGGTGGCGAAGTCGGGCGAGGCCACATGACGCGGTTCGCCGCCGCTCTCGCCCGTGAACGAGGGGTCGAAGGCAAGAGCAAGGAATCCCCGCTCGGCGAGCGTCTGGGCGTAGAGCCCCGACGCCTGCTCCTTGACGGCGCCGAAGGGTCCGCTCACGGCGATGGCCGGAAGGCGGCCCGCGGCAGCGCGTGGCGTGTAGAGATCGGCGGCGAGCGTCACGCCGAAACGGTTGCGGAACGTCACCTTACGGTGATCCACCCTGTCGCTCTCGGGGAAGGTCTTGTCCCACGCCCGGGTAAGTTGCAATGTTTCCATAGGTTTGTCGGTCGTTCGGTTCGTGCAGCCGGCGAGCAGGCCGGCGCAGCATGCGAGGGCGATCGCCGCGCATGCGAATACATCGGTTTTCATAAGATCACGGTTTTCCGGGTTCGGGCTCCGCATCGTGCGGAGCGGCAGTCGATGACGGGAGCAGGTCGTACGCCTCGTCGGGCACGGGTTCGAGCCACTCGGTGGAGGCGTTACGGCCGGGAATCTCGAAGGCGAGGTGTGCGAACCAGCTGTCGGCCGCCGCACCGTGCCAGTGCTTCACGTTCGCCGGAATATGGATGACCGTGCCGGGCAGAATCGCCACGGCAGGCTTCCCCGCCTCCCGATACCATCCGCGGCCGGCCACGCCGACGAGCATCTGACCGCCGCCATCGGCGGCGCGGTGGACATGCCAGTGGTTGCGGCAGCGCGGCTCGAAGGTGACGTTGGCGAACGGGATCGGTCCGGTCGAGATGCGGGCGAGGTAGCTGTTGCCGGTGAAATACCGGGCATACGCCGTATTGGGCTCGCCGATCGGGAAGATCGTTCCGCGCTGGAAGGCCGCCTTCGCATCCTCGCCGGGGGACTCCTCCACCCAGACCTCTTTGGCCAACCGGAACGCCGCCCACGCTTTGGGCCATCCGGCGTAAAATCCGATATGCGTGATGATTTCGGCGATCTCGGTACGGGTGATGCCGTTCTTCTTCGCCTCCTGCAGATGGAAACCCAGCGAGCTGTCCGTGATACCCTGACCGATGAGCGCGGCGATCGTGACCATGCTGCGGTCGCGGAGGCTCAACAGGTCGTTGCGGCTCCACACCTCGCCGAAGAGGACGTCGTCGTTGAGCCGGGCGAATTCGGGGGCGAACGCGCCCAACTGGTCGCGCCCTGCCGTCTGTACGATTTTTGGCTGTGCCATAACGTGAAATGCGGTTATGCAGAACGACGCGGACAAAAGAACGAGCCGTCGCATCATCCGATCGTTTTGCCCAGTTCGTAAGCGCGCTCCACGGCGGGATGCCCTGCGGTTTCGCCCGGTCGGTCGACGCCCCCGGCGAAGACCGTACCCGCGAGACGTGCCCGCGCGAAGCAGTCGATCCACCCGGTGAGTCCCGCCACGGCACGGTCGGGCACCGAGGCCTCGTCCTCGGCCGCGCTGGTCACCATGTAGATGTCGCGGAACCGGTAGTCGGAGCCGTAGAGCGGATTGGCGCGGTCGAGCAGCGTTTTGAGCTGGCCGCACATTTCATAATAATAGATCGGCGTGGCGAAGGCGATGGCATCGGCATCGTGCATCTTCGCGACGATGGCCGGTGCATCGTCGGCGATGACGCACCGACGGAGCTTCTGGCAGGCAAGACACCCCTTGCAGAAGCGAAGATCCTTCTCCTTGAGCGTAACCAGCTCCGTTTCGTTGCCGGCTGCGGCCGCACCGCGCGCGAACGCTTCGGCCAGCGCCTCCGAGTTGCTCCCCGTTCGGAGGCTCGACGAGATAATCAGTACTTTCTTCATGATATGCTAAAAAAATGATCCGATCGAGTCGGCCGCAGCGGCGGACGAAACCGCTCTCCCGGGGTGGTCCGTTCCGAGTCACGGGGGATTCCGTCCATCGCGTCCGACACGGCAAAATTAACCGAAAAGCCCCGCAGCGGCATTGCTGTGGGGCTCAAAGATTCTTTCCGAAAAGATCAATTCGGCAGGATGGTGTCTTATCTGTAGGCGCGTTCGAAGATCGTGCGGCAATCGTCGTGGGTCATCTCGCAGGGGTTGGCGGCGAAGAGTCCGCCCATCGTCTCGCGGGCGTTGCGCGCCAGCGCGTCGCACTCCTCGCGGGCGATGCCGTAGTCGCTCATCTTCAGATCGGCTACGCCGCAGGTCCGCTGCAGCTCGGCGAGCGCCGTGAGGAAATCCTCGGGTTCGTCCGCATCGGGCATGCCCATCGCACGGGCCATCTTCACGAACTGCGCGTCGCAGGCGTGCCGCTCGATGAAGAAGCGGTAGAACTCGTTCGAGATCATGACGAGCCCCGCACCGTGCGGCAGATCGTAGTGATAGGCGCTCATGGCGTGCTCCATCGAATGCTCCGCCGTCACGCTGGTGAGCTGCATCGTCAGGCCGGCGATCGTGCTGCCGTAGGCCACGCCCGTGCGCGCTTCCAGATCGTCGCCGTTCTTCACGGCGCGGGGCAGATAGCGGGCGATGCGTTCGATGGCCGAGAGGGCGACCGTCTCGCTCAAAACGTTGACGAAGCGGCTGATCATCGCTTCCGTGTTGTGGAACAGCGCGTCGAAGCCCTGATAGGCGGTGTACGCTGCCGGAACGGTGCGCATCAGTTCGGGATCGACGATCGCCAGCACGGGGTTTAGCTCGGGGCGCCCGAACCCGATCTTTTCGTTCGTTTCGCGGTTGGAGATGACACCCCAGCAGTTGATCTCGGAGCCCGTACCGGAGGTGGTGGCGATCGTGACGATGGGCAGTCCCGGCCGCTGCAGCGGCATACCCTTGCCCGTGCCGCCGTGGACGTAGTCCCACAGATCGCCCGGATTGGTCGCCATCGCCGCAACGGCCTTCGCCGCATCGAGCACGGCTCCGCCGCCCAGCGCCAAGACAAAGTCGCAGCCATGCTCGCGAGCGACGGCCGCGGCCTCCGTCACGACCTCCTTCGTGGGATTTTCGTGGACGTTGGCGCAGAGCACATGCGCGACATGCGCCCGGTCGAGCTGTGCGACGACGCGATCGAGCGTTCCGGTGGTCCGCACGGACCGGCCGGAGGAGATCAGCAGCAGGGCTTTCTTGCCGGGCAGCGCCCGGTCGCCGAGATCGTTCAGTTTTCCGCAGCCGAACAACAGTTCGGTCGGCGTGAAGAGTCGGAAGTTCATGTTCGTATTCATAAGCGGATGTTTCGTTTCGGGTGCGAAGATAGGGCAAAAACCCCGCGACGACATTGCCGTGGAGTTCAAAGAAACTTGTTCAGCGGCTCACGCATCAGGCGCACACGGCACTCGGCGAGACGCCGTACCGGCGCTTGAAGGCGGTCGAGAAGTGCGAAGGGTTCTTGAACCCCACCTCGGCGTAGACATCCGCAACCCGGCATCCGCCCTCCTTGATCCGGGCGTAGGCCACCTCGAGCCGCTTGCGGATCAGCCACTTCTCGGGGGTCAGGTCGCTGATCTTGCGGAAATCGCGCTTGAAGGTGGCGAGGCTGCGGCCCGTGTAGTGGGCCAGCTCCTCCATCGTGAATTCGTACATGTAGTTTTCGTTCATGAACTCCAGAATGTCGATCTTCCACGGCTGGTTGAAATCGAACAGCGCGGGCGCGAACCGCCGGTCGATATGCAGCAGCGCGAGCAACCCCTCCTGCATCTTGAGCTGCATGAAGTCGCCCTGCGGCCGCACGTCGGGATCGAAGTAGGGAGTCATCGAGGCGAACAGGCTCGTCAGTTCCGCGGTGGCGGGCAGTTTGATCACCCCGCCGTCGAACCGCGGCGTTTCGGGCGCCGTGTCGCACGTACCGAACCGACCGTACATCTCGCGCAGGAAACGGCGCGTGAACTTCAGGAAAATGCCGCAATAGCGCTCGCCGTCCTTCGGCTTCTTGTACATCGTGATGTGGTGGTCGCGCGGAATGAAGACGCATTCGCCCTTGCCGACATGCAGCTGCTCCTTGCCGTTGTCGAGCACCATTTCGCCCGAATAGACGTAATTGAGCGCATAGTCGCGCGAACGGTGCACGCAACCGCCGTCATCGTCGTAGATGAAGCTGTAGAAGACATCGTCGTAGTTGAAGATCATCTTCAGCGGCTCCTTCTCCCCCGCATCCTTCTTATTCATGGTCGTAGCATTTAGTGCAAAGATAGGAATCAGCATCGGCAAAAGCAAGTTCGCCTGCGTTTTGCCGTGCGGGAATATCCTCGGCACGGCCCAACGCCTCCGCCGTACGCAGGGGCGACATACTACCGCAGGGCCGATCCGCGTTCTATTCGGGACATCGCGCGAAGGCCGGAATTCCCTGCGGGACTCCGCCGCGCACCGAACGAAACGCACCTGTACACATGGAACTGCTGAACTCCTTACTATTTCTGCTCAACGAAATGTCGCCCTACGTCCTGCTGGGCTTTCTGATCGCGGGTCTGATGCACGCATTCATCTCGCAGCGGACCTTCGCCCGGCACCTTTCGGGTCGGGGCCTCGGATCGGTCGCCAAAGCGGCGGCGATCGGCATCCCGCTGCCGCTCTGCTCGTGCGGCGTGCTGCCCGCAGCCATCGCCATGCACCGCAACGGCGCCTCGAAGGCCGCTTCGACCTCGTTTCTCATCTCCACGCCCCAGACCGGCGTGGACAGCATCGCAGCGACGTGGTCGCTGCTCGGACCGGCCTTCGCCCTCCTGCGCCCGCTGGCCGCGCTCGCGACCGCCGTACTGGGCGGAGTGGCCGTCGGCCGGTCGGAAAAGGAGTCCGCGGCCGGCATCCGCACAGCCGAAGCCGACGATAGGACAACCGGGCCGCAAGGCTTCTTCGACAAACTCCTCGCAGCTTTGCGCTACGGCTTCGTCGATCTGGTGGGAAGCATCGGCGGCTGGCTCGTCGCGGGGCTCATCATCGCCGCGCTCATCACCGTATATGTTCCGGCCGACTTCTTCTCCGCACTCGGCGACAGACCGCTGCTGTCGATGATCGCCGTGCTCGTCATCGCAGTGCCGATGTACGTCTGCGCCACGGGCTCGATCCCCATCGCCCTGTCGCTTGTCCTCAAGGGGCTCTCGCCCGGCACGGCTTTCGTGCTGCTGATGGCAGGCCCGGCCGCCAATTTCGCCTCGTTCACACTAATTTCGAGGGAGATGGGGCGCAAAGCCGCCGTCATCTACCTCGCATCGATCATCCTCGGCGCGGTCGCCTTCGGACTGGCGATCGACTACCTACTGCCGGCCGGGTGGTTCGCGATGGGGCCCGCACGGATCGCCTGCGGCCATGCGCACGGTTTCAGCCTCCTTCCGAGCCTCTGCTCGGCCCTGCTCGTCGCGCTGCTCTGCGCGGCATACGTCGGACGGCGCAAAGGCCGCCCCGCAAAGACCTCCCCCGCGGCCGCGACCTACACGATCCGCGGGATGAACTGCGCCCACTGCCGGGCCGCCGTCGCCGCAGGCATCGCTTCGGTCGAGGGCGTCGCACGGGTCGATATCGACCTCGCGACCGGCAAAGCCACGGTCGAAGGCGAACACGACGCCGAGGCTGTCGTCGCTGCGGTCCGCAAGGCGGGATTCGACGTCGTGGCCTGAATCGCCGCGACCGATTACGACATAGCTATATAATGTACTGTGAAAAAAGGGGAACACCCGCTGCTGACAGACAATAGGGAGCCTTGAATCAGGGGATGTCTGCGAGAGCGGGTGTTCCTGTAATGAAAGGCGAAGGCAACCCATTCCATCGCCGATCGGCACTGCGACTCCGAACCGGTGTTCTGCTCGAAAGCGAATCCTGCAAAAACACACTCCGGCGAAGACCGCACGTTCGTCATAAGACGATCTATTTAGGTTTCAAAAATAGCACAAAGAATCCATACCCACAATACGATTGCTTTTTTTATCGGGATATTTCTGAAAATAAATCCGAATTTACATAAAATACGCCTCATTGAAACATTCCATCCAGTCATCGCAGCATGTTTTGCCCCCGAAAAGAGACTGTCTCCCCCACGAAAGCTTACCTGCTCTTTGGCGATGGGTCGCGACCATGCCTTTTCATCCTTCAGGGCTTACCGCCGTCAATGATCGGCGGGATATGGTGGTAACCCGGTTCCTGCTCGACGCAAGGCGCACGCAGACTCGACTGCGACGCTGGAGGCACGTCCCGCTCCAGAAACTTCTCGAACGTATACTCTTCGCCCGAAAGCTCCATGATCCGACGGACGATCAACTCGCGGCAGAAAGTAGAGAAGTATCCCGAATTCGATCTAACCATGATCCCGCCGGGCTCCGAGTGCCAGACTCCGCGATTATGATAATAACCGCCCTCGTACATGCCGACCCTCGGATAGCGGGGATGACCGATCAGATGGGACCACGCAACGGCTGCAGGATCGTTCGTCTCTGAAACATTCCAATAGATGCCCCAGTCATGACATGCTCGCAGCCGCTCTTTCTCGCTCTCCGGAATCATATCGGGATTCTCTTCCTGAACATACTCGTCGCCCAACAAGCCCAAACCGTGACCCACAGACTCGTGCTGTACTACGCCGGGGAAACGAACCCCACCCC